>NZ_JALJRW010000004.1:0-269989 GCF_024519465.1 Stenotrophomonas sp. Ste86 | reverse complement strand
ACTTGCAGCGTGCCCCGCCAACCCACCCCCACCGACCCGGCCAGCAGACAACACGGCACCGCCGTGGACGTTGACCTTGACCCTGCTTCAGGTCTCCAATGCCCCAACCCCCAACACAACCACTTTCGACTGCAACGGATGCCGGGGGGCATGGGGTCGCCTATAATCGGGGGCCACTTTGTCTGTTGCCTTGCCATGACTGCCGAAACGGCCGCCGAACTCCATACGATCATCGACCTGATCCGCTACGGCACCAGCCGTTTCAACGCCGCCGGGCTGACCTTCGGGCACAGCTACGACAACGCCCTGGACGAAGCCACCCAGCTGGTCCTGCACAGCCTGCACCTGCCGCACGACCTCGGCCCGGCCTACGGCGCCGCGCGCGTGACCACCCCGGAGAAGGCCGAGGTCCTGGCCCTGTTCGAACGCCGCATCACCGAACGCCTCCCGGCCGCCTACCTCACCGGTGAAGCCTGGTTCGCCGGCCTCAGCTTCAAGAGCGACAGCCGCGCCCTCGTGCCGCGCTCGCCCATCGCCGAACTCATCGAAACCGGTTTCGAGCCGTGGCTCGCCGGCCGCGATGTCCATCGCGCCCTCGACCTGTGCACCGGCTCGGGCTGCATCGCCATCGCCATGGGCCACTACTACCCCAACTGGGAAGTGGACGGCGTGGACCTCAGCGACGACGCCCTGGCGCTGGCGCATGAGAACAAGGAACGCCTGCAGGCGCACAACGTCACCCTGCTCAAGTCCGACCTGTTCAACGGCCTCACCGGCCGCCATTACGACCTCATCGTCACCAACCCGCCCTACGTCACCAATGACGAAACCGATGCCCTGCCGAAGGAATACTCCTACGAGCCGGAAATGGGCCTGCGTGCGGGTGATGATGGCCTGGACCTGGTGCTCAAGATCCTGCGCGACGCCCCGCTGCACCTCAGCGAAGACGGTCTGCTGATCTGCGAAGTGGGCGAATCCGAGCAGCACCTGATCAAGCTGCTGCCGGAAGTCGATTTTGCCTGGGTCGAATTCAAGGTTGGCCAGATGGGCATCTTCGCCGTCGAATGCCGTGAACTGATCGCCCACAGCGCCCGCATCACCGAACTGGCAGCGCAGCGGCCGTGAGTTCCAACAGCTTCGGCAGACTGCTGACCGTCACCACCTTCGGCGAATCGCACGGTCCGGCGATCGGCTGCGTGATCGATGGCTGCCCGCCGGGGCTGGACATCACTGCCGACGAATTCGCCCACGACCTGCAGCGCCGCGCCACCGGCAAGAGCCGGCACACCTCGGCGCGACGCGAGACCGACGATATCGAGATCCTGTCCGGCGTGTACGAAGGGCGTACCACCGGCACCCCGATCGCGCTGCTGATCTGCAACACCGACCAGCGCAGCAAGGACTACACCAACATCGCCCAGCAGTTCCGCCCGGGCCACGCCGACTACAGCTACTGGCAGAAGTACGGCATCCGCGACCCGCGCGGTGGCGGCCGCTCGTCCGCGCGCGAAACCACCATGCGCGTGGCTGCGGGCGTCATTGCCAAGAAGTGGCTGCAGCAGCGCTTCGGTGTGACCGTGCGCGGCTACCTTTCGCAGCTGGGCGAGATCACCCCGACCGGGCACGACTGGTCGGCGGTGGAAGACAACCCGTTCTTCTGGCCGGTCGCCGAACAGGTGCCGGCGCTGGAGAGCTACATGGATGCGCTGCGCAAGTCCGGTGACTCGGTTGGCGCGCGCGTCAACGTGGTCGCCGATGGCGTGCCGCCGGGCTGGGGCGAGCCGATCTACGGCAAGCTAGACGGCGAACTGGCCGCCGCGCTGATGAGCATCAACGCGGTCAAGGGCGTGGAGATCGGCGACGGCTTTGCCAGCGTCACCCAGCGGGGCACCGAACACCGCGACCTGATCACCCCCGAGGGCTTTGCCAGCAACCATGCCGGTGGCATCCTCGGTGGCATCTCCACCGGCCAGCAGGTCACCGCCTCGATCGTGCTCAAGCCGACCTCCAGCCTGCGCCTGCCCGGCGCGACCGTGGACGCCGACGGCAACGCGGTCGAGGTGATCACCACCGGTCGCCACGATCCCTGCGTGGGCATCCGCGCCACGCCCATCGCCGAGGCGATGATGGCGCTGGTGCTGATGGACCAGGCGCTGCGCCACCGCGCCCAGTGTGGCGATGTCGGCGACATCACCCCGCGCATTCCGGGCACGGTCGATGGTTGATCGGCGTCCCCGGGTCTGGGTCAGCCAGCCGCTGTTCGATGACGTCGTCGAACAGCTCGGGCAGCATGTCGACCTGGACATGGCCGCCGAGGTCACCCGCTACACGCCGCAGCAGCTGGCCGAGCGGCTGGCAGGCGTGGACGGCGCGCTGATCACCCTCAACGAACGCATCGGCGCGGCCGAGATTGCCAATGCGCCGCAGCTGCGCGCGATCGCCAACGTCGGCGTCGGCTACAACAACCTGGATGTCGAGGCGCTCAGTGCCGCCGGTATCCTCGCCAGCAATACCCCGGACGTGTTGACCGAAACCACCGCCGACCTCGGCTTCGCGCTGCTGATGGCCACCGCCCGGCGCATCACCGAGTCCGAACGCTGGCTGCGCGAGGGCCAGTGGGGCCAGTGGTCGTTCCAGACCATGCTCGGCGCCGACATCCACGGCAGCACGTTGGGCATCCTGGGCATGGGCCGGATCGGGCAGGGCATCGCCCGGCGCGGTGCGCTCGGCTTCGGCATGCGCGTGCTGTACCACAACCGCTCGCGGCTGCCCGAGGCCACCGAGGCCGAGGTCGGCGCGCAGTACGTGGACCTGGAGACCCTGCTCACCCAGGTCGACCACCTGGTACTGGTGCTGCCCTACAACGCCTCCTCGCACCACATCATCGATGCGGACGCGCTGGCGAAAATGAAGCCGAGCGCCACCCTGGTCAACATCGCCCGCGGTGGCATCGTCGACGAGCTCGCGCTGGCCAATGCCCTGGCCAACGGTCGCCTGGCAGCGGCCGGGCTGGACGTGTTCGAAGGCGAGCCCACGGTACGCCCGGAACTGCTGGCCCTGCACAACATCGTGCTGACCCCGCATATCGGCAGTGCCAGCCGGGCCACGCGCCGGGCGATGGTGCAGCTGGCGGTGGACAACCTGACCGCCGCGCTGGGCCTCGGCCCGCATGCCGGCAACCCGCCGAGCGCGATCAACGCCGACGCCGTGAAAGCCGCCGTTGCCGGCGGCGCGACCGTGGGCGCCAAAAACATCGACGACGCAAAACGATAGGGAACCTCCGCGACCAGCAGGCGAGGTTCCCCGAACCCAGCGCGTGGCAGGTACCAACCGTCGGTTGGCACACCCCTTTCAAATTCCGGTAGGTATCAACCGTTGGTTGGTACACATCCCCAAAGCACGGTAGCTGCCGACCGCAGGTCGGCACCCCAACAAGAGGTTCTCATGAACAATCCAGATCGTCGTTTCCACGTCGCCGTCGTCGGTGCCACCGGTGCTGTCGGCGAAACCATGCTGGCCATCCTGGCCGAGCGCAACTTCCCGATCGCCACGCTGAGCCTGCTCGCGTCCTCGCGTTCGGCCGGTGGCGAAATCGACTTCCAGGGCGACAAGATCAAGGTCCAGGACCTGGCCGACTTCGACCCGACCGGCGTGGACATCGCGCTGTTCTCCGCAGGTGGCAGCGTGTCCAAGGAGTTCGGCCCGAAGTTCGCCGCCGCCGGTGCGGTGGTGATCGACAACTCCTCGGCGTTCCGTTACGACGATGACGTGCCGCTGGTGGTCTCCGAAGTGAACCCCGATGCGCTGAAGCACCGCCCGCGCGGGATCATCGCCAACCCGAACTGCTCGACCATGCAGATGCTGGTCGCGCTCGCCCCGCTGCACCGCCAGTACGGCATCATGCGCATCAACGTGGCCACCTACCAGTCGGTGTCCGGTGGCGGGCGTTCGGCGCTGGAAGAACTCGGCAAGCAGACCGGCCAGCTGCTCAGCTTCCAGCAGATCGACCCGCAGCGCTTCCCGGTGCAGATCGCCTTCAACCTGATCCCGCACATCGACGACTTCCTGGACAACGGCTTCACCAAGGAAGAGATGAAGCTGGTCTGGGAAACCCGCAAGATCCTTGGCGATGACAGCATCCTGGTGAACCCCACCGCGGTGCGCGTGCCGGTGTTCTACGGCCACTCCGAAGCGGTCACCATCGAAACCCGCGACAAGGTCACCCCGGAAGCCGCGCGCGAACTGCTGTCGCGCTCGCCCGGCGTGGAAGTGGTCGACAAGCACGAAGCCGGCGGTTACCCGACCCCGGTCACCCACGCCTCGGGCAACGATGCGGTATATGTCGGCCGGATTCGCGAGGATCTCTCGCACCCGCGCGGCCTGAACCTGTGGATCGTGTCGGACAACATCCGCAAGGGCGCCGCCCTCAACGCCGTGCAGTTGGCCGAACTGGTCGCCGCCGAAGGCTGATCGCGCAGTGCCGATGGCATGGGGATGCCATCGGCCGCTGCAATTGAACCATCGCCGATCACGGGGGGAGCCGTTATATTGGCCGCCATGAACAACCGGGCTCCGGGCGCATTGCGCCCGCTCAAGTATGTGTCCACGCTGCTGCTGGCCCTGGCCAGTAGCTCCGCCATGGCCCTGGGGCTGGGCGATATCCGGGTGCTGTCCAAGCCCGGCCAGCCGTTGCTGGCCGAAATTCCGGTGATTTCGGCCGATCCGGCCGAGCTGCAGAACCTGCGCGTGGCCCTGGCCTCGCCGGTCACCTTCGCGCGGGTCGGGCTGGAACGCCCGGCCGGGCTGGTCAGTGAGCTGCAGTTCGAGCTCACCCAGAACGCGCAGGGGCGGGCGGTGGTGCGGGTCAGCACGCAGGCCCCGGTCACCACGCCCTCGCTGAACTTCCTGATCGAAGCCGATTGGGGCCAGGGCCGCCTGGTCCGCGAATACTCCGCCCTGGTCGATGCGCCCAACAGCGCGTTGGCCGTGGCCGAACCGGAGATCGTCGCCCCGGCCGGCGCGATGTCCAACGCCATCGTGCGCGAGCCCGATCCGGTGCCGACGGCTGAGCCGGCCACACCGGTTGCAGCCGCCCCCACCCCGTCGCGCGCCGTGCCGGTGCCGCCGCGCAACAGCGCCCCGCGCGCGCCTGCACCCGCACCGGCACCCGCGCCCGCAAGCGTGGCCGCCGATGGCAGCATCACCGTGCAGCGCGGCCAGACGCTGTCGCAGATTGCCGACAGCGTGGCGCGCGGGCAGGGCATCAACCGCAACCAGGCGATGATTGCGCTGCTGCGCGCCAATCCCGATGCCTTCATCCGTGGCAACGTGAACCTGCTCAAGCAGGGCGCGGTGCTGCGCAGCCCCGCCGGTGACAACGCCGCGCCGATCGACGCCAATGAAGCGGCGGCGATCGTGCGCGAGCATGCCGCGCAATGGCGCCAGTCGCGTGCAGCGATCCCGCAGCCGGCCAGCAGCGGCGTGGCCGCCAGCCCCGGCCCGGCCACGGCGCCGGCCGCTGCCGGCGGTGCACGGCTGGAGATCGCCCCGGCGGTCGCCGCCACCGACAACAATGCAGGGACAACCACCGGCACCGCTGCCGGTAGTGAGGGTGACATGCTGGGCAACGAACAACTGCGTCAGGCCAAGGAAGATGTCGCCACCCGCGATGCCGAAATCCAGGAGCTGCGCGGCCGCGTGGCCGAACTCGAAAAACTGGAGAAGCAGCAGCAGTCGCTGATCGCGATGAAGGACAGCGACCTGGCCGCGGCCCAGCAGCGCCTGGGCCAGGCCCCGGCTGCGCGCGAGGCCGGCGGTGCGGGCTGGTACTGGCTGGGGTTGGCGGTGCTGTTGCTGGTCGTAGCCGGCTGGGCCGTGGCCCGTCGCCGCAAGCCGTCACCCTTGCCGCCGTTGCGTCGCGACGGACTGGATGCCACCGCCTTGGCGGCGGCGGTGCCCGCGACCGATTACGTCGACGAACTGGCTGCGCAGCAGGAGCCGCACGATGCCGATCCGGTCGAGGACGTCACCGAGGACTACGCAACGCCGCCGGGGTATGTGCTTGATGGTGGACGCCGCGAGCCGGTGTTCAGTCTCGAGCCTGAGCCGGGTTACCGCGCCGCCGCCGTTGATACGGTGGACGGCGTGGACCGCGATATCACCGTCGTCGATGACGTCATCACCGACCCGGACCCCCGCAGCTACGCTGCCGCCGATCTCGATAGTCCGGTCGATCCGACGCCGGTGCACGCGCTGGAGGCCGCCGCGCAGCCCGCGTTCCGCGGCGTGTTCGAATTCCCCGACGACGGCAACGCGGCCGCCGACGCCCGTGTCGACACCCACCCTGACACCGACACCGACACCGCTCACGATGCCCTCGCACCGTTCGACGTCGGCACCGGCAGCGACCTCGACAGCAGCCACGGCGTACCGGCCGCCGGTCGCGATCGCCTGGAACTGGCGATCGCCTACCTGGACCTGGGCGATGCCGAAACCGCGCGCACCCTGCTGCAGGACGTGGTCGCCGCAGCCGATCCGCACAGCCAGGCGCAGGCGCGCGAGCTGCTGGCGCGGCTGGGATGAGCGCGACCGGTTGAGGTCGCTGGCGGTGTGGGCCGCACGCGACCCGGCCTGAGATTACGACCGGTCGCTCCCGCGCCGGTCCCCGATGCAACAGAGGTTGAGCATGCGTTACGCACTGGGCGTGGAGTACGACGGCAGTGAATACAAGGGCTGGCAGCAGCTGGGCGAAAGCGGTTGCCCCAGCGTGCAGGCCAGCCTGCAGGAGGCGTTGTCATCGGTGGCCGACGCCCCGATCAAGGTCACCTGCGCCGGCCGTACCGATGCCGGCGTGCATGGGCAATGCCAGGTGGTGCACTTCGACACCGACGTCGCCCGTGATCCACGCGGATGGACCTTGGGCACCACCACCCGCCTGCCGCGTTCGATCGCGGTGCGCTGGTGCGTGCCGGTGGCCGAGGATTTCCACGCGCGTTTCTCAGCGCGGGCCCGGCGCTACCGCTACCGCCTGCTCAACCGCCAGGTACGCCCGGCGCTGCACCGGCAGACCCTGAGCTGGGAGCGACGGCCGCTGGACGCCGGGCGGATGCATGCGGCGGCGCAGGCGCTGCTGGGCGAAAACGACTTCAGCGCCTTCCGCAGCATCCAGTGCGAGGCCCTGCATGCCCGCCGCGAGCTGCAGGCGATCAGCGTCCGGCGCGAGGACGAGGTGGTGGAGGTCTGCGTTCAGGCCAATGCATTCCTTCATCACATGGTGCGCAATATCGTCGGTTCACTGATCCTGGTCGGATCCGGGGACAAACCGGTGTCGTGGATGGGCGAGCTGCTGGCTGGCCAGGACCGCACCGTGGCCGGGCCGACTGCACCGCCGCAGGGATTGGTGTTCGTTGGACCCTTGTACCCCGACAACTGGCAACTGCCCGCCGAGGTCACTTTATGAGCCGCTCTTTCTATCGCACCCGTATCAAGTTCTGCGGCATGACCCGCGCTGGCGATGTTCGCCTGGCGGGGGAGCTGGGCGTGGACGCGGTCGGCTTCATTTTCGCCCGTGAGAGCAAGCGCCGGGTCGCCCCGGCCGAGGCGCGGGCGATGCGGCAGGCGATCGCGCCGATGGTCGATGTGGTGGCGTTGTTCCGCGACAACAGCAAGGAAGAGGTGCGCGAAGTGCTGCGTACCGTGCGTCCGACCCTGCTGCAGTTCCATGGCGAGGAAGACGAGTCGTTCTGCCGCAGCTTCAACATGCCCTACCTGAAGGCCGTGGCGATGGGCGGCCGCGATGAGGTCAACGCGCGCCAGCTGCAACTGCGTTACCCGAGCGCGGCCGGCTTCCTGTTCGACAGCCACGCGCCCGGCGGCGGCGGCGGTACGGGCGTGGCCTTCGACTGGACCCGCCTGCCCACCGGCCTGCACCGGCCGTTCCTGCTCGCCGGCGGGATCACCCCGGACAACGTGTTCGACGCGATCGTGGCGACCCTGCCGTGGGGCGTGGACGTATCCAGCGGCATCGAGTCCGAGCCGGGCATCAAGGACGGCTACAAGATGCGCAAGTTCGTCGAGGAAGTCCGCCGCGCGGACTGCCACGAAGCTGATTGAGCCGTACCGGCCGACCTGTCGTCGGCCCGGGGGCCTTTGCCGACACCCTTTTTACCTGCTGCGCAACGCGTAGCGGCGTTGCTATGGGCGCACCGCCAAATTTCACGTAGCATCGACAGGACATGGCGCGGCTGGGACGGCGCGTAGACGGGCACGCCGGAGCGCGCGCCCACAGGAGGCAGCCGGGGGAAAGGTCGGCCGCCATCGCAAGGAAGACACGGAATGAACGAGTTCCTCACTGTCGCGTTGACGTTCCCCACGCTGCCTTACAGCATCGTGCTGGCGTTCGCCGTGCTGTACTGGCTGCTGGCCGCGTGCGGCATGGTCGATGACGCCATCGCCCACGACGGCATGGACCTACACCTGGGCGATGACGGCCTGCACGGTATCTCCGGCATGTTTTCGCGGCTCGGCCTCGGCGGCGCGCCGGTGATGCTGGTGATCGCGCTGCTGGCCTTCTTCGGGTGGACCGCCACCTATTTCGTGCATCTGTTCCTGCTGCAGTCATTGCCGACGCCGTTGCGGTGGCTGGCGGGCAGCGTTACCGCCGTACTTGCGCTGATTCCCGCCGTGCCGCTCAGCGTGATCGTGCTGCGCCCGATCCGACGCCTGCTGCTGCGCCTGCGCCCGGTCGCGCAGGCCTCGCTGCTGGGCCGTGTCGGCGTGGTTGCCTCGCCGCAGGTCACTGCCGGCAGCGGCTACGCCAACGTCGATGACGGCGGCGCCGGCCTCATCCTGCAGGTGCGTTCGCGTGAGGGCGCCACCCTGGCGCGCGGCGAGCGCGTGGTGCTGCTGGACTACGTGGCCGAACACAACCATTACCTGGTGGTGCGTGAAAACGACCACCCCGCGCTTTCCATCCAAGACAGCCTGATCCCGGGCGATAAGGAGATCCACCGATGAGTTTTGCGACCTTGGCCCCGTTCGTGATCGGGGTCGGCATCCTGCTGGTCCTCCTGCTTGGCCTCGCCGGGCTGTTCAAGGCGTTCTATCGCAAGGTGGACCAGGGCGTGGCCCTGATCGTCAACGACATGAGTTCCCAGCCGAAGGTGCACTTCACCGGTGCGCTGATCATACCGGTGTTGTACCGCGCCGAGCTGATGCGGATCAGCCTGATCACCCTGCAGATCGACCGCCGCGGCAAGGAAGGCCTGATCTGCCGCGACAACATGCGCGCCGACATCGCCGTGGCCTTCTACCTGCGCGTCAACGAAACCCAGGCCGACGTGCTGCGCGTGGCCAAGGCCATCGGCGCCGATCGCGCCTCGGACAAGCACGCGGTCGATGAGCTGTTCAACGCCAAGTTCTCCGAAGCGCTGAAGACGGTCGGCAAGAAATTCGAGTTCACCGAACTGTTCGAGAAGCGCCAGGAATTCCGCGACGAGATCATCGCGGTGATCGGCAACGACCTCAACGGCTACGCGCTGGAAGACGTGGCCATCGATTACCTGGAGCAGACCCCGAAGCTGCTGCTGGACCAGAACAACATCCTCGACGCCCAGGGCATCCGCAAGATCACCGAACTCACCGCCACCCACAACGTGGTGACCAACGAGCTCGAACAGAACGAAAAGCTGGCCATTACCAAGAAGAACGTCGAGGCGCGCGAAGCGCTGCTGGCGCTGGAGCGCCAGCAGGCCGAGGCCGAAGCACGGCAGAAGCGCGAGATCGATACCATCCGCGCCCGCGAGGAAGCCGAGACCGCCAAGGTCCAGGAAGAACAGCGCCAGCTGTCCGAACAGGCCCGCATCGAAGCGCAGGAAGTGATCGAAATCCGCGAGCAGAACCGCATGCGTGAAGTCGAAGTGGCCGAGCAGAACCGCCAGCGCGCGGTGGCCATCGAATCCGAGCGGGTCGAGCGCGCGCGTCAGCTGGAGCAGGTCACCACCCAGCGCGAAGTGCAGCTGCAGGGCGTGGAGCGCGACAAGGTGGTCGAGTCCGGCAAGATGGACGTGGCCAACATCACCCGCGAGCGCATCGCCATCGACAAGACCGTGGCGCAGGAAGAAGAGCGCATCAAGGAAGTGCGTGAAGTTTCCGAGGCCGACCGCCAGAAGCAGGTGCTGATCCTTGAAGCCGAAGGCAAGGCCCAGGAACTGCTGGTGCGCCAGGTCAAGGAAGCGCAGGCTGGCGAGACCGCCGCCAAGCACCGCGCGGTGGAAATCACCACGCTGGCCCAGGCCGAGCACGAGGCGGCCGGCAAGCAGGCCGAAGCCAAGCGCCTGCTGGCCGACGGTACCCGCGCCGAACAGGCCGCCCCCGGACTGGCCGAGGCACAGGTGCGCGAAGCGTCGGCACTGGCCATCGAAAAGGTCGGCATCGCCGAGGCCCGCGTGATCGAAGCCAAGGCCGATGCCAACCTCAAGCAGGGCACCAACGAGGCCCGCGTGCTCGCCGAGAACCTGCAGGCCCAGGCCCAGGGTGAAGAGCAGATGGGCCGCGCCCGTGCCAGCGCGACCGAGTCGCTCGGTGGCGCCGAAGCCGGCGTGGTGCAGAAGAAGCTGCTCGCCGAGGCCGAGGGCCTGGTCCGCAAGTTCGAGGCGATCGCCTCGCTCAGCGACACCGCGCGCGGTCATGAAGAGTTCCGCATGATGCTCGACAACAGCCTCACCCAGGCCCTGGCGTCCATCGAAGCCGGCAAGGAAGTCTCGCGCGAAAACGCCGGCGTCATCGCCAGCGCGCTGCGCAATGCCGACATCGACCTGGTCGGCGGCGACGGCGGCATGTTCGAGAACCTGATCAAGGCCGTCTCGCTGGGCAAGTCCATCGAAGGCCTGGCCGGCAAGAGCCCGATCGTGCAGGACCTGATGCAGCGCTACCTCGGCGTGACCCCGCGCGAACAAGCGCCGCGGCAGATCCCTGAAGAGGTGGTCGACGCGACGCCCACGGTCGTGACCGCAGACGTGGTCGAAACCCGCTGAGTCAGCGGTATCGGAGCGTCGCCCGAGAAGGCGCGCTCCGCCCCCGGCGGTGGCGTTGATGCCGCCGCCACGCCATCCCCGGCCGGCTCGCCCGGCCGGTTGTCCGTGAGCCGGAAGGAAGCCGATGTCCGATACCGCCAACCGTCCCGAGCCGTCCGTGCCGGACGCCACCGCCAGCGTCGACCAGGCCGTCGCCCAAGGCGGCGCCTATGAAGTGCTGCGCCGCCGCCTGGACGAGCAGGGCAGCCGCCTGCGCACGGTCGCCGATGCCCTGAACCGGCAGCGCCTGGCCGAGTTCGGCGACAGCCGGCTGGAGGTCACCGGGCGCTTCCGCATCCGCAGCGAGAACAACTGCGTCGGCCGCGACATCGTCCAGGTCGGCCCGGACCTGCTGCTGTTCGGCTACAACGTCTTCATCGGCCTCAAGACCCAGACCCGGGTCGAGGACGTGTTCGGGCTGTACCGGCTGGTGCAGGCCAACGACGGCTACGACGTCGTACCGGTGGAGGCCAAGGGCAGTTTCCTGGCCCAGCCCGGCTTCGTGCACGATTTCGCCGAGCTCTACGCCTACTACAAGCACGCGCGCCTGCTGCAGCTGATCGTGATCGGCGACAAGCTGCTCGCCGCCTTCCAGATCGGCGAACGCAGCAGCGACGTACGCGTGTTCCGCTGGGCGCTGGCCCGCGATGGCGAATTGACCTACCTCGATGCCCGTGGCGAGCGCGATATCGCGCTGCCGCCACCGTTCGATTTCGAGTGGACCCGCGCCACCCGCGACATGGCCGTCACCGGTCGCCACGCGCATCTGAACATCCTCGACACCCTCTTCGTGGAAACCACCGGTGGCGACCTGACGATCAAGGTCGAGAACAACACCGAAAGCGGGCAGGGCGTCTACAGCGAACCGGTCGAGGACAGCACCCAGTCGCTGGACGATGCCCAGTTCGATTTCGCCCGGGTCGGGTCGCTGATCCTGCTCAAGGTATTGCCGTACCGCGAGACCGTATGGCGCGGCCTGATCTACAACACCCTCACCGGCAACATCACCCGCAACGATGCCATTGTGCAGGCCTGCGTGCAGCTGCCTGAAGACCACGGCATCATCTTCCCCGGCGGCTATTACCTGCAGAACGGCGAGCACAAGGCCTTCGACGCGGCGATGGACGGCATGCAGTTCAAGCGTGCGATCCGCTCGCCCAACGGCGAAGACGTGCTGTACATCTTCTACGAGCGCGAAGGCGGCCGCTCGGCGTTGTTCGTCTACAACACCATCCAGCGCGTGCTGCAGAACCCGGTGTTCGGCCACGGCTACGCGTTCATGCACGATGGGCGCATGGTGCTGTTCCACGCCGAGGGCAGCGAGCCCACCCGGATCCACGCCATGCAGGTCTGGCAGACGCCCTTCAGCAGCGATGAGTTCGCCGCCAGCCGGCCGCCCGGCAACACCTTCATGGGCCGCATCGGCAATGCCGAACTGGTGCGCGGCATCTCCAATCTCTTCGACCTGGCCCGGACCATCGAGGGCGGGGACGCCTCGGTGCAGCGCTACCAGCGCCTGGTGCAGGACACCCGGCGCCTGTTCGATGCCCACCATTGGCTGGACGATGAACAGTGCAGCGGCGCCGCCAGCCTGCTGCGCGACGTCAGCAGCACCGGCGAGTCGGTGCTGGACGAGTACGAAAAGGTGCAGTCGATCCGTGCGCAGTCCGCGCAGGCCATGGCCCAGGCGCAGAGTGCGCAGAAGGCCCTGCTCGCGCGCCTGCAGCCGGAGAACTGGACGGAGGTGCAGGCCTTCGTCGAGGCGCTCAATGCGATCTCGGCCCAACGCGGCCACCTGCTTACCATCCGCGATTACCGCTACATCGACACCGACCTGATCGATGCGATGACCGCCGCCCTGCAGCAGGCCCAGGACAGCATCGGGGCGGCCACCGGGGAGTTCCTCGCCGGCGACGCCGCGCTGGCGCCGCTGGGCGAACGCCTGCAGGTGCTGGACGCGGCCGCGCAACAGGCTGAGAGCGCGCGCGTACTGGATGAGCAGCTGGCCGGGCTGCGCGCGATGTCGGCCGACCTGGACATGCTGTCCGAGCTGATGGCCGGCCTGAAGGTCGATGACGCCACCGCACGCACCCGCGTGGTCGAGGCGATCTCGGCAATCTACGCACGCCTCAACCAGACCCGTGCACGTGCCGAGCAACGCCGCCGCAGCCTCGGCTCGGCCGAAGCGGTGGCGCAGTTCGCCGCGCAGTTCGCGCTGTTCTCCCAGGCCATCACCAGTGCCCTGGCGATGGCCACCGATCCGGAGCGTGCCGACGAGCAGATGTCGCGCCTGCTGGTCCAGCTGGAGGAGCTGGAAAGCCAGTTCGGTGAGCATGAGCAGTTCCTCGGCGACATCCTGGCCAAACGCGAAGAACTGATCGAGGCCTTCGAAGCGCACAAGCAGGCGTTGCAGGACGAACGCCAGCGCAAGGCGCGCTCGGTGCTGGACGCGGCCAACCGCATCCTCGACGGGCTGGCCAAACGCACCGAGCGCTTCGCCACCACCGACGAGCTCAACGCGTTCTTCGCCGGCGATCCGCTGATCCTCAAGCTGCGTGAACTGGCCGAGCGCCTGCGCAGCCTGCGCGACAGCGTCAAGGCCGACGACATCGAGTCGCGCCTGAAGGGTGTGCGTGACCAGGCCGTGCGCGCGCTGCGCGACCGCAGCGATCTGTTCGAAGCCGGTGGCAACGTGGTGCGGCTGGGCCCGCGCCATCGTTTCAGCGTCAACACCCAGGCCCTGGACCTGACCATCCTGCCGCGTGGCGACGAACTGGCCATCCACCTGACCGGCACCGATTTCCTGGAGACCCTGCACGACCCGGAACTGGCCGAACTCAAGCCGTACTGGCAGCTCAGCCTGGATTCGGAATCGGCCACGCTGTACCGCGGCGAGTACCTGGCCGGCAGCGTGTTGCGCGCGGCGATGGAGGGGCGCGAGGGGCTGGACCTGGCCACGCTGCAGCACAGCGCGGCCGAGCCGGACGCGCTGGACCGCAGCGTGCGTGATTTCGCCGCACCGCGTTATCGGGAAGGCTACGAACGCGGTATCCACGACCACGATGCCGCCACCATCCTGCGCGCGCTGCTGCCCCTGCAGCAGGCGGCGGGGACCTTGCGGCATGCCCCACGCGTGCGCGCACTGGCGATGCTGTTCTGGGCGGCGCAGCAGCGTCGCGAGGACGTGGCGCAGTGGCCGGCACGGCAGGCCGGCGCAGACGCGATCGCACGTCTGTTCGGGTCCGATGAAGGCCAGCTCGCCTTGCGTGCGGAGATGGCCCACGCGTTGGCCGCGTTCAATGATGAGCAGGGCTTGCCGTTCAACGCTGCCGAGCACCTCGCCGCGGCGGCGTACCTGGGCGATGAACTGTCTGCCGGCGAGCCGGTCTTTGCCAGCAGCCGTTACGCGCTGGCGTTGCTGGAGGCGCTCGGGCAGCAGCTGCAGGCCGCGGGCCAACGCGAAAGCGTGGAGCGCGCGCTGCAGCGCGAGCAGGATGGGCTGACCACGCGCTTGGCCTTGGCCGGGCAGTGGCTGCGCGCGCTGTGCCGCACTGCGGCCTTCACCGACCATGCCGGCTACGCCGACGAAGCGGCAGCACTGCTGCTGGTCCAGCGGGCACTGCGCACCCGCGCCAGCGAGACGGCCCTGCTGGTCAGCGTTGACGGGCTGCTGGGCGAGCATCCGCGCATCGTGCAGGGGCGCATGAACCTGTCGCTGGATGACTTCCTGGCCCGCCTGCAGCACCACAACGACGTGTTCGTCCCGGCGTTCCACGCCTACCAGGCGGTACGCCAGCGCATCGTCGCGCGCGAACGAGATACCCTGCGCCTGTCCGAGTTCAAGGCACGGCCGTTGTCTTCGTTCGTGCGCAACAAGCTGATCAACGATGTCTACCTGGGCGTGATCGGCGACAACCTAGCCAAGCAGATGGGCACGGTCGGGGAGAACAAGCGCAGCGACCTGATGGGGCTGCTGATGATGATCTCCCCGCCGGGCTACGGCAAAACCACGCTGATGGAATACGTGGCGCACCGGCTTGGCCTGGTCTTCATGAAGATCAACGGCCCGGCGCTCGGCCACGAGGTACGCTCGCTGGACTCGGCGCAGGCGCCGGACGCCACCTCGCGGCAGGAACTGGAAAAGCTCAACCTGGCGCTGGAGATGGGCAACAACACCATGCTGTATGTCGATGACATCCAGCACACCCACCCGGAGTTCCTGCAGAAGTTCATTTCACTGTGCGACGGCACCCGCCGCATCGAGGGCGTGTGGCGCGGGCGTACCCGGACCTACGACATGCGCGGCAAGAAGTTCTGCGTGGTCATGGCCGGCAACCCGTATACCGAGTCCGGCGAGGTGTTCAAGATTCCAGACATGCTCGCCAACCGTGCCGACATCTACAACCTCGGCGATGTGCTCGGCGGCATGGAAGATGCCTTCACCCTGAGCTATATCGAAAACAGCCTCACTTCCAATCCGGTGCTGGCGCCGCTGGCTACCCGTGACATGGCCGACCTGTACCTGCTGGTGGAACGTGCGATGGGCAAGGAGGTATCCACCAACGCGCTGAGCCATGCCTACAGTGGCGCGGAGGTCAATGAGATCGTGGCCACGTTGCAGCGCATGCTGCGCGTGCGCGACGTGGTCTACCGGGTCAATCAGCAGTACATCGCCAGCGCTGCGCAGGACGACCGCTACCGCACGGAACCACCGTTCCGGCTGCAGGGCAGCTACCGCAACATGAACAAGCTGTCGGAGAAGATCTCCCCGGTGATGAACGAGGCCGAGCTCCAGCAGCTGGTCTCCGATCATTACCTGGGCGAAGCCCAGCTGCTCACCACCGGCGCCGAGGAGAACCTGCTCAAGCTCGCTGAACTGCGTGGCCTGCTGCAGGGGGAAGACCTGGCGCGCTGGCAGCAGATCAAGCGCGATTTCCTGCGTAACAAGGCCATGGGGGCCGGCGACAGCGACGTCGGGGGACGCATGGTGGCGCAGTTGGCCGACATCGCCAGCGCACTGCAGTTGCCGCCGCCGATACCGCAGGCCGAGGTGGAACCGGCGCCGTGGCCGGCGTTGCTGTCGGCGCTGGAACGGCTGTCAGTCGCGCGCGCAGAACCGGTCGCTGCCGCGTCACCCACCCCCGCGCCGCCGCTGGCCGAACCGCTCGCCGATGGCCTGCAGGCCGGGTTGGCACCGCTGCTGCAGCTGCTTGGGCAATCGCACCAACAGCAGGTGCGCACCGGCGAGACGCTGGCCCTGTTGGCCGGCTGGGTACGCCAGCAGATGGACGCCGAGCCGGCACCACGCCAGCGGCTGCGACCGCGCCGGGCCAGCACGCCGGAAGAGCGCGCGCTGGATGAAGCCTTGATGCGCCACTTTTACGGCGAATCGGCGGTGCCGCCGCGCGACGACACCTCGGTGGATGACGCCCACGCATGACCGTGCCCTTGCCCGCGCCCGCGCAGCTCGATGGCGACACTCGGACGGTGGCGGCATTGGCGGCGTATGCGCAGCCGCTGCTCGATGCCATCGCACGGCATGCGCAGGGGCAGGGCAGCGGTAGCGAGGACGGCAGCGCCGCTGGATTGATCGAGGTGCTGGCGCGGATCGCGCTGGCGCTGCAATCGGCCGATCCGGCGCAGCTGCGTCGCCGGGCCGGCTGGTGGGGACGGCTGCTGGGTCGCGACGTTGAGCGCCAGCGCGATGCCGATGCGCTGCAACCGCAGCTGGGCGTGCTGCTGGTGCAGGCCGAAGACCGCGCACGTGCGCTGCAGGCCCGCGCCATGCAGCGCCAGAGCGCGATCGCGGCCGCCGAACAGGCCGCCGTCGCGCTGGAGCACTGGATCGACGCTGGCAGCCTGCAGTTGCCCAGCCTGCCCGATACCGAACAGCACGCCGTGTTCGCCCAGCGTCTGGATCACCTGCGCCGGCTGGCGGCACTGCAGCGCAGCGAAGGGGGGCAATGGCAGCTGCTGCAGGCGCAGGACGACGCGCTGCTGGCGCGCTTCCGGCGCATCGCCGATGTGCTGCTGCCGGCGTGGAGACAAGCCGCCCTGGCGCGGCAGGCGCAGGATCAGACCCGGCACAACCAGCAGGCCGCGGCGCTGCAGGCGCAGATCGCCGCCGAGGTCGCCTCGGCGCAGGCTAGACTCCGATGAACCCCCTGTTCTTACCGGTGTGCCACCGACGGCCGCCGCCCAGCATGGAGATCCACCGATGACCCAGGACCCGCAGGACACCCAGGCGCTGTCTGTCACCCCCGTCGATGCGCTGGACGATGCCGCGCTGCAGGCGCTCGGCCTGGGTCGTGACGACCTGCCGAAGATCGACGCGATCGGCCGTGGCCTGGAAGATATCCGTCCCGGCAACCTGCAGGTCTTCGGTCGCGATGCGGCCGCCAAGACCGCCGCGTTTTCCAGCCAGCTGCTCGACCAGGTGCGCAACCGCGACCTGGATGCCAGCGGCGACAAGCTGGGCGAGGTGGTGCGCATCGCGCGTTCGCTCAAGCTCGATGGCCTGGCCGAACGCTCGAAGGTGCCGGTGATCGGCGGGCTGATCGACAAGCTGCGCGCCTCCAAGGGCGAGCTGGTGCAGAAGTTCAGCGATACCAATCGCCAGATCGAGCAGCTGATGGGTGATGTGGGCAGCCAGCAGACCCTGATGGCGCAGCGCGTGGGCGAATTCGACCGCATGCACGACATCGTGCGCGAGGAGCGCCATGCGCTGGGCCTGCACATCGCCGCCGGCAAGCGTCGGATCAGCGAGCTGCGCAGCGAGCAGCAGGCCACGCTTGGCCAGGACGATCCGCAGGTACGCATCCGCCAGGGCGAACTGGACAACGCGATCCGCCTGCTCGACAAGCGCATTGGCGACCTGGTGGTGATGCAGCACGCGGCCGATCAATCGTTGCCGATGATCCGCCTGATCCAGGCCAACGCCATCCTGCTGATCGAGAAGTTCAACACGGTCCGTGACATCACCATCCCGTCGTGGAAGCGCCAGTTCGCGATCCAGCTGTCGCTGAGCGAGCAGAAGAGCGCGGTGGCGCTGTCCAATGCCATCGACGATGCCACCAACGACCTGATGCGCCGCAACGCCGACCTGCTGCGCCAGACCACGGTGGACACCGCCAAGGCCAACCAGCGTGCGGTGATCGACGTGGCCACGCTGCGCCACGTGCACGAGCAGCTGATCGCCACGGTCGAAGAGGTGCGCAGCATCCACCGCGACGGCATGCAGCAGCGCCAGCAGGCCGAAGTCGAACTCGCGCGGCTGCGCGAAGACGTGCAACAGCGCCTGGCCGCCCCGACCGCCGGCTGACGCCCGCCGCGCACTAAGGTAGAGCCACGCCATGCGTGGCTGCTCTCTGTGCAGCAGCATGGCCCTTCAGGAAAACGCGCCACGCGCCGCCCGGCATCCCCGCATGGCGTGGATCTACGGTCGGCAATCGCGGGCTCTCGTCAGCCGCGCGCCAATTGCGCGGCCAGCCACTCGGCCAATGCATCCACCCGCGGATCCGGTGCACCCTCCGGTGTCGCCAGCACCCAGAACCCGCCGGTGGCGCCAAACCCCCACGGCGCCAGCAGGCGTCCGGCAGCCAGCTCGTCGGCCACCAACGGCTCCGGCGCAATCGCCACGCCCAGCCCGGCGACCGCCGCCTCCAGCAGGTAATAAAGATGGTCAAAGCCACTGCCCAGCTGCAACCGGGCCGGGTCCACCCCGTGTGCGTCCGCCCAGGCCGGCCACGCCTGCGGCCGCGAGGTGGTGTGCAGCAACGGCTCGCCAAGCAGTGCGGAGGGCGGGTGCTGGCGCAGCCGTGCCGCCGCCGGGTGCTGCGGGCTGACCACCACCCCGACCCGTTCCGGGGCCAGCTCACGCACCTGCCACCGCCGCGGCCACGGCGGCTGGGCCAGCAGCAGTACCGCGTCCAGGGCCTGTTGTGCATCGGTGAAACTGCCGTCCTGGGCCGACCAATGCAGCGCCAGCTGGGGCAGGTCGGCCTGCAGCGTCTGCAGGCGGGGAATCATCCAGCGCGCCAGGATGCTGCCGCTGCACCCCAGCACCAGCGCCTCGGGGCGTTGCTGGCGCTGCAGCACCGTGACCGCCTCGCGGATCTGTCCGAAAGCCCCCGCACAGGCGGCCTGCAGGATGTCGCCGGCGCGGGTCAGGCGCAGGCCGCGGCCGTCGCGCTCGAACAGGGCCACGCCCAGGTGATCCTCCAGCAGGCGCAGTTGTCGGCTGATCGCGCCATGGGTGACGTGCAGGGCTTCGGCGGCGCGGCCGACTCCGCCCAGGCGGGCGGCCGCTTCAAAGCTGCGCAGGGCGTTGAGCGGCGGCAGGGGGCTGTCGTTCATGTGAGTTTTCCTGACAGGTTGTCGGAGATATTATCGATATTCCTGTCATGACAGGTGCGTTAAATTGGCAGCCTGTCTCCACCGGCTGTCGCGACATGTCCGCATCCCCCATCGTTGATTTCCACGCCTACCCCGACGCCCAGGGCCATTTCGGCCGCTACGGCGGCAGTTTCGTCGCCGAAACGCTGATCGGGCCGCTGCAGGAGCTGGCTGCCGCCTACGACCAGGCGCGCCGCGATCCGGCCTTCATCGCCGCCTACGACAAGGACCTCACCCACTACGTGGGCCGGCCCAGCCCGATCTACCACGCCGAACGCCTCAGCAAACAGGTCGGCGGCGCGCAGATCCTGCTCAAGCGCGAAGACCTGAACCACACCGGCGCGCACAAGATCAACAACACCATCGGCCAGGCCCTGCTGGCCGCGCGGATGGGCAAGACCCGCATCATCGCCGAGACCGGTGCTGGCCAGCACGGCGTGGCCAGCGCCACCGTGGCCGCGCGTCTGGGCCTGGAATGCGTGGTGTACATGGGCGCCACCGACATCGAGCGGCAGAAGATCAACGTCTACCGCATGAAGCTGCTCGGGGCGACGGTGGTGCCGGTGACCTCCGGCTCGGCCACGCTCAAGGACGCGCTCAATGAAGCGATGCGCGACTGGGTCACCAATGTCCGCGACACCTTCTACATCATCGGCACCGTGGCCGGCCCGGACCCGTACCCGCGCATGGTCCGTGACTTCAACGCCATCGTCGGCCGTGAAGCCCGGGCGCAGATGTTCACCGATTACGGCCGCCTGCCCGACGCGATCACCGCCTGCGTCGGCGGCGGCAGCAACGCGATCGGCCTGTTCCATGCCTTCCTCAACGATCGCCAGGTGCGCATCGTTGGCGCTGAAGCAGCCGGTGATGGCATCGACACCGGTCGCCACGCCGCGTCCATCGCCGCCGGTCGCCCCGGCGTGCTGCACGGCAACCGCACGTATGTGATCTGCGACGATGACGGGCAGATCACCGAGACCCATTCGGTCTCGGCCGGCCTGGATTACCCCGGCGTCGGCCCGGAGCACGCGTTTTTGGCTGACGCCGGCCGGGCCGAGTATGTCGGCATCACCGACGACGAAGCCCTGGCCGCCTTCCACCAGCTGGCGCACAGCGAAGGCATCCTGGCCGCGCTGGAATCCAGCCATGCGGTGGCGCAGGCGATCAAGCTGGCGCGCGAACTGCCCCGCGACAAGCTGGTGCTGTGCAACCTGTCCGGTCGTGGCGACAAGGACGTGCACACCATCGCCGCGCGCGAAGGTCTGATGCTGTGAATCCGCTGCTGCGCCAGGGAAGTGCGCTGCTGATCGTGGTCGGCCTGAGCGGCTGCACGCCGCCGGATCCGCCGCTGCTGGCTGCCGCGCCAGCGTCACCGGCGGCCATTGCACCGGCGCGGGCGCCGGCCAGCAACGACGATGACATCGCCAACCGCCCGATCGAAGACGATCCCGAGCCCGCGCCCACAGCGACCGACAACGACGCCGCACCCGCGGTGGTCTCGGTAGCGCTGGACCATGCCGGCGACGTGGTGATCGGGCAGCGTTTCAGCGCCGAGGATGCCGATGCGCAATGGCATTCGGCGGGCCTGAGCGAAGGCGGCCAGCTCGGCAGCTGCGAATATTACGAGCGCGGCAGCCTGCCCGAAGGCGTGTCGATGATGGTCGATGACGGGCATGTGGCGCGCTTCGACCTGGCCCTGCTCGACGGTTCGGACGAGACCATCACCCAGTCCGGTCCGTTCGGGCTGCGCCTGGGCATGTCGCGTGCCGAAGCGCTCAAGCGCTTGCCCAGGGGCAGCACCGCGCAGCCGCACGCTTACGATCCTGAAACCGGCGAGTACCTCACCTGGCAGGACCCCGGTTCGGATCTTGCGATCCGGCTGGAGATCGTCGACGGGGTGATTTCGAAGTTGTACTGGGGCGCCAGCGGCGCCGTTGAACTGATTGAAGGATGTGCCTGAAATGTCCGTGGACCGTATCGATGCCTGTTTCGCCCGCCTGCGCGCCTCCGGCCGCAAGGCGCTGATTCCTTTCATCACCGCGGGCGACCCGGGCCTGGAGGCCACCGTGCCGGTGATGCATGCGCTGGCCGCCGCCGGCGCCGACGTGATCGAACTCGGCGTGCCGTTTTCCGACCCCATGGCCGATGGCCCCACCATCCAGCGCAGCTCCGAGCGCGCGCTGGCGCGCGGGGCAGGGCTGCGTTACGTGCTGGAAACCGTGGCCGCCTTCCGCCGCGACGACACCACCACCCCGGTGGTGCTGATGGGCTACCTGAATCCGGTCGAGATCCACGGCACCGCGCGCTTCGCGCAGACCGCGATCGCCGCCGGCGTGGATGGCGTGCTGCTGGTCGACCTGCCGCCGGAAGAGGCCGCTGAAACCCGTGAGATCTTCACCGCCGCCGGCCTGGCGCTGATCCTGCTGGCCTCGCCGACCACCGCCGATGCGCGGCTGGACAGCTTGTCCGCAATGGCCCAGGGCTACCTTTACTACGTCAGCTTCGCCGGGGTGACCGGTGCGTCCGACCGTCTGGACAGCAGCGCCGCCAGCGCCCGCCTGCGCGACCTGCGCAGCCGCTCGCAGGTACCGGTGGTGGCCGGCTTCGGCATCAAGGATGCGGCCAGCGCCGCGGCCATGGCCGTCGAAGCCGACGGCGTCGTAGTAGGCAGCGCCCTGGTAGCCGCACTTGCCGAAGGTGCCGATGCAGGTGCTGCCGCACAGACCGCACAGTCCTTCCTCGCGCCGCTGCGTGCTGCGCTCGACCAAGCCTGATCAAGCGGCGCCCTCGATCTCCGATCCGCATACTGTGCAGAGGCAGGCGGGCAGCCGCGCCCGGGACCGGTGGGCGCCAAGGGTCCGGCGCATGCGCCGGACGGGTTGGGCAGGACGCCCAACCCCGGCCTTGCTCGTTTGTGCAGGACTGCACAAACAAGCAAGGCGCCCACGAGCCCCCATGGACGGGTTTACGTGCGTGTCCCGGGCGCGGCTGCCCGCCTGCCTCCCGCGACACGACCAAGGCGCTGGTGTTGCCGTGAGAGGATCGGAATCCCGGCCGGAGACCGCCGTCGCCCGTTGCTAAACATACGTCACAGCACGGTTTTCCCCCGGCCCACCGCACCCCGCAGGGGGTGCACGGGCGGGGAGGGCCTGAGCTAGACTGTCCGCCTTTGCGGCCCTCGGGCCGCCCTGAACGGAAGTAGCATCCCGCATGAGTTGGCTCAGCAAGTTGATGCCGTCGGGCATCCGCACCGACAACGTCCCCAGCAAGAAGCGCAGCGTCCCCGAGGGCCTGTGGGAGAAGTGCAGCAATTGCGGCAGCGCGCTGTACGGCCCTGAGCTGGAAGAGAACCTGGAAGTCTGCCCCAAGTGTGGCCACCACATGGCCATCCGCGCCCGTGCGCGCCTGGCCGCGCTGTTCGACGCCGACAGCACCACCGAGATCGCCGCGCGCCTGGGACCGACCGACCTGCTCAAGTTCAAGGACCAGAAGAAGTACAGCGAGCGCATCAAGGCCTCGCAGAAGAACACCGGCGAGTACGACGCGCTGATCGCCATGCAGGGCCTGCTCAAGGGCCGTCCGCTGGTGGCGTCGGCCTTCGACTTCGCCTTCATGGGTGGCTCGATGGGGTCGGTGGTCGGCGAACGCTTCTCGCTGGCCGCGGAAAAGGCGCTGGACATCGGCGCACCCTACGTGTGCTTCTCCGCCAGCGGCGGCGCGCGCATGCAGGAAGGCCTGTTCTCGCTGATGCAGATGGCCAAGACGTCCGCCGCGCTGGGCAAGCTGCGCGAGGCCGGGTTGCCGTATATCTCGGTGCTCACCCACCCGACCACCGGCGGCGTGTCGGCCTCGTTTGCGATGCTGGGCGACATCAACATCGCCGAACCGCACGCCCTGATCGGCTTCGCCGGCCCGCGCGTGATCGAGCAGACCGTGCGCGAGAAGCTGCCGGAAGGGTTCCAGCGTTCGGAGTTCCTGCTCGAACACGGCGCCATCGACCAGATCTGCGACCGCCGCGAACTGCGCGAGCGCCTGGCCGACCTGCTGGCGTTGCTCGGTCGCCAGCCGGCACCGGTCGCCGACGAGGCCGCCTGATGGGGGCGCGCAAGTATTTTGGCACCGACGGCATCCGCGGTCGGGTCGGGCAGGGCGTGATTTCCGCTGATTTCGTGCTGCGCCTGGGCAATGCGCTCGGCCGCGTGCTGACCGAACGCAATGGCCACCGCCCCGGGCACCGCCCGGTGGTGGTGATCGGCAAGGACACGCGCATCTCCGGCTACATGTTCGAAGCGGCACTGGAAGCCGGGCTGGTCGCCGCCGGCGCCGACGTGCAGCTGCTGGGCCCGATGCCGACCCCGGCCGTGGCCTTCCTCACGCGTACACTCGGCGCCGATGCCGGCATCGTGATCAGTGCCTCGCACAATCCGCATTACGACAACGGCATCAAGTTCTTCTCCGCCGATGGCGAGAAGCTCGACGATGCCACCGAGCTTGCACTGGAAGCGGCGCTGGACAGCGCCTTCACCACCGCCGAATCCGATCGGCTGGGCAAGGCCATGCGCGCGCGCGACGCGGTGGGCCGCTACATCGAATTCTGCAAGGCCAGCGTGCCGCGCGCGTTCGACCTGCGCGGGCTGAAGATCGTGCTCGACTGCGCGCATGGCGCCACTTACCACATCGCTCCGCTGCTGTTCCGCGAACTGGGCGCCGACGTGGTCACCATCGGTGCCGAGCCCAACGGCGTGAACATCAACGATGGCGTCGGCTCCATGCACATCGACAATCTTGCCGCCAAAGTCCGCGAGGTGGGTGCCGACCTTGGCATCGCCTTCGATGGCGATGGCGACCGCGTGCTGATGGCCGACGACCAGGGCAACCCGGTCGACGGCGACGACCTGCTGTATGTGCTGGCGCCGTCGTGGCAGCGCAATGGTCGCCTGCGCGGCCCGGTGGTGGGCACGCTGATGACCAATTTCGGGCTGGAACAGGCCATGGAGCGCCTCGGCCTGCCGTTCGTGCGCAGCAACGTCGGCGACCGCTACGTGCACCAGGCACTGGTGGAGGGTGGCGGCGTGCTCGGCGGCGAAGCCTCCGGCCACCTGCTGTGCCTGGACCGTGCGACCACCGGCGATGCCATCGTCAGTGCGCTGCAGGTGCTGGAAGTGCTGCGTCGTGAAGGCACCACGCTGCGTCAGTCGCTGGTTGGGCTGCACCGGGTGCCGCAGAAGACCGTCAACGTGCGTCTGGCCAATGTCTCGGCCAAGGCGATCGTGCAGGCGCAGGGCGTGCAGGCGGCACTGGCCGCCGCTCAGGAGGCAGTGAAGGGGCGTGGTCGCGCTTTCCTGCGTCCGTCTGGCACCGAGCCGGTGGTGCGCGTCACGGTGGAAGCCGATACCGCCGAGCTGATGCAAGCCACGCTCGACAACCTGTCCAGCGCAGTCAAGGCCGCCGCCGCGGCGTGAGGCACGGTCGCCAAGGCGACAGCAAAACGCCCCGGTTTGCCGGGGCGTTTTTTATTCTGCGATGCGCCACACACGGCGTTACGGCCCCGGCACCATCTTCTTCTGCTTCGCTTTGAAGCGGTTGAACAGCGGCGCGATCAGCGGGTTGTAGCTCCACGCGATGCGCTTGCGCAGCCAACTGGCGGGGCGGTTGCGGATAGCGAAACGATAGATGTGCTCCGGATCGCCGCCCACTACGTTGCGCCCGAACGGGTGGGTGGTATGCAGGTAGCGGAAGCCCTGCGCGCGTGCGATCGGCAGGTAGTCCTCGTCGAAGTCGCCATACGGCCAGCACAGCGTGTCCGACACCTCGCCCAGCTGCTTCTGCAGCACCTGCCGGGCCATCGACAGATCGCGGGTGATGCCTTCGCGTTTCTGCTCGCGGCTGATGTCCTGCTTCAGCCAGCGCGTATGGGTGTGGGTGTGGCAATGCACTTCGAAGGTGCCCGCAGCGATCATCTCGCGTGCCTCGCTCCAGCGCATCATCACATCATCGGTGCGGTCCTCGCGCAGGATCGCCGCTTCACAGCCGCGATGGTCCGGCGTGGCCGGCAGCACGGCGCCGGGCTGGCCGGCATGCGGGCGCACCGGGCCTTCGCCCATCCAGCCGGTGACCACGAACACCACTGCGTGCATGCCGTACTTCTGCAGGATCGGATGCGCGTACACCCAGTTGTCCAGGTAACCGTCATCGAAGGTGATCACGATCGACTTGCGCGGCACCGGCTTGCCCGCCAGGAAGTCGGCGTACTGGTCCAGGGTCAGCGAGGTCCAGCCGTTGCTGGCCAGCCAGGCGATCTGGCTTTCGAAATTCTCCGGCGACACCGTGATCATGCCCGGCGACGGCGACACGTGGTGGTGCATCAATACCGGCACGGATCTAGCGTTGGCCATGGCCCAGTTCCTTCAACCACTGGTGGTAATAATGTTCGGTTGCTTCAGTGTGCCCCAACGGGGTGAAGCGCTGTGCGGTGCGCATCCATTCCCAGCCAGCGCGCCCCATGCGTCGGCGCTGTTCGGGTTGTTCGATCAGCGTCTTCAACGCGCCGGTCAGGGCGGCCTGGTCACCCAGCGGGGCGAGCAGGGCATTGCTGCCTTCGAGCACCATTTCCGGCACGCCGCCCACGCGCGTGGCCACGATCGGCACGCCCACGTGCGCCGCCTCCAGGAACACCGTGCCCGCCGCTTCCTTGTGCGAGGCCAGGGCGAAGATGTCGAAGCCTGCCATCAACCGGCAGGCGCCCAGCCGATACCCCAGCAGGTGGACCTGCGCCTCCACGCCCAGTTCGCGGCGCAGCGCCACCAGCTTGTCCATCACCGGCTGGCCATCGCCGACGATCACCAGCTGCAGGTTGGGATGCTGCCGGCACAGCGGCGCGATCGCCCGCAGCAGGTCCAGGTGACCCTTGGGCTCGCGCAGCACGGCCACGCAGCCGACTACGATATGGGCCTCATCGAAGCCCAGTTCACGGCGCACCTCCGCGCGGGTGTCCTGCACGCACTGCCAGGGGTTATCGCTCTCGATCTGCGACCACTGCGGTGGCACGGCGATCGGTGGCACGATGCCGATGCGGCCGTCCTCGATCCCCCGCGTCACCAGCAACTGCTTGACGTAGCTGCTCACCGTCAGCACCCGGTGCGGGAGGCCGGTATAGGTCAGCAGCGAGTTGACCGGGCTCATCAGGTGGCGCGAGCGCACTACCAGCGGGGTGCCGCCCAGGCGCGCGCCCGCCGCGGCGATCAGGCTGTCGCGCCGGCTGGTGGTGTTGACCACGTCGAAGGCGCCGCGCCGCACCAGCCGGCTGACCGACCAGATGCCGCGCAGCAGGCGCAGCAGCCCGCCCATCTTCAGCGTGTGCACGGTGAAGCCGGCCTCACGCGCGATCTCGCCCAGGCGGGCGCCGGGTTGGCAGAGCAGCGATACCTCGTGGCCACGGTCGCGCATCGCCAGCATGTGGCGATAGATGTAGATTTCCTGGCCGCCGAATCCCTTGGCGGCCTCGGTGTGCAGGATCCGGAGCGGCGCCAGCGTGCGCGGCTCGTTCACCGATGCAGCGCCCGCGGGCGCGGTGGCGTGCCAGGGGGCCGCTGCGGTCGATGCATCGCCAGCGGCCGTCAACGTCTGGCGCGGGGGAAGGGATGGGGCGGGAACGCTGGGGTGGAAAGCATCCATGGAGCGGCTCGGGTGGCGCAGGAGGGCAGGGGACGTGGCGGCGGCGGCTGCGTCGGCGACCCGTCCAGAGGAAGGCGGGCGGCGCATTGTATCGGTTTGTATCTTTGTGTCGGCAGTGCCGATGGTCGGATCTGGCACAATGTTCAGCCGGGCCACAGTGGTGGCCCGTGACCCATCCGAACTAGCCAGGAACCGCTGTGAGCCAGATCCCGACCCTCGATATCACCCGTTTCGACAGTGACCGCGACGCGTTCGTCGCCGAGCTGGGCGCGGCCTACCGCGAATGGGGATTCGCGGGCATCCGCAACCACGGCATCCCGCAGGCCGATATCGACGCGGCCTATGAGGTCTTCAAGGCCTTCTTCGCGCTGCCGGAAGAAACCAAGCGCACGTACCACGTGCCGGGCAGCGGTGGCGCCCGTGGTTACACGGCCTTCGGCGTGGAAACGGCCAAGGGCTCGGCGCATTTCGACCTGAAGGAGTTCTGGCACATCGGTCGCGAGATCCCGGACGACTCCAGGTACCGTGACGTGATGGCGCCGAACCTGTGGCCGAGCGAGGTGCCGAACTTCCGCGAGCGGGGCTATGCGCTGTACCAGGCGCTGGACACGCTGGGCTCGCGGGTGCTGTCGGCCTTGGCCCTTCACATCGGCCTGCCGGAAGATTTCTTCGCCGACAAGACCAACAACGGCAACTCGATCCTGCGGCCGATCCACTACCCGCCGATCACCGCCGAGAACATTCCCAACGTGCGCGCCGGTGCACACGGCGATATCAACTTCATCACACTGCTGGTGGGTGCCAGCGCAGCGGGCCTGGAGGTGCAGTCGCACGAGGGCAAGTGGGTGCCGTTCACTTCGGACGCGGACACGATCGTGGTGAACATCGGCGACATGCTGCAGCGCCTGACCAATCACGTGTATCCGTCCACCATCCACCGCGTGGTCAATCCTCCGGGCGAGCAGGCGCGCCAGCCGCGCTATTCGGTGCCGTTCTTCCTGCACCCGAACCCGGACTACCTGATTGACGTGCTGCCGACCTGCATCACGCCGGAAAACCCGAGCCGCTACCCGGAGCCGATCACCGCTCACGGTTTCCTGGAAGAGCGTCTGCGCGAGATCAAGCTGAAATAAGGAGGCGTCGGCCTTGTGCCGATTCCCTCCCGGTAGATGCCGGCCCTTTGGGTCGGCATGCCCCGTGAAGGCCGCCGAAGGGCGGCTTTCTTTATATGGGATGGCTGGTGCGAAGGTGAAGGGCTAACAGCCGGCTGAGCCGTGGCTATCGCTGGGGCGGGCGATGCCATGCCCAGCCGGGACACGCCGTAAACCCATCCCAGGGGGCTCGCGGGCGCCATCCATGGCGCCCGACGGTCCCGGCTGGGCATGGCACCGCCCGCCCAGATGGATTGCCGTGATCGGTCGGAAGGGCAGGAAGAGCGGGAAAGGCGGGCTGTCAGGCGGGGTAGGTGCCGACCGCTGGTCGGCACGCTCTTCAGCCCCCGGGCGAGCCGGCCAACTGTCAGGGGAGGCGTGGGTGGGAGGGCGGGACCGTCAGGCGGCCTGGGTCCGACGCATGCGTCGGACGGGCTGGGCAGGACGCCCCGCCCGGTCTTGCCGCGTGCGCAGGACTGCGCACGCGCGCAAGGCGCCTGCGAGCCTCCAAGGCCGGGTTTACGGCGCGTCCCGCCCTCCCACCTACGCCCTCCCGGCACGATGAAACCCCCAGCCACCGCCGTTCGCCCCCCAATATCCATTTGAAATGTAAGCGTTTTCGCAGCCACCCCATTTCGTTACATCCGTTATCATGGGCGGCTGATACCCAAAGGAGCATCGCCATGCGTCGCAAGATCGTCGCCGGTAACTGGAAGCTGCACGGCAGCCGCCAATTCGCCACGGACCTGGTCAGCGACCTGGTGGCCAGCGTCCCGGCCGACGGCGTCGAGGTGGTGATCCTGCCCCCGTTGCCCTATCTGGGCGAACTGGTCGAAGCGTTCGAAGGCCGCGCCATCGCCTTCGGCTCCCAGGACGTCAGCTCCAATGAGAAGGGGGCCTACACCGGTGAGGTCTCTGCGGCCATGCTCGCCGAAGTTGGCGCCCGCTACGGCCTGGTCGGCCACTCCGAGCGGCGCCAGTACCACGCCGAAAGCAGCGAGCTGGTCGCGCGCAAGTTCGCCGCCGCCCTGCATGCCGGCCTGGTCCCGGTGCTGTGCGTGGGTGAAACCCTGGAGCAGCGCGAGGCCGGCCAGACCGAACAGGTCATTGCCGGCCAGCTGGCCCCGGTCCTCGACCTGGTCGGCCCGGCCGGCTTCCAGCACGCCGTTGTCGCCTATGAGCCGGTCTGGGCAATCGGCACCGGCCGCACCGCTTCCAAGGAGCAGGCCCAGCAGGTCCATGCGTTCATCCGTGGCGAAGTGGCCAAGCTGGATGCTAGAATAGCCGATTCGTTGCCGATCCTGTACGGCGGCAGCGTGAAGCCCGACAACGCAGGGGAACTGTTCGCACAGCCCGATGTCGATGGTGGGCTGGTGGGCGGCGCCTCGTTGGTTGCCGCGGACTTCCTGGCCATCGTCGATGCGGCGGCCGGGCGATAAAGAATAATGTTGCCGGCTGCTGGCCGGCATTTACAGTCCGAGGACGGATTCGAAATGCTGATGTTGATCCTCAATGTGGTCTACGTGCTGGTGGCAGTGGCCATGATCGCGCTCATTCTGATGCAGCGTGGTTCCGGTGCGGCCGCAGGCTCGGGCTTCGGTGCCGGTGCCTCCGGGACCGTGTTCGGCGCGCGTGGCGCGTCCAACTTCCTGTCCAAGTCGACCAAGTGGCTGGCCGTGGTGTTCTTCGGCATCAGCCTCTTCATGGCCTGGTACGCCAGCCATGGCTCGCGTCCGACCAGCGGCCAGGATCTCGGTCTGATGTCGGCCCCGGTCGCAACGACCCCGGCCGCCCCGGCGGGCGAGCTGCCGGCCGTGCCCAAGGCCCCGGAAACCGCTGTGCAGCAGCCGGTTCCGCAGGCAACTGTGCCGGCTCAGGCGGAAACGCCGAAATCGGGTGAAGAAAAGCCTTCGGAAGGCTCCCAGACTCGCTGAAGACGGTTACAATATGCGGCGCATTGAGGGAGTCCGATAGGGAATCCCGTCAATGCAAACGTAAGCCCAGGTGGCGGAATTGGTAGACGCACTACCTTGAGGTGGTAGCGACGAGAGTCGTAGGGGTTCGAGTCCCCTCTTGGGCACCATTTGTTTGTAAGCGGGTTCGTCTGGCGCGCAAAGCGCCAGGTAGCGGTATCCGTCCACTCCCCCATGCCAAAGCGCCTGCAGGCGCAGCGGCAGAGGCAAGAGAGAATCGCTGTGCTGGCCGAATATTTGCCGTCTCTGCTGTTTCTGATCGTTGCCACCGGTATCGGCGTTTCGCTGATGCTGGTTGGCCGATTCCTCGGTCCACGACGTCCTGATCTGAAAAAGCTCTCGCCGTACGAATGCGGCTTCGAGGCTTTCGAGGACGCGCGCATGAAGTTCGATGTGCGCTACTACCTGATCGCGATCCAGTTCATCGTATTTGACTTGGAAATCATCTTCATCGTGCCGTGGACCCAGGTCTTCATGGAGCTGGGCGCACGTTCGCTGGTCACGATGGGCCTGTTCGTGGGCATGCTTTTCCTCGGTTTCATTTACGTCTGGAAGAAGGGAGCGCTGGAATGGGAGTGATTCAGACGCTCGACGGCCTGATGAACAACCCGGTCCCGGAAGGGCGGGTCGATGACATCCTGCGTCCCGAAGGCGACAACCCGCTGCTGGAAAAGGGTTACCTGACCACCAGTGTCGACGCGCTGCTCAACTGGGCACGCACCGGCTCGATGTGGCCGATGACCTTTGGTCTGGCGTGCTGCGCCGTGGAAATGATGCATGCCGGCGCCGCGCGCCTGGACCTTGACCGCTACGGGGTAGTGTTCCGCCCGTCGCCGCGTCAGTCCGACGTGATGATCGTCGCCGGTACCCTGGTCAACAAGATGGCCCCGGCGCTGCGCAAGGTCTATGACCAGATGCCGGACCCGAAGTGGGTCATCTCGATGGGCAGCTGCGCCAACGGTGGCGGCTACTACCACTACTCGTATGCAGTAGTGCGTGGCTGTGACCGCGTGGTGCCGGTGGACATTTATGTTCCCGGCTGCCCACCTACCGCCGAAGCGCTGGTGTACGGGATCCTGCAATTGCAGAAGAAGATCTGGCGTACGCAGACCATCGCCCGCTGACATCCCTCCTGACAAGAGCACGCCAAGCCCCCATGGCAGAGCAAGCACCTTCCTTCATCGACCGACTTTCCGCACGTTTCGCAGGTGCGCAGGTCTTCGTGGTCGAACCCCGCGGCGAAGTGACGCTGGAAGTGCCCGCCGCTGACTGGCATGCCACTGCTGTGGCGCTGCGCGACGAATTCGGTTTCGAGCAGGCCGTTGACCTGTGCGGCCTGGACTACCTCGGCTACGGCAGCGACGAATGGGATACGGCCGATGTGTCGTCCCAGGGCTTCAGCCGTGGCGTCGAGGGCAAGTCTGTCGGTCGTTTCGCCTGGGGTGAATTCCCCACCCGCGAAACCAGCGATGGCGCCCAGCCGCAGCCGATTCCGCTGCAGCGTTTCGCCGTGGTCGCCCAGCTGCGCTCCTACCAGCACAACCTCACCATGCGCATCCGTTGCTTTGCGCCGAATGAGGAACTGCCGGTGGTCGCCTCGCTGACCAACGTATGGCCGGGCCTGAACTGGTTCGAGCGCGAAGCGTTCGACCTGTTCGGCGTGATTTTCGAAGGCCATCCGGACCTGCGCCGGATCCTGACCGACTACGGTTTCGTGGGCCATCCGTTCCGCAAGGATTTCCCGCTGATCGGCAACGTCGAAGTGCGCTACGACGAAGAAAAGCAGCGCGTCATCTACGAGCCGGTCACCTCGGTCGAACCGCGCGTCGGCGTGCCGCGCGTGATCCGTGACGACGCCCGTTTCCAGACCGCTGCCGGTGAATCCGCGCAGTCGGAGGCAAGCAAGTGAGCGAATTCACCCAGGCCCACCAGGCCTTTGCGAGCAACCCGGCCGAACTGCGCCAGGAAATCCGCAACTACACCATGAACTTCGGTCCCCAGCATCCGGCCGCGCACGGTGTGCTGCGCCTGATCCTGGAAATGGACGGCGAAACCATCATGCGTGCCGACCCCCACGTGGGCCTGCTGCACCGTGGTACCGAAAAGCTGGCCGAGTCCAAGCCGTTCAACCAGTCGATCGGTTACATGGATCGCCTGGATTACGTGTCGATGATGTGCAACGAGCACGCCTACGTGCGCGCGATCGAAACCCTGATGGGGATCGAAGCGCCTGAGCGTGCGCAGTACATCCGCACCATGTTCGACGAAATCACCCGCATCCTGAACCACCTGATGTGGCTGGGCTCCAACGCGCTCGATCTGGGCGCGATGGCGGTCATGCTGTACGCCTTCCGTGAACGCGAAGAGCTGATGGATTGCTATGAAGCGGTCTCCGGCGCGCGCATGCACGCGGCGTACTACCGTCCGGGCGGCGTTTACCGCGACCTGCCGGACCGCATGCCCAAGTACAAGGAATCGCGCTGGCACAAGGGCAACGCCCTGAAGAACCTCAACGCCTCGCGCGAAGGTTCGCTGCTCGATTTCCTGGAAAACTTCACCGCTGAGTTCCCCAAGCGCGTGGACGAGTACGAAACCCTGCTCACCGACAATCGCATCTGGAAGCAGCGCACCGTCGGCATCGGCGTGGTGACCCCCGAGCTGGCGCACGCCTGGGGCATGACCGGCGTGATGCTGCGCGGCTCGGGCATTGCCTGGGATCTGCGCAAGAAGCAGCCGTATGCCAAGTACGACGCGGTCGATTTCGACATCCCGCTCGGCAAGGAAGGCGACTGCTACGACCGTTACCTGGTGCGCGTGGCCGAGATGCGCGAGTCCAACCGCATCATCAAGCAGTGCGTCACCTGGCTCAAGGCCAACCCCGGCCCGGTCATGGTCAAGAACTTCAAGGTCGCGCCGCCCAGCCGCGAAGACATGAAGGACGACATGGAAGCGCTGATCCATCACTTCAAGCTGTTCAGTGAAGGCTATTGCGTCCCGGCCGGCGAAACCTACGCCGCCGTCGAAGCGCCCAAGGGCGAGTTCGGCTGCTACCTGATGTCCGATGGTGCCAACAAGCCGTTCCGCGTGCACCTGCGCGCGCCGGGCTTCGCCCATCTGTCCTCGATCGACTCGATCGTGCGCGGGCACATGCTCGCCGACGTGGTCGCCATGATTGGTACCTACGATCTGGTGTTCGGCGAGGTGGACCGGTGATCGCATCCGCTTGCACGATGCCTGACACCCGCCGGCTGTTGCCGGCGCTGCAGGTTCTGGTTTTTAACGATTTCGTATTCGCTGAGGTCGGCCGATGAAGGCGACAGGTAATTTCGAGGCGGCGCGCGACGTCGACCCGATGGTGGTCTTGAACGACAAGACCCGTGCGCACATCGATCACTGGCTGGCCAAGTTCCCGCCGGATCGCAAGCGCTCGGCTGTCCTGCAGGGCCTGCACGCCGCACAGGAACAGAACGCAGGCTGGCTGACCGACGAGTTGATCGCCGGCGTCGCCAAGTACCTGGACCTGCCGCCGGTGTGGGCCTACGAAGTGGCCAGCTTCTACTCGATGTTCGAGCTGGAGAAGGTCGGTCGCCACAACGTTGCCTTCTGCACCAACATCAGCTGCTGGTTGAACGGCGCCGAAGACCTGGTCGCGCACGCCGAAAAGAAGCTCGGCTGCAAGACCGGTCAGTCCACCGCCGACGGCCGCATCTACCTCAAGCGCGAAGAAGAATGCCTGGCCGGTTGCGCCGGTGCGCCGATGATGGTCATCAATGGCCATTACCACGAGCGCCTGACCGTCGAGAAAGTCGACGAGCTGCTGGACGGGTTGGAGTAAGACATGGCACATCATCACGCACCCAGTGGTCCGGTCGGTCCCGCACCGTTGCCGCACCAGGTGGTCTACACCACCCTGCATTACGACACTCCGTGGTCGTATGAGAGCTACCTCAAGACCGGTGGCTATGCCGCGCTGCGCAAGATCCTCGAAGAGAAGATCTCGCCGGAGCAGGTCATCGAGATGGTCAAGCAGTCCAACCTGCGCGGCCGTGGCGGCGCGGGCTTCCCGACCGGCCTGAAGTGGTCCTTCATGCCCAAGGGCACCATGCAGAAGTACATCCTGTGCAACTCGGATGAATCCGAGCCGGGGACCTGCAAGGACCGCGACATCCTGCGCTACAACCCGCATTCGGTCGTGGAAGGCATGGCGATCGCCTGCTACGCCACCGGCTCGACCGTGGGCTACAACTACCTGCGCGGTGAGTTCCACCACGAGCCGTTCGAGAACTTCGAACAGGCCCTGGCCGACGCGTACGCGAACGGCTGGCTGGGCAAGGACATCCTCGGCAGCGGCGTGGACATCGATATTTACGGTGCGCTGGGCGCCGGCGCCTACATCTGCGGCGAAGAAACCGCGCTGATGGAATCGCTGGAAGGCAAGAAGGGCCAGCCGCGCTACAAGCCGCCGTTCCCGGCCAACTTCGGCCTGTACGGCAAGCCGTCGACGATCAACAACACCGAGACCTATGCCTCGGTGCCGGCGATCATCCGCAACGGCCCGGAATGGTTTGCAGGCCTGAGCCTGACCAAGAACGGCGGCCCGAAGATCTTCTCGGTCTCCGGCTGCGTGCAGAAGGGCGGCAACTTCGAAGTGCCGCTGGGCACCACCTTCGACGACCTGCTGGAAATGGCCGGTGGTCTGAAGCCGGGCCGCACCCTCAAGGGCGCAGTCCCGGGCGGCGTCTCGATGCCGGTGCTGAAGGCCGAAGAGCTCAAGGGCCTGCAGATGGACTACGACACCCTGCGTGCCCTGGGCACCGGTCTGGGCTCGGGGGCCATCGTGGTGCTCGACGACAGCGTCTGCTGCGTCAAGTTCGCCTGCCGCATCAGCCAGTTCTTCCACAAGGAATCCTGTGGGCAGTGCACCCCGTGCCGTGAAGGCACCGGCTGGATGCACCGCGTGCTGGAGCGCATCGTCGCCGGCAAGGCCACGATGGAGGACCTGCATCAGTTGAAGACGGTGGCCGGCCAGATCGAAGGCCACACCATCTGCGCGTTCGGTGAAGCGGCGGCATGGCCCATCCAGGGCTTCCTGCGCCAGTTCTGGGACGAATTCGAGTATTACATCGTCAACGGTCATTCGATGGTTGACGGCAAGAAGGTGGAGGCAGCCGCCGCATGAGCGCGCAACCCGTGAACCCGAGCGTGCCACCGGACCACGTGACCGTCGAAATCGACGGCCAGTCGCTGGTCGTGCCGAAGGGCTCGATGATCATCCAGGCCGCCGACAAGGCCGGCATTCCGATCCCGCGCTTCTGCTACCACGAGAAGCTGCCGATCGCCGCCAACTGCCGCATGTGCCTGGTCGACGTGGAAAAGTCGCCCAAGCCGGCACCGGCCTGCGCCACGCCGGTCATGGATGGCATGAAGGTCGCCACCCGCAGTGAAAAGGCGCTGAAGTTCCAGCGCTCGGTGATGGAATTCCTGCTGATCAACCACCCGCTGGACTGCCCGATCTGCGATCAGGGCGGCGAGTGCGAACTGCAGGACGTCTCGCTGGGCTATGGCCGTTCGGTCAGCCGTTTCAACGAGCGCAAGCGCGTGGTGCCCGATGAGGACATCGGTCCGCTGGTCGCCACCGAAATGACCCGCTGCATCCAGTGCACCCGCTGCGTCCGCTTCACCGCCGACGTCGCCGGTACCTACGAGCTGGGTGGCATGTACCGCGGTGAAAACCTGCAGATCGGCACCTACGACGGCAAGCCGCTGACCACCGAACTGTCCGGCAACGTCGTGGACGTCTGCCCGGTCGGCGCGTTGACCAACAAGGTGTTCCAGTTCCGCGCCCGTCCGTGGGAACTGACCGCACGCGAGTCGCTGGGTTACCACGACGCGATGGGCTCGAACCTGTTCCTGCACGTGCGTCGCGGCGAAGTGCTGCGCGCGGTGCCGCGCGACAACGAAGCGGTCAACGAATGCTGGCTGTCCGATCGCGACCGCTATTCGCACCAGGGCCTGTACAGCGAAGACCGCGCGGTCAAGCCGCTGCGCAAGGTCAATGGCGAGTGGAGGGAAGTGAGCTGGGCCGAAGGCCTGGCCGCGGCCAAGGACATCCTGACCGCCCACCAGGGCGATGACCTCGGCGTGCTGGTGCACCCGTCGGCCTCCAACGAGGAGGGCGCGCTGCTGGCCCGTCTTGCTGCCGGCCTGGGCACCACCAATATCGATCACCGCATCTACAACCGCGACTTCTCCGACGCCGCCACCGCCGAAGTGTTCGGCCTGCCGCTGGCCGAGATCGAAGGCGCCGACAGCATCGTCGTGCTCGGCAGCAACATCCGCCACGAACTGCCGCTGCTGCACGCCCGCCTGCGCAAGGCGCAGACCACGCGCAACGCGAAGATCCACGCCGTCAACCCGGTGGACTTCGATTTCGCGTTCAAGCTGGCCAGCAAGCAGATCGTCGCTCCGTCGGCCTTCATCGATGCGCTCGGCAACGCCGACCTGCGCGATGCGGTCAAGGGCGCCAGCAACGCCGTGCTGATCGTCGGTGGCATCGCTGAAAACCACCCGCAGGCGGCCGCGATCCGCGCCGCCGCGCGTGATTTCGCCGCCGCCACCGGTGCCAGGCTGTGCCGCATCCCGCAGGGCGCCAATGCCGTGGGCCTGACCCGTGCCGGCGTGCTGCCGGCCGGCAAGGACGTCAATGCCATGTTGGCCCAGCCGCGCAAGGCCTATGCCATCTACGGCATCGAGCCGGGCCTGGACTTCGCCGACGCCGCCGCTGCCCGCAAGGCGTTGGCCGGTGCCCAGGTGGTGGCTTTCAGCCAGTTCGCCTGTGCCTCGACCCGCGACGTCGCCGACGTGATCCTGCCGATCGGCGCACTGCCGGAAGTGGATGCCACCCTGACCAACCTCGATGGTCGCGAGCAGTCGGCCCGTGCCGGCGGCAAGCTGCCGGGCGAGGCGCGTGAAGGCTGGCGTGTGCTGCGTGCACTGGGCGGCGAGCTGTCGCTGGCCGGTTTCGAGTTCACCGACCTGGCCGGCCTGCGTGCCAGCCTGGCCCCGGTCAGCGTCACCGTTTCGTCCTCGGCGGCCGCGCCGGCGGCTGTGTCGGGCGCGGGCGAGGGCCTGGAAGTGACCTCCACCGCCGCGATCTACCGCACCGATGCGGTGGTCCGCCGCGCCCAGGCGCTGCAGTCGCATCCGCTCAACAACGCCCCGCGCATCGTGCTCAATGCCGACGATGCCGCCCGCCTGCAGTTGGTGGAAGGGCAGATGGCCAAGGTCGGCACCGACGCCGGCCGTGCCACGCTGCCGGTGGTGGTCGACACCCGCGTCGCCGCGGGCTCGGTCTGGATTGAATCGGGCCACGGTGCAACCGCACCGCTGGGTGCCGCACGCGTAACGGTGGTGGCTGCATGAACGAATTGCTGTTGAACGCGGTCGACCCGCTGCACCAGTGGCTGCTGTCACTGGGCGACATCGGTGCGCTGCTCTGGATCATCCTGAAGATCCTGGTGATCGCCATGCCGGTGATCATCTCGGTGGCCTTCTACGTGGTCTGGGAGCGCAAGCTGATCGGCTGGATGCACGTCCGCCACGGCCCGATGTATGTCGGCATGGGCATCTTCCAGGCCTTCGCCGACGTCTTCAAGCTGTTGTTCAAGGAAATCATCCAGCCCAGCAGCTCGCACAAGGCGATGTTCATCCTGGCGCCGCTGATCACGTTGGCCCCGGCCTTCGCGGCCTGGTCGGTGATTCCCTTCGATGCCCGGCTGGTGCTGTCCAACGCCAACGCTGGCCTGCTGTACCTGCTGGCGATGACCTCGCTGGGCGTGTACGGCATCATCCTGGCCGGTTGGGCCTCCAACTCCAAGTACGCCTTCCTCGGTGCGATGCGCGCCTCGGCGCAGATGATCAGCTACGAAATCGCGATGGGCTTTGCCCTGGTCGGCGTGATGATCGCCTCGGGCAGCCTCAACCTGAGCAGCATCGTGATGGCGCAGGCGGGCAACTCCGGTCTGTTCGACTGGTTCCTGCTGCCGCTGTTCCCGCTGTTCATCGTGTACTGGGTGTCCGGCGTCGCCGAAACCAACCGCGCGCCGTTCGACGTGGTGGAAGGTGAATCGGAAATCGTTGCCGGCCACATGGTCGAATACTCCGGTGGTGCGTTCGCGCTGTTCTTCCTGGCCGAATACGCCAACATGATCCTGATCAGCTTCCTGATCTCGATCTTCTTCCTCGGCGGCTGGCTGAGCCCGCTCCAGGGCTGGATCACGGCCGATGTCTCGCCGTGGATCGACTGGATCTGGAAGGGCGGCTGGCCGTGGCTGCTGCTGAAGGTCTTCTTCTTCGCCAGCTCCTACATCTGGTTCCGTGCCAGCTTCCCGCGCTTCCGCTACGACCAGATCATGCGTCTGGGCTGGAAGGTCTTCATCCCGCTCACCATCTTCTGGATTGCAGTGACGGCGGTGATGGTGTTTTACGGCGTGATCCAGAAGGGCGTCTAAGTGATGAACAGAATTACCCATTACTTCAAAAGCCTGCTGCTCCTTGAGCTGCTCGGCGGTCTGTGGCTGACCCTGAAGTACGCCTTCAAGCCCAAGTACACGCTGATGTACCCGATGGAGAAGTTCCCGCAGTCGCCGCGTTTCCGCGGCCTGCATGCGCTTCGCCGGTATCCCAACGGCGAGGAACGCTGCATCGCATGCAAACTGTGCGAAGCGGTGTGCCCGGCGCTGGCGATCACCATCGATTCGGCCAAGCGCGAGGACGGCAGCCGTCGTACCACCCGTTACGACATCGATCTGTTCAAGTGCATCTTCTGCGGCTTCTGCGAAGAAAGCTGCCCGGTGGACTCGATCGTGGAGACCCACATCCTCGAGTACCACTTCGAGAATCGTGGCGAGAACATCGTCACCAAGCCGCAGCTGCTGGCCATCGGGGATCGGCTTGAAGCCGAAATCGCCGAGCGTCGCGCCGCCGATGCCGCTTTCCGCTGAGGTTCAATGATGGATTGGGTAAATATCAGTTTCTGGGTCTTCTCCATCGTGGCGGGCATTTCCGCCGCGGCGGTGATCAGCGTGCGCAATCCGGTCTATGCCGTGTTGTGCCTGATCCTGACCTTCTTCTCCGTGGCCTGCATCTGGATCCTGGTCGGCGCTGAGTTCCTCGGCGTGGCCCTGGTGCTGGTGTACGTGGGCGCGGTCATGGTGCTGTTCCTGTTCGTGGTGATGATGCTCGACATCGACGCCTCCAACCTGCGCGAGGGCTGGGTGCGCTACCTGCCGGTCGGGCTGGTGGTGGCCGTCACCATGCTGGTCCAGATGCTGGTGCTGATCGGGGTGAAGGGCAGGGCGGTCAATCCGTTCCCGGCCGACAACGCCGCCGCGCTGGCCGCCGACAGCTCCAACATCACCTGGCTGGCGCGCAGCCTGTTCACCGAATACCTGCTGCCGTTCGAGTTCGCCGCCGTCATCCTGACCGTGGCCGTGGTTGCCGCCGTGATGCTGACCCTGCGTCGCCGCACCGGCCTGAAGACCCAGAACCCGTCCGAGCAGACCATGGTCAAGGGCAGCGATCGCCTGCGCGTGGTCAAGATGGATGCCGAAACCCCGGTGGTCCACACCCGTACCCGTCCGTCCACCGACGAGGAGGCAACGCCATGATCACCCTCGGCCATATCCTGGCGCTGGGCGCGCTGCTGTTCTGCATCAGCCTCGCCGGCATCTTCCTCAACCGCAAGAACATCATCGTGCTGCTGATGTCCGTCGAGTTGATGCTGCTGTCGGTCAACATCAATTTCGTCGGGTTCTCGCGTGAACTGGGTGATACGGCCGGACAGCTGTTCGTCTTCTTCATCCTGACCGTGGCCGCGGCCGAGGCCGCCATTGGCCTCGCGATCCTGGTAACCCTGTTCCGTAACCGCCGCACCATCAATGTCGGCGAAATCGATTCGCTGAAGGGCTGATCCGTAGATGGAAATCACTCTCTCCAAGAGTCTGTTGATCGCAGTGGTGCTTGCACCGCTGATCGGCAGCATCATTGCCGGGCTGTTCGGCCGGCAGGTCGGTCGCATCGGCGCACAGACGGTCACCATCCTGGGCGTCGCCGCCAGCTGCATCATGTCCAGCTACGTGCTGTACATGCTGCTGTGGGGTGGCGCGCAGCCGTACAACGAGAACATCTACACGTTCTTTGAAGTCGGCCAGTACTCGGCGCATGTCGGTTTCATGATCGACAAGCTCACCGCGATGATGATGGTCGTGGTCACCTTCGTGTCGTTCCTGGTGCACGTGTACACCATCGGCTACATGCAGGATGACCCGGGCTACCAGCGGTTCTTCAGCTACATCTCGCTGTTCACCTTCTCCATGCTCACGCTGGTGATGAGCAACAACTTCCTGCAGCTGTTCTTCGGCTGGGAAGCGGTGGGCCTGGTGTCGTACCTGCTGATCGGTTTCTGGTTCAAGCGCCCGACCGCGATCTTCGCCAACATGAAGGCCTTCCTGGTCAACCGCGTGGGCGACTTCGGCTTCATCCTCGGCATCGCCGGCGTGTTGTGGGTGTTCGGCACCCTGGACTACGCCACCGTGTTCGCCAATGCGCCGATCCTGGGCAGCCCGCAGGCACAGCTGCAGGTCTGGTCCGGTGCGATCAACCTGTTCGGCACGTCCTTCCAGGTGTTCAACGAGCCGGTGATCTGGTCGATCGCCACCATCATCTGCATCTGCCTGTTCATCGGCGCCATGGGCAAGTCCGCCCAGGTCCCGCTGCACGTGTGGCTGCCGGACTCGATGGAAGGCCCGACCCCGATCTCGGCCCTGATCCACGCCGCGACCATGGTCACCGCGGGCATCTTCATGGTCACCCGCATGTCGCCGCTGTTCGAGCTGTCGCAGACCGCCCTGAACTTCGTGCTGTTCATCGGTGCGACCACCGCGTTCTTCACCGGCCTGATCGGCATCGTGCAGAACGACATCAAGCGCGTCGTCGCGTACTCCACGCTGTCCCAGCTGGGCTACATGACCGTGGCGCTGGGCGTGTCGGCCTATTCGGCAGCCGTGTTCCACCTGATGACCCACGCCTTCTTCAAGGCGCTGCTGTTCCTGGGTGCCGGCTCGGTCATCATCGCGATGCACCACGAGCAGGACATGCGCAAGATGGGCGGCCTGCGCAAGTACATGCCGATCACCTTCATCACCATGTGGATCGGCACGCTGGCCTTGGTGGGGACGCCGTTCTTCTCCGGCTTCTACTCCAAGGACACCATCATCGAAGCGGCGCAGCACCACGCGCACGTGTCCAACAGCTGGGTGGCCACCTACGGGTACTGGGCGGTGCTGGGCGGTGTGATCGTGACCAGCTTCTACAGCTTCCGCCTGCTGTTCCTGACCTTCCATGGCAAGGAACGCTTCCGCGACGCGCATGATGACCACGGCCACGGCCATGACGACCATCATGCTGACGCACACGCCGCCGACGCCCACCACGGCGACGCGCACCATGACGACCATGGCCATGGCCACGGTCCGCATGAGCCGCACGAGACCCCCTGGGTGGTGACCCTGCCGCTGATCCTGCTGGCGATCCCCTCGATCGTGATCGGTTTCTTCAGCATCGGTCCGATGCTGTACGGCACCGACTGGGCCGGCAAGCATGCCGACCACGCGGTCCCGGGCCAGGTGCATTCGTTCTTCACCGGCATCGTCGATTTCTACGACCCGGCACGCAACACCATTGGTGCCCTGGCGGAAGAGTTCCACGGTCCGGTGGCCTTCGCGCTCCATGGGATGATGGCCCCGGCCTTCTTCCTGACCGTGGCCGGCTTCCTGCTGGCAGCCCTGTTCTACCTGTGGAAGCCGGAGCTGGCGGGCAAGGCCCGCAAGACCTTCGCACCGCTGGTATCGGTACTGGAGAACAAGTACGGCTTCGACAAACTCTGGATCGGCGGTTTCGCCGGCGGCGGCATCAAGCTCGGCAAGGTTTCGCGCGCGATCGACACGAACATCGTCGATGGTGTGGTGGTCAACGGTTCGGCGCGCCTGATCGATCTGGCGGCCAACCTGCTGCGTCGCACCCAATCCGGTTTCCTCTATCACTACGCCTTCGCGATGATCATCGGCCTGATTGCCCTCCTGGGCGTCCTGATGCATTACCTGCGTTGATGACCTGTACGGAATAAGAAGACGTGTCGAACTGGCCTCTACTCAGTGTTCTCATCTGGCTGCCGATCCTCGGCGGTGCCTTGATCCTTGCCATCCGTGATGCCCGCACCGCCCGCTGGGCGTCGTTGGGTGTAGCGGTGCTGACCTTCGTGGCCAGCCTGTCGCTGCTCAGCGGCTATGACGTGGGGAACGACGCGCTGCAGTTCGTCGAGACCCGCGCCTGGATCCCCGCCTACGACATCGGCTACAACCTCGGCGTCGATGGCATCGCCATCGCGCTGATCCTGCTGACCACGCTGGTCTCGGTGCTGGCCCTGATTGGTGCCTGGAGCGCGATCGACAAGCGCGTCAACCAGTACGTGGCCGCCTTCCTGATCCTGGAAGGCGTCACCGTCGGCATCTTCGCTGCGACCGACGCGATGCTGTTCTACGTGTTCTTCGAAGCGATGCTGATCCCGATGTTCCTGATCATCGGTGTCTGGGGCGGCCCGCGCCGCATCTACGCCGCGCTGAAGTTCTTCCTGTACACCTTCCTCGGCTCGGTGCTGATGCTGGTGGCGCTGATCTACCTGTACCTGAAGGGTGGCAGCTTCCAGCTGGCCGACCTGTACCAGCTGCAGCTGTCGGGCAAGGAGCAGACCTGGATCTTCTTCGCGTTCCTGATCGCGTTCGCGGTCAAGGTGCCGATGTTCCCGGTCCACACCTGGTTGCCGGACGCCCACGTCGAGGCGCCGACCGCCGGTTCAGTGATCCTGGCCGCCATCGCCCTGAAGATTGGTGGTTACGGTTTCCTGCGCTTCAACCTGCCAATCGTCCCCGACGCCTCCCAGGAATGGGCCTGGCTGGTGATCACGCTGTCGCTGATCGCGGTGATCTATGTCGGCCTGGTCGCCCTGGTCCAGGACGACATGAAGAAGCTGATCGCCTATTCGTCGATCGCGCACATGGGCTTTGTCACCCTGGGCACCTTCATCGCGCTGTGGCTGGTGCGTGACGCCGGCAGCCCGGATGCGGCCCGTCTGGGTCTGCAGGGCGCCATGGTGCAGATGGTGTCGCACGGCTTCGTCTCTGGCGCCATGTTCTCCTGCGTGGGCGTGCTGTACGACCGCATGCACAGCCGCCGGATCGCCGATTACGGCGGCGTGGTGAACGTGATGCCGTGGTTTGCCACCTTCGCCATGCTGTTCTTCATGGCCAATGCCGGCCTGCCGGGCACAAGCGGTTTCGTTGGCGAGTTCATGATCATCATGGCCAGCTTCCAGCGTCATCCGGCCCTGGCGCTGGGTGCGGCCAGTACCCTGGTGATCACGGCGGCGTATACGTTGTGGCTGTACAAGCGCGTGTTCTTCGGTGAAGTGGCCAATGCCCATGTCGCCGAACTGAAGGACATCAACGGTCGCGAATGGCTGGTGCTGGGTGTATTCGCCGTGGGCACTCTCGCCCTGGGCCTGTACCCCAAGCCGCTGACCGACCTGATGGAGCCCTCGATCGCGAAGCTCGTGATGCAGATTGCATCCAGCAAGCTGCTGTAATCGGGCCGTCGAGAGTATTGATTCCAGGATTTGATGATGACCACCTCGCCGCTGTTGCCATTGACCGCCGCTGACCTGCCCCCGCTCGCTCCCGAGCTGGTGCTGATCGCCAGTGCGTTCACCCTGTTGATCCTCGATCTGTTCATCAGCGACAAGAACAAGATCTGGACCCATCTGCTGTCGGTCGCCGCGCTGGCCGCGGTGCTGTTCATGCTCGCCACCGGAGTGGGCGGGCAGGGCGAGGTCTTCCACGGCATGTTCGTCCGCGATACCGCGGCCGACGTCATGAAGACCGTCATCGTGCTGTGCAGCGGCCTGACCTTGGTCTATGGCTGGAGCTACCTGCGCGAGCGCAAGCTGTACCAGGGCGAGATCCCGGTGCTGATCCTGTTCGGCACCGCCGGCATGATGATCCTGGTGTCCGCCGGCAGCCTGCTGATGGTCTACCTGGGCCTGGAACTGCTGGCGCTGTGCTCCTACGCCCTGGTGGCCAGCAACCGTGAAAACGGCCTGGCCTCGGAAGCGGCGATGAAGTACATCGTGCTCGGTTCGCTGGCTTCGGGGCTGCTGCTGTATGGCATGTCGCTGATCTACGGCGCCACCGGCTCGCTGCATCTGGACGCGATCCAGGCCGCCATTCCGCACTCGGAAGAGCGCGTGCTGCTGATGACCGGTGCGGTGTTCATGATCGCCGGCGTGGCCTTCAAGCTCGGCGCGGCCCCGTTCCACATGTGGCTGCCCGACGTGTACCAGGGCGCCCCGGCGCCGGTCGCGCTGTTCATCAGCTCGGCACCGAAGCTGGCCGCGTTCGGCATGGCCTATCGCCTGCTGGAAATGGGCCTGGGGCCGCTGTCGGATGAGTGGAAGTACCTGATCGCCGGCCTGGCCGCGCTGTCGCTGGTGATCGGCAACCTGATGGCGATCGCGCAGACCAACCTCAAGCGCATGCTGGCCTACTCGACCGTATCGCACATCGGCTTCCTGCTGCTCGGCATCGCCGGCGGTGGTGAGCGCGGGTACTCGGCGGCGCTGTTCTACGCCCTGAGCTACGCGATCATGTCGACCGCCGGCTTCGGCGCGATCATCGCGCTGTCGCGCAGCGGCTTCGAGGCCGAGAAGATCGAAGATTTCAAGGGCCTCAACGCACGCAATCCGTGGATGGCCGGCCTGGTGCTGTGCATCATGGCGTCGATGGCGGGTATTCCGCCGTTCCTGGGCTTCTGGACCAAGCTGGCGGTACTGGGCGCGGCGATCAACGGCGGCATGCTGTGGTTGGCGATCCTGGGCGTGCTGGCCGCGGTGGTGGGCTGCTTCTACTACCTGCGCGTGATCAAGGTCATGTACTTCGATGAGCCGGTGGGCGAGCCGCTGCCGGCCAACCACGACCGCGTGCTGGGTGTGGTGCTGGGCGTGAACGCCTTGGCGCTGCTGGGCCTGGGCCTGGCATGGAACCCGATCATGGTCTGGTGCCAGCAGGCATTTGCACATATTTCATAAAAAACGATACAAACGTGCGCAACTCGTGTAATATTCATCTCCTGAGTTGTTGATGCAGCGGTTTCGCCAGAACATCGTTGCTTGGAAGCCCTCCGGGTCTTCCGCACTCATCCGCTTCTGCTGCGGGGTGGAGCAGTCTGGCAGCTCGTCGGGCTCATAACCCGAAGGTCGCAGGTTCAAATCCTGCCCCCGCTACCATATAGCTCCGGTGCAAGCCGGAGGCAGTGGACGAATCAAGCGATCCCGGCAACGGGGTCGCTTTTTTCGTTGTGTGGCCGGTGCCGACGCCGACGCCGACGCCGACGCCGACGCCGACGCCGACGCCGACGCCGACGCCGAAGCCGAAGCCGAAGCCGAAGCCGAAGCCGCTGATGCCGGTGGTGGTGGTGGTGGTGGTGCTGGTGCTGGCGCTGATGCCGGTGGTGATGCTGATGCTGATGCTGATGCTGGCGCTGACGCCGGCGCTGACGCCGGCGCTGACGCCGATGCCGATGCCGATGCCGATGCGGTGCCGATGCGGTGCCGATGCGGTGCCGATGCCGATGCCGGCGAGGGCAGGGTAGAGCCGATCCATGGTCGGCTGCTCTTGCTCTGGCTTCGCATCTGCGGGTCAAATGGGTCATGTTTCAACAGGGGTTGCGCAGGGATGAAAACTCCCTTACAATTCCGCTTCTGCTGCGGGGTGGAGCAGTCTGGCAGCTCGTCGGGCTCATAACCCGAAGGTCGCAGGTTCAAATCCTGCCCCCGCTACCACAGAAAATCTGCAGTGCAGATGCAGTAGACGAAAAGGCGATTCCGGTGACGGGGTCGCTTTTTTCGTTGGTGGGGTTTGGTTTTTTGAAGGCGTAACCCAGGCCAAATGCCAGTGCCAGGTCAAATTAGGTGCGCAGGCTTCTGGAAGGGCGCTGGCATGAGTAAGTGCGCGGGGCACGCTGCAAATCCCGCCCCGCGGCCCGCCTCGGCCCAGCCGCTGGCGGCTGGGCGTTCGGACGCTGGCGAGGCAGTGCCTCGCCGCAATGCTCCCTCACCCCTGTAAGCTCCTGAGCCGCCTCCATGCGGCTCAGGGCCCCGCAAACTTACTCACGCCAGCACCTCGTAGTACGTCGGTGCCCCGCGGAGATCAAAGGCGCGGCATTATTTTTGGCGTTGCTTGCACTGGCTGGCGGATCGAAGGTTGCGGTGTTGGTGGATTCGGGATCTGAATTGAAGGATTCGGGATTCGGAATTCGGGGATTCGGAATGCGTCAGGCCTCCTCGCTCCCCGACTGATCCGCTCTTGAGCCCAATAACTCACCGGCCAACTCTCCAGGTGGCGGTGCGGGTGGGATGGCGGGACCGTTGGGCGCCATGGATGGCGCCCGCGAGCCCCCAGGGATAGGTTTACGGCGTGTCCCGCCATCCCGCCCGCGCCGACGCCCGCGACGTAGCCGAGATGCCGAGTGCCTTACCCGCGACGTAGCCGAGATGCCGAGTGCCGATACCCGCGACGCAGCCGCAGAGGCAAGGCCGTGGCCGTCAGCCCCTGCTGTTCAGCTTTTACAATAGGGCAGCCGGAAGCATCCCAAGCCATTGCACCAGCGCGGTGCAACGGCTATGATCAGTGGCTTAGCGGATTGACCACTCCCATCCCGTCAACGGATGAGAAGGGTCCCGCAACCGGCTTCCAGGAACGGCAACCTGTACCCAGGCCGCCGTGACCCCCCGGAACGCTGGGCTCGCAGGAACGCACACCGCGTGTGTTCCCGCTACCGGAATCCAGCATGACCGGAGTTGTACCGGACAAGGGGCCCAGCGGGCCCTTTGTTGTTTCCGGAAGGTGGTCCGTTCGCCGGACCAAGCCCGTATCTCTTTCAACGAACAAGGCAGACTGTGAGCGACAAGGCAACCGAAATCGCGAATCTGCTCGCCCCCACCGTTCAGTCGCTGGGTCTCGAGCTGCTGGGCGTGGAATACCTCACTGCCCCGGGTGGTGCGACGCTGCGCCTCTATATCGACGTGCCGCTGGCCGAACAGCCCGAGCGCATCGTCAACATCGACGACTGCGAACGCGTCAGCCGCGAAGTCTCCGCACAGCTGGACGTGGAAGACCCGATCACCGCCAATTACACCCTGGAAGTGTCCTCGCCTGGCGTCGACCGCCCGCTGTTCACCGGCGAGCAGTTCGAGCGCGCCATCGGCGAATCGGCCAAGGTCACGCTGAAACTCCCGCAGGACGGCCGTCGCCGACTGCAGGGTGAAATCCTCGCTGTGGACATCGAACAGGGCACCGTCACCTTCAAGGTCGACAATTCCCCGTTCACCGCCGATGTCGAGAATATCGACAAGGCACGCATCATGCCGGACTGGGCCGCCCTCGGCCTCGCTCCGACCAAACCGACTGGCCCGGCACCCAAGCAGGGTGGCAAGGCGAACAAGAAACCATCCAACGAGCCGGCGGCCAAAAAGCCGCGCGCGGAGTGAGCCAATGAGCAAGGAACTTTTGCTGGTAGTGGATGCGGTCGCCAATGAAAAGGGCGTTCCGCGTGAAGTGATCTTCGATGCCATCGAGGCAGCACTGGCGTCGGCGGCGAAGAAGCGCTACCCCGATGAAGAAGTGCTGGCCCGTGTGTCGATCGACCACAAGGACGGCAACTACGAAACCTTCCGCCGCTGGGAAGTGGTGGCCGATGACGTGGTGATGGAATCGCCCGACCGCCAGATCCGTCTGATGGATGCCATCGACGAAGCCGAAGGCGTGGAAGTCGGCGACTACATCGAAGAACAGATCGAAAACCCGGACTTCGGCCGTATCGCCGCACAGGCCGCCAAGCAGGTGATCGTCCAGCGCGTGCGCGAAGCCGAGCGCCAGCAGGTCGTCGATGCGTGGAAGGATCGTGTCGGCGAGCTGGTCACCGGTGTGGTCAAGCGCGCCGAGCGCGGCAACATCTATGTCGACCTCGGTGGCAACGCCGAAGCCTTCATCCCGAAGGACAAGGGCATTCCGCGCGACGTCCTGCGTGCCGGCGACCGCGTCCGCGGTTACCTGGCCGAAGTGCGCTCCGAGCCGCGTGGCCCGCAGCTGTTCATCAGCCGCGCCGCGCCGGAATTCATGATCGAACTGTTCAAGCTCGAAGTGCCGGAAGTCGGCCAGGGCCTGGTCGAGATCAAGGCCTGCGCACGTGATCCGGGCGACCGTGCCAAGATCGCCGTGCTCGCCCACGACGCCCGCACCGATCCGATCGGTGCCTGCATCGGCATGCGCGGTTCGCGTGTGCAGGCCGTGTCCAACGAGCTCAACGGTGAGCGCGTGGACATCGTGCTGTGGAACGAGAACCCGGCCAACTTCGTCATCAACGCGATGGCGCCGGCCGAAGTGCAGTCGATCATCGTCGACGAAGAAAAGCATTCGATGGACCTGGCCGTCGCTGAAGAGCGTCTGGCCCAGGCGATCGGCAAGGGCGGCCAGAATGTGCGCCTGGCCAGCCGCCTGACCGGTTGGCAGCTCAATGTGATGACCCAGGACCAGGTGACCGCCAAGTCCGAGGCAGAGCAGACCGTTGCCCGCCAGTTGTTCATGGACAAGCTGGAAGTGGATGAAGAAATCGCCGCCATCCTGGTGACCGAAGGCTTCAACACCGTGGAAGAAATCGCCTACGTCCCGGTCGGCGAATTGCTGGCCGTGGAAGGCTTCGACGAAGACATCGTCGAAGAGCTGCGTGCCCGTGCCCGCGATGCGCTGCTCAATGAAGCGCTGGCGGTGGAAGAAGGTCTGGAGGACGGCTCGCCGTCGGAAGACCTGCTCGCCCTGGAAGGCATGGACGAGGCGACTGCCTACGCCCTGGCCGGTCATGGCGTGCGTACCAGTGAGGACCTGTCGGACCTGGCCGCCGACGAGATCCTCGAGTTCGGTATCGAGGACATGGACCAGGAGCGCGCCGCCGCCCTGATCCTTGCCGCCCGAGCCGAGGAGATCGCCCGCCTGGAGCGCGGCGAATGAGCCAGCGATGAACAGTGCCCTGACCCGATCAGGGCTTAGACTCCGCGCTGCCTTCGCACGTTTCGAGGGAGCGCCAACCAGATCATAGGATCCGAATGTCGCAGCAAACCACCATCCGTAAGCTTGCCGAACTGGTCAACACGCCTGTCGATAAACTGCTCGTACAGCTTGCCGAAGCCGGCATGAAGTTCAGCGGTCCCGACCAGGTCGTGACCAGCACCGAGAAGGTGAAGCTCCTGGGCTTCCTTCGTCGTTCGCACGGCAAGACCGAGCAGCCCGTCGAGAGCACCGACGAGGCCGCCAAGAAGATCACCCTCAACCGTCGCAAGTTGCAGGAAGTGACGGTCAGCGCCGGCCGCAGCAAGACCACCGTCAACGTCGAAGTGCGCCAGAAGCGCACCTACATGAAGGACGCCAGCGGCAAGCCGATGACCGCGGATGAGGAGCGCGCCGACATCCTGCGCAAGCTGGAGGAATCCCGCCAGCGCAATCTGGACGAGCAGCGCGCACTGGCCGAGAAGGACCGTGCGCGCGATGAAGAAATCGCCCGCAAGCGTCAGGACGAAATCGACGCCAAGGAACGTGCCGAAGCCGAGCGCAAGGCGGCCGAAGCCGCTGCCGAAGCGGCCAAGAATGCACCGCCGGCCCCGGCCCCGGTTGCAGCCAAGCCTGCGGCCGCCAACGATGCCCCGGCGCGCAATCCGCGTCCGTCGGCGCCGTCGGCTGCACGTCCGGCCCCGCGTTCGGACGACCGCAATTCGAACAACGCCAACAACCGCCCGGGCGCCAAGCGCGACGACGATGGTGGCAACCGCTTCGCCGGTCAGCTGCATCTGTCGGCCGCCGATCGCGCCCGTCGTGGCAACAACAGCAACTCGCGCGGTCGTCCGACCGGGCGCGTGCAGCACGGCAGCCGCCGTGACAGCAACCAGTCGCGCAGCGGCGGGGGTGCCCATGGTTTCGAGCGTCCGGTCGCCCCGATCGTGCGTGATGTGACCATCGGCGATACCGTCACCGTGGCCGATCTGGCCCAGAAGCTGGCCCTGAAGGGCGGCGATGTGGTCAAGGCGCTGTTCAAGATGGGCGTCATGGCGACCATCACCCAGACCATCGACCACGACACCGCCGCGCTGGTGACCGAAGAACTCGGCCACAACGTGATCCGTGCCAACACCAACGATGCCGAAGACGCGTTGCTGGCGCAGTCCGCTGGCAACCACGGCGACCCGGTGGCACGTCCGCCGGTGGTCACCATCATGGGCCACGTCGACCACGGCAAGACCTCGCTGCTGGATTACATTCGTCGCACCAAGGTTGCCACGGGCGAAGCCGGTGGCATCACCCAGCACATCGGTGCGTACCACGTTGAAACGCCCAAGGGCGTCATCAGCTTCCTGGATACCCCGGGCCACGCGGCGTTTACGTCCATGCGTGCCCGCGGTGCCAAGCTGACCGACATCGTGGTGCTGGTGGTGGCTGCCGACGACGGCGTCATGCCGCAGACCAAGGAAGCCATCCAGCACGCCCGTTCGGCGGGTGTGCCGCTGATCGTGGCGATCAACAAGATCGACAAGGCCGGCGCCGACCCGTTGCGGGTCAAGAACGAACTGCTCACCGAGCAGGTCGTGTCCGAAGACTTTGGTGGCGACACCCAGATGGTCGAGATCTCGGCCAAGGCTGGCCTGGGTATCGACGACCTGCTCGAGGCGATCTCGGTCCAGGCCGAACTGCTGGAACTGAAGGCCGTGGCCGACGGCCGCGCCAGCGGCGTGGTCATCGAGTCCTCGCTGGACAAGGGCCGTGGCCCGATCGCCACCGTGCTGGTGCAGCAGGGTTCGCTGAAGAAGGGCGACTACCTGGTCTGCGGTATCCAGTACGGCCGCGTGCGCGCCCTGTTCGACGAAACCGGCGCGCAGCCGGAGCAGGCGGGTCCGTCGATCCCGGTGCAGGTGCTGGGTCTGTCCGGCGTGCCGGATGCCGGCGATGACTTCGTCGTTGTCGAAGACGAGCGTCTGGCCAAGGACGTCGCGCAGCAGCGCGAAATCAAGCGCCGTGAATCGCGCCTGGTGCAGTCTGCCGGCAGCCGCATGGAAGACATCATGGCGACCCTGGGCAAGGGCGATGGCCAGCAGGTGCTGAACCTGGTGATCAAGGCCGACGTGCAGGGTTCGGTGCAGGCACTGAGCCAGGCACTGGTCGCGCTGTCCAACGAAGACATCCGCATCAACGTGATCCACTCCGGCGTGGGCGGCATCACCGAGTCCGATGCCAACTCCGCGGTTGCTTCCAAGGCCACCGTCATCGGCTTCAACGTGCGTGCCGATGCCTCCGCGCGTCGCATCATCGAATCCAATGGCGTGGACCTGCGTTACTTCTCGATCATCTATGACGTGATCGATCAGGTGAAGCAGGTGGCGTCCGGTCTGCTCGGCGTGGAAATCCGCGAAGAGATCATCGGTATCGCCCAGGTCCGCGACGTGTTCCGCAGCTCGAAGTTCGGTGCGGTCGCAGGCTGCATGATCATCGAAGGCACCGTGAAGCGCAGCAAGCCGATCCGCGTCCTGCGCGACAGCGTCGTGGTCTTCGAAGGCGAGCTGGAATCGCTGCGCCGCTTCAAGGAAAACGTCGAGGAAGTTCGCAACGGTACCGAATGCGGTATCGGCGTGAAGGCCTACAACGACGTCAAGCCGGGCGACCAGATCGAGTGCTTCGAGCGTATCGAAGTGCCGCGCACCCTGTAATGTTCCAGGCCGGATCGCTTCGCGCGGTCCGGCTTTTTCGCTTACGTACCACCCTTCAAGACGAGTCCGCCTACCGTGCCAAAGACCTTCCATCGAACCGACCGTGTTTCCGCCCAGATCCGCCGCGAACTGGGGACGCTCGTGCACAACGCCGTGCGTGTACACGGCCTGCCTTCGGTGAGCGTCTCCGACGTGGAAATCACCCGTGACATGGCGCATGCCAAGATCTTCGTCACCGCGCTGATGCCCGAACGTTCGGTAGAAGCCATGAAGGGCCTGAAGGAACTGGCCTGGGAGCTGCGGATGGAGCTGGCGCGTGCCATGAAGCTGCGCCACGTGCCCGAGCTGCACTTCCACTACGATGATTCGGTGGATCGCGGCGAGCGCATCGACAACATTCTGCGTGACCTGCCCGATACGCTGGCGGCTGAAAAAAGCCGACAGCCCGAGGACGACGCAGAGGATGGCGACGCGGACGAAAGCGACAAGAAATCTGATTGATGGACCAACAGCCCGCAAGGGCTGTTGTCTTATGGGACGGTGCCCGGGTCGACAACGACCGCACCGTCGACCGCCGGGACTGCCGGCAGCGCCAGATGGCGCCGATTGAAACCACGACATGGCATCCCGAATCACATTCCGTCGCCTGGACGGCATTCTGCTGCTCGACAAGCCGGGCGGCATGAGCTCCAACGCCGCGCTGCAGATCGCGCGGCGCCTGTACCGCGCCGAGAAGGGCGGCCACACCGGCAGCCTGGACCCGCTGGCGACCGGCCTGCTGCCGCTGTGCTTCGGCGAGGCCACCAAGATTGCCGGCCTGCTGCTGGGCTCGGCCAAGGCCTACGACGCCGAGGTGGTGCTGGGCCAGACCACCGATACCGATGACGCCGATGGCGCGGTGCTGCGCGAACGGCCGGTCCCGCCGATCAGCGCCGAAGCGCTGGAGGCCGCGCTGGTACCGCTGAAGGGGCGCATCCTGCAGCGCGCGCCGATCTACTCAGCGCTCAAGCAGGGCGGCGAACCGCTGTACCTGAAGGCGCGCCGCGGCGAGGTCATCGAGGCGCCGGAGCGCCAGGTGGAGGTGCACGCCATTGAGGTACTGGAGCAGCAACCGACCCGGCTGCGCCTGCGCGTGACCTGCGGTTCAGGCACCTATATCCGCAGCCTGGCCCGCGACCTCGGGGAAACCCTGGGCTGTGGGGCACACATCGCCGGCCTGCGTCGGCTGTGGGTGGACCCCTTCCGCGACGTGCCGATGGTGTCCCTGGACACCCTGCGGACTCTGGTGGAGCAGGGCGACGAAGCCGCCATCGATGCGCTGCTGCTGCCACTGGACGCCGGCCTGGCCCACTATCCACGGGTCACCCTGGATGCTGAACAGACCCCGCGCTTCTGCGTGGGCCAGCGCCTGCGCGACCCGGCCTGGGCCCAGGGCACGGTGGTGGTATACGGTCCGGACGAGGCCATCCAGGGCCTGGGCAAGGTCGACGAGAACGGCCGGCTGGCACCGCAGCGGCGCTTCAACCTGGCCGGCCAGGGCTGACCCCGGCGCAGCCGGTCCTTGTCCCGGACGGCTGCGCCCGTTACAATTTCGCGGCCTTTTCAGGCTTCCCGCGTTCTGCGGGTTCATCCTTTCGTTCACGGCGAGTCACGCGGTACGTCAATGGGACGTTTCTGCGGGCCACGCATCCAAGAGAAAATAAAATGTCGATCGACACCCAGAAAGTCATTGAAGACAACAAGCGCAGCGCCACCGACACCGGCTCCCCGGAAGTCCAGGTCGCTCTGCTGACCGCCCGCATCGAACTGCTGACCGGCCACTTCAAGACCCACAAGAAGGATCACCACAGCCGCCGCGGTCTGCTGCAGATGGTCAACCGCCGCCGCAGCCTGCTCGACTACCTGAAGAAGAAAGACGCTCCGCGTTACAAGGCCCTGATCGAAAAGCTCGGCCTGCGTCGCTAAGTACGAACCCCCACCGCGGCGCAGGAATGCGCCGCGGTTTTGTTTTGGCAGTACCGCATCAAACGTATGGGCCGGACAACCGGTCACCCGTCGGCGGCAAGGGTCGCCCGCGGTCCATTGAAGAAAGCATCATCCAAGGAAACCCCCGTGGCAAAAATCACCAAAACCTTCCAGTACGGCAAGCACACCGTCACGCTTGAAACCGGCGAAATCGCCCGTCAGGCGGGCGGTGCCGTCATCGTCAAGTTCGACGACACCGTGCTGCTGGTCTCCGCCGTTGCCGCCAAGAGCGCGCGTGAGGGCCAGGACTTCTTCCCCCTGACCTGCGACTATCAGGAGAAGTTCTACGCAGGTGGCCGTATCCCGGGCGGTTTCTTCAAGCGCGAAGGCCGCGCGACCGAAAAAGAGACGCTGATTTCGCGCCTGATCGATCGCCCGATCCGTCCGCTGTTCCCGGAAGACTACAAGAACGAAGTGCAGATCATCGCCACGGTGATGTCGCTGAACCCGGACATCGATGGTGACATCGCTGCCCTGATCGGTGCCTCGGCTGCGCTGTCGCTGGCCGGCACCCCGTTCAAGGGTCCGATCGCCGCCGCCAAGGTGGGTTACAAGAACGGTGAGTACATCCTCAACCCGACCGTGACCGAACTGAAGGATTCGGAGCTGGAACTGGTTGTCGCCGGTACCGCCAACGCCGTGCTGATGGTCGAATCCGAAGCCGCGCTGCTGTCCGAAGACGTGATGCTGGGCGCTGTGACCTTCGGTCACCGCGAAATGCAGAAGGTCATCCACGCGATCAACGAACTGGTCGTGGAAGCCGGCACCAAGCCGTCGACCTGGGAAGCCCCGGCCAAGAACGACGTGCTGATCAGCGCCCTGCAGGAAGCCATCGGCCCGCGTCTGGGCGAAGCCTTCCAGGTGCGCGACAAGCTGCAGCGCCGTGACGCCATCTCGGCGATCAAGAAGGACGTGGTCGAGTCGCTGGCTGGCCGCGTGGCCGCCGAAGGCTGGAACCCGGCCGAGCTGTCGAAGGAATTCGGCGAGCTGGAATACAGCACCATGCGCAACTCGGTGCTGGACACCAAGGTCCGCATCGACGGCCGTGCGCTGGACACCGTCCGCCCGATCGCCGTGAAGACCGGCATCCTGCCGCGTACCCATGGTTCGGCGCTGTTCACCCGCGGTGAAACGCAGGCCATCGTGACCATCACCCTGGGCACCGCCCGTGATGGCCAGGTCATCGATGCCGTGTCCGGTGAGTACAAGGACAACTTCCTCTTCCATTACAACTTCCCCCCCTACTCGGTGGGCGAGACCGGCCGCATGATGGGCCCGAAGCGTCGCGAAATCGGCCACGGCCGCCTCGCCAAGCGCGGCGTGCTGGCAGTGATGCCGTCGCTGGAAGCCTTCCCGTACACCATCCGCGTGGTCTCGGAAATCACCGAATCCAACGGCTCCTCGTCGATGGCTTCGGTCTGCGGTTCCTCGCTGGCCCTGATGGATGCCGGCGTGCCGGTCAAGTCGCCGGTGGCCGGTATCGCCATGGGTCTGGTCAAGGAAGGCGAGCGCTTCGTCGTCCTGTCCGACATCCTGGGTGACGAAGATCACCTGGGTGACATGGACTTCAAGGTTGCCGGTACCGCTGAGGGCATCTCCGCCCTGCAGATGGATATCAAGATCGAAGGCATCACCGAAGAGATCATGAAGCAGGCACTGCAGCAGGCCAAGGCGGGCCGTCTGCACATCCTGGGCGAAATGGCCCATGGCCTGACCGCGCCGCGTCAGGAGCTGTCGGACTACGCGCCGCGCCTGCTGACCATCAAGATCCACCCGGACAAGATCCGCGAAGTGATCGGCAAGGGTGGTTCCACCATCCAGGCCATCACCAAGGAAACCGGCACCCAGATCGACATCCAGGATGACGGCACCATCGTCATCGCCTCGGTCAATGCCATCGCTGCACAGGCCGCCAAGGCCCGCATCGAGCAGATCACCTCGGACGTCGAGCCGGGCCGCATCTACGAAGGCAAGGTCGCCAAGATCATGGACTTCGGTGCGTTCGTCACCATCCTGCCGGGCAAGGATGGCCTGGTGCACGTGTCGCAGATCTCCAGCGACCGCGTCGAGAAGGTCGGCGACGTGCTTAAGGAAGGCGATGTGGTCAAGGTCAAGGTGCTGGAAGTGGACAAGCAGGGCCGTATCCGCTTGTCGATGAAGGCCGTCGAAGAAGGCGAAGGCGCCGTCGCCGCCGAGTAATCGGCGCACGCTGATCGCCTGGTAGCTGAGGACCGTGGGTCCTCACGCTTTCGAACAGAAAAAGCGGGCTTCGGCCCGCTTTTTCTTTGCCTGCGGCTGCGCGCCATGCGGGGTCGCATCGGATCCCCGGGACGCGGCCGCATGCCCCGCAGTTGACTGTGTTTTACCCGGCATGGTGTCCGATAAGACCCCTCACGCAGGCGCGGTGGTGTCTGCAGGACAGGTTTGCAGGACTCGCCGTACAAACCCATTTCCGCCCCCTGCGGGTCTGCTAACGTGGCCTCGCCTTCAACCGGGAGTTCGCATGTTCCGTCATTCCGTGGCCGTGCTCGCCGTGCTGATTGCCAGCCTTCTACCGCGTGCCGCATCTGCTGCGGAATCGGCACCCAGGGTGGTCGGCGCGTATTACCCCGGCGGTTCGGCCGAGCGCTATCCGGTCGAGCGCATCCCGGCCGACACGCTGACCCACCTGTTCTACGCGTTCGCCACCATCGAGCAGGGGCAGTGCGTGGTCGGATCACAGGCCGAGGCGCACTTCAGGGCACTGGCCACGCTCAAGCGTGCGCACCCCAAGCTGCACACGCTTATCTCCATCGGCGGCTGGAACGCCGGTGGTTTCTCCGATGCCGCGCTGACCGCCGACAGCCGCACACGCTTCGTGGCCTCCTGTGTGGCGCTGTTCTTCGAACGCCATCGCGGCAGTTTCGACGGCGTGGATATCGACTGGGAATTTCCGGTGTCGGGCGGTCCAACCGACATCGCCCACCGCCCGGAAGACCGCCGCAACATGACCCTGCTGGTGCAGGAGTTTCGCCGTCAGCTCGATGCGGTCGGCAAGCCGCGCGCGCAGTCACTGCTGCTCACGGCCGCGCTGCCGGCCGGTCGCGTGCAGACCGACGGCCCTTATGACCCGGCGCTCAGCTATGACGTGAAGGCACTCGCCAGCGCGCTCGATTTCATCAATCTGATGAGCTATGACATGGGCACCGGCTTCTCCAAGGTGTCCACTTTCAACGCGCCCTTGCGGGAAGTGCCGACCGATCCGCTGGACCCGGCGCTGCGCCGCTGGAACAACATCGAAGGCGCGGTGCAGTACTACCAGCAGCACGGTGTACCGGCCGACAAGCTGGTGCTGGGCGTGCCGTTCTACGGGCGCGGTTTCCGTGTCACCACCGACGCGGGTGAGGGGCTGTACCAGCCCTACAGCGCGCCGTTCGATGCCGGCGACTGGCGGCGCATCCGCAGCGACTTCCTCGACCAGCCGGGCTGGCAGCGGCATTGGCACCCGGTGGCGCAGACGCCATGGCTGTACAACCCGGCCGAGCGCATCTTCATCAGCTACGAAGACCCGACCTCGATCGGTGTGCGCGCGGCGTACGCCAAGCAGGCGCAGCTGCGCGGCGTGTTCACCTGGGAACTGACCGGCGATGATGCGCAGGGCAGCCTGTTGCAGGCCATGTCCGCGCCGTTCCTGCCTCAGTCCAGGTAACGCGCGACCTCGATCAGGTTGGCGTCGGGGTCGCGGACGTACACGGACAGGATCGGACCGGTCGCGCCAGTGCGCTGCACCGGTCCTTCTTCCACGACCACGCCCTGCGCATCCAGGTGCGCGAGGATCTCCTCCATCGTCGCATAAGTGATCAGGCACAGGTCCGCCGCGCCCGGCGTGGGGCGATCGGCCTTGGGCTCGAACTCCTTGCCGTGCGCATGCAGGTTGATCTTCTGCATCCCGAAACGCAGGGCCTTGCGCCCCGCACCAACGTCGATGACCTCCATGCCCAGCACGCGCTGGTAGAAGTCGCAGGTGGTGGCGATGTCGGCCACGGTCAGGACAAGGTGGTCGAGGCGGTCGATGTGCAGGTCGGTCATGGCGGCGCGGGCGAGAAGGGGCAAGGCACTGTAGCTGCGCCGTGGCGACTGGGCGGTGATGGGGTGCAATCGGCCACATCCGGCACGGTCTGCTGTGCCCTATGCTTGCCGGCATGGAGATTGTTCGCCTGCTGGACCTGGATATCGATCGCACCCTGCAACAGGTGCGACGCGACGGCGTGGTCCTGCCGGTCACCGGGCTCAGCTGGCGCCTGCTGGACTGCCTGCTCGCCCACGGCGATGCGGTGGTGGACTTCGACACGCTGGCCGCGCAGGTGTGGGCACCGGCGGTGGTCGGTGAGGATGCGATCAGTCAACGGGTGAAGCTGTTGCGACAGGCGCTGGGCGATGACGGCCGTCAGCCACGCTATGTGCGCTCGGTGCGCGGGCGGGGCTATCAGCTGTGCGCGCCGTTGCAGCCGATACCCCCCGAGGCCACCGCCATCGGACCCTCGCGGACACGTCGTTGGATATGGCCCACCGCAGCGATGGCCGCCCTCGTCGCGGCGGGCGTGGTCATCCTGGCATGGCCCACGCGCGCGCCGACCTCGCCGGCCGACCCGGTGCTGGAGCGCGCCAGCTATTACGCCGGTATCGGACAGGCCAGCAACAACACGCGCGCCATTGCGCTGTATCGGCAGGCGTTGCAGATCGACCCGGATTCGCGGGTCGCCCGTCGCGGGCTGGCCCGCGCGCTTGCCGCCGATGCCTGCCTGTTCAATGGCAGCCGCGAGCGTGCGGAAGAAGCGCTGGTGCTGGCCGGGCAGGCGCTTCAGGCAGTGCCGGATGATGCCGCCGCGTACGCCGCGCGCGGTTATGCGCATGACTGCCTCGGGGCAATGCCGCAGGCGATCGCCGATTACCAGCAGGCGCTGCAGCGCGACCCGGACGATGAGCGCACCCGCGCCTCGCTGGCCTATCTGCACCAGGAGCAGGGCCACCTCGCGCTGGCGCTGCAGAACAACCTCGCCTTGCGTGCGCCCGAACGGATCCGCTTCCTGGATGTGCAGGTGGCGCGCGAACTGGAACTGCTCGGCTTCAAGGAGGCCGCCGCACGCCGCCACGAGCGCAATTTCCAGCTGTATCCGGATAACGTGTTCGCCAACATCGCCTGGCCCCGCACGCTGCTGGCCATGGGTGAACAGGGCAGGGCGGGCGCGGTCCTGGAGCAGGCCCTGGCGCGCGGCACCCCGCATCCGGAACTGCTGCGGCTGCAGGGCGAAATGCGGTTGCTGGACGGTGACCGCGCGGGCGCCGCGCAGGCCTTCGAGCGCAGCCGCCAACTGCGTCCACAGCAGTCGATGGGGCAGACGCTGGCCGGGCTGCACGGCGTCGAAGCGGCCACGCCCGACTGGATCGCCGCGCGCCTGCGTGCACTGCACGGGCAGGCTGACGATGGCTGGTCGGACACCGCGCTGGAACGTGCGCTGCTGCACCAGGCCCAGGGCGACGCCGTCGCCGCCCTGGCCGACCTGCATCGCGCCGTGGATGCAGGCTTCCGTGATGCCGCCTGGCTGCGTGCCACGCCGCTGTTCGCGCCCCTGCACGATGCGGCAGGATGGCCGCAGCTGCTGGCCAGAATCGATGCCGACGTGGCCGCACAGCGTGCGCAGGTGCTGGCGGCCCCGTGGCGTCCCGACGACCTGGGCGGTTTCAGCGCAGCGCGGGCAGCAGGAACTCGGTGAGGATGCGCCGCGATTGCGGATGGGCGTAGCTGCGGTTGTAGGCGCGGCTGGTGATGACCGCCACCAGCTTCTTTTCCGGCATCACGAACACATAGTTGCCGCCATTGCCGGACATCGTCCATACGGTCTGTTCGCCACCGTCGACCGGCAGTTTGAGGCCCCACCACTGGTAGCCGTAATCGCTGCCATCGTCGGTGCGCGCCTGCGCGCTGACCATCGCCTGCACGTAGTTGGCCGGGACCAGCTGCCGGCCCTGCCAGCGGCCACCGTCGCGCACCAGTTCGCCCAGCCGCGCCAGATCGCGGCTGCGGTAACGGGTGCCGCCGCCGCCCATGCCGATGCCCTCCGGGGAACGGTTCCACTGGCTGGCTGAAATGCCGAGCGGACGTTCCAGCACCTTGGCCGCGTAGTCGGCCAGCGGCATCTTCGTGGCACGCTCAAGCACCGCACCGAGCACGAACGAGTTGGCTGTGCAGTAGGCATGCGCGCGGCCGTGCGGGCTGTCCTCAGGCCGGGTCATCCACGGCGCGAAGCCCTTGACCGGCAGCGACAGGGCGAAGTCCAGCCACTTCTCGGTGACATACATGCGCTCCTCGTTGCCGGCAGAAAACGCGTTCTGGTCGTCACACTCCCACAGGCTGCTCATGGTCAGCAGGTCTTCCACGGTGGTGGCGCGCAGGCGCGGATCGACCGGATGCCGCGCGGTGAACTCGGGGAAGTAGTCGTAGACCTTGGCCTGGACGCCGGGCAGGCTGCCGTCGCCAATCGCCGCCCCGACCATGAGGGCGGTGACGCTCTTGCTGGCCGAGCGCACGTCATTGAGCATCTCGACGCTGCCGCCATTGAAATAGCCTTCGTAGGCGATCTTGCCGTCCACCGTCAGCAGCACGCTGGTGACCTGCTTGATGTCGTCACTGGCGATGGCCGCTTCGAGGGCGGCGATCCGGGATGCGTCCAACGCTGGCGACGCCGCGAGGGCCGCGACGGGCAGGGCGGTGGCCAGCGACAGGATCAGGGGGACCAAACGGGGTAGGGTGCGGTGCATGGGTGAGTTCCTCGGGATGAGGAACCGACTAGGCCCGAGCAGCGTCTGAAGTGCTGGAAACGCGGCTGAAGAATTCTGAAAGCGTGATACGCCGGGGCTTTCCGATGCGCGCGGCTGCCCGCGCGCACTGGATCAGCGCGCCGCCTGCTCCGTCGGGCGCGACCACACGCTGTTCGGTTCGCCGTGGATCGCCCGGCGACTGCTCGCCCGGGCCATGGCCGCGAACCCGATCGCCATCGCCAGCGCCACCCCGTCCACCCAGAACAGCGGCCCGTAGCCGCGCTGCGCGCTGGTCCACAGCCACAGCCCACTCATCGCGCCGTGGACAAGCGGAATCAGCGCGGTGGTGATCGCCGCTGCCCACAGCAGTTCGCGTGCGGCCTGCCACGGCGCACGCAGGGCCGCCCACAAGGCGCAGCCGCCCCAGACCAGGAAGCAGGTCCAGCGCATGCCGGCGTCGGCGTGGGCCGGGGCCAGATACTCCAGCGCCTGCACACTGACGAACGCGGCCGAGACCGCCACGCACAGGCCGATGCACACCCCGACGGTGGCCCGCGCCATGTTGATCTGCGCACGTCCCTGCACCTGCTGGCGACGCTTGCGGCGCGACTCGATCCACAGCAGGTTGCCCGAATAGAACAGAAATGCACCGCCCAGTCCCAGCGCGAAGTACAGCCACGGCACCAGCGCGTTGCCGTACTCGCCGAAATGCAGCGCATAGGCAGCGGCCAGGGTGGCGTGGTTGGCATCGCGCCTGCCCGGTAACTGGGTGTGCAGCACCTCGCCGGTGTTGGCATCCAGTGCCACCGCACCCAGCGGACCCAGCGAGACCCCGCCATCGCCGGTGATCTCGATCACCGCGTTGGCATCGCCGGCATTGGCCAGCTTCAGGTACGCCGGCTCGAAGCGCTTCTGACCCTGGTCACGGGCTACCGCGATCGCGCGCGCGTACAGCATGCCCAGGCTGCCGGAGCGCACCGTCTCGCCAGCCGGGGCGCGGATTGGCGCGGTATCCATCGCCGCCGGCAGGGCCGCCATCAGCTTGCCGTCGTAGATCAGGGGATTGAGCGCGGCCATCTGCAGGAACACCAGGCACAGCAGCGCACCGGTGACCGCGAACAGCAGGTGGAAGGGCAGGCTCAGCACCCCGATCACGTTGTGCGCGTCCTGCCACATCTGCTTGAGGTTGCGGCCCGGGCGCAGCGCGAACAGGTCGCCCACCAGCTTGGGCAGGTGAATCACCAGCCCGGAGAGCAATGCCAGCCCGTAGAGCAGGCTGACCACCCCCATCAGGTAAATGCCGGCCACCGGCAGTCCCAGCGTGTAGTGCAGTTCGTTGACCAGCTCGGCCAACCCCGCCTGCGGTGGGGTCGGGCTGCCGTCGTACTGGTCGGCCCAGGCGAACAGCCAAGTGCCCTTGGCATCCTGCCAGTAGGCCACCGCCTGCGGCGTCTCGGCACCGGGGAAGGTCATGCCGATGTGCTTGCGCGCCTCCGGGTGCCGGGCCAGCACGCCGTCCAGCAGACGCTGGGCATCATCCAGCGTCTGCGCCGGCTGCTCCATGGCATGCGGCGATTGCCACAACGGCAGGTCGTGGTGGAACACGGTAATCGCACCGGCATAGAACGCCACGAACAGCGCGAAGCCGGCGACCAGGCCGACCCAGGTGTGCACCGTGGTGAACGTGCGCAGGGTGAGCGAGCTGAATTTCATCGGGACACCCTCATACCACCCAGTGATTGACGCGCAGCAACCACAGCAGCGCCAAGCCGGCCAGCGCGGTGCCCCCCAGCCAGATCCAGGCGCGCAGGCCGGTGCGGAACGCAAACGCCCACAACGCCGCCAGCATCCAGAACGGAATGAAGGCGATCAGGCTGGGCACGATGGCTGCCTGCCACGGGCCCGACGGCAGCCACACCACCAGCCCGGCCGCGGCGGCAGCGACGAAGAAACCGGCCACCAGCCCGGCCAGCGCACGTGCCCACATCAGCGCCGCGCCTCACGTTCCGGACCTGTCCACGCGGCCAGGTAGGGCAGCACCAGCGCGGTGAGCATCCAGCCGGCCAGCGTCACGCACAGCCCGGTCGCCAGGCCCAGTTGGCCCATCCACAACCACAGCGAGGTGGCTGACGCGATCAGCCCGATCTGCCGGCCCAGGCGCCCGGCACGACGCAGTCGCGGCCAGCGGCAGTGCGGCGAAGCCGCGTAGAAGGCCAGTGCCGAGAAGGCCGATGCGGCGGTGGCCACGGCGCAGTAAAGCAGGGCCAGGGCGTTGCCGCTCAACACGGAGAGCCCATCGAACGGACGGCGGAACACATGGCAGATCCTTGGGGGAGGAAGCATTGCCGGGTCAGAGCGGCAATCCGCAGATGGTAATCATTGCGGTTTTCGTCCGCCACAGGCTGGCGTTCAGGCGCGCTGGATCCAGTGCGTGGAGCAAAAACCCGATGTTTGGTTTAAGATCATGGGCATCCACATCAAGGCAACAAGGTGGCCCGCGCCCAGCGCCGGTCCAGCGTGCGACATGAGCACTACCATCGCCCACCGCTGAATGCTCCCGACGGCCCCTCGCAGGCGCCTTCGTGGCGCTTTTTTTATGGCCGACCGGCCACGCCTCGTTGCCCACCTTCCCGAATTTGTCTCCCCGGCCTGCGTTGCAGGCCCACCAGAAAAAGCCCAGTCATGATCGCGATCACGCTCCCCGACGGCAGCCGCCGTGAGTTCGAAAACCCCGTCAGTGTCATGGACGTCGCCCAGTCGATCGGCGCCGGCCTGGCCAAGGCCACCATCGCCGGTTCGGTCGATGGCGTGCTGGTCGATGCCAGCGACATGATCGATCGCGATGCCACCCTGCGCATCATCACCGCCAAGGACGAGGAGGGCGTGGAGATCATCCGTCACTCCGCCGCCCACCTGGTCGGCCACGCGGTCAAGCAGCTGTACCCGGACGTCAAGATGGTGATCGGCCCGGTCATCGCCGAAGGCTTCTACTACGACATCTACTCCGAGCGGCCGTTCACGCCCGAGGACATGGCCGCCGTCGAAAAGCGCATGGGCGAGCTGATCGCGCAGGACTACGACGTCATCAAGAAGGTCACCCCGCGCGCGGAGGTCATCGAGATCTTCAAGGCGCGTGGCGAGGACTACAAGCTGCGCCTGATCGACGACATGTCGCCGGACATCCAGGCCATGGGCATGTACTACCACCAGGAATACGTGGACATGTGCCGCGGCCCGCACGTGCCCAACACGCGCTTCCTGAAGGCCTTCAAGCTGACCCGCATTTCCGGTGCCTACTGGCGCGGTGATGCCAAGAACGAGCAGCTGCAGCGCATCTACGGCACCGCGTGGGCCGACAAGAAGCAGCTGGAGTCCTACATCAAGCGCATCGAAGAAGCCGAAATGCGCGACCACCGCCGCATCGGCAAGCAGCAGGAACTGTTCCACCTGCAGGAAGAGGCGCCGGGCATGGTGTTCTGGCACCCCAAGGGCTGGGCGCTATGGCAGGTGGTGGAGCAGTACATGCGGGGCGTGTACCGCAAGACCGGCTACGGCGAAGTGCGCTGCCCGCAGGTGCTGGACGTGGCGCTGTGGAAGCAGTCCGGGCACTGGGACAACTTCAAGGACAACATGTTCTTCACCGAATCGGAGAAGGGCACCTACGCGCTGAAGCCGATGAACTGCCCGGGCCACATCCAGGTGTTCAACCAGGGCCTGCACAGCTACCGCGACCTGCCGATCCGCTATGGCGAGTTCGGTTCGTGCCACCGCAACGAGCCGTCCGGCGCGCTGCACGGCATCCTGCGTGTGCGCGGCTTCACCCAGGACGATGGCCACGTGTTCTGCACCGAGTCGCAGATCGAGGCGGAAGTGACGGCGTTCCACCAGCAGGCGCTGGCGGTCTACACGACCTTCGGCTTCGAGGACATCCAGATCAAGATCGCGCTGCGCCCGGAACAGCGCCTGGGCGATGACGCCACCTGGGACAAGGCCGAAGGCGCGCTGCGCGCGGCGCTGGGCAGCTGCGGCGTGGAGTGGCAGGAGCTGCCGGGCGAGGGCGCCTTCTACGGCCCGAAGATCGAGTACCACCTCAAGGACGCCATCGGCCGTACCTGGCAGCTGGGCACCATGCAGGTCGATTTCATGATGCCCGGCCGCCTCGGCGCCGAGTACGTGGACGAAAACAGCCAGAAGAAGCACCCGGTCATGCTGCACCGGGCCATCGTGGGCTCGATGGAGCGTTTCATCGGCATCCTGATCGAGCACCATGCCGGGGCGTTCCCCTCCTGGCTGGCCCCGACCCAGGTGGTGGTGGCCAATATCACCGACGCCCAGGCTGAATACGTAAGCCAGGTGAGGAAAACCCTTGCAGATCAAGGCTTCCGGGTAAACGCCGATTTGCGCAACGAGAAGATCGGATATAAGATTCGCGAGCATACGCTGCAGCGGGTCCCGTACCTGCTGGTGGTCGGCGACCGTGAGAAGGAAAATGGCGCCGTGGCCGTGCGTACGCGCTCTGGCGAAGATCTGGGCAGCATGTCCGTCCAAGCCTTCATCGAGCGGTTGCAGGCAGAACAGTCCGTGTAAGAAAGTCCCGGCCCTGCGGATCCTCCGCTGAGGGCCGGTTTGATTCCTCTGGGAGATTGCAATATCAGTACCCCTGACAACAAACAGAACCGCAAGAATCAGGAAATCCGGGTGCCGCGCGTCCGCGTGATCGGCAGCGACGGAGAAATGATTGGTGTGTTGACGCGCGACGAAGCGCTGTCGAAGGCCGAAGACGAAGGTCTGGACCTGGTCGAGATCCAGCCGCAGGCGGATCCGCCGGTCTGCAAGATCATGGACTTCGGCAAGTTCAAGTTCGAAGCGCAGAAGAAGGCCAACGAGGCCAAGAAGAAGACCAAGCAGGTCGAGATCAAGGAAGTGAAGTTCCGTCCGGTCACCGATGAAGGCGACTACCAGATCAAGCTGCGCAAAATGCGCGGTTTCCTGGAAGAGGGCGACAAGATCAAGGTCAACATCCGCTTCCGTGGTCGCGAAATGAGCCATCAGGAACTGGGTCGCGAGATGGCCAACCGGATCGAAGGCGATCTGGGTGAGGACATCGTGATCGAGTCCCGTCCGCGCCTTGAAGGCCGGCAGATGGTGATGATGATCGCGCCGAAGAAGAAGTAACCGGCCATCGGGCGTAGAGCCGAGCGTTGCTCGGCTGCACACCCGAGGGGCAAGGTAGAGCCGAGCGTTGCTCGGCTGCACACCCAAGGGGCGAGGTAGAGCCGAGCGTTGCTCGGCGTCCCGCTTCCCGCTTCGCGCACCCCACAGCAGGCGTCCACCGGCGCCTTCTGCTGTTTCCCGCGTGCGCGGCCCGGCATGGCGTTGGCCCACCGGCCGCTCCGTTCAGGTTCGGCCGCCCGCGGCAAACACACGCCCGATCAAAGGTTTGCAACCTCCCGTTTAGACGGGCATAATGGGCGGCCCCGTTTTTCGGGGCGCTGTTTTGAACGGTTACACGCTGTTTCAACGGCAACAGGACCGGCCTGGTTCCCATTGGGGATCCCGGGCTTACAAGCAGGCAAGGGCATGGACGGAAAGCGTGGTGAAAGCCACCGCCCTGGTCAGTGACAAAACATCATCAAGGACATTGCAATGCCCAAGATCAAAACCAACCGGGCGGCGGCCAAGCGTTTCCGCAAGACCGCCTCCGGCAAGTTCAAGGCTGGCCATGCCAACCGTAGCCACATCCTCACGAAGAAGTCGACCAAGCGGAAGCGCAATCTGCGTCAGACGAACCATGTTCGTGCAGAAGACGCAGGCCGTTTGAACCGTATGCTTCCCTACCTCTGAGGACTGACCCATGGCACGAGTAAAGCGTGGCGTACAGGCGCGTCGCCGCCACAAGAAAATTCTGACCCTGGCGAAGGGTTACTACAACGCTCGCCGCAAGGTCTTCCGCGTTGCCAAGCAGGCCGTGATCAAGGCACAGCAGTACGCCTACATCGGTCGTAAGCAGAAGAAGCGCAATTTCCGTTCGCTGTGGATCACCCGCATCAACGCGGCTGCCCGCATCAACGGCCTGAGCTACAGCCGTTTCATGAATGGCCTGCTCAAGTCCGGCATCACCCTGGACCGCAAGGTGCTGGCTGACATCGCCGTGCACGACGCAGCCGGTTTTGCTGCACTGGCCGAAAAGGCCAAGGGCGCGCTGGCGGCATAAGTCCATTCCCCTGCCGTTGCCGTTTTCGCGCAGCGGTGGTGGGTAAGGCAAATGCATGGGGAAGGGCGCAAGTCCTTCCCCATTCTTTTTTGTGGTGGCGGTGGCCGGCAGCGTGCCATCGACCCGACAGCGGTGGCGACGGGTGTCGGCCCGGCGTGTATCGCGAAGGCATACCGACGCGAGGTCCCGGCTATCCATGAGTGACATCCAATCCCTGACCACCCAGGCGCTGGCCGACGTGGCCGCCGCCAGCAGCCCCGATGCGCTGGAAGCCCTGCGCGTTGCACTGCTTGGCAAGAACGGCAGCATCACCGCCCAGCTCAAGCAGCTTGGCGCGTTGCCGGCCGATGAGCGCAAGGCCGCCGGCGAAGCCATCAACCGTTCCCGCGATGCGCTGACCACCGCGCTGGGCGAACGCAAGGCCGTGCTGGAAGACGCCGCGCTGGACGTGCGCCTGGCCGCCGAAGCCATCGACATCACCCTGCCGGGACGCCGCGCCGATCGCGCTGGCCTGCATCCGGTCACCCGTACCCTGGAGCGCATCACCGAGATATTCGGCCGGCTCGGGTACGAGTTGTCCGAAGGCCCGGAGATCGAAGATGACTGGCACAACTTCGAAGCCCTGAACTTCCCGCCGCACCATCCGGCGCGTGCGATGCACGACACCTTCTATTTCGGCGATGGCCGCCTGTTGCGTACGCACACCTCCGGGGTGCAGGTGCGCTACATGGGCGAGCACGCCCCGCCGCTGCGCATGATCGCCGCCGGCAAGGTCTACCGCAGCGACAGCGACCAGACCCACTCGCCGATGTTCCATCAGGTCGAAGGCCTGCTGGTGGACGAGCACTCGACCTTCGCCGACCTCAAGGGCACGCTGTCCGAGTTCGTGCGTGCGTTCTTCGAGCGCGATTTCGAGATGCGTTTCCGCCCCAGCTACTTCCCCTTCGTCGAACCCGGCGCGGAAGTGGACATCGCCTGGCAGCAGCCCGACGGCAGCACCCGCTGGCTGGAAGTGCTCGGCTGCGGCATGGTCCACCCCAACGTGCTGCGCAACGTCGGCATCGATCCGGAGCGCTACACCGGCTTTGCCTTCGGCCTGGGCGTGGAGCGCTTTGCGATGCTGCGGTATGGCGTCAACGACCTGCGCGCGTTCTTCGAGAACGACGTGCGGTTCCTGAAGCAGTTCGCGTAAGCGCGTCAGCGTAACGCCGGGCCATGCCCGGCGGGATTGGATCCAAGACCATTACGGCCCAGGCGCATGCGCCGGGCCCACCAGGGTGACACCATGAAATTCTCTGAAAACTGGCTGCGCAGCCACGTTCCCACCGCCGTCTCGCGCGATGAACTCGGCGCGGTGCTGACCGCCATCGGCCTGGAAGTGGAAGCGGTCGACGCGCTCGGCGTGGGCCTGGACCACGTGGTGGTGGCGCGGATCGTCTCGGCCGAACGCCATCCCGAAGCCGATCGCCTGCAGATCTGCCAAGTCGACGCGGGGCAGGGCGAACAAATGCAGATCGTCTGCGGCGCACCGAACGCGCGCCCGGGCCTGGTCGCGCCGCTGGCGATGGTGGGCGCGCAGATCGGTACGCTGGCGATCAAGCCGGCCAAGCTGCGTGGCGTGGACTCCAACGGCATGCTGTGCTCGGCCAAGGAACTGGGCCTGGACAGCGATGCCTCGGGCCTGTTCGAACTGCCCGACGATGCGCCGGTCGGCCAGTCGCTGGTGGAGTACCTGGGCCTGCCCGATGCCAGCATCGAGATCAAGCTGACCCCCAACCGCGCCGACTGCTTCAGCATCCGCGGCATCGCCTTCGACGTGGCCGCCGCGTGCGCCAGTGAAGTGGTGCCGTTCGAGGCCGCGCCAGTGGTGCCGGTGGGCACGCGCGAACTGACCGTCGCACTGGACGCCGGCGCCGAAGCGCCGCGCTATGTCGGCCGCGTCATCGAGGGCATCAATGCGCGTGCCGCGACCCCGTTGTGGATGGCCGAACGCCTGCGCCGCAGTGGCGTGCGCCCGGTGTCGCTGCTGGTGGACATCACCCAGTACGTGATGCTGGAACTGGGCCAGCCGATGCACGCCTTCGACCTGGGCGCCCTGCAGGGCAGCATCGGCGTGCGTCGCTCGCGCGCCGGTGAATCCCTGAAGCTGCTCGATGGTCGCGACGCGACGCTGGACGACAGCTTCCTGCTCATCACCGACGCCGACCGCCCGATCGCGCTGGCCGGCCTGATGGGCGGCTTCGACACCCGCGTCACCGATGACACCACCGCCGTGTTCCTGGAGGCCGCGCACTTCGCGCCCGCCGCGATCATGGGCCGTGGCCGCAAGCTGGGCCTGCATACCGATGCCGGGCACCGCTTCGAGCGTGGCGTTGACCCGGCGCTGCCGCGGACCGCGATCGAGTACGCCACCCGCCTGGTCCTGGACCTGGCCGGCGGCACCCCGTCGCCGGTCACCGAGGCCGTGCGCGAGGCCGACCTGCCGGCGATCGCCCCGATCGTTCTGCGCCGCGCGCGTATCGCCCGCGTGCTCGGCATCCAGATCGCCGATGCCGACGTCGAGCGCATCCTGCGCGCGCTGGGCATGGACGTGGCCGCCGTCGCCGAGGGCTGGCAGGTGACCGCGCCGAGCCGCCGTTTCGACATCGCCATCGAAGAAGACCTGATCGAGGAGCTGGCCCGCATCCACGGTTACGAGCAGATCCCGACCACGCTGCCGGGCGGTGCCTCGCGCATCGCCATGCCCAGCGAAACGCGCCTGGACGATCTCACCGTGCGCCGCCAGCTGGTCGCCCGCGACCTGCAGGAAACCCTCAACTACGCCTTCGTCGACGCGGGTCTGTTGGGCCATTGGCACCTGCACCAGGACGTGGTGGCGCTGGCCAATCCGCTGTCGGCCGAACTGGCGGTGATGCGCCCGTCGCTGCTGCCGGGGCTGGTCGCCACGTTGGGCCGCAATGCCGCGCGCCAGTTGGGTCGCGTGCGCCTTTTTGAACTGGGACGCAGTTTCCACCCGCAGGCGGGCGAGGGCACGCCGGCGCCGCTGGAAACCCAGCGCGTGGCCGCTGCCGTGTGCGGCGATGCCGACCCGCAGCAATGGGGCCTGGCCACCCGCAAGGTCGATTTCCACGACCTCAAGGGCGACCTGGAGTCGCTGGCGGCCGCCTCCGGCGCAGTGCTGGCGTTCCAGCCTTCGCAGCGTCCGTACGGGCACCCGGCGCGTTCGGCCGAGGTCCTGCGCGACGGTGTCAGCCTGGGCTGGATCGGCCAGATCCACCCGCGCCTGGCCAAGGCCATGGACATCGACGTGGACGTATTCGCCTTCGAGCTGGACCTGGCCCTGCTGGCCGCCCGCCAGCTGCCGCGTGCCGCCGAGTTGTCACGGTTCCCGTCGGTACGCCGCGACCTGGCCTTCCTGGTCCCCGAAGCCGCCGCCTGGGCCGACCTGGAAGCTACCCTGCGCCGCGCCGTGGGTCCGCTGCTGCGCCAGGTCACCCTGTTCGACCGCTATGTCGGCCAGGGGGTCGAGCCGGGCTTCAAGAGTCTCGCTATGGGCTTGATTTTGCAGGACAAGTCGCGCACTCTGACGGACCGCGACGTGGAGTCCGTGGTGGCCGAGGCAGTCTCTGCCATGGAGCGTGAACACCACGCCCGGATCCGCGGTTGAGCGGGCAGCATGGGGGGTAGCAGGCAATGGCATTGACCAAGGCTGAGATGGCCGAGAAGCTGTTCGACGAAGTGGGTCTGAACAAGCGCGAAGCCAAGGAATTTGTCGACGCGTTCTTCGATGTGTTGCGAGAGGCATTGGAACAGGGACGTCAGGTGAAGCTGTCCGGCTTCGGCAATTTCGACCTGCGGCGCAAGAACCAGCGCCCGGGCCGCAACCCGAAGACCGGTGAGGAAATTCCGATTTCCGCCCGTACGGTGGTCACCTTCCGTCCGGGCCAGAAGCTCAAGGAAAGGGTAGAGGCATATGCTGGATCCGGGCAGTAACCGCGAACTTCCGCCGATACCGGCCAAGCGCTACTTCACCATTGGTGAAGTCAGCGAGCTGTGCGACGTCAAGCCGCACGTGCTGCGCTACTGGGAGACCGAGTTTCCCAGCCTGGAGCCGGCCAAGCGCCGCGGCAACCGACGTTACTACCAGCGCCATGACGTGCTGATGGTGCGCCAGATCCGTGGCCTGCTCTACGAACAGGGCTACACCATCGGCGGCGCCCGGCTGCGCTTGGAAGGTGCCGGTGCCCGCGACGAATCGGCACTGAGCAACCAGATCATCAAGCAGACGCGGATGGAGCTGGAAGAAGTGCTCCAATTGCTGCGTCGCTGAACAAATACGCGGATAAAACCGTTATACTCGTCGGCCCGCTGAGAGGCGGGGACATTGCCAGCATCATCGGGGCGTAGCGCAGCCTGGTAGCGCATCTGCCTGGGGGGCAGAGGGTCGTCGGTTCAAATCCGGCCGTCCCGACCAATGTTGGTAATCAGATCAAAGGCTTGCACTTCGCGGTGCGAGCTTTTTTTCTTTCCACACCCTATTCCCATCCTATCCGTCGCTTGGAGTGGCGGTAATGGATCTAGAAGAATGCGCTCCGCACCGTCTGCTCAAAGGCCTTGAGCTTTTTGGCAGCGGCGACGGCTCCTGCCTTGTCCATTCCCATCCAGGCCTTGCTCAATTTGAGCCCGCGCTTGCTCGTGACGGTGACCGCGCACAACCCTAGCGCCACCAGCAGCTTGACGACTTACGATGGTGCGCAAATTCCTGTGATGGGCATCATCGGGAGGGCAATTCCCTACAACGTGTGGGTGCGCGGCGGGCGGGTGATTGATGTAGCGCCTACCTGCCGCTGATAGAGGTCTCGGCGTAATCGACACGGAAAGCGTGCGTGGGGCTTACTGTCCGCATTGCACCAGGCCGCGCGCTTGACACTCAGCGTATGCAATTTCAATCGCGTGGCGGTGACGGGCCGTCACCGTCACATGCTGGCACGCATTAAGGTCTATGACCGTCTGGAAGAGGGGTGGCACACCTTTGACCCGAGGGTATTGCGAGGGGCGTAGGGCCAGTGGTTGATGCGATGAGCGTCAATGCCACTCATCGCATCAATTGGTATACCTGTGGCTAGCCTCCGACGGTTACTGTTCCGCTACAGGGACCACGATCGCACATCGGAGGTCCGCTTCCCCAGTTGCTACCTGGAGGGTTCACCCCTCCGTTGCCTCCTGCAGCTCCGCCCCCGTCATGACCCTCACCGCCACCACCACCGACGCTACCCTGCCAATTACTCTCCTCCTTCTTTTTGAGAAGGAAAAGCGAGCTAAGCTTGACGTATTGATAGGTGGCGCACTGCGATCCATTGCAGATGGTTACATCCAAAGGGGCTCCCTTGCTGTCCACCCATGAATTGACGTACTTGTTTACTTCGCTGCGTATGAACAGTTCGGTGTCGCCGAACGCTGCCGGCTCATCGAACGTGCATTCCTGGCAGTAGTACTTTCCGGCGCTGGCCGCTATCGCAACTCCAGCGATCGCCAGTACGATTACACCGGCGATTAACCAATGACGCTTTCTTCTCGAATTCCCCGTAGCCCGCGTGGCCGCTTCATCCTGAATCACTTCGACGAACTCCTTTTGTTAAGGATCTGATTGGCGATTTCCTTGCCTCGGCGCAGTTGAGCGCCATCCAAGCCAGAAGAGGCGCTGCTTAAGAAAGACGCGCCATAATGACTTGAACCCGTGCGGACGTATGCCTCCGCGTATGCATACGCCATCACCGGATCTTTCGAGGTGAGTACGCCATTCTTATATATGTCGCTCAGTCGGACGTATGCTTGGGGTTGCCCAGAGCTTCCAGCGGTCTCGAGGAATCTGACCGTATTATCTTTGTACTCCCGAATCAGATCTGTATCGAGTGAGTACTTCTCGTCCTCAAAAATTCTGGACGCATATAGAGAATAGTCGAGCTGAGCCTTGGTGCTTCCATGTTCAGCAGCATAAGTAATCGCCTTGAATATCTCTTCTCGGCTCATTGGCTTATCTGACAGATCCTTGCAAAGGCTTTCAGATGTGCTCCGAAGATGCCCACTACCTAGAGCTGCTTCGCGGTCGATCTGGCAACGCAGGTTGATCTCAACGAGTTCATATGCCGTCTCGGCATCTGTCTGCGCTGCTATAGGGGCGGGATGCTTCTGAAGTGAGCTCGCCGTAGATGCGGGCTGAAGACCGGTTTCTTCGTTGGGAGATGGAGTCCGCCGATCGCTAACGGGAGACTGGATGATCTCAGAAGGCACCGACTTCGTTTCATTCCTGATCAGGAAAAAGCCTGCAGCGCTAATCGCCGTAGCTGCGGCGACAGAGACAAGCGCAATCATCTTGCGTTTCATGCTGCGTCCAATCCTTATGGAAAAACAACTTAAGCTGAACAACTCGACAAAATATCTTTTGTCTCGCTGAATCTGTCAATGGCGCGGCTGCCGGTGTGTTTCAACACGAGGCTGGCGCGTTTGGTCGGCGCCAGGCTACAGCTGGCCGGCATCGACAGCAGGTCGCCCACCAGCTGGCGGAAGCCGAGTCTGGCGGCATCACGGATGGGGTCTGGACGAATCGGCCGCACCCAGTCAATGGCCCAGCCCGGTGTAGCGCATCTGTATGGGGGGCAGAGGGTCGTCGGTTCAAATCCGGCCGTCCCGACCAATGTTGGTGATTCGATCAAAGGCTTGTGCAGCGATGCGCAGGCCTTTTTTCTTTTGGGGCACCCGCAAGTGCTTCCGCCGCGGCATAGGCGATACCATGGGCCATGAACACTCACTCCCCCGATCCAGGCGCTCCGCGGCTGCTTGGCTTCGACGTGCCCGACCTGCACACCCGCGTTGATCAGACCGAGGACGAGGCCATCGTGGCCATGCTCGATGTCGCGCCGTCTGCGGCGTGGCTCGAGGTTTTCCATGCGCATGTGGATGCGCTGAAAGGCGCGCTCGGCCTTGCCGGTGTGGAAATCGACGGGAGGACGATCCGCTTCTTCGGCTCCATCGCCGACAGCCGCCGCCTGGCCAACGAGATTACCGGGCTGATCAAGGACGTTGCACAGACGCTGTCCAGCCAACGCTGACGACCGGAATGCCGGACCCGCCGCGCGGTCGCGCGGCGTTGCGGATGCCATGACGTTTTTCGTAACGCAGCCGATCCACGGTCGGCGCTACATCCAAGGGTATTGCCATGAACGAACAACCCCCGCCGTACGCCCCCCCGCAGAGTCCGCTGGCCCAGGCCAAGCGTGTGCGCATTCCGCACCTGCAGCAGATGAAAGAGCGTGGCGAAAAGTGGGCGATGCTCACCGCGTACGACATGTACACCGCCGCGATCTTCGAGGATGCCGGTATTCCGGTGCTGCTGATCGGGGATTCGGCGTCCAACAACGTATTCGGCAACGACAGTCTGTTGCCGGTCACCGTCGATGAGCTGATGCCGCTGGTGCGCGCGGTGAGCCGTTGCACGCGCCGTCCGCTGGTGATTGCCGATCTGCCGTTCGGGTCCTACCAGGCCTCGCCGGAGCAGTGCTTCCATACGGCGGTGCGTTTCATGAAGGAAGGCGGCGCGCACGCGGTCAAGCTCGAAGGCGGTATTGAAATGGTGCCGCAGGTGCGCAAGCTGGTGAGCTCGGGTATTCCGGTGATGGCGCACATCGGCTTCACCCCGCAATCGGAGCATCAGCTGGGCGGCTTCCGCGTGCAGGGCCGTGGCGACAGTGGCCCGGTGTTGGTGGAAGCGGCGCGCGCCCTCGAAGCGGCCGGTGCCTTCGCGGTGCTGATCGAGATGGTGCCAGCCGACGTCGCCGCGCAGATCACCGCAGCGGTCGCCGTGCCCACGGTGGGCATCGGCGCAGGGAGCGACTGCGACGCGCAGGTGCTGGTCTGGCAGGACATGGCCGGTCTGCGTACCGGGCAGCTGCCGCGCTTCGTCAAGCAGTACGCGGACATGCACGGGCTGCTGCAGAAGGCCGCGCGCGACTTCGCGGCGGAGGTCGAGTCGGGTGTATTCCCCGGGCCGGAACACGCGTTCCAGTCGTAACCGGCCTGGGAGGGGTGGGCGCGTCGTTGGCCGTCCTAGCCGATGGCGCGCAGCACTTCTTCGATCAGAACCGCGTAACAGGCAACGAAGTAGAACTTCAGCAAAGCCGGATGTTGCTTGGTGATAATCGCGCGCATGGGCGTGGGCAGATTGGGTGGACGCCTCGATTGTGACGGAGGTGTGAATTTGTGGCAATGATCACAAATTAAATGCACTTAGCGAAGTGAGGGACGCTGACGCCGCATCCTCAAAGGTGCTCCAAGTAACTGATTTTCAGCAAGAAGCTACAACTCACCCAGCCCCGTATCGACGGGGCGATGGAGGCCCCGGCAGGCCGTTTTGCCCTTGGCAGCCGATACCGGTGCGCTCAGCCCGGGCCCAGCATCCGCCGTATCAGACGCCGCAGCACGACCGCCGCCAGGGTGAGCGGGATCACAATCGGCCATTGCAGCAGGAACAAGCCGGCGGTGATTTCCCACTGGCTCCAGGTGTTACCGAATACCTGCGCAGCCGGCGGGCCGAGCCGGATGACCACCAGTGTGGCCAGGACGAAGGTCAGGTCCTGCCAGCGCAATGACCGGCGCACGCATGCCAGCCGGCCAACCAGCACCAACCCGGGCATCACCGCCAGGCTTGCCAGCAACGCATGCACCAGCACGTCGCCGCGTTCGTAATCGTAGGGAATCGACGGCCACATCCATCCGAGCCGCTCGGTCTTGAGCTGGGCGGTCAGCACACACGCGAAGACAATGGACGTGGCCAACAGCACGACGAGATCGATACCGGCGTGGCGCACACCTCGCGCGACATTCGATGCGGGTTCGGCAGGAGAGAGCGACATGGGGCGGGACTGCGCGGTGCGGCGGGCAATCTCAGCAGATTTCACCGGGTTTGGCGACTGTCGTGCGCGCGTGGCTTAGAGTGATGCTCCGTGCGTAGATGCGTCAGGAGACAGGATGATCAGGACAATGCTCGAGAGCGACCAGAAGGCCGCCAGCGCGATCTGCATGCGCGCGTTCCTGGCGGCGGTGGCGCCGTCGCTGTCATCGTTCGGCGTAGACACCTTCCGCCTGATTGCAGCGCCCGATGGCTTCGCACAGCGCAGGGCGCAGGACAACCTGCAGCTCGTCTACGAGGATGCGGGGCGGATCAAAGGCGTGGCTGAGCTGAAGCAACGTCGCCATGTGGCGATGCTGTTCGTCGACCCCGGCTGCCAACGACAGGGCATCGGTGAGGCGTTGTTGGCGGCATTGGTCGAACAGGCGCACGCCGGGCTGCTGACGGTGAGCGCCTCGCTGCCGTCGGTGGGTTTTTATGCACGCAACGGATTCCGGAGCATGGGCGAGGTGGGCGAGTCGGCCGGGCTGGTCTACCAGCCGATGGAGCGGTCGATCATCGACGCCGCCAACGGAGTCACCGCCGCCTGACTTCACGCGGTTCGCGCGAACTGTTCACGAGCGCGGGACAGCCGCGCGACTATGTTGAAGGTCTGTCAGTCATCCCGGTTGCGGGTAAGGATCAACATGATCAAGTGGGCCATCATCTTCGCCATCATCGGCCTCATTGCCGGTGCACTGGGCTTCGGCGGCCTCGCCGGTGCGTCCATCGGCATCGCCAAATTCCTGTTCTGGGCCGGCATCATCATCGCGGTGGTGTTGTTCCTGCTGGGCATGACCATCGCCAAGAAGGTCACCTGACCGCAGCAACATCGCAGTGGTGGAACACCAAGGCCTGCGCAGCGATGCGCAGGCCTTTTGCTTTTCAGCGGAAGAAGAACGACACGCCCAGCCCGGCCTGCACGTCGGGGCTGTCGTCGTCCAGGCCCAGGTCGAAGGAGGCGTCCAGCTGCACGTTGCGGGCCACCATCCAGGTCACGCCGGCGCCGGCGATCGCGGTAGAGGGTTCGCCGTTGGTACGGGTGAAGCCGGCTTCGATATAGCTGCTGACATCGTCGGTCAGCGCCACGCTCAAGCTCGGCGACCAGGTAAAGCTGTCCTCGCCCGCACCGCGAGTGGCGTTGGCATACAGCGCGCCACTCCAGCGGTCGTTGAAGCTGTATTCGTAACTGGCGCCAAGCGCGTACTGGGTGCCACCTTCGCTGAAGTCGCGCGTGCCGGTGGCAAAGCTGCTGCTGGCCAGCAACGCGAGTGCATGTTTGTCCGAGGGCAGGGGCAGCGCGACCTTCAGGGCGAGGCCGCTGTCGCCGGCGCCGTTGGCGCTGCTGGACGGCGCACCGCGCGGCTTCAATTGCAGGTGGTTCCAGGGCGTGCTGAACACCTGCAACTCGACGTGTTCGGCCAGGCCGATGCGCAGATTGAGGTCGCTGCTGTACTGGGTGGAACGGGTGCCGTCGTCGTCGCGGTCACGCTCCAGGCTGGGCAGGCCCCACTCCACCGCGACGCTGCCACGCGGCAGCGTGGACGGTGCAAAGCCGATGCCGGGACGGTCGAACGCCGGTGGTTCGGCAGCGTCGTCCTGGGCAAAGGCAGGCGAGGCGATCAATAGCAGGGCAAGGGCGGCAGGCAAACGCATGGTGCAATCTCCGGTGAGCGGCGCAGCTTCGGAGAGTGTGCGACAAGAACCCGTGAGGAGATCGCCGGGTGCGACTCATGCCTCGCGGTGGGTCAGCGCCAGCAGGCCATCGAGCAGACGGTTGGCGCGCGGACGGCCGTCGACGTCGATCGGGTCGGCCAGCGACTGCAGCCAGAAGCCGTGTGCGGCCCGTCGTGCGGCAGTGAGCCGGTGGTCCCTGGCTTCGCCGGGGTGCAGCAGCAGGCGGCCTTGTATCCACTGCTTGAGCGCTTGGGCGATCTCCGGGTCGGGGCGGCCGCGTGGCGCGCCGGGGCCGGGGCCCTCCGGGGTCAGGCAGGCACGGAAGACCGCGGTGACATAGGCGCGCGAAAAGCGCCCGTGCGTGATGGGATCGGCCGCGATCAGTGTCTGCACAGCATGATCGAAATCGACCAGTGCCTGCGCCAGCACGGGGGCATCGTCGGCGTCGGGCGTGCTCATCATGGGGAAAGGGCGGCTCATGGGGGGCTCCGTTTGGCAAGGCCAGGGGCGGGCGGTGGGCAGCTCAGTGCATCGCCTGCATTGGGGCCTGCGGCAGCTGCGCAATGGCATCGGTCGGCTGCCGCAGAACGTCATTCAACAGCGCGATCACGCGCTCGCCTTCCCCGTTGCAGGCCAGCTCGAAGGTGGTCTGTCCACCCAATGCCGGCAGCGGGGTGTGCAGGATCCACTCGAGCACGGCGCTGCGATCGGGCTCGATGCGCAAGGCAAGTTCGGCGACACGACGAACGATTCCCTGGCGCATGCTCAGAACCCGTAGCTGAGTGAAAGAGCGGCCGAGTCCATGTGCTTGCCGCTGGTCATCGGGCTGTCTTCGACGGCAGTGGACAGGATGGAGCGGCGTACCGATGCGGTCGCGGTCCAGTGCGCACCGAGGGGCATCACGGCGGTCAGGTCCATGTAGGGCGATACGCCGCTGCCGGCACGATAGCGGGCCAGGCCGCTGCGCCGCGCTTCGGCTTCGCTGACGCCGAAGTAATAATCGTTGAGGGCGCTGCCGGCGTAGTTCACACCGACCCCGGGCACCAGCGTGACGCGGCCGGTGGGCAATGGATAGGCGTACTTGGCGTCGGCGGAAACGCCGCCCCCATGACCACTCACTTCGGCCTGCACGTTGGCCTGCACCAGGCCCCACGGCGCGGTGTGCCGCACGGCTACGCCGGCCATCGCCGAGAAGCCGCGATTGGACAGCTGGCGCAGGCGCACATCGTCGCTGTCGTTGTGTTTGAAGCGCATCATGTACGGCGCGGCCAGCACCGACAGTTCCGTGCTGTCGTTGTCGAACAGCGTGTAGCCGAAGCTGCCTCCACGGAAATGGAATCGGCGGCCTTCGTAGCTGATCACCGGCGCACCGACGGTGTCGGTCTTGTAGCCGGTGTAGGGCGATTTGAGCGCCACCACGGCCACGCCGAGGCTGCTGCGCGGCTTTGCCCCAGGCGCCTGGGCCAGGGCGCTGCCGGTGGCCAGCCAGGCGACGGTGGCCAGGGCGACGGCAACCAGATAGGGGCCGATGGCCCGCTGGGCGCCTTCATTGGCGACGGTGGGGCAGCAGCCTGCCCGGGGGGAATCTTCCTTGCAACGCACGTGCATGTACCTGCCACACTGGGAATACCAAGGGGACATGGTGCCCGCGCTACATTGTCGGAACGTTGCGTCGGGCCGCGCGGTACCATCGGCAGCCGTCGCCCCTGTCCTTACGCCCATGCGCATCCTGCTGCTCGAAGACGATCCGGAACTGGCCAATGCCATCCAGGCCAGCCTGGGCCGGCATGGGATGGTGGTGGACGTGGTGGCCAGCATGGCCCAGGCTGGCGAAGCGCTCAAAGCCGGCGTGCACCAGATCCTGCTGCTGGACCGGCAGCTTCCGGACGGCGATGGCGCCAACTTCGTGCGCGTGGCGCGCAGCCTGGTGCCCAACCTGCCGGTGATCATGCTTACCGCGCGCGATTCGGTGGCCGACCGGGTGGTCGGGCTGGACGTGGGCGCCGACGACTACCTGACCAAACCCTTCGCGGTGGAAGAACTGCTGGCGCGGATCCGCGCGATCTCGCGGCGACCTTCGCAGATTGCGTTGCCGGTGCTGGCGCTGGGGCGGATGCACTTCGATTTCGTCGCGCGCGAGGCGACGGTCAATGGCGTGCTGCTGGCGTTGCCGCGCCGGCAGTTGCTGGTGCTCGAGGCGCTGGCGGTACGCCAGGGCCGCACGGTCGCGCGTGCGGCGTTGCTTGAAGCGGTGTACGGCTTCGATGACGCGATCCAGTCCAATGCGCTGGACGCGCACGTATCCAAGCTGCGCAAGGCACTGGCCGAGGCGGAGGCGCAGGTGGAAATCCACGTCATGCGCGGTATCGGCTACCTGTTGAAGGACATCGCATGAAATTCCTCAAGCCCGGGTCGTTGTCCTTCAGCCTTGCCTGGAAGATCATCCTGATCCAGATCACCATGGTGGCTGTCGGCCTGATGGGCATGGTGCTGATGTATGGCGACAGCGGTGCCGGCTACATCGACTGGAAGATGAGCGAATCGATCGCCAAGTCGATCCATATCCGCGGCGATGCATTGCACGTGGACTGGGCGGCATTGGACCGTGCCGCGCAGGACCGTCCCGCCACGTTCTGGTTCGCCGCCACCGATGAAGATGGCCGCCAGCTCAGCCACGGCACCGTGCCGGAGGTCTTCCGCCCGCTGGTGGCGCAGCTGCAATACCTGGAGCCCACCGACATCCGCACGCGTACGCGCGCGGCCGAACTGGCGATGCGGATCTGGGTCAACGACACGCCGGAAGGACGCGTGCACGTGATGATCGGCGGCATGCCGCACCGCGGGTTGTGGCGGCAGATGCTGGTGGTGATCGGTTACCTCGGCGGCTGGATCACCGTGCCGCTGATCGTGATCACGCTGGTGGTGGCGCCGTGGGCGATCCACCGCTCGCTGCGCGGGGTCAACCGGGTGGCCGCGCAGGCGGCGGCGATCCAGATCAACGAGCGTGGCGGTGGCCTGGATACGCACGCGGTGCCGGCGGAGATCTTCCCGCTGGTGGATGCGTTCAATGCCGCGGTACGGCGCATCGGTGAAAGCTACGACGCGCAGGATCGTTTCCTGGTCGGTGCGGCGCATGAGCTGCGCATGCCGATCGCGATCCTGGCCACGCGCATCGACGATCTGCCGATCGGTCCGGCGCGCTCGCGCCTGCAGCGCGACCTGAGCCGGCTCGGCAACATCGCCGAGCAGTTGCTGGACCTGCAGCGGCTGGATCACCACCGCAGCCAGTCCCAGCGCATCGACCTGGCCGCGCTCACCCGTGAGGTCGCCGCCGACGTGGCGCCGCTGGTGGTCGACGCCGGCTATGCGTTCTCGGTTGACGCGCCCGACACGCCGGTCTGGGTGCAGGGCGATCCCCACGCCCTGCACCGGGTCGTGGCCAGCCTGCTGCAGAACGCGATCGCCCACGGCGGCGACCAGGGCATGATTGCGATGACGCTGCAGCCCGATGGCGTGCTCGCGGTGACCGACGAAGGCTCCGGGGTACCCGAACAGGAGCGTCAGGCGATCTTCGAGCCGTTCCACCGCCTGCGACCCAGTGGCAGTGGCAGCGGGCTGGGGCTGTATCTGGCGCGCGAAATCATGTTGCGTCACGGCGGCAGCATTGCAGCAGAAAGCGCGCCGGGCGGCGGCGCCCGCTTCGTGGTGGCGCTGCCGGTGGATCGCGAGGGCGCAGCGACGGGCTGAGCCGGCGCGACCTGCCGGTGCAGCGTCAGCGGGCGGGCGCTGCTTCGCAGTAGGCATCGAAGGCGACGGCGCTGTTGTCCAGCTGCTGCGCCTTGGCCAGCTCCCACGGCCGTTCGCACTGTTGGGTGCGCGCACACCAGCGGTACCCGGCCGAGCCGATGCAGCCATGCGGGTCGCGATCGGCGCCGGGCATCGCGGTGCGGACCGGGGCGGGGCTGCTGCAGGCGGACAGGATCAGGACAAGGCAGGCAATGAACAGTGGTTTCATGGCGGCACTCCCGGGCGTGCGCGCAGCGTAGCCCGGCGCTGGCAATGTTGGGTGAGGACGCGATCCGAGGGAGTGATTCACCCCTCCATCACCGCCGCTCCGGTGTGATCCGGGCCATCGGCCGGAGTGGGAAGGGACCGGCGCGGCGGCCCATTGACCTGTCAGGAGACGACCATGACGTCATTCGCATGTATGCGCATTTCCCTGCTTGCCCTCGCGTTGGTCTGCGCCGCGCCCCCGGTGGACGCGTGCACGCGGGTCGTCTACCTGGGTGACAACCAGGATGTGATCACGGCGCGCTCGATGGACTGGAAGAGCGATATCGCCACCAACCTGTGGGTACTGCCGCGCGGCATCACGCGCACCGGGCAGGCCGGCCCGCAGTCGATCCGCTGGACGGCAAAGTACGGCAGCGTGGTCGCCAGCGGCTACGACATTTCCACCACCGATGGGCTCAACGAGGCCGGTCTGTCGGCCAACCTGCTATGGCTGGCCGAGTCGGAATACCCCGCGCAGCGCGGCCGCAAGCCAGGCCTGGCCATCTCGTTGTGGGCGCAGTACATGCTCGACAATTTCGCCACCGTTGCCGAGGCGGTGGCGGCACTGCAGCGCGAGCCGTATTCACTGGTGACCGACAAACTGCCGGGCGAGTCGCGGCTGGCGACACTGCATCTGTCCCTGTCCGATGCCAGCGGCGACAGTGCGATCGTCGAGTACGTCGATGGCCGGCAGGTGATTCACCACGATCGCGCCTACCAGGTGATGACCAACTCGCCGGTGTTTGCGCAGCAACTGGCGCTCGACGCGTACTGGCAGCAGATCGGCGGCACGGTGATGCTGCCTGGCACCAACCGCTCCGCCGATCGTTTCGCGCGTGCCCGGTTCTACATTCATGCGATTCCCAAGGCCGAGGACCCGGTGGTGGCGCTGGCCAGTGTCTTCAGCGTTATCCGCAACGTGTCGGTGCCCTTTGGGATCACCACGCCGGATGAGCCCAATATTTCTTCCACGCGATGGCGCACCGTGGCCGACCACAAGCGCAGGCTGTACTTCTTCGAGTCAGCGCTGACCCCCAATACGTTCTGGGTGGATCTAAACAAGGCCGATTTCTCCAAGGGCGCGCGCGTGCTCAAGCTCGACCTGGGCGCCGACCAGCGCAATGTGTTCTCCGGTGATGCGCTGGGGCAGTTCCAGCCGTCGGCACCGTTCGCGTTCCTCGGCACGGGCGGCTGACCGCCATCAGGGGACGCCGCTTCAGCCGGTCAGAGGCGTCCTGATTTCAGACGAATCCGATATCCCGGCGTTGCTGCCGGACGTATGGTGCTGATCAAGGGATGGAACGCCCGATGCCGTAGCAGGAGCCATCAGCATGTTGATCAAGGTGCAGTGCCAGGACCACCACTGGCAGGTGATTCACCCGACCCGTCCGGACCCGATCGCATTTGCGAGCGGCGCGACGGCGTTCGATTTTGCCGACGCGCTGGCGCGTGAGCACCACGCCGAAACCGGCGTGGTCAGTGCGGTGCGCGTGGAGGCGTTGGAGAACTTCCTTGACGCGGTCCGCTACGGCGGATGACGCGCTTGCGCGTTACGCGTCGCGATCCAGGTTGGCGCTGAGCCGCTGCAGGAACGTGGCCAGCAGCATGGTTTCGTCCACGCTGAAGCCGGCCAGCATCCGGGTATTGCCTTCGTTGAGGATTTCGCGCGCCTGCGGCAATCGCTGCAGCGCAAGCGGGGTGAGTTCGATGCGCTGCGCGCGCGGGCGGTGTGGGTCCGGGGAGCGGAGGATCAGCTGATCGCGCTCCAGCCGTGCCAGGGTCTGCGCCATCGAGGGCTGTTCGACGCGTAGCAGCCGCGCCAGCTCGGACTGGGTGGCCGCCTTGCCCTGGCGGAGGGCTTCGAGCACCGGCAGGCTGGCCATGCCCAGGTCAAGCGGGCGCAGCTTGGTTTCGGCCATCCGGGTCAGCTCGCGCGCCACCCGCTTGATCAGGAAGGACGGCACGTTCCTCGGGTCGGGGCGGTCCATGCGTTCACTCCGGGTATTTGACATAGGGGCCTATGATGATAATCATAGGAGCCTATGTTAAAGCCCCGGAGACCTTTAGTGTCCCTTCTTCCCCGCATCGCGGTCGTCGGCGCCGGTCCTGCCGGGCTGCTGCTGGGCTGCCGGTTGCACCAGGCCGGCATCCCGTTCCAGTTGTTTGAAGCCGATGCCGGGCCCGATACCCGTGGGCAGGGCGGCATGCTTGATCTCCACGCGGCGACCGGGCAGGCGGCGCTGCGCAGCGCCGGGCTGTTCGAGCGCTTCCAACAGCTGGCGCGCTATGAGGACCAGGGCCTGCGCATGTTCGACGCGCAGGGCCGGCTGCTGCTGGACGACGACGGTCTGGAGGGCGACCGTCCGGAGATCGACCGCGGCCACCTGCGCGACCTGCTGCTGGGCGCATTGCCGGCCGATTGCGTGCGCTGGGGCCACGCACTGCGCGAGGCGGTGGTCGACGGGAAGGAGGTCGTGCTGCAGTTCGGCAACGGGGTGATCGAGCGTTTCGATCTGGCCGTGGGCGCCGACGGCGCCTGGTCCAGGCTGCGCCCGCTGCTCACCGACGTGCGGCCGCGGCACGCCGGCATCAGTCTGTACGAACTGTCGCTGCGCAATGTGGATGTCGACCATCCACAGCTGGCGGCGCTGGTAGGACGGGGCACGCTGGTCGCCAAGGGCGGCGCGCGGACGCTGTTCGCCCAGCGCAACGCCGACGCCCGGGTGCGCGTGTATGCCTCGCTGCCGCAGGTGCTCGCCGACGGTGCACCCGCACCCCGGGAAACGCGGGAGAGCCTGCTTGCGCATTTCGCGGACTGGCACCCGGACCTGCGCCGTCTGATCGCCGAGGCCGACGCCGCAGTGCGGCCGTGGCCGATCCACATGCTGCCGGTCGGGCACCGTTGGGACCACCGCAGCGCGGTGACCCTGATTGGCGATGCGGCGCACGTGATGCCCCCGGCAGGGGAGGGCGCCAACCTGGCGTTGCGCGATGCGGCCGACCTGGCCGACGCACTGTGCACCCCGGACTGGCGTGCGGCAGTGCAGGTCCACGAACAGGGGATGGTCGCGCGCGCGGCAGAGAGCGCGGCGGCGGCGCAGCGAATGTTGGTGGCGGGCTCGGTCGTGCAGATGCTGGCGGAAATGCGCGGCGATCTGGAGACCGTCGCGCGCGCTAGCTCTGGCCCGGTGGCGGCGCAAATCGGATGTGACCTAGCCCAGGCACCCCCAGTCAGGTAAGCGTCGGTTACCTAAATAGGGCATGAAATCAGCGACTTTCGGCCTATGTCGCGCGCGGGCGCTTTGCCACATCCTGTGCGCCACCACCACACACGGTTATGAGGCAGGCATGAGGAGCAAGGCAATGGGGCACGGAAAGCACAAATGGCTGTGGGCGCTGCTGCCCTCGATGCTGCTGTTGGGCGCCACCGCGCACGCGCAGCAGTACGACCGCTATCGCGATGACGGGTACAACAGCGGGCCGGTGCGCTGCGAGTCGAACAAGGGCCGCACCCAGCAGTGTCCGCTGGAGGGACGCGCACGCCTGGTGCGGCAGATTTCGGGGACGCCCTGCGTGGAGGGCCAGACCTGGGGCCAGGCCCGTGGCGGTGTCTGGGTGACCCAGGGCTGCCGGGCCGAGTTCATCGCCGAAGGCGGCCGCGGTGGTCATTGGAATGGCGGCGGCGGCGGCTGGGGCAACAATGGCGGCGGTCGCGGCCAGATCCTGACCTGCGATTCCAATGATCATCGCCGTCAGCGCTGCGTCGCCAATGTCCGTCGGGACGCGCGACTGGTGCGCCAGACCTCGCGCACTGCCTGCATCGAGGGGCGCACCTGGGGCTGGGACCGGACGGGCGTCTGGGTGGACGGCGGCTGCCGCGGCCAATTCCAAGTCAATTGATCCGTCTGGTTCAAGTGATGCGCTAAATCAGAAAAATCTGATACAGATCACACTTTTGATTGGGTATTGTCCGGAGCGGGAAGTCCCGGCTTCACCAATGACAGGGGCAGCGTCCGTCGCGATGGCGGGCGCCGGCCTCGCCCGATATGCCGCCTCATGGAGAGAGCACCGCATGTTGATCCGCCTGCAACTGGAACACCGCCTGTGGCGGGTGCTGCATCCGGACAAGCTGGAGTCGTTCCGTTTCAACGACAGCGCCAAAGCCTTTGATTTCGCCGATGCGCTGGCGCGCCTGCACCATGCCGAGACCGGCCACCGCAGTTCGGTGCGGGTGGAGGCGAGCGGGGCCTACGTGGAGGCGGTGCGCTACGGCTGAGGCCAGCGCGGCGCAGGACAGACCGCAAACCAGGAGGCCGCGTCGATGGGACGCGGCCTTTCGACGTCGGGCATCGACCCCACCGCGGGTCGACCGCTCGTTCCGCGTAGAGCCGACCGTTGGTCGGCTGCTCGTTCCCGGTAGAGCCGACCGTTGGTCGACCGCTCGTTCCGCGTAGAGCCGACCGTTGGTCGGCTGCCGTACCTCAGCCCGCAGCGCTGAGCGGATGGGACTGCCCGGCCAGCGCCGGCCAGCGCTTGAGCACCGCCGCGCGGATGCCGACCGCATCGATACCGGCTTCGGCAAGCAGGTCTTCGCGGCTGGCATGGTGCTGGAAGCTGTCGGGCAGGCCCAGGTGCAGGATCGACTTGAGCACGTCCTCGGCATTGAACAGCTCGGCCACGCCGGAGCCGGCGCCACCGGCCACCACGTTGTCTTCGATGGTGACAAAGCCATCGTGGGTGCGCGCGAGTTCGAGCAGCAGGGTGCGGTCGAGCGGCTTGATGAAGCGCATGTTGACCACGCTCAGGCCCAGTTCGCGACCCACCGCTTCGGCGGCCGGCACGGTGCTGCCGAAGGCAAGCAGCGCCACTCGGCTGCCCTGCACGCGCAGGTCGGCCTTGCCGATCTCCAGCGTGGACAGGTCGGTGCCGGCGGCCACGCCGGTGCCGCTGCCGCGCGGATAGCGCACCGCGGCCGGACCGGCGTAACGCAGGCCGGTGCTCAGCATCTGTCGGCATTCGGCTTCATCGGCCGGGGCCATCACCACCATGTGCGGCACGCAGCGCAGGAAGCTCAGGTCGAGGTTGCCCGCGTGGGTGGCGCCATCGGGCCCGACGACGCCGGCGCGATCGATCGCGAACAGCACGTCCAGTTGCTGCACCGCCACGTCGTGGACCAACTGGTCATACGCGCGCTGCAGGAAGGTGGAATAGATCGCCACCACCGGCTTGGCGCCCTGGGTGGCCATGCCCGCCGCCAACGTCACTGCATGCTGCTCGGCGATGGCCACGTCGAAGTAGCGCTCCGGGTATTCCTTGCTGAAACGCACCAGGCCCGAGCCTTCGCGCATCGCCGGGGTGATGCCCATCAGCTTGGGTTCGGCGGCGGCGGCATCGCACAGCCAGTCGCTGAACACATCGGTGTAGGTTGGCTTCTTGGCGCCGCCCTTGGAGACCAGGCCCTTGTCCGGATCGAACGGGCCGACGGCGTGGTAGCCGATCTGGTCGCCCTCGGCGCGCTCATACCCTTTGCCCTTGGTGGTCATCACGTGGAGCAGCTTGAGGCCCTTGAGGCCCTTGAGCGTCTTCAGCGTGGCCACCAGTGCCGGCACATCGTGGCCGTCGATCGGGCCGGTGTAGTGGAAGCCCATCTCCTCGAAGAACGTGGACGGCACGAACATGCCCTTCCAGTGTTCTTCCCAGCGCTTGACGAAACGCGCGGTGGGGTTGTTCTTCTTGTCGCCGAGGATCTTCTTGCCGCCTTCGCGCAGCGCGTTGAGCGTGCGGCTGCCGGTGGCGCGGCCGAGCATCTTGGTCAGCCCGCCGACGGCCTCGGAGATGGACATGTTGTTGTCGTTGAGGATCACCAGCAGGTTCGGTTCGCTGTCCATGCCACCGGCATGGTTGAGCGCCTCGTAGGCCATGCCGGCGGTCATCGCGCCGTCGCCGATCACCGCCACCACCTTGCGGTCGTCGCCCTGCTGCTGGCGCGCGATGGCCATGCCGAGCGCGGCCGAGATCGAGGTTGAGGAATGGCCGACGCCGAACGTGTCGAATTCGCTTTCCTCGCGCTTGGGGAACGGCGCCACGCCGTCCTTCTGCTTGACGGTATGGATCTCGTCGCGGCGGCCGGTAAGGATCTTGTGCGGGTAGGTCTGGTGACCCACGTCCCAGACCAGCTGGTCGACCGGGGTCTGGTACAGGTAGTGCAGCGCGACGGTCAGTTCGATCACGCCCAGCCCGGCGCCGAAATGGCCGCCACTCTTGCCGACCGATTCGATCAGGTAGGCACGCAGTTCATCCGCGATGGCGGGGAGTTCGGACTCGTCGAACCTGCGCAGGTCATCCGGTGACTGGATGCGCGACAGGCGGGGATAGCGTGCGGAATCGATCATGTTTATCGCGCTTCTTCTGAGCGCCTATTTTCCCCCCCAAATACGGGTGGGGCAAGCAAACCGCCTTTTCAGTGACTAAACGGTGACGGTGCCTGCGTCAGTTGGTCGCAGGCTAGGCGGCCAGTTTGGAGCGTTTGGGCAGCTGTGCCCGCAGGAACGCCATCTGGTCGGCCAGGATGTTGCGGTTGGACAGGATCATGTGCTCGATCCAGCTGGGCCGGTACGGCACCGCCAGCAGCGGCATGCCGGCCTGCTGCGGGGTGCGGTCGCTCTTGCGCGAGTTGCAGTGGAAGCAGGCGCTGACCACGTTCTCCCAGACATCCAGGCCGCCCTTGGAGATCGGCATGACGTGGTCGCGGGTCAGTTGGGGGCGGTGGAACTGTTGGCCGCAGTACAGGCACAGGTGCGCATCGCGGGCGAACAGCGCCTGGTTGGACAAATTGGGGGTGGGATCGAGCGACCGTGAACGGGCGTGGCCGCGCGCGGCGATGATCGGGTGCAGGTCCATGCCGCTGCGCGTGCCGGTCAGGCGGCTGATGCCACCATGGATGTGCAGGCAGGGATCGCCCAGGGTCCAGGCGACGGCATCACGGGCGTAGAGGCAGGCCGCATCCTGCCAGTTGATCCAGTCGAGGACTCTGCCGTGGGCATCCAGCGAGAGCAGGCGGACGCTGCCGGGCCGATGCAGCGTGGCAATGGGCGACACTTCGTCGACCGGGGCGGACGAGGCTCCGGTATCGATCAGACCTAAGCGTGTAGTGTCTGTCTCCATCGGGAAAACAGCTTATACCCGAATCGTTGCATTTTGTGTATAGGCGCTTGCGCCCATACACAAAATGCAACGATTCGGTTGGGCCTTCCACCTGAACCCCGCGCCGTTGGCGCGCCCAACGCGGCCGCCGGTGGCGACCGCGTTCCGCGCATTCCACCTAAACCCCGCGCCGTTGGCGCGCCCCCTTTAACAAAAAGGGGGCTTTTCTCCAGATGGGGTGTCGGTGGTACCAACCAGCGGTCGGCACCTGTCGGAGTCACAGCGGTGGCGGTATTCAGTGACCGTTGGTCGGTGGATCGAATCGCCCAATGGCCACCGACCGTGGGTCGGTGGGTCGGTGGGCCGGTGCGGTGCTCAGGCCTCGCCGAAATGTGCGTCTTCCATGGTCATCAGCGGGGCGGCGCCGGACTGGATCGCGGCGGCGTGGCTGAGGGTGCGCGGGAGGACACGGGCGAAGTAGAAGCGGGCGGTTTCGCGCTTGGCCTGCTTGAACGCCTCGCTCTGCGCGGAGGCATCGGCGGCGGCGACGCTGCGGGCCCACCAGTAGGCCAGCACCACGTAGCCCGAATAGAACAGGTAGTCGAAGCTGGCCGCGCCCAGTTCCTCGGGGTTGCCGGCGGCGCGCTGCAGGGTGGCCATCGTGAGCTTGCCCCATTCGTCGGCCTTGGCGCGCAACGGAGCGATGAACTCGGCGAGCGCTTCATTGCCCTCATTGGCCTTGGCGAAGGTTTCGATCTCGGCCAGCATCAGCTTCAGCCCGGCGCCCTGGCTGGAGGCGGTCTTGCGTCCGATCAGGTCCAGCGCCTGGATGCCGGTGGTGCCTTCGTAGAGGGTGGTGATGCGCGCGTCGCGGGCCAGCTGCTCCATGCCGTGTTCACGGATGTAGCCGTGGCCGCCGAAGCACTGCAGGGCGTTGTAGGTGTTTTCGATGCCCCATTCGGTCTGGCAGGCCTTGGAGATCGGGGTCAGGAAGCTCACCAGGGTGTCGGCGCGCTCGCGCTCGCCGGCATCCTCGGCGTGGTGGGCGACATCGACCAGCGTGGCTGCGTGCAGGGCCAGCAGGCGGCTGCCTTCGACCAGCGACTTGATGGTGAGCAGCATGCGGCGTACGTCCGGGTGGACCAGGATCGGGTCGGCCGGCTTTTCCGGGTTTTTCGGGCCACTCAGCGAACGCGACTGCAGGCGCTCGCGGGCATACTTGAGCGCGTTCTGGTAGGCGCGCTCGGACAGGCCGATGCCCTGCAGGCCGACGCCGAGGCGCGCGGTGTTCATCATGGTGAACATCGCCTGCAGGCCCTTGTGCGGCTGGCCGACGAGGTAGCCTTGGGCACCGTCGAAGTTCATCACGCAGGTGACCGAGCCCTTGATGCCCATCTTGTGTTCGATCGAGCCGCAGCGCAGCGCGTTGCGCTCGCCGACCTTGCCGTCGCGGTCGACCTTGAACTTGGGGGTGACGAACAGCGAGATGCCCTTGGCGCCGGCGGGTGCGTCGGGCAGCTTGGCCAGTACCAGGTGGACGATGTTGTCGGTGAGGTCGTGCTCGCCGGCGGTGATGAAGATCTTGGTGCCGGTGATGGCGTAGCTGCCATCGGCGTTGGGCTCGGCCTTGGTCTTGAGCAGGCCCAGGTCCGTGCCGCAGTGAGGTTCGGTCAGGCACATGGTGCCGGTCCAGCGGCCCTCGATCAGCGGCTTGAGGAAGGCGTCCTGCTGCCAGGCATCGCCGTGCTGCTTGAGCGCTTCGATGGCGCCGTGGGAGAGCAGCGGGAAGTTGCCCCAGGCCAGGTTGGCGGCGTTGATCATTTCATTGAGCGGCACGCCCAGGGTGTGCGGCAGGCCCTGGCCGCCAAGTTCCGGCGCGGCGGTGAGGCCGGTCCAGCCGCCCTCGACGAACTGTGCGTAGGCCTGCTTGAAGCCCGGCGGCGTGGTCACTTCGCCGGTGGCCTGGTCGAGCGCGCAGCCGATTTCGTCACCGACGCTGTTCAGCGGTGCCAGCACGGTGGTGCTGAAGCGACCGGCTTCTTCGAGCACGGCGTCGACCACGTCGGCGGTGGCGTCGGCAAAGCCGAGGCGGGCGAAGAGCGGTTCGACCTTGAGCACGTCATGCAGGGCGAAACGGATATCGGAAAGCGGTGCGGTGTAGCTGCTCATCGTCAGGTCTCGATCAGGTGCAAAGGGATACGGGAAGTGCGCCGGTCAGCGCAGCACGCCGGGCAGGCCGGGGGCCTGGTTGAGGGTGCTGTGGTTGTCGACGTCGAAGCTGCGTTGTTTCTTTTCCTGCGGGGTGGCGCTGACCGTGCCCTTGAGCGCGTAGGCGAGGGTACGGTTGCCGGCGAGGGCATCGGCGACGACCAGGCGGGCGTTGGAGCTGGGCTGCAGCTGCACGTTGATGACGTCGGCGGAGACGCCACCGATGGACAGGGCGGGGCGGGTGGTGAGGGTGCCGGCCGCTTCGTCGCCGACGCTGAGGGTCAGGCTGACGCTGTCGAAGGTCATGGGCATGGAGCTGAAGTTCTGCAGCCGCAGGGCGATATCCCAGCCGCCATCGGCGCGCACGGTGAGCTGCTGGACGCTGGCGGCCGGGGGCGAGACGCGCTTGACGACGCCGCTGTTGCAGGCGGCCAGGGCCAGGGCGGTGCCGGCGAGCAGGGCGACGGTGAGGGAGGTACGGAGGCGGTGGTGCATGGGCGCAATCCTTGGGCGGGTGCTGCGTGGGTCAAAGCATACTACGGCGTATGGTGGTTGTGCCGGCGTTGAGGTCGGTGTTGTAAAGGGTAGTGGGTGTGGGGGTTGGATTGTTTTTTTCGAGGCCAAGGCCAAGGCCGGAGCCAGGGCCGGAGCCAGCGCGGCTTCCGGGTTGCTGGGGGAGGGTGGGGCTGGGTGGGTTGGCGGGACACGCCGTGAACCCGTCCATGGGGGCTCGCAGGCGCCATCCATGGCGCCTGACGGTCCCGCCAACCCACCCAGCCCCACCCCGCAGACGTTACGGACGCGGTTGGGAGGGCAACGGCGATGGACGGGTAGTGGGGCGGACTACCGATGGAGACGGGGGCTGGGAGAGGGCTCTGTAGTGCCGAGCCATGCTCGGCATGGATCAACAAACAGAGCACTGCACGCCGCTCACAGCAGTGAATGACCGACGCTCGCGCCTGCGTATCCGGCAACTGTCGAGGGTTGGGGCGCGTGGGTAGGCGGGACCGTCAGGCGCCATGGAGGGCGCCTGCGAGCCCCCAAGGATGGGTTTACGGCGTGTCCTGCCTGCCCATGCGGCCCGACCCAGGGCAGTACCCCTGCAGCAGCGCGCTTCGGCTCTTCAGCTCACCGCTCCAGAACCGAACCCCGTAAAGTCGACCTGGGAGCAACGAACATCCACACCGCGATGGCGGAACACGCGCGCCGGTGCATCTGGATTGTTCAGGGGGGTACGAAACATCGCCGCTCATGTTCACTTTCACGGGGAAGTATCCATGCGTTCGTACAAGTTGCAGCCATTGGCCCGCGCCATCCGCGGAGGCCTGATGGTGTCGGTGCTGGGCATGGTCACGCCCGCGCTGGCACAGCAGGCCAGTTTCGATATCGCCGGGGGGCGTATCGAAGACGCATTGCCGGAGTTCGCGCGACAGGCGGGCATCCAGATCATCAGCCCGGCCGTCGGCGACCGCGAAAAAGCCGCTGCCGTCCCCGCGCTCAAGGGCCAGATGGACGCCCGTCAGGCGCTGGGCCAGCTGTTGGTCGGGACCGGGCTCAGTGTGGCTTCCGATGATGGCCGTACCATTACACTGCGTGCCGATCGTCCGCTGCTCGCCTCATTGGGTTCGGGCGCGCTGCTGGCTGCGCAGTCCTCGGCCAGCACCGTCGCCGCCGAGCCGCCGCCGGCCGAACCGGCCCGCGATGTGCCGGTCACGCTTGATTCGGTCACTGTCGTCGGCACCCAGATCAAGGGCGCAAAAACCGCTGCCCTGCTGCCGGTCGCCACGCTCCAGGCCGAACAGATCGAGGCCACCGGCGCGGTATCCGGCGACGAGTTGTACCGCTCCATTCCGCAGATGGGCGATGTGTCCTTCAGTGGCACCAACGGCGGCAACAGCTCCAACTACGCCCGCGGCGACATCGCCTCGGTCAACCTGCGCGGCCTGGGTGTGGGCAACACGCTGCTGCTGATCAACGGCCGACGCACCGTGGTCCACCCCACCAGCCAGGCCGACGGCAACCTCGTCCCGGTGCTGACCTACAACGCCAATACCGTCCCGGTCGCCAACCTGCGTCGCGTTGAAGTCCTGCTCGACGGCGCGGCGGCCATCTACGGCACCGACGCGGTGGCCGGTGTGGTCAACAACGTGCTGCGCGACGACGTCCACGGCGGCACCGTCAGCGTGCAGCGTGGGATCGGCGAGGGCACCAATCTGCGCGATCTGGGCATCAATGGCCTGGTTGGCAGGAATTCCGACGACCTGCGCAGCAATGTCACCCTGGCGTTCAACTACTACACCACCACCGGCCTGAACTCGCTGGACCAGGACTGGACCCGCAGCGCCGACCGCGCCGCCGATTTCGTCGGCACCCCGTTCGAAGGGCTCAGCGGCACCGACAACCGCAACAGCAACAGCCCGTGGGGCAACTTCACCGCGATCGGTCCGCGCGTGCGCCAGGGCACCACCTTCCTGACCACTGCCGCCGGCGCGTTCCATGTACAGCCCGGTACCAACGAAGGCTGCAACGCCAGCCTTGGCCAGGGCCTGTGCGTGCAGTCCGGCAGCAAGGCCACTGCCGGTGCCGACCGTAACCTGCTGGACAACCAGCAGGCGCAGTTCCCGCTGTCGATCACCCCGGACGTGCGCCGGGTCAATCTGTTCCTGACCGGCAAGCATGATTTCGACAACGGCATCACCGCCTTCGGCGAAGCTGGCTGGTACCAGTCGGAGGCGCGCAGCCTGCAATCGGGCGTCAACACCATCGCCGCGCTGCCGATGACCGTGGCTGCCAGCAGTTACTGGAACCCCTTCGGTGCCACCCGCCTGCCCGACGGCAGCGTCAACCCGAACCGGCTGGCCAATCTCAACGTCGCCGCAGGCGGTATTCCGGTCAGCATCAGCAGCTACCGCTTCGAGCGTCCTACCCAGATCGAGGTGAAAAACACCCAGCTGCGTGCGCTCGGCGGCCTGCGCGGGTTCCACTTCGGCTTCGACTGGGAAACGGCGGCACTGTATTCCAAGGCCAAGGTGGTGGACACCCAGGATGCGGTCAGCATGACCCTGTTCCAGCAGGCGCTGGCCGATGCCACGTCGGCGGCCTACAACCCGTTCTGCGGCGGCTGCAACGACTACAGCAAGCTCGACAGCTTCTTCTACAAGGCCACGCGCAAGAGCCAGACCGAGCTGTACCTGTGGGACATCAAGGCTTCGCGTCCGGACCTGTTCCGCACCTGGGCCGGCGATGTCGGCATGGCCACCGGGCTGGAAGTGCGTCGCGAAACCCAGCGCGACGACCGCGATGCCCGCGTGGACGGTACACTTACCTACACCGACCGCATCACCGGCATCGCCTATCCCAGCGACATGTACGGCGTCAGCCCGACCCCGGACACTGAAGGCTCGCGCACCGTCGCCGGCCTGTTCGCCGAATTCTCGGTGCCACTGGTATCGCGTGAGATGGGCATTCCGCTGGTGCGCGCGCTGGACCTGCAGGTGGCCGGTCGCGCCGAGCACTACAGCGATTTCGGCAACGTCACCAAGCCGAAACTGGCGCTGGGCTGGACGGTGGTCGACGGGCTGACGGTGCGGGCATCGTGGGCCAAGGGCTTCCGCGCGCCGAACCTGGAACAGGTCAACGCCACGGTGGTCAGCCGCTCCAACACGCGCACCGATTACATCCAGTGCGAAGCCGATGTGCGCTCCGGCGCGCTGGCCTCGATCAACGCCTGTGGCACCACCTACCGTTCCTCCACCACCGCGCGGCGATCGGGCAACCCGGACCTCAAGCCGGAAACCTCGACCAACACCAGTGCCGGCATCGTGTTCCAGCCGCAGTTCATTCCGGAAGACTTCGGCCGCTTCACCTTCGCGGTGGATTACTACAAGTACGCGCAGGAAGGCATCATCGGCCTGTTCGGCGAAGGCAACGGACTGATCCTGGACTACCTGCTGCGCCAGCAGGGCGGCAGCAATGCCAACGTGGTGCGTGCCGCACCGACCGCCGATGACATTGCCCGCTTCGCCGGCACCGGTCTGGACCCGGCCGGCAAGGTGCTCTATGTCACCGACCAGTACGTCAACATGCAGCCGCAGACCGTGCGCGGGGTGGACTACAGCATGGCCTGGACGTCGCCGGAAACCCGCGTCGGCCGCTTCGACATCGGCATCAACGGCACCCGCCTGATCGAGTTCTACCGCGATCGTTCGCCGGCATTGCAGGCACTGGAAGACGCCAAGGCCACCGGCCTGGTCGATCCTTCGATCGCCATCACCGGGGGCGGCGACCTGATCGGTGACGGCGGCAACCCGCAGTGGAAATGGAGCGGCAATCTCACCTGGCGGTACCAGAACATCACCGTCGGGGCGAGCGCGCGCTATGCCAGCAGCTACCATGAAACCAGCCTGACCCTGGCCGATGGCACGCCGTGGACGGTGACGTCGCAGACCCTGGCCAACGCCTTCGTCAAGTACGATTTCAACCGCGAGGGCGTGTTCAACGGGGTGTCGGTCAAGCTGGGCGCCAACAACATCGCCGACAAGCGGCCGCCGGTGTCCGATGACAGCTACGGGTATTCCTCGGCGGTGTACCAGGCCTACCCGCGTTACTGGTATGCGAGCGTGACCAAGGCGTTCTGATCCGCGGTTTCATCCTTACATCGCTGCCCGGCCAATGCCGGGCAGCGCAGCAGGAGTTTGAATGGGCGCAACATTGGCAGCAGAGCGGGCGTTGTGGTTGGCCGAGCATGTCCTGCCGTACGAGCGGGGCCTGCGCGACTGGCTGCGGCGGCGCATGGCGCAGGCGCAGGACGTGGACGATGTGGTGCAGGAGACCTACGCGATCCTGGCGGCGCTGGCCGACGTGTCGCACGTGCGGCAACCGCGTGCCTACGTCTACCAGGTGGCGCAATCGGTGGTGCTGCAACAGTTGCGTCGCGCCCAGGTGGTATCGATGGACATGGTGGCCGACTTCGATCGGCTGCCGATCACCGGTGAGGATGCTTCACCGGAACGGCTGGCGTCTTCGCGCCAGGAACTCAACAAGGTCACCGCGCTGATCGCGCAGCTGCCGGACAAGTGCCGCCAGGCCTTCATCCTGCGGCGCGTGGAAGGCTTCTCGCAACGCGAGATCGCCGAGCGAATGCAGATCAGCGAGAACACGGTGGAAAAGCACGTTTGCAAGGGTATTCGGTTGTTGATGGAGTCGATGAAACAGGATGCGGGTGATGCAGGGTCCACAGGGAAACCGGACAATACGGAGGCCGTCCATGCAAGGCGCCGCTGAAAACCCGATCGATGACCAGGCCGCCCGCTGGGTGGCCCGCGAAGATCGCGGTGCACTGGAGCCGGCCGAGCTGGCCGAGCGCGACCGCTGGCTGGAGGCCGACCGCCGCCACTTCGGCGCCTACGCGCGGGCACACGCGGTGTATGCGCGTACCGGACGCGCACGCGCGCTGGGCAGTGCCGACCGCGTACCGCCCGCCACCCGCGCAGCGCGGCCGCGACCGCCCCTGCAATGGGCGTTCGGGCTCGCCGCCAGCTTGTGCCTGCTGGCGCTGGGCGTGCATGAGCACAGCGATGCCGGTGATTACCACCTGACCCGCAAGGGCGAGATCCTGCGTGTGCCACTGGCCGATGGTTCGGCAGTGACCCTGGATTCGGGCGCGGCGGTGCGGGTGCACTACACCGCGCAGCGTCGCGAAATCACCCTGCTGCGCGGTGAGGCGCTGTTCGATGTCGCCAAGAACCGCGCGCGCCCCTTCGTGGTGGTGGCGCGCGATACCGCCGTGACCGCCGTGGGCACCAGCTTCTCGGTCAGCCTCAACGAGCAGCGCACACGCGGGGTGGAGGTACTGGTGCGCGAGGGCATCGTCGATGTGGCCAATGCCAGTGGCGCGATCGCACCGACCCGGCTGCAGGCCAACCACCGCGCGCTGGCCAACCGCACCCACGGCATCCGCATCGAGAGCGTCGAGCACGATGACCTGGACCACCAGCTGGCGTGGCGCGAGGGGATGCTGTCCTTCAACGGCGACACGCTGTCGGTGGCGGCGGCGCAGTTCCTGCGCTACAGCGATGTGCGCATCATGATCGACGACCCGCTGGTCGGCAGCCGCCGCATCGTCGGCCTTTACTCGGCCAACGACCCGATCGGTTTCGCGCGCAGCGTCGCGCTCAGCCTGGGGCTGGCGGTGGAGCAGGAGGGCAACGATGTCTGGCTGCGGGCACCGCACAACGCCGCCTACAGCGCGCCGCGCTCACTGCAATGAACCAGGACGCCCCATGAAACCGACCTCGATGTCCACCCTGCGCCGCGTCCGTCGGCTGGCACTGTTGACCGGCCTGCTGCTGGCCAGTGGCCAGGCGATGCAGGTGGCCAGTGCCGCCGACGATGACGTGCTGATCCGCAATGCGATGATTTTCGATGGCACCGGACGCGCGCCCTATGCAGCCAGCGTGCTGGTGCAGGGCGGCCGCATCGCCGCGATCGGGGCCGACCTGAAGGCGCCGGCGCATACCCGGCAGGTCGATGCGAAGGGCCAGGCGCTGTTGCCTGGGTTGTTCGACCTGCACACCCACTGGACCCCGAACGCGCAGCCATCGACGTTGCCGCAGATCGCCAACCGTTATCTCGCTGCCGGGGTCACCACGGTCAGCGACTTCCACCAGCCGCCTGAAGCCTACGCACCGCGCCGCGCCTGGTTGCACAGCATCGCCGCACCGGATGTGAAGTTCGCCGCGCGAATGAGCACGCCCCTCGGCCATGGCGCGGATTGGGGCGATGAGAACACCACGCGTTGGGTCAACTCGCCGGCATCGGCCACGGCGGCGGTCAAGCAGGTGGCGGCCTACAAGCCGGACTTCATCAAGGCCTTCACCGACGGCTGGCGGTATTCCAATGCAGCCGACAACAGCAGCATGGATGAGGACACCCTCGCCGCACTCGTGGAAGAGGCGCACCGCCAGCAGCTGCGCGTGTTCACCCACACGGTGATGGTCAAGCGCGGCAAGACCGCCGCGCGGGCCGGCGTGGATGCGTTGGCGCACAGCGTGCAGGACGGCCCGGCCGATGCCGAGCTGATCGCGTTGATGAAGGCGCACGGCACGCGCTATTCGCCCTCGTTGGCGGTGTACCTGCCCGAGCGCGTGGATGGCAGCGGCAAGGCCCGCGCGGGCACCGAGGCCTACCGCCAGCGCGAGGCGAACTTTGCCAATGCGCTGCGCAACGTCAAGGCCCTGCACGATGCCGGCATTCCGATCGTGCTGGGCACCGATGCCGGGATGACCGGCACGCCGCACGGCGCCTCCACCCTGCGCGAGCTGGAACTGTTCGTGCAGGCCGGGCTGACCCCCGGCGAAGCCCTGGTTGCCGGCACCAGTGCCAGCGCCGAAGCGCTGGCACTGGACGATCGCGGCCGCATCGAAGTGGGCAAACGCGCGGATCTGCTGCTGGTCAAGGGGCGGCCGTGGGAGCGCATCAGCGATGTGCGCAACACCGAGCAGGTGTACGTGGCCGGTCGACAGGTGGTGGGCAAGGGGGTGAAGCTGCCTGCCGGCAACCGCGCCGAATCGCTGCCGCCGCTGCGCATCGCGGCGCTGGTCGATGACGTCGAGCGCGCTGATCAACGCACCGCGCTGGATACGCTGCGCAACGACGACGCCGACGGCGGCAACGACCGCACCGTGCAGGTCACCACGGTGATCGACCGCGAGCAGGGCGGCAAGGCGTTGTCGATGCAGGCCAAGCTGTCCAGCAAGGATGATGCGTATGCGGCGGTGATCCTGCCGCTGAGCCGTGGCTCGGTGGCGCCGGTAGACCTGCGCGGCTGGCGGGGCGTGCGCGTGGATGTACGCGGCGATGCGACGCTGACGCTGGAGGCGCGTGGACTGGGCGGCCGTCGCTGGATCGCGCCGGTCGCTGCCAGCGGTGGCTGGCAGACGCTGGAAATTCCGTTCACTGCGCTGCAGGGCCAGCCGCCGTATCGCGCGAAGGGGCCGCTGCCGACGTGGCGCGGTAACGACGTGCAACAGCTGGTGTTCTCCGGCACCGGCTCGGCCGGCGCGAAGATCTGGTTCGAGATCGACAATGTCCGCTTCTACTGATCCTCGGCGCCTGCGCGCGCGCTTCGTGCTGGCGCTGATGGCCACGGCGCTGGCCATGCCTGCAGTCGCTGCAGACGCACCGGACCGCGTGCTGGCAGCCGTGGATGCCTACGCGGGCCGGCAGGCCGAGGTGGGCCGCGCACTGTGGGCGACGCCGGAGCTGGGCTACCAGGAAACGCAGTCCTCCGCGCTGCTGCAGCAGGAGCTGCGCAAGGCCGGCTTCCGCATCGAAGCGGGCGTCGCCGGCATGCCAACCGCATTCGTCGCCCGTTACGGGCATCGTGGCAAGGGCCCGGTGATCGCGCTGCTGGCCGAGATGGATGCGCTGCCGGGTATGGCGCAGGCCGCCGTGCCGACACGCAGCCCGATCAATGGCCAGGACGCCGGGCAGGCGTGCGGCCACAACCTGTTCGGTGCGGCCGTGGTCGGGGCCGCGCAGGCCGTGGCGCAGTGGCTGAAGGCCAGCGGCAGCGACGGCGAGATCCGCGTGTACGGCACTCCCGCCGAGGAGGGCGGAAGTGGCAAGGTCTACCTGACCCGTGCGGGTCTGTTTGACGACGTCGACGTGGCCCTGCACTGGCACCCGGCCTCGGCCAACTCTGCCGCCCAAGGCACCAGCCTGGCCAACATCAGCGGTAAATTCCGCTTCAAGGGCATTGCCGCGCATGCCGCGCTCGCGCCGGATCGCGGACGTTCGGCGCTCGACGGGGTGGAGGCGCTCAACTACATGGCCAACATGATGCGCGAGCACGTGCCCGACGGCACGCGCATCCATTACGTGATCAGCAATGGCGGCGCGGCCCCCAACGTGGTGCCCGACGCGGCCGAAGCCTATTACTACGTGCGCCATGTCGATCCGGCCGTGGTACGCGATGTGATCGCGCGCCTGCAGCTGGCCGCGCGCGGCGCGGCGATGGGCACCGGCACCGAGGCGACATTCGAGTCTACCGGTGGCGTGTACTCGCTGCTGCCCAACGATGTGTTGGGCCAGGTCATGCAGCGTTCGCTGCAGCAGGTGGGTGGGGTGATCTACGACGCCGCCGATACCGCATTCGCGCGGCAACTGCAGCAAAGCCTGCCGCAGCGCCCTGCGCTGGAAAGCGCCGCATCCCTGGAGCCCTACAGCGCCGAGCAGGCCGGTGGGGCGTCCACCGATGTCGGCGATGTCAGCTGGAATGTGCCGACCGTTGGTCTGAGTACCGCCACCTGGGTCCCGGGTACACCGGCACACAGCTGGCAGGCGGTGGCCGCCTCGGGGGCGCCGATTGGTACGAAGGGCGCGCTCAATGCCGCGCGCGTGCTAGCGCTGACCGCGGTGACGCTGCTGCAGTCACCGCAGACGGTGGCGCAGGCCAGGCAGGAATTCGAACACCGACGTGGCGCCGGTTTCCGCTATGTGCCGTTGCTGGAGCGCACCGCGCCGCCGCTGGATTACCGCAGCAAGGCCAAGGAGTAGGGCGAAGCGGTGGTGCCGCTCAATCCAGCGGCGCCATCACCCGCAGCGGCGCCAGGTCGTAGCCCACCGCTTCGGCCTGCGCTTTGATCTGCGCGAACAGGGCGCGGTCCATGCTCGGCGAGCGCGACAGGATCCACAGGTACTTGCGGTCCGGGTCGCCGACCAATGCCCACTGGTACTCCGGGTCCAGCGCGATCACCCAGTAGTCGGCCCACACCAGCGGTGCCCATGCCAGCCAGTCCGGCACGAAGCGCACCTGCAACTGCCCCGGATGGCCTTCGACCGGTCGCGCCACGCCGTCGGCGGCGATGCGCGTGCCATCGTCGATGCGGCAGACGTTGTGCACGCTGATGCGGCCATCGCCGCGCAGACTGTAGGTGGCGGTGATGTCCCCCACACACTTCTTCTGGAACGACACCGGCAGGTGCGCGATCTCGTGCCACTGGCCGGCGTAGCGGCCCATGTCCAGCGTGGGCACCGACGTCACCGGCGGCGTCGCCCATGCGGCGGCCGTCGCAAGCAGCAGAGGCAGGGCGAGACACGGGCTACGCAGACGCATCGACGGCACTCCAGGCGGGTCGAAGGAGCTTAGGGGCGGCAGCGGGGCAGGGTGTGAAGTTTTTGTCATTCGCCCCGCGTGACGGGAAGACTGTGTCGATGCCGCCGCGTGAGGGTAGAGCCGATCCATGATCGGCTGCTGGAATGCGTTGCGGTGGACGTGCGCAGTGTGCGTGGCGAGCGGTTTAGGATTCACTCGATGCACTGCCACGCACGAATGCCAGCCGAACACGCAAAAAAAAACCTGCATTTCTGCAGGTCTTTTCGAATACTGGTGGCCGAGGACGGAATCGAACCGCCGACACGGGGATTTTCAATCCCCTGCTCTACCAACTGAGCTACTCGGCCACTTCATCGCTGCGTTGTCGCTGGCGAGGACGCGAATAATACGGAGGTATGCAGGGTTCGGCAAGCGTTTCGCGAAAAAAATTTCACATTTGTTGCCAGGCCTCGCGCCGACAGCGGCAAGTGCTTGATCCAACGTGGCTGCGCACCACCGTTGCGCGCATGAACATCGGTTCAGCACGTGCCCGGGCGCGCGCCACTCACTGCGTGTCGTCCGGCATGCACCACAGCAGCACGATGCCGATCACCATGATCACCGCCGCCAGCAGCAGCGATGCCTGGTAGGAGCCGCTGTCGCGCGCCAGGGTGCCGGCGAGCGCGGGTGCCGCGATCTGCGCCACGCCGTAACTCAGGGTCAGGGTGGCCATCGCCTTGGCCGGGTTGTGCGGGTAGTGCCGACCGACCACGGTAAGGGTCAGGCTCACGATTCCGGCGAAGGTCAGTCCGAACAGCAGCGCACTGCCCAGCCCGGCAGCCAGTCCATCGTCCAGCAGGGGCAGCATGAACGAAACCGCCTGCAGGGCGAAGGCCAGCATCAGGGCGCGGATCATGCCGAGCCGGGCGGCCAGCCAGTCCCAGCCGAAGGTGGAGGGGACCGCCGCCAGTCCCACCAGCACCCACACCGCGCTGCCATGCCCGTGGAAGGCGGCGGTCTGCTCGAGGATGGCCACGATGAAGGTGGCGCTGACCACGAACCCGAAACCGGCGCAGAAGTACGCGGCAATCAGCAGGCGCCGCCAGCGCGGTCCGGGAGGTGGCGGCGCCTCGGCGACGGAGCGCGCGGACGCGGCGACCGGCGCGGGCATCCAGTACCAGGCGGGCACCAGAAACAGCAGCCCCAGCAGGCCCAGCCAACGCCATTGCCCGCTGGAATCGGCATGGTCGGCCATCATCGCCGTGGCCAGGCCCGACACCGCGATGCCCAGCCCCAGCCCGGCGAAATGCAGGCCCAGCCGGGGCCGCCGCTGGTGGGCCAGCAGCCAGTTGAGCACCAGCCCGGAGGCGAGCAGCAGCCCGGCGGTGCTGGACAGCCCGGCCAGGAAGCGCAGCACGCTCCACAGCCAGAGGTGGGGAGTGACGCCCATCAGCGCGGTGGCCGCGACGGCCAGCAGCAGTCCGGCCCGGTACATGTGGAATTTCTGCCGCATGTCGCCCACCCGCGCCACCAGCAGCGTGCCCAGCAGATAGCCCAGGTAGTTGAAGGTGGCCAGCCAGCCGCCCTGGGCGGCGCTCAGCCCGGCATCGACGCGCATCAGCGGCAGCAGGGGCGTGTAGGCGAACCGGGCCAGTCCCACGGTGAGGACCAAGGCGCAGATACCGGCGGCGATGACCTGCCAGGGATGCCGTTCGGTGGGGATGGGCGGGGCAGTCATTGGATACCGGAGCGGGCAGGGGTCCGCTGATCCTCGGCGATCCGGGTGTCACTGTCTTTCGATAGAATGACCGCCTATGTCGACCAGGCGACAATCCCGCCCCTCTGCGGCGCCTCCCGGCGGTCGTGAACTCACGGTGCCACCGCTGCGCGCACTGCCTTGGCCGGTGGTCACGCACAGTCGGCAGATGGCGGCCGGCGAGCATTTTCCGCCGCATGTGCACGCCTGGCACCAGCTGGCCTTCGCTACCGAAGGCGTGCTGCAGGTGACGGCGGCGAACGCGCGGTATGTGATCACGCCGCAGCAGGCCCTGTGGGTGCCGGGCGGAACCCTGCATCACACCCGCGCGTTGAGCGTTGCGGCGTTCCGCAATCTGTACGTTGGCGCTGACGTCGCTGCGGACATGCCTGCCGAATGCACGGTGCTGGAAGTATCGGCGCTGCTGCGCGCCCTGATCATCGAACTCGACGGCATCCGGGCCGAGGATGATTCCGGCTACTACGCCAGCCTGTGCGCGGTGATCGCCACCCAGTTGCGTCGGCAGACGCGACACGCGCGGCACCTGCCATGGCCGCAGGACGAGCGCTTGCAGCACTGGTGCCAGGCGCTGTACGACCATCCAGACGATGATCGGAACATGGCGGCGTGGGCGGCGCACCTGGGTGCGTCCACGCGCACGCTGGCGCGCCACTTCGAGCGCGAGACCGGCATGACCGTGCGCGCATGGCGCACGCGACTGCGGTTGCTGCGCGCGATCGAGTGGCTGGCGCAAGGGCGCTCGCCGACACGGACCGCGCACGACCTGGGGTATGCGTCCGCGTCCGCCTTCAATTACATGTTCCGGGTCGAAATGGGCGTCAGCCCGTTACAGTGGCGACGATCCAGGTGACCCTCGCGGCGTGTCGCCGAGTTGCCTTGACCCTGATGACGTCCGGCCATGCCCGCACGCGCTGCCGCGCACCGGTGGCGATGGGTGATGCCGTTCGCTTGAACGGGGACGTTTGGCCGGTGGACTAGTCCGCGACCGGGCAGGCCAGGCTGAGCAGCCGATCACCGTCGAAACGCGCCTGGATCCTGCCGTCGCCCACCTTGTCGGCAGGCCAGTCCGCCACGGCCGCAGCACCCAGCAGTGGATTGCCAAGATGGAAATACACCTTGCCGCGCGTGTCGCCCGGCTGCAGGTGCGGGCAACCTTGAATCGGCGACGCCGGCTGCCCGCAGTCGCCCTGCAGCAGGCACAGACGCGTGTAGCACTGGCCGGCGCCTGACCAGTGCCCCTGCGCGGCGAGGCAGCCGGGCTCTGTCGCCAGTACTGCCCAGCACGCCAGGCCGAAGAGGGTGGTGGCCGACATCAGCACCGGGAGCAAGTAGCGACGAACGCGCTGACGGACGTGGAGGAGGGGCGATGTCATCCCGCGATGATGCGCCACGGCGCAGGTCCGGGCCAACCCGATGTGATCCGATGTGATCCGGTGCCGCCGATGGAATGCTGTGGCATCACCGGGTACATCGATCACCGTCGCGCAAGGCGCGGGGGACGTCGTGCCCGCGCTCACCGGTGGAACGCTGTCTTACCCCGACGCCGCCGTGCCGCCACAGCGCTTACTGTCAGGGCTCCTGATCACGCTGTCTGGAGTCGTCCGCCGATGAATGCTCTCACCAACACCCGCATCGTTCTCGCTTCGCGCCCGCAGGGCGAACCGGTGGCGGCCAATTTCCGCTGGGAGCAGGCGGCCGTTCCAGCGTTGGCCCCGGGGCAGGTCCTGCTGCGCAACCGCTACCTGTCACTGGACCCGTACATGCGCGGCCGCATGGAGGAAGGCCCGTCGTACGCACCGCCTGTGGCGCTGGATGCGGTGATGGAGGGGCGCACGGTGTCGGAGGTGATCGCCTCCAACCACCCGGAGGTCGCCGTCGGCGAGCACGTGGTCGCTGGCGGCAACTGGCAGACCCATGCGGTGGTGGAGGGCGAGAGCATCGCCCGGCGGCTGCACGAGACGGGCCTGCCGATCAGTACCGCGCTCGGCGTCTACGGCATGCCGGGTTTCACCGCGTATGCCGGCCTGCAGGAAATCGGTCGGCTGCAACCGGGCGAAACCCTGGTGGTGGCCGCGGCCAGCGGGCCGGTCGGGGCGACGGTCGGGCAGATCGCAAAACTGCGCGGCGCGCGCACGGTGGGCATCGCCGGTGGCGAGCAGAAGCGACAGTATCTGGAAACGCTGGGTTTCGATGTGGCGCTGGACCATCGCGCCGAGGACTTCGCCGCGCAGCTGCAGGCCGCGGTGCCCGACGGCATCGATGTGTACTTCGAGAACGTGGGCGGGCATGTCTTCGACGCGGTCGCGCCACTGCTCAACGACTTCGCGCGTATTCCGGTGTGCGGCACCATTGCCACCTACAACGCGCGCGGCGCGGTGTTGCCGGGGCCGGATCGGCTGCCGGGCTTCATGAGTCAGGTTCTGCGCCAGCGGCTGACCGTGCGTGGCTTCATCCAGTCCGACTTCAACGCGCTGTTCCCGCAGTTCCTGGTCGACATGGGCCAGTGGCTGCAGGATGGCCAGGTGCAGTACCGCGAAGACGTCGTCGAAGGGTTGGCCAACGCGCCGGATGCGTTCTTCGGGCTGCTCAAGGGACGCAACTTCGGCAAGCTGGTGGTGAAGCTGGATTGAGTGCGCACGCAGCGCCAACGCGGTCCTGACCCGTAGCTCACGATCGCCACGTTAGCGTGGCGGCATCCTCCGATGAGTACCGGTCATGATCAGCGACGAGAAGCAGAAGACCCAGCAGGAAGGCGTCAAGGAAAGCCAGCAGGACCGCAAGCAGGATGAAGCGGCCAAGCAGCGACCCGGCCAGACCGACCAGGCGATTCATGATGCGGAAACGCGGCGGCCGGTGCGCAAGGACAACAACCCGGATTGAGGATGCCGTAGCCGTGTCGACCGCCGTGACGTCGGCGGTCGAACCGCATCGCCTGGAATGCGCTGATTTCCTCTCACAGAGCCGTGTGCGTTTGCCGAACGCGACGGGCTGTCCGGGCAGCTGTCCGAAGGACTAAAGATCGCGCAACGGGCGCCGATAACCTCCCGGAATAGGCTGGGAGGCAGAACATGGACGATCTGATGAAATGCCCGATGTGCTTCGGTGGAGTTCCGCGAGGTGCTGTGGTGTGTCGCGGTTGCGCGGCCCGGATCGAGTACGGGATTCCACCGTGGGCGCTGGTGATGCTTTTCCTGCTGTCGCTGGCGTTCGGCTTATGGGTCGGAGCCGTTCTCGCCGGATGGCTGGGGTGGTTCAGCTTCTTCCTCCCGCTCTCCGTTGGCGGCGCATGCCTCAACGGCCTGTTTCGCAATCGGGTCGTGTTCCGGCTCAATCACTGACGCCTTTATCGGCTCGCAAACCGGGGCACCGCGTTGCGCAGACGAGCGCAGTTGCGCCGTGTGTTCGCCGTGCGGTTTAGCTGCAGGTCTCCGCTACGTGTTGATCGGCGACCTGGAAGAGCGGTGCTGCCGGGAGTGCACAAGAACGCTGGTACCGGCAACGAGGCAGACCAGAAGAACAAGCACAGAGAGCGGCAGATGGAACTCATCGCGCCCAGCGGCTGCGAACCCCGCGTGGATCGCAGCGGTGGCAACCCCTGTTCCGCCGCACACGGCGGCGTAGATGCGGGCACTGGGACGGACCAGCAGGACCTGGCGGTAGCCATGCAGCAGAAAACCAACGGCGAGCAGGTTGAACACCAGAAACCCCTGGATTCCGCCGGGTACGTGAAACATATCCCATTCCTGCCAGAAGGCGGCATCTATCTGGTGAAGGATCAGGGCCAACAGTGTTGTCAGATACCACCGCTCCATGACGCACCCCCGATATGAGCCGACCATTCTAGCGGCTGGATGGGCATGGTCCGTGGGTTGCCTTGGGCTCGGCTTGCGGTACAGGCCAGGAGACGAGCATTCTCACCAGCCGCAATGTGCCGGGTCGTACCCGCCGGCCTAATGAAAAAGGCCGGAAGCCCTGTTTTTGCAGGTATTCCGGCCTTTCCTGTGCCCGGTCGGGCAAATATTTGGTGGAGCCAAGGAGGATCGAACTCCTGACCTCGTCGATGCGAACGACGCGCTCTCCCAGCTGAGCTATGGCCCCACGGATGTCACACAAACCCCGCAGGCCTTGCCTCGCGTTGGACGTAGTCTAGCGCCGTGAATGGGGCGCTGCCAAGGGGTGCACGGTGTACCTGCGCATACGCACGATATTGCCGGCCTTCAGTGCGACCGCGCTGCTCCGTCCTCGGCCGTCGGCCGTCTTTCTGAACGCCGATCGGGTTTTGTGAAGACCATTTGCGCCGTTATCCATTTAAAAACAACGACTTGAGAAATCGATCTAGTAGGAAAGGACTAGGTGCTCCTGCATAAAGAGGACCAGAAAGGGTGCCGATAAGAAGTGTGACGAACATCCCACACTTTTTCCTTCGAGTACCAACGATGACGACCCGTGCCGCCACCGTTTTCTCATCCACCATCGGCGCCCGCCTGGCGCTGCTGTTGGGCCTGATCACTGCCGTCGCCTTTGTCTTGTTGGCGGTGCTGATCTACCGCCAGTCGGCAGCCAGTTACCAGCAGCGTGTGCAGGCCGGCCTGCAATCGTCTACCGCGCTCATGCGCGATTCGGTCGCGCTCTACGACCGCAGCCTCAGCGACAGCACCGAGCGCATGGCCGGCACGTTCCGCGCGCTGCTGCCCGACGGCGAGCCCATCCTGGATGCGGCCTCGCCGGTTAGCGTCGGCGCACGCCAGGTGCCGGCGCTGCGCCTGGGCGGCCAGGTGATCAACCTGCAGGAGGCGGCCGTGGACCGCTTCGCCGCGGCGACCGGCGGGGTGGCCACGATCTTCGTGCGCCAGGGCGAGGACTTCGTGCGCGTCTCCACCTCGCTGCGCAACGCCGAGGGCGCCCGCGCGCTCGGCACCGTGCTGGACCATGCACATCCGGCGTACCGAAACCTGTTGGAAGGCGGTCGCTACACCGGCCCGGCGCGGCTGTTCGGGGTGGACTACATGACCCACTACCTGCCGATCACCGACGCGACCGCCAAGGTGATCGGCATCGTGTTTGTCGGGCAGAACTACTCCGATGGCCTGGCCGCGCTGAAGGAACGCCTGCGCACGTCGCAACTGGGCAAGCAGGGGCATTTCCTGGCGCTGGATACGCGTCCAGGTGAGCAGTTCGGCACGCTGATCGCTGCGCCGGCCGATGAGGGCAAGACGCTGGCCAGTCAGGTGGACGCCGCCGATCTGCCGGCGCTGGAGGCACTGCTGGCCGGCAAAAGCGAGCAGGCGATCGTGCACCTGCGCCGCAGCGGCGACGCGGCATCCCAGGCCTATTTCGTTTCGGCCCAGGCCTACGCGCCCTGGAAATGGGCGGTGCTCGGCCTGGAGCCGGTCTCGGTGCTGCAGAGCGTTCTGCATTCGCTGATGCTGCATATCGTCGTGGTGGCCGGCTTGGGCCTGCTGGCGGTGATCGTGGCGCTGCTGGTGGTGGTCAGGCGCATGGTCAGCGTGCCCTTGGCGCAGGCCGGGCAGGTGGCCCGCGACGTGGCTGCCGGACGGCTGGACCGGCAGATCGTGGTCCAACGGCAGGATGAAGTGGGGCAGTTGATGGGCGCGCTGCAGCAGATGCAGGGCAAGCTGCGCGAGATCATCCACGCGCAGAACGAGATGAGTCGCCGGCATACCGATGGCGCGATCAGCCATCGCATCGATGCCAGCCGGTTCGAGGGGGAATTCGGCACGATGGTGACCGGCACCAACGACCTGGTGGACGCGCACATCCAGACCAAGATGCGCATGGTCGAACTGGTACGGGCCTACGCCGATGGCGACCTGTCCGCATCGATGGAAGACCTGCCGGGCGAGAAGGCGCTCATCACCGAGGCGGTCAACGGTGTGCGTGGCCGCCTGCTGGCGATCAATGGCGAGATCAAGCGGCTGGTCGCGGCCGCCGCCGCCGGTGACTTCAGCGAGCGCGGCGATGCCGATGCCTTCGAATACGACTTCCGCGACATGGTCGAAGGTCTCAATACCCTGATGGTAACCGCCGACCGCAACCTGGCCGCGCTGTCCGGGCTGCTGCGCGCGCTGGCGGCGGGTGACCTGCGCGGGCGCATCGAGGGCCAGTTCCAGGGCGTGTTCGCCACCATGCGCGATGATGCCAATGCCAGCGTGGCGCAGTTGACCGCGATCGTCGGCGACATCCAGCAGGCGGCGGTGGCGGTCTCCAGCGCATCGGCGGAGATCGCGGCGGGCAACGAGGATCTGTCGCGTCGTACCGAACAGCAGGCCGCCAGCCTGGAAGAATCGGCCGCCTCGCTGGAAGAACTGACCGCGGCAGTGAAGCAGAACGCCGACCATGCCCGGCGTGCCGACCGGCTTGCCGCCGACGCCGCCGAGGTGGCGGCGCAGGGCGGGGCGGCGGTGGCCCAGGTGGTGCAGACCATGGCCGGCATCGAGGTGTCTTCGCATCGCATCGCCGATATCACCACCGTCATCGACGGCATCGCGTTCCAGACCAACATCCTGGCGCTCAACGCGGCGGTCGAAGCGGCGCGCGCAGGTGAGGACGGCCGTGGTTTCGCCGTGGTTGCCGCCGAGGTACGGGCGCTGGCACAGCGCTCGGCGCAGGCGGCCCGCGAGATCAAGACGCTGATCGATGCCTCCAGCAGCCAGGTGGCGCAGGGCAGCCAGCTGGCCGACCAGGCCGGGCAGACCCTGGCCCGGGTGGTGAGCTCGGTGGGCGAACTGGGGGGCTTGATCGAAGAGATCGCCAGCGCCAGCCAGGAGCAGGCGGCCGGCATCGAGCAGGTCAACCAGAGCATCGTGCAGATGGACGGGGTGACCCAGCAGAATGCCGCACTGGTGGAAGAGGCGTCGGCGTCGGCCCGCGCACTGAACGCGCAATCGGCCGATCTGCAGCACACGGTGGGCCGTTTCCGACTGGCCAAAATGCGCGTGGCCAGGCGCGGGGCCGTGGCGGCCTGAGCCCCCTGCAGCGCGCGCGTGGCCGGCCCCACGCGCGCCGCCAGCCAGATCCGGCACAGCGTCAAGCCTTCCGGCCGCCGCACCGAGCGGGCATAATCCGCGCCAGAATCCCGGCGGCTCAGCCAGCAGACCAGGGGAGGGGATGGACGGCCGTCCCCCGCATCGCCCTGCAACCAGCCTGCAACATCCACGCAATAACGTGCCGCATCGCTGCGTAAAACAGCGGTGTTCATCCGCGTGCGCCGCACGCCACCCGTTCAGCACTCCCCGAGACCCTGCATGCCTGCCTACCGCAACACCCCCGTGTCGATGCCGTCCCGTTCCGCCGTCGCACTGCCGCGCCGCCACGCCCTGGCGCTGGCCTGCGCCACCGCCTCGCTGTTCGGCCTGGCCGGCACCGCCCTGGCCCAGGACGCTACGCCGACCTCGCTGGACGCCATCACCGTCAATGCCGACCACCGCGAGCGCAACCTCCAGGAAGTGCCGGTCTCGGTCGGCGTGGTCCAGGGCGAGAAGATCCGCGACTACACCGCCGGTGGCGATGACACCCTGCTGGCACTGTCGGGCAAGGTGCCCAGCTTCTACGCCGAGACCACCACCGGGCGCATCTTCCCGCGCTTCTACATCCGTGGCCTGGGCAACATCGACTTCTACCTGGGTGCCTCGCAGCCGGTCTCGATCATCCAGGACGACGTGGTGCTCGAGCACGTGGTGCTGAAGTCCAACCCGGTCTACGACGTGGACCAGATCGAAGTGCTGCGCGGTCCGCAGGGCACCCTGTTCGGCCGCAACACCACCGCCGGCATCGTCAAGTTCGACACCATCAAGCCGAGCCAGGACGCCAGCGGCCGCGTGCAGGCCAGCTATGGCAGTTACGGTAGCGTGGCCATCGACGGCGGCGTGGGCGGTGCGATCAATGACATCGCCTCGTTCCGCGTGTCGGCGCTGTACCAGCACCGCGATGACTACGTGGACAACACCTACACCGGCCCCAGCGCCGATGGCACGGTGTCGCCGAAGAAGAACGCCATGGGCGGCTTCGACGACCGCAACGTGCGCGCCCAGCTGCTGCTGCAGCCGAGCGAGAACTTCTCGCTGCTGGCCTCGGCCCATGCGCGCGACTACGACGGCACCTCGACCCTGTTCCTGCGGGGGGCGGTCACCAAGGGCTCCAACAAGACCGACGTGGCGCGCGATCGCGTGGCCTACGACGAAGCCGACAACAACCCGCAGTCCTACAAGACCTACGGCGGCTCGGTGAAGGCAGTCTACGATTTCGGCAATGTCTCGCTGACCTCGATCACCGCCTACGAAACCACCTCCGGCTACAGCCGCGGTGATACCGATGGCGGCGCGGCGGCCAACTTCCCGGTCAATGGCGTGGCCAACGGCTACGGCCAGTCGATGGGCCAGATCCGCGACCTGGACCAGTGGACCCAGGAAATCCGCCTGGCCAATGGCGATGACAACCGCCTGAAGTGGCAGGTCGGCGCGTTCTACTTCGATGGCCGCGACACCACCGATTTCTACCAGCGCGCCTGGTTCCTGCAGGGCAACGCGCGCAACCCGAACAACTGGGTGCGCCTGCGCAACGTCAACACCTCCTGGGCTGGCTTCGGCCAGGTCAGCTATGACGTCACCGACAAGTTCACCCTGACCGCCGGCCTGCGCCAGACCCGCGATGAGAAGCACACCCGTCTGCTCAAGACCGCCGACACCGCCGCCGGCGTGGTGACCTACAAGGGTCGCACCGACGTGGAAATGGCCGACACCACCCCGAGCTGGGACGTGAGCGCGATGTACGCGTTCAACCCGCAGTTCAGCGTGTATGCGCGCGTGGCCCGTGGCTTCCGCGGCCCCACCATCCAGGGCCGTTCGGCCGTATTCAACGCCGACTTCACCACCGCCGATTCGGAAACCATCCTGTCCTGGGAAGCGGGCATCAAGAGCAGCCTGTGGGACAATCGCCTGCGCGTGAATGCCGCTGCGTTCACCTACGTGGTCAACGACATCCAGCTCAACGGCAACGACTCGGACGGCAACGGCGTGCTGTTCAACGCCGACAAAGCCAAGGCCTACGGCCTGGAAGCGGACATGGAGCTGCGCCCGGTTCCGAACCTGAGCCTGAGCGCCGGTGTCAGCCTGCTGCACAGCGAAATCCAGGACGACCGCGTCTATGCCCAGGTCTGCGCGCTGAACGGCGCGGTGGTGTGCACGGTGAACGACCCGACCATCAAGGTTGGTGCCAACACCTTCGCCCAGATCAACGGCAACCCGCTGCCGAATGCGCCCAAGTACAACATCAACCTCGCCGCGCGCTACGACGTGCCGGTCAACGACAGCGATGTGTTCTTCGTCTCCACCGACTGGAACAAGCAGGGCTACACCAGCTTCGTGCTGTACGACTCGGCCGAGTTCAACTCCAAGGGCAGCTTCGAAGGCGGCCTGAAGCTGGGTTACTCCGGCAACTACGGTGCGTGGGAAGTGGCGCTGTTTGCGCGCAACATCACCAACGAGAAGAACCTCAAGGGTGTGATCGAAAACTACATGGCCGCGGTGTACAACGAACCGCGCACCGTGGGTGTTTCTCTCAACATGAACTGGTAAGTGGCGAGGGCATCGGCAACGCGCAAGCGTGGTGCCGATGCCGGATGCTCTGCGATAACCACGCCCTGCCTGTGCAGGGCGTTGTTGTTTCGGCTACGGGGTTGCTGGCGGCATCGCCGGGGCCAACCCGGCGAACAAACCGCCGAGCACGCCCATCGTGGCCTTGTCCGCGCCCATGTCTTCGGCGGCGTTGGCAATGGCGATCACGCCATTGTTCTGTGCGGGGAACAGCACCACCCAGGCCAGCCAGTTGCCATCGGAGCCGCCGTGCACCAGCACGGGGCCCTGGCGACCGGCGATGGACGGCTGCACGCCCCAGTCCAGTCCGGATGGGCTGCCGGTCTGCGCGGTCTGCATCAGCGCGTACGAGGCCGGGGTCAGCAGTTTGCCCTTGCCTTGGCTACCGGCCAGCTGATCGATGGCAAACAGCGCCAGGTCCTGCAGGCGCATATGCAGGTTGCCCGCTGCGGTGTAGATCGGCGGCACGCCGTCATCGGCCTTCTGCGGGGCGGCGGTCACCGGCTTGCCGCCGCGATGGCCCAACGGCTGCCCGGCAGAAGTGGGGCCGAATCCGGCACCGGTCATGCCCAGCGGCTGGAACACCTCACGCTGGATCAGCGATTCCACGTCCTTGCCGGTGGCGCGCTCGGCGATCACCGCCGCGATCAGGAAGCCGCTGTTGCTGTACGCGAACGCGGTGCCCGGTGCATGCACGGGTGTTTCGGCCAGCGCGGCCTTGATGTAGGCCGCGCGCTGCACGGGCAGGGGCCGGGGGTCCACGAAGAAGGCATCCAGCACCGCGGCGTCGGTGAGGTTCTCCGGCAGCCCGGCGCGATGCGACAACAACTGCACCAGCGTGACCTGTCGGTAAGCCGGATGCATCTGCTTGGCCAGGTCGGGCAACAGCGTGGACAGCGGTGCATCCCACGTCAGCACGCCCTGTTCGACCAGACGCGCGATCATCGCTACGGTGATCGGCTTGCCCGTGGAACCGATCATCCACGGGTCCTCGACGCTGGCGGCTATCTTCCCATCGCTGCGGCGCACCCCGCTGACCGCCTGGTCGGCGACCTTGCCGTCGCGGATCACCAGCACGCCCATGGCCGGGGTCGACGTGCCCTGCATGGCCTGTGTGATCGTTGAGGTCAGATCGTCCGCGGCACTGGCGCTGGCCGCGACAAGCAGGAGGGAGATGCCCAGCCAGCGGCGCAGACCACGCGCGCTGGGGTGGGGGCAGGCTGCGGTCCGTCGGTGTGTGATCGTGTGCATGGGAGTCCTTGCGCAGCAGCGTGGGCAGGACCTGTGCCAATGGCAACGATCCCGCAGGGTGCAGTGTCCGCAGCGCCTGGGTACAAGCGTGCTGCGTTGATTGCGACCCACTCTTGCACTTCCGCTGCGCGCACGTATGTGTCTGCAGTCATGCCCGCGTACACGTGTTGCGAGAGGCGACAGCGTCGCCTCGTGCCTACTTCGCACCTGCTGATCCGTCCACGGGCTTGCGCAGCGACACCGGCGTACCCAGCAGCGGATCGGGCGTGCCAGCACGGCCCACCACCTGCACCTGCATCGGTTCTAGGCGGGCGAGCAGCGCCTTGGAGACTGCTCGTTCTGCCAAAACGTACGGGCAGACAACGGCGGCAGCTTGTGGAAGCTGTCGGCTAGAAGAAAGCCTGGAACCAGGGAGGTCCCCCACATCTCATCATAACTCTGCGGATAGGGGACGGGCGTCAGCACCACCACCATGCCATCGCGGGTGGCGCCATCGATGACGTCCAGTATTCCATTCACGTGTTCGATGTTGGGGTCGGGCTGCTTGGCGACTGCAATGTCGATCGAGATGCTGGTCAGCAGGGCGCACATCAGCAGCGTCTTGGTATGCACTGGCATTGGGAGATTCATCCTTGAGAGCGGTTCACGTTGCCGTGGCAATCGGCACGGTGCGCCGTGCGTTCCACAGATGCCGCAACGCTGTCACGCCCGATCAGCGCAGCGTCGGCCTACCTGCGCAATACCGCGAACGCTCCCTCGGCGCCGGTGCGTGCCAGATTTCATTGCCGCCATCACCGTCGCCCTCGTAAAAGGCGATACGCCCTGCTTCATCGTGGTGCAGGGTAGGGCTGAACGCCTCGGCGTCGCTCCTGCCATCGGGGTTGATAAAACGGATCTCGCCACCACAGACGAAGTTCGACCCTGGCTCGCGCGCCAACGCGGCACACGTGACCTGCGAGGATTCTGCGACCACCGGGCCGGGCAGTTTCGGGGCGATGAGGCCGCGGTCGGCAAGCGCGCAGAAGTAATCGGCGACGGCGCTGCGGATCTGTGCCTGGGACGGCATCCAGTCCGGGCAGCTGTAAGGGTCGGGTGTGCAGCTGCTGGCGGGCGCGGTGTCGATGCCCGCTTGCGGCACGGCCGCTGCGGTGAACGGGGACAGGGCGAGCAACGGCAGCAGCAACGACGGCAGCAATCGCAGCAAGGGCAGGGTCATGAAGCGCATCGCAGGCATGGGTTGGCGGGCTTGCGGTGGCCCGCGTAGATGACGATGGACGCTCGGACAGACACCGCAGCACCGGCGCGTGCTGCCGCCGGTGCACTGTCGTCTTCCACCTGTCGTTGCGGTATCCGGCGGCTTACGCGGCCGGCAGCAGCGGGGCCAGGACCGGCTCCAGTTGTTTACGCCGCCAACCGGCCAGCGCGGGCGGCCACTGGCCACTTTCCAGATAGCTTTCCAGGTGCTTGCGCGAGGCCAGCACGCCGTCGGGCAGGCCCAGTTCGGCGGTGCGCGCGCTGACCGCATCCTGCAGCCGCTTCAGCGCCTGCTTGTTGTTGTCGTTGGCCGGCAGCGCCAGCGGTGCGTCGGCCTCGTCGTCCAGCGGCGTGGTCAGTGCCTGCCAAACCTGGTTGGCCAGCTTGCGCGGTGCCTTGGGGAAGCTCTCCATGAGCTTTTCCAGTGCCGGCACGTCGGCGGGCGGCGTGCGCGCGAGCACGGCCGCCAGTTCGTTGTCCAGAATCCAGCTGCGCGGCTTGTCGCTGCTGCGGGCCTGCACATCGCGCCAGCGCAGCAGGCGCAGCAGGCGGATCTGCGCGGCGTCGTCCATGAACTGGGCCGAGCGCATCGCCACGTGCGGCCAGCGGTCTTCGTCGTTCTCGACGCTGCCGAGCAGGCGTCCGGCGTCGTCCTGCAGCCACTGTCGGCGATCGAGCTCGCCGAGTTTGGCGTCGATCGCATCGTGCATGGCAAACAGATACTCGACGTCGTCGGCGGCGTACTCCAGCTGCGATTCGGACAGGGGGCGGCGCATCCAGTCCGAGCGCGTCTCGCCCTTGGCCAGGGTGACCCCGGTGATCGCATTGACCAGCTTCTGGTAGCCCATGCCGCCGCCGATGCCGGCCAGTGACGCGCCGATCTGGGTGTCGAACAGCGGCCGCGGCAGCACGCCGCAGGCGACCTTGAAGGTCACCAGGTCTTCGCTGGCGCTGTGCATGATCTTCAGGATGGAGGTGTCGGCCAGCCACGGGGCCAGCGCCTCGTTCATGCCGGGGATCAGCGGGTCGATCAGCAGGATTTCATCGCCGACCGCCATCTGCACCAGGGCCAGTCGCGGCCAGTAGGTGCGTTCGCGGATGAATTCGGTGTCCAGCCCGATCCGGGTGGGGCGCTGGCGGTAGCGCTCGTCCAGCTCCGCCGGGGTTTTGATCCAATAAGCCACGTGGGTTCCGTCAACTGCAGGGGGTGCTCAGGGGATGAGGATAACGCGCCGTGGTCGGCGCGCGCGCCGGTATCATGATCCGGTCGTCGTACGGTCGCTGTGACCGTGCGCTGGCTTGCCCCTCCCGTCCCGGTTCGGCGATGCTCGTGCCTGGCTGCAAGGAACCCGATGTTGCGCACCTCCGCTTTCCTCCCGCCGCTGCTCGCTGTCCTGCTCGTGCTGACGGCCTGTTCTGCCGATGCACCGCCGCCGGCCGCCGCCCCGACGGCGGCCCGGCCGGCGGCGCGCAGCGCGCCTGCAGCCGCTGCGCCGGCCGCGCAGGTGACCATCGGAGGAGAGGACGCGGCCGAAACCGTGGCGCGCTGGCAGCCACCGGCGGTGCAGATCGCCGATGACGGCGTGGCGGCGGCGCGGCGCAAGGCGGCACAGGCCTTCGAACAGGACCGCCTGTACGCCGACGCCGAGGCGGCCATTCCGATCTGGTTGGCGTTGCTGCAGCGCGACGGCAAGGACCGCCAGGCCCTGGCCGGGCTGAAGCGGGCACGTCAGCGCCTGTTGGATGAGGCCGCCGCGCTGCTGTCGCGGCCGCTGAAGCAGCGTGAAGCGCTGGCCCAGGCCAGTGAGATGGCGCTGGTGCTGCTGGCGATTGCGCCCGACGATGCGCGCGTGCGCCAACTGCAGTCGCGCGTGGAGATCGCCCAGCGCGTGATCGCCTACAACCGGGCCGGGGAAGACGACCTGCGTGCCGACCGGGTGGGCGAAGATGGCGATGGCGCCATCCCCAATTTCCGCGAAGCGCTGGCCTTGAATCCGGACGACGCGCGCGCGCGTCAGGGCCTGGCCGCTGCCGAGAGTGCGTTGATCGGCCGTGCCGAAACCGCCGCCCGCGCGGGGGATTTCGCCAGCGCCGGCACCTGGCTGGCCGAGGCGGCCAAGGTGCGCGACTCGTCGATCACCATCGCCGACGCGTTCGAACGGGTCGAACGCATCCGCGCCGATACGCTCACCCGCCTGCGCGATGAGGGCCTGCGCGACCTGACCACCCCGCAAGGCTTGAAGGCGGCGCGCGAGAAGCTCGAAGACGCCCTGCGCATCGCGCTGCCCGGCGACCCGGTGGTGGGCCAGCTGCGGGAGCGCATCGAACTTGTTACCCACTACGGCAGCTTCCGGCCGCGGCAGGTGTTCAGCGACGCACTACGCGATGGCGGGCGCGGTCCGCAGATGATCGTGGTGCCGCACGGCGGCTTCCAGATGGGCGCGGGCGACAACGAGCGTGGGGCAAGCGATGCGGAGAAGCCGTCGCACTACGTGCGGTTCGAGCGGGGCTTTGCGATGTCGATCACCGAGGTGACCGTGGCCGACTTCCGTCGCTACGTGCAGGCCAGCAACGCCCGCCCGCGCGCCACCCGGCGCGGCCATTCGATCGTCTACGACGAGCGCAGCGGCAACTTCGTGCGGCATAGCGGGGTGGATTGGCGGTCCGGGTACAACGGCGTACCGGCCATCCCGACCTCGCCGGTGATGCATGTGAGCGTGCGCGACGCCGAGAATTACGCGAGCTGGCTGTCCGAGCAGACCGGTCGCTCCTACCGTCTGCCCAGCGAGGCCGAATTCGAATACGTGCTGCGTGCCGGCAGCAGCGGTCGCTATCCGTGGGGCGATGCAGGCACGCCGCCGCCCAATGCCGGCAACTTCACCGGTGCCGAGGATGTCTCCCCGTCCGGCCGGCACTGGTACAACGCGTTCGTGGGATACGGCGACGGCTGGTGGGGGCCGGCGCCGGTAGGCACGTTCGATGCCAACGCCTGGGGCGTGCACGACGTGGCCGGCAACCTGAGCGAGTGGGTGGCCGACTGCTGGCACGCCAGCTACCGGCGGGCGCCGTCCGACGGGGTGGCCTGGTTCAACCCGGGCTGCCGGCAGCGGGTGATCCGCGGCGGCAACTGGGCCAATGCACCGGACCAGACGCGCGCGGCGTGGCGGCAATCGCAGGATTCAGATACGACCAGCGCCCGCATCGGCTTCCGTCTGGTGCGCGGCATCTGAGCCATGCCGGGCGTGTCCCGGCACTCACGTCAAATCCCCGCGCAGCCACTAAGATGGCGCCGTGTCGGCCAGGGTGTGCCGATCCAGCCAGGGAATCTGCAACATGCGCAACGATCCGTTCGGTGGTCAACAGCAGGGTCGGGCCCGCCGCCCGGGGCTGTTCGGCAACATCCGCTGGTGGGTGCTGCTGGCCTTCGCCGGCTATGCGGCGTTCTATTGGTTCTCCAACCGCGCGGTGGATCCGTATACCGGTGAGCGCGTGCTGATCGACAGTTCGCTCGATGCCACCCAGGAAAAGGCGCTCGGCCTGCAGGCCTACCAGGAGATCCTGGCGCAGGAGCGGCCGCTGGATCCGAATGCGCCGCAATCGCGCGAGATCCAGTCGATCGCCAAGCGCCTGATCGCCAAGGTGGACGTGGTGGAAACTGCGCTCGCCGAAGAGCACGGGTTGAAGCCGGCGCATTTCGCGCGCGATTTCGAGTGGGAGGTCAACGTGATTCCCTCCGAACAGGCCAATGCGTTCTGCCTGCCGGGTGGCAAGATGGCGGTGTACACCGGACTGATTCCAGTGGCCCGCACCGAAGATGCGATGGCGGTGGTGATGGGCCATGAGATCGCCCATGCCCTGCTGCGCCACGGCGCGCAGCGCATGGCCCAGCAGAAGCTCACCCAGATCGGGCAGATGGCCGGCGCGGCCAGTGGCATGGACCCGCAGCAGCAACAGATGATGATGTCGGCGATGGGCTACGGGTATCTGCTGCCGTACGCGCGCAGCCATGAAACCCAGGCCGATGAAGTGGGCCTGATGCTGGCCGCTGCGGCCTGCTACGACCCGCGCGAAGCGGTGCCGTTGTGGGAGCGGATGGGCCAGAGCAGCGGCGGACAGGCGCCGCCGGAGTTTTCGTCCACCCATCCCAACCCGGGCACGCGCATCCAGAACCTGCAGGCGCTGATGCCCAAGGCGATGGAGTACCGGCAGAAGTACTGCGAGAGCGCGCACCAGTAAACCAGCGCAGGCTGCCCGCCACGCTGGCGCCTCAGCGCGCCGGTTCCTTCACCACGACCTCGATCACCCCGTCCTGCACGCGGGCCTTGAGCGCGTCGCCGGGGCTGACCTGCAGGGGGGAGCGCACCAGGCTGCCGTCGTCTTCGCGGGTGAGGATGCTGTAACCGCGCGCAACCGTGGCCAGCGGGCTGACCGCTTCCATTGAACGGGCCAGTGCGCGCAGGCGCAGCTGGTCGCGCTGCAGCTGGCGGCCGATGGCCGCATCGGCGCGCGGCTGCAGCCGCTGCAGACGCTCGCGCAGGGCGTCCAGACGGCGCTGTGGGTGGCCATTGCGCAACACCACGGCGGCATGCCGCAGCTGTGCCTGGCGGCGCTCGTGCTGCTGCCGCCAGACCCCGGCCAGGCGCCGGGCAAGGTCCTGATGACGGCGCTGCATCAGCTGGAGGCGCGCTTGGGGTCCCTGCGCGTTCAAGCGCAGCAGGGCGCGGTCGGCACGCTGCATTGCCTGGCCCAGCCCGTGGCGCTGCAGCTGCACCATCCGCGCGGCCAGCCGGCGCACGTGCAGGTGCAGGTCGCGCTGATCGGGCACCAGCAGCTCGGCGGCCACCGACGGGGTGGGCGCGCGCAGGTCTGCGGCAAAATCGGCCAGGCTGAAGTCGGTTTCGTGACCCACCGCCGACACCACCGGGGTCTGGCTGGCGGCAATGGCGCGGGTCAGGTGTTCATCGTTGAACGCCCACAGGTCTTCCAGCGAGCCGCCACCGCGGGTCAGCAGGATCACGTCGTAGCGGCCGCTGGCATCGGCCGCGCGCAGCAGCGCGGTGATCTGTGCCGCGGCGCTGTCGCCCTGCACCAGGCTGGGCAGCAGGTCCACTTCGAGCAGCGGGAAGCGACGTTGCAACACGCTGAGCACGTCGCGTACGGCCGCGCCGGTGGGCGAGGTGATCACCGCCAGGCGCCGCACGTGCGCAGGCATCGGGCGCTTGCGCTCGGCGGCGAACAGGCCTTCGGCCTCCAGGCGCGCCTTGAGCTGTTCATAGGCGCGGCGCAGCGCACCTTCGCCGGCTTCTTCCATGTGGTCCAGTACCAGCTGGTACTCCCCACGGGCTTCGTACAGGGTCAGCCGGCCGCGCGCGAGCACGCGCATGCCATCGCGCGGGATGAACTTCAGCCACTGGCTCTTGGGCTTGAACAGCGCCGCGCGGATCTGCGCGCGCGCGTCCTTCAGGGTGAAATACATGTGCCCGGAGGCGGGCCGGGTGACGCTGCCAAGTTCGGCTTCGACCCAGATCAGCGGGAACGCGCCTTCCAGCAGGTCGCGGGCCAGGATGTTGAGCTGGCTGGGCGTAAGGATCTGCGTGTTGCGGTCCATGGACGGGTCAAACGCTACGAACGGGCACCCATGGTCGCACAAGCTTCATGGCGCCGGGTCGCGCGCGGCGTGCTGCTGCAGCGCCCATTGCACATGTTCGCGCACGATCGGCGAGGCATGTTCGCCGCGTGCGTGCAGGGCGGCCAGCGTGTCGGCATGGGTGGGGGCATTGCCCAGCGCCACGGCGATGTTGCGCAGCCAGCGCTCGTGGCCGCTGCGCCGGATCGGGCTGCCCTCGGTGCGGCGCAGGAACTCGTCTTCCTCCCACGCGAACAGCTGCGCCAGCGAGGCGGTGTCCAGATCGTTGCGCGCGCGGAAATCCGGTTCGTCGGTGCGCCGCGCGAACTTGTTCCAGGGGCAGACCAGCTGGCAGTCGTCGCAGCCATAGATGCGGTTGCCCATCAGCGGGCGCATGTCTTCGGGGATGGCGCCGTCGTGTTCGATGGTGAGGTAGGAGATGCAGCGCCGTGCATCCAGCCGCTGCGGGGCGATGATCGCCTGGGTCGGGCACACATCGATGCAGCGCGTGCAGCTGCCGCAGTGCGCACTGGCCGGTGCATCCACCGGCAGCGGCAGGTCGATGTAGATCTCGCCGAGGAAGAACCACGAGCCGCCCTGTTTGTCGATCAGGCAGGTGTGCTTGCCGATCCAGCCCAGCCCGGCATTGCGGGCGAGGGCGCGTTCCAGCACCGGCGCCGAATCGACGAACACGCGGTAGCCGAATGCGCCGATCTCCGCGGCGATCGCGTCGGCGAACTTCTGCAGGCGGTTGCGCATCAGCTTGTGGTAATCGCGGCCCAGTGCATAGCGGGCCACATAGGCGCGGTCGGCGTCGTGCAGCGTGTTCCACGCCTGCGCATCGTCCTTGTGGCCGTAGTCCATGCCGACGGAAATCACCCGCACGGTGCCGGGCAGCAGTTCGGCCGGGCGCGCGCGCATCGTGCCGTGCCGGGCCATCCAGTCCATCGTGCCGTACAGGCCTTTGCCCAGCCAGTCGGCCAGGTGCGCTTCGTCCTCGCCCAGGTCGATGCCGGACACGCCGCAGCGCTGGAAGCCGTGCACGCGCGCGATCTCCCGCACGCGCTGGGTGGCGCGGGCCAGGTCGATGGGGGCGGGCAACGGAACAGCGGACATGGCGACAAGTATAGAATCCCGGCATGCCCCAGCTTGATGAACTGTTCGATGTAGCCGCCGCACGCCGGATCGATGCCCAGGCCAGCGCGGCGCTGGGCGATGGCGGTGCGTCGTTGATGGCGCAGGCCGGGCAGGCCGCCTGGCACTGCCTGCTGGAGCGTTGGCCGCAGGCCCAGCGCATCTGTGTGGTGGTCGGCGCCGGCAACAACGGCGGCGATGGCTATGTGCTGGCCCGGCTGGCACGCCAGTCCGGACGCCGGGTGCAGGTGCTGCGGCTGGCCACCGATGCCGCCGCCACGCCGCTGGCTCAGGATGCGCTGCAGGCCTGGCTGGCCGCTGGCGGGCAGGTGGAGGTCTTCACCGATGCGCTGCCGGACGCCGACGTGCTGGTGGACGCGCTGTACGGGCTGGGCCTGAACCGTGCGCCGAGCGGGCCGGCGCAGGCGCTGATCGAGGCGATCAACGCCGCCGGCGTACCGGTGCTGTCGTTGGATGTACCCAGCGGGGTGGACGCCGACAGCGGCGCGGTCGCCGGGGCTGCCGTGCGGGCCAGCGTGACCCTGCAATTCATCGTGCGCCATCGCGGGCTGTATACCGGCGATGCACTTGAACACATCGGCGGGCGCCGGCTCGCGCCGCTGCAGTTGCCCGAGGCGGCCGATGCGGGTGTGCTGCCTGCGGCGTGCTCGTGGCAGCCGCCGCGGCTTGCCGCGCAACTGCCGGCGCGGCGCGCCAACACCCACAAGGGCGAATCCGGCCATGTGCTGTGCGTGGGCGGCAATCGCGGTAGCGGCGGGGCGGTGATGCTGGCCAGCGAAGCCGCGCTGCGCACCGGCGCCGGACTGGTCAGCGTGGCGACGCAGTCGGTGCATGTCGCGCCGTTGCTGGCGCGGCTGCCCGAAGCGATGGTGCATGCCGTCGAGGACGCGCAGGACCTGCAGGCGCTGCTGCCGCGCGCCAAGGTGGTCGCGATCGGGCCCGGGCTGGGCCAGGACGACTGGGCGCACGAGCTCTGGCGGCAGGTGCTGGGCAGCGGCAAGCCGCTGGTTATCGACGCCGACGCGCTGAACCTGCTGGCCGGCACCCCCCAGCCGCTGCACGACGCGATTTTGACCCCGCATCCGGGCGAGGCCGCACGCCTGCTCGGCTGCAGCACCGCGCAGATCCAGGCCGACCGCTATGGCAGCGCCCAGTCACTGGCCGAGCGCTTCCATGCGGTGGTGGTGTTGAAGGGCGCCGGCAGCGTGGTTGCCGCCCCCGGCCAACGGCCCCGGGTCATCGCCGCGGGTAACCCGGGCATGGCCGTCGGCGGCATGGGCGACCTGTTGACCGGCATCATTGCCGCGCTGCGCGCACAGGGCCTGGACGCGTTCGATGCCGCCAGCAGCGGTGCACTGCTGCATGGGCTGGCCGGCGATGCCGCCGCCCGCGAAGGCCAGCGTGGCCTGCTCCCCACCGACCTGCTGGTGCCGCTGCGCCGCCTGGTCAATCCGGAACCTTCCACCGCATGATCACGTTTTTCCTCGCCCAGACCGACGACACCGACCTGCTCGGGCAGTGGCTGGCCGCCACGCGTCCGCCCCAGGCGGTGGTGCAACTGCAGGGCGACCTTGGCGCCGGCAAATCGACGTTGGCGCGCGCACTGCTGCGTGCGCTGGGCGTGCAGGGCGCGATCCGCAGTCCCACCTACACCCTGGTCGAGCGCTATCCGCTGGACGATGGGCACGAGGCCTGGCACTTGGATCTGTACCGCATCGGCCAGGCCGAAGAGCTGGATTTCCTGGGCCTGGACGAGGGCAGCGCCTCGCTGTGGCTGGTCGAATGGCCCGAGCGCGGCGCCGGCGCGCTGCCACCCATGGACCTGATGATTGCCCTGGAAATCGAAGGGCAGGGGCGACGCGCCCGTCTCACTGCGACCAGCGACGCGGGTCGTGGATGGCTTGCCCGGCTGCCTCAAGGGGGCGACTTGCAGGCTGTTTCTGTCGGCTGACAGTAGGAAACACCGGCAGGTTACGGATTATTAAGGGAAAAGGAGTTGCATTTCGTTCAGCGCGGTGATTGAATCCTGACCCATGCCAATGGGGAAACCACTCACCGCCATCTGTGCCGCCGTCGGACTCTGTCTGGCGAGCGCCTTGGCGTGGGCTGGCGAGGTCCGCCAGGTGGGTCTGGAGACCGGCGCCACCGGCACCCGCGCGGAAATCGCGTTGACCGGCAGTGGTGGTTACAAGACCCTGTCGCTGGCCGGTCCCAACCGCCTGGTGGTGGATTTCCCGGACTCCAGCGCGATCCGCAACCTCAAGCTGCCTGCGCCCAAGGGCGTGGTCACTGCCGTTCGTACCGGCCAGCCGGTGCCCGGCACCTTCCGCGTGGTGTTCGACCTCGCCGAATCGGTGGCGCCGTTCCGTCCGCAGATGGTCAAGCAGGGCGATGAATCGCGGCTGGTGATCGAATGGCCCGGCGATGCCCCGGCCAGTGTCGCCCATGCACCTTCTGCCGTACCGGCGACGGCCAGCGCGCCGCCGCCGACCGCGGTGGTGCCCAGCGCACCCCAGGCCCCGACCGCCGCCGAAGCCGCGCAGGCGCGCAGCGATGCCGCGCGTGCCACCGCATTGCTGACCGCCTCGGTGCGCCAGCAGGCCAGCGCGACGGCGGCCACGCCGGTTCCCACGCCCGCCGCCGCACCCACGGCGACGGCAGTGAACGTGGCTGCCGCCGGCAACGCCAACGCGGCCAGCAATTCGGCTTCTCCGGCGGCGATCCTGTCCGGCCAGGCCACGGCTTCGGTGGTGACCGCGCCTGCGCCGGTCGCGGTGACGCCGGCCGAGCCGCCGCGTCCTTCGATGCCCAGCGACGCCTCGCGGATCAAGATGCGCGCGGGCATGCGGCCGCTGGTGGTGGCGATCGATCCCGGCCATGGCGGCCAGGATCCGGGCGCTGTCGGCCCGACCGGCAAGCGCGAGAAGGACATCACCCTGGCGGTGGCCCGCGAGCTGGCCCGGCAGGTCAACGCCACGCCGGGCCTGAAGGCCTACCTGACCCGCGATACCGACGTGTTCATTCCGTTGCCGATGCGCGCACAGAAGGCGCGGGCGGCCAAGGCCGACATCTTCATCTCGATCCACGCAGACGCTGCTGAAAACCGCGCGGCCACCGGTTCGTCGGTCTACGTGCTCTCCACCAAGGGCGCGTCCTCGCAGCGTGCGCGCTGGCTGGCCGACAAGGAAAACGCCGCCGATCTGGTCGGCGGCGTGCGCCTGCAGCAGACCGAAGGCACCCTGGCCAACGTGCTGCTGGACCTGGCCCAGAGCGGGTACATGAAGGCCTCCGAAGACGCGGCCGGCCACGTGCTGGGTGGGCTCAAGCGGATCGGCAAGAACCACAAGCCCAATATCGAACGCGCCAATTTCGCGGTGCTGCGCACCTCGGACATGCCGGCGATGCTGGTCGAAACCGCCTTCATCTCCAACCCGGACGAAGAGCGCCGCCTGATCGACCCGGCCTACCAGCGCCAGATTGCCGGTGCCGTGCTCGATGGCGTGCATACCTTCTTCAGCCGCCAGCCGCCGCCGGGCACGCTGTATGCCGCCCGTGCCGAAGCCGAGATCGAAGCGGCCAGTACGTTTGCAGGTGGCAGCAAGTAATCCGCCTGTAGAGCCGACCGTTGGTCGGCTGGCTGTTGATTCTGGCCATCGGCATCGCCAAAGGCAGCCGACCAACGGTCGGCTCTACGGCACCGGAGACATCGGCATCGCCAAACGCAGCCGACCAACGATCGGCCCCACCGCGTCGCAGCCAGGCATAGCCCGGCGCTACGCTATCATCTACCGATGAAGTCCTGCCCCCGAATTCCCATCGCCTCCGCCTTTGCTATCCGGGGACGCGCATGAGCATCCGCCAGTTGCCCGAGATCCTGATCAACCAGATCGCGGCCGGCGAAGTGGTCGAGCGCCCGGCATCGGTAGTGAAGGAACTGGTCGAGAACGCGCTGGACGCCGGTGCCACCCGGGTCGATATCGACCTGGAAGAGGGCGGCGTGCGGCTGATCCGCATCCGTGACGATGGCGGTGGCATCGCGCCGGAAGAACTGCCGCTGGCGGTCTCGCGCCACGCCACCAGCAAGATCGCCAGCCTCGATGATCTGGAGTCGGTGGCCACGCTCGGCTTTCGTGGCGAAGCGCTGCCGTCCATCGCCTCGGTCAGCCGGTTCACCTTGTCTTCCCGTCGCGCCGCCGACGCGCATGGTTCATCGCTGCAGATCGAGGGCGGCAAGCTCGGCGATGTGATGCCGCGTGCGCATGCCCCGGGCACCACGGTGGAAGTGCGCGAACTGTTCTACAACGTGCCGGCGCGGCGCAAGTTCCTGCGTGCCGAGCGCACCGAACTGGGCCACATCGAAGAGTGGCTGCGGTCGTTGGCGTTGGCGCGCCCGGACGTGGAACTGCGCGTATCGCACAACGGCAAGCCGTCGCGCCGTTACAAGCCCGGCGACCTGTATTCGGATGCGCGCCTGGGCGAAACACTGGGCGAGGATTTCGCCGCGCAGGCGCTGCGCGTGGACCACAGCGGTGCCGGCCTGCGCCTGCATGGCTGGATCGCGCAGCCGCATTATTCGCGCGCCAGCACCGACCAGCAGTACCTCTACGTCAATGGCCGTTCGGTACGCGACCGCAGCGTCGCCCACGCGGTGAAAATGGCGTACGGCGATGTGCTGTTCCATGGTCGCCAACCGGCGTACGTGCTGTTCCTGGAACTGGACCCGACCCGGGTCGATGTCAACGTGCACCCGGCCAAGCACGAGGTGCGCTTCCGCGACGCCCGCCTGATCCACGATTTCGTCTACCGCACCTTGAAGGAAGCGTTGGCCGAGACCCGTGCCGGCATGACCCAGGCGGGCGCCGGTGCCGAGGGGCACGCGGGCGTAGCTGCCGCCGCGATCGCCGGCGGGTATGCGCAACCGGGCGGCGGGTGCGCGCTGGGCGGTGGCGGTGGCGGCGGTGGCATGTCCGCGCAATGGCGTCCGCAGCAATCGCCGCTGGGCCTGCAGGTCGCCGATGCCCCCACGGCGTATGCCGCGCTGTATGCGACGCCCGCCGGTGCCGGCGTGTCCGCTGGGCTGCCGCCGATGCCGAGCGAAGGCGGCCTGCCGATGACCGCCGCCGACAGTGGCGTGCCGCCCCTGGGGTATGCGGTGGCGCAGCTGCACGGCATCTACATCCTTGCTGAAAATGCCGAAGGCCTGATCGTGGTGGACATGCATGCCGCGCATGAGCGGATCGGCTACGAGCGCCTGAAGACCGCGCACGATGGCATGGGCCTGCACGCGCAGCCGCTGCTGGTGCCGATCACGCTGGCGGTGGGCGAGCGCGATGCCGATACCGCCGAGCGCGAGACCGACACCCTGGTTGCGCTGGGCTTTGAAATCACCCGCTCCGGTCCCGGATCGCTGCATGTGCGCAGCATTCCGGCGTTGCTGGCCAACGCCGAGCCGGAAGGCCTGCTGCGCGACGTGCTCACCGACCTGCGCGAACACGGGCAGAGCCGACGCATCGCCAGTGCCCGCGACGAGCTGCTGTCGACCATGGCCTGCCATGGCGCGGTGCGCGCCAACCGGCGCCTGACCGTGCCGGAAATGAACGCGCTGCTGCGCGACATGGAAAACACCGAACGCTCGGGTCAATGCAATCACGGCCGACCGACCTGGGCACGTTTTTCACTGGCGGACATGGACCGCTGGTTCCTGCGCGGACGTTGAAGGGGAGAGTCATGCGGACTTGGGGAAGGGGACTTGGCGCGGCGATGCTGGCGCTGGGACTGGCAGCCTGTGGGAACACGCCGCAGCCACCGGTGGCGGTGGCCGACGATCCCGCGTTCGCCGCCGAACAGCAGCAGTGGCGCCTGCAACGCTACGAGGAGCTGCATGCCGCCGATGGCTGGACCAGCCTGGTGGGCCTGCACTGGCTGGAGTACAAGGCGCATTACATTGGCCGCGGCCCGGGCAGCGGCATCCGCCTGGCGGTAGGCCCGGACAAGCTGGGCATGGTGGCGCGCCAGGGCGATGCGGTGTGGTTCACCCCCGAGCGCGGTGTTGCGCTGCGCGTGGGCGACATGCCGGTGACCGGGCGCATCCGCTTCTTCAGCGATCGCGATCCCACCCCGACCCTGATCAGCTTCGATGACGGCAAGGGACAGTTGAGCCTGATTCATCGCGGCGAGCGGTACGCACTGCGGGTCAAGCATGCCGACGCGCACAGCCGCACCCACTTCGCCGGCCTGCAGTATTGGCCCGGCGGCGCCGCGTGGCGGGTCAGTGCACGCTTCGTCCCGCACCCACCCGGCAAGACCCTGCCGATCATCGACATCACCGGGCTGACCACCGACATGCCCAATGCCGGGACGCTGGCGTTCGAGCGCGACGGCCGCACGTGGACGCTCGAAGCGATCGGTGAGCCCGGGCGCGAGCTGTTCGTGATCTTCGTCGACCGCACCAGTGGCCACGGCAGCTACCCGGCCGGGCGTTACCTGGACCTGCCCGCACCGGATGCCAATGGCCGGGTGCTGATCGATTTCAACCACGCCTACAATCCGCCCTGTGCATTCACTCCGTTCGCGACCTGCCCGCTGGCACCGCCGGAAAACCGCCTGGACCTGCGCATCGACGCCGGCGAGCAGGCCTACCACGCCCCTGAAGGAGAGGCCTGACCCATGTCGATGTTGCCGCGACTGATGTCTTCATTGTTGATCACCGCCGGGCTGCTGCTGGGCAGCGGTGCCGTGCAGGCGCGCGGCGATGCGCCTGCCGCCAAGGTGGCCTCGCCGGTGCCGTTGTTGTGGAAGGTGACCGGGCCCGGCGACAGCCGCGTGTACCTGCTGGGCTCGTTCCATCTGCTGCGTGCGCAGGACTATCCGCTGTCGGCCGACGTCGAGCAGGCGTTCACCGCGTCCAAGCGGGTGGTGTTTGAACTGTCGCCGCAGGACATGCAGTCGCCGCAGCTGCCGCAGAAAATGCTGCAGGCGGCGATGCGCACCGATGGCACCGAGCTCAAGCGCGACCTGGATGCAGCCACCTGGACCAAGCTGCAGGCCTACGCGAGTGCCAACAACCTGCCGCTGGCGCAGCTGCAGGGGATGAAGCCCTGGTTCGTCGGGCTGACCATCACCCTGGGCCAGTTCACCAAGATGGGGCTGGACCCGAACCTCGGGCTGGACCGTCATTTCATGGAGCGCGCGGCCACCGCGAACAAGCCAACCTCGGGCCTGGAGGACATCGATACGCAGGTCGGGGTGCTGTCGGGGATGTCGGCGCAGGAACAGCAGCAGATGGTGGCCGAGGCGCTGGACCAGGCCGACAAGGCCGATGTCGAGGGCCGCAAGCTGCACGATGCGTGGCGGCGTGGCGACGACAAGCTGCTGTGGACGTCGATGGCGGCGCAGATGCGCGGCCAGTACCCGCAGCTGTACAAGCGGATCAACACCGACCGCAACGATGCCTGGGTGCCCAAGCTGCAGCAGTACCTGCAGGCCGGGCAGGGGGGCACGCTGGTGGTGGTCGGCACGCTGCACCTGCTGGGCAACGATGGCGTGGTGGAGAAACTGAAGGCCAAGGGCTTCCAGGTGGAGCGGGTGTGCACCGGCTGCGCCAAGCCCAAGCGCTGATCAGACGCTGAGGGCGGAGACGAAAAAGGCGCGGCCGGAGGGCTGCGCCTTTTTTCGTTGTGACCCCGCGGGTAACTCAGCGGCGGGTCTTGCCCGTGCCGGGTGCCGGGGTGTCCGGCTTGGCCGTGCCCGCGCCGGTACCGGTGGAGGTGCCGCCGGGACGGGGACCGAAGCCGGCGCCGCCGGTGCCCATGTTGCGCTGGAAATCCTGCCAGAGTTCGAGGTTGCGCTCGGTGAGCTGGTTCATCATCGCCCAGGGGGTCTGGCCGAGGAGGTTGCCCATCTGCTGGCGGAACTGCTGCTGCTGGTCGAGGAAGACCTGCATGCTGCGCTCCAGGTAATTGCCCATGAAGCCCTGCAGGGAGTCGCCGTAGAAGCGGATCAGCTGGCTCAGCAGCTGCGTGGACAGCATGGGTTCGCCGTCCTGTTCCTGGTCGGCGATGATCTGCAGCAGCACCGAGCGGGTCAGGTCGTCGCCGCTCTTGGCGTCACGGACTTCGAAGTCTTCGCCGTCGAGGATGAGCTGGCGCACGTCTTCGATGGTGATGTAGCTGGAAATCTCGGTGTCGTAGAGCCGGCGATTCGGGTATTTCTTGATAATGCGGTTCGCAGCCATGAAACGGTCACTCATCACAGTAGGCGCGCAGCATGGCGCAGTGCAGCAGCACATGCAACCGCCGAAAGGCCCATGCGGCGGGGTATTGGAATCAATTCATGTTGCGCAGCATGGATCTGCGCGGGGTGCAGCATTTGCCGGTTCCATGTCGGGGCCGTAGCCGGTTGGGCCTGCAAACGGTTTCTCGGACCGCGGCGGCAGCGTATCGCTCCGCGCGGATTCCGTAGAGCCGACCGTTGGTCGGCTGCGCATGCGCTGCGGAAAGCAGCCGACCAACGGTCGGCTCTACGTGGTGCGGAAAGCAGCCGACCAACGGTCGGCTCTACGTTGTGCGGAGGGTAGCCGACCGACGGTCGGCTCTACCAGCCCATGTGGTGGCCGCCGTTGATGTCCAGGTTCGAGCCGGTGATCCACGATGCCTCTTCGTTGACCAGGAAGGCCACCGCATAGGCGATTTCCTCGGGCTTGCCGAGGCGGCCGGTGGGGATGTCGGCGATGATCTTGGCGCGCACTTCGTCAGGCACGGCCATCACCATGTCGGTGGCGACGTAGCCGGGGGAAATGGTGTTGACGGTGATGCCGAAGCCGGCATTCTCGCGTGCCAGGGAGATGGTGAAGCCGTGCATGCCGGCTTTGGCTGCGGCGTAGTTGGCCTGGCCGTACTGGCCTTTGAGGCCGTTGATCGAGCTGATCTGGATGACCCGGCCCCAGCCGCGCCGGCGCATGCCTTCGATGACCGGGCGGGTGACGTTGAACACCGAGTTGAGGTTGGTGTTGATGACGTCGTGCCACTGGTCGGCCCGCATGCGATGGAAGGTGGTGTCACGGGTGATGCCGGCGTTGTTGACCAGGATCTCGATCGGGCCGAAGGCGGCTTCGACGGCACGGACCATGGCCTCGGCGGTGTCGGGGTTGGAGACATCGCCGGGGAAGATCGCCACGTCCGAGCCGCGGGCCAGCATCATCTCGCGCCATGCCGTGGCCTTGGCTTCGTCGCGGTAGTTGGTGGCGACCCGATGGCCCTGGTCGGCCAGGCGTTGGCAGATGGCGGTGCCGATACCGCCGGTACCGCCGGTGACCAGTGCGACGCGAGATGTCATGAGCTGCTACTCCGAAAGGCAGGGCCAACAAGGGGGAAAGCGATTCTGCAACATCGCCGCGGCAAATGGGGGCTCAGCCGCGGCCCTGCGGTGCAACGATGTCGTGGCGGGGCAGTCGGGCGGGATCGAAACCGGCGCGGGCGCGGGCCAGCAGGTCCGCTACATTGCCATCGGTGCGCAGGCAGGCTGGATCCTGGCCGAGCGCGGCCCATGCCTGGCGCAATGCGGGCAGGGGCCGGGTGGGGTCGAGGGGGCGTGCGGCATCGGACTTGGAGAGTTTGCGGCCGTCGGTGTCGAGCAGCAGGGGCAGGTGCAGATAGGCCGGGGTAGGCAGTCCGAGCGCGCGTTGCAGCAGGATCTGGCGCGGGGTGGAGTCGAGCAGGTCGGCGCCCCGCACCACGTCGGTGATGCCCTGGTCGCCGTCATCGACCACTACTGCCAGCTGGTAGGCCCAGTAGCCGTCGGCGCGGCGCAGGACGAAGTCGCCGACCTCGGCGTGCACGTTCTGCTGGATCGCCCCGCGCAGGCCGTCCTGGAAATGGACCGTGCTGCCCGGCGGCACGCGCAGTCGGATGGCCGGTTGCGGGCGCGGGCTGCGTGCCACGCACTGGTGGTGGATGCCGCGCTGGTCGGCCAGGTCGCTGCGACTGCAGTGGCAGGCAAACGCCGTGCCTTCGTCCAGCAGGCGGTCCAGCGCCTTCTGGTAGACGCTGTCGCGCCCGCTCTGGTGGACGATCGGGCCGTCGCTGGTCAGGCCGAGGCCGCTCAGAACGGCCAGTTGCTGATCCACCGCGCCGGGTACGGTGCGGGGTGGGTCGACGTCTTCGATCCGCACCAACCAGTGACCACCGGCGTGCCGGGCGAGCAGCCAGCTGCCCAGCGCGGCCAGCAGCGAGCCGGGATGCAGGGGGCCGGTGGGTGAGGGCGCGAAGCGGCCGCGGTAGGGGGTCATGGACATGAACTATGAATCGTCGGTCAGTTTGCGACTTGAATTCAACATGAAGTCCCCGCAGATTTGCAGTCATCAACCTCTTTCGAGCGCTATTTTCCCATGTTCAGTCGCATTGCTCTCTTTCTTCTGACCAACGTTGCGGTGCTGATCCTGGCGGGCATCGTGATGTCGGTGCTGGGCGTGAATCCCAGCCAGATGAGCGGCCTGCTGGTGATGGCGGCCATCTTCGGCTTCGGGGGTTCATTCATTTCGCTGCTGCTGTCCAAGTGGATGGCCAAGCGGTCGACCGGCGCGGTGGTGATCACCGAGCCGCGCAATCCGACCGAACGCTGGCTGCTGGCCACGGTCGAACGCCAGGCGCGCGAAGCCGGTATCGGCATGCCGGAGGTGGCGGTCTATGACGGTCCGGAAATCAACGCCTTCGCCACCGGCGCCAACCGCAACAAGGCGCTGGTGGCGGTGTCCACCGGCCTGCTGCACAACATGAGCGAGGACGAGGCCGAGGCGGTGCTGGGCCACGAGATCGCGCACGTGGCCAACGGTGACATGATCACCATGGCCCTGCTGCAGGGTGTGTTGAATACGTTCGTGATCGTGCTGGCGCGGATCGTCGGTGGTTTCATCGACAGCGCGATGTCGGGCAACCGCGAGGGCGGCGGGCGCGGCATCGGCTACTTCGTGATCGTGTTCGTGCTGGAGATGATCTTCGGTCTGTTCGCGACGATGATTTCGATGTGGTTCTCGCGCCATCGTGAGTTCCGCGCCGATGCGGGCGGTGCGCACCTGGCCGGCCGCCAGAAGATGATCGCGGCGCTGGAGCGGCTGAAGCTCAACCACGGCCAGAGCACGCTGCCGACGCAGATCGCCGCGTTCGGCATTGCCGGCTCGACCGCCAGGAAGCTGTTCATGAGCCACCCGCCGCTGGAAGAGCGCATCGCCGCCCTGAAGGCGGCTGGCAATACGGTGGTCTGATTCCGCCGACGGTCGTCTGTTGAAACAAAATGCCCGGCTTTGGCCGGGCATTTTGTTTTCTGGACGCAACGGCCGATCGACGGCCGGGGTAGTGGCCTGAGTCGGTTATGGCGGGAGCGTGCGGGTCGGCGCCGTGATCGCGCCTCCAGCTCTTTCGTTGCGCACCCGCACACTGTCAAAAGGTGGGTACGGGTGGGTTGGCGGGACCGTCGGGCGCCATGGATGGCGCACGCGAGCCTCCATGGAGGGATTCACGGCGTGTCCCGCCAACCCACCCGTACCCGCCCAAGCCAGCAGACGCGCACCGCCGCCGCGGCTGCTCCTGCTCCTGCTCCTGCGTTTGCGCTGCACCTCTAACAAACAAAAACGGCGCCCGAAGGCGCCGTTTCAAGCTGTCGCAGTCGCGGCCAATCAGAACTTGGCGTCGAACTCCGCCGCATAGCCGGTGTTGACCAGCACCTTCTGCAGCACGTCGGTGTTCTTCACGTTGCCGGCCACGATCTGCTGGGTCTCCGGACCCCGGCTGTCCATGCGGGCCGGGGTGGCGCCCTTGAAGTCGCAGACGCGGCCGCCGGCCTCGCGCACCAGCAGCACGCCGGCCGCGATGTCCCAAGCCTTCACGCCGGCCTCGAAGTAGGCATCGGCACGGCCACAGGCCACGTAGGCCAGGTCCAGTGCCGCCGAACCCGTGCGGCGCACGTCCTCGGCATGCACCAGCAGCGCATCCACTGCCTTAAGCTGCGCACTGGTGCGCTGGCGCTCGCGCGGGGCAAAGCCGGTGTGGATCATTGCGCCGTTCATGTCCTTGCGATCGGCCACGCGGATACGGCGGTCGTTGAGCACCGCGCCAGCGCCACGGCTGGCCGTGAACAGCTCATTGCGGAGCGGGTCGAAGATCACCGCATCGATCGGCTCGCCGTTTTCCACCAGCGCGATGGACACGCAGTAGTGCGGGAAGCCGCGCAGGTAATTGCTGGTGCCGTCCAGCGGGTCGATGACCCACATGTAACGGTTCACACCCTGCAGGCCACCTTCCTCGGCCATGATCCCGTATTCCGGGTAGGCGCGCTTGAGTTCCTTGACGATGACCTTTTCCGCATCCGCATCGACTTCACTGGCATAGTCCATGCGCCCCTTCTCTACGACGTTCAACGCCTCGAGCTTGTTGATGTTGCGCAACAGGACGTTGCCGGCGAGGCGGGCGGCCTTGACCATGACGGTGACGGCGGGTTTCTGCATGGCGAAAAGCTCCCGTAAAGGCAGAGTGGGTATGTTTGGCGGGGGAAAAGAGCGGTCCCGGCGCAGAGGCCGGTCGCACAGTTTACCATCTGTGGCTTGTCTGCTCGCGTTTGGCCTGTTCATGTCCATTGAAACCGCTCCGTCCCGTATCCGATTCGTCCTGGTCGGCACCCAGCACCCCGGCAACATGGGCGCTGCGGCGCGCGCCATGAAGACCATGGGCCTGGGCCGGCTGGTCCTGGTCGCTCCCGAAAAGCCGCTGGATGAAGAGGCGTTCAGGCGCTCGGCCGGCGCCGAGGACGTCCTCGGCGACGCCCCCGTCGTAGGCACCCTGGCCGAGGCCGTGGCCGACTGCACCCTCGTGCTGGGCTGCACCGCCCGCGCCCGTCGGGTCCAGCTGGAAGAGCTGCTGCCCACCGTGGCCGCCCAGCGCGCCCTGGCCAAGGCCGCCGAGCCCGACGCCGAAGTCGCCTTCGTGTTCGGCCGCGAGCGCACTGGACTGACCAACGAAGAACTGCAGCTGTGCCACCTGGCCGTGCACATCCCGTCCCATCCCGATTTCAGCTCGCTCAACCTGGCCGCCGCCGTGCAGGTGCTGGCCTACGAACTGCGCATGGCCGTGCTCGGCGGCGTCGAAGGCGCGGCCCCGGCCGACCCCGAACACCGCGAGCAGCCGGCCAGCCATGCCCAGGTTGAAGGCCTGTTCGGCCAGCTTGGCCAGACCCTGGACGAGATCGACTTCCACAAGGGCCGCGCACCGGATTCGGCGATGCGCAAACTGCGCCGCCTGTTCCTGCGTACCGAACTGAGCGAACAGGAAGTCCGCCTGCTGCGCGGCATCCTCGCCGATGCACAGCGGATGGCGAGATTGGCGAACAACCGCCCCGAATGAGCTGACGCAGTTCTCACTTTTTCGGGTAGGCTGTTCGGATTCCTTGGGGGGAGTGAATGCGAGTATCAGGTCTGCGATGGCTGCTGCAGGGGGCGCTGCTGTGTCTGGCCATCGCATGGATGACCGGCCCCGCCATGGCCGATCCCGGCAACGTGCTGGTGCTCGGACGGATCAGCGACAATCCCAAGTCACACTATGCGCAACTGCAACCCCTGCTGGATTACGTGGTCCCGCGCATGCGTGATGTCGGCATTACCGAAGGTCGCATCCTGATGGCGCCCGATGCCCAGCAGATGGGCAGCTACCTGCGCCGCGGCCGCGTGGACTGGGTCACCGAGACCTCCGGCACCGCCGTGGCGCTGGGCATGCGCAGCGGCGCACAGCCCCTGCTGCTCACCGAGCGCAGCGGCGTGCGGGATTACCACACCGTCTTCTTCGTCCGCCGCGACAGTCCGATCGTTTCGCTGGCCGATCTCAAGGGGCATACCCTGGCCCTGCAGAACGTGGCCTCCACCAGCGCCTACCTGGTGCCGGTGATGACCTTGTTGCAGGAGGGGCTGACCCCGGAGATCCTGTTGTCCGCCCGCGATGCGGCCGCCCCGGATACGGTGGGCTATGTGTTCGCCCGCACCGAGGGCAACATCGCCACCCTGGTCCACAAGGGCGTGGTCGATGCCGGCGCGGTGAGCAGCGTGGACTGGTCCGACGGGCATCGGATCCCGGCCAATTTCCTGCGCGAATTCCGCGTCATCCATCGCACCGAGCCGTACCCGCGTGCGGTGGAGATGGTGCGCGCCGGATTGGATGCGAACGTGCGTGATCGCCTGCAGCAGGTACTGCTGGAGGCCGCGGCAGATCCCTTGGCGCAGGATGCGCTGCAGAAGTTTTTTGGTACGTCCGGGTTCCATCGGGTGGATGCGCAGATGCAGCACCGGTTGGATGAACTGAAACAAGGGCTGGCTCGCGTGCGGATGGAAGTGGAATGAGGCTGTTGGGTTCCGGAATGCAGACACGGTTCGTGCTGGCGATGAGCGGCGCGATGCTGGTGGTGGTGGTGATCGTGGCGGTGGTGCTGGGGCGCCAGGCGACCATGCAGGGGGAGGTGCAGCACCTCAGCGGCAACGTCATCCACGACCTGTTCGACCGCAGCGTGCGCAGCCGCGGCGAGGCGCTGGCGCGCGAGCTGTCCGACGCGCTGGCCAACCCGCTGTACTACAACGACCTGGAGCAGGTCGGCGCGCTGGTGCGCAATACCTCGCGGCAGCAGGTGGTGCGTTACGTACTGGTGTTCGACGAGGACGGCAAGCTGGTCCACGACGGCAGCACCGAGGTGATCGATTTCGGCCGGCCGATGAGCGACCCGCTGGCCGCCGGTGCGGTCGCCGCGCGTACGCTGGTGGTGCAGCAGTCGCCCAAGGTGCTCGACAACGCCATGCCGATCATGATCGGCAACCAGCGCATCGGCGGCGTGCGGGTGGGCATGGCGCTGGACGATGTGCAGGCCATGGAGCTGCGCGCCAACCAGACCCTGGGCGAGCGCCTGCAGCAGGTCGGCAAGCGCCACCTGGGCTGGTTGCTGCTGATGCTGGGGCTGCTGGTGGGCATCGGCGTGGGCATGATCATGTATGTGCAGCGCAGCCTGGTCACGCCGATCCGCTGGCTGGCCGCGGCCGCGCGCCAGATCGAGGCGGGGGACTACCGCCCGCAGCTGCGGCAGAGCACGCGCAACGATGAAATGGGCGAACTGGTGCGGGCCTTTGGCCGCATGAGCGAATCCATCGCCCGGCATGACCGCGAAGTGCGGCACATGGCCTACACCGATGCGCTGACCGGGCTGACCAACCGGCTGGCGTTCCGCGAGGCGCTGGACCATCGCCTGATGGCCGCGCGCGCGTCCAACCATCGGCTGGCGCTGCTGTTTGCCGACATGGACGACTTCAAGCGGGTCAACGACACCCTCGGCCACGAGGCCGGCGACGAGGCGCTGCTGCAGTTCGCCCAGCGCATCAGCACCGCGGTGGCCCAGGCCGGTGGGGACGAGGCACTGCTGGCGCGTTTTGGTGGCGATGAATTCGTGATCCTGCTCGGCGAAGGCGACGTGGCCGCCAATGCGCGGCAGCTGGCCGAGATCCTGGTGCGCGAACTCGGCAAGCCGTTGTTCGTGCAGGGCAGGGAACTGTTCCTGGGCAGCTCGATCGGCGTCACCCTGTTCCCCGACGATGCGGCCGATGCCACCACGCTGCTGAAGAACGGCGACATCGCCATGTACCAGGCCAAGATGGCCGGCAAGAACTGCTACCGCTATTACAGCCGGGCCATGGACCATGCGGTGGAACGGCGCGTGCACATGGAGCAGGAGCTGCGCGGAGCGTGGGAGCGAGGCGAGCTGCGGCTGGTCTACCAGCCCATCTTCCGCACCCGCGACCGGCGCATGGTCGGGGTGGAGGTGCTGCTGCGCTGGCAGCACCCGACCCTGGGCACGATCCCGCCATCGGTGTTCATTGAAGTGGCCGAGCAGAGCGGCCTGATCGAAGTGATCGGCCCCAAGGTGCTGCGCGCGGCCTGCATGGAAGCGGTGCAGTGGCCGCACGGCGTGGATAACGACGGCTTGTTCGTGTCGGTCAACGTCTCCCCGCGCCAGCTGCGCGGTGGCGAACTGCCCAGCGTGGTCGCCGACTGCCTGCGCGACACCGGCCTGCCGGCCTCGCGCCTGCACCTGGAGCTGACCGAAACGGCGGTGATCGGCGATGAAATGCTGGCCGCGGCCCTGCTCGACAAGCTGCACCGCACCGGGGTGAAGGTGTGGCTGGACGACTTCGGTACCGGCTTCTCGGGGCTGAGCCACCTGCGCCAGGTGCCGGTGGACGGGGTCAAGATCGACAGGAGTTTCGTGGCCGACATGCAGCGCGACCCGGACGACCTGGCTCTGACCACGGCGATCATCGCCATGGCCCATGCGCTGGGGATCACCGTGGTGGCCGAAGGTATCGAGCAGGAAGTGCAGTTCGACCTGCTGGCCCAGCGCGGCTGCGACCTGGCCCAGGGCTACTGGCTGAGCCACCCGGTCAGCGCCACCGACGTGGTGCAGATGATCGAATCGGGGATGTGAGGCGCCGCGGCCACCGGGGGTGGTCGCGGCGCCTTACACCGGCCGCTTGCTGCTGTCGCCGGAGATCTCGCGGACCAGCTTGGGCACCAGGTAGCCGGACAGGCGCGCGGTCAGCTGCGCATGCAGGTCCTTGGCGGTGTCATCGTCGACCTCGAAATGGGCCACGCCTTCGACCCGGTCCACCTGGTAGAGGTAGTAGGGCAGCACGCCGGCGGCGAAGCTGCGCTCGCTCAGGTCCTGCAGGGCCGGCAGTGAATCGTTGACCCCGCGCAGCAGCACCGCCTGGTTGAGCAGGGTGGCCCCGGCTGCACGCAGGCGCGCCATCGCCGCGTCCACCGAAGCATCGAATTCATTGGCGTGGTTGGCATGGATCACGAACGCCAGCGGCCACGGCAGGCTGGCCAGCCACTGCACCAGTTCGTCATCCACGCGCTCGGGCAGCACCACCGGCAGGCGGCTGTGGATGCGCAGGCGGCGCAGGTGCGGGATCTGCCGCAGGGCCTGGGTCAGCTCGACCAGCTTGTGGGTGGCCAGCGACAGCGGATCGCCGCCGGACAGGATCACCTCGTCGATGTCCGGGTCCAGGGCGATGGCGTCCACCGCATCGCGCCAGCCTTCCCGGGCCGCGTTCTCGCTGCCGTAGTCGAAGTGGCGACGGAAGCAGTAGCGGCAGTTGATCGCGCAGCTGCCGGTGGTCACCAGCAGGGCGCGGCCCCGATACTTCTGGATCACCCCGGTGGCCTTCTTGGCGGCGCCGTCGCCGACCGCGTCCAGGCTGAAGCCCGGCACGACCTTGAGTTCGTCGGTGATCGGCAGGACCTGGCGCAGCAGGGGGTCGTGGCGGTCGCCGTGGCGCATCCGGGCCGCAAAGCCCTGCGGGACGCGCACCGCGAACTGGCCCGCCGCCGCGTCCGACACGCCCAGCTCCAGCGGGTCCAGCCCCAGCTGCCGCAACAGCTCGCGCGGGTCGCGGATCGCCTCGCGCCACCGTTGCTGCCAGCGGACGGGGGCGGCCAGGGGCGTGGCGGAAAGCTGCATGGAATGGGGGCCTGCGGTTATCATGTGGGTCAGAAATATCGCCTCACCCCACCGGTATCGGTGGGATATCCCATTCTATCCGGCTCGCCGCGCCTGCGCGGCGTTTGCCCATTCAGGAGTTTCAGCATGGCCACTGTTGGCATGAACGATGTCAAGAACGGGATGAAGATCCTGATCAACAACGAACCGGCCGTCATCACTGAGACCGAGTACGTCAAGCCGGGCAAGGGCCAGGCCTTTACCCGCATGAAGTACCGCTTCATCAAGTCGGGCCGCGTGGTCGAAATGACCATGAAGGCGACCGACGACGTGGAGAAGGCCGACGTCGTGGATACCAACATGGACTTCATGTACAGCGACGGCGAGTTCTGGCACTTCATGGACCCCGAATCCTTCGAGCAGGTCCAGGCCACCAAGTCCGGCATGGGCGGCGCCGAGAAGTGGCTGAAGGGCGAAGAGTCCTGCATCGTCACCCTGTGGAACGGCGAGCCGATCTTCGTCCAGCCGCCGAACTTCGTCGAGCTGAAGATCACCGAAACCGACCCGGGCGTCCGTGGCGACACCTCGGGCGGCGGCGGCAAGCCGGCCACCCTGGAAACCGGCGCGGTGGTCCGCGTGCCGCTGTTCGTCAACCAGGATGAAATCATCAAGGTCGACACCCGCTCGGGCGAGTACTCCGCCCGCGCAGGCAAGTAATCCGGCGAAGCCGGATTACGGTAGAGCCGAGCCATGCTCGGCTGGCCTTTCGTAACGCCGATCGTTGATCGGCCGGCCCTCGGTAGAGCCGACCGTTGGTCGGCTGGCTCCTGGCAGTGTCGACCGTTGGTCGGCACCCAGGCGCAGCCCGGCGGCACTTCCCGGCGTTCATGAAGCCGACACCCCGCGCAGCCGAGCATGGCTCGGCTCTACCTCCAGAGCGCCCCGGTCGCATACGCCTTCGGGTCGCCCGCCCCGCACAGTGAGCCCGCATGACCGACACCGCACGCATTCCCGAAACCTGTGACCTGCTGATCGAAGCCGGTTACGTGGTCCCGATCGAACCGCATGCGGTGGTGCTGGAAGACCACGCCGTGGCTGTGCGTGGCAGCGAGATCATCGCGATCCTGCCGCGCGCCGAGGCCCGTGCGCGTTTCGCCCCCGTCCAGACCGTCTCGCGTCCCGACGCGGCGCTGATGCCGGGCCTGGTCAACGCGCACACCCACAACCCGATGACCCTGCTGCGCGGCGTCGCCGACGACCTGCCGCTGATGGTGTGGCTGCAGCAGCACATCTGGCCGGTGGAAGCGGCGGTGATCGGGCCGGAGTTCGTCGCCGACGGCACCACCCTGGCGATCGCCGAGATGCTGCGCGGTGGCACCACCTGCGCCAACGAAAACTACTTCTTCTCCGACGTCCAGGCCGCGGTCTACAAGCAGCACGGTTTCCGCGCGCTGGTCGGTGCGGTGATCATTGATTTCCCCACCGCCTGGGCCAAGACCGATGACGAGTACTTCGCCAAGGCCGGCGAGCTGCACGACCAGTGGCGCAACGACCCGCTGATCGGCACCTCGTTCGCCCCGCACGCGCCGTACACGGTCAACGACGCCAACTTCGAGCGCGTGCGCATGCTGTCCGACCAGCTGGACATGCAGGTGCACCTGCACACGCATGAGACCGCGCAGGAAATCAGCGACTCGATCAAGCTGCACGGCCAACGCCCGCTGGCGCGACTGGACCGTCTCGGCCTGGTCAACGACCGCCTGATCGCGGTGCACATGACCCAGCTGACCGAAGCGGAAATCCACCTGTGCGCCGAGCGTGGCGTCAGCGTGGTGCATTGCCCCGAATCCAACCTCAAACTGGCCTCCGGGTTCTGCCCGGCCTGCGCCCTGCAGCGCGCCGGGGTGAACCTGGCCATCGGCACCGATGGCTGCGCCAGCAACAACGACCTGGACATGTTCAGCGAGAACCGCACGGCGGCGATCCTGGCCAAGGCCGTGGCCAACGATGCGACCGCGTTGGACGCGGCTACCACGCTGCGCGCGGCTACCCTGGGCGGTGCGCGCGCGCTGGGCTTCGGCGACCGCATCGGGTCGATCGAGGTCGGCAAGCAGGCCGACCTGGTCTGCGTGGACCTGTCCGCGCTGGAAACCCAGCCGCTGCACCATGTGCTGTCGCAGCTTGTGTATGCCGCCGGCCGCCACCAGGTCAGCGATGTCTGGATCGCCGGGCAGCCCAAGCTGGTCCAGCGCGAGCTGGTCGGCATGGACACTGCGGCGATCGTCGCCAACGCCCGCCAGTGGCGCGAGCGCATCCGCCACATCCGCGCTTGATGCACCAAGGATTCCCATGACTACCCCGCACGCTTCCACCAATTTCGACCAGGCCGAACTGGACAAGTTCGCCGCCCTCGCCAACCGCTGGTGGGACGTCGACGGCCCGCAGAAGCCGTTGCACGCGCTCAATCCGGTGCGCCTGCAGTACGTCGCCAGCCGCGTCACGCTGCGCGGTGCGCGCGTGCTCGACATCGGCTGCGGTGGCGGCCTGCTCAGCGAAGCGTTGGCCAAGGAGGGCGCTGATGTCACCGCGATCGACCTGGCCCCGGAACTGGTCAAGGTGGCGCGGCTGCACAGCCTGGAATCGGGCGTGCAGGTGGATTATCGCGTGCAGGCCGCCGAGGACCTGGCCGCCGAACAGCCGGGCAGTTTCGACGTGGTCACCTGCATGGAAATGCTCGAGCACGTGCCCGACCCGGGCGCGATCATCGCCGCCTGCCACCGTCTGCTCAAGCCCGGTGGCCAACTGTTCCTGTCCACGGTCAACCGCACCCCGGCCGCCTTCGCGGTAGCCATCGTCGGCGCCGAGTACGTCGCGCGGCTGTTGCCCAAGGGCACGCACCACTACCAGGATTTCATCAAGCCGGCCGAGCTGGGCAAGTGGCTGCGCGCGTCCGATTTCAACCTGCGCGACGTCAGCGGCATGGCCTACGAACCGTGGCGCAACCGCGCGCGCCTGAGTTCGCGCACCGACATCAATTACCTGGCCCATGCGGTCAAGCCGGACGATGCCGCCCGTGTCTGAGTCTGGTTTCCCGCAGGCGGTGTTGTTCGACCTGGACGGCACGCTGCTCGACAGCGCGCCGGACATGCTGGCCACGGCCAACGCGATGCTGGCCGCGCGCGAGCGCCCGCCGACCACCCTGGACGCACTGCGTCCGGTGGTCTCCAAGGGCTCGCGAGCGATGGTGTCGGTGGCCTTCCCGGAACTGGGGCAGATCGAGCGCGATGCGCTGGTGCCGGAGTTCCTGGAGCGCTATGAAGGCCTGATCGGCCAGTACGCGACGCTGTTCGACGGCGTGGCAGGCATGCTCGATGCGCTGGATGCTGCCGGCTGCGTGTGGGGCATCGTCACCAACAAGCCGGAATACCTGGCCCGTCTGATCGTGCCGCAGCTGGGCTGGGAAAGTCGCTGCAAGGTGCTGATCGGGGGCGATACCCTGGCCCAGCGCAAGCCGCATCCGCTGCCCCTGCTGGCCGCAGCCGAGCGCCTGCAGATCGACCCGGCCACCTGCATCTACGTGGGCGATGACGAACGCGACATCGTCGCTGCCAATGCCGCCGGCATGGCCTCGGTGGCCGCGCTGTGGGGTTACCGGCTCGATGCCGACGACCCGCTGGCGTGGGGCGCGGAGTGCATGATCGAACAGCCCGCGCAGCTGCAGCGGGCTGGCGCCTGGCCGGTGGCACGCGCCTGATCGCCCGCCAGGCATCGGCCGTGGGCCGAGGCGCAACGCAACCCAGGCATGCACCGGCAATCGGCCGGTGCACACCCCGGTAGCCGCCGACGGTTGGTCGGCACATCACTTCCAAGGATTTCCCGTGACAACTTCCAGCGCCCTCGACAGTTTCCTGGACAAGTGGCGGACCCGCTGGCCGGAATGGTCGGTGGCCGAACCGTTCGTGCCCGAGGCGCAGCGCAGCCTGGCCGTGGCATGGTTCACGCTGCTGCAGGAGTTCGACGACATCCTCAACACCAACGGCGACCCGACCCCGTCCGACGCCAAGCTGGCGTGGTGGGGCGAAGAACTGCGCAGCTGGGCCGCGCAGCGCTCGCGGCATCCGCTGGGGCGGCTGCTGGAGCCGGTGCCTGCGCCGTGGACGGCGCTGGCCGACACCCTGCCGGACTTGATCGATGCGCGCGCAGCCGCGCTGGAGCCGGCGCAGGCGCGGCGTGCGCTGCAGCCCTACGCAGCGGCAGTGGCGGCGGTGGAAGCGGTGATGTTCGACACCCCGGCGCGTGGCGACGTGGCCGCTCCGGTGCTGGTACAGACGTTGGCGCAGCGGCTGCAGGACGCGGGCGTGGCGGCGGTACCGCGCTCGCTGCTGGACGTCGACGGCGACACCGCCGCCCAGCAGTGGGCGCGGCAGCTGCTGGCCCAATGGCCGGCGCGTGTCGCCGGTCCGCGCGTACGTCGCATGTATGCCTCCCTGGCACGCACGCGGCTGCAGGCCAGCGCGCAGGGCCGCGAGCTCAAGGTAACGCCGATGCGCACGTTGCTGCGCACCTGGTGGGCCGGTCGGGGCTGATCTGGCGCCACCCTGCAGATGTGGCGGCAACAGGAGGCACCGCCTCTGTGTGGCGGCCTTGGGAGGCATTCACCGCCTGCGTGCGTCGGCACCGGCAGGCGCGCACCGGTAGGGGCGGTTCCCGAACGACCGCCGGCCGTGTTGATCGACACTGGGACGCATGACGGCTGCCGGAGCAGCGCTTTCGTCAGTGATCATGCGTAACTGGATGGTGCACCGCCCTCGGCGGTCGTTCGGGAACCGACCCTGCCCACGGCGCGCCGAACCAGCCGCGCGCACCTCGCTTGCCGCGCGCGCCAGTCCCTTCCGCATGCATCCATCACTTGCCGCGTTCAAGCACCAGTAGTGGATCGATCCGCGTGTCGAACCAGTTCATGCCCCAGTGCAGGTGCGGCCCGGTCGCACGCCCGGTGGCGCCGACGGCGGCGATGACCTGGCCCTGTTCGACGCGGTCGCCGACCTTCACGTCGATGCGCGACAGGTGCAGGAAGTTCGAGCTGATCCCGAAACCATGGTCCAGCAGCAAGGTGCCGCCGGTCAGGTACAGGTCCGGGCCGGCGAAGGTGACCACGCCGGCGGCCGGTGCCTTCACCGGGGTGCCGGTCGGCACGGCGATGTCCATGCCCGAGTGACCCGCGCCGGGCTGGCCGTTGTAGACGCGCGCATTGCCGAAACGGCCGCTGATGCGGCCCTGCACCGGCCAGATGAAGGCCTGGGCGAAGTCGGTGCGGTCGTCGTCGCGCGCACGCGCGGCGGTGACCTGGGCCTGCTCGCGCTTGATCCGTTCGGCAATTGCTGGCGGCGGGTTGACGGTCTTGGGCGGCACGCCGTTGACCCGCTCGGTCGGCCAGTCGCGCGCGGTCACCGCGATGCTGACCGTCTCGCTGCCGCCGTCGGGGCGCTGTACCTGGAGCTGCAGCGGCCCTTTCTCGTCGCGCCCGATCCCGAACACCACGCTGCCATAGCCACTCACCCGCAGGCTGCGTCCGGCGTACTGGACCACGCTGCCGGCCGGCACCTTGCCGATCACCATCGCGCCCTGCGACGCACTGGCGGGAAATACGACGCGACCGTCCGCCTGCGCCCAGGCGGGCGAGGGCAGCATGCCGCCCGCCACCACACCGCCTGCCAGGAGCAGGCCGACACTCAAGACCCGTGCACGCATCAGCGGTCGAAGCTCATGCGCTGACCATTGGGTGCACCGACCAGCTGCGTCCCGTCCCAGGCCAGTTCGCCGTTGACCCAGGTCGAGGCGATGCGCGAGCGGAAGGTCATGCCTTCAAACGGAGACCAGCCGCACTTGGACAGCACATCTTCGCGCTTGACCGTAAACGGCACGTCTTCCACCAGCACCAGGTCGGCGAAGTAGCCTTCGCGCAGGTAGCCGCGCTGGCTCACATCGAACAGCTGCGCCGGAGCGTGCGCGAACTTCTGCACCACCTGGGTGATGTCCAGCTTGCCTTCGTGGACCAGCTCCAGCGCGGCGACCAGCGCGTACTGCACCAGCGGCAGGCCGGACGGTGCCTGCGGGTAGGGCTTCTGCTTCTCTTCCCAGGTGTGCGGGGCGTGGTCGGTGGCCAGCACGTCGATCACGTCCTCGGCCACGGCGCGGGTGAGGGCCTCGCGATCGCTGGCTTCCTTGATGGCCGGGTTGCACTTGATCAGGTTGCCCAGCCGCGCGTAATCGCTGCGGTCAAAGCGAAGGAAGTGGATGCAGGTCTCGGCGGTGATCTGCTTGCGGCTGCCATCAGCGCGGATCAGCGGGCCGCGCTCGAACAGTTTCAGTTCGTCGGCGGTGGAGATGTGCAGCACGTGCAGGCGGGTGCCGTGCTTTTTGGCCAGCGAGACGGCCAGCTCGGAGGACTTCAGGCAGGCCTCGCGCGAGCGGATGTCCGGGTGCTGTTCGGCGCTGAGCGCATCGCCATACTTCTCGGCGTACTCCTTGGCCTTGGCATCGATCATCGGCGTGTCTTCGCAATGCGTGATGATCGGGGTCGGCGCGTCGCGGAAGATCGCGTCGAGGGTGTCCGGGTTGTCCACCAGCATGTTGCCGGTGGAGGCACCCATGAACACCTTGATGCCCGGTGCGGTCTTGGGGTCCAGCGACTGGATGTGGGCCAGGTTGTCGTTGCTGGCGCCCATGTAGAAGCCGTAGTTGGCGCGTGCGCGGCCGGCGGCGGCGTCGTATTTGGCCTGCAGGATGTCGGCGCTGAGCGTCGGCGGATTGGTGTTGGGCATGTCCATGAAGCTGGTCAGGCCGCCGGCCACGGCCGCAGCCGATTCGGTGGCGATGTCGCCCTTGTGGGTCAGGCCCGGCTCGCGGAAGTGCACCTGGTCGTCGATCATGCCCGGCAGCAGCCAGCGGCCGGCGGCATCTACGACGGTTTCACCCGGGCGGGCCTCCAGGCCGGCGCCGATCTGCGCGATGCGGCCGTTTTCGATGCGCAGGTCGCCGTCGCTGATGCGACCTTCGTTGACCAGGCGGGCGTTGACGATGAGCGTGGAGGACATTTCAGTGTTTTCCTGTGCAGCGGCAGGCGGCGTCGTCCGTGGCGCGCGGCGGCACCTCGTCGATGCCACCGGGATGGAAGGGATGGCAACGGCCCAGCCGGCGCGCGGCCAGCCAGCTCCCGCGCGCGGGCCCATGCGTGGCGATGGCCTGCATGGCGTATTCAGAACAGCTGGGCATGAAGCGGCAACGCGGCCCCAGCAACGGGCTGATGAAGCGCTTGTAGAAGCGCAGCAGGGCGATGAGCAGGCGTGAGATCACCCGCCAATCTTAGAGCAGTTGGCATGAAGGCCGCATTTGTCGCAGGATGGGGCGTTGGCTCCCCTCCGCGTCCACGCGCGTGGCGGGCCGCCCCGGCTGCTGGCCGGGTCAGGTGCCGAACGGCGCAGGTCGGTCCGCTCGATGGGCGGATCGGCCGCACCCCTTGTGACTCCGGGGCTGAACGGAGTAGGCGGTGTGGTTGCTGCTGCTGGTCGGGTAGGCTATAAAGGCCCGCTTTCCCGGGCCCCGGGGAAACCAAGGAAGAGCGTTTCGTGGCTGCTAAAAAAACTGCAAAGAAGGCCGTCAAGGCCGCCAAGAAAACCGCCAAGCCTGTTGCTAAGAAGTTGGCGGCCAAGTCCGTTGCCAAAAAACCGGCCCCCAAGCCGGCTGGCAAGCCTGCATCCAAACAACCGGCGGCCAGGACGGCACCCGTAAAGAAATCCACGGCCAAGGCACCGGCCACGCCGGCGAAGAAAGCCGTCGCCAAGAAGCCGGTGGTCGCCAAGACCCCGGTGAAGAAGGCGGCTGCCACCAAGCCGGTAGTAAAGAAAGCGGTGGCCAAGAAGGCTGCGCCGTCCAAGCCGGTCGCCAAGGCGCCGGTGAAGAAGGCCGCGGTCGGCAAGACCGTCGCGAAGAAATCCGCGGCGCCGGCTGTGTCCAAGCCGGCTCCCAAGCCGACCCCGGTGAAGAAGGTTGCGGCCAAACAGCCGTCGCCCGCGCCGGTGAAGGCGAGCAAGACTGCCAGCAAGCCCGTGGCAACCAGGTCGGCGTCCAAGCCGGCTGCAGCACCCGTAGTGAAGTCCGCACCGAAGCCGGCATCGCCGGCACCGGCCAAGTCTGTCCCGGCCAAGTCCGCGGCCAAGCCTGTTACCCCTCCGGCGTCCGCGCCGGCGCCGGTAGCGGCAGCCCCCGCCTCGAAAGCCCCGCAAAACAAGAATCCCGTGCCCGTTTCGAAATCGCCTGCAAAAACCCCCGTCAAGTCCGAGTCCGCCCCCAAGCCTGTGTCGCGTCCGGTCGGCAAGGTCGCCGTTGCCGTGGCAGCGCGCTCGTCTGCTCCGGCTCCGCGCACCAAGGTCAAGGTGGTGGAATACAAGACTGACGAAGCCACTGGTCGTCCGATCCTGCCCGACGGCTACAAGCCGAGTGCGGAAGAGGAATACATGAGCCCGCTGCAGCTGGAGTATTTCCGCCAGCGCCTGCAGCACTGGCGCAATGATCTGGTCGAGGAATCCAAGCAGACCATCGCGAACCTGCAGGAAGAAGTGCGTGATATCGGCGATGAAGCCGAGCGCGCCACCCGCGAGACCGAGAACTCGCTGGAACTGCGTACCCGCGATCGTTACCGCAAGCTGATCGGCAAGATCAACAGCACGCTCAAGCGCCTGGAAGACGGTGACTACGGCTACTGTGTCGATACGGGCGAGGAAATCGGCCTGGATCGTCTGGAAGCCCGTCTGACCGCCGAACGCACCATCGACGCCCAGGAGCGTTGGGAGCACCTGCAGAAGCAGCAGGGCGACTGATTGCCTGGTTGTTGATGGATGCACAGAGAAACCCGGCTTCGGCCGGGTTTTTTTTTGGTTTTTTCTTCAAGTCATGCGCTCAGGTCAACAAGTCACGCGGTCAGGTCAACGACACAGCCAGGTCAACTGCTCTGGGTGTGCGCCTGTGCTGGCTTGGGCGGGTACGGATGGGCTGGCGGGACACGCTGCAAGTACGTCCTTGTAAGCTCGCGTGCGCCATCCATGGCGCACGACGGTCCCGCCAGCCCACCCGTACCCGCCCTTGACCGTGTGCTGGTGCGCAACGAAAGAGCGCCGCACGTGCGCTGGCTCATCGCGCTCTGCCTTGCCATGGCCACCGAAGAACTGTCCGGGGCGGGTACGGGTAGGTTGGTGGGACCGTTGGGCGCCATGGATGGCGCACGCGAGCCTCCAGGGATGGATTTACGGCGTGTCCCGCCAACCTACCCGTACCCGCGCCAATCAGTGCAGGTAAGCACTCGCCGCCTTTGCTCTCCGTTTCTGCACTTGGCAGAGCGTCTTTTCAGCGCACAGTCAACGGCATGCCGAGCGATCAGTAGCTACTGCAAATCGCGCAGGTTCAAGTTGCGCAGGGTGGGGTTCTTCCAGGCGGTGACGCCGGCCACGCTCAGCACCGCGAAACCGCCCAGGACCACCGCAGGGACCAGCCCGAGCAGCTTGGCCATCGTACCGGCGTAGAACGCGCCCAGTTCGTTGGACGAACTGATGAAGATCCCGTTGATCGAGGACACCCGGCCGCGCATCGCTTCGGGTGTGGCCAACTGCAGGATCGTCGAGCGGATCACTACCGACACCCCGTCGAACGCCCCGTAGAACAGCAGGATCAGCGCCGACAGCCAGAAACTGTGCGACAGGCCGAAGCCGATCACGCACAGGCCGAACCCGGCCACCGCGCACAGCAGCACCCGCCCGGCATTGCGCTGCAGCGGACGACGGGCCAGCCACAGCCCCACGCAGACCGACCCCAGTGCCGGTGCCGCGCGCAGGATGCCCAGCCCTTCCGGGCCGTGGTGCAGGATTTCATGCAGGAACGCCGGCAGCATCGCCACCACCCCGCCCAGCAGCACCGAAAACATGTCCAGTGCCATCGCCCCGACCATGATCCGGTTACCCAGCACGAAGCGACCGCCCTCGGCGATGCTCTTGAAGATCGGCGCGGCCGGGCCGGCGTGCACCGGCTCGGACACCCGCAGCACCGCCAGGCAGCCCACCGCGATCAGCGCCACCGCCACCGCCACCCCGTAGGCCACGCCCTTGCCGCCGGTGGCCACCAGCAGGCCGCCCAGCGCCGGGCCGGCCACCATGCCGGCCTGGAACACCACCGCGCCCAGGCCCGCGCCGCGCGCGTACTGCGGGCGTTCGAGTACCCGGGCGAACAGCGCGTTGTAGATCGGCGACAGGAACGCGCGGACCATGCCGGTCATCGCGATCGCCGCGTAGATCGGCCACACCCCGTGGAACGGCAACCAGCCCTGCGCGACCGCGGTGAGCACCACGGCGGTGAGTACCAGCCCGCTGGCCGCCACCATGCCCAGCCGGCGGCGCGGCAGGTGGTCCACCAGGTAGCCGGCGAACGGGGCCACGCAGAAGAACGGCAGCACCTCGGCCAGGCCGACCAGGCCCAGCGAGAACGGATTGCGGGTTACTTCGTAGATGTGCCAGCCGACCGTGACCGCCACGATCTGGTAGGACAGCATCGCGCAGATGCGATACGCCAGCAGCAATGCGAAGCCGGGCCGCGCCAGCAGCGTGAGCGCGCGCTCCGGTGTCTCGGCAGGGGCGTCGGTACTCACGACTGCGCGTGCTGGGACTGCGCGGTCTCGCGGATGAAGGCGAGCATGGCCGCCACGCCGTTGCTGCGCGTTGGCGACAGATGGCGCGACAGCCCGATGTCCTGGATGTAGGTCGGTTCGGTGGCCAGGATCTCGGCCGCCGAGCGCCCCGAGTACACGCGCAGCGCCAGGTAGATCAGCCCGGAGACGATCGCCGAGTCGCTGATGGCGTGGAAGCGCAGGGTCTGCGCATTGCCTTCCGGCACGATCCAGACCATCGACTGGCAGCCGAGCAGACGGTGCTGTTCGGTCTTCCACTCTTCCGGGAAGGTCGGCAGCTTGCGGCCCAGGTCGATCAGGTACTGGTAACGCTCGGACCAGTCGCCGAAGAAGGCGAACTCCTCGGCGATGGCGGCCTGTGCCTCGGCAGCGGTGGCTTCAAGCGGGAACGGGGATGCGATGGTCATGGGGGGCTCCGGGCCGGTGTGCGCCTTCCGTGGGCTGGCCGTGATGGTTCGAAGGAAGCGCCCGGTCGTCCATGGCCGGGTCCGTGTCGTGGCAGCGCCCGGCCCTTGGCCGGGCGAGGCATCAGCGCTTGCGTGCCCAGCGCACGCCCTGGGCGGTGTCTTCCAGCACGATGCCCTCGGCGGCGAGCTGGTCGCGCAGGGCATCGGCCCGGGCAAAGTCGCGCGCCTGCTTGGCTGCGCTGCGAGCGTCGATCAGGCCCTGGATGCGCGCGTCGTCGTCGGCATCGCCGGGGGCATTGCCGAACCACGCGGCCGGATCCTGCTGCAGCAGGCCCAGCGCCAAGCCGGCGCCGAGCAACGCGGTCTTCCACTGCGCCTGCTCGCCCGGGGCGGCCTTGCGGGCCTCGCCGGCGATGCGGGCCAGTTCGGCCAGCGCCTGCGGGGTGTTGAGGTCATCGTCCAGCGCTGCCTCGATCTCGGCCGGGATCACCGCCGCCGCCTGCACGGCGGCCAGGTCGCGCAGGGTGCCGTACAGACGGTCCAGCGTGCGTACGGACTGCTCGATCAGCGCATCGGACCAGTCCAGCGGCTGCCGGTAGTGGGCCGACAGCAGCGCATAGCGCAGCGCTTCGGGGGCGTGCTTGCGGACCAGGTCGTGCACGCGCTCGATGTTGCCGATCGACTTGCTCATCTTCGCACCGCCGAAGTTGAGCATGCCGTTGTGCAGCCAGAACCGCGCGAAGATCCGCCCGCCATGGGCGCACTCACTCTGCGCGATCTCGTTTTCGTGGTGCGGGAACTGCAAGTCCACGCCGCCGGCATGGATGTCGATGGTTTCACCCAGGTGCGCGGCGGCCATTGCCGAGCACTCGATGTGCCAGCCGGGGCGGCCACGGCCCCACGGCGATGCCCAGCCGGGCAGGTCGTCGCTGGACGGCTTCCACAGCACGAAGTCGCCCGGCTCGCGCTTGTAGGGGGCCACGTCCACGCGTGCGCCGGCCAGCATTTCGTCCGGGTCCCGGCGCGAGAGCTTGCCGTAGTCGGCGTAGGAGCTGACCGAGAACAGCACGTGGCCTTCGGCGGCGTAGGCGTGGCCGGCGGCGATCAGCTGCTCGATCATCGTCACGATCTGCGGTATGTGCGCGGTGGCTTCCGGCTCGATATCCGGGGGAACCACGCCCAACGCGCCCATGTCTTCACGGTAGGCGGCGGCGAAACGGTCGGTGATGGCGCTGATCGGCACGTTCTGTTCACGCGCGGCGGTGTTGATCTTGTCGTCCACGTCGGTGATGTTGCGCGCATAGCGCAGGCCGCCAAAGCGGCGCCGCAGCAGGTCGGCCAGCACCCCGAACACCACCGGGCCACGGGCATTGCCGATGTGCACATAGTTGTAGACCGTGGGGCCGCAGACATACAGGGTCGGACAGGTCGCATCGAGCGGGGTGAACGGTTCGAGCTGGCGTGTCAGGTTGTTGTGCAGGCGCAGGGTCATGGGGGTCGGTGGCGGGGAGGGAAGGGGGCAAGCCCACGATTTTAGATCACATCCGCGTTCAGCGCCGGGGGTCCTGGCTGTCCGCCAGGGCAACGGCCTATGGGCAGAATCGTCGCGGAAGGGTAATGTTCAGCCCCTTGTGCCTGGCACTCCCTAAACTAGCCACCTTGTCCTCTTACCTGTTGCCAATGAAATCCGCTTCGTTGCTGACGCTGGCCTGCCTGCTCGGAGGTGCCGCCTTCGGGGCGTGCGCCCAGGACGGTGAGGTCCGTAACCGGGTGGTGATCGTGGAGAACGTCAAGTTCGACTACGCACAGGTGCTCAACGTGGAGCCGGTGTTCCAGACCCTGCGCGCGACCCGCACCGAAGAGCACTGCGAGCCGGTGTCCACGCGCACGCTGGCGCCGGTCAACGTGACCGGCGAGGAGCCGCAGGAAGACAAGGGCCGCTTCGGCCGTTTCATGGACTCGGTGCGCTCGATCTTCCGCCGTGAAGACGGGAGCGAGGAAGAGACGCCGGTCGCCGAGGCGCCGGCCCCGGCGGCCAACAACGGCCCGCTGCTGACCCGTGAATGCCGGATCATTCCGGTCGGCCGCGAGTTCCGCCGGCCCATCGCCTATGATGTGGACTACGTCTACAAGGGCACCAAGTACCGCTCGCGACTGCCCGAAGATCCGGGCAACCGGCTCAAGATCCGGGTCTCGATCACTCCGTGGATGGGCGCCGAGCAGGGCAGCGCCGCCAATCCGTGAGGTCTGTCGCCTGAATGTTCCCTTCAGGTCTTGCACCCACCCCGTGCGCATGCAAAGATTGGCGGCCATGAAACTCACCGACTTCCAACACGACACCAGCGCCGCCCGTATGGCTACGGGCATGACGTCGCGTGCCCGCCGACCGGAACCCCACATTTTCGCTGGGTAACCGGAGCTTCGTGCTGTCTGTTCGGAAAACCCAGCCCCCGCGCTGGGTTTTTTCGTTTCTACGATCTGAAAAGTTTCATCTGTATACGTTTGTTTGAGCCCTGACCGCGCCCCGGCGCCCCCAACCTCCCCCGGCAACGGTGGAAAACCAGCCGCAAAGGATCGATCGATGTCCCTGAAGCACTTCCTGAACACCCAGGATTGGAGCCGCACCGACCTGGATGCCCTGCTGACCCAGGCCGCGCTGTTCAAGCGCAACAAGCTGGGTAACGAGCTCAAGGGCAAGTCGATTGCCCTGGTGTTCTTCAATCCGTCCATGCGCACCCGCACCAGCTTCGAGCTGGGGGCCTTCCAGCTGGGCGGCCACGCGATCGTGCTGCAGCCGGGCAAGGATGCATGGCCCATCGAGTTCAACCTGGGCTCGGTAATGGACGGGGACACCGAAGAGCACATCGCCGAGGTGGCGCGGGTGCTGGGCCGCTACGTCGACCTGATCGGCGTGCGTGCGTTCCCGAAGTTCATCGACTGGACCAAGGATCGCGAGGACGAAGTGCTCAGGAGCTTTGCCAAGTACTCGCCGGTGCCGGTCATCAATATGGAAACCATCACCCACCCGTGCCAGGAACTGGCCCACGTGATGGCGCTGCAGGAACACTTCGGCACCCAGGACCTGCGCGGCAAGAAGTACGTGCTGACCTGGACCTACCACCCCAAGCCGCTCAACACCGCCGTGGCCAACTCGGCGCTGACCATCGCCACCCGCATGGGCATGGACGTGACCCTGCTGTGCCCGACCCCGGACTACATCCTGGACGAGCGCTACATGGGCTGGGCCGAGCAGAACGTGGCCGAGAGCGGCGGTTCGCTGCAGGTCAGCCATGACATCGCCAGCGCCTACGCCGGTGCCGACGTGGTGTACGCCAAGAGCTGGGGCGCGCTGCCGTTCTTCGGCAACTGGGAACCGGAAAAGCCGATCCGCGACCAGTACAGGCACTTCATCGTCGACGAAGCCAAGATGGCCCTGACCAACAACGGTGTCTTCAGCCACTGCCTGCCGCTGCGCCGCAACGTGAAGGCCACCGACGGGGTGATGGACTCGGCGCAGTGCATCGCCATCGACGAAGCCGAGAACCGCCTGCATGTGCAGAAGGCGATCATGTCGGCGCTGATCGGCCGCTAACGCCATCAACGGGTATCGAACATTGCAGCCGACCAACGGTCGGCTCTACCCAACCGGCGCATCGAACAATTCAGCCGATCAACGCAAGATTTCAGCCGATCGGCGCACCGAACATTCCAGCCGACCAACGGTCGGCTCTACCGAATCCTCATCCCCCAATTGGACCCTGACCCCCATGAGCAATAAAGACATCGTCCTGGCTTTCTCCGGCGGACTCGACACCAGCTTCTGCGTGCCCTACCTGCAGGAGCGCGGCTACAACGTGCACACCGTGTTCGCCGATACCGGCGGCGTCGATGACGACGAGCGCGATTTCATCGAGAAGCGCGCCGCCGAGCTGGGCGTCACCAGCCACGTCACCGTCGACGGTGGCCCGGCGATCTGGAACGGCTTCGTCAAGCCGTTCGTGTGGGCCGGCGAAGGCTACCAGGGCCAGTACCCGCTGCTGGTGTCCGACCGTTACCTGATCGTGGACGCCGCGCTCAAGCGCGCCGCCGAACTGGGCACCAACATCATCGCCCACGGCTGCACCGGCATGGGCAACGACCAGGTCCGCTTCGACCTGGCCGTGAAGGCACTGGGCGACTACCAGATCGTCGCGCCGATCCGCGAGATCCAGAAGGAACACACCCAGACCCGCGCCTACGAGCAGAAGTACCTGGAAGAGCGCGGCTTCGGCGTGCGCGCCAAGCAGCAGGCCTACACCATCAACGAGAACCTGCTGGGCCTGACCATGTCCGGTGGCGAGATCGACCGTTGGGAAGCGCCGGGCGAAGGTGCCCGTGGCTGGTGCGCGCCGCGCAGCGCGTGGCCGATCGAGCCGCTGACCGTGAAGCTGAAGTTCGTCGAAGGCGAGGCGGTCGAGCTGGACGGCAAGGCACTGCCGGGTGAGCAGATCCTGGCCAAGCTCAACAAGCTGTTCGCCCCGTACGGCGTCGGCCGTGGCGTGTACACCGGCGACACCGTGATCGGCCTGAAGGGCCGCATCGTGTTCGAAGCCCCGGGCCTGGTCTCGTTGCTGGCCGCGCACCGCGCGCTGGAAGACGCGGTGCTGACCAAGCAGCAGAACCGCTTCAAGCCGGACGTGGCGCGCAAGTGGGTGGAGCTGGTGTACGAAGGCTTCTACCACGACCCGCTCAAGACCGACATCGAGGCGTTCCTGAAGTCCTCGCAGACCAAGGTCAACGGCGAAGTGGTGCTGGAAACCCGTGGCGGGCGCGTCGATGCGGTGGCGGTGAAGTCGCCGCACCTGCTCAACACCAAGGGCGCCACCTATGCGCAGTCGGCCGATTGGGGCGTGGAAGAGGCGGAAGGCTTCATCAAGCTGTTCGGCATGAGCTCGACCTTGTACGCGCAGGTAAACCGCTAAGCCGATTCACCGGGGTGCCGGCCGCTGGCCGGCGCCCCGCAAAGCCGATGGAGGGGTAGTGCCGGCCGCTGGCCGGCTCCTGGAACGGCCGGATCATTGCAGAGCCGGCCAGCGGCCGGCACTACCCCCCCCACTGATGGATTTCTACGCACATGCTTGAACAGACACTCGATCACCTGCAGCAGCTCGTGTCCTTCGACACGCGCAATCCGCCGCGTGCGATCACCACCGGCGGCATCTTCGATTACCTGCGCGCCCACCTGCCCGGGTTCAACGTGGAGGTGATCGACCATGGCGACGGTGCGGTCAGTCTGTATGCCGTGCGCGGGACGCCGAAGTACCTGTTCAACGTGCACCTGGATACCGTGCCGGACTCGCCGCATTGGAGCGCCGACCCGCACGTGATGCGGCGCGCGGAAGACCGGGTGATCGGCCTGGGCGTGTGCGACATCAAGGGGGCCGCCGCTGCATTGGTGGCCGCTGCCAATGCCAGCGAGGGCGATGCCGCGTTCCTGTTCTCCAGCGACGAGGAAGCCAACGATCCGCGCTGCATCGCTGCGTTCCTGGCGCGCGGCATTCCGTATGAGGCGGTGCTGGTGGCCGAGCCGACCATGAGCGAAGCGGTGCTCGCGCACCGTGGCATCAGCTCGGTGCTGATGCAGTTCAAGGGCCGGGCCGGGCATGCGTCGGGCAAGCAGGATGCGGCCGCCAGTGCGCTGCACCAGGCGATGCGCTGGGGCAACCGCGCGCTGGACCATGTGCAATCGCTGGCGCATGCGCGCTTTGGCGGGCTGACCGGCCTGCGCTTCAACATCGGGCGCGTGGAAGGCGGGATCAAGGCCAACATGATCGCGCCGGCGGCCGAGGTGCGGTTCGGTTTCCGTCCGCTGCCGTCGATGGACATCGACGCGCTGCTGGCCACCTTCGCCGGGTTTGCCGAGCCGGAGGCCGCGGTGTTCACCGAGACCTTCCGTGGCCCGAGCTTCCCGGCCGGTGACATCGCCGAGGCCGAGAACCGCCGCCTGGCCGCGCGTGACGTGGCCGATGCACTGGAAATCCCGATCGGCAACGCGGTGGACTTCTGGACCGAAGCCTCCTTGTTCTCCGCCGGGGGCTACACCACGCTGGTGTACGGCCCGGGCGACATCGCCCAGGCCCACACCGCCGATGAGTTCGTGACGCTGGAACAGCTGCAGCGTTACGCCGCGTCGGTGCACCGCATCATCGCCCAAGGCGCCTGACGCCATGATCCCGTCGTGGCCTGCCACTGACGGTTCCCCCATCGCGGCCCCGGCCGCCTGTGACGATACCGAAATGCCTTCTTCCCAGCCCCACCGCCAGACCCGTCAAACCATCGTGCGCCTGCTCTCCAGCATGGCCAGCGCGAAGGAGATCAGCCAGTACCTCAAGCGTTTTTCGCAGCTGGATGCCAAGCGCTTCGCCGTGGTCAAGGTCGGCGGCGCGGTGCTGCGCGATGATCTGGATGCGCTGACCTCGTCGCTGTCATTCCTGCAGGAAGTGGGGCTGACCCCGATCGTGCTGCACGGTGCCGGTCCGCAGCTGGACGCCGAGCTGTCGGCGGCGGGCATCGTCAAGCAAACCGTCAACGGCCTGCGCGTGACCTCGCCGGAAGGCCTGGCGATCGTGCGCCGGGTGTTCCAGGCGTCCAACCTGCAGCTGGTCGAAGCGCTGCAGCAGAACGGCGCGCGCGCCACCTCCATCACCGGCGGCGTGTTCGAGGCCGAGTACCTGGACCAGGCCACCTACGGCCTGGTCGGTGAAGTGAAGAAGGTCAACCTGGCGCCGATCGAAGCCAGCCTGCGTGCCGGCTCCATCCCGGTGATCACCAGCCTTGGCGAAACCCGCTGCGGGCAGATCCTCAACGTCAACGCCGACTTCGCCGCCAACGAGCTGGTGCAGGAACTGCAGCCGTACAAGATCATCTTCCTCACCGGTACCGGCGGCCTGCTCGACGAAGAAGGCAAGGTGATCGACTCGATCAACCTGTCCACCGAGTACGACCAGCTCATGCAGCAGCCGTGGATCCACGGCGGCATGCGGGTCAAGATCGAACAGATCAAGGACCTGCTCGATCGCCTGCCGCTGGAGTCGTCGGTGTCGATCACCCGCCCGGCGGATCTGGCCAAGGAACTGTTCACCCACAAGGGCTCGGGCACGCTGGTGCGCAAGGGCGAGAAGGTGCTGCGCGCCACCGCGTGGAGCGAACTTGACCTGCCGCGGCTGAAGCAGCTGATCGAATCCAGCTTCGGGCGTACCCTGGTGCCCGACTACTTCGACCGCACCAAACTGCTGCGCGCCTACGTCAGCGAGAACTACCGCGCCGCCGTGATCCTCACCGACGAAGCCGAAGGTGTGTACCTGGACAAGTTCGCGGTGCTCGATGACGCGCAGGGCGAAGGCCTTGGCCGGGCGGTGTGGAATGTCATGCTGGATGAAACCCCGCAGCTGTTCTGGCGTTCGCGCAACGGCAACCCGATCAACCACTTCTACTACGCCGAATCCGACGGGTGCTACAAGCAGGGCACCTGGAAGGTGTTCTGGTTCGGCGCCGATGGTTTCGAGCGGATCCGCACCTACGTTGAACACTGCGCAACCCGCACCCCGAGCCTGGAGGGCTGAACCCCATGAATCACGCCGATTGGACCAAGGTGCCCACACTGGCCGGCACGCACGCCCGGCTGGAGCCGCTGCAGATGGCGCACATCGACGGTCTGCGCGGCGCGCTGGGCGACGGTGCGCTGTCCCGGCTCTGGTACACCCAGGTGCCGAGCGCCAAAACCATGACCGCCTACGTGCAGGCTGCGCTGCAGGCGCAGGCCGAGGGCAAGGTATTGCCGTTCGCGGTCCTCAACGCTGCCGATGAAGTGGTCGGCACCACCCGTTACTACGGGATGGAAGAGGACGTGCCCAGGCTGAGCATCGGCTACACCTGGTATGGCGAGGCCGCCCAGCGCACCGGCGTCAACACCGAAACCAAGCTGATGCTGCTCACCCATGCCTTCGAGCGGCTGAACTGCCTGAGCGTGGTGTTCGAGACCAGCTGGTTCAATGTCGCCTCGCGCACGGCGATCGCGCGGTTGGGCGCAAAGCAGGACGGCGTGCTGCGCAACCACAAGCGCCACCCCGATGGCACCCCGCGCGACACTGTCATCTTCTCCATCATCGACGCGGAATGGCAGGGCGTTAAGCGCCACCTGCAGCACCGCCTGGACGCACACGCATGAGCACCACGACCTTCTCCGTCGGCATCGTCGGCGCCCGCGGCCACACCGGCGCCGAGCTGATCAAGCTGATCGCCGCGCACCCGAACCTGACGCTGGGCTTTGTATCCTCGCGTGAGCTTGCGGGCCAGCGCGTGGCCGACCACCACACCGACTGGCAGGGCGACCTGCAGTTCGAAAACCTGGACGCCGACGCGGTCGCGGCCAAGGGCGTGGACGCGGTGATCCTGGCATTGCCCAATGGCCTGTCCGCACCGTTCGTCACCGCGCTCGATGCGGCCAGGCCGGACACTGTGATCGTCGACCTGTCGGCCGACCACCGCTTCGAAGGCAGCTGGTACTACGGCCTGCCCGAACTGACCCGGGGCGATTACCTGGGCCAGAAGCACATCAGCAACCCGGGCTGCTATGCCACCGCGATGCAGCTGGCGATCAGCCCGCTGCTCAAGCAGCTGGCCGGCCCGCCCCAGTGCTTCGGCGTGTCCGGGTACTCCGGCGCCGGCACCACCGCATCGGACAAGAACAACCCCGAACTGCTGCGCGACAACCTGATGCCGTACGCGCTCACCAACCACGTGCACGAACGCGAAGTGACCGCGCACCTGCGCGTGCCGGTCGAGTTCATGCCGCACGTGGCGCCGCATTTCCGTGGCATCACCATGACCGTCAACCTGTGGTTGAACGAGACGGTCAAGCGCGAGGACGTGATCGCCCTGTACCAGGCGTACTACGCCAATGAGGCGCTCATCGAAGTGCTCGACGAAGCTCCGTGGGTCAGCCGCATCGCCGGCCGCCACGGCGTGCAGATCGGAGGTTTCGACGTGGCCCCGGGCGGCAAGCGCGTGGTAGTGGTTGCCACCCTGGACAACCTGCTCAAGGGGGCGGCCACCCAGGCCATGCAGAACCTCAACCTGGCGCTGGGCCTGGACGAACTGGCCTCGATCCCGCACTGAACCCCCTCCGCTGCGCACCCGACCACGGTGCGCGCGTACAACCCGGCGGAGCGATTCCGCCTACGGAGCAAGACATGGCAGACCTTCTGTGGCAGAAGCCCGGCGTGGCGGTGGACGCCAAGATCCAGACCTTCCTGGCGGGCGATGATGTGATCCTGGACCGCGCGTTCTTCCTGTACGACGTCGCTGCCAGCAAGGCGCACGCGCAGGGCCTGCAGCACATCGGCATCCTGTCCAGCGACGAGCTGGATGGCCTGCTGCGCGAGCTGGACGTGTTGGCCGCCGATTTCCGCAGCGGTGCATTCGTGCTGGACGAGCGCTTCGAGGATTGCCATTCGGCAATCGAAGCCCGCCTGACCGAGCGCCTCGGCGATGCCGGCCGCAAGATCCACACCGGCCGCAGCCGCAACGACCAGATCCTGGTCGCCACCCGGCTGTGGCTGAAGGACAAGCTGCAGCAGGTGGCCGGCCTGAGCCGCGAGATCGCCAAGGTCGCGCTCGACCGTGCCGAGGCCGAGAAAGACCTGCCGGTGCCCGGCTACACGCACATCCAGCGCGCCGTGGTGTCCTCGGCGGGCATGTGGTGGGCCGGCTGGGCCGAGGCCTTCATCGACAACGCCATCCGCGCGCACGATACCTTCAACCTCATCGATGCCAATCCGCTCGGCACCGCCGCCGGCTACGGCGTGAACCTGCCGCTGGATCGCGCGCACACCACCGAGGCGCTCGGTTTTGCGCGCATGCAGATCTCGCCGATCTATGCGCAGCTTTCGCGCGGCAAATTCGAGCTGGCCGCGCTGGAGGCACTCGGCGGGGCCACCCTGGACCTGCGCCGCATCGCGTGGGATCTGTCGCTGTTCACCAGTGGCGAGTTCGGTTTCGTGGCGCTGCCGGCGCAATACACCACCGGCAGTTCGATCATGCCCAACAAGCGCAACCCGGACGTGATCGAACTGATGCGCGCCACCCACGCCAGCGTGGCCGCCGCGCGCACCGAGATCGAGCAGCTGCTGTCGCTGCCGTCCGGGTACCACCGCGATCTGCAGAGCAGCAAGGGCGCGATCTTCCACGGCTTCGGCCGCGGCCTGGCCGCGCTGGAACTGCTGCCGGCGCTGCTGGCCAACCTGGAATGGCGTGGCGACAAGCTGCGTGCAGCGATCGACTCGGGCATGTACGCCACCGATGTGGCCGTGGAAGCGGCCGTGGCCGGTGTGCCGTTCCGTGAGGCCTACAAAGCGGCTGCAGCGGCAGCGGACACGGCCGGACAGGGGCGCACGCCCGAAGGCAGCCTGGCCGCGCGCGTGTCGCCCGGTGCGGCCGCCGACCTGCGGCTGGACGAGCTGCGCGCCCGCTGGGCCGCCCTGGTGTAATCACGACGGCGACCGCGAGGTCGCCGTTTCTTCATCGACGTGCCGGGCACTGCCCGGCGAAAAGGAAGCCCCATGAAAACCTGTTACCTGGTCCTGGTGAAGCGCACTCCGGCCTTCAGCGATGATGTCGGTGCCGAACACGTTCGTTTCCTCGATGAGCTGCGCGCCCGCGGACAGCTGCTGCTGACCGGCGGCTTCAGCGACAAGAGCGGCGGTGCCTACGTGCTGCAGGACGTGCCCGATCTGGCCGCCGCGCAGGCGCTGGTGGACACCGACCCGCTGCTGGTGCGCGGCAGCGCCACCGCCAGCATCCACGAATGGAACACCCGCTGAGGCCTGCCCACCGATGACCCCGACCGTGCAATCGCCGTTTCCCGAACAGGCCGTGCCGCAGTGGAAGCGTGCCGTGCTCAAGGTGGGCAGCAGTCTGCTGGCCGCCGATGGCGGCGGTCTGTCGCCGCGCCACGCGCTGGGACTGGCGCAGTTCGTGTCGGCCAATGTACTGGCCGGGCGCGAGGTGGTGATCGTCTCCTCTGGCGCAGTCGCCGCGGGACGCGCGATCGTGCCGCGTGCGCTGGAAGCCGGCGCGGCGATGGCTGCCCGCCAGGCGCTGGCCGCGCTGGGCCAGGCGCAGTTGATCGGGCTGTGGCAGCGCTTCTTCGAGCGTCCGGTGGCGCAGGTGCTGCTCACCCACGACGACCTGCGCAACCGTCGCCGCTACCTCAATGCGCGCGCCACCCTCAATGAACTGCTGCGCCTCGGCGCGCTGCCGGTGGTGAATGAGAATGACACCGTGTCGGTGGATGAGCTCAAGCTCGGCGACAACGACAACCTTGCCGCGACCGTGGCGGCGTTGATCGATGCCGACGTGCTGTTCATCGCCACCGATATCGATGGCCTGTACAGCGCCGACCCGCGCCGTGACCCGCAGGCCCGGCCGATCCACGACGTGCCCGAGCTCACCGGCGAGGTGCTGGCCATGGCCGGCGGCGCCGGCAGCGGGGCCGGCACCGGCGGCATGCACACCAAGCTGGAAGCCGCGGCCAAGGCCGGCCGCGTCGGCATCGACACCTGCCTGTTCAACGGTCGCGACAGCGACGTGGTGCGGGCGCTGGCGCAGGGGCGCCTGTTCGGCACCCGCATCCACGCCGCGCAGACCCGCGTGGCCGCGCGCAAGTACTGGTTGCGGCATGCACCCCTTGAACCCGGCGCGATCCTGGTTGACGACGGCGCCGCCGACGCGCTGCGCGACAAGGGCGCCTCGTTGCTGCCCGGGGGCGTGCGCGGCGCGGAGGGGGACTTCCGTCGTGGCGACATGGTCGAAGTGCGCCTGCGCGATGCCGGTGGCGAGGTGCGGTTGGCGCGCGGCGTGAGCCAGTATTCGGCCAGTGACATCCGCCGCATTGCCGGCCGCCATTCGCGCGATATCGAAGGCGTGCTCGGCTACAACTACGGTGGCAATGTGATCCATCGCGACGATCTGGTGCTGCTGTAAAGCGTAAAAACATCCACGGTAGAGCCACGCCATGCGTGGCTGCGCAGCCGGGCCCCGTTCGACATCCCGCAGCCACGCATGGCGTGGCTCTACCCCGCATCTTCAGAGGACATTGAGATGGTCGCCAGTTCCCCCTCCGACATCCGCGCCCAGGCGCTGGCCTGCCGCAAGGCGGCCCAACACCTCGCGCAGCTGTCCTCCACTGCCAAGACGGCGCTGCTGGAGGCGATGGCTGCGGCACTGGAGGCCGATACCGGTGCAATTCTCGCCGCCAATACGCGCGATCTCGAGGCGGCGCGTGAAAAGGGCATCGGCACTGCGATGCTCGATCGCCTGGCGCTCAATCCGCAACGCCTGGCCGGCATCGCCGCCGCGCTGCGCGAGGTCGCCGCGCTGCCCGATCCGGTTGGCAGGGTCACCCGCGATGACGTACGCCCCAACGGTATTCGCGTGCAGAAGGTGCGCGTGCCACTGGGCGTGATCGCGATGATCTACGAGGCGCGCCCGAACGTGACTGCCGATGCGGCCGCGCTGTGCATCAAGGCGGGCAACGGGGTGATCCTGCGCGGTGGCTCGGAGGCGATCCATTCCAACACCGCGATCGCCAGCGCGCTCAAGCGCGCGCTGCGCGAGGCCGGCGTGGCCGATGCCGCCCTGACCCTGGTGGAAGACCTGCGCCGCGAAACCATGCTGGCCCTGCTGCAGCTCAGCGACGTGATCGATCTGGCGATCCCACGCGGCGGCGAAGGCCTGATCCGCTTCGTGGCCGAACATGCGCGCGTACCGGTGATCAAGCACTACAAGGGCGTGTGCCATCTGTACGTGGACTGTGCGGCCGATGTGGAGCGTGCACTGGCGCTGCTGCTGGACGGCAAGTGCAGCCGGCCGTCGGCGTGCAATTCGCTGGAGACGTTGCTGGTGCACGCCGATATCGCCGCGACCTTCCTGCCATTGGCCGATGAAGCGCTGCGCGCGCGTGGCGTGGCGATACGTGCCGACGCGCGCGCGCGGCATTGGCTGACCGATGCCGCGCTGGCAACGGAAGACGATTACGCCGCCGAGTACCTGGACCTGATCATCGCCGTAGGCGTGGTCGACGACCTCGAGCAGGCGCTGGCGCATATCCAGCAGTACAGCTCGGACCACACCGAAGTGATCGTCACCGAAGACCCCGTCGCCGCCGAACGCTTCGTGCACGCGCTGCGCTCGGCGGTGGTAATGGTCAACGCGTCCTCGCGCTTCTCCGACGGCGGCGAACTCGGCCTGGGTGCGGAGATCGGCATTTCCACCACCCGCCTGCACGCCTACGGCCCGATGGGCCTGGAAGCCCTGACGGTGGAACGTTTCGTGGTGCGCGGGGAAGGCCAGACCCGAACCTGAGCAGCGCACCCCGGTGGCGGCGGCCCCTCATCGCAGATGGGCGCAAACAGGTAGTGCCGGCCGCTGGCCGGCTCCTCCACCTCCCACCGAAAGGCAGCCGTCCAGCGGCCGTAGCCGACCCAAAGCGCAGCCGGCCAGCGGCCGTAGCCGACCCAAAGAGCAGCCGGCCAGCGGCCGTAGCCGACCCAAAGAGCAGCCGGCCAGCGGCCGGCACTACCGGTGGTCAGATCACCACGGGTCTTCCAGCTTCTGCGGCTTGCACGCCACCCACGAAGCGGTCAGCAGGATCACGGCGCACACCACGCAAATGGGCGCAACAGGTAGTGCCGGCCGCTGGCCGGCTCCTCCACATCCCACCGAAAGGCAGCCGTCCAGCGGCCGTAGCCGACCCAAAGAGCAGCCGGCCAGCGGCCGGCACTACCGGTGGTCAGATCACCACTGGTCTTCCAGCTTCTGCGGCTTGCACGCCACCCACGAAGCGGTCAGCAGGATCACGGCGCAGACCACCAGGAACCCGAACGGCAGATACCACGCGCCGCTGATTTCATGGAGCCAGCCGAACAGGAACGGTCCCAGGCAGCTGAAGGCGTAACCGACGCCCTGCATGAACCCGGACAACGCCGCCGAGCCGGCCGGGGTGCGGGTACGCAGGTTGATCAGCGTCAGTGCGAGCGGGAACGTGGACGGCCCGATGCCGAGCAGGATCGCCCACAGCCACGGTGCCTTCATCGGCGCGAACAGCAACCCGGCGAACGCGATCAGGAACGCGGAAAAACCGATCAGCACCAGCGGGAAGGGATTGCGCAGGCGCACTGCCAGCGCGGGCATGGTCAGCGACGGCAGCAGGCCGCACGCGGCGAAGATGGCGACCATGATCCCGCCGAACCCCGGCGTGGCACCGGCTTCCACCACGATGCGCGGCAACCAGGTGAACATCGAGTAGGTCATCAGCGAGGTCATGCCGAACATCAACGTCATGCCCCAGCCCAGCGGCGTGCGCCAGACCTTGCCGTGCGGCTGCGCGGCCGGATCGGCGGCGGAGTCCAGCGGGTCCGGATGCGGGCGGCGGCGGGCCAGCATCATCCAGGGCAGCGCGGCAGCCAGGGCAAGGATCGACCAGATGCCGAGCGAGACGCGCCAGCCGGCGCTTTCGGCCAGCGGCACGGCGAGCAGGGCGGGCATCATCGTGCCGATCTGCAGCACGGTGATGTACAGCGTGCTGACGGTGCCGACGCGGTTGGCGAAGTAGCGCTTCACCAGCGGCGGCACCACCACGTTGCCGATGCCCATGCCGGCCAGCGCCACGATCGAGCCGAACAGCAGACTGCCGATACCGCCCGCCATCGAGCGCAGCAGCAGGCCGACGGTAGCCAGGCCCATGGCGAGCAAAGCGGTGCGTTCCAGGCCGATGCGGCGGGCGACCATGGGCGTGGTGACGCCGAACAGCGCGAACGAGGCGGTGGGCAGCATGCCGAGCACGCCGGTCATGGTGGTCCCAAAGCCAAAGGTCTGGCCGAGGAGATCCAGCAGCGGGGTCACCGAGGTGACCGCGGTACGCAGGTTCAGCGCAGCCAGCAGGATGGCGGCAAAGGCCAGGACGCGTCCGTGCAGGAGCGGCGATGCGTGGGGGGCGGCTTGGGTCATGGACATGGATCTCTTGCAGGTGGCGCAACACCGTGGGGCGGATGTGCGGAAACGCCGCTCCCGGCCAGTGGCGGAAGGCGGCGTGGATTCAACGACAGGGATGGGGCAGGCCGCGCGCATCCCGAAGGCGGGCATTGTACCCGCGCGGTCTGTCCGGGCGATGAAACGCGGTCACACCTGGCAGGGCCGGGATCGTGGACATGCGGGACACGCGGTAAATCCGGTAAATCCGTCCATGCGGGCTCGTTGAACGCCTCACCGCTCCATGACGGTAGAGCCGAGCCACGCTCGGCTGCTCTCCGCCCGGCAAACGCACGGGCTGCCATAACCGCGGGGGCACCCAGAACGACACATACGAAAAAGCCCGGAGGACGTGAGTCTTCCAGGCTTCAATGTGACCAGTACTTGGTCGGGGAGACAGGATTCGAACCTGCGACCTCTACGTCCCGAACGTAGCGCTCTACCAGACTGAGCTACACCCCGTAAGGAGCCGCCTATTGTAGCCATCCCCGCATTCGGCGGCAAGGGGGATGTTGTATTCACCTTCGGTGCCGTGTTGCCACGGCCCTTTGACACGAACGCCTGGAAATGACGCCTCCAGGCTTCAATGCGACCACCGAAGTGGTCGGGGAGACAGGATTCGAACCTGCGACCTCTACGTCCCGAACGTAGCGCTCTACCAGACTGAGCTACACCCCGAAGGAGCCGACAAGGATACGGTGTGAAGACCGGGCCGGCAACCTTTTTTTACGCTTGCAGCGTCATGCGTTGTCGATGCGGCCGGTCTCGCGGGCTTCGAACCACATGCCGTTGAGGATGGCCACCACCGAGGCAAGGCCGGCGCCGAGGATCCAGGCGAAATACCACATGGTCAATCTCCTATGTGCGGGGTAGGTGCCGACGCAGGGCCGGCACACGGGGCATCAATACGCGTTGGGGTTGTTGCCCATTTCCTCGGCGGTCGTCTTGCCCTTCATCACCCGGTAGACCCAGGTCGTGTAGGCCAGGATGATCGGCAGGAAGATGGCCGTGGCCAGCAGCATGATCCACAGCGTGAGATGGCTGGACGAGCTGTCCCAGACGGTCAGGCTGGAGATGGGCTGGCTGGAGGAGGGCAGCAGGAACGGGAAGATCGCAAAGCCGACGGTGAGGATGATGGCGGCGATGGAGGCACCCGAGGCGATGAACGCCAGGCCGCCGCGACGGGCCCGCAGCAGTACCGCACTGGCCAGTGCGCCGAGCAGGCCGACGATCGGGAACACCAGGGTCGCCGGCATGGTGCTGTAGTTGCGCAGCCAGCCCCCGGCGACGGTGCCCAGTTCGGCGGTCTTCAACAGCGGGTTGGTCGGGCCATCGGTGACCACCTGCGAGGTGATCTGATAGCCGGGCAGACCGAAGGCGACCCAGACGCCGGCAGCGGCGAACAGCACCAAGCTGATCATCGCGGCGACGCTGCCATAGCGGGCCGAACGTTCGGCCACCGGGCCGTCGGTCTTGAGCACCAGCATGGCCGCACCGTGCGACACCAGCATGGCCACGCTGACCAGCCCGGCGACCAGTGCGAACGGATTGAGCAGGCCGAAGAACGAGCCGGTGTAGAAGATGCGCATGCTGTCATCGAAGTGGAACGGCACGCCGACCAGCACGTTGCCCACCGCCACGCCGGCGATCAGGCCCGGCAGCAGGCCACCGACGAACAGCACCCGGTCCCAGTTGTCGCGCCAGCGCTTGCTGGGCATCTTGCTGCGGTACTTGAAGCCGACCGGGCGCAGGATCAGCCCGAACAGCATCACAAACACCGCCAGGTAGAACCCGGAGAAGCTGACCGCATACAGCGGCGGCCATGCGGCGAAGATCGCGCCGCCGCCGAGCACCAGCCAAACCTGGTTGCCTTCCCATACCGGGCCGACGGTGTTGATCACCAACCGGCGTTCGTCATCGGTGCGGGCCACGAAGGGCAGCAGCGTGCCCACCCCGAGGTCGAAACCGTCCATGACTGCCCAGCCGACCAGCAGGATGCCGAGCAGCAGCCACCAGATCACGCGGAGCGTGGTGTAATCAAGTGCAATGAAGTCCATCTGGATTCTCCTGCCTCAGGCCTGGCCGGGGGCGGCAACAACGGGGGAAACGGGGCGGATGTCAGCCTGCAGCGAGGGCAGGATGTCGTCCGGACCCTTGCGGATCGCCTTGAGCATCAGCTTGACCTCGATCACCAGCAGCACCGTGTACAGCGCGGTGAACACCGCCAGCGTGGTCAGGATCTCGTGCAGTGCCAGGCCCGACGCCGCATAGAAGGTGGGCAGCACGCCATCCACCGCCCACGGCTGGCGGCCGTACTCGGCCACGAACCAGCCGCATTCGATCGCAATCCACGGTGCCGGCAGCGACCACACGGCCAGCTTCAGGAACCAGCGCTTGTCCTGGAAACTGTTGCGGCAGGAGAAGTAGAAGGCCACCGCGAAGAACGCGATCAGGTAGAAGCCCAAGCCCGCCATGATGCGGAAGGTCCAGAACAGCGGGGCGACGCGCGGCACGGTATCCATCGCGGCCTTGGAGATTTCCTCCGGAGTGGCGTTGAGGATGTCCTCGCGGTAACGCTTGAGCAGCAGGCCATGGCCCAGGTCCTGCCAGTGGCGGTCGAACATCTCGCGCGCTTCAAGATCGTTCTTGTCCTTGCGCACGCGCTCCAGCGCACCGTAGGCCAGCTGGCCACCGCGGATGCGGTTCTCCGCACGGCCCACCAGCTCCAGGATGCCGGGAATCGGCTGGTCCAGCGAACGGGTGGCGATCAGCCCCATCAGGTACGGGATCTTGATCGCGTAGTCGTTGGTGTGGGTGGTCTGGTTGGGAATGCCGAAAGCGGTGAAATCAGCCGGGGCACGCTCGGTTTCCCACATCGCCTCGATCGCGGCCAGCTTCATCTTTTGATGTTCGCTGGCGGCGTAACCGCTCTCGTCGCCCAGCACCACCACCGACAGCGACGACAGCAGGCCGAAGGCCGCGGCCACCGCGAACGAGCGGCGGGCCATGTCCCGGTGCTTGTTGCGCAGCAGGTACAACGCGCTGATGGACATGACGAAGATCGCGCCGGTCACGTAGCCGGCACTGACGGTATGCACGAACTTGGCCTGCGCCACCGGGTTGAACAGCACCGCGGCGAAGTCCACCACTTCCATGCGCATCGTTTCCGGGTTGAATACCGCACCGGTCGGGTTCTGCATCCAGCCGTTGGCGATCAGGATCCACACCGCCGACAGGTTGGTGCCCAGTGCCATCAGCCAGGTCACGGCCAGATGCTTCACCGGGGTCAGGCGCTTCCAGCCGAAGAAGAACAGACCGATGAAGGTCGCTTCCAGGAAGAACGCCATCAGGCCTTCAATGGCCAGCGGTGCGCCGAAGATGTCGCCGACGTAGTGGCTGTAATACGACCAGTTCATGCCGAACTGGAATTCCATCACCAGGCCGGTGGCCACGCCGATGGCGAAGTTGATGCCGAACAGCGTGCCCCAGAACAGGGTCATCTGCCGCCAGACCTGTTTGCGGGTCATGACGTACACGCTCTCCATGATGGCCACCAGGAAGGACAGGCCAAGCGTGAGCGGTACGAAAAGGAAGTGGTACATCGCGGTCAGAGCGAATTGCAGCCGCGACAGTTCTACGACTGTCGAATCAATCATGGCCTGGCTACCTCGTTGGGTTTTGCCGTTTCAGGTGGCGGGAAGGGGGTCTACGGGATGAATTCTGTGACCTGCAACTTCAAACAGCCTTGATTCAGATCAATGTACAAACCCGGCGGCGAAGGAATCGTATGCCCCCGGGCACGCTGCGACCGCTTGCCGCACGGGTGCCATGCCGGCACCCACTACAATCGACTGGAACTTCCCTGTGTCCCCCTGTGATCCCACGTGAGCATACGCCCCGAAGCCACTGCTGTTGAGACCACCGCCCTGCGTCGGCAGCGCCTGCTGTGGCTGGGCAGCCTCGGCGCGGCCGCGCGCGGGCGCCAGCGCTGGGCGGCGGCGTGCATCTGCGTGTCCGGGGCGTTGCTGATCGGCCAGGCCGCCGCCATCGCCTGGCTGATCCAGGCGATCCTGGTCGAACACCGGCCACTGGCGAGCGCCACCCCGGTGCTGGTAGGTCTGCTGGGGGTGTTGACGGTCCGCGCGCTGCTGGCCAGCGCCACCCAGGCTGCCGCGGGCGACGTCGCCGATGCCGCCCGGCTGGCCCTGCGTGAACGGGTGTATCGGCGGCTGCTGGCGCGGGGCCCACTGTGGTTGCGGCAGCAGCGCACGGGCGAGCTGGGTGAGCTGATGCTGACCCATGCCGATGCGATCGAGAATTATTACGGCGGCTACCAGCCGGTGCGGATCGAGGTGGTGGTGGTGCCGCTGCTGATACTGCTAGCCGTGGCTTGGACCGACTGGGTAGTGGCGTTGATCCTGCTGTTCACCGCGCCATTGGTGCCGTTCTTCATGATGCTGGTCGGGTGGGGCGCCGAAGCGGCCGGACGCGCGCAGCTGGGCGAGCTGGCGCGGATGAGCGGGCACTTCGCCGACCGCATCAAGGGCCTGGGCTTGCTGCGCCTGTACGGCCGTGGTGAGGCCGAGCTGGACGGCGTGGCTGCCGCGGCCGAAGGCGTGCGCGAGCGCACCATGAAAGTGCTGCGGATCGCGTTTCTGTCTTCGACCGTGCTGGAATTCTTCGCCTCGGTGAGCGTGGCGATGGTCGCGCTGTACCTGGGCCTGAGCTACCTGGGCCTGATGTCGTTGCATGCGCAGGTGCCCACGCTGGGCGTGGGCATGTTCTGCCTGCTGCTGGCGCCGGAGTTCTACGCACCGCTACGGCGCCTGGCCGCGCATTACCACGATCGCGCCAATGCACTGGCCGCTGCTGCCGAGGTGGAACGCCTGCTCGGCGAACTCCCGCCAGCCACCGATGCCGGCGATGCGCGGGCCGCCGTGCCGCGCGCGCCGGAGCTGCTGGAGCAGCACGCGCCACCGGTGGTGGTGCGCGACCTGGTGCTGCGCCCGGTGGGGGCGCAGCACGATGTGATCCAGCAGCTGTCGTTCCAGATCCAGGCCGGCCAGCGCCTGGCGCTGGTCGGCCCCAGCGGCAGCGGCAAGAGCACGTTGCTCGAAGCACTGGCCGGCTGGCTGCCACCGCAGTCGGGCAGCATCGTGCTGCGTCCGGGCATGGACGTCGGCTATGCAGGACAGCGCCCGTACCTGTTCCACGGCAGCATCGCCGACAACCTGCGCCTGGCCGACCCCGGCGCCACCGATGCGCACCTGCGCGCGGTAGCGGAGGCTGCGCAGGTGATGCGCTTTGCCGCCGGCTTGCCCAAGGGGCTGGACACGGTGATCGGCGAGCGCGGCTTTGGTCTGTCCGGTGGCGAAGCGCGCCGCATCGGGCTGGCCCGCCTGCTGCTGCGCGACCCGCACCTGCTGCTGCTCGACGAGCCGACGGCCTTCCTCGATGCCGACACCGAAGCCGACCTGCTGCGTACCCTGGCCGCGTTCGCGCGTGGTCGCTGCGTGGTGATCGCCACCCATAGCGAGGTGGCGATGCGCTGGGCCGATACGCGGCTCACCCTGAGCGCCACCGGTACGTCGGTGACCACCACGGAGACCTCGGCATGAGCACGCAACGTCCCCCGCGCGCCGCTGCCGATTCGCTGCGTTCGGTGTTCACCCGCCATCGCGGCCGCCTGCTGCTGACCGTGCTGCTGCTGTGGACCACGATGCTGGCCGGCACCGCGCTGCTCGGTCTGTCCGGTGGCTTCCTCACGGCGGCCGCGCTGGCCGGCGCGGCCGGGCTGGGCAGCGGCTTCAACTTCTTCTCGCCGTCGGCGGGCATCCGTGGCCTGACCATGGCGCGCATCGCGTCGCGCTATTTCGAAAAACTGGTCGGCCACGATGTCACCCTGCGCATCGCGCGCGACCTGCGCGTGTGGTTCTTCCGTCGCGCGCTGCCGTTGGCACCGGCGCGGTTGGCCGGCGTGCGCACCGGCGAGCTGCTGGCCCGGTTGATGTCGGACATCGGCGAAGTCGACGGTCTGCTGGTGCGTGCGATCGGGCCGTTGCTGGCACTCGGTGGGATATCGCTGGTGGGCGTGGTTTCGGCAGCCCTCATCCATCCGCCGGCCGCGCTGCTGCTGGGCGCGCTGGCGTTGCTGATCGGTGTCGGCGTGCCGTGGCTCACTGTGCGCGGTGCCGGTGAGCAGGAGCGCGACCGCGCGCTGCACCGCGCGCAGCTGCGTGCGCAGTCCTTCGAAGGCCTGGAAGGTGCGGCCGACCTGACCGCGCTGCAGGCGCGCGAGCACTGGAACCTGCGCGTGCTGGTGGCGGCCAAGCAGCTGAAATCGCGCGACCGGCGTCGGCGCTGGCGGTTGATCGGCGGCAATGCGCTGCATGGCCTATGTGCCGCTGTCGGGCTGGTGGCGATGCTGTGGCTGGCGTTGCATGGCGTTGAAACCGGCGCCATCGATGCAGCGCTCGCAGCCGGGCTGGTGTTCCTCACCGTGGCCCTGCTGGAGCTGTGGGCGGGCATTGGCCTGGCCTGGCAGTCGTGGTTGTCCGGGCGCGTGGCGGCCGGGCGCCTGGAGCAGATCGTGGAGCAGGCGCCGGGCGTGACCGAGCCGCTCGACCCGGTGGCGATGCCTGCACAAGCGGCCACGGTGAGCTTCGAGCACGTCGTCTTCCGTTGGCCGGACCAGGCCCGCGTGCTGCTGGACGGCGTGCAACTCCAGCTGCGCCCGGGCGAGCGCATCGCCATCGGTGGCGACAGTGGCAGCGGCAAGACCACGCTGTCCTCGCTGCTGCTACGGCTGTGGGACCCGGAAGCGGGCTATGTGCGTTACGGCGGCATCGATATCCGCCAGTTCCGTCAGGCCGACTGGCACCGGCAGATCGCCTGGTTGCCGCAGAACGCGCCGGTGTTTGCCGGCAGCATTGCCGACAACCTGCGCCTGGGCGATCCGCAGGCCAGTGATGCACGCCTGTGGCAGGTGCTGGCCGATGTGCGGCTGCTCGGCTGGGCCGAGCAGCTTGGGGGTCTACAGGCGTGGGTCGGCGAGAACGGCGCCACGATGTCGGCGGGACAGGCGCGCCGGCTGGCACTGGCGCGCGCATTCCTGCGGGAGTCGCCGATCCTGCTGCTGGACGAGCCTACCGAAGGCCTGGATGTGGATACCGCGCATGCATTGCTGCATGACATGGTGGCTGCACTGGGTCATCGGAGTCTGCTGATGATCACCCACGATGAATTGCCTGAGGGCATCGTGCACCGGAGTTATCGCTTGCACGGGGGGCAGTTGCGGTAAGCAGGCTGAAAAGCAGGTGGTGATGCTTGCTGGCATGACGGACAGTCGATTGCAGGACGGATTGCCGACCCTGCAGCGGCCGCCTGGATTCGCCGGCAATGGCCCCGCCATGGAGCAATGTATGGCTCCGCAGTCGGGCGTGTTCTTGTCAGGCGATCCACGTATCCCGTGTACGACATTGCCAGGGCCCGTTGAACAACGCCGCAAACTCGATCTCGCGTGCGCATGAAGCGAACGCATCACACCACCAGCGCTCCCCGGGTTACCGCCAGCCCGCTGCAACAGCGCACACACCTGCACGGTTCCTGGGCGACAGAGCCGTCGCCCAGGAAAAACTCCCCCGCAGGTCAGGGCATCAGCCAGACCCGGATCAACGACACCAGCTTGTCCACGTCGAGCGGCTTGGCGACGTAGTCGTTGGCACCGGCCTGGATGCACTGCTGCTGATCGTCAGGCATCGCCTTGGCGGTGAGGGCGATGATCGGCAGCTTGGCGAAGCGGCCGTCCTGTCGGATCTCCCGCGTCGCGGTCAGGCCATCCTTGACCGGCATCATGATGTCCATCAGCACCAGGTCAATGGGTGCCGGGCCCGCGACCGCGGCGGTCAGGGTGTCGATGGCTTCCTGGCCGTTGCGTGCGATGGACACCTTGCAGCCATGTGGCTCAAGCACGTTCATCAGCGCGTAGATGTTGCGGACATCATCCTCGACGATGAGCACGCGGCGACCTTCCAGTGCCGTGTCCCGGTGTTGCGCCGTGCGGATCATGCCCTGCTTCGATTCGGGTAGATCGCTGACCACCTGGTGCAGGAACAGCGTGACTTCATCGAGCAGGCGTTCGGGTGAGCGCGCGCCCTTGATGATGATCGAACTGGAGTAGCGGCCCAGTCGCACCTCTTCGGCGGGCGACAATACCCTGCCCGTATAGACGATGATCGGCGGCAGCGCATGCGGGCTCTGCTCGCTGAGCATCTCGAGCAGCTCGAATCCCGATGCATCGGGGAGCGTCAGGTCCAGCACCATGCAGTCGAACGTATGCTGTGCCAGCGCCTGGATGCACTCGGCCGCCGAGCGCGCGCCGATCGTCTTTACGTCGGCCAGGCCCAGCAGCTCGCGTACCGCATCCAGCTGGACGGCGTCATCCTCGACCACCAGGACCAGACGCGGACGCTGCGACAGCCGGCGCTCCAGGGAGAGCAGCACGTCGGCCAGTTCCTCGCGGGTGGTCGGCTTGCCGAGATAGCCCACCGCACCGAGCGACAGCGCCTTGCGCGAATGATCCATCGCCGAAATCACGTGGATGGGAATATGCCGTGTGCGCATATCGTGTTTGAGTACGTCGAGCACCGACAGCCCCGATTGGTCGGGCAGGCCGACGTCCAGCACGATGGCGTGCGGAAGCTCCGCACGCGCGGCGGCCAGCGCCTCGCTCGCGGTGTGCGCTACCTGCGCGCGGAAGCCCATTTCACTGGCAAGGTCGCTGACAATCTGACTGAAGGCGAGGTCGTCCTCTACGATCAGGATCAGGCCCCGTCCGTTGTTGCTCACCGTTGCGCCTGCATCGCTTGGCGGGCGCGTGGGAAGCGGTGCGGGCCTGGCATCCTGATGCGGGGCAGGGCGGATGGCGGCGGACGTGGCGCGCGCGGGCGCCGCCGTCGGGCCTGCCAGCCGCGCCGCGACCACCAGCCGGAAACAGCTGCCGTTGCCGGGCTCGCTTTCCACGGTGATGTCGCCGCCAAGCAGTCGTGCGAGCTCCTGCGAAATGGACAGCCCCAGGCCCGTGCCGCCGTAGCGCCGGCTGATCGATCCGTCAGCTTGCTGGAAGGCCTCGAAGATGCGCGTCTGCTGCTCGGGCGCGATGCCGATGCCGCTGTCGGTCACCGAGAACGCCACCCGGCCGTCGGGCGCCGCCGCCGCCGATACGGTCACGCCACCGGTGTCGGTGAACTTCAACGCGTTCGACAGGAGGTTCTTGAGGATCTGCTCGATGCGCTGGCGATCGGATTCCACCACCTGTGGGCAGTCGGCCGTCATCGATACGTCCAGTGACAGGCCCTTTTCGCTGGCAACCGGGCCGAGCAGTGCGGCGATGTCCGCCAGCAGTTTCTCCACGCCAAAGCGCTCGGCATGCACCTCGATGTGCCCGGCTTCGATCTTGGACAGATCGAGGATCTCATTGATGAGGTTGAGCAGGTCGCTGCCGGACGCATGGATGGTCCGCGCGAACTTCACCTGTTCCGCGCTGAGGTTGCCGTCGCGGTTGTCGCCCAGCAGCTTGGAAAGAATGAGTGCGGAATTGAGCGGCGTGCGCAGCTCGTGGGACATGTTGGCCAGGAACTCGGACTTGTACTGGCTGGCGCGCTGCACCTTGTGCGATTCGGCCACGATGGCCGCGTTGGCGCGCGCGAGCTTGTCGCGCTCTTCTTCAAGCTGCTGCGACTGGTCGAACAACTGGTTGTTGGTCTGTTCCAGTTCGGCCTGCTGCTCCTCCAGCTCGTGCTGGGAGCCGCGCAGCGCACGGCTCTGTTCCTCCAGTTCCTCGTTGGAGACCCGCAGCTCCTCGCTCTGCACCTGCAGCGCCTCGGACTGTCGCTGCGTCTGCGCCAACAGCTCGGTCAGCTTGGCCCGGTAGGCCGCTGATCGCAGGGCGACCGCCATGTCCCCGGAGGCAAGCTCGAGCAGTTCGACGACGTCGGCGGGCACCGCACCGAAGAAACCCAGCTCGATCACGCCGCTCACCTCGCCCTCGTGGATGCTCGGGGCGATGACCAGGTGGCGAGGCTGGGCGTGACCCAGTCCCGAGCCGATCGTGAAGTAGCCCGGCGGCACATCCGACACGACAAGCGCGCGCTTCTCGTCCACCGCGCGGCCGAGCAGGCTTCCGGCGCCGCGCAGCCCGTCGGTGCCGTCCGGCGCTGAAGCGGTGCCCACCGCGCCGATCTGCCGGAAGCCGGCGGCCCCAGGCACGAACAACATGCCCGCCTCGGCGCCGGTGAAGCGCGCGAGGAAGCCCAGGCTGGCGCGTGCAAGTGCGCCGCTGTCCAGGTCGCCGCCGGTCGCCGTGGCCAGCTCAAGCCGGCCCCGCTGCAACCAGGCATCCCGTTCGCGTGCCCGCGAATGGCGGCGGAGCAGGACGGCGATGAAAATCGTCAGCACACTGCCCAGCACGGCACTGGCCGCGCCCGAGGTCAGCGCCGCGCTGTAAGCCGATTCCATCTCCGTCAGGCGCCGGGCGCGCTTTTCCAGTTCGATGGCGCCCATGGCGGCCAGGCGCGCGCGAATGTCGTCCATGGCCGCCTTGCCGCGATTGGAGCCGACCACAGCCAGGGCAGGTTCCAGCCCTTGCGTGCGGCGCAGCTCGATCGTTTCACGCAGTTCGTCCAGCTTGTCCTGGACCCGACGCCCTAGCAGCTTGAGTCGGTCCGCTTGCGCAGGGTCGTCCACAAAGGCCTTTTCCATGGCCTCCAGCCGCGTGCTGGCAACCGCCAGTGCCGTTCGATAGGGTTCGAGGTAGCTGTCGTCCCCGGTCAGCAGATAGCCGCGTTGGCCGGTTTCGGCGTCCTGTACCGCCGAGAGCACATCGCCCAGGGCGGTCATCGTCTCCTGGGAGCGGATCACCAGGGCGCTGCCCTCTCGAATGGTGCGGATGTTCTTGCCCGCGAGGAACCCGCTGCCGAGGAAGAAAAGCATGACCACCAGCAACGGCAGCAGTATGCGCAAGGCGGCGCCGGCCGGGGTGGCAACGCGGGGTTTGGGCGTGGAGGTCATGGGCTGGCAGGAAGGTGGATGCAACCGTTCAGTTTATCACGCTGCCGGACGGCGCAACCCGCTGACCGGCCACCCACAACCTGACGGTGGCTGGGGCAGAAACGTTGCGACATTTGTAAGGCCGCTGCGAAACACCGCAGGACCTCGACAAGGCTCGCGGGTGCAGCCCGGGAACTGATGGGCAGGCGTGGCATCGACGCAGTCATTCAACCCTGGCCCCCCGATCCTGGCGACCGCATCATCAAGGTGATCCCGGTTGGCGAGCAGGGCAACTGCCGCATGGCTGTGCACTGCCACCGCAGGCATGTCTGCAAGCCGTCGCGCCACCCAAAATGTACTTCCTGATGCCTGACACCTGTCACTTGTCCCGGGCTGGCGCAAAGCGAGAATGGACCTACTCCCGCACGGCGTTACATGGCCGGCACCCGCCCACTTCAAGGAACTTCCCGTGATCATGCTGCAGCAACTCATTTCGAATACCCCTGTGTGGGTCTGGGGGCTTCTGGTCTTTCTGATCACGCGCGGCGTCGCTGCGATGAAGCCCGCCGAAGCCTCGCTCACGAAGCTGGCCATCGTGCCGGCCCTCTTCACCGCTTGGGGCCTGTGGTCGATAAGTGGCCGTTTCGGCGGCGCCTGGGAAGCATGGGGCGAATGGCTGGTTGGCATCGGCGCGGGCGCAGTCCTGGGGTGGATGCTGCTGCGGCGGGCAACGCTCACCATGAACACCTCAACGGGGAAGTTGTGGCGCAGCGCGGACTACAGCCTGCTGCCGCTGCTGCTGGTCACGTTTGCGGTGAAGTACGGTTTCGAAGTCGCGCTTTCCGCGTCCCCTTCGCTGAGCGCCGATGGCATGTTCCGCGCCGCTTACCTGCTGCTGTCGGGTGGGTTCACCGGCATCTTCATTGGCAAATACTGGCGGTACCTGCGCGCAGCGGGCGTTGTCACGCCGCGCAGGAAGCTGGAAGCGGCGGGCTGAAGGCAAGACGGGCGTATGCGATGTGATGCCTGAGACGACCAGACGCGTCCTGCGTCTGGTCGTTCGCGCTGCCAGGCCCGGGGAACAGCGCGGGCTGAGCAAGCACGGCATGTCGGCCGCCGTGCCGGGGCCGTCCGTTCTTCACGCCCCCTCCACGTCTTCCAACTTCAGCTGAAGCCTTTTCATGGACGCAACAAAAAGGCCGCTATATTCCGGGTACCCCAGACGAAAGGAGGGTGTGCAATGTCCTTAACCCAGCAGCATCTGAAAATGGTTCGTACGCTCGGCATCGCGATTGTCGCCACCGTGGGACTTAGTTCCTGCGCCACCTACAAAAACGAATTTGCATCGATCAACTCCCGCCTCGATCAACTTGACACCAAGGTGCAGGGTGCGGCGCAGAGCGCCGAATCGGCGAACCAGTCCGCGCAGCAGGCCAACCAGCGTCTGGATCAAATTGAAGGCCGCGTCCAGCAGCTCGAACAGGCACCCCGTCGCAAGCCGCGCGGTTAATCGTTCTTTGGCACGCGGTCAGAAGCACAAGTTTTGAAGAGCATCTGAATCGGGACCCGGTGGCCGTTGCGGCCACCGGGCTCCTTTGATCACGACGTCTGCATTCCACGGAGTTGTCCCATCCATACGTACTTATCCCCTGCATTCCGGGCCGCCTGTGGCGCACTGGCCATGGCGCTCGCGTTGGCGACCGTCGGTGCGGCCAGCGCCGAGGATGCGGCCGCGCAGCCGGTAGCTGCCATTGATGAGCTTCCACAAGGCCAGGAAGTGTCCGACACCGTGATCGAACTGGCGGGCTGGGTTGTCGCCAGCAAGGACAGCCAGGGCTATCCGTTCGCGATCATGGACAAGGCTGCTGCGCAGATCCTCATATTCGGCGGTGATGGTCGGCTTCGCGGCGCAGCGCCTGCGCTGTTTGGCTCGGCCACCGGCGATCATTCGGCCCCCGGCGTCGCCGGCCTCGCGCTGCGCGAAATTCCAGGCCGCGATCGCACCACGCCCGCCGGTCGCTTCGTGGGTGGCTATGGTCCGTCCATCGACGCCGGGCGCGTGCTGTGGGTGGACTACGACTCCGCCGTTTCCATCCATCCCACGCCGCCTGGCACGCCGGCCGAAAAACGTGCCGAACGCCTTGCATCGCCTACGCCGGACGACAACCGCGTCACCCACGGCTGCATCAACGTGTCGTCGGAGTTCTACGAGCGCATCGTCCGGTCCACGTTTGAACGCGGCGGGGTGTTCTACGTGTTGCCGGACAAGGCGTCGCTGGCGGAGACGTTCCCGGAGTTCGCGAAAAGTCGCGCGACCGCGCAGCGCGAAGAAGGTAAGCGCGAACGCTCTGCAGGGAAGTAAAGGACGCTGGGCCTGGCCCAATCCATGGGCCTCCCTGCAGTGAGGGAACCGCCGGGTGCATTGATTGGTGCCCCATTGCTGCGCTAGCCACGCATGGCGTGGCTCTACCCGGCGATGTCGCGGATCAGCCATGTCAGCGCGATCAGGTTGATCACGACCGCCACCCAGAACACCCCTTGGAACGATGTCTTGCGATTCTTGTGGCGCAGCACCGACTGCGCGAACAAGGCGCCGGGCCAGCCGCCGAACAAGGCAAGCAGTTGCAGGGTTTTCTCAGGGGTGCGCTGCCGGTCGTTACGCGCAGCGCTTTTGTCGTGCCAGTAGAACAAATAGGTCACGCCGCTGACGCCCAGATACGTGGCGGGCAGCCACATGGGCCAGTGCATCCACGCCGAGAGCCCAGCCACGCCAGCGAGGAACAGCAGTGCGACGGTTTTGCGAGGGAAGATATCGCGACCCTTCCGCTCGGCGGCAGGGGTACCGCGCGTTCCGCCACGCTGCAGCGCAAAGCGCACCTGTGTGGCATTGCGGCGCCCCTGGGCATCGCGCTGAACCTCGTAGGTAATGACGTCGCCAAGCGCTGGGCGTCGATCGCGCGCCGCAAATGCGCGGATATGCACGAAGCAACGCTCACCTCCACCATTGGGCTGCACGAAGCCGAACCCGCGTGCGTCGTCCCACTCGCTTAGCTTTCCCTGCAGTCGCATGTCTGTCCTTAGAGCGCGGAAAGGAACTCGCCCACCGCCGGCCCGAAGCGCGCGAAATCCACCAGGAACGCATCGTGCCCCTGCGGTGAATCCAGCCCGATGAAGCGTGCGTCGGCGCCACCGGCGCGCAGGCCGTCGGCAATCTGTTGCTGCTGCTGCACCGGGAACAGGATGTCGGTGTTCGCCCCGATCGCCAGCGCCTTGTCGACCTGGATCTTCGCCAGTCCGGCGAGCACGTCGCCGTCGGCGTACTCGGCCAGGTCGAACCAGTCCATCGAGCGGCTCAGGTAGAGGTAGCAGTTGGGGTCGAAGAAGCGCACGAAGCGGCGCGCATGGCCTTCCAGGTAGCTTTCCACTTGGAATTCCAGGCCGAACGGGTCATCGTCGGCCTGGTCCGAATCCAGCCGCACGCGGCCGAAGCGACCGTCCCATTCCAGCGCGGAGCGGTAGGTGATCACGCCCAGCTTGCGCGCCATGCGCATGCCCGATTCCGGGTAGCTGTCGTCGCTGTAACGGCCGAGATCCCACTTGGGGTCCAGCCGGATCGCCTCACGCTGCAGCGAGCGGATCGCGATCGAGAACGGCAGCGCCTGCGCACTGCCGGAAATGTTGATGTGGCTGCGCGCGATGCCCGGGTGCAGCAGCAACACGGCCAGCGCGGTCATGCCGCCCATCGAGTTGCCGATCACGCAGGCCAGCTGGGCGATGCCCAACGCACGCACCACCTCGACCGCAGCACGCGCGCCGTCTTCGATCGACAGTTCAGGGAACTGCAGGCGGTACAGCGCGCCGGTGGCCGGGTCGATGCTGGCCGGTCCCGTGGAGCCCTTGCAGCTGCCCAGCGAGTTCACGCAGACCACGAACCAGCGCTCGGTATCGATCGCCTTGCCCGGGCCGAGCATGCCTTCCCACCAGCCGGCGGCCGGGTTGTCGGCGTTGGCGGCGGCGTGCGCATCCGGCGACAGGCCGGTGACGATCAGGATCGCGTTGCTCGCCTTGGCGTCCAGCGTGCCCCAGGTTTCATAGGCCACGTGCGCGTCCAGCAGTTGACCGCCGCGCTTGAACGGGAAGGGCGAGGGCAGGGCGTGGTAGCGCGTGCCGGGCGGGATGAATTCAGTCATGCGCGCATTTTAGCCGGGTCCGGACGGTACGCCGTGTCAGTGGCGGCACGCTGCATCGCGGCGGCAGTCACGGCGTGCCGATCACCAGCGGCACCGGGCCCTCATGCGGCAGGCGCACGCGGACCAGCGGCGAGTCGATGTCGCCTTGCTGGCGGTTGGCCTGTCCGGAGGCGGACACGCGCGCGAAAACCTCCACCTCCTGCAGCGCGGACAAGGGCTGGGTCGGCATCGGGCTGTCCGCATCGTCCAGCGTCACCCGCAGCGGCAGGTCGCCGAGCGCGTGTTTTTCCACCGCCACCGGCATCGGCGGGCCGCCGGGCACGCGGGCGATCACGAACACGCTGGCGTCGTCGGGCAGCGTTGCGCGTGCGGCAAACGTGGGGTCCAGTGCGACGGTGACGATCAGTCCCTGGCGGGTCGATGCGGCCGCCACGGGTGCGGTTGCACCCGCAGGAACACCGGCCTTCGCGCGGGCGATCGCGATCTGCTCGCGCAGGGCCGTTGCAGCGGGCGGATCCAGTCGCGGCAGCAAGGCTTCCCACGTGGCCGCAGCCTCGGCGTCCTGCCCGCGCTGGCGCAGGGCGATGCCGATCAGCCAGCCGGCGCGGTCGCTGTCCGGGGCAATCTGTTGTGCATGGCGCAGCCACTGCAGCGCGGTGTCGTCGAACTGCTTGCCCGGATTGGCCTGGGCGCGGGCCTGTGCGGCTTCGACCAGTACGGCGGGCTCATCCGGCGCCAGCTGCAGTGCCCGCGCATAGGCGGCGTTGGCCTCGGCCGGCTTGCCCAGCGCCAGTTGCGAGCGGCCGAGCAGGGCCCAGCCATCGGCGCGCTGTGGATCGCGCGCGAGCGCCTGCTGCAGCTCCGCCACGCCATCACGCAGCGTGGTCGGCTCGCGCGCGTCGGCAATCTGCACGGCGGCCTGCGGGGTGCCCACCAGCAGATACAGCGCGCCTGCTGCGGCGCCGATGGCCAGCACCATGGCGATGAACGGCGCGCGTCGTCCTGCACTGCGCAGCGGCCACAGCACCCGCGCCGCGACGAGGGCGGCGGCCAACGCCGCCAGGATCGGCAGGACGGCGCTCACCAGCCTTCCCCCCGGTCATCCAGCGGCTGGATCTGCCGGCTGCGCCGACGCACCACCCACACCATCACGCCGGCACCGCCGAGCAGGAAGATCGCCGGGCCAAACCACAGCAGGCCGTTGCGCGCATCCATCGGCGGCCGGTACAGCACGAACTCGCCGTAACGGTCGACCAGGAACTGCTTGATCTGCGCGTCGTCGCGGCCCTGCTGCATCAGCGCGAGCACTTCACGGCGCAGGTCGTGGGCGATCTGCGCATTGGAATCGGCCAGTGACTGGTTCTGGCATTGCACGCAGCGCAGTTCCGCGGCCAGCGCATGGAAGCGCGCCTCTTCGGCGGCATCGCGATAGTGCAACGGGGTCGGGTCGGAGACCGCCTGGGCCAGCGCCACCAGCGGCATCAGCAGCGCCGTGGCCAACAGCGCGCCGCGCAGCAGGCGGCCGCAGCGCAGGTTACGGCGCGGCCGGCAGGCGGTTCTGGGCATTGGCATTGGCGCGTTCCACCTTGGCCAGTTCGGGAATGAGCTGGGTGTCGATGACGCGCTGGCTGAGCGCGCCGCTGTACTTCCAGCGCACCACGCCGCTGGCATCGACGAGGAAGGTCTCAGGCGCTGCGGTCACGCCCCAGTCGATGGCGGTGCGGCCTTCGAGGTCGGTCAGCACCAGGACGAACGGATTGCCCAGCTGCTCCAGCCAGCGCAGCGCGTCGGCCGGTTCGTCCTTCCAGTTGTAGCCGATCACCCGCACCCGCTTGGTCTCGGCGAAACGGGTCAGGATGGGATGTTCTTCGCGGCAGGCCGCGCACCAGCTGCCCCACACGTTGAGTACGTACGGCGCGCCGCGCAGTTCGGTGCTGCTGACCTTGATGGTCGGGTCGTGCAGCACCGGCAGGATGAAGGCCGGGGCCGGTTTGCCGATCAGTGCCGAGGGCAGCACATCGCGATCGGGCGCGCCGGACTTCATCACCCCGTACACCATCAGCCCGAGCAGCCCGAAGAAGAACAGTACGCCGATGACGATGGCCACGGGCGGCAGGGGACGGGAGGCGGGGCGCGGATCGGACACGGGGAAACTCCAATACTCAGGGACGACGGAAACGGCGGTCGGCGGCGGTGACGAAGCCGCCCAGTGCCATCAGCAATGCGCCCAGCCAGATCCAGCGGACGAAGGGTTTGACGTGCACGCGCACCGCCCATGCATTGTTGCCCAGCGGCTCGCCCAGCGCCACGTAGATATCGCCGTTGAGGCGGGCGTGGATGCCGGCCTCGGTCATCATCTGCCCGCCACTGGCGTAGGCGCGCTTTTCCGGGTGCAGCAAGGCAATCTCGCGATCGCCCTGCATGACCCGCACATGGCCACGGTCGGCGCTGTAGTTGGGGCCCTGCTGGTGGTCCACGCCTTCAAAGCGCAACTCGTAGCCACTGACCTGCAGCGACTGCCCCGGCGACAAGGCGACCTCGCGCTGCACGTTCAGCGCTTCCACCAGCAACGCACCGGCCAGGAACACCGCCACGCCGCCGTGGGCCAGCAGCATGCCCACCATCTCGGCGTTGAAGCGCCCGTTGCCGCGCAGGCGCGTCCACACGAAGCGCGCGGTGCCCAAGGCCACCCACGCCGCGGCGGTGACCCCGGCGGCGGTCTTGAGCGCGCCCTGCGGCGCCATGAAGTAGGCGATGACGCCCAGCAGCAGCGCCAGCGCCGCCCACGGTGCCAGCATGGACAGCGTGCGCGAGGCCTGGTCGCGTTGCCAGTTCACCAGCGGGCCGAACGGCAGCAGTGCCACCAGCGGTGCCATCAGCAGCAGGAACAGCGTGCCGAAGTAGGGGGGGCCCACCGACACCTTGCCCAGCCCCAGCGCATCGGCCAGCAGGGGGTACAGCGTACCCAGCAGCACCATCGCGCAGGCGGCGGCGAGCAGCAGGTTGTTGGCCAGCAGCAGGGTTTCGCGCGAGGTCGGCATGAAACCGCGCCGCGGGTCATCGTTGCCCAGCGCGCCGGCACGCAGCGCGTACAGCAGCAGCGCGCCGCCGATCACCAACGCGAGGAAGATCAGGATGAAGGTACCGCGCGAGGGATCGGCGGCGAACGAATGCACGCTGGTCAGCACGCCCGAGCGCACCAGGAAGGTGCCCAGCAGCGACAGCGCGAACGCGGCGATGGCCAGCAGCAGCGTCCAGCTGGCAAAGCTGCCGCGCTTTTCGGTGACCGCCTGGGAGTGGATCAGCGCCGCGCCCGCCAGCCACGGCATGAAGCTGGCGTTCTCCACCGGGTCCCAGAACCACCAGCCACCCCAGCCCAGCTCGTAGTAGGCCCACCAGCTGCCGAGCGCAATGCCCAGGGTGAGAAAGCCCCAGGCCACATTGGTCCAGGGCCGGGTCCAGCGTAGCCAGCGTGCATCCACGCGCCCTTCGAGCAGCGCGGCGATGGCGAAGGCGAACGGCACCGCAAAGCCGACGTAACCCAGGTACAGCATTGGCGGGTGGATGATCAGTCCCGGATCCTGCAACAGCGGGTTGAGGTCGTGGCCTTCCAGCGGCGCCGGCAGCAGCCGCGCGAACGGGTTGGAGGTGAAGATAAGGAAGGCCAGGAAGCCCACGCCGATGATGCCGAGCACGCCCAGCACCCGCGCCAGCACCACCATCGGCAGTTGCCGCGACCAGCGCGCCACCGCACCGTTCCACAGCGCCAGCACCAGCGCCCAGAGCAGCAGCGAGCCCTCATGTGCGCCCCATACTGCTGAATAACGGTAGGCCAGCGGCAAGAGCGAATTGGAGTTTTCGGCGACGTAGCGCACCGAGAAATCCTGGGTGACGAAGGCCGCGGTGAGCACACAAAAGGCCCCGAGCAGCAGCACCAGCTGCGCGTAGGCGGCCGGCCGGGCTACCGCCATCCACGCCGGATAACCGCGCTGCGCCCCCCACAAAGGCAGCACCGCCTGCAGCACCGCCATCAGCAGCGCCGCCACTAGCAGGATCTGCCCCAGCTCGGGCAGCACTCAGCGCACCTCGGGTGCGGTCACGGGCACGTCGTGCTTGGTGTGCGCCTGGCCCATCTTGTCGGCCACTTCCTTGGGGATGTAATTCTCGTCGTGCTTGGCCAGCACTTCATCGGCAATGAAGCGGCCGTCCTGCAACCGGCCCATGGCAACCACGGCGGTGCCCTCGCGGAACATGTCCGGCAGGATCCGCGAAGTGCTCACCGGCAGGGTTGCATCGCCATCGGTGACCACGAACTGCGCTTCCAGCGAACCGCTGGCGCGCTGGAAGGAACCCTTCACCACCATCCCGCCGAGGCGGAACCGCGACTGCGGATCGACATCGCCGCGCAGCACCTCGGCCGGCGTGTACAGGTAGGCGATATTGCGTTGCAGGGCGAAGGCGACCAGCGTGGTGGCCAGCCCCGAGGCAAGCAGCAACAGCAGCACCCAGATCATGCGGCGGCGCTGTACCGGCGTCATCGGCTCAACTCCGTGGCGGGCATGGCGCTGCTCGGCGGTTTGGCGCGCGCCTGCAGCCGCTGCTGGCGATGCCGGGCCTGCCAGCGTGCCAGGCGCAGGCGCAGCCACGAACCGAACGCATCGCAACACAGCACCAGCCCGAACACCGCAAAGGCGGCAGTGATGAAGGGCAGGTGGGTCATTGCGGCAGCTCCCGGGCAACGGCGGTGTCACCGCTGCCGATACGCTCGCCAACCCACGCCTTGCCCGCCTCGCGCAGCAGGTTGTCGGCACGAGCTTTGGCCAGCAGCGAACCGGCGAACCACAGCTTGGTGCCCACCACCATCCACCACAGCGGCGCGATCAGTTCCGGGCGGACCGCGTTGTCGCCGAACACATTGATCGACTGGCGCTGGTGCAGCCCGCCCCACCAGTCCACCGAATAGCGGATGACCGGCAGCAGGGCGACCCCGACGATGGCCAGCAGGCCGGCCGCGCGCGCGGCGCTGCGCCGATCCTCGATGGCGTAATACAGGCCGATCACGCCCAAGTACAGGAACAGCAGGATCAGTTCGCTGGTCATGCGTGGGTCCCAATCCCACCAGGTGCCCCAGGTGCTTTTGCCCCAGATGCTGCCGGTGAGCAGGGTGATCAGGGTGAAGCCGGCGCCCATCGGCGCGCAGGCCATCGCCAGGATCTCGCAGATCTTGATCCGCCAGACCAGCGCGATGGCCGCGTACAGCGCCATCAGCGCGAACACGAACAGGCTCATCCACGCGCTGGGCACATGGATGTAGATGATGCGGAAGGCGTCGCCCTGGCTCTGCTCCGGTGGCACCACGAACAGGCCCTGCCAGATCCCGATCAGCAGCACCGGCACCGCCGCCACGCAGAACACGCGCGACCAGCGCGCGGCAAAGCGGTCGAAGGTGGGCGGCGAAGCGGTTTGGTGGAACCAGCGGACAATCGGATGCATACGGCGGTGGTTATCCAACGAAGGGCGACGATTCAACGGACATGGAGCGGCTTGTTGAACGATGACGCTGGAAACGATGGTGCAGTGGACGATGGCTCAATGCAGTGAAATCCGGATCGCCGCCGCAGTGGCCAGCGGCGCGAGCACCAGTGCCACCACCAGCCCGGCGCCGAGCAACAGCAGCGCACCGACCGGATCCTGCCCGCGTGCCGCTGCCGCCACGCTGCCTGCGCCGAACACCAGCACCGGCACGTACAGCGGCAACGCCAGCAACGCCACGAGAATACCAGAGCGCCGGATGCCCACGGTCAGTGCGGCAACCACGCCACCAATCAGGCTCAACAATGGCGTTCCCAGCAGCAACGATGCCAGCAGGATGGGCAGTTGGTCATGTGGCAGATGCAGCATTTCGGCCAGCAGCGGCGCCATGATGATCAGCGGCAGGGCGGTGGTCGCCCAGTGCAGCAGCACCCGCACCAGCACCAGCCAGGCCAGCGGCACCGGGGCCAGCAGCCATTGCTCGAGCGAGCCGTCCTCGGCGTCGCTGCGGAACAGCGAATCCAGCGACAACTGGCCAGCCAGCAGCACCGCCAGCCATAGCACGGCGGTGGCCACCTGGCCCAGCAACTGCGGCTCGCGGCCCAGGGCCAGCGCGAACAGCACCACCACCAGCACCGCGAACATCAACGGCTGCAACGCATCGCCGCGGCGGCGCCACAGCAGCTTGAGATCGCGTCGGACCAGCGCCCGCGCGGTCTGCCAGAGGCCGGGTTCAGTGCCGGGTGCGATCATGCCGCCGCTCCCAGGCTGAGCAGGCGGGTCTGCACGGGCGGGGCGGCATACGCGCCGTGGGTGGTGACCAGGGCCGCGCCACCGCTGCGCAGGTGTGCGGAAATCATCCGGTTCACCAGGTTGATGCCGTCCAGGTCCAGGTTGGCGTAGGGTTCGTCGAGCAGCCACAGCGGTGCCGGCGACAGCCATATCCGTGCCAGCGCCAGGCGCCGCTTCTGCCCGGCCGACAGCTGGCGCACCAGGGTGTCCTCGTAGCCGGCCAGGCCGACGATGGCCAGCGCGTTGCCCGGCATCTGGCGCGAGCGCCGGCCGTGCAGACCGCACAGGAAATGCAGGTTTTCCAGGGCGTCCAGATCGGCCTTCAGCGCCGGCAGGTGGCTCAGGTAGGCCACGAACTGCGACCGTTCCTTGTGCCCGGCCGGGCGCCCGTCGATCTGCACCTGCCCGGTATCGGCGCGCAGCAGCCCGGCCAGCACCCGCAGCAGGGTGGTCTTGCCGGCACCGTTGTCGCCCTGTACCAGGAGCGCTTCACCGGCATCGATGTGGAAATCGAGCGGGCCGAAGACCGGCTCATCGTTGCGACTGAAGCCAAGGCCTTGGGCGGCCAGCAACGCAGGAGCGTTCAAGGGGCGGGATCTTTGCACCGGAAAGGGCGGACAGTGTAATGGGCGCAGGGGGGCACCCACCAACGGTGGGGACCTACCGTCTACACTGACGCTTCGTCATCTCTTCTTCGATCCTGCCGATGCAACCGCAAACCAAGCTGCCCAAGGTGGGCACCACCATCTTCACCGTGATGTCCCAGCTGGCCGCCGAGCATGGCGCCGTGAACCTGGGCCAGGGGTTTCCGGATTTCTCCGCACCGCAGCGGCTGCTCGATGAAACCATCAAGGCGATGCAGGCAGGGCTGAACCAGTACCCGCCGATGACCGGGGTGGCACCGCTGCGCCAGGCCATCGCGCAGAAGTCGCAGGACCTGTACGGCGCGCAGGTGGATGCGGACACCGAGGTCACTGTGACCAGTGGCGCCACCGAGGCGATCTTCAACGCCATCCACGCCGTGGTGCGCCCCGGCGAGGAAGTGATCGTGCTCGACCCGGCCTACGACTGCTACGAGCCGGCCATCGACTTGGCCGGCGCGCGTGCGGTGCATGTGCCGCTGGACCCGCAGACCTTCGCCGTGGACTGGGACCGCGTGCGCGCGGCGATCACCCCGCGCACCCGTCTGCTGATGGTCAACAGCCCGCACAATCCGTCCGGGGCGATGCTGACCGCCGATGACATGCAGGCGCTGACCGACGTGCTGCGCGGCACCGGTATCTACCTGATTTCCGACGAAGTCTACGAACACATCATCTACGACGGCCGCCGCCACGAATCGGCACTGCGCTACCCGGAACTGCGCGAGCGCGCGTTCGTGATCTCCAGCTTTGGCAAGACCTATCACTGCACCGGCTGGAAGATCGGCTACGCGATCGCACCGCCGGCGATGAGCGCCGAGTTCCGCAAGGTGCACCAGTACAACACCTTCACCAGCTTCGGCCCGGCCCAGTACGGCTTCGCCGCGATGATCCGTGACGAGCCCGAACATCACCTGGAGCTGGGCGCGTTCTACCAGGCCAAGCGCGACCGTTTCCGCGAGCAGCTGCTGACCACCCGACTGACCCCGCTGCCGGTGCCGGGCGGTTACTTCCAGCTGGTGGATTATTCGGCGATCAGCGATCTGCCCGACCATGAATTCGTGAAGTGGCTGACCATTGAAAAGGGCGTGGCCGCCATTCCGTTGTCGCCGTTTTACGAGACCGCGCCGCAGGGCCAGCGCCTGGTCCGTCTCTGCTTTGCCAAGAACGACGCCACCCTGGACGCGGCGATCGCACGCCTGCAGGTGCTGTGATGGGCGCGGCCATCGAACGCGGCGACCTGCGCATCTCCCTGGTCCAGGGCGACACCCGCTGGCACGATCCGGCCGGCAACCGTGATCATTACGGCGCGCTGCTGGCGCCGCTGGCCGGACAGACCGACCTGGTGATCCTGCCGGAAACCTTCACCAGCGGTTTCTCCAACGAGGCCATCGACAAGGCCGAAAACATGGACGGGCCGACCGTGGCCTGGATCCGCGAGCAGGCGGCATTGCTGGGCGCGGCGGTCACCGGCAGCGTGCAGCTGCGCGTGGGGCAGGGCGTCTACAACCGGCTGCTGTGGGCCACCCCGGACGGAGAGGTGCAGCATTACGACAAGCGCCACCTGTTCCGTTACGGCAACGAGCACCTGCGCTATGCCGCCGGCAGCGAGCGCCTGAGCGTGGAATGGAAGGGCTGGCGGATCAACCCGCAGGTCTGCTACGACCTGCGTTTCCCGGTGTTCTGCCGCAACCGCTTCGACGTGGAGCGTCCGGGCGAGCTGGATTTCGACCTGCAGATCTTCGTCGCCAACTGGCCCTCGGCCCGCGCGTATCCGTGGCGCACGCTGCTGCGCGCCCGTGCGATCGAGAACCTCTGCTATGTCGCCGCGGTCAACCGGGTCGGCGTGGACGGCAACGCGCTGCATTACGCCGGCGACAGCGCGGTGATCGATTTCCTCGGCCAGCCGCAGGTGGAAGTGCGCGAGGTGGAGCAGGTGGTCACCACCACCATTTCGGCCGCCGCACTGGCCGCGCACCGCGCCCGCTTCCCGGCGATGCTCGATGCCGACGCGTTTACCCTGGATGGTCCGGTCGACGCTGGCTGAACGGTCGCCTGATGGCGGCGTGTGGCCTCATCCGGGCCATACGCGGCCGCTGCTAGATTCGCCTCGTCACCCACTGAGTACGAGCGGATCGCATGAAGAAGTTCTCCCTGGCATTGATCGCACTGGCGGGTATCTCCGCGGTTCCGGCGGCACAGGCCGCCGGCAACATCGACTGCGAACTGCACTACAACCTGGCCGGCTGGTCGGTGCTGTACAAGACCGCCTCCGGTACCGGCACCATCAGCTGCGACAACGGCGCGCGCATCCCGGTGAAGATCACCGTCAAGGGTGGCGGGCTGACCGTGGGCAAGTCGAAGATCGTCGACGGCAAGGGCAAATTCTCCGGCGCGTATTCGCTGGATGACCTGATCGGTTCCTATGCGTCGGTGGAAGCGCATGCCGGCGCGGACAAATCCAGCAACGCGCAGGTGATGACCAAGGGCGACGTGTCGCTGGCATTGGCCGGTACCGGCAAGGGCTGGGACCTGGGCGTGGGCCTGGGCAAGTTCACGATCGAGCGCCGTTGACGGTAGAGCCACCCATGGGGTGGCTCTACCGGTTTCGGCGGCGTAGCCCCATAAAAAACCCCGGCCGAAGCCGGGGTTTTTTGATCTCAGCGTATCAGTGATCAGCCGCCGCGCGGGCCGCCGCCACGGTGACCGCCGCCGCCCGGACCCCGGCTGCCGCCGGGACGACCGCCCGGGCCGCCGGGACCGCGACCACCGGGACCGCCCGGCCCACGGTTGCCGCCCGGACCGCCCGGCCCACGATTGCCACCCGGACCACCGGGGCCGCGTGCACTGGCGCCACCCGGGCCCCGGCTGCCCGGACCCCCCGGACCGCGGTTGCCACCGGGACCACCCGGGCCACCGGGACCGCGATTACCGGCCGGACGCGCGCTGCCGTAGGGGCTGACGCCCGGATTGGCGTGGTCGGACGGGAAGCTCGGGGCATTGCCCGGATGCCCGTAGGGGTGACGCGACGGACCCTGGCCGCCCTGGCCACCCCGGTTGCCACCGGCGCCTGCGCCGGCCGGACGACCCTGGCCGCCGTAGCCGCCACGGCTTTCGCCGCCGCGATTCTCGCCGCCGTAACCACCGCCACCGCCGCCGCCGTAGCCACCACGGCCTTCAGCGCCGCCGCCATAGCTGCCGCGCCCCGGGCCGCCTGCGCCGCCGGGACCCTTCGGCTTGCCGTACGGGCGACCCTGGCCGCCGGCACCCGCGCCGGCACCCGGACCACGTGCGCCGGGACCGCGGGCTGCGCCCGGGCCGGCATTGCGGTGACCGCTCGGACCGGTGCTCACGCCGTCGGGCACATACCAGCTGCGGAACGCGGCCGGATTGCCTTCGGGAAGTGCCCGGTTGCCCTTGTCCGGGCGCGCCTTGAACGGACGCTGCGACTGCTTGGCCGCCGCTTCGCCGCTGACCGTCAGGCCACCCTTGAAGCCGCCGCCCTTGCCACCGCGACCACGGCCGCGCTCTTCGCGCACGTTGTCGAAACGACGCAGTTCGCGGCCTTCATCGGCCGAGTTGTGGCCGTTGACGTAGGCATTGCTGCGGGCACCATCGCGCGACACGCGCACGGTGGTCTTGGCCGCGCGACGCTGGCCGATCACCGGCTGCAGGGTCAGCGCCGACGGCGCGCCTTCTTCCAGCTTCAGTTCGGCGCGCAGCGCCTCGACCTGCTTGGCCGGCAGTTCGACCGACTGGCCGCGCAGCAGTTCGCGCGGCAGGCTGACCTTGCCGTAGCGGGTGCGCTTGAGGCGGCTGACCTGGCAGCCCTGCGATTCCCACAGGCGGCGCACTTCGCGGTTGCGGCCTTCCTTGACGACCACGCGGAACCAGTCGTGTGAATCGGTGCCGCCGATGCGTTCGATCTCGTCGAACTTGGCCGGGCCGTCTTCCAGGGCCACGCCACGGGCGAGGCGGTCGACGATGTTGTCCGGCACCTTCTCTTCGCCTTCCGGTGCACGCACGCGTACGACGTACTCGCGCTCGACCTCGTAGGAGGGGTGCATCATCGCGTTGGCCAGCTCACCGTCGGTGGTTGCCAACAGCAGGCCGGTGGTGTTGATGTCCAGGCGGCCGATCGCGATCCAGCGCGCGCCCTTGAGGGCAGGCAGCGCTTCGAACACGGTCGGGCGACCTTCGGGGTCTTCGCGGGTGGTCACTTCGCCTTCGGGCTTGTTGTAGGCCAGCACGCGCGAGGTTTCGGTCAGCGCGGTGGCCACGAAGCCACGGCCGTCCAGCTCGACCTTGTCGCCGCTCTTGATCGACTGGCCGGTCTGCGCAACTTCACCGTTGACCTTGACCAGGCCATCGGCGATGCGCTGTTCCAGCGCGCGGCGCGAACCGAGGCCGGCCTGGGCCAGCACCTTGTGCAGGCGTTCTTCCAGCTTGGGCTGGTCGGTGGCGGTTTCGCGCTTGAGCGAAAGCTTGTTCAAAGACGGCTTGCGGGGGGTGTCACTCATTTACTTGGCTCCGGCCGGCGACGGGTGCGTCGGCCTCTGGTTCGGGATCGGCTTCGTCAACAGCCACGGTCGTCTTCGCGACGGCGTTGTTTTCGGTTTCGTTCTGGGGCGCCGCGCGCTCTCCCGGCGCGGTATCGGGTTCGCCATCAGGGGCGGTCATTCCAGCGTCGTCGTCGCGGGGCGACAACGGCGCGTTGAATTCGGTATCTGTTTCTGCAGCAACGTCGGGGGCGGGGATCTGCGCGCCGACGGGTGAATTGTCCTGCGATTCTTCTTCACCTGCCAGTGGCAGGCCGGTGTCGTCATTGGCCGCGTCGGCGTCCAGCGTGCCCTCCGGGGTGGCTGCGCCGGCGGCCAGGCGACCGGCGGGCTGGCCGTCGTTGTCCAGCGGCAGCTGCGGTTCCAGTTCGCCCAGGTCGCGCAGCTCGGACAGCGGCGGCAGCTCGTCCAGGCGCTTGAGCCCGAAGTAATCCAGGAAGCCTTTGGTGGTGCCGAACAGCGCCGGCTTGCCGGGCACGTCGCGGTGGCCGATCACGCGGATCCATTCGCGCTCTTCCAGGGCCTGGATGATGTTGCTGCTCACCGCCACACCGCGCACCTGCTCGATCTCGCCGCGGGTGATCGGCTGGCGATAGGCGATCAGCGCCAGCGTTTCCAGGGTGGCACGGGTGTAGCGGGTCTTGCGCTCGGTCCACAACCGGCTGATGTAGCCGTGGACCTCGTTGGTGACCTGGAAGCGGAAGCCGGAGGCCACCTCGACCAGCTCCACGCCGCGATCGGCGCAGGCCTCGCGCAGCAGTTCCAGCGCGCGTTCGATGCTGCCCGGCGGTGCCGGTTCCTCTTCGGGGAACAGGCCCTGCAGCTGCGCCAGGGTCAGCGGCTGGCTGGACGCCAGCAGCGCGCCTTCGACGATACGGTTGATCAGCGGTTGATCCATGCGTGGGTCGGGTGCTCAGTCGGATGCGTTGGCGGCGTCGGCGTCGTCGAACTCGCTGTTGAACTGCAGCGGTTCGTTGGTGTTGCCGGCGGCCAGGGATTTGACGTAGATCGGCGCCAGCGGTGCTTCCTGGACGATGTCCAGCAGCTGTTCCTTGGCCAGTTCGAGCAGGGCCAGGAAGGTGACCAGCACCCCCAGCTTGCCTTCTTCGGCGGTGAACAGCGATTCAAAACGGTAGAACCGGCCATCTTCCAGCCGGCCCAGCACATCGCCCATGCGCTGGCGGACACTCAGGGCCTCGCGCTTGATCGCGTGGCCGGTGAACAGCTCGGCGCGCTTGAGCACGTCGTACAACGCCACCAGCATTTCCTTCAGGTCCACCGGCGGCGGCAGCTTCACCGCAGCCCGGTCGGGGACGAAGGCATGGGCCAGGCTGGTGTCGCGGTCCTGGCGGGGCAGGCTGTCGATGTCCTCGGCTGCCTGCTTGAAACGTTCGTACTCCTGCAGCCGCCGCACCAGCTCGGCGCGCGGATCGGCTTCCTCGCCCTCGATGCTGGGCGGCCGCGGCAGCAGCATCCGCGACTTCACTTCGGCCAGGATCGCCGCCATCACCAGGTACTCGGCCGCCAGTTCGAAGCGCAGCTCCTGCATGACGTTGATGTACTCGACGTACTGCCGGGTGATCTCGGCCACCGGGATGTCCAGGATGTCCAGGTTCTGCCGGCGGATCAGGTACAGCAGCAGGTCCAGCGGACCTTCGAACGCATCCAGGATGACTTCCAGCGCATCCGGCGGGATGTACAGGTCCTGCGGAATCTGCAGGACCGGTTGACCATGCACTACAGCCAGCGGCATTTCCTGCTGCTGTGGGGCGGTCGGCCGGGTTTGCGGGTTCGCGTCGAGCGCGAGTTCGGAGGTCATCAAGTTGACGTCTGTATTGCAACGGACCGGTCGCCGCGCCGTGCCCGCAGCCGGAGCATTCCGGGCGGTACGATGGCTGGCCATGACACGCCTGGGTCGGCGCGGTTCCACACTTCGAACACAAAGGCGCGCCGCGATGGGCAGCGACAGAACTACAAGGAGGTCGTCTACGTGTGCTGGTGTGGGGCAGCGGGTCGGTCGTCGGGTGGCAGTGAAGCCTTGTGCCGACGGGGCTGCTGCGTCCAGCCACGTGCAATGGACCCAAGAGTACGGGTTCAGGCCCGCAGTGTCCAGCGAGGCGGGCTAGAATCGCCGGGTTCGTTTAGCTGAACCCTGGAGTTGCCTGTGTGGTATGTGATTGAAGGCTATGACGGCGCCGATGTGCTGGCCGCCCGCATGTCGGTGCGCGAGGCGCATCTGGCCCGTTTGACCGCCCTGCGTGATGAGGGCCGCCTGCTGCTGGCCGGGCCGTGCCCGGCCATCGACAGCGAGGACCCGGGCCCGGCCGGCTTCAGCGGCAGCGTGGTGATCGCCGAATTCGGCTCGCTCGCGCTGGCCCGGGCCTGGGCCGATGCCGATCCGTACGTGGCCGCCGGGGTCTACACCCGCGTGCAGGTGCGCCCGTTCCGCAAGGTGCTGCCGTGAACCGGGTCGAGCGCATCCGCGCGGCCCTGCAGCAGGCGCTGGACCCGGAGCTGCTGGAAGTGGAGGACGACAGCCACCGCCATGCCGGGCATGAGGGCGCGCGCGACGGTCGCGGCCATTTCAACGTGCATGTGGTCAGCGCCGCCTTCGAGGGCACGCTGCCACTTGCGCGCCACCGGGCCGTCTATGCCGCTTTGGGCAGCATGATGGACACCGATATCCATGCGCTGTCCATCCGTGCCGAGGCCCCGGCCAAAAACCGCTGAAACCCTTGTCCTGCCTTGTCCTGGCGAGTCCCCTGAGGGACCGCCAAGGACAGGTTTGCGTTACCGCCGTACGACATTGGCCTAACGTAGTGTTTACATTCAGGATTGAAAACGCTTACATTCCGCGCCAAGCCCCAGATCTCTAAGCCGTGGAGGGCGGCGAAGTGAACAAGGCAGCCATCACAATCAAAGATGTAGCCCGCGAAGCCCGGGTCTCCGTGGCCACGGTCTCGCGTGCGCTCAATGGACACGAAAATGTCGCCGAACCGGTGCGCAAGCTGGTGCTGGAGGTGGCTGCGCGTCTGCGCTATACCCCGCATGCGGCGGCCCGCAGCCTGAGCAGCCGGCGCACCAACACCATTGGCGTGGTCCTGCCGGACCTGTACGGCGAGTTCTTCTCCGAGTTGATGCGTGGCATCGACGGGGTCGCCCGTGAGCGTCGCCAGCACCTGCTGGTGTCCAGCTACCACGGCGACCAGGAGCAGCAGGGTGCGGCGCTGCGCGCGATGCGTGGCCGGGTCGACGGCTTGCTGGTGCTGTCCCCGTACGCGGAAAGCCCCGGGTTCCTGACCGACAACCTGCCGCAGTCGCTGCCGACGGTGCTGATCAACACCTATCTGCCCGAGCAGGATCATCCGGTGCTGAGCATCGATGACCATGCCGGCGCGATGGCGATGACCCGCCATCTGCTCGATGTCGGCCACCGCCGCATCGCGTTCATTTCTGGTCCGGATCTCAACTTCGATGCCCGCGAACGCCTGCGCGGTTTCCGCGATGCGTTGTCCGCCTTCGGCGCGGATGCGGCAGGCATCGAGTTGCCCGGTGACTTTGACGAAGCCTCCGGCCATCGCGCCGGACAGGAGTTGCTGGCAGCCGGTGCGCTGCCCGATGCGGTGTTCGCCGCCAACGACATGATGGCGCTGGGGTGTCTGTATGCGTTCGCGCAGGCAGGCGTGCGGGTACCGGCCGATGTCGCCCTGGCGGGCTTCGATGACATTCCGCTGGCGCGTTTCGTTCACCCATCGTTGACCACGATGCAGGTGAGTATCGCCGACCTCGGCGATAAGGCGATGACGCGTCTGTTGCAGTTGATGGACAGCAACAACACGGAAGCGGCCGGCGACAAGCAGACGCTTGTACCGAGCCTGATCGTGCGTGACTCAAGCAAGCCCAGAAACGAGCCGTAGGTCACGACCGTTGGTCGTGGCGCATTAAAACCACGTAATAAAAAAACGACAGGGGCCGCAAAGACGGCCACCACCACCCGGAGATTTACATGACGTATTCCAATCACCGCAATCGCACGCCGGCTCGCAGCCTGCTGACGAGCGCCTTGGTCACCTGCCTGATGCTGGGCGCCGCCCCGAGCCTGATGGCGCAGTCGGCCACCTCCTCGCTGCGCGGTCAGGTTGCCCAGGCCGACGCCGGCACCGAAGTGACCGCGACCAACCTGGCCAGCGGCACCGTGCGTCGCGCGACCACCCGCGCCGACGGCAGCTACTCGCTGATGGGCCTGGATCCGGGCACCTACGACGTCGTGGCCAATGGCCAGACCCAGAAGGTGACGGTGACCGTGGCCTCGACCGCGACCCTGAACTTCGGCGGCGCGCCGGCCAACGGCAGCACCGCCAACGCCACCAACCTGGACACGGTCAACGTCGTTGCACCGACCCTGCTGCAGGAAGTGCGTACCTCCGAAGTGGGCAAGACGGTGAGCCTGCAGCAGATCCAGACCACCCCGCAGGTGTCGCGCAACTTCCTGGAATTCGCCGACGCGGTCCCGGGCTTGATCTTCACCCGTGATGCCAAGGGCAACACCTCGCTGCGCGGCGGTGCCACCAATGCCGACGGCACCAACGTCTACATCGACGGCGTGGGCCAGAAGAGCTACGTCAAGGGCGGCGGCGTGGCCGGCCAGTCCGGCAGCGCCGGCAACCCGTTCCCGCAGCTGGCCATCGGCGAATACAAGGTCATCAGCGGCAACTACAAGGCCGAGTATGGCCAGGTGTCCAGCGCGGCCGTGACCGCGGCGACCAAGTCCGGTACCAACGAGTTCAAGGGTGAAACCTTCTACCGTTACACCAACGAAGACATGCGCGCCAAGACCCCGGCCGAGCGTCAGGCTGGCCAGACCAAGGAGGCGTCGGCCGAGAAGGAATATGGTTTTGCATTGGGTGGCCCGATCATCCAGGACAAGGCCCACTTCTTCGTGACCTATGAAGCCAAGCGCTTCGACCTGCCGGTCACCATCGCGCCGGAAGGCTCGGTCACCAACCGCGTCGGCCTGCTGCCGGCAGACGCCGCCGCCGGCCTCGGCCCGGCCAGCCAGCCGTTCGAGCAGGACCTGATCTTCGCCAAGATCGACTTCGAGCCGACCGACAACGATCGCATCGAGCTGAGCTTCCAGGACCGCGACGAGACCCAGCAGCAGTTCAGTGGTCAGACCGCGCCGGAAGCCGGCCGTGAAGTGGTGAACACCGACCGTCGTTACGCGTTGCGCTGGAACCACAGCGGCGAGCGTTACTACAACGAAATGATGCTCACCCATGAAGATTCGTTCAACAACCCGACCCCGCTGACCCTGGGCAACGGCTTCACCTATACCGCGCCGGATGGCACCGAAGACCGTACCCTGGTGAAGATCGGTGGCGCCTCGGCGCTGGATTCGCAGGTGAAAGGCCAGAAGGGCTGGGCGATTGAGGACAACCTGACCCTGGATGGCATCCAGTGGGCCGGTGACCACACCATCAAGATGGGCGCCAAGTACAAGCAGATCGACCTGTACGCCTCCGATGCGGCGCAGATCAATCCGCAGTTCACCTACTCGCTGGGTGATCCGGACTTCCCGTCCGACATCCCGTACAAGGCGCAGTTCGTCAAGCCGGTGAACGGCGTAACGGGCGTGTCCGGCGAAGTGCGTTCGAAGTCCAAGCAGATCGGCCTGTTCATCCAGGACGACTGGCAGGTCAACGACCACCTGCAGCTGAACATCGGCCTGCGCTGGGACTACGAAAAGACCCCGGCCTACCTGGACTTCGTGACCCCGCAGGCCGTGGTCGATGCGATCTACTCGCAGGACCCGCGCGCTGCCGCTGGCCAGACCTTCGCCGATACGCTGGCGCTGGGCGGGCTGGACATCAGCAACTACATCAGCAACGGCCACAACCGCAAGGCGTTCAAGGATGCCTGGCAGCCGCGCCTGGGCTTCTCGTATGACATCAACGCCGACGAGCAGCACGTGATCCACGGTGGTGCCGGTCGTTCGTATGACCGCGACCTGTTCGACAACCTGCAGCTGGAAACCACCAAGCTGGCCCTGCCGCAGCCGACCGTCTACTTCCGCAACCCGGCCACCGGCAGCTGCCTCAACGGCCAGGCTGCCTGCTATGACTGGAACCCGAACCTGCTCAACGGTATCGGCAACCTGCAGTCGCTGGTCGGTTCGACCAGCAATGCCGGCCTGGAAGTGGATCTGCTGAACAACAACCTGAAGGTGCCGTACTCCGACCAGTTCAGCCTGGGCATGAGCAACCAGGTCGGTGACTGGCTGACCGATGCCACCATCTCCCGCACGCTGAGCTACGACGGCTTCGCCTTCACCCTGGGCAACCGCTACCCGACCGGCCAGTTCTTCGATGACCCGCGCCTGTGCGGTGGCACCGACCCGGGCCTGAGCCAGGCCTGGAGCTGCAACGTGCCGGGCTTCGGCAGCCTGATCATCGGCCAGCAGGGCATCAAGACGCGCGCAACGCAGGTGCTGCTGTCGGCACAGAAGCCGTTCACCAAGGAAAGCGGCTGGGGCACCTCCATCGCCTACACCTGGACCACCGCACGCCACAACCGCGACATCAATGAGAAGTACGCGTTCGACCGTGGCCTGATCGAGGACTACCCGACCATCCGCTCCAACGGCGCACCGCGTCACCGCCTGGTGCTCACCGGTTCGTATGCCGGCTTCTGGGACATCACCTTCGGCGGCAAGATCACCCTGGCCACCCCGACCGCGGTGAACGACTGGTACCCGGTCACCCAGTCGACCGGCTTCGACCTGCCGACCCCGGGCGCCGCGGTGCCCAATGGCAACGGCAAGTTCCTGCTCGGTGGCAAGATCTTCGGCTACCGTTCGGTCGACCTGCAGGCCACCAAGACGTTCAAGATGCCGGGCGATACCGAGCTGTATGCGCGTATCGACATCATCAACGTCTTCAACTTCGACAACTTCTCCAACTACAACTACACCAAGTCCAACGGCAAGTTGCTGGCCAGCTACAACGAGACCGGCGATATCGTCGGTACGCCGCGCCAGGTCAAGGCGGAAGTCGGCTTCCGCTTCTGATTCCTGCAATACCCGGCATCGTCCCTGGGACGGTGCCGGGCAGTACCGTCGGCCGGCTTGGGCCGGTCGGCGGGACTGTACAGGCGCTTGCCGTCCACGGATGGGCAAGCGCGTGTGCGGTAGGTGCCGACCGTGGGTCGGTACGCAGACGGTCCGCTCTGGCGGATTTTTTTTGATCGTGATCTGTAAACGATTTCAGCTTGGTTGAGGCTATGCTCTGCAGCACGAACATGCGCAAAAGGTGGTGGTCGATGAATGCATCTCGGATGGTGTCGCTGGCGTTGCTCTCCGTGGCCATCGCCGGTTGCCAGAAGCAGGCGCCGGACAAGCCCGAAAAGCCGAAGCCGCCGGTCATCCTGGTCGAGGCTGACGTGCCGCCGCGCCCGATGAAGCCCGAGCTGCCGCCGCTGTTTGACGATATCGAGCGCCGCACGTTCCAGTTCTTCTGGGACACCACCAACGAAGTCAATGGCCTCAGCCCGGACCGCTATCCCTCGCGTCCGTTCGCCAGCATCGCCTCGGTCGGTTACGCGCTTACCGCCTATCCGATCGGCGTGGAGAACGGCTGGGTCAGCCGTACCCAGGCCGTGGACCGCACCCTGCTGACGCTGAAGTTCTTCCGCGACCTGCCGATGGGGCCGCAGCGCACCGGCAAGGGCGGCTACAAGGGCTTCTACTACCACTTCCTGGACATGCAGAAGGGCGCGCGCTACGACAGTTGGGTGGAGCTCTCCAGCGTGGACACCGCGCTGCTGATGATGGGCGTGCTGTTTGCCCAGTCGTATTACACCGGTGACGATTCACGCGAGAAGGAAATCCGCGACATCGCCGAGACCCTGTACAAGCGCGTGGACTGGCCGTGGCTGCAGCAGCGCGCGCCGCTGATCTCGATGGGCTGGTTCCCCGAGAGCGGCTTCATCGACCACGACTGGATGGGCTACAACGAGGCGATGATGGTCTACATCCTCGCGCTCGGCTCGCCGACCCATCCGGTCAGCCCGGATGCCTGGACGGTGTGGACGCGCACCTACGACAACGACTGGGGCGTCTACCAGGGCCAGGAATACCTGTCCTTCGGGCCGTTGTTCGGCCATCAGTACACGCATGTGTGGGTGGACTTCCGTGACATCCAGGATGCCTACATGCGCGAGCGCGGCAGCACCTACTTCCTCAACAGCCGCTCGGCCGCGCTGGCCCAGCGCGAGTACGCCATCGCCAATCCGATGAACTGGAAGGACTACGGCGAAAACGTGTGGGGCCTGACCGCCAGCGATGGTCCGCAGAACACCACCCAGGAGTACCGCGGCGAGCAGCGTCAGTTCCGCCATTACTCCTCGCGCGGCGCCGGCCTGCGCGAAAACTTCGACGACGGCACGATCGCCCCGACCGCGGCCATCGCCTCGGTGGTGTTCGCCCCGGAAGAAGTGATCCCGGCCACGCTGGAAATGCACAAGCGCTACGGCGACTACATCTATTCCAGCTACGGGTTCCTGGATTCGTTCAACCCCAGCTTCAACTACGACATCCCGATCAAGACCGGTCGGCTGGTGCCCGACCGCGGCTGGGTGGCCAGTGACTACATCGGCATCGACCAGGGCCCGATCCTGACCATGATCGCCAACTACCGGAACGATTTCGTCTGGGACGTGATGAAGAAGAACGTGCACATCCGCAAGGGCCTGGAACGGGCCGGCTTCAGCGGTGGCTGGTTGACCCCCGAAGGCGAGGACCAGCCGATGGAACTGCAGAAAGATGAAAAAGCGGCCTCGGCGCGCTCGGTCGGCATCGCCGAATCGCGCGCGGCAGCGGCCCAGGAACAGAAGAACAGTTCCAATACGAACCGCAACCAGCAGCAGGGGAAGTAAGCAGTGCCATTGTCGTCGCGCCCCACGCTGGGTCTGAGTCTGTTGCTGCTGCTGGTCGGCAGCGTGTTGCTGGGTGGCTGTCGCAAGGAGCCTGAAGGGGTCACCGTGCGCTTCTGGGCGATGGGCCGCGAGGCCGAGGTGGTCAGCGGCCTGATCAGCGAGTTCGAAGCGGAAAATCCCGGTATCCACGTCGATGTGCAGAACATCCCATGGACGGCCGCGCACGAGAAGCTGTTGACCGCCTTCGCCGCCGACGGGCTGCCGGACGTGTGCCAGCTCGGCAACACCTGGATCCCCGAGTTCGCCGAGCTCAACACATTGGTGCCGCTGCAGCCGTACGTGGCCCAGTCCAAGGTGGTGGATCCGGCCGACTACTTCCAGGGCATCTGGGACACCAACGTCGTGCATGACGAGCTGGTCGGGGTGCCGTGGTATGTCGATACGCGCCTGCTGTACTACCGCAAGGACCTGCTGGCCCAGGCCGGCTACGACCACCCCCCGCGCACCTGGGCGGAGTGGAACGAGATGATGGCGGCCATCAAGAAGATGCAGGGGCCCAAGCGCTATGCGGTGCTGATGCCGATCAACGAGTTCGAGCAGCAGCTGTCCTTCGCCCTGCAGCAGCCCGACCCGCTGCTGCGCGATGACGACACCCGCGGCAATTTCAGCAGCCCGGGCTTCCGCAAGACGTTGGGCTTCTACGAAAACATGTTCGCCCAGGGCTGGGCACCGCGCATGTCCGAGACGCAGATCTCCAACGTGTGGGATGAGTTCTTCCGCGGCTTCAACGTGTTCTACCTGTCCGGCCCGTGGAATATCCGCGAGTTCAAGAAGCTGCAGCCCAAGGAACTGGAAGGCAAGTGGGGCACCGCCGCACTGCCGGGTCCGGACGGCCCGGGCGCAGGCATCGCCGGTGGCACCAGCCTGGTGATCTTCCGCTCCTCGCAGCAGAAGGAAGCGTCGTGGAAGCTGATCGAATTCCTGTCGCGCCCGGCGATCCAGGAACGTTTCCATTCCATCATCGGCGACCTGCCGCCGCGGCGCAGCACCTGGGAATACCCCTCGCTGGCCAATGACCCGCTGGCGCAGCCGTTCCGCGACCAGCTGGAACGCGTCAAGCCCACGCCGAAGGTGCTGGAGTGGGAGCGGATCGTGCAGGAAATGCGGATCATCACCGAACAGGTGGTGCGTGGTGGCCTCGACCAGGATGTGGCAGTGAAGGAACTGGACAAGCGCGTGGACAAGGTCCTCGCCAAGCGCCGTTGGATGCATGAACGCGATGCGCAGGAAAAGGCCGCCGGTACCGGCGTGCATTCCAGCGCAGTGGGGGCGGTGCAATGAAGCAGCGTTCGCTCGCCGGCTGGATGTTCGCCGGCCCGGCCATCCTGGTCATCGGCGTGTTCTTCGGCCTCCCGGTGTTCTCGGCGCTGGCACTGAGCATCACCGACTTCGACCTGTACTCCCTGGCCGACGGGGGCAACCTGCGCTTCGTCGGGCTGGGCAACTACATCGACCTGCTGCAGACCCCGATGTTCTGGAAGTCGCTGTGGAACACCACCTACTTCGTGATCGTCGGCGTGCCGATGTCGATCGCGGTGTCGCTGGGTGCGGCGATCCTGCTCAACGCCCCGGCCGCGCGCTTCAAGGCGCTGTTCCGCACCGCGCTGTTCGCCCCGGTGGTGACCACGCTGGTGGCGGTGGCGGTGATCTGGCGCTACCTGTTCCATACCAGCTACGGCCTGGTGAACTACGGCCTGGGCCACCTCGGGATCAGCCCGATCGACTGGCTGGGCGATCCCAACTGGGCCATGCCGACCATCATGCTGTTCGCGGTGTGGAAGAACTTCGGCTACAACATGGTGATCTTCCTGGCCGGCCTGCAGGCGATCCCGCATGACCTGTACGAGGCCGCGCGCATCGACGGCGCCTCGCGCTGGAAGCAGTTCCTGCACATCACCCTGCCGATGCTCGGCCCGGTGCTGCTGGTGGTCGGGGTGATTACCGTGTCCGGCTACTTCCAGCTGTTCGCCGAGCCCTACGTGATGACCCGCGGCGACCCACTGCAGAGCACCGTCAGCGTGCTGTATTTCATGTTCGAAGAAGGCTTCAAGTGGTGGAACCTGGGGCGTGCCTCCGCGGTGGCGTTCCTGCTGTTCCTGATCATCCTGGCCGTCACCAGCGTCATGCTGCGTTTCGGCCGCAAGAGGCAGTTGGTATGAGTCGTGAAATCGGCCAGTCGCGCTGGCATGCATGGTGGATCAATGGCGGCCTGACCGTGCTGGCGCTGGTCAGCCTGGCGCCGTTGCTGTGGATGCTGTCGGTGTCGTTCATGCCCACTGGCGAGGCGGCGCATTTCCCGCCGCCGCTGCTGCCGTCCTCGTTGACCACCGCGAACTACCACGAGTTGTTCGCGCGCACCGGCATGGGCAACAACTTCATCAACAGCCTGGGCGTGTCGCTGGCGATCACGCTGGGCTCGCTGCTGCTCAACACCATGGCCGGCTATGCGTTCGCCAAGCTGCGTTTCGCCGGCCGCGAGCGCATCTTCCAGGTGCTGCTGGCGGCGCTGGTGATTCCGGCGCAGGTGGCGATGCTGCCGCTGTTCCTGCTGATGAAGCAGCTGGGCCTGGTCAACAGCTTCGGCGGCGTGGTCGTGCCGGCGTTGGCCAGCGTGTTCGGCATCTTCCTGGTGCGCCAGTACGCACGCTCGATCCCCGATGAGCTGCTGGAAGCGGCGCGCATGGACGGGGCAGGGGAGATGCGCATCTTCTTCCAGATCGTGCTGCCGATGCTCAAGCCGGTGCTGGTAACGCTGTCGATCTTCACCTTCATGGGCGCCTGGAACGATTTCATGTGGCCGTTGATCGTGCTGACCGACCAGGAGCACTACACTCTGCCAGTCGCCCTGGCCACCCTGTCGCGCGAACACATCATGGACGTGGAGATGATGATGGCCGGTGCGGTGGTCACGGTGGTGCCGGTGCTGCTGCTGTTCCTGGCATTGCAGCGTTACTACATCCAAGGTCTGCTGCTGGGGAGTGTCAAAGGGTGAAACATGCCGTCGTCGCGGTGGGTCTGGGTCTTGGGCTGATGTGGTCGATGGCGGCCCCGGCCGCCGCGCCGGCAGCGTTGCCGGCACCGAAGGTGCTGGACAGCTTCGACGACATGAGTCCGTGGAAACTGGTGGTGTCCGACCAGGTCAGCGGTTCGCTGCGCAGCGTGGTCGGCAGTGGCGGCGGGCGCGCGCTGTGCGTGGACTACGATTTTCACGACGTTTCCGGCTACGTCGGCATCCGCCGCGAGCTGGGCATCGAGTACCCGGCCAACTACCAGTTCGGCCTGCAGCTGCGCGGCGACTCCCCGTCCAACGACCTGCAGTTCAAGCTGATCGACGCCAGCGGTGACAACGTGTGGTGGGTCAACCGGCCCGGTTACACCTTCCCCAAGGCGTGGAGCAGCGTGCAGTACCGCGCGCGCCAGATCGAGAAGGCCTGGGGGCCGTCCAAGGAAACCACGCTCGCCCGCAGCGCCGCGATCGAATTCACGATTTACAGCAAGGTGGGCGGCAAGGGCACGGTGTGCTTCGACCGCTTGACCCTGCAGGGCCTGCCGCCGATGGATACCTCGGCGTTGACGCCGTCGGTGATCGCCGACACCGCCACCGCACTGCAGAGCCGCATCGCCGACGGCAAACCGGACACGGTGTGGATCAGCGGCGGCGTGGCCGAGCAGACCATCAGCCTGGACCTGCACAAGGTGCGCGAGTTCGGCGGTGCGGTGATCCAGTGGCTGCCGGGGCTGGAAGCCACCCGGTACGTGGTGCGTACCTCGCAGGATGGCCGTAGCTGGAAGGAAGTGCGCGAGGTGGTCGGTGGCGGTGGTGACCGCGACTGGCTGGCGCTGCCCGATACCGAGGCGCGCTACCTGCGTTTCGACCTCAAGGGCGGCCCGAGCTGGCGCTACGGCATCCGCGATATCAGCCTCAAGCCGCTGGATTTCGCCGACACCCCCAATGACTTCATCCGCTCGGTCGGTGCCGACCTGCCACGCGGTTCGGTGCCGCGCGGTTTCAGCGGCGAACAGCCGTACTGGACGCTGCTGGGCCTGGATGGTGGCCGCGAACAGGCGTTGATCGGCGAAGACGGCGCGCTGGAAGTGGCCAAGGCCAGCTTCAGCGTCGAGCCGTTCGTGCTGGTGGACGGCAAGAAGCTGCTGAGCTGGGCCGATGTGACCAGCAGGCAGTCGCTGCAGGACGATTACCTGCCCATCGCCAGCGTCGACTGGAGCCACGACAAGGCCGCGCTGCAGGTCACCGGCTTCGTGCAGGGCACCCCCGACAAGGCGCAGCTGGTCGGTCGCTACACCCTGCGCAACCCGGACAAGGTCGCCCACGAATACACCCTGGCACTGGCCGTACGCCCGTGGCAGGTCAATCCGCCCACCCAGTTCCTCAACACCGTCGGCGGCTTCAGCCGCATCGACAACCTGTCGGTGGAGGCCAGCGACGTCGAGGTCAACGGCACCCCGCGCGTGTACCCGGCGCAGGCGCCGGACGCCACCTTCGCCACCACCTTCGACAGCAAGCTGGACGTGGTGCACCTGGCCAGCGGCAAGCTGCCGACCACCACCGAGGTCCGCGATCCCACCGGCCTGGCCTCCGGCGCACTGGTGTACCGCTGGAAGCTGGAACCGGGCCAGAGCCGCGAGGTCGCGCTGGTGCTGCCGCAGACCGGCGCGTGGACCATGCCCAAGGACTTCGACGCGGCCAAGGCGCAGCAGACCGTGGCCTCGATGTGGCGCACCAAGCTGGACCAGGTGACCCTGCAGGTGCCCGCCGCCGGCAAGCCGCTGGCCGACACCCTGCGCACCGCGCTGGCGCACATGCTGATCTCGCGGATCGGCCCGAGCATCCAGCCGGGCACGCGGTCGTATTCGCGCAGCTGGATCCGCGACGGCGCGATGATTTCCGAAGGCCTGCTGCGCATGGGCCGCAGCGATGCGGTGCGCGAGTACGTCAGCTGGTATGCGCCGCATCAGTTCGACAACGGCAAGGTGCCGTGCTGCGTGGATCCGCGCGGCAGCGATCCGGTGCCGGAGAACGACAGCCATGGCGAGCTGATCTTCAACATTGCCGAGTACTGGCGCTATACCGGCGACAGCACCTTCCTGGAGGCGATGTGGCCGCACGTGCAGGGCGCCTACGGTTACATGGAGCAGCTGCGCCTGAGCGAGCGCACCGAGGAGAACCGCGCGCGCAACCCGGCCTTTTACGGGATGATGCCGGTGTCGATCAGCCACGAAGGCTACTCGGCCAAGCCGATGCATTCGTACTGGGACAATTTCTGGGCGCTGCGCGGCTACAAGGATGCGGCGATCATCGCCAGCACGCTGGGCAAGGCCGAGGCCATGCAGATCAGCGCCTCGCGCGACCAGTTCCGTGACGACCTCGCGGCCTCGCTGCAGGCGGCGGTGGCCCAGCACAAGATCGACTACCTGCCCGGTTCGGCCGAGCTGGGCGATTTCGACGCCACCTCGACCACCATCGCGCTGGCCCCGGGTGGCGAACAGGGGCGCCTGCCACAGCCGTACCTGGACAACACCTTCGAGCGGTACTGGACGCAGTTCGTGGAACGCCGCGACGGCAAGCGCGAGTGGAAGGACTACACCCCCTACGAGTGGCGCAACGTGGCCGCGTTCGTGCGCCTGGGCTGGCGCGACCGCGCCTGGCAGGCCACCGAGTTCTTCTTCAAGGACCGCGCGCCGCAGGCCTGGAACCAGTGGGCCGAAGTGGTCTCGCATACACCGCGCAAGCCGTTCTTCGTCGGCGACCTGCCGCATGCCTGGGTGGCCTCGGACTTCGTGCGCTCGGCGCTGGACATGTTCGCCTACAACCGTGATGTCGACGACAGCCTGGTGCTCGCCGCCGGCGTGCCGTCGCGCTGGCTGGATGGCAAAGGCGTGGCGATCAAAGGCCTGCGTACGCCGAACGGGCAGCTCAGCTACGCATTGAGCCGTAGCGACAAGCAGCTGGTGCTGGAGGTCGCGGCCGGCGTGGTGCCGCCGCAGGGCGGGGTCATCCTGCGCTGGCCGTACAGTGGCGAACCGGGCGACACCCTGGTCAACGGCGAACCGGCACAGTGGTTGAATGGCGAGCTGCGCATCACCCAGGTGCCGGCCAAGGTCGAGATCGACGTGCCGTCTTCGGTACGTCGCGCAGAACGCAAGGCACAGTAATGCGGACGTCTGCTTTCACTGCACGCGCGCGCTGTGCGTTTGTCCATGCCCTGGCCGTGGCGTGCCTGCTCAGCGGCGTCGTGCACGCGGCCGAGCCGACACCGGTTGCGGCGGTCACGACGGCGCCGGGTACGGCGGCCAGCGCCGGGCCGGGCATGAGCATGGTCACCTTCAACCTGCATCACGACCGGGAAAACTGGCCGGCGCGGCGCAAGGTGATCCTGCGCGAGCTGCAGGCGCTGCGCCCCGATGCGATCGCGCTGCAGGAAGTGATCCAGAAGCCGAACGTGCGCAACCAGGCCGCGTGGCTGGCACGTCGGCTCGGCTACGACTACCAGTTCGTGTCCACCGATCCGCCGGGGCGCTTCAAGCGCTATGGCAACGCGCTGCTGACCCGGCGCAAGGTGCTGGCGCGCAACGACCATCTGCTCGCGCCGCGGGGCGACTACCGCACCGTCGCGCATCTGCGCATCGACGTGGACGGCAGGCCGGTGAATGTCTACGCCACCCATCTCAACGAACGCTCGGACGAAACCGGCAGCCGCATCCGTGCCGAACAGGTCGCCGATCTGCTCACCTTCATTGCCGGTACCGCCGGTGATGCCCCGGTGGTGATCGCCGGCGACTTCAACGCGCTGGTGGATGCCGGCGACCTGAGCGCGCTGCGCAACCAGTACGGCGACAGCTTCGGCAGCGTGCACGTCAACAACGAACTGGCCCAGGTCAGTACGCTCAACCGGCACTATTACCAGGCGCCGTCGCGCATCGACCACATTTTCTTCCAGCAGGACCGGCTGCTCGCCCGCGAAGCGAAGATCCTGTTCGACCAGCCCTACGCCGAAGGGCGCTGGGCATCGGACCACTACGGGGTGTGGACGCGCCTGCAGTTCGCCCCGTCGCCGGGCACCCCGGCCGCCAGCACGCCCTGAAACGCGCCGACGCGGCGGACGGCCCGGTAGAGCCACGGCATGCGTGGCTGCATTCCACCCGGTGTCCGGAAACGCAAACGCGCTACGGAATCGCCTGCCCGCTGATCTTCTCCCAGGTCTGTCCATTGCGCGTCCGCCAGGTGCCGCCCGTGGCGCAGCAGCCGCCCGCACCGAACGCACGGCGACCCAGCACCGCAATCACTGCACCGTCCTCTTCGCGCAGCGACTGCCGCTCGCAGCCGGTAAAGAACGGATAGGGCTCCGGCGCCAGCACTTCGGTCAAGGTGACGTCCTGGCCAGGCCCGCGCGCGACCCCGAACACCTTGCAGTCCCGCGCCAGCAGTTCCACGGGCGCGCCGCCGAGTTGGCCGCGGAACCGATCCTCCGGCAATGCATCGCGTACCGCGATGGCCGCGTCGCTGAGGGGAGGCGCCGGCGCAGGGGCAGGGCGGCACGCAGCCACCGTGCAGAGCAACAACACACAGGCGGGCAGGGAGATGGATCGCAGCATCGGCCGAGCATGCCACAGCCTCCGTGATCCCCAAACGCAGACAGCGGCCCGAAGGCCGCTGTCTGGGTGTTGCGTACCGCGTGGGCGGGATCAGGCCTTGTCGTTCCTTTCCTGATCCTGCTTGTCGGTGGCGTCGGTCTGCGCGACATCGGTCGGGATGTCCTCGCGGGCCTCGGCCTGTGCGGCCTGGGCGGCTGCATCGGTGCTTGCCGGGGCGTCACTGGCGGCAGTGCCGAACAGCTGGCCGTTGTGCACCACCGGGGCGGCCTCGACACGGGCGGCCGGAGCCGGTGCCACCTTTTCCGGCGCTGCCTGGATCGGATCGACCGCGGCGTCGAGCATGCTCGACTGCACCGGACGGGCGTCGTGGCTGGCGTCGACGGTCACGGCGGCGGGTGCCGCCTCGACAGTCTTCGGCGCCTCGACAACCGGGGCAGCTTCAACGGCCTTCGGGGTCTCGACAACCGGAGCGGCTTCAACCGCCTTCGGGGTCTCGACAACCGGAGCGGCTTCAACGGCCTTCGGGGTCTCGACAGCCGGGGCAGCTTCAACGGCCTTCGGGGTCTCGACAACCGGAGCAGCTTCAACCGCCTTCGGGGTCTCGACAACCGGGGCAGCTTCAACCGCCTTCGGGGTTTCGACAACCCGGGCAGCTTCAACGGCCTTCGGGGCCTCGACAACCGGAGCGGCTTCAACCGCCTTCGGGGCTTGGACAACCGGGGCAGCTTCAACGGCCTTCGGGGTCTCGACCACCGGAGCGGCTTCAACCGCCTTCGGCGTCTCGACAACCGGGGCAGCGTAGGCAGCCTTCGGCGCTTCGGCATGCGGCGCGGCCGCCGGCTTCGGGGTCTGCACCACGGCCGGCGCCGGCGTCGGCGATTCCACGAACGGCACGCGGTCGGTGTACGACGGTGCGGCCGCTTCCGGGGCCGGGCTGGCCTCGGCGTGGCCGGCGGTCACCACCGGGCTGCTCACCACGGCCAGCGGTGCAGCGGCGGCGACAGCAGCCACCGGGGCCGGGCGCGGGGCCTGGACCGGTGCGGCCGGGGCCGGCGCATTGCCGCTGTCGTCGTCGAAGTCGAACTCCGGCTGTGGCTGACCGTTGTTGGCGGCCGGACGTTCGGCCCGGGCGGCATCTGCACCGTCCTGGTCGCCATCCTGGTCGTCACCGTCGTCGTCCAGACCGGCGTCATCGTTCAAGCCTTCGCTGCCCGTTGCCGAGTCGCCATTGCCACGACGACGGCGACGGCCACCGCGACGGCCGCGACGACGACGCGAGCCGCCATCACCGTTGGCGTCGTCGGCATTGCCCGGGCCGTCGGTCTGCTCACCGGCTTCACCGGTGGTCAGCGCGGCTTCCTCGGTCGCAGCGGAGGCTGCGTGCGGGGCACTGTCGTCCTGCTGTACCGCTGCATGCGGCGCGACGCCGTCGGCACCGGTCACCGCCGCGGCGGCAAGCACGGCGGCATCGGCGACGGGTGCGGCGGTGTCGACCGGCCTGGGCGCATCGGCCTGTGGCTGACGGGCCGGCCTCTCGCTGGCGGCCGGCTTGTCACCCTCACCCTGCTGCGGCTTGGGCTGCTGCGGGTTCTGGTTCTGGCGGGGCTGCTTCAGCTTGGGCTGCTGCTGTTCGTTGCGCGGCTGCTTGGGCTGCTGCTCACCGCGCGGCTTGCCCTGGCCCGGTGCCTGCACCTGTGCAGCGGCTGCGGCCGGTGCGGCCACGTCCTGGCGACGCTCGTCGCGGCGCTCGTTCTTGCCGCCACGTTCGCCACGCTCGGCGCGGTCCTTGTTGCCGCGGCCCTGGGCCTGGCCCTGACCGTTGCCGCCACGCTCGCCACGCTCATCGCGACGACCGCCGTTGCGGTCCTTGTTGCGATCCTTGTTGCGGTTGTTGCGGTTGCCGTCCTGGGCAGGACGACCGCTCGGCTGCGGTGCAGCGGCCGGGGCCGGCTCGCCGCCGAAGATGCGCTTGAGCCAACCGACCACGCCGGTGGCGGCCGGTGCGGCCACCACTACAGGGGCGACCGGGATCGGCGCGGCTTCCGGTTCCGGCGCTTCGCGCACCGGGGCCGGCTGGCTGTGCTTGACCTGGGTCACCACCGGGGCAGCCGGGATGTTCAGCTGGGCCTTGGTCAGCGCGTGTACCGGCAGCTTGCGCGGGGTGCCGCGCTGGTAGCTCGGCTTGCCGCTTTCTTCGCCCAGCTCGTTCTCGCGCAGGCGGGTGACTTCGTAGTGCGGGGTATGCAGCTGTTCGTCGGCGACGATCACGATCGGCGCGTCATGGCGCTGTTCGATCTCGCGCAGGGCGCTGCGCTTCTCGTTGAGCAGGTAGTTGGCGATTTCCACCGGGGCCTGGACCAGCACCTGCCCGGTGTTCTCCTTCATCGCATGCTCTTCGGCCACGCGGATGATCGACAGCGACATCGACTCGACGCTGCGCATGCGGCCATGACCGTCGCAACGCGGGCACACGATCTGGCTGGATTCCCCCAGGCTCGGACGCAGGCGCTGGCGGCTCATTTCCATCAGGCCGAAGCGCGAGATGCGGCCCAGCTGCACGCGCGCACGGTCGTACTTGAGCGCGTTCTGCAGGCGGTTCTCGACTTCACGCTGGTGCTTGTTGGAGGCCATGTCGATGAAGTCGATGACCACCAGGCCGCCAAGGTCGCGCAGGCGCAGCTGGCGGGCCACTTCTTCAGCCGCTTCCAGATTGGTCTGGAAGGCGGTGTCCTCGATGTCGCTGCCCTTGGTGGCGCGCGAGGAGTTGACGTCGATGGCGGTCAGCGCTTCGGTCTGGTCGACCACGATCGAGCCGCCGGACGGCAGGCGCACGTTGCGCTCATACGCGCCTTCGATCTGCGATTCGATCTGGAAGCGGTTGAACAGCGGGATGTCGTCGGTGTAATGCTTGAGCTTGCGCAGGGTCTGCGGCATCACCTGCTGCATGAACTCACGGGCGGTGTCGTACAGCTCCTGGGTGTCCACCAGGATCTCGCCGACGTCGGCGCGCAGGTAGTCGCGCAGGGCGCGCACGATCAGGCGCGACTCCTGGTAGATCAGGAACGCGGCCGGCTTGGTCAGCGCCGCTTCGGCGATGGCCTTCCACACCTGCAGCAGGTAATCCAGGTCCCACTGCAGCTCTTCGGCATCGCGGCCGACGCCGGCGGTGCGGATGATCACGCCCATGTCGTCGGGGATGTTCAGCTTGTCCAGCGCTTCCTTCAGCGCGGCGCGGTCTTCACCCTCGATGCGACGCGAGACGCCGCCGGCAGTGGGCGAGTTCGGCATCAGCACCATGTAGCGGCCGGCCAGGGAGATGAACGTGGTCAGGGCGGCGCCCTTGTTGCCACGCTCTTCCTTGTCGACCTGGACCACCACTTCCTGGCCCTCGCGCAGCAGCTCGCGGATGCCGGCCTTGTTCGGGTCGACGCCAGCCTGGAAGTAATCGCGGGAGATTTCCTTCAGCGGCAGGAAGCCATGGCGGTCGGCACCGTACTCGACGAAGGCCGCTTCCAGCGAAGGTTCAAGGCGCGTGATGCGGCCCTTGTAGATGTTCGACTTCTTCTGTTCCTTGGACGGCTGTTCGATGTCGATGTCGTACAGCGTCTGGCCATCCACGATGGCTACCCGCAGCTCTTCGGCCTGCGTGGCATTGATCAGCATTCGCTTCATTCTTGCGTTCCTCGCGCGCTGCTACCGCGCGGAACGCCATGGGGTTTCGCTTCTGGTCACGCTTCGTCGCCCATCGCGCAGGCGCGGGGAGGGCGGCTTGGGTTTCCAGCGCTACAACACCACGGCAGGCCGCGGGAGCGCTTCATTTGTTTTGGTTTGGGTGTAACGGGGCCGGAGGCAGCTTTCAGCCAGGCTGGAGCGCCACAGGGACATGTTTTTCAGCTCAGACGCTTGTCAGGCATCCGGCGATGGCCGGGACCGCCGGTGAGCCGCTAACATGGCCGCCCCGGGGGCGGTGGCTGCGCACTGTGCCGGAATCGAGGGAAGTCGGGCTTCTGGCCCAGAGCAACTTCCAACGAAATCAATCCCTTATCTCGCCCGCCGAGTGTAACAGAATAAAAGGCCAATGACCGTTACCGAGCCCACCCCGAAAGCCGCTGAAGCCATGACCAGCGTACGTATCCTCACTGTCCCGGCCGACCGGGCAGGGCAACGCCTGGACAACTTCCTGCTCGGCCAGCTCAAGGGTGCACCGCGCAGCCTGATCTACAAGCTCGTCCGCAGTGGCCAGGTCCGGGTCAACGGCGGCCGCGCCAAGGCAGAGCGCAAGCTCGAGCCCGGCGATGAGGTGCGCGTGCCTCCGGTCCGTCTCAATGAAGAAGGAGATAAGGCCGGTCCGCCCGCCGCGTTCATGAAGCGGCTGGAAGATGCCATCGTGTTCGAAGACGATCGGCTGCTGGCGCTGAACAAGCCGTCCGGCGTGGCCAGCCACGGCGGCAGCGGGATCAGCTTCGGCGCGATCGAAACCCTGCGCGCGCTGCGGCCCGGCAAGACCCTGGAGTTGGTGCACCGGCTGGACCGGGACACGTCGGGGCTGCTGATCGTGGCAAAGAAGCGCTCGGCGCTGAGCGAGCTGCAGGCGCTGCTGCGTGAAGACCACGGCTCGGGCATCCGCAAGCACTATCTGACCCTGCTGGTGGGGCGCATGCCCGACGGCACGATGACCGTGGACGCGCCGCTGCATGTGGGGCTTCGCCAGGGCGGCGAGCGTCACGTCCAGGTCAATCCGATCGGCAAAGAATCGATCAGCCACTTCAAGGTCCTGGAGCGCAAGGGCGGGCATTCGTACTGCGAGGTGCGCATCGAAACCGGCCGCACCCACCAGATCCGCGTGCACGCCCAGCATCTGGGCCATCCGGTGGCCGGTGACGACAAGTACGGCGATCCGGACGTCAACAAGCGCCTTCGTGACCAGATCGGGCTGAAACGCCTGTTCCTGCACGCGGCCTCGCTGGAGTTTTTCCTCGACAACGGCAAGACCCCGTACCTGCTCAACGCGCCGTTGGCCGACGAGCTGGCCGAGGTGTTGAACCGGTTGAAATAAACCCCAGGTACCGGCCGTCGGTTGACGGCCAACGGTAGTGCCGGCCGCTGGCCGGCTCCCCGCATGCCCCAACCAAAAGCAGCCGGCCAGCGGCCGGCACTACCGTTGGTGCGTGCCGGGGGTGGCCGGGTGGGGTATCACCACTTGAACAGCACCAGGCTGACTGCCAGGCTGCCCATGCCCGCCACCAGCCCGTAAACCGTTTCGTGACCCTTGGCGTAGCGCTTTGCCGCCGGCAGCAGTTCGTCCAGGGCCAGGAACACCATCACCCCGGAAATCAGCCCGAACACCCAGCCGAAGGTGGCGTGGTTGAGCACGCCCGACAGCGCGAAATAGCCGATCACCGCCCCGACCGGCTCGGCCAGGCCGGACAACAGGCTGGCACCGACCGCGTACCCTTTGTTCTGCGTGGCGAAGTACACCGGCACCGCGATCGCGATGCCTTCGGGAATGTTGTGGATGGCGATGGCGAAGGCCAGCGGCATGCCCACCGACGGGCTCTCCAGCGTGGCGAAGAAGGTGGCCAGGCCCTCGGGGAAGTTGTGTGCGGTGATCGCGATCGCGGTCAGCATCCCGACCCGCTTGATGTAGGCCTTGTTGTTGTCGCGGAACAGCGGGTCCTGCTTGTCCAGGCTCTCGTGCGGGTTGGGGATCAGGTGGTCGATGACCACGATCAGCAGCACCCCGGCCAGGAACGCCGCCGTGCCGTAGGCAAACCCGAGGCGCGCATCGTAGGCCTGGGTGAACGAGTCGATCGCCTTGTTGAGGATCTCGGTGAGCGACACGAACACCATCGCCCCGCCGGCGAAGGCCAGCCCGAACGCCAGCAGGCGCGGGTTCGGGCGGCGCGAGAACACCACCATCAAGCTGCCGATGCCGGTTGCCAGGCCGGCGGCCAGGGTCACGGCGAGGGCCACCCATACGTGTTCAGCCGAAATGTCGAGCATGCGCCGCAGCGTCCTTGTAGAAGTGCAACGCGCCCCGGGCGGGGCGCGTGAAGGAGAGGCTTGCGGCGGCTGGCCTCATAGGACGACGGCGCTCAGCCGCCGCGGCGGAGCCGCTCTTCCACCGCGAAGCACTCGTCCGGCTTGGGCTGCGGCGGGTTGAAGCTGACCGGCACCTGGATCGTGGTCGACACGGTCTGGCCGTTGCGCGTGGCCGCCTTGAACTCCCAGCCTTCGACCGCCTTCCTGGCCAGCTCGTCCAGCTGGGCATTGCCGCTGCCGGTTACCTGCGCCACCTGGCTGGGCTTGCCGTTGGCGGCGATCACCACCTTGAAGGTGCTGGTGCCGCCGATGCCCTGGCAGGCCAGTTCGATCGGGTACTGCGGCGGCGGGGTCTTCACCGCGGCCACGTCGGTGGGCGCGGCGACCGGTGCGGCCGGGGTGGCCGGCTTGTTGCAGCCGGCCAGGCTGACGAGGGCGAGGCTGGACAACACGAGGCACTGCAGTTTCATGGAATCACTCCGTCAGGCTCGAGGCCTTGGCTGCGCAGATGAAGTCGTTTTCGCTCAGGCCGCCCACATCGTGGGTGGAGAAGCGCACCACGGCCCGGTCGTAATGCACGCCCAGGTCGGGGTGGTGGTCTTCGCGATGGGCCACCCAGGCCAGCGCGTTCACGAACGCCATGGTCCCGTGGTAATTGTCGAAGCGGAAGGTGCGGGTAAGCGCCTGGCCCTGCTCGGCCAGTGCCCAGCCGGGAATCTGCGCCAGCAGTTCGGCCACCCGGGCCTCGCCCAGCTTGTGGTCGCTGCCCTTGCGCGGCACGCAATGCGCCTGCGCCAGCGGAATCAGGTCGGCCATGAAATCCTCCACTCCCTTTCGTGTTGCAAGATGCCTGAACGATGCGCCGGACGGTGTATAAACCGAATGAGCGCATAACATGTAAGTGGCTAGAATAGCCCGATGATCCAGATATCCGACACTGCCCAGACCTATTTCCGCAAGCTGATCGAGCGTGAGGCCGTGCCCGGCATGGGCGTGCGCCTGAGCGCCGTCGATGCTGGCACCCCGCGTGCCGACGCCCGCCTGGAGTTCGCCGAGCCCACCGACCTGATGGGCGATGAGTGGGCGGTGGACTGCGATGGCTTCACCCTTTACGTCGATGCCACCAGCGTGGGCTGGCTGGACGGTGCCGACATCGACATCGTCAGCAACGCCACCGGTGGCCAGCAGCTCACCATCAAGGCCCCCAAGATCAAGGGCGAAGCCCCCACCGACGCATCCTCGCTGGTCGAGCGCGTGCGCTGGGTGGTGGAGAACGAAGTCAATCCGCAGCTCGCCTCCCACGGCGGCAAGGTCGCGGTGCAGGAAGTATCCGCCGATGGCGTGGTGCTGCTGCGCTTCGGCGGCGGTTGCCAGGGCTGCGGCATGGCCGATGTGACCCTCAAGCAGGGCATCGAGAAGACCTTGATGGGGCGGGTACCCGGGATTACCGCGGTGCGCGACGCGACCGACCACGAGAGTGGCAACGCGCCGTACATTCCGCGCGGCACCGCCGCCTGATTCCGCTGCGTGCCACTGCGCCGGGCTGACGACATCCTCGAGTGGCTGCTGGCACGCCAGCCGGACAACCGCATCCTCGAAAAAACCACGGGCCTGCCGTATGGGTGGGGCCTGTGGCTGCGTGCGCTCACCCCGCTGCCGCGGCCGTTCCGTGCCAGTGAGGTTATCGCCGAGCTGATCCAGCGGCCATTGCCGGTGTCCAGCGGCCGTCTGCCGCAGCTGGGTTTCCTGCAGTCGATCCGACGCCTGCTGTGGCAGGGTTGGGACCCGGCGCCGCGCGACCAGCGCTGGATGCGCTGGAGTTCGGCCAGCATCAGCCTCTTGTTGCATGTGCTGTTTGCCGTGCTGCTGCTGTGGGTTGCGCTGATCCGGCCGCCGGTGGAGCCCGAGCAGGGCGGCGAGAGTGGCCGCGTGCAGGTGGCCCTGGTGGGGCGTGGCACGCCGCAGGAAGAGGGCGGTGGCGAAGCGACGCCGGATGCGGCAGCACGTGCCCCGAGCAATGCACCGGCCAGCGAACCGGACGCAGCGGCCAGCAGCCCGCGGGCGTCGGCGTCTGCATCGGCCCCGCAGCCGAGTGCCGAGCCCACGCCACCCGAGGTGCCGCAACCGACGCCGCCCAGCCCGGTGACGCCGCCGGTCGAGCAGCCGGTGCAGGCCACCGAAGTTGCGCAGGCGTCCACGGATTTTGTCGTGCCGCCCACCAGCGTGGTGCGCACCGAGGTGCGGGTGACGCCGCGTGAGCCGCAGGACATCGCCGTGCGCGAGCGCACCGTCACTACCGTCGAGGCGCCGACCCCGCGCACCAGCGTGGCGGTGCCGCGGCCGGCCGAACCCCAGCTGCGCACGCCGGAGCCCACGGTGCGCGAGCGCCAGGTCAGCGTGGTCGAGGCGCCTGCGACCACGGTGCGCGTGCCCGGTCCACGCGTGGAGGCCACGCTGCCCCAGCGCGAGCTGCAGGTGCGCGAACGCGAGGTCCAGCCCGTCACGGCGCCATCGGTGACGATGGCGACGGTGCCGCAACGGGACGTCACCGTGAGCGGCAGGTCGACCGAGGTTGCAGTGCGGGAACGCAGCGTGCCCACGCCAGCCGCGCGGCCGGCACCGGCGTCGACCAGCACCGCGCCGCGCACGGCGAGCGCGACGTCCACCGCGACGGCGACCACGCCGAGCACCAGCAGCAGCCCCTCGACCGCGCGCGCCAGCACCCAGCCCGCCGCGAAGCCGGCGGCGAACCCGGGCAACTGGGCCGCGCCGACGCGCGGCGACGATTGGGGCGCGGCCAACCATCCGCAGGATCGCGATCTCGACGGCCGCGCCGTCGCCGATACCGGCAGCCACGGCGACAGCCTGTTCAAGGCCGACGGCAGCGTGCGCGTGCCTGGCCAGGACGGCAAGGGCACCACCGAGCGCGGCGCACCGGGCGGTGACAAGGACGGCTGGACCAAGGAGCGCATCGCCCAGTCCGGCACCTGGCTCAAGCGCCCACCGTACGACTACACCCCGACCTCGTTCGACAAGTACTGGGCGCCCAACGAATCGCTGCTGGCCGAATGGGTCCGCAAGGGCATCAAGGCGGTGGAGATTCCGATCCCGGGCACCAGCTCGTCGATCTCCTGCGTCGTCTCGATCCTGCAGTTCGGCGGCGGCTGCGGCCTGAGCGATCCGAACATGCAGGACCAGCCGGCGATCGCGCGTCCGCCGCCGGACATCCCGTTCAAGAAAGAGCTGCAGGAAGACAACGGCAGCCGCTGAGGCCCCGCCGCATCGGCGGGGGTAGCGCCACGCCATGCGTGGCTGCCCTTCAGTCAGGCCTTCCGACCCCCGGGTAGAGCCACGCCATGCGTGGCTGCCCTCCGGTCAGGCGTTCCGACCCCGGGTAGAGCCACGCCATGCGTGGCTGCTCTCCGGTCAGGCGTTCCGACCCCCGGGTAGAGCCACGCCACGCATGGCGTGGCTCTACCGGTCGGGCGTTCATGGCACCTGCCAGCCACGCATGGCGTGGATTTACCGGTCGGGCGTTCATGACACCTGCGAGCCACGGATGGCTTGGCGCCGTCGATCGGGCGGGACGTTATGGCTCCTGTTCCGCGTCCGCATCCACACTTACGTCGGCATCCTGCAACGCCACGAACGCCCAGAACGGCACGTTGGTTTCGCCCCAGCTGCGGCTGGCCTCGTCGAGCACGTCCAGCAGGGTGTCGAAGTCGGCGCCGGCCTGCGCACGCAGCGCGTCGGCGTCGTTGAAGAACAGGGCATAGCCGTTGGCGGGCAGCCAGGCCAGGTCGCGCAGGTTGTCGCTCAGTGCATCCCAGTTGCCGCCGAAGCCGGTGGGGAAGTCCAGTCGCCCGGCCAGCCGCGTCAACAGCATCCGCTTGTCCTGGCAGCCGTCCAGGTCGATCTGCACCACGCGCAGGCCGGCATCGCGCATCGCGGCCGACAACGGGCCCACATCGCCATTGCCGATCGCATACACGCCGGCATTGTTGATGTCGTGCAGGCCCAACTCGAATCCATCATGGTTCATTGCCAGCTCCCGGCCGGTGGAACATCGAAACTGCGAAAGGTCTCGTAGTGGTCGTCGCTGTAGAACCAGCCGGTCGGCGGATTGCCGCCGGTGACGATGCGACGCGCACCGCGGTTGCCGGCACCGGGGGTGTCGACGGTGTACTCGTGGTAATAGCCGCGCGGCCGCTCTGGCAGGCGCTGTTCGCGGTTGCCGAACACGCTGCCGTCCTGCCGATGCGGGAACGGTCCGCCCTGCTGGATCAGTGCGATGGTGCGGCGTGCCTCGGGCGGGAGGAACGGCGGCAACGGATCGTGCTTCACCCCCTGCGTCCCGGTAGCGAGTGGTGCGTTCGGTGCCGCCGGCTGGGTCAGCGATGGAGCGAACTGTGGCGCCGGGGGACGCTGCGCGAATTTGATCGTGGCCAGGCCGCCGATCAGCAGCGCGATGGCGACCAGCAACAGCAAGGGCTTGCGCATGGGCAGGGTGGGGCAGGGAAGGTGGCCACTACTGTACCGTCAACCGTGCGCCGGGCGATGAGGCGCAGCCGAACAACGACCCATCCACGCCACGCTGCCGTCACCGTTGCGTAACATGGTGTGCAGAGGCTGCATGCGCGAGCCCAGATTTCCTTTACATGGGCCTTGGTAAGCTTGCCGTCCATCCCCATCATCGTCAGCGCAACGCCCGGTCTTTGCCGGGTGAGTGAGCTACCAGGAGATCCACATGGCCTATACCCTCCCCAAGCTGTCCTACGCCTACGACGCACTCGAGCCGCATATCGACGCGGCCACGATGGAAATCCATCACACCAAGCATCACCAGACCTATATCAACAACGTCAACGCGGCACTGGAAGGCACCGAATACGCCGACCTGCCGATCGAAGAACTGGTCAAGAAGACCAAGTCGCTGCCGGAAAACCTGCAGGGCCCGGTGCGCAACAACGGTGGCGGCCACGCCAACCACAGCCTGTTCTGGACCGTGATGTCGCCCAACGGCGGCGGCGCACCGGTCGGCGAAGTGGGCAAGGCCATCGAGTCGCAGCTGGGTGGCTTCGAGAAGTTCAAGGAAGCCTTCACCAAGGCCGCACTGACCCGCTTCGGCAGCGGCTGGGCCTGGCTGAGCGTCACCCCGGACAAGAAGGTGGTGGTGGAAAGCAGCGCCAACCAGGACAGCCCGCTGATGGACGGCAACACGCCGATCCTGGCGCTGGACGTGTGGGAGCACGCCTACTACCTGAAGTACCAGAACCGTCGCCCGGAATACATCGGCGCGTTCTTCAACGTGGTCGACTGGAACGAAGTCGAACGTCGTTACCAGGCCGCGATCGCCTGAGCGATCCAGCACGGTAGATGACAAAACGGCCAGGCAGCGATGCCTGGCCGTTTTCGTTGCGGCACCGCGCCGTGGATCAGGGGGCGCTGACCGGCACCGGTGACTGCAGCCGCAGCGTGGCCATCACCCCCAGCCGCAGGGCGCCCTTGTCGGCATCGCTGCCTTCGCTGGCCGGCAGCTTCAGCGCCTGCTGGCCGATGCCCTCGAAGTGCTTGACCTGGAACAGCACGTCCAGCCCGTGGCCGCGCGCGCTGCCGGCCGCCGACGGCGGGTCGACCCGTTCGCCGGGATTGCGGCGCGCCGGCTGGAAACCTGGCGAGCTGCGCACCAGTTCGGCGGTGTCGGCCGAGAAATCGCCGGCGATCAGCGAGGGCAGGCCTTCGGCGGTGGCGCCGATCCAGGTCATCAGGTCGCTGGTCTGGTGGCGGCGCACCAGCGGCTCGTCCGGGTCAGGGCGCAACCGCGCGACATAGATGTTGATGAGTTCTTCCTGCAGCTTCACCCGCAGCATGCCGGCGGCACTGAACTGGCCCGGCGGATGCAGCAGGGTGACGCCGTCTTCGCTGACCGGCAGCCGGGTCAGCATCGCGCTGCCATGGCGCAGTGCCTGGCTGGGCGGATCGGCGGTGACGAAATCGCAGCTGTAGCGCAGCCGCGAGGCCAGCCAGCAGGCCGGGTTGCGGCCCTGGGTCTGCAGCACGCGCTGCACCGCGATCACGTCCGGCTGCAGCGCGTCGAGCATCTGCAGCACCTGGTCGCGGCGCTGCTCCCATTGGCCCTCGCCCAGGGTGGGCAGTTCCAGGGTGGCCACCTTGAGCAGACGCGGTGCGTCCTCGGACTGGCGCGCATGCGCCTGCGCGGCCGATGCCGCCAACAGCATCAGCAGCAGCCAACCCGGCCAGCGTCCCGTGACAGCAATGGAGATCATGCGCATAACGATAAGTTTACGCTTGCGCCGTCGAGGCTTCGTGACTTCCGTTGCGATCTGCGGCGATCCGCTGCCATGTTCGCCGTCTACTGTCACGTAGGGGCGCAGCGTGCGCCGCTCGGGGGCTTCCGGTAAGCTCCCGCACTTTCGTATTCGCAGGACAGCCCCATAGGATGAGCACGATCGCAGCCGCCAGCCCCGGCAAAGGAAAGTTGCCAGGCCAGATCCCGTACATCATTGGCAATGAGGCCTGCGAGCGGTTCAGTTTCTACGGGATGCGCAACATCCTGGTGCAGTTCCTGATCACCTCGCTGCTGCTGCAGGAGATCACCGCCGAAGGCCGTGCGGGCGAGGCCAAGGACATCATGCACAGCTTCATGATCGGCGTGTATTTCTTCCCGCTGCTCGGTGGCTGGCTGGCCGACAAGTTCTTCGGCAAGTACCACACCATTTTGTGGTTCAGCCTGATCTACTGCGCCGGCCACGCCTGCCTGGCCGTGTTCGAGGACAGCCGGGAGGGCTTCTTCCTCGGCCTGGGCCTGATCGCGCTGGGCGCCGGCGGGATCAAGCCGCTGGTGGCCTCCTTCATGGGCGACCAGTTCGACCAGAGCAACAAGCATCTGGCCAAGGTCGTGTTCGACGCCTTCTACTGGATCATCAACTTCGGCTCGCTGTTCGCCTCGCTGCTGATCCCGCTGGCGCTGAAGAACCTGGGCCCGCAGTGGGCATTCGGCATCCCGGGCATCCTGATGTTCGTGGCCACCTTCGTGTTCTGGCTGGGACGCAAGCGTTACGTGCTCGTGCCGCTGCCGCCGAAGGACCCGCATTCGTTCGGCAACGTGGTGCGTAGCGCGCTGTCGGCAGAGGTCCCGGGCAAGGGCCGTCCGGGCCGCACCCTGGCGATCCTCGGCGCGGTGCTGGCGGTGGCCTCGCTGGGCCTGGTCGGCAGCCTCGGCATCGTGATCTGCCTGTGCATCGCGCTGGTGCTGCTGCTGGTCGGTATCGGTGGCGGTACCTGGATCCAGCTCGACCGCGCCCGCGCGGTGCACCCGGCCGACGCGGTCGAAGGCGTGCGTTCGGTGCTGCGGGTGCTGGTGATCTTCGCCCTGACCACCCCGTTCTTCTCGCTGTTCGACCAGAAGGCGTCCACCTGGGTGCTGCAGGGCCAGCAGATGGCCATGCCGAGCTGGTTCACCGCCTCGCAGATGCAGGCGCTGAACCCGCTGCTGGTGATGATCCTGATCCCGTTCAACAACCTGGTGCTGTACCCGGCGCTGCGCCGCTTCGGCGTCGAGCCCACCGCGCTGCGCCGCATGACCGTGGGCATCGCCTTCAGCGGCCTGGCCTGGGTCGTGGTCGGTGGCATCCAGGTGATGATGGATGGCGGCAACGTCATGTCGATTTTCTGGCAGATGCTGCCCTACGCATTGCTGACCTTCGGTGAGGTGCTGGTCTCGGCCACCGGCCTGGAGTTCGCCTACAGCCAGGCGCCGCAGGCGATGAAGGGCGTGGTCATGAGCTTCTGGAACCTGACCACCACCATCGGCAACCTGTGGGTGCTGCTGTCCAACGCTGCCGTGCGCAACGATACGGTGACCCACAAGATCGCCAGTACCGGCCTGAGCGAGGCCGCGTTCCTGATGTTCTTCTTCGCCGGTTTCGCCTTCCTCGCCGCGTTGGCCTTCGGTTGGTATGCCAGGCGCTATCGTATGGTCGACAACTACCGTACGGCCTGAGCCCTGACATGACCCCCGTCAACCTGCTGCTGATCGCCATCACCGTCATCGTGTCGTGGATGGCGTTCAAGAATCGCAAGCTCGGCGACCGCCTGATCCTGTGGCCGCCGGCGGTGGACCGCCTCCGCCAGTACGACCGCCTGGTGACCTACGGGTTCATCCACGCGGATCTGGCGCACCTGGCGTTCAACATGATCACGCTGTTCTTCTTCGGCGGCCAGATCGAGTCGGTGATGATCCAGCTGACCGGCAGCTACCTGACGTATCCGGCGTTCTATCTCGGCGCGCTGGTGATGTCGATCCTGCCCAGCTACCTGAAGAACCAGAAGAACCCGAACTACCTCAGCCTGGGCGCGTCGGGCGCGGTGTCGGCGGTGTTGTTCGCCTTCATCCTGCTCAGCCCGTGGAGCGTGATCTTCGTGTTCTTCATCCCGGCGCCGGCGATCATCTACGCGGCGTTCTATGTGGGCTACAGCATCTGGATGGACCGCCGTGGCGGCGACCGCATCAACCACAGCGCGCACCTGGCCGGTGCCGCGTTCGGGGTGATCTTCATGCTGGCGATGCGCCCGGCGATTTTCGAGCACTTCCTGCGCGAGCTGAGCAACCCGAGCTTCCGTCCGCTGGGGTGATGCCGGGATACCGCCGTACCGATCCACGGTCGGCACCTGCCGGGTCCAGGAACGCCGGCAGCAGCCGGCGGAAGGGCGCGACCGTGGGTCGTGCCCCCTGCAAACGACGCGTTACGCTACTTTCTTGCCGTCGGTGCCGTACGCGCTGAGCAGGCGGGCGTAGACCTCGTTGTCGATCTGATCGAATTCCCAGCCGTTGGTCTGGCCGTTCACGGCCAGCTGGAACAGGCCTTCCAGCAGCGAGCTGTCGGCATCGGCCGGGGCCGGGGAGGTAGGTGCGTTGTCCATGAGGACCTCCTGGTAAAACGGATTCGGGCAGGCAGGTGTCGCAAAACTCGTGCCAGCTTTCACGCCCTGTCCGCTACCGGTATCGGCTTGAACCAACGAGACTTTAGCGGCGCCCAGCACCGCGCTTTGATGGCGGCATGGCGATGACCGGCCGCGTGGCAAGGCGCCGGTGCCCCCGTCCTGCCCGGGCAGGGCACGGGGTCCGGAAGTGACGCTCAGCGTCGCTGCTTGCCCCTGTTCAGGCTTCACGCGATCATGGCGCTACGCTGCGCACTATCGCGTCAGTTGCCGCAGGAGACACCGCCCATGGCTTCGGTCACCCCGCCCGGATTGGCGTACGAGGTGGAGCACGATCTGGCCAACCACCGTTTCCAGGCCCGGATCCAGGGGCACCTGGCGCTGCTGGACTACCAGATCACGTCGCTGAAACGACAGAAGCGGATGGTCATCACCCACACCGAGGTGCCTGAGCCGATCGCCGGGCGCGGTACTGCCGGGGAGTTGACCAAGGTGGCGCTACGCTATGCGCGCGAACACAAATACAAAGTGGTGCCGGCGTGTGCCTACGCCGAAGCCTTCATGCAACGACACGAGGAATACGACGACCTGCTCGCCGGTTGACCGCGGGCGGTCTCGCTTCAGGGACGACACACCATGATGCTGGGTTTCAACAAGGGGATTGCAATGAACATCGTAGTAAACCGTCGCGCGCTGCGCGCCAGCGCGTTGGCCATGGCCGTGGGCCTGGTGCTGGTGGCGGGTTGCAAGCGCGACGCGGGCGACACCGCCACGGCACCGGCCGATGGCGCGACCGCCCCGCAGCCGGCGAACATTGAAACGCCTGTCGCCGCAGCGCCGGTTGAGCTGCGCGACGTGATCGAAAACACGCCGCAGGCCGTCATCGGGATCAGCTACCCGACCGATATCGCCAAGTACCCGGGCCTGGCCAAGGCCTTGGCCGATTACGCCACTGCCGCGCGCGGCGAGTTGCAGCAGGCCGTCGATGGTCTGGGCAACGACAAGCCGACCATGCCCTACGAGCTGTCGCTGAGCTTCGAAAAAGTGCTGGAAACCCCGCAACTGGTGGTGGTGAGCGCCGATGGCAGCCGCTACACCGGCGGTGCCCATGGCGAGCCGCTGGTGGCGCGCTTCGTGTGGCTGCCCGAACAGCAGCAGATGCTCACCGCCGACAAGCTGGTGGCAGATGCCAAGGGCTGGAAGGCGGTCAGCGATTACATCGGTGACCAGCTGCGCGAGCGCGTGGCCACCCGCTTGAGCAGCGAAGACATGGAGCCGGGCCAACTGCAGGAATCGCTGCGCAGCGCCAGCCGGATGATCGCCGACGGCACCGAGCCGAGCGCGGAGAACTTCAGCCAGTTCCAGCCGCTGACCGGCACCGATGGCAAGATCAGCGCGGTACGCTTCGTGTTCCCGCCCTACCAGGTGGGGCCGTATTCGGATGGCACCCAGACCGTGGATGTGCCGGCCAACGTACTGGCGCCGCATGTCGGTGCGGCGTATGCGGGATTGTTTGCCCAGGGCTGATCGACGGAGGCGACGTGGACGCGGGACTGCAACGACGAGTGACGCTGTTGCTGCACGACGCGGGAATCACCGTCGACGGTGACCGGCCGCATGACATCCACGTCCATGACCCGCAGTTCTACACGCGGGTCATGGCTCACGGCTCACTCGGCCTGGGCGAGAGCTACATGGACGGCCAGTGGGACGCCGCCGCGCTGGACGACTTCCTGTATCACCTGATGCAGGCACACCTGGACGATCGCGTGCACGGCTGGCGCGAAGTCGCCGACGCGCTCAAGGCGCGTCTGTTCAACCTGCAGGCCGGCAATGGCAGCTTCGAGGTTGGCAAGCGCCACTATGACCTCGGCAACGACCTCTACGAAGCGATGCTTGGCCGCCGCCTGGTCTACAGCTGTGGCTATTGGCGCGATGCGATGGACCTGGATGCGGCGCAGGAAGCCAAGCTCGACCTGATCTGCCGCAAGCTCGGGCTGCGCCCGGGCCAGCACGTGCTCGATATCGGCTGCGGTTGGGGCGAAGCCCTGAAGTACGCCGCCGAACGCTACGGCGTGTCCGGCGTGGGCATCACCATTTCCCAGGAGCAGGCCGACTACGCGCGCCAGCTGTGCGCCGGGTTGCCGATCGAGATCCGGCTGCAGGATTACCACGACGTCGAAGAAACCTTCGACGCGGTTTTTTCGGTCGGCATGTTCGAGCATGTCGGCGACAAGAACTACCGCGGCTACTTCGAAATGGCGCGGCGCTGCCTGCACCCGCACGGCCTTTTCCTGCTGCATTCGATCGGCAGCAATATCTCGCGGCATCGCACCGATCCGTGGATTACCCGCTACATTTTCCCCAATTCGATGCTGCCCTCGGCGGCGCAGATTACCGCCGCGTGTGAAGGATTGTTCGTGCTGGAGGACTGGCACAGTTTTGGAACCGATTACGACCGCACGCTGCAGGCATGGCGATTGAACATCGAGCAGGCGTGGGGCGGGCTTGACCCGCAGCGCTACGACGCGCGCTTCAAGCGGATGTGGCGGTTCTACCTGGCGGCGTCGATGGCGAGCTTCCGCTGCCGGAATTCGCAGTTGTGGCAGTTGGTGTTGTCGCCCAACGGCGTACCGGGTGGGTATATCGCGCCGCGGTGATGGCGGCGGCGCAGATGCCCCAGTCCTGCCGGCCTGGCGGTCGATCAGGGCTGCTTCGGCGACCTGTGCAAAGCAGGATCCGAGAACACGGTTGATGCGTCATATCAGGCTTCAATATTGCTCTTGCCACTGTCAGCTTGATCGCCACTGTGACGCCGCGCTGTTGAACTCAATCCATGTGATTCGTCGGTTGTCGCCGAAGCAGGCAGCCAACTACGATGTGTTCATGACCTTCGACGACGTGACCGTGCTTGACGCCCTTCTGGCCGCTGGTCAGCGGGTTCAATCTGCCTTCGCAGGAGCATCCGATCCGGAGGGAGCGCTGCGGTCTGCGCATGAGTTTCTTGCCAATGCACTGGGCCACCATCCTGATGATGCGCGGTTGCTTACCGCGTTGGGGGCGGTTGCATGCGATCGGGGTCAGCACGAGCAGGCGCTTGCGCCGCTGCGACGGGCGCTGGCGTTGGGCAGCCGGGACAAAAATGCCTACTTCAACCTGGGGGTGGCGTTGATCAACCTGAGCGAGCCGGCACGCGCGAAGACGGCGTTCACCCGAGCCTGCGCGCTGTCGGCATTGTCCTGCACGTGGGAAGCGTACTTTGATCCACAAGCCCATTGATGGGGGGGGGGCGGGATCCTCTCACGTGATCGGCAACAAAAAACCGCCCGGCACTGCCGGGCGGTCCTGTTTACACGCGTCGTTGAATCGAACGCTTACTTCTTGCCATCACCACCGGTCAAACCACGCTTTTCCAGCAGCGGTTCGATCTGCGGCTCATGCCCGGCGAAATTGCGGAACAGTTCCATCGCATCCACGCTGCCGCCCTTGGACAGCAGGGTCTGGCGGAAATGGTCGCCGTTCTTGCGGCTCAGGCCACCGTTTTCGCGGAACCACTTCTGGGTGTTGGCATCGAGCACTTCGGACCAGATGTAGGCGTAGTAGCCGGCCGAGTAGCCGCCCATGATGTGGCTGAAGTAGGGGGTCTTGTAGCGCGGGGGGACCGGCGCGTAGTAGATGCCGTCCTTCTCCAGCGCGGCGCGCTCGAAGGCCATCACGTCCTTGGCGGCCGGGACCTGGTCCGGACCGATCTGGTGCCAGCGCTGGTCCAGCATGGCCGCACCGAGGTACTCGGTGGTGGCAAAGCCCTGGTTGAACTTGGCCGCGGCGATCACCTTGTCCAGCAGTGCCTGCGGCATCGCGGTGCCGTTCTGGTAGTGCTTGGCGTAGTTCTTCAGGATGGCCGGGTTGTCCGACCACATTTCATTGACCTGCGAGGGGAACTCGACGAAGTCGCGCGGCACGGCCGTGCCGGAGAAGTACGGGTACTTCACGTTGGAGAACATGCCGTGCAGGGCGTGGCCGAACTCGTGGAAGGTGGTGGTCACTTCATCCCAGGTCAGCAGCGAGGGCTGGCCGGCCGGCGGCTTGGGGATGTTGAGGTGGTTGGCCACCACCGGCTTGAAGCCGGTCAACTCGGACTGGGACACATAGGAGTTCATCCAGGCGCCGCCGCGCTTGGAGGCGCGTGCATACGGGTCGAAGATGAAGATCGCCAGCTGGCTGCCGTCGGCATCGAACACGTCATAGACGGTGACGTCGTCGTGGTAGACCGGCAGGTCGGTGCGCTGCTTGAAGGTCAGGCCGTATTCCTGGTTGGCGGCGAAGAACACGCCGTTTTCCAGTACGTTCTTCAGTTCAAAGTACGGCTTGAGCTGGGACTCGTCGAAGTTGTACTTGGCCTGGCGCACCTTCTCGCTGTAGAAGGCCCAGTCCCACGCTTCGAGCTGGAAGGTAGGCTTGCCGGCAGCCTTCTGTTCCTTGTCGATCATGGCCTGCAGGTCGGCGGCTTCGCGCTTGGCGTTGGCCACCGCAGCCGGGGCGAGCTGGCCGAGCATGGCGTTGACCGCTTCGGGGGTCTTGGCGGTCTGGTTGGTCAGGTTGTACGCGGCGAAGTTGGCAAAGCCCATCAGCTTGGCCTTGTCGGCGCGCAGCTGCATGATGCGCGAGACCAGCGCGGTGTTGTCGAACTCACCGCCGCGGCTGCCGCGGGTGACGGACGCTTCGTAGATCTTCTGGCGCAGCTCGCGGTTGCGCAGGTTGGTCAACGGCGGCTGGCCGGTGGTGTTGAGCAGGGCGATGACGTACTTGCCATCCAGCTTGCGGGCCTTGGCGGCTTCGGCGGCGGCAGCGATCTGCTCGGCGGACAGGCCGTCGAGCTGCTTGACGTCGTCCACCACAACGGCCGAGGCATTCACTTCGTTCTGCACGTTCTGGCTGAACTTCGTGCCCAGGTTGGCCAGCTCGGCGTTCATCGCCTTGAGCTTGGTCTTGTCGGCATCATTGAGCTTGGCGCCGGCGCGGACGTAGCTGTCGTAGTACTTCTCGACCAGGCGCACGCCTTCGGCGTCGAGGCCGAGCTGGGTGCGGGTGTCGTACAGGGCCTGGATGCGGGCGAACAGCTTGCCGTTGAGGGCGATGGCGTCGCTGTGGGCGGCGAACTTGGCCGAGTAGTCGGCCTGCAGCTTCTTGCGGGCGTCGTTGGTGTCGGCGCCGACCAGGCTGAAGAAGACGGTGGTGGCGCGGTCGAGGGTGTCACCGCTCTTTTCCAGGGCAATGAGGGTGTTGTCGAAGGTCGGCTTGGCCTTGTTGTTGGCGATTGCCTCCACTTCCTTCAGCTGCTGGGCCATGCCGGCGTCGAAGGCGGGCGCGAAGTCGCTGTCCTTGATCTTGTCGAACTGCGGGTAGTGCAGGGGCAGGGGGCTGTCGGCGAAGAACGGGTTGGCCTGCTGGGCGTTGGCGGCCACGGGGGCGGCGGCGACGGCGGAATAGGCGGGCAGGGCAAGGCCGAGGGTCACGGCGACGGCAAGGGCAAGGCGGGTGGTCAAGGGGAATTCTCCGGTCAGACAAGTGCACGAGGTTACCCCGGCGCGATGGCGTGGGGCTTGTGTCGAAAGGCATGGGATTGCGGGTTGGAGCAGGCGTCGAATCGCTTGACGTCCGATTGCTGTGTTGGAACCGCAGGTGCCGCCCGCTGGCCTCCTCCGCATGAACCCGAATCGGTAGAGCCACCCCATGGGTGGCTGCTCTCGGCAGCAGCCCCACACCCCCACGGCGCTAAGATGATCCCCTTCCACCGGAGCCTTTCCCATGACCAGCGCATTCGATTTCTCGTTCGTGGACCTCACCGGCCAGCCACAGCCGCTGGAGCAGTACCGGGGCAAGGTGCTGCTGGTGGTCAACGTGGCCAGCAAGTGCGGCTTCACCCCGCAGTACGAGGGGCTGGAGGCGTTGTGGCGGGAGTACGCGGCACGCGGGCTGGTGGTGATCGGGTTCCCGTGCGATCAGTTCGGGCACCAGGAGCCGGGCAACGCCGACGAGATCCGCAATTTCTGCTCGTTGACCTACGCGGTCGATTTCCCGCTGTCGGACAAGGTGGACGTCAACGGCGAGGGCGCGCATCCGCTGTGGCAGTGGCTCAAGGCGGAGAAGTCCGGGCTGCTGGGCACGCGCGGGATCAAGTGGAACTTCAGCAAGTTCCTGGTCGGGCGCGATGGGCAGGTGCTGGAACGCTATGCGCCGACCGACAAGCCGGAATCGCTGCGCGGGGATATCGAGGCGGCGCTGGGGTGATACGGGCACTCGCCCCCGCCTGATCGCGGCAAGGTAGTGCCGGCCGCTGGCCGGCTCCTCGCAGACATGGATCGTGGAAGGCTTCAGCCACGCATGGCGTGGCTCTACCGGGTGGCGAATGGGTGCGTGGAAGGCTTCAGCCACGCGTGGCGTGGCTCTACCTTCGGTGCGCCATTCGCGCTTACTTCTCGACGAACGCGCGCTCGAAGACGTAGTGGCCCGGGGTGCCGATGCGCGGGGAGGTCTGGAAGCCGCGGCTGTCCAGCACGGTGCGCAGGTCGGCCAGCATCTGCGGGCTGCCGCAGATCATGGCGCGGTCGTTTTCCGGATCCAGCGGCGGCAGGCCGAGGGTCTTCTGCATTTCACCGCTTTCCATCAACGAGGTCAGGCGACCCTGGTTGGGGAACGCCTCACGGGTGACGGCCGGGTAGTACAGCAGCTTGTCGCCGATCATCTCGCCGAGGAATTCGTGCTCGCGCAGTTCCTTCTCGAACAGGTCGCGGTAAGCCAGGTCCTTTTCGTAACGCACGCCGTGGGTGAGGATCACCTTGTCGAAGCGCTCGTAGGTTTCCGGGTCCTTGATCACCGACAGCCACGGCGCCAGGCCGGTGCCGGTGCCCAGCAGGTACAGGTGCTTGCCCGGGTGCAGGTCGCTGATCAGCAGGGTGCCGGTGGGCTTCTTGCCGACCAGGACCTTGTCGCCCGGCTTGATGTGCTGCAGGCGCGAGGTCAGCGGGCCGTCCTGGACCTTGATGCTGAAGAACTCCAGGTTCTCTTCCCAGTTGGCGCTGGCAATGGAATACGCGCGCAGCAACGGGCGTGCCTCGGTTTCCAGGCCGATCATCACGAACTGGCCGTTATCGAAGCGGAAGCCGCTGTCGCGGGTCGTGGTGAAGCTGAAGTAGGCGTCGGTCCAGTGACGGACCTCAAGCACCGTTTCGGCGCCGAAAGCGGAAGACATGGGGGTGGGGGTCTGATCTGTTTTGTCCCGTCCAGTTTATCTCAAATGAGATAAATTCTCATTGACTGGCCGGAAAGGCTTGTGGAGTGGGGGTTTCAACGGTACCCGGCCGCTTGCAGCTCGAACAATTCGGCGTAACGGCCCCCCTGGGTCATCAGTTCGGCATGGGTACCGCTGGCCTCGATCCGGCCGCCGGCCAGCACCAGAATGCGGTCGGCCATGCGTACCGAGGAGAAGCGGTGCGAGATCAGTACGGCGGTGCGCTGGTCGGACAGTTCCTTGAAGCGCTGGAACACCTCGAATTCGCTGCGCGCGTCCAGTGCGGCGGTTGGCTCATCGAGGATCATGACCTGTGCATCGCGCATGTAGGCGCGGGCGATGGCGATCTTCTGCCATTGCCCGCCGGACAGGTCCACGCCCTGCTTGAAGCGTCGGCCGATCAGCTGGTCGTAGCCGTTTGGCAGCGCGTTGATCACCTCATCGGCCATGCCGCGGCGGGCGGCGTCGCGGATGCGCGCATCGTCGGTCATTGCTTCGACCAGGCCGACGCCGATGTTCTCGCCCGCGCTCAGGTTGTAGCGCACGAAGTCCTGGAAGATCACGCCCATGTTGGCGCGCAGGTCATCCAGGTCGTAGTCGCGCAGGTCGCGCCCGTCGAGCAGGATGCGGCCTTCGTCCGGGTCATACAGGCGTGCCAGCAGCTTCACCAGCGTGGTCTTGCCGGCGCCGTTCTCGCCGACCAGCGCCAGCACTTCGCCGGCGCGCAGTTCGAAATCCAGGTGGCGCACCGCCCAGTTTTCCGCATCGGGGTAACGAAAGCCGACGTTCTCGAACACGAAGCCGTCAGTGATCGGCTGCGGGATCGCCACCGCATCGGTGCGCGAGTGGATCTCCGGCTGGATCTGGAAGAACGAGAACAGATCGTCCAGGTACAGCGCCTGCCCGGCCACCTGCGAGAAGCCGATCAGCAGCCCTTCCAGCAACTGGCGCAGGCGCAGGAAGCTGCCGGCCAGGAAGGTCAGGTCGCCGATCGAAAAATCGCCGCGCACGGTGCGCCACGCGATGTAGGCATACGCGGTGTAATAGCCCAGCGTGCCGAGCGCGGCCAGCAAGGTGCCCCAGAACGCGCGCTTGCGTGCCAACGCCCGGTTGGCGTGGAAGAACTTGTCGGCCAGGAACTTGTAGCGCTCGATCAGGAAGCGGTGCAGGTTGAAGATCTTCACCTCCTTGGCCGTTTCCACGCTGGCGCCGATCTGGCGCAGGTAATCGAGCTGGCGGCGCTCGGGCGTCCACTGGAAGTTGAGCGAGTAGCCGGCCGCGTTGAAGTGCGATTCGCCGATGAAGGCCGGCACCAGCGCCACCGCCAGCAGCAGGATCAGCCACGGCGCGTACACCAGCAGGCCCACCGCCAGGCTGGCCACGGTGATGGCGTCCTGCACCTGGCCGAACAGCTGGCTCATCAGGTTCATCCGGCCCATGGTCTGGCGCCGCGCGCGGTCCAGCTTGTCCTGCAGGTCCGGGTCTTCGAAGTCTTCCAGGTCCAGTTCGGCGGCGTGCTCCATCAGCCGCACGCTGGTGACGTTGGTGAACAGTTCCGAGAGCAGGCTGTCGGCGTAGTTCACCGCGCGGCCCAGCAGGTCGGAGACGATCGCCAGGCCGAACTCCAGTGCGAGCAGGCCGAGTAGTGGATTGAGCAGGCCGCTGGACAGTGCCTCGCCGAACGGCGGGAAGCCGGCTTCGTGCTGGCTCAGGTGCAGCGCCGCGTCGATGATCAATTTGCCCACGTACAACATCGCCACCGGCAGCAACGCACGGATCAGGCGCAGGCCCAGGCTGGCACTGGCCAGGCCGGGGCTGGTCTGCCACACCTGGCGCAGGAACGGGGGCAGGTTGCGCATCGCCTGGAAGCGTTCGCGCAGGCTGGGATTCTTCTGGCCGGGCGCACCGGCAGCGGGGGAGGCGGGCATGCCGCTATTGTGCGCGCCCGTGCCGTGGCGGAGGGATGAATGCGTTGCACGCCACGACACCAAAGCGCGCACTTATCTCAACCGGTGGGTGCCGACCGTTGGTCGGCACGCCGCAGCACGGCAATCACACGGTAGGTGCCGGCCGTTGGTCGGCACACCGCAGCACGGCAATCACACGGTGGGTGACGACCGTTGGTCGGCACACCGCAGCACGGCAATCACACGGTAGTGCCGGCCGCTGGCCGGCTCCGCGGGTTGGTTGGAGGTTCGTGGAGCCGGCCAGCGGCCGGCACTACCGGGGCGGGATGGGTGTACGGAGAGCCGGCCAGCGGCCGGCACTACGGGGTTACGGCAGCGGCGGCAGCAGCCCGGCGCCCAGCCGGTTCCAGGCATTGATCACGGCCACGCCCACGCTCAGGTCGCTGATGCCTTTTTCATCGAAGTGCGGCGCCAGCGCATCGAACGCAGCGTCCGAGGGCGCGCCGTCGGGCAGCCGGGTCAGTGCTTCGGCCCAGCCCAGCGCGGCGCGTTCGCGCGCATCGAAGAAACGGCTTTCGTGCCACGCCGGCAGCGTATCGAGCTTGCGCGGCTCGATCCCGCCCTTGCGCAATGCCGTGCCATGCATGTCCATGCAGTAACCACAGCCGTTGATCTGCGAGACGCGCAGGAACACCAGCTCCATCAGCGTCGGATCGATCGAGCTGTCATGCACGGCCTTGCTGGTGGCCAGCAGGCCTTTGATGGCCTCGTTGGCCAGACGGAAATAGGGAACGCGGGGCGAAGTGGACATCGGACGACTCCATGACGGCCACATCGGCCGTCTTCATCAGGAGGACGTGCCCACATCGCCGGCTGTGACAAGCGCGGTCAGTTTTTCCGGATTGAGCACGCTCAGCACCTGCGCAATGCGCTCGCCATCGATGCTGACCAGGGTGATCGAGTGCAGCTGCGCACCCTGGAAACGCAGGATGGCCGGCTCGCCGTTGACGTAGCCGATCCGTGCCGGATGCGCGCCGTTGCGCCGGGCGATGGCCCAGTAGAGCTGCGCGATGCGCTCGGCGCCGAGCAGTGGTCGGATCGCCGCGGTGACCCGACCACCACCGTCGGACACCATCGCCGCATTGGCGTGCAGCAGCGACAGGATCGCGGCCTGGTCGCCACGCTGGGAGGCATCCATGAAGCGGGTCAGCAGATCGCGGTGCTGCTCGGGCGAGGCATCGAAGCGCGGCTTGCCGGCCTGCAGCCGCTGGCGCGCGCGATGCACCAGCTGGCGGCAGTTGGCCGGGCTGTGGTCCAGCAGCGGGGCGATCTCGGGGTAGTCGTAGTCGAACACGTCCTTGAGCAGGAACGCGGCGCGCTCGTCCGGTTTCAGCTGCTCCAGCAGGGCCAGGAAGGCCACCGAGACCTCGTCGGCCAGCGCGTGCCGCTGCGCCGGGTCGTGCAGCGGATCGGGATCGAGCGCGATTTCCAGCGGTTCGGGGAGCCACGGCCCCACGTACTGAACCCGGGCATTGCGTACGGCCCGCAGCCGGTCCAGCCCCAGCCGCGTGGTGGCGGTGACCAGCCAGCCCTCCGGGTCGCGGATCGCGGCAGTGTCGGCGCCTTGCCAGCGCAGCCAGGCGTCCTGGACGATGTCCTCGGCGTCGCTGCGACTGCCCAGCAGGCGGTAGGCCAGGGCGAACAGGCGGGGGCGGTGGGTCTGGAAGATATCGGTCGGGGTCATGCCGGGAGGACGCCGCAGGGCGGGCCGCTGTGACAGGGGGCTGGGCGACCACTGTGCACCAGATGCCGTGGCCGCGAGCGATTCTCAACGCGGCCGGGCCGTAGTTGTTAAAATCGGCGGTTCAACCCCCGCCAGCCTCCAGCAAGCGAGCAAGTCGTGACATCGATCAAGCAGGAAGACCTCATCCAGTCCATCGCCGACGCGCTGCAGTACATCTCGTACTACCACCCGGTCGATTACATCAAGAGCCTGGCCGCCGCCTACGAGCGCGAGGAATCGCCGGCCGCGAAGGAAGCGATGGCCCAGATCCTGATCAATTCCCGCATGTGCGCCGAAGGCCACCGGCCGATCTGCCAGGACACCGGCATCGTCACCGTGTTCCTGGAAATCGGCATGAACGTGCGTTGGGACGATGCCACGATGGGCGTGGAAGACATGGCCAACGAGGGCGTGCGCCGCGCCTACAACTACCCGGACAACAAGCTGCGCGCCTCGGTGCTGGCCGATCCGGCCGGCAAGCGCATCAACACCAAGGACAACACCCCGGGCGTGGTCAACGTCAAGGTCGTGCCGGGCGACACCGTGGAGGTGATCGTCGCCGCCAAGGGCGGTGGGTCGGAAGCCAAGAGCAAGTTCGCCATGCTCAATCCGTCCGACTCGATCGTGGACTGGGTGCTCAAGACCGTGCCGACCATGGGCGCCGGCTGGTGCCCGCCGGGCATGCTCGGCATCGGCATCGGCGGCACCGCTGAAAAGGCGATGCTGCTGGCCAAGGAATCGCTGATGGAGCCGATCGACATCAACGAGCTGAAGGCCCGAGGCGCGTCCAATCGTGCCGAAGAACTGCGCCTGGAGCTGTTCGACAAGGTCAACGCGCTGGGCATCGGTGCGCAGGGCCTGGGCGGCCTGACCACCGTGCTGGACATCAAGGTGAAAGACTTCCCGACCCACGCGGCCAACCTGCCGGTGGCGATGATCCCCAACTGCGCGGCCACCCGCCATGCGCACTTCACCCTGGACGGCAGCGGCCCGGTGATGCTCGATCCGCCGTCGCTGGAAGACTGGCCGCAGATCACCTATGACGCCTCCAAGGGCACCCGCGTCGATCTGGACACCATCACCCCGGAAGACGTCGCCAGCTGGAAACCCGGCCAGACCCTGCTGCTCAACGGCAAGCTGCTGACCGGCCGCGACGCCGCGCACAAGCGCATGGTGGACATGCTCAACAAGGGCGAGCCGCTGCCGGTCGACCTCAAGGGCCGTTTCATCTACTACGTCGGCCCGGTCGATCCGGTGCGCGATGAAGTAGTGGGTCCGGCCGGTCCGACCACCGCCACCCGCATGGACAAGTTCACCCGCCAGGTGTTGGAGCAGACCGGCCTGCTGGGCATGGTCGGCAAGGCCGAGCGTGGCCCGGCGGCGATCGAGGCGATCCGGGACAACAAATCGGCCTACCTGATGGCGGTCGGTGGTTCGGCCTACCTGGTATCCAAGGCGATCAAGGCCGCCAAGGTGGTCGGCTTTGCCGACCTGGGCATGGAAGCCATCTACGAGTTCACCGTGCAGGACATGCCGGTGACCGTGGCGGTGGATTCCACCGGCGAATCGGTGCACATCACCGGCCCGCGCGAATGGCAGGCCCGCATCGGCAAGATCCCGGTGGTGGTGGCCTGACCCGGTAGATATCGACCGCTGGTCGGTATCGCATCAAAAAAAGACGGCGCCGCAAGGCGCCGTTCTTCGTTACCGGCGCGCGTCCACCAGCATCCGCACCGCCAGCGCGCCCAGCACCGTGCCCATCAGCCCACGCTGCACTGCCTGCCAGCGCGGACGACGCGCCAGGAACGCGGCGATGCTGCCGGCGGCCAGCACGATCAATGCATTGACGCTGACGCTGGTGGCGATCTGCACCAGCCCCAGCGCCACCGATTGCGCCATCACGCTGCCATGCCCGTGCGGCTGGATGAACTGCGGCAGCAACGACAGGTACATCACCGCGATCTTCGGATTGAGCAGCGAGGTGAACAGGCCCATCGCGAACAGGCGGCGCGGGCTGTCCGATGCCAGCGCGCGAAGCTGGAACGGCGAACGTCCGCCCGGGCGCAGAGCCTGCCAGGCCAGGTACAGCAGGTACAACGCGCCGGCGATGCGCAGCGCGTCGTAGGCATGCGGAACGGCCATCAACAGCGCGGTGATGCCCAGCGCGGCGCACAACAGGTAGACGAGAAAGCCGAGTGCCACCCCGCCCAGCGAGATCAGCCCCGCCACGCGCCCCTGGCAGATCGATCGTGACACCAGGTAGATCATGTTCGGCCCGGGCGTCAGTACCATGCCCAGCGAGATCAGGCCGAAGGCAAGCAGGTTGGCGGGATCGGCCATGGGCGTGCACTCGGCGCAATGAAGATGCGCGGCATGCTATGCCCCGAGCGCACCGTCCGACAGCCACAGTGACGCCGCAGGGAGCCAGGCATCTGTATCCATGGTCTGCGCTCGGCGGCGAGTGCATAATCTGGGGCTTCCCACGACAGGTGCGGCGTGCATGGCCATTACGTTGTACGGATCGACCAGCACCGCCTCGCTGGTGGTGCATTGGCTGCTGCTGGAACTGGAGGTGCCGCACGAACTGGTGCTGCTCGACTTCGACACGCGGCAGCAGAAATCGGCCGAGTACCTCGCCCTGAACCCGGCCGGCGTAGTGCCCACGCTGGTGATGGGGGATCAGGTCCTGACCGAGGCGGCGGCCATCGCACTGCACCTGGCCGATCTGCATCCGCAGGCCGGGTTGCTGCCCGTGCCGGGCACGCCCTTGCGCGGCGAAGCCTACCGATGGATGTTCTGGTGCGCCAATACCGTGCAGCCAGCGTATCGCGCGTGGTTCTACGCGCACGAGATGGCCGGCGCGGACAATGCCGAGGCCACACGGCAGCACGCGCGTGAACGCCTCGAAGCGGCCTGGCAACGGCTGTCCGACCATCTGCAGGCCGGCGGTCCGTACATGTTGGGAGCGCAGCTGAGCGTGGTCGATTTCATGTTGGTGATGCTGCTGCGCTGGTCGCGCAACATGCCCACGCCGAGCGATCACTGGCCGGTGCTCAAGGCGTACGCCGACCGGCTCAAGGCGCGCCCGGCCTTCATCGAGGTCTACCGACGCGAAGGCATCACCGACTGGCGCTGATGTCACCCGGTTCTGGACCGCGCACGGGCCTGATAAAGTCGCACGTGACACGTTTCCAACCAGGAGTGACACCATGCCAAGGATGCTCTACGTGGCTGCGCTGGCGCTGCTGCTGACTGCCTGCAGCAGCGATGGCGACAGCTATTCCGCACCGAGCCTGCGCGAGGTCACCGCGGCCAACCAGTGCATGGACCAATGCCAGCGCCAGCACGACAGCTGCATGACCCGCCGGTCGGGATTTGGCAGCGGCGACCGCTGTGGTACCGGCGTGGCCACGCAGCGCGACGCGCGCTGCGAGAAGCTGGACAACCCCGAGCTACGGCGTTCCTGCGAGGCCAGTAACGATTACTGCCGCAACCGACTGCCGGCGCTGGCCTGCGGCGAGAACCGCAGCCGCTGCATGGCTGCCTGCGGCGGCTGATCGCCTCTACCCGCGTACTACGCGGGCAGGATGTCCAGCACCGTTTCCGGTGGGCGGCACAGGCGCACGCCTTTCGGGGTACGCACGATCGGACGGTTGATCAGCTCGGGATGGCGCAGCATCGCCTCGATCAATGCGCCGTCGTCCAGTGCGGGGTCAGCCAACTGGAGCGCCGCATAGGCTGTTTCCTTGTCCCGCAGCAGCGCGCGTGCGCCGCATCCCATCGCCTCGATCAAGGCCTGCAGCGTGGCCCGATCGGGCGGGTCCTTCAGGTATTCGATCACCGTCGGTTCGATGCCATGCTCGCGCAGGATCTGCAACGCCCCGCGCGAGTTGCTGCAGCGCGGGTTGTGCCAGATCGTCACCGCCATCAATACCATTCCAGCAGCGACACGCCCACGCCGATGTAGGTCGCCTTGTGGTTGTAGTCGATCATGCTTTCGCCATACCCATCGAACACCTGCACATGGCCGCGCAGCAGGTTGCTGATCGGGAAGCCGTAGTCCAGCTGCACCGCGCCGTGCGAACGGTCACCGCCGCGCAGCGAGTGGCGCGCCATCAGTGACACTTCGTGGCCGTTGCGGTTCCAGGTCAGGGTCGCGTCGCCACGTCCCATGTAATCCTCGATATCCGGATTGTTGTCGTCCTTGCGGTCTTCCGGCAGGCGGTACCACGGACGCAGCACCAACGCCCAGTTTTCGCGGTCCAGGCCGATCGTGGCGATCACCCGGTTCCAGCTGCGCGACAACGGATCGGGGCGGCCGTTGGACATGTGGTTGAGGCTGATCCCGCTCATGCGCCCGCGCCAGCCCCCGATCGAGTAGCCGTTGCGGAACATCATCATGATTTCCGGCTCGTAGTTGGTCTCGCGGAACGGCCGGGAATTCTCGGCGTTGTAGGCCTGCCAGCGCGAGCTCTGGGTATAGCCTGCCCAGATGTCGCCGTTGTCGCCGAACAGGTTTTCCACCACCTTGGTCTTGAAGCTGAGCTGGAACTTCAGCTCGTTGCTGTCCAGCAGCTGCGGGGTGGTGACGGTGTTGGCCGGATTGGGCGACTGCGGGGTCTGGTTCTTGTCGCTGGTCCAGAACGCCGGCAGCAGGTAGACCGGCTTGTAGGCGCGCAGCTGGAAGGCCCCCAGCTTGGAGTCCTGCGCCAGTTCCCAGCGGCTGTCCAGCAGCGAGCCCTTGCCGGCATTGGCCAGCGCATCCTCATGGCCATCGCTTTTGAACAGTTCGCCCAGGCGCTGCTTGGCACGCTGCGTGGCCGGCGCATCGGCATCGGCGGTGCGCGCGGCCTGGCGCTCCTCGCGACGGGCCTGCTGCGCGGCCACGGCCGCGGCGTCGGCGGCCACGGTGACGCCGCGGGTGTGGCCGAACAGCGTGTCGTAGCAGGCCAGGCGCGCCGCGTCGGTATCGACCAGCGCGCAGGCTTCCGGCGAGGCCGGGGTCGGTGCGGCTTCCTGCGCCGCCAGCGGCAAGCTGGGGCTGGCCAGGGCCAAGGCGGTGAACAGGGCGGAGCGGGGGCGCAGGAGGGTCATGAAAGCAGGCCAGGTGGCAAAATGAATGGGGTAGCAGGACAGTGTGGCCGCTGGCGGCCGTTCCTGCCAGCGCAACGATGTGGTTCTCCCCGGGCGTTATGCCCGGCAATGGCGTGCGCAGGGTGTGAAAACAGGCTGTTCAGACCAGCCAGGCGAACGCGAACAGCCCGAGCATGGCCACCACCAGCGCCATTTTCAGCGCCACCCCGAGCAGGATGCCCAGCCAGGTGGCGAAGCCCACCTTGGTCGAACGCCCCAGTTCACGGGTGTGCCAGTACTCGCCGGCCAGCGCGCCGAGCAGTGGCCCGGCCAGCAGCCCGATCGGCATGAAGAACAGCCCGACGATGCTGCCGATGAACGTGCCCCACAACGCCTTGCCGCTCGCCCCGACCCGTTTGGCCCCGACCACGGTGGCGAGGATGTCCACCGCGAAGGAGAGCAGGGTGAGGATCCCCAGCAGGGTCAGTGGCAGCCAGCCCACGTGGACGAAGCCATCGGCCCAGGCCGCCAGCAGCAGCCCGGCGAAGACCAGGGGGATGCCGGGCAGGGCCGGCAGCACGATCCCTGCAATACCGACCAGCACCAGCAGGACCGCTAGCAGGTTAAAGATGAATGAAGGGTCCATGCTATTCCGTATGGTAGGGGAAATAGGGTTGACAACCGAAAGTATTTGCCAGTTGATTTTTCGTTTTGCTCGGGTTAAGTTGCAGATGCTGAGCTTGGCAAGGTCACCGTGGATCGTGGCCTGATGATGGTAGATCTTCCAGATCCGCTGCATCGATGCACCTCGCTTCCCCCTTGCTGTCAGCCGCCTCTAAGGGCGTATCCAACAACAAGACTGTTAGGGAGTAGCAGAGATGGCAGAGAAGGGCACCGTCAAGTGGTTCAATGACGCCAAGGGTTTCGGTTTCATCAGCCGTGAGAGCGGCGAAGACGTGTTCGTGCACTTCCGCGCGATCGAATCCTAGGGCTTCAAGAGCCTGAAGGAAGGTCAAGCGGTCGAGTTCGAAGTGGTCACCGGCCAGAAGGGCCTGCAGGCGGACAAGGTGAAGCCGCTCTAAGCGGCCACCGGGTTCTGTCTGGTAGCAACACCAAAAGGGCCCGCTTGCGCGGGCCCTTTCTTCATTCTGCGATCAGCGCCAGTGCGATCAGCGCAGGATGACCTTGCCGTTGACCACGCGAACGTAGGTGTTTTCGCGGATGCCGCCGAGGTCGCGCTGGTTGACCACCACGGTGCGGCCGTCATCCATGCGCACGCTGATGTCGAAAGTATCGCTGGTGACGTTCTTCTGGATCTGGTTGCCGGCCAGCGCGCCACCCACCGCGCCTGCGGCGGCGGCGATGTTCTTGTTGCCGCGGCTGCCGCCGGTGTGGTCGGAAATTTCATGGCCGGCAACGGCGCCGACGAGGCCGCCGAGGATGGCGCCGGTCGCCGTCGGGGCGGTGCGGCCCGAAGCGACCTGATTGATCCGGGTCACGATGCCGCAGTCGGCACAGCGGCCGTTGTTGTACCCATTGTTGTAACCGTTGTTGTTGCCGTAACCGTTGTTGTAACCGCTGCTACCGTAGCCGGGCGAAGTGGTCGCGCAGCCGGCCAATGCAACGGTGGCGATGGCAGCGGCGGCGATGAGTTGGATCTTCATGGTGGTTCTCCTGGCCAGAGGGATGGTCGAATGCGTCTGGGGCGCATGCCGCAGATCCTGTCCTGTGTTATGTGAACAGCGCGCCAATCTGACCCTGGCAGGGTGGCTGGCAGATGAATCAGCGGAAATCCTGGTGGCACGCCTTGCAGTCGGTCTGGATTTTTTCCACCACCTTGCCCATGGCCACGCAGTCGGTGGGCGGGGCGGCCAGGGCGGTGTTGAGCGTGGCGCGCAAGGCGCTGGCGTGCTGCTGGAAGCCCTGGCTGTCCTTCAATCCGGGGAAGGCCACGTCCATGTCGTTGGACAGCGAGCGCATCGTCTGCAGGCGCGGCACGCTGTCGGCCAGCGTGCAGCGGTTCTGCGCCTGTGCGGCCTGCAGCAGTTCCACCTGCCGGTTCATCACGTGCATGAGCGCGTCCGGGAACGGATCCTGGCGGGCCTGGATCGCGCGCGAGACCATTACCGTGGCGATCAACCCGACCACCAGGCCGAGCACACCCACGAACAGATAGCGATACGCGGCGGAGGGGCGGCGGGGCGGGGCGGGTTGATTCATGGCGGGCGTCCTTGTGGGTGGCTGAGCCGATCTTACGGTGCGTCCTGTCCATGCGGCGTACGCACGGGGCCGGTGAGGGTAAAATTCGCCCATGAACGACGTACTGCGCGAACGATTTGCCGGCATCGACCGGTTGTATGGAGTGGGCACCGTGGACCTGCTGTCGACCCGCCGGGTGGTGGTGGTCGGCATGGGCGGGGTCGGCTCGTGGGTGGTCGAAGCGCTGGCGCGCACGGCGGTGGGGCACCTGACCCTGATCGATGCCGACGACATCTGCGTGTCCAACACCAACCGCCAGCTGCCGGCGCTGGCCGGCCAATACGGCCGCAACAAGGCCGAGGCGATGGCCGAGCGCTGTCGTGCGATCAACCCGGACATCCAGGTCGATGCGATCGCTTCGTTTCTGACCGTGTCGAACATGGTGGAGCTGCTGGACCGCGATTTCGATCTGGTGATCGACGCCTGCGACAGTTTCCGGGTCAAGGTCGAAACCATCGCCTGGTGCCGCCGCCGCAAGCTGCCGATCCTCACCGTCGGCGCGGCTGGCGGGCGCACCGATCCGACCCTGGTGCGCATCCGCGATGTATCGCGCACCGAGCACGACGCGATGATGGCGTTGATCCGCAAGAAGCTGCGCAGCGATTTCAACTTCCCGAAGAACGCGTCGCGCTACTTCGGTGTGCCGGCGGTGTATTCGCTGGAGAACGTGAAGTACCCGCAGGCCGACGGCAGCGTGTGCGGCATCCGCCCGAACCTCGGCGCGGATGCGGCCTTGAAGCTGGACTGCGGCGCCGGCCTCGGCGCGGCCACCCACATCACCGGCGCGTTCGCCTTTGCGGCAGTGGGCAAGGCGCTGGAAATGCTGATGAAGACGCCGGCAACCGCGAACACGTAGCGCCGACCGTTGGTCGGCTGCGCTGCGCGCCTACACTTCCATCCCAAGACCGGGTCGCGCGGCGATGGCGTCCGCGACGAAATCCATGACGGCTCGCACCGATGCCGAGCGCCGCAGATCGCGGTGTACTACCAGCCAGATATCGCGCGCGAATGGCGCGCCTTCATGGTCCAGCCGCGTCAGCCCGGGGGCTGCATCGCCAAGGAAGCAAGGCAATCCTGCTACGCCAGCCCCGGCCAGCGCTGCGGCCCGATGACTGCTGATGTCGCTGAGTTCGCACCCCACGCGCCGGCTGCCGGCCACGCCCAGTAACCACTGCTGCTGGGGCATGTCTGCGAACTGGGTGTCATACGCAATGAAGGTCCAGTCTTCGGGACGATGCGTGGACACGTAGCCCACGCTGGCATACAGGGCAAAGGGCATGCGCCCGATCTTGCGCACGACGCTGCTGGCTTCGACGGGGCGTACCAGGCGCACCGCCACATCGGCCTCCCGGCGGCTGAGCGATACCTGCTGGGTCTGCGCCGACACGGAAAGCTGAATCCCGGGATGCCCTGCCCTGAAATCGACGAACCGTTCCGCCAGAAGGTGCGCGACCAGGACCGGCGGCGCACTGAGGGTCACTCTGACATCCGTTGCCTCCTGGCTGGCGCGGCTCAAGCGGGCCACGCTGAAGGCGGAGGCTTCCATCAGTTTGGCCTGCTCGTATATCTGTACGCCCATCGAGGTGAGCCGGCACGAGCGCGGTAGGCGCTCGACAAGCGACACCTGGAGCTCGCTCTCCAGCGCGGCGACGCGACGGCTGACCGTGGCATGGTCCACCTGCAGGGCTCTGGCGGCACCGGAAAGGGTGCCTGCGCGGGCAACCGCAAGGAAGTGACGGATATCCTCCCAATCAAACATCTGTGCGTTTTCGCAAGTCTGGAGTGAGGTTTCGGGGAATTTTCGAGCCTAACGTCGGAGCCTAGCATGACCCGTCTCCCTCGCTGGTAGGTACTTCATGACGGTTTCTGCTGCTTCCGCGCGCGGCACGCTTTGGGCTTCGGCATTGGGATTGGTCGTCGTCCTGCTGGACATCAGTGTGGTCAACGTGGCCCTGGATGCGCTGCGGCGTGAATTTTCAACCGATGTGGCCGGTCTGCAGTGGGTTGTCAACGCGTATACCCTGGCGTTTGCGGCATTGCTGCTGACCAGTGGCACGCTCGGCGACCGCTTTGGTGCGCGTCGCCTGTTTCTCTCCGGCCTGGCGGTATTCACGCTGTCATCGGCCGCCTGCGGGCTTGCCGGCAGCCTGGCGGTGTTGGTCGCGGCCCGACTGATCCAAGGCGTGGGCGCAGCGCTGCTGGTGCCCAATTCGCTGGTCATGCTGCGGCAGGCGTATCCCGACAACCGGGCACGTAGCCGCGCGGTCGGATGGTGGGGCGCGCTGGGTGGTGCCTCTCTGGCGGCTGGGCCGGTATTGGGAGGCATACTGGTGACGCACGCAGGCTGGCGAGGCGTATTTCTTGTCAATCTTCCGATCGGCTTGATCGGAATGTACCTGACGCTGCGGCATGCGGCGCCCTCTGGCGGCCGTCATCAGCGCGATCTCGACTGGCGCGGACAGGCGGCTGCGATCCTTGCGCTGGCAGCGATGGCCACGGCGCTGATCGAAGCCGGCCAGCTTGGGTGGCGACATGGGCTGGTGCAAGGTGGCGCGCTGCTGGCCGTCCTCGCGACCCTGGCCTTTCTCCGGATCGAAGCCCGCAGCGCCTCGCCCATGCTGCCATTGACATTGTTCCGTATCCGTACGTTCTCCGTCGTCTCGCTGGCAGGTGTAGCGGTGAATTTTGCGTACTACGGCCTGATTTTCGTCTTCAGCCTGTTCTTCCAGACACAACAGCATCTGTCGCCACAACAGACCGGGCTGGCCTTCCTTCCCATGACGGTGGTGCTGATGGCGGTCAATGTGTTGGCAGGGCGTCTCATTGCACGCGTCGGGCCGAGAGTCCTGATGGTGACCGGGCTGCTGCTGGCGGCGCTCGGTTACCTGTTGTTGATGCCGGTCAGCATCGGGGCCGGGTACGCGCCCTTGATCGTGCCGATGGTGCTGGCGGCCAGCGGAGTGGCGCTGGTGGTGCCGACGATGACCAACGCCACGCTCGCCTCGGTTGACGGGTCGCGAGCAGGCATCGCGTCCAGTGTGCTCAACTGCGCGCGGCAGGTCGGCGGCATGCTCGGGGTCGCCATATTCGGTAATTTGATAGGAAATGGCGCGTCAGATGCCTTCATGCGAGGCATGCACGCATCGATCGGCATTTCGGCAGGACTGCTGGTGTTGGTAGGTGCGCTGTGCTGGTGCGGCATCGGGCGCGGACACCTGCAGCAGTCGGAGGGTTCAGTGGGGATCGGCAAGGCCGAATAGCGCGCGCGCGTTGGCCGTGGTCCGCGCGGCAATCTCCTCGGCCGGCTGCCCGCGCAGCCGCGCCACCGCCTCCAGGATCACCGGCAGCCGCGAAGGCTCGTTGCGTTCGCCACGGATGCCCGCATCCGGCTGGTCCGGTGCGTCGGTTTCCAGCAGCAGCTGTTCCAGCGGCATCTGTGCCACCAGCCGCTGCAACCGCTGCGCACGGTCGTACGTCAATGGGCCGCCCAGTCCCAGCAGGAAACCCAGTTTGTGCAGGTGCGCGGCCTGCTCCGGACTGCCCGGGAAACTGTGGACGACGCCACGCAGCCCGCCCACCTGTCTGATCGCGGCGATCACCGCATCCACCGCACGCCGTGCATGCACGATCACCGGCAGATCGAATTCGCGCGCCAGCCGCAGTTGTCCCACGAAGTACTGCTGCTGCAGCTCCGCATCCAGCCCCTCGACAAAGAAATCCAGCCCGCATTCGCCAACCGCGCACGGGCGCTCACGCTCGATCCAGCCACGCAGTTCGTCAAGATGTTCGGCCCGGTGCTCGGCCAGGAACATCGGGTGCAGCCCGTAGGCCGGATGAAGTCCCTGGGCCATCTGGCAGGTCTGGCGCAGCTTCGGCCAGCTGGCGGCGGTCACCGCTGGCAAGACCTGCGTGCCCACCCCCGCCGCACGCGCCCGCGCAATCACCTCGGGACGGTCGGCATCGAACTCGCCGGCATCAAGGTGGCAATGACTGTCGACCAGGATCACGCGCGGCGCTTGCCCGGCAGGGCCGGCGGCACGGCCGCGCTGCGGTTCTTCCAGTTGGCCAGCAGCAACGTGCCGAGGCCGAGCAGGATCTCGTCCACGAACGGCACCGGATCGGGAATGAACAGGGTCAGCGCGAACAGGCCGGCGGTGAGCTTGAACAAGGTGGGATAGCGCAACCGACGCGCCCATTCCAGCATCGGCAGCAGCAGGGGATTGGCCATGACGCTCTCCTCGGACAGATGCTGTAAACGCTATCACGAGCCCCAGCGACACAGAACCTGAATGGGTAAGGGTGGTGTGCACGCACTGTGGAGATTCCGTTCAGGCACCGCATGCTGGAATCCGCTCAAGAACGTTGCGGATCGTCCGCAGGGAGCCGGTTATGAAAAGTACCACCACCACTGCTTTGGTCGCCGCTGGCGCGCTGCTCGTCGGCGGCATCGCCACCGCTGCCTTCATGAAGAGTGGCTCGTCCGCCCCCGATCCGGTGACGGCGACGCAGACCCGGCCCACCCTGGACACCACCCCGCTGGCCGACGACGGGTCGCGCACCGATGCGGTCGCGGTCGAGGACAAGGCGGGCAAGCTGGAATACGCCGATATCGTCAAGGTCGATCCGCTGACCAGGAAGGAAAAGGCCTACGCCACCGTGATCGGTACCGAGCCGGTGCGCGAAACCTCCACCACCCAGACCCCGCATGAAGTTTGCCAGGACGTGGTCGTGCAGGAGCGTCTGCCCGAGCGCGACGGCAACGTCGGCGGCACCGTCGCCGGTGCGGTCATCGGTGGCCTGCTCGGCAACCAGGTCGGCGGCGGCAATGGTCGCAAGGCCGCCACCGCGGCAGGCGCCGTGGCCGGTGGCCTGATCGGCAACACGGTCGACAAGCGTCACGTCGGTGGCCGCGTGGTCAACCGTACCGAGCGCCAGTGCCATACCGAAACGGCGACCTCCGAGTCGACCAAGGTCACCGGCTACAACGTGACCTACCGCAACGAAGACGGCACCACCGGCACCATGCGCATGGCCAGCAAGCCGGGCAACCGCATTCCGATGGGCACCAGCAACGCGGTCACCGGCTACAACGTGACCTACCGCTACGATGGCGCCGAAAAGACCGTGAAGATGGACAACAAGCCGAGCAGCGATCGCCTGCCGGTGATCGATGGCCAGCTGGTCACCCAGACCGCTGCACTGGATTCGAACAAGCAGTAATGTTTCGCGCCGCGTGATGGGGCGAGCAACAGGCCGGCCTAGTCCGGCCTGTTGCGTTTTGCTGCCGCCGCCAGCCCAACGGGCAGGCCCGATCAATGACATCCATTGGCCTGGGCGAGCCGCGTCTGCCAAGATCGATGCCGGCACATCAACAGGCATCGGCATGAGCATTTTCGACCTGCAGCTGGAAACCGAACGGCTGATCCTGCGCCCGCCGCGCGCGGAAGACTTCGACGCATTCCTGCGGTTCTGTACCGACCCGGAGGTCATGCAGCACCTCGGTGGCGTACAGGCGCCTTCGCAGGCCTGGCGAAGCTTCAGTTGCCTGGCCGGCAGCTGGCATCTGTATGGCTTCTCGATGTTTTCGGTGATCGAAAAGAGCAGCGGCGACTGGGTCGGTCGGATGGGGCCGTGGCAGCCGCTGGACTGGCCGGGCACTGAAGTCGGCTGGAGCATCCGGCGCGAAAGCTGGGGCAGGGGTTATGCACCGGAAGCGGCCGTTGCCAGCATCGACTGGGCGTTTGCCACACTGGGCTGGGACGAGGTGATCCACACCATCGATGCGGCCAACGAAAATTCCAAGGTCGTCGCGCGCAAGCTCGGCAGCACGTTGCTGCGCATGGGCGAACTCCCTCCACCGCACGGCGGCAAGCCCATTGAAATCTGGGGCCAGTCGCGCGAGCAATGGCGGGCGCGCCGCGCCGGCTGATGGCCATGCTGCACCCGCGCTTGGCAAGCGGCGCGGGTTGCGGCCAGACTTCCGGCGTGGTCGCTTTGGCCGCGCGTCACGGAGGCTGATGGATGTTTGCCGTGGTTCCCGATCCGATTCCCGCCCGCATGAAAGCCCTCAACCGGGCCGAGATCTGCGATGCCAACTTCATCGACTTCGTGCAGCAGTGGCAGGGCGATCCGACCCCGCGGCCTGCGCCTGACGCGCCGATCCTGCCGGGCAGCACGCTGGATGCGCAGGGCTTCGATGCGCTGTTCGAGTCGCAGCTGATCAGCCGCCACCTGGACCTGATGGCGCGCGTACTGCGCGTGCAGAACAAGGTTTTCTACACCATCGGCTCGTCCGGCCACGAGGGCAACGCGCTGGTGGCGCGGCTGGCGCGGCACACCGATCCGGCGTTCCTGCATTACCGTTCCGGCGCGTTCATGGCCGAGCGCTTCCGCCAGTTGCCGGACATGGATCCCGTGCTGGATGCGGCCCTGTCATTTGCCGCCAGTTGCGATGACCCGGCCAGTGGCGGGCGGCACAAGGTGTGGGGCAGCAAGCCGCTGTGGGTGTTGCCGCAAACCTCCACCATCGCCTCGCACCTGCCCAAGGCGTTGGGCACGGCCATGGCCATCGAGAGCGGGCGGCGCATCGGGCACGCGTTGCCCATCCCCGACGACAGCGTGGTGATCTGCTCCTTCGGCGATGCGTCTTCCAACCACGCCACCGCGCAGACCGCCTTCAATACCGCCGCCTGGGCGGCTTACCAGCGGCTGCCGGCGCCGGTGCTGTTCGTCTGCGAAGACAACGGCATCGGCATCTCGGTGAAAACCCCGGACGGCTGGATCGCGCAGAACTTCAGCCACCGTCCGGGCCTGGACTACTTCTTTGCCGATGGCCTGGACCTGGCCAGCGGCCATGCACAGGTGCAACGCGCGCTGGAGCACTGCCGGCGCACGCGGCGGCCGACCTTCCTGCACCTGCGCACCACGCGGCTGATGGGCCATGCCGGCACCGATTTCGAAATCGAGTGGCGGCCGTTGCCGGAACTGTGCGCGGCCGAAGCCGCCGATCCGCTGCTGCGCTCGGCGCAGATCGCGCTGGAAACGGGGTGGATGGATCGTCAAACGCTGCTGCAGCGCTACGAGGCGATGCGCGCGCGCTGCTTTGCCGCTGCCGCCGAGGCCGACCGACGTCCCAAGCTGGAAGGCCTGGCGCAGATCGTGGCCCCGCTGGCGCCGTACTCGCCGGCGGCGGTGCAGGCCGAGGCCGGCCGGGTGGCCGCAGCCGACGCGCGCCTGGCGGCCTTCGGCAGCGAGGCGCAGCTGCCCGAGCGGCAGCCGCCGCGGCACCTGGCGATCCAGATCAACCAGGGCCTGCACGAACTGATGGCCAAGTACCCGTCCACGCTGCTGTTCGGCGAGGACGTGGCGCAGAAGGGCGGGGTGTATACGGTCAGCAAGGGCCTGCTCAAGGCGTTCGGTCCGCGCCGGGTGTTCAACACGCTGCTGGACGAAACCATGATCCTGGGCATGGCGCAGGGCCTGGCCAACCTGGGCATGCTGCCGATCCCGGAGATCCAGTACCTGGCCTACCTGCACAACGCGGCCGACCAGCTGCGTGGCGAGGCCTGTTCGCTGCAGTTTTTCTCCAACGACCAGTACCGCAACCCGATGCTGGTGCGCATTGCCGGGCTGGGCTACCAGAAGGGCTTCGGCGGCCACTTCCACAACGACAATTCCATTGCCGCGCTGCGCGATATCCCCGGGTTGGTGGTCGGGTGCCCGTCGCGGGGCGACGACGCGGCGACGATGCTGCGTACGCTGGCCGCACTGGCCCAGGTCGATGGACGGGTGTCGGTGTTCCTGGAGCCGATCGCGCTGTACATGACCAAGGATCTGCACGACCCGGGCGACGGCCAGTGGCTGTTCGCCTACCCATCGCCGGAGCAGACGATGTTGCCGGGGGAGGGGCGGGTATATGCGCCGGAGGCCAGCGACCTGGTGGTCTTCACCTATGGCAACGGCGTACCGATGAGCCTGCGCGCGGCGCGCACCATCCAGGCCGAGCTGGGCTGGCAGGTGCGGGTGGTGGACCTGCGCTGGCTGGTGCCGCTCAATGCCGGTTTCATCGCCGAACAGGCGGCCGACGCCCAGCGTGTGCTGGTGGTCGATGAGGGCCGGCACAGCGCCGGGGTGGGCGAGGGCGTCATCACCGCGTTGGTCGAAGCAGGCCTGGGCCACCTGCCGTTGCAGCGGGTCAGCGGTGCCGATACCTATACGCCGCTGGCGGGGGCAGCAATGTGCGTGCTTCCAAGCGACAATGCGCTGGTAAGCGCCGCCCGGGTACTGGCGCAGGATCTCTGACGCATGTGTGGATTGGCAGGAATGCTGCTGCCGGCTCCGGTAGCGGAGCAGGCAGCACTGGAAGAGCTGGCGCGACGCATGGGCGACGCGCTGATTCATCGTGGCCCGGACGACAGCGGGGTGTGGGCCGATGCCGGGCGCGGCATCGCGCTGGCGCATCGGCGCTTGAGCATCCTGGACCTGTCGCCGCTGGGCCACCAGCCGATGGCGTCCGACGATGGGCGCTACGTGCTTGCCTACAACGGCGAGGTCTACAACTTCGCCACGCTGCGTGCCGAGCTGGAGGCCTTGGGGCACCACTTCCGCGGGCACTCCGACACCGAGGTGCTGCTGGCCGCGTTCGTGGCGTGGGGGCTGGATGAAACCCTGCAGCGTGCGAACGGCATGTTCGCCATCGCGCTCTGGGACCACGCCGAGCAGTGTCTTTGGCTGGCCCGCGACCGGGTCGGCAAGAAGCCGCTGTATTACGGCTGGGCCGGCGATGCGCTGGTGTTCGGATCGGAGTTGAAGGCGCTGTGGCAGCACCCGGCCTTCGACAACGACGTCGATCGCGACGCGTTGACCCTGCTGCTGCGGCTGGACTACATTCCCGCCCCGCACTGCATCCATGCGCGCTGCTTCAAGCTGATGCCGGGGCGGGTGCTGCGCCTGGACGCGGCCACCGTTGCCGCCGGTGCCGCCGCACACCGGCCGGACCAGCAGCAGGTGCCGTTCTGGAATGCGCGCGAGCGCATGCAGCAGGCGCTGGCGTTGCCGTTCATCGGCAGCGACGACGATGCCGAGGCGCAGCTGGACGGCCTGCTGCGTGACGCGGTGGGGCTGCGGATGGTGGCCGACGTGCCGGTCGGCGTATTCCTCTCCGGCGGCACCGATTCATCGGTGGTGGCCGCGCTGATGCAGTCGCAGTCGTCCACGCCGATCCACAGTTTCAGCATCGGGTTCCAGGATTCGGATCACGACGAGGCGCCGCTGGCCAAGGCGCTGGCGCAACACCTGGGCACCGATCACACCGAGCTGTATGTCAGCGGCGCCGACGCGCTGGCGGTGGTGCCACAGTTGCCCGCGATGTTCGATGAGCCCTTTGCCGATGCCTCGCAGGTGCCCACCGCACTGGTGGCCAGGCTGGCCCGGGGTTCGGTGACGGTGGCGCTGTCCGGCGATGGCGGCGATGAACTGTTCTTCGGCTACGGCCGCTACCAGCGTGCGCTGCGCAACTGGGCCATGCTGGGCAGGGTGCCGGCGCCGCTGCGGCGCTGGATGGCCGCCCATTCGCATACCCAGGGCGAGGCGTCGCGGACCGGCGGCCTGGCCGCGCTGCTGGCCGAAACCGGCGCGCGCGGCATCGGCGATGTATACCGCAACCGGATCTCGCGCTGGCGCGACCCGGTCGCTGCGGTGAAAGGCGCGTCCGGCGCGGGCAGCTTCTACGACCTGGCCGACCCGCTGCACGGTGCCGGGTCGCCGGCCGATGCGATGATGCTGGCCGACTTCAACACCTATCTCCCCGATGACCTGCTGTGCAAGGTCGACCGCACCAGCATGGCGGTCAGCCTGGAGGCGCGCGCGCCGTTGCTGGACTGGCGGGTGGCCGAGTTCGCCTGGTCGCTGCCGCTGTCGATGAAGCACCGCGACGGGGTCAGCAAGTACCTGCTCAAGCGCGTGCTGGGCCGTTATGTGCCGCAGGACATGGTGCACCGCCCCAAGCGCGGCTTCGGGGCGCCGGTCAGTGCGTGGCTCAAGGGCGACCTGCGCGGCTGGGCCGACGAGCTGCTCGATCCGGCGCGGCTGGCCGCGGAGGGTGTGTTCAACGTGGAGGCGGTGGCGCCGCTGTGGCAGCAGTTCAAGCAGGGCGAGCGCAAATGGCACACGCATCTCTGGAACGTGCTGATGTTCCAGGCTTGGCAGGCGCACTGGCGCGAGGTGCGCGCGGGCGTCGAGCGCGGTTGAGGGTGCGCAGCGACCCATGGGGTGGCTCTACCGTGCGGGGTGCTGGAGGGCAGGGCCACGCCATGCGTGGCTGACGTGCCGATGATCTGTGGTGCAAAGGCAGCCACCCATGGGGTGGCGCTACCTTGCGGGGTGCTGGAGGGTAGAGCCACGCCATGCGTGGCTGACGTGCCGATGATGTGTGGTGGAAAGGCAGCCACCCATGGGGTGGCTCCACCCTGCGCGGTGTGGGCGCCTGGCCGAGCCCCCTTCACCGTCGCCGAAGGTGCGCCCGCCTAGGCTCGGGGTTTCCCCCAAACGGAGACATCCCCATGGCCGAAGTGAAGATCGCGGTACTGGTCGGCAGCCTGCGCAAGGGCTCGCACAACAAGGCGCTGGCCCATGCGCTGGAGAAACTGGCGGCCGGCAAAGCGCGTTTTGAGTACGTGGAGATCGGCGACCTGCCGCTCTACAACCAGGATTTCGACAAGGACTACCCCGCCCAGGGCGTGCGCCTGAAAAAGCAGATCCGTGACGCCGACGCGCTGCTGTTCATCACCTCCGAGTACAACCGCTCGATCCCCGGCGTGCTCAAGAACGCCATCGACCTGGGCTCGCGTCCCTACGGCGACAGCGCGTTCGCCGGCAAGCCGGCGGCGGTGGCCGGGGCCTCGATCGGGGTGATCGGCACCGCGCTGGCCCAGCAGCACCTGCGCAATGTGCTGGCCTACCTCGACGTGCCGGTGCTCGGCCAGCCGGAGGTGTTCCTGCACTTCAAGGATGGCCTGATCGACGAGGCGGGCAACATCGGCAACGAGGCCACGAAGACGTTCCTGCAGGGCTTCGTGGACAAGTTCCTGGCCTGGATCGCCACCCACGGCGGTCAGCATTGAGCCGGGCGCTTCTGCGATAATGGTGGCACGGCGGGCGCCGCAACGGCGCCTGTCGCACGAAATGCGACGGCTGCGGCCGATGCTGCCGGCAACTGCCGGTATACCCAGCTCATCCACCGCTTATCCACAGGGTTGTGCATGGCTGTGGCGGTCGCTCCGTGCCTACCATGCCCCATGCTCCGCACTGCAGGAAGTACGCCTCGATATGTCCGCCCGCTCTGGCTTCCGTTCCGACCGCAAAGACCGCGGTGACCGTTTCGACCGCGATGAATCGCGGATCGACCAGCTGCGCGTGCCCCCGCATTCGATCGAGGCCGAGCAGGCGGTGCTAGGCGGACTGATGCTCGCCCCGGAAAGCTACGACCGCATCAACGATCAGCTGACCGAGACCGATTTCTACCGTCGCGACCACCAGATGATCTACCGTGCGATCCGCGAGCTGTCCGAGCGCGATCGTCCGTTCGATGCGGTGACCTTGGGCGAGTGGTTCGAATCGCAGGGGCGGATGGAGCTGGTCGGCGATGGCGCCTACCTGATCGAACTGGCCAGCACCACGCCGTCGGCGGCCAACATTGCCGCCTACGCCGAGATCGTGCGCGACAAGGCGGTGCTGCGCCAGCTGATCCAGGTCGGCACCGACATCGTCAACGACGGCTTCCAGCCCGAAGGCCGCGAAAGCAGCGAGCTGCTGTCGGCGGCGGAAAAGTCGGTGTTCGCGATCGCCGAACAGGGCGCCCGCGGCCGCACCGATTTCGTGGCGATGCCCGGGGCGTTGAAGGACGCCTTCGAAGAGCTGCGCAACCGCTTCGAGAACGGCGGGAACATCACCGGCCTGCCGACCGGCTACGCGGATTTCGACGCGATGACCTCGGGCCTGCAGCCGACCGACCTGATCATCCTGGCTGCGCGTCCGGCGATGGGCAAGACCACCTTCGCCCTGAACATCGCCGAGTACGCGGCGATCAAGTCCAAGAAGGGCGTGGCGGTGTTTTCGATGGAAATGTCCGCCTCGCAGCTGGCGATGCGTCTGATTTCCTCCAACGGCCGCATCAACGCCCAGCGCCTGCGTACCGGCCAGTTGGAAGATGAGGACTGGAGCCGGGTCACCGGCGCCATCCGCATGCTGAAGGAAACCAAGATCTTCATCGACGACACGCCGGGCGTGTCGCCGGAAATCCTGCGCTCCAAGTGCCGTCGCCTCAAGCGCGAGCACGACCTGGGCCTGATCGTGATCGACTACCTGCAGCTGATGAGCGTGCCGGGCAACAGCGAAAACCGCGCGACCGAAATCTCGGAGATCTCGCGTTCGTTGAAGGGCCTGGCCAAGGAACTCAACGTGCCGGTGATCGCGCTGTCCCAGCTCAACCGCTCGCTGGAAACGCGTACGGACAAGCGCCCGGTGATGGCCGACCTTCGCGAATCCGGCGCTATCGAGCAGGACGCGGACATGATCGTGTTCATCTACCGCGACGATTACTACAACAAGGAAAACTCGCCGGACAAGGGCTTGGCCGAGATCATCATCGGCAAGCACCGAGGCGGCCCGACCGGCGCGTGCAAGCTCAAGTTCTTCGGTGAATACACGCGCTTTGACAACCTGTCGCACGACTCGGTGGGGTCGTTCGAGTGACGCTGCAGGTGTGAGGCTGCAGGTGTGACGCTGCGGGTGTGACGGTGGTGGCGGCCGTGGGTTGGCAATCCGGTGAATTCGGTGAGTCCGTTTAATCCGGTGAGTCCGGTGAGTCCGGTGAATCCGAACCGGGCAGGTGCCGACCGTTGGTAGGTACGCTTCGGCACCTGTCCCGGAGCAGGGTAGAGCCGAGCCATGCTCGGCTGCTCTTCCGGCAGCGCTCCGGGTGCGTCAGCCGAGCATGGCTCGGCTCTACCTCCCGCCTATGACCAGCCGAGCACGGCTCGGCTCTACCTCTCGGCTATGGTCAGCCGAGCATGGCTCGGCTCTACCTCTCGGCCCCATTCGCGCGCTGCCGGTGATTTTCACCCGATTCCCTGTTTTTCATCCGCGTATTTCCGCGTCCGTCGGCGCTGGTCGGTGTTCGTCGCATGCGCCTTGCGGGGCCATCGGCGCGGTCGCAGTGTAGAACCGTGGGCAATGACGCCCGGTGCGGTGGAGACCGACGATGAAGACCCTGTTGGCGATTGGCGTTTGGTGCCTGCTGTTCGTGCTGTGCTGGCCGCTGGCAATCCTGGCTTTGGTGGCATGGCCGTTCATCTGGTTGGTGAGCCTTCCGTTGCGTCTGGTCGGGATTACCTTCACGGCGCTGTTCGCGTTCCTGCGCGCGCTGTTTCTCCTGCCGGCGCGGTTGCTGGGCGGTGGCCCGGTGGCCGCATGAATCGCGTGGATCGCATGAATCGCATGAATCGCATGTGCGCAGGTCTGATCGCGCTGTCGCTGGCCGCACCGGCGCTTGCCGCTGACCCGCCCACGGCCTGGGTGGAGCGGCAGAAGGCCAGCGAGGCAGACGCTGAGCGACCGCCTGCGAAGGACACCCCCAAGGAACATTGCCGGGTGGTGAAGGAATGGAAGGTGGGCGAGGTGGTCGCGCAGCACCGCATCTGCAAGGATCCGCCGAAGGCGCCGGCCGCGGCGACGCCGGAGAAGAACGCCAAGCGCGCCTGATGGCCGTTGTGGCGGCGTTGCCAGTATGCCGGCCGCGACCGGCAGCGGTCGCCGTTGGCCGGCTCCACATTTGCCGGGAAGAGCGGCCGACCCGTTATCGGTAGTGCCGGCCGCTGGCCGGCTCCACGCGGGCCCAACAGAAAGAGCTGCCTGGCGCCACCGTTATCGGTATGCCGGCCTCGGGCCGTAACCGGTAGTGCCGGCCGCTGGCCGGCTCCACGCGGGCCCAACAGAAAGAGCTGCCTGGCGCCACCGTTATCGGTATGCCGGCCTCGGGCCGTAACCGGTAGTGCCGGCCGCTGGCCGGCTCCACACAGGCCCAACAGAAAGCGCAGCCGGCCAACGGCCGGCCCTACCAGGGACGCGGATGCGCCCACAAAAAACCCCGCCGCAGCGGGGTTTTTCGTTACGCCATCTACAGGCCTCAGTTGGCCTTGTGGATCGCGCGCTTGTTCACGGCCATCGCCGCATCGTGCACCGCTTCGGACAGCGACGGGTGGGCGTGGCAGATGCGCGCCAGGTCGTCCGAGGAGCCGTTGAACTCCATGGTCAGCACGCCTTCGTGGACCAGCTCGGACACGTTGGCGCCGACCAGGTGCATGCCCAGCACGCGGTCGGTTTCAGCGTGCGCCAGCACCTTGACGAAGCCAGCCGGCTCGATCATGGCCACGGCACGGCCGTTGGCGGCGAACGGGAAGCTGCCGGCCTTGTACGGGATACCCTCGGCCTTCAGCTGCTGCTCGGTCTTGCCGACCCAGGCCAGCTCCGGCTCGGTGTAGATGACCCACGGAATGGTGTCGAGGTTGACGTGGCCGGGCAGGCCCGCGATCAGCTCGGCCACGGCGATGCCTTCCTCGAAGCCCTTGTGCGCGAGCATCGGGCCGCGCACGCAGTCACCGACCGCCCACACGCCATCGACGCCGGTGTGGCAGTGCGCATCCACTTCGATCTGGCCGCGCTCGTTGATCTTGACGCCGGTGCCTTCGGCCAGCAGGCCCTTGGTGGCGGCGCGACGGCCAACGGCCACCAGCAGCTTGTCCACGGTCAGGGTCTTCTCGCCCTCGGCATCGGCGTAGGTCAGGGCGACTTCCTTCTTCTTGCCCTTGCCGGTCACTTCGGCCTTGGAAACCTTGGCGCCCAGACGGATATCCAGGCCCTGCTTCTTGAATTCCTTGGCGGCCGCCTTGGCCACTTCGGTATCGGCAGCAGCCAGGAACTCCGGCAGCGCCTCCAGGATGGTCACTTCCGAACCCAGGCGCTTCCACACGCTGCCCAGTTCCAGGCCGATCACGCCGGCGCCGATCACGGCCAGGCGCGCGGGCACTTCAGTGAAGTCCAGGCCGCCGACGTTGTCGACGATGGTGTCGCCGTCGAACTTGGCGAACGGCAGTTCGATCGAGTCCGAACCGGCGGCGATGATCACGTTGGTGCCCTTGAGCTCGACGATGGAGCCGTCGTGCTGGGTGACCTTGACCACGTTGCCCGGCTGCAGCTCACCGAAGCCGTAATAGGCGGCGACCTTGTTGGCCTTGAACAGCATGCCGATGCCGCCGGTGAACTGCTTGACGATCTTGTCCTTGCGGCCAACCATCGCCTCGACGTCCATCTTGGCGTCCTTGAAGGTAATGCCGTGGTCGCCAAAGATGTGGCCCATGTTCCAGAACTGGCGCGAAGAATCCAGCAGCGCCTTGGACGGGATGCAGCCCACGCGCAGGCAGGTGCCACCCAGGGCCGGCTTGCCGTCCTTGCCCAGGGCCGCGTCGATGCAGGCGGTCTTCAGGCCCAGCTGCGCGGCGCGGATGGCGGCGTGATAGCCGGCCGGACCGGCACCGATGACGACGACGTCGAATTGTTCAGCCATTGAAATAGTCCTTGTTGCATTCCCGAGCTTCGCTTGAAGCCGGTGGCGAGCAGGCGCCGGGGAGGGAGCAGGGCAGTGCGGTGCATTGCCGTAAAACCAGAACCCCTCCGCGCAGGCGCGGAGGGGCGGGAGGCCTTACAGGCCGAACAGCATGCGGCCCGGGTTTTCCAGCTGGTTCTTGATGTCCACCAGGAACTGGACCGAGTCCTTGCCGTCGATGATGCGGTGATCGTAGGACAGCGCCAGGTACATCATCGGCGCGATCACGACCTGGCCGTTCTGGGCGATCGGACGCTCCTTGATGGCGTGCATGCCCAGGATGGCGCTCTGCGGCGGGTTGATGATCGGAGTCGACAGCAGCGAGCCGAAGGTGCCGCCGTTGGTCACGGTGAAGGTGCCGCCCTGCAGTTCTTCCAGGCTCAGCTTGCCGTCACGGGCCTTCTTGGCGTAGTCGGCGATGGTCTTCTCGATGTCGGCAAAGGACATGCGCTCGACGTTGCGCAGCACCGGGGTCACCAGACCCTTGTCGGTCGACACGGCGATGGAGATATCCGAGTAGCCGTGATAGATGACGTCATCGCCGTCGATCGAGGCATTGACCAGCGGGAAGCGCTGCAGCGCATTGGCGGCGGCCTTCACGAAGAAGCTCATGAAGCCCAGCTTGATGCCGTGCGCCTTGACGAACTCGTCCTGCAGATCCTTGCGCGCGGCCGAGACCTTGGACAGGTCCACCTCGTTGAAGGTGGTCAGCATGGCCGTGCTGTTCTTGGACTGCATCAGGCGCTCGGCGATGCGCTTGCGGATGCGGGTCATCGGCACGCGTTCTTCCGGACGTGCGCCACCGGCCTTGCCGGCGCCGCCGTTGCGGGCGAAGTTGACGATGTCTTCCTTGGTCACCGCACCGTGACGGCCGGTGCCGGACACGTCGGCCGGGTTCACGCCTTCGGTGATGGCCGAGAAGCGGGCGCCCGGGGGCAGGGCGTCGGCAGCCGACTTGGTGGCCGGTGCCGGCGCCGCAGCAGCGGCCGGGGCAGCGGCTGCCGGTGCGGCAGCGGCCGGAGCGGCGTCAGCCTTCTTCTCTTCGGCGGCCGGCGCAGCAGCGGCGGTGGCGCCTTCTTCGATGATGGCCACGACCTGGCTGGAGGTCACGGTGGCGCCGACCTCGAACTTGATCTCCTTCAGCACGCCATCGACGGGCGACGGCACTTCCAGGACGACCTTGTCGGTTTCCAGATCAAGCAGGTTTTCATCGCGCTTGACGGCATCGCCGACCTTCTTGTGCCAGGTGGCGATGGTGCCGTCGGCGACGGATTCGGGCAGTACCGGGGCTTTGACTTCGGTGGCCATGCGGGAGCTTCCTGATTTGTCTTTTCTAGAATGAGGGAGGGAGTTATTCAGCGACCGAGTCGTTGAACGGGTTGACCAGGGCATCGGCGATCAGCTTCTGCTGTTCGATGATGTGGTCAGCCATGTGTCCAGCGGCCGGCGATGCCGAACGGGCGCGACCTGCGTAATGGATGCTCTGGCCATCGGCCAGGCACGCCTGCAGGTGGTGACGGATCTGGTACCAGGCACCCTGGTTCTGCGGTTCTTCCTGACACCACACCACATCGGCCGCCTTGCCGTACTTCTTCAGCTCCGCTGCCAGTGCCACGCGCGGGAACGGATACAGCTGTTCGACACGGATGATGGCGACATCGTCCTGGCCACGCTTGGTCTGGTCTTCGAGCAGGTCGTAGTAGACCTTGCCCGAGCACAGCACCACGCGCTTGACCTTCTTGCTCTCTGCCTTGGCATCGCCGATCAGGTGCTGGAACTCGCCGTTGGCCAGCTCTTCCAGGGTCGACACGGCCAGCTTGTGGCGAAGCAGCGACTTGGGCGACATCACGATCAGCGGCTTGCGGGTGGTCATGCGCATCTGGCGACGCAGCATGTGGTACGCCTGCGCCGGGGTCGACGGCACGCACACCAGCATGTTCTCCAGCGCACACAGCTGCAGGAAACGCTCCAGGCGCGCGGAGCTGTGCTCCGGGCCCTGGCCTTCGTAACCATGCGGCAGCAGCAGGGTCAGGCCGGTGATGCGGCCCCACTTGGCTTCGCCGGCGGCGATGAACTGATCGATCACGACCTGGGCGCCGTTGGCAAAATCGCCGAACTGGCCTTCCCAGATGCACAGGGTGTTGGGATCGGTGGTGGAGAAGCCGTACTCATAAGCCATCACCGCTTCTTCGCTGAGCAGCGAATCGATGATGGTGGCCTGTTCCGGCGACTCGACCAGCTGGCGCAGCGGCAGGTAGTAGTTGTCGGTCTTCTGGTCGTGCAGGATCGCGTGGCGGTGGGTGAACGTACCGCGGCCGACGTCCTGGCCGACCAGACGCAGGCTGTTGCCTTCGTCCAGCACGGTGGCGTAGGCCAGATTTTCGGCAAAGCCCCAGTCGCCCGGGATCTCGCCGGCGGCCATCTTGCGACGGTCGTCGTAGACCTTGGCCACGCGCGAGTGCAGCTCCACGCCCTCGGGCACGGTGTTGATCAGCTGTGCCAGCTGCTTGACCTTCTCCATGCCCACGGCGGTGGACACCGCGTCGGAGAGCTTGCCGTTGAGCAGCTTGGGCCAGTCGACGTACATCTTGCTGGTGGCCGGGGTCTTTTCGACCGCCGCCAGCTCGGTGGTGACTTCGCCGGCATCGAGCTTGTTGCGGTACGCATCGACCAGCGCCTTGCCACCGTCGGCCGGAATGACGCCTGCGGCTTCCAGCTGGGCGGCATACAGCTCGCGGGTGGTCTGGTGCTTGCGGATCACCTGGTACATCAGCGGCTGGGTGATCGCCGGTTCGTCGGCCTCGTTGTGGCCCCAACGGCGGTAGCACATCAGATCGATGACCACGTCCTTGGCGAACTTCTGGCGGAACTCGAAGGCCAGCTTGGCGGCGAACACGACCGCTTCGGGATCATCGCCGTTCACGTGCAGCACCGGTGCGGCGATCATCTTGGCCACGTCGGTGGCATAGCGCGTGGAGCGCGTATCCAGCGGGTTGGAGGTGGTGAAACCGACCTGGTTGTTGACCACGATGTGCACCGTGCCACCGACGGCGAAGCCGCGGGCCTGGGACATCTGGAACAGCTCCATCACCACGCCCTGGCCGGAGAAGGCCGCGTCGCCGTGGATCAGGATCGGCATCACCTGCTTGCGTTCGGTATCGCCACGACGTTCCTGGCGCGAGCGCACGCTGCCGGCCACGACCGGGTCGGCGATTTCCAGGTGCGACGGGTTGAACGCCAGCGCCAGGTGGACCGCGCCGCCCGGGGTGGCGATGTCGGCCGAGAAGCCCATGTGGTACTTCACGTCGCCGGCCGAGGCGTGGTCGTCGTGTTCGAACTTGCCTTCGAACTCGTCGAACAGCTTGCGCGGGCTCTTGCCCAGCGTATTGACCAGCACGTTCAGGCGGCCACGGTGGGCCATGCCGACGACCACGTCCTTGACGCCATCCTTGCCGGCGTCACGGATGATGGTGTCCATCATCGGGATCAGCGAGTCGCCGCCTTCCAGCGAGAAGCGCTTCTGGCCGACGTACTTGGTGTGCAGGTAGCGCTCCAGGCCTTCGGCCGCAGTCAGCCGCTCCAGGGTGCGACGCTGCGTGTCGGCATCCAGGCTGTAGTTGCCGCCCGTGGTCTCCAGGCGCTGATAAAGCCACTGGCGCTGCTCGACCTCGGAGATGTGCATGAATTCCGCACCGATGGAGCCGGTGTAGGTCTTCTTCAGGCGCTCGAGGAGATCGCGCAGCTTCATGCGCGGCTGGCCGGCGATGCCGCCAGTGCTGAACTCGCTGCCCAGGTCGCTCTCGGACAGGCTGTGGAACGGCAGCCCCAGATCCGGCGGGTTGGTCGGCGGGGTCAGGCCCAGCGGGTCCAGACGGGCACCGAGGTGGCCGCGCGAACGATAGGCGGTGATCAGACGGCCGACATTGCGCTCGCGCTCGTCGCCGGCACCGGTGGCCGTACCGCTGTTGACAGCGTTTTTGGCAGCGTCGGTGATGTGGGCGATGACGGCCGAGTGCGGAATGTCACCGGCTTCGCGGCCCTTGAAGCCGTCGAAGTAGGTCTTCCATTTGGGATCGACACTGTCCGGAGAAACGAGGTACTGCTCGTACAGATCCTCGATATAGGAGGCGTTGCCGCCGGCGAGCTGCGAAGACTGCGCAAACTGCTTCAGTAGATTGTCCACGATGGAGGGTCGGATTCGCTTGTGGGGTAAGGCTTCGATGATCCGGCAGGGAAAAGTGAATAGCCCTGCGCGGGCGGTATCTAACTCCCCAAATTGTACCCCCATCGAGACAGGAAGGGGCACCGCGGCGGTCCCGGGTGGACTGCGGTGTCATTCCCAGACAGGTTCGAGCCTGTGGCGTGAGCTACAGACCGATGGCGCGCAATTCGCTGCATTCACGCGAACGTTCCCATACGCGCTGCAAACCGTCCTGCAACGGTCGCGAACGTGCTGGCAGCGCGAGGGCGGCTTCACCGTCGTAGCGGTGCCCACCCAGACGAAAGTAGTAGTCGCCGGCATCGTTGAGCAGACAGGCCGAGGCCAGGGCGCGGTCGATCGGGTCGCTGACCTGGCGTACCCGGAAGACGCTGGGCAGGCGTTGCAGCAGCCCGGGCAGCGGTGAGCCAGACTGGGCGATGGCCGGGGCGTCGTGAACGATCAGCCAGGCTTGTTTGTCATGGCGGGCGGTGCCGAAGCGGCGCAGGGCCTCCAGCACCGGCGGGGCGTCGAGCAGGCCGGGGTCGAGCTGGCGGCTGTGAATCCACAGCTGGCGGCGGGCACGGTGGACCAGGGCGGTGGTGATCGCCACCGCCTCATCAAAGGCGGTGATGTTGACCGCCCCGTCCAGCACGCGGCGCATGTGCTGGTGGGCGATACCGGCCTCTTCGAACACGTCGCCCTCGGGCAGGAAGCCTTGGCGGGTATAGAACACGCGGGCCGGCAACTGGGCGTGCAGGCTCACCTCCCGCCAGCCGCGGGCGCGGGCGGCCTCGACCAGGGCCAGCAGCATCGCCTCACCGACCCCATGGCCGCGCCCGTTGGCCAGCACGGCCATGCGACCGATACGGCCGTCCGGGGTGAGCCGGCCGGCGCCGATCGGCTCGCCCTGGGCAGTGCTGGCCAGCACGTGCACGCTCAGCGGGTCGAGCGCATCGATCTCCAGTTCGGCCGGCACCCGCTGTTCGTCCACGAACACGCGGTGCCGGACTCCGTGCAGCGCGTCGCGCTGCGCGGGATAGTCGACCACGGCCACCTGGATGCCGGACGCGCCCATGTTCAGGGCGCCTTGCCGTCGTCCTGGGCGTCGTCGCTCTCGTCGGTGTCGTCGAAATCGACGATGACTTCGATGCCGTCGTCGTGGATGGTCACTTCGTGGACATCGGGCTGGGCGCTGTCGACCTCGACCGCCTCGGTGCCATCGACGATGGCGTCCTCGGCGAAGGTGCCGTCCTCTTCTTCGTCGTCAAATTCGTCTTCGTCATCGAAGGCCAGGGCGTCGAAGAGCTGGTAATAGCCGCCGGAGACCAGTTCCTGGACGGCATCGCGGCCCTTGGCCGAGAGCTTCTGGTAGAGCGCGGCGCCGAGCTGTTCAGTCGCGGCCAGGAGCTGGGCGTCTTTGACTGGCAAGGCGAATTCCAGGCCGCTGCAGTATAGGCTGGCACCGCGCTTGGCCCGGCGCCAGGCCATGCGCGCCCACGGATGGCGCTGCAGGTCCAGGCCGGCGGCGAGCGCAGCTTCGATTTCTTCGCGCTGCACCGGCTCACCGCCGGGCATCACTTCACCGGCAGCGCGGTAGGTGGTGATGAAGCGGCCGAACCAGTCGCCGAGCTTGTCGGGATCGTTCATGCGGATGGCGTTGAGCGCCTCGACCACGCGGTTCATCGCCACGACGTCGATTTCGTTCGGGTCCTCGGGCACGGTGAGGTCCGGGTCCTGATAGCGGATGGACTCGTCGGCGCCTTCGATGAGGGTGTCCAGGTAATCGCTGATCAGCTCGGCCGAGGCCGGCGCACGCATGCCGAAGGAGAAGGTCAGGCACGGGTCTTCGGCGACGCCGTTGTGCGGGACGTTGGGCGGCAGGTAGAGCATGTCGCCGGGCGCCAGGACCCAGTCGTGGGTGGGCTTGAAGCGGCGCAGGAGCTTGAGTTCGACGTCGTCGCGGAAGTCCAGCGGGGGGCGTTTGCCCTTGGTGGATTCGCTGGCGTCGATCTGCCAGCGGCGGTGGCCGTAGGCCTGCAGGAGGAAGACGTCGTACTGGTCGACGTGGGCACCGACCGAGCCGCCGGTGGCGGCGAAGCTGACCATGACGTCGTCCATGCGCCAGCGCGGGAGGAAGTCGAAATGGCCGATGAGGGCGCGCACGTCCGGATCCCACTTGTCGACGTCCTGGACGAGCAGGGTCCAGTCGTGGTCGGGCATGCCGGGGAATTCTTCTTCCTGGAACGGTCCGGTGCGCACGCTCCAGCCATCGGTGGCGCGATCGTGGGTGATCAGGCGGGAGAGGGCGGTGTCTTCGCAAGCCAGGCCGGCGAGGTCTTCGGGCTGGATGGGGGTCTGAAAATCGGCGAAGGCGGCGCGGATGAGCAGGGGGCGCTTCTGCCAGTAGTCGCGCAGGAAGGTGGCCGCGGGCATGCCCAGCGGGAGGCCGGGGCGGGCCTGGATTTCGATGACGGGGGTCTTGGTCTTGCGGGCAGCCATGGGGGAATCCTTGGAGCGTGTAGACGGAAAGCGGGGGCGCGGCGTAGGCCGGCGCGAGCGGGTCTATTGTCCGCTGGTTGGGGCGGATGTGCACCTGCGGTGGGGTGTCGCGGAGTGGGAGATTGCGGGCGGCAGCGCGGCAGTGCGAGTGGTGGGGCGGTGCGCGTGGTGTGGGTTTTGGATGCGGGGAGGCTTGCATCAACTGCCGCGCTTCGATTCTCCATGGCGTGAGGTGGCCGGGCAGCCTTGCCCAGGACACGCCGTAAACCCGTCCCTGGGGGCTCGGTGTTGCCATCCATGGCAACACACGGTCCTGGGCAAGGCTGCCCGGCCACCTCCGGACAGTGTTCGGCGTTGGCGGGCGGTAGAGCGGCGATGCACTTGCTGGGGTCGGGTCCCGACCGACTGCCGACAGGGCGCCCACGCCCGGTAACGCAGTGCAAAGACCGCAGCGGCGGTAGAGCCGGGCCATGCCCGGCTGCTCGGTCGCCCACAACGAAGAAGGGACGCCGGCGGTGCCAGCGTCCCTCCCGGGGTCACGCGGTAAGCGCGAGCGTCAGATCGCCTTGGCCAGGTCGGCGGCCAGGCCGGTGTAGCCGCCCGGGGTCAGGGCGCGCAGGCCCTGTTTGGCGTCTTCGGGCAGGTCCAGCGATTCGACGAAGGCCTGCATCGATTCGGCGGTGATGCCCTGGCCGCGGGTGAGGGCCTTGAGCTGTTCGTAGGGGTTGGGCAGGCCGTACCGGCGCATCACGGTCTGCACCGCTTCGGCCAGCACTTCCCAGGACGCGTTGAGGTCGGCGTCCAGGCGTTCGGGATTGACCGTCAGCTTGCCCAGGCCCTTGGCCAGCGAATCCAGGCCGACCTGGGTGTGGCCGAACGCAGTGCCGACCGCGCGCAGCACGGTGGAGTCGGTGAGGTCGCGCTGCCAGCGGCTGATCGGCAGCTTGGCGCTGAAATGCTCGAACAGGGCGTTGGCGATGCCGAAGTTGCCTTCCGCGTTTTCAAAGTCGATCGGGTTGACCTTGTGCGGCATGGTCGAGGAGCCGACTTCGCCTTCCTTGAGCTTCTGCTTGAAGTAGCCCAGCGAGATGTAGCCCCAGATGTCGCGGGCCAGGTCGATCAGGATGATGTTGGCACGGCGCGCGGCATCGCCGATTTCAGCGACGTTGTCGTGCGGTTCGATCTGGGTGGTGTACGGGTTGAACACCAGGCCCAGGCTTTCGACGAAGCGCTTGGCGAAGGCTGGCCAGTCCACTGCCGGGTAGGCGATGACATGGGCGTTGTAGTTGCCGACCGCACCGTTGATCTTGCCGGTCAGCTCGACCGCGGCGATCTGGCGGCGCTGGCGCTCCAGACGGGCCACGACATTGGCCACTTCCTTGCCCAGGGTGGTGGGCGAGGCGGTCTGGCCGTGGGTGCGCGAGAGCATCGGCTGGTCGGCCTGGGCGTGGGCCAGGGCGCGCAGGGTGGCGGTCACGCCATCCAGGCCGGGCAGCAGCACGTCACGACGGGCCTGCTCGAGGATCAGGCCGTAGCTGAGGTTGTTGATGTCTTCGCTGGTGCACGCGAAATGCACGAATTCCAGCGCCGGACCCAGCTCGTCGTCGGCCTTGAGCTGTTCCTTGATGAAGTACTCCACGGCCTTGACGTCGTGGTTGGTGGTGCGCTCGATTTCCTTGACCCGCGCGGCGTGGGCCGGGGCGAAGTCATCGGCCAGCGCGCGCAGGCGAGCAGTGGCGGCGGCCGAGAACGGGGCCAGCTCGACGATGCCCGCCTCGTTGGCCAGCGCCAGCAGCCACTCCACTTCAACCTTGACGCGGGCCTTGATCAGGCCGTATTCGGAGAAGATCGGGCGCAGCGCGTCGACCTTGCCGGCGTAGCGGCCATCGAGCGGGGACAGGGCGAGCAGGGCGAATTCGGACATGGCAGGCGCGGGGCTATGACGGCGGGGGCCGTCATTCTACGCTGCCCCGGTCGGCTCGGCCTGTGCCATGCGTACGGTAACGGCCTGGATGCGGTGGCCGGCCATGCGTTTGATGGTGAACTGATGCCCGTCGATCGCCAGCTGCTCGCCCTCTTCGGGCAGGCGCTGCAGCTGGTGGACGATCAGCCCGCCGACCGAATTGAGGTGCTCCGGCGCCTCCAGGTCGTGGCCGAGCAGGCGCTCCAGGCGGAAGATCGAGGTCGAACCGGCCACCAGCAGGCTGCCGTCGGCACCGCGGGTGGGGGCGTCCTTGACGATGTGCGGATGCTCGTCCTCGATATCGCCGACCACCACTTCCAGCAGGTCCTCCAGGGTGAAGAAGCCCAGGATGCGGCCATGTTCCTCCATGCACAGCGCCAGGTGCGTGGTGCCGGTACGGAAGCGTTCGAGCACGCTGGGGACCGGGGTTTCCAGCGCGATCAGGTTGGCCGGGCGCAGCAGCGCGCGCAGGTCGTCGGTGGGCCTGCCACGCGCGATTTCGACCAGCAGGTCCTTCATGTGCAGGATGCCCAGCACGTCTTCGCCATCACGGTCGAACCACGGGTAGCGGCTGTAGCGGCTTTCGGCGAATTCGGCCATCACCTCGGCCAGCGCCATGCCATCGCGGAACGAACGCATGTGGTCGCGCGGGCGCATCAGGTCGCCGGCGACCAGTTCGGGCAGTTCCAGGGCATGGCTCATCAGCGTCAGGCCGTGGTCCGGCGCACTGCCGGCGGGCTGCTGGCGGCCGACGATCAGCTTGAGTTCCTCGCGCGAGTAACGGTGCGAGGTGTGTTCCACATCGCCCCAGCCGGCCAGCCGCAGCAGCGCGTTGGCGCTGTTGTTGAGCAGCCAGATCGCCGGGTACATCGCCCAGTAGAACAGGTATAGCGGCGCCGCCGTCCACAGCGACATGCGGTCCGGGCGTCGGATCGCCATCGACTTGGGCGCCAGTTCGCCCAGCACGATGTGCAGGAACGAAATCACGCTGAAGGCGATGATGAAGGAGGTCAGCTGCGAGGCCTCCGCGCTCAGGCCCAACGCATCGAACACCGGCTGCAGCAGGTGCGCGAACGCCGGTTCACCCACCCAGCCCAGGCCCAGCGAGGACAGGGTGATGCCCAGCTGGCAGGCCGACAGGTAGGCGTCCAGGTGCGAATGCACGTTCAGCAGCAGGCGCCCGCGCCAGCCATGGCTGGCGGCCAGGCCCACGGCCTGGGTGTGGCGCAGCTTGACCAGCGCGAACTCGGCGGCCACAAAGAAGCCGTTGAGCAGCACCAGCCCGAAGGCCAGCAGCAGGAGCAGCAGGTTGCCGATCATCGGCGGCCGCGCAGCGTGGCTGCAAGGCGCGGAGTGGCGTTCAGGCCGGCCGAAAGCGCGGGCGGCGATGCATGCGCGGCGGCACGCCAGGAACTACTGTGGGGGTCGTCACCCATGGGGGCGGCAGGCTTTCTGAATGGACACGAATCTTGAGTCTAGCCGATCAAACCCGGTCTTGGGTTTCATCGCGGCTTGGGAGTATCGTGCGCAGAGCCGCCAGCCAGGGAATCAGGCCCGTTGCCAGCCGCAGGTTCCCTTTCCAAACCGAAAGAAACGCGGAGTGATGCAATGAGCAAGGGTTTCAGGATCGAACACGACAGCATGGGTGAGCTGCAGGTGCCCGAGGATGCGTTGTGGGGCGCGCAGACGCAGCGTGCGGTGAACAATTTCCCGGTGTCCGGGCAGCGCATGCCGCGTGGGTTCATCCGCGCGCTGGGCCTGGTCAAAGGCGCGGCCGCATCCGTCAACGTCGAGCTGGGCCATCTGCCCAAGAACATCGGCAAGGCGATCGAAGTTGCGGCGGCCGAAGTCGCCGACGGTGCGCATGACGCGCATTTCCCGATCGATGTGTACCAGACCGGTTCGGGCACGTCCTCGAACATGAATGCCAACGAGGTGATCGCCACGCTGGCCAATCGTGCGGGCAAGGCCGGCAAGGTGGTGGTGCATCCCAATGACCACGTCAACCAGGGCCAGAGCTCCAACGATGTGATCCCCACCGCACTGCGGGTGTCGGCGCTGCTGGGCGTGCAGGAACAACTGCTGCCGGCGCTGGCGCATCTGCGCAAGACCATCGACAAGCGCGGTCGCGCGCTGCGCAAGGTGGTCAAGACCGGGCGCACGCACCTGATGGATGCCATGCCGCTGACCTTCGAGCAGGAATTCGGCGCATGGTCGGCCCAGCTGGCCTCGGCCGAAGAGCGCATCGAAGACAGCCTCAAGCGGCTGCGCCGGCTGCCGCTGGGCGGCACCGCGATCGGCACCGGGATCAACGCCGATCCGCGCTTCGGCGAGCGCGTGGCCAAGCTGCTCAAGCAGCAGACCGGGGTCAAGTTCGACAGCGCGGAGAACAAGTTCGAAGGGCTGGCCGCGCAGGATGACGCGGTGGAACTGTCCGGGCAGCTCAATGCGCTGGCGGTGGCGCTGATCAAGATCGCCAATGACCTGCGCTGGATGAATGCCGGTCCGCTGGCCGGGCTGGGCGAGATCGAACTACCGGCGTTGCAGCCGGGCAGTTCGATCATGCCGGGCAAGGTCAATCCGGTGATTCCCGAAGCGACGGTGATGGTGTGCGCGCAGGTGATCGGCCACCACACGGCGATCACCGTGGCGGGGCAGACGGGCAACTTCCAGTTGAATGTGACGCTGCCGCTGATCGCGGCCAACCTGCTGGACGGAATCGGGCTGCTGGCGAACATTTCGCGGCTGCTGGCCGATACGGCGATTGCGGGGCTGAAGGTGCGCGAGGACCGCGTCCGCGAGGCGCTGGACCGCAATCCGATCCTGGTGACGGCGTTGAACCCGATCATCGGCTACGAGAAGGCGGCGGCCATCGCCAAGCGCGCCTACAAGGAGCAGCGCCCGGTGCTGGACGTGGCCAAGGAAGACAGCGGTCTGTCCGAAGCCGAGTTGCGCAAGCTGCTGGATCCGGCGGCACTGACCGCAGGCGGCATCCACGCCGGCAGCAGCGGCGGCGGCTGACCGGGACGTCAGGAAGAAAAAGACGGGCCGAAAGGCCCGTTTTTTTGTGCTTCTGCCAACGGAGGGCAGCGTCTTGTTGCCTGGTAGATGGCGTACGGCGATGCGCGCGTGGCGGGGTGGCTGGGTCACGTATGCAACGGGGGCGGTCTCCGTTCGGGCGTGCCGCGCGCGTCAGGGCCCCGCAGCGGCCGGTAGGCCCCTGGCGCAAATGTCCCCCGGCCTGGCGGCCTCCTCCTTT
>NZ_JALJRW010000049.1 GCF_024519465.1 Stenotrophomonas sp. Ste86 | reverse complement strand
AACCGTTGGTCATGGTGCGCGGGCATTGGCGCGCATCGGGATTACGACCGTTGGTTGTGTCGGGGTTCTGAGGGAAAGGCAGCCGAGCATGGCTCGGCTCTACCGATGCGTGCCCATTCCCGCGCGCCACGATCGACGGTCGTGAACCATCAAGCCGCGCGAACCCCAAGGTAGAGCCGAGCCATGCTCGGCTGCCCTCCCACCCGCGACTACGATCGTTGGTCACGACGTGCCTGCATTGGCGTGCATTGCGATTG
>NZ_JALJRW010000048.1 GCF_024519465.1 Stenotrophomonas sp. Ste86 | reverse complement strand
GCCCATCCTGGTAGAGCCGAGCCATGCTCGGCTGCTCTTCGCGTCGGCGTATAGCTTCCGTGTAGGGCTTCTGCCGAGCATGGCTCGGCACTACCATGGCTTGTGCCTACCGTCAGGCCACCCGCGACGCCCACCCTGGTAGAGCCGAGCCATGCTCGGCTGCTCTTCGCGTCGGTGCATGGCCTCCGTATAGGGCTTCTGCCGAGCATGGCTCGGCACTACCGGGCTTGCGCGTACCTTCAGGCCTGCCGCGACGCCCATCCTGGTAGAGCCGAGCCATGCTCGGCTGCTCTTCGCGTCGG
>NZ_JALJRW010000047.1 GCF_024519465.1 Stenotrophomonas sp. Ste86 | reverse complement strand
ATCGCCAGGGTTTATACCCAAAAACCCCGCTGCTCACGCAGCGGGGTTTTTCTTTTTTTGCAGGCACCCGGTTTTCGAAGGTGCTTGTTTCTCGGAAGAGACCCATGCCGAGCCGGCGCAATGCGCTGCTCCAACCGTCTCCCTGGTGAAATTAGCGCTGTGGAACCACCCGATCCCATCCCGAACTCGGAAGTGAAACGCAGCTGCGCCGATGGTAGTGTGGCTCAAGCCATGCGAGAGTAGGTCATCGCCAGGGTTTATACCCAAAAACCCCGCTGCTCACGCAGCGGGGTTTTTCTTTGCGCGTGCTCCGGCGTCGGTGTCGCGCATTACCGTCCCGGTAGAGCCGAGCCATGCTCGGCTGCTTTCCAACACCTGTGCATGATCCC
>NZ_JALJRW010000046.1 GCF_024519465.1 Stenotrophomonas sp. Ste86 | reverse complement strand
GTTGGAAAGCAGCCGAGCATGGCTCGGCTCTACCGGGACAGGTATGTGCATTCCCGCAGTCGGGTAGTGCCGAGCCATGCTCGGCACCGCGCCGGTGGGGATCATGCACAGGTGTTGGAAAGCAGCCGAGCATGGCTCGGCTCTACCGGGACAGGTATGTGCATTCCCCGCCGTCAGGTAGTGCCGAGCCATGCTCGGCACCGCGCCGGTGGGGATCGTGCACAGGTGTTGGAAAGCAGCCGAGCATGGCTCGGCTCTACCGGGACAGGTATTTGCATTCCCCGCGGCCGGGTAGTGCCGAGCCATGCTCGGCACCGCGCCGGTCGGGATCATGCACAGGTGTTGGAAAGCAGCCGAGCATGGCTCGGCTCTACCGGGACAGGTATGTGCATTC
>NZ_JALJRW010000045.1 GCF_024519465.1 Stenotrophomonas sp. Ste86 | reverse complement strand
GGCGGGACACGCCGTAAATCCATCCCTGGAGGCTCGCGTGCGCCATCCATGGCGCACGACGGTCCCGCCAACCCACCCGTACCCACCCTTTGACAGTGTGCTGGTGCGCAAAGGAAGAGCGGACGCGCTCGAGATGCTCGAACCACTCAAGCACTCAAGCCCTCAAGCCCTCAAGCCCTCAAGCCCTCAAGTTACCAGGCCACTCAAGCCATTCGAACTGCTCGCTTGCTGCAGGCAATGCGTTGCTTTTGGCGTGGCCACCAGCCATCTGTCTGGGGCGGGGGTGTGTGGGTTCGCGGGACCGTCGTGTGCCATGGAT
>NZ_JALJRW010000044.1 GCF_024519465.1 Stenotrophomonas sp. Ste86 | reverse complement strand
AGTGCCGAGCCATGCTCGGCAACCGCGCACCGCGCGGCACCTCCATCCGGCGCCAATCACCCGAACGGCGATACGTTGCGTCTGCAACGCAGAGCAGCCGAGCATGGCTCGGCTCTACCCGATGCCACCGCCGCGCCGCACCCGGTAGTGCCGAGCCATGCTCGGCAACCGCGCACCGCGCGGCACCTGCCTCCGGCGCCAGTCATCCGAACGGCGATACGTTGCGTCTGCAACGCAGAGCAGCCGAGCATGGCTCGGCTCTACCCGATGCCAAGCACCGCGCCGCACCCGGTAGTGCCGAGCCATGCTCGGCAACCGCGCACCGCGCGGCACCTGCCGCCGGCGCCAATCACCCGAACCGCGATACGTTGCGTCTGCGGCGAAGAGCAGCCGAGCATGGCTCGGCTCTACCCGATGCCAACCGCCGCGCCGCGCCGGTAGTGCCGAGCCATGCTCGGCAACCGCGCACCGCGCGGCACCTCCCTCCGGCGCCAGTCGTCCGAACGGCGATGCCTTGCGTCTGCAACGCAGAGCAGCCGAGCATGGCTCGGCTCTACCCGATGCCAACC
>NZ_JALJRW010000043.1 GCF_024519465.1 Stenotrophomonas sp. Ste86 | reverse complement strand
CCATCGGCATCCTGCGTGGTCACCACCGTGCCGTTGGCCTCGGTGTGGCGCAGGTTGTCCCAACGGTTGTAGCCCACCTGCAGCTGGGGCTCCAGGAAAATCCCGCCGGCCTGTGCACCGCCCACGCGGAACGCGTAGCCGGTTTCAATCGCGCCCTGCCAACCGCGGCTGTCGTAGCGTTCAGCGTCCAGGACGACGCCTTCCACGCGGTTGCGGAACTGCGCACGCTGCACCGAACCATCCACGTAGAAGCCGGCATACGGATCGACGTCATTGCCCGCCCGCCACGTACCGTACACCCCCAGCGCCTCGCCCTTGACCTTGCCGCGCGCGTAGTAGCCGGTAAGCGCATTGGTGGACGTGCTGGTGGCATTGCCACTGGACAGCATCACGCCTACGCCGCTGCCCGCATCGTTGCGCCACACATCGGCGCCGACGCTGAGCGACTGGCTGTTGCCCTGCACATCCAGCTGCTGGCTCACCGCATCAAAGCCGGTACGCGAGCCATCCACCCGCGCCCAGGCGCGGCCGCTGTTTTGGCCGGCATGGCGGTCGTGGTAGCCCAGGCGGAACATGGACTGGGTGGCCTGCAGGTTGGCCAGGTAAGCCCCACCTTCCGGACGCAGCACCGGCACCGGCGGGTCGACCGGATCCACCGGATCGACCGGGTCAACGGGGCCGCCGCAGCCGGGCAGGGTGGGATCGGTATCGCAGGGGTCCGGCGCCGTCGGCAGCTGCGAGCGCAGGTACCAGTTGCCTGCGTTCTTGAACAGGAAATATTCGTACTGCCCGCCCACGGCACGTCCGGCCAGGTCGAACTGGCCGTTGGAGGCACCGGCCACGGTGATCAGCTCGATGCCGTTGACCGTCTGCGCCCCGGCACCACCCACGTTGTTGACCCGCACGTTGGTCTGGCCACTGCTGTCGCCGCCGATGACCAGCTTGTCCGAGGCGGCATCGTCGCCGGCCAG
>NZ_JALJRW010000042.1 GCF_024519465.1 Stenotrophomonas sp. Ste86 | reverse complement strand
GGTTCTTCACCCAACTCCGGGGAAGGCCGCCCGGATCTTCAGGAAGAAGTACGCGTCGTCTCGGTATCCGTAGGCGACGCGCTTGATGACCTTGATCTTGTTATTGATGCCTTCCACCAGGTTCGTCCCGAGAGGCCACCGGCAGTGGGCCAGGATGCCCGGCAGATAAGGCTGCAGACGGCGGACAAAGATGCGCAGCGGCTCCAGCCCGCTTCGCAGGGCGCGATGCTTCCATGACCGCCAGGCCTTTTCCGCCCAGCTCTGGCTTCGGTAGCGCCAAAGCTGCTTCAGGTCGTCTTTGAGCAGATAAGTGGTCAGCAGGGCTTTGTTGGCGGCCAGCAGCTCCTCGAGTTGGACGCGCTGCTCGGCCGGGACGTTGTGCCGATTACGCAGCAGGAGCCAGCGCGAGGTCTTCACCACCCGTCGCGCGGGCTTGTCGGTGCGCAGACGATTGGCCTCGTCCACCCGCACCCGATCAATGACTTCGCGCCCGTACTTGGCCACCACGTGGAAGAGATCGTAGACCACTTCAGCATTGGGGCACTGGGCTTTGACCTCCACATCAAAGGCCGAATTCATGTCCATTGCTACGGCTTGGATGCGTTCGCAACCGACCCTGCCAAGTAGCTCGAAGAAGGGACGGATGTCAGCACGGCTGCGTCCTCGGCCGACCCAGAGCACGCGCTTGCGCGATGGCTCGACCACCACGGTCGCGTAGCGATGCCCCTTCTGGATCGCAAACTCGTCCATCGCGATCACGCGTACGTCCGATAGGTCCACTGGGCCCAGCGTCTGCATCAGATGCCGGAAATCAAGCGCCTTGACCGTCTTCCAGTCCAGACCATGCCACTTTGCGGTGGCATGGATCGAGGTGGTGGCGCACATGCGTGCCACGCTCTGCGCAAGCCGTTGCGTTACTCGGGCATGCCGCTCCAGCCAATCCAAGTGCTCCAATTTTGGCCCACAGCGAGGGCAGGCCAGCCGCTGCCGCTGGACTTCCAGCTCCACCGGCTCGTCGAACACGGGCAAGTCACGGATGCGCCGGAGCGTCTGGTCGTGGATGGCCACGACCCACTTGCCGCAGCCACTGCAGCGGCGTCGGCGGCGTGAATCAGGCAACAGCGAAAGCACCAGCCACGTGGCTCCGCCACGTGACTCGCGGCGCCATCCATCCAGGCGATACCCCGCCCAGCCTCCCAGCAACGGCATACAATCCAGCTTGGCCACGGCCGGCCTCGGTTTGTAGTCTCGACAACCACAATCTAGCTGGCCGGCCGTGCGCCTTCTCCCCTCAGATGGGAGAAGAACC
>NZ_JALJRW010000041.1 GCF_024519465.1 Stenotrophomonas sp. Ste86 | reverse complement strand
ACGTGCAGCCGGACCACCTGGGCACCCCGCGGGTGGTGATCGATCCCGTCCGTGATGTGGCGATCTGGGAGTGGAGCAGCAAGAGCGAGGTGTTTGGTAATCAGGTGCCCAACGTCGATGCGGACGGGGACGGAGTTGCCTTCGAGTTGGCGCTGCGCTTCCCCGGCCAGCAGGCGACGGACGCCAGTGGGATGTTCTATAACTACCAGCGGGAATACGATCCGGCGGTGGGGCGATACGCGCAGAGTGATCCGATTGGCTTAGCTGGTGGAATCTCGGCTTTCGCTTATGCTGGTGGGGACGCTGTAAGCCTTATCGATCCTTTTGGACTCCACAAGCAGTTGGGATTGGGAGGGTCATTCACCCTTGCAGGTCCGGGCTTGGCCAGCGGTAGCGGTGCGGGTTTGGGGATCTCAATTCCGGAAGATTGGAAGAAGGTGGGCTGCTATCAGCTCTACGGCACTTTTCAGCTAAATGCCATGCTGGGCGGCGGGCTCTACGCTGGCGGCGGAGTGTCCGCGACTGGATCGAAAAGTGGGGGCTCGCTGCCACCGGGCTTGACTACTGGAGTCTATCGATACGCTGAGGTTGCCCTCGGTTGGGGCGGCTCCGTGGGCGGGTCTGTTCAGGGATCCGAGAACTTAGTCGAAGGTAGTGCTGGATGGAATGACTGGACGTGGCTGCGAAAGTTGTTCTCCTCCGATAATGCTGCTAAGGATCAGATCAGTGGAGCTTCTCTTTCCTTTCCTCCGATGGTTGGTGTTGGGTATGGAGCTGTGAGTGGGTCTGGCTACACTGTATCCGGGCAGGTCGCCACCCCTGTTTCGGACAAATGTGGATGTCCTTAACGTGATTAAGTGGGGTTCATTGATGAGTTACTACTACATATATTTCTTTTGGGTGCTTAGAGTTGTTTCATTTATCATGATGATTGGTTACTCAGTGATCGGCTGTTTTGTCATCAGGGATATTATATTCGGCGAGGGTGTTTACGGACTTGGTGCCGCCGTTGCACTGCTGTTTGCTTTCCTTTTTGCAATCGCGATGTGGAAAGTTGGCTCAATTGGCTTGCGCCGGGCGAGGGCGCGGCGTTGACGGAGATTGCGGGTTCTACTTTGGATCATCGGAAGAGCTGACTTAATTTCCAGATTGGTATGTGCGGGATGGCTCGAAATCCATTCGTAGGGCGGGGTTGAAGCGGATGCCTCACTGTGTTGGGAAGGATTCATAAATCGCTCACGGTCGACTGTCGCGGGGTGGGGCTGGGAACGGCTACGACACGCTGGGTCGACTGACCCAGACCAAGGACGGCCACCGACGTGGCGATCGAGACGTATGCCTACGACGCCACCGGCAATCGCACCG
>NZ_JALJRW010000040.1 GCF_024519465.1 Stenotrophomonas sp. Ste86 | reverse complement strand
TACGTCCGTGTAGGCTCCCAAGCCGCATCCATGCGGCTTGAGGGTCCCGCCAACCTACCCACGCCAGGCCCTCACACTTGGCAGGGGGCCGGGGGAATGGACAAAAGCGGACGCCGGATACACATCCTTGCCCAAACACGGGGATCATGGGGTGTGGTGCGGTTGAATTGTGGAAGCGCAGCCGACCAACGGTCGGCTCTACCTGGCGTCGTGGCGCCGACCGATGGGCTTCCCTTGTCGGGTCAGCTGCTGCTGCCGTCCAGGTGGGTCAGATACAGGCGGAGGTCGAATTCGAGCTGGTGGTAGTCCGCTTCCATGTGTGTGCAGAGCTGGTAGAAGGCCTTGTTGTGGTCCGACTCCTTCAGGTGCGCCAGCTCGTGCACCACGATCATCTTCAGGAACGGCGCTGGCGCCTCGCGAAACACCGTGGCGATGCGGATTTCGCGGCTGGCCTTGAGCTTGCTGCCCTGCACCCGCGACACGGTGGTGTGCGTGCCCAGCGCGTGCTTGAGCACCTGCAGCTTGCTGTCATAGATCACCTTGGACAGCGGCGCCGACTGGCGCAGATAGCGTTCTTTCAATCCCTGGGTGTAGTCGTACAGCTGCCGGTCGTTGCGCACCGTGTGCAGGTCCGCGTAGCGGCGCTGCAGCCACGGGCCCAGCCGATCGCCCGCGATCAGCTCGCGGACCTGCTGTTGCAGGGTCTCCGGATAGCCGGCGAGGTACTTCAGGGCGGTCATGGACGACGGTTGGGGCGGAGCGGGCGGACCAGTATGATGGCCTCCGGAATCCCGCAACAACAGATGCTAGGCGTATGGCGAAGGCAAATCCCCTGCAGGAGCAGCTGCTCAAGGCCGGGCTGGTCAAGAAATCCCAGGTCTCACAGGCCGCCCGTGAACAGGTCAAGGCCCGACACGGCAAGGCTCCGGTCGCGCCCAGCGAAAGCCAGCGCGAGGCCGATCGGGTGCGCGCCGAGAAAGCTGAACGCGACCGCGCGCTTGAAGCCGAACGCAAGGAAAAGGCACGCGCCCAGGAACTCCAGGCCCAGGTCCGGCAGATCATCGACACCCACAAGGTCAAGCGCGACGGCGAGAGCGAGTACCGTTTCAACGATGGCACCGTCATCCGCACCCTGCTGGTCAACGCCTCCCTGCGCAGGCAGCTGGCGTCGGGCGCGCTGGTCATCGTCCGCTTCGGCGACGGCTTCGAACTGCTGCCGCGCGCGGCAGCTGACAAGGTGCGCGAACGCGATGCCAGCGCCATCGTGCTCGACAACGCCCAGCCCGGCACCGCGCCGAGCACCGGCAACGCCGAGGACGATGCCTATTACGCCCAGTTCCAGGTGCCCGACGACCTGATCTGGTAACGCCCGGCTGAAGCATTCACGCGGCCGTCGCCGCGTTCAGCCATGCGTCGGCCCCGGCCCAGGGCGCAGGTCTATGCTGGGGGTCTGACACCGGCATGGGAGACACATCATGGCGACAGGTTGGGCAGGCGACGGCGCGGTCCAGGACCAGATCGACGCCACCGTCGATGACGCCATCCAGCGCGCCCGCGCGCAACTCAAGCAGGGCCCGGGATTGACCCACTGCGAACACTGCGACGCGCCCATTCCCGAGGCGCGGCGCAAGGCCGTGCCGGGCGTTCGTCTGTGCGTGCGCTGCCAGGAAGAAGAGGACGCCGCCCAGCACGAAAGCGGCGGCTACAACCGACGCGGCAGCAAGGACAGCCAGCTGCGCTAGGGGCCGGACGTTGGCCGATACGCTCAGCCGTCGCCCTGGATCCCGCCCGGCGCCTGCGATGGATCGCGCCAGCGGCGCACCGTGCGCTGGAAGAACATGTTGTTGGGGATCTGCAGCACCGTGCCCTCATGACCGCCATCGGTTTCCTGCAGGGTGGTGTAGATGAGGTTGACGTCGATCACCCGGCCCTTGAGCCCGGGCTTCTCGCCGTTCTCCAGCAGTTCGATGTAGTCGTGCAGGCGGAACGGGCGTGTGGTGAAGATCAGCAGCGTGCAGAAGATGTTCGACAACACGCTCCAGGCGGCGAAGAACGCCACCGCACCCACCGCGGCGAAACCGGTGAAGGCGGTCCACAGCACCGAGGCCGACGCGCCGACGATGCTCAGCACGATCAGCACCGCGCCGAAGTTGATGATGAAGCTGCTGATGCGGCGCGCGCCCATCACCATTTCCGCCGGCAGGGTGTAGTGCTCGCCGAGGCGGCGGATCAGGCGTCGGGCGAGCAGGCGCAGCAGCCAGGCGGCCAGCACGGTGAGCAGGATCTGTACGGCGGGAATGCCGTACTGCAGCCACGGGTGGGTCCAGGTGGGCAGGTGGTCTTTCATGTGCAGCATGGATCCTTGCAGCGATAGTGCAGTAAACCCCTATCTTAATGCGCTGGCCGCAAGGTTTTCGTCAATTGCAATCAGACCAGCCGATGCGCTTCCAGGCGTGCGATCAGCGCCGATACGCACAGCGGCGCATGCTCGGCGTATTGCACGCACAGGTCCGGCTGCGGCGGGATCGACAGGCGGATCGTCACCGGGCTCCATGGCAGGGTGCAGCTGCTGGCCAACGACAGCAGCAGGACAAGGCAACTGGAGGACATGACGGGTTCCTTGGCGATGGTCGGTGGGGTACGCAGGCTTGGATGCGGCCAGGCCGAAAAAGGTTTAGAGCTGCGACGTAAAAAATGGTTCTTCTCCCATTTGAGGGAGCGTCCCGTTGCAAGAGATGTTGCAGCGTGAGCACGACGCTGCGCGTGTGGGCGGGCAGTGTTCGGCGACGTGTGGATCGGCTGGTGTCTTCGTTCTGGGCTACCGCGAGCGGGAGGGGCCCGTAGCGGCCGGTAGGTCCCTGGCGCAAATGTCCCCCGGCCGCGTGGCGGCCTCCTCCTTGATTTTGCCCAGGAACCTACCGGCCGCTACGGGGCTCGGCGTGCGGTGCGGAGGTGGAAGCCAGGCTTTTCCGTCGCTGGTCGGTGGGTCGGGCGCTGGGC
>NZ_JALJRW010000003.1:57157-311497 GCF_024519465.1 Stenotrophomonas sp. Ste86 | reverse complement strand
GAGGGGGCGGCCGCAGGCCGACGCCGGAGGACATTCGCCGGAAAGGGCATGGGGGCCCAACGCCCGATCCACCGACGGCCGCGCCTGGAAGGGTTCACAGCGCGCGTCATGCGTGCGACGCCGATGGGAGAAGCCTCTCTGTCGAGTTCATTGCGCAATGGAAGGCGCCTTGCACCGCACCGCCGCACGTGCACGCGCACGGGTCTACGTCAGCGCCGGCGGACACGCTGTAGGTGCCGTTGATCGAATTCGGAAGGGCCGGACATTGGCCGGCCCACGATCAAACCTTCCAGCGCAGCCGCATCGCCACGCCGGAAGGCGGCAGGCCTCAGGCCTCGCTGGCCACCAGCCCCATCAGCGCATTGGCGTGGTCCCGCCACTGCGGCAGCTTGTGCAGCACGCCTGCACGCTGCAGGTACTCCTCATCCACCGGATCGCCATTGATCAGCGCTAGCGCCACGTGCACCGCACCGGTCACCCAGAAGCTGCGCGTGTTGGACTTCTGCGGCTGCAGGTGGAACGCCACCGCCTCGATGATCGGCATCGGCAGTCCCCACAGGCCCAGCAGGTAGGCGCCGGCCTCGGCATGGCCGGGGCGTTCATCGGCCGCGTCGGCCGGGGCAACGCGCTCGTTGCGCACGCCCGGCAACAGCAGCCCGATGTCGGCCAGCAACGCGGCCGTCGCGCCAAGCTCAGCGCTGGAATCGGGCAGCAGCTTGGCCGCCAGCCGCGAGGCCAGCAATGCGCGCTGCTGCAGCGAATTGCGTTCGGCACCGGACAACGCCGAGGCGGAAAACACCTCGCTGGCCAGCACCAGGTCGCGCAGGGTGGACAGGCCCAGTCGCGTTACCGCGGTGCGCAGGTCGGAAATGGTACGGCCGCTGTTGAAGAACGCCGAGTTGGACAGCTGCAGCACCTTCGCCGCAATCGCCGGGTCGGCCGACACCAGCTTGGAGACATCGGCGGTGTCGGTCTCGTCGTCATGCTCCAGCGCTTGGGTCAGGCTCAGGTACAGGTGCGGCGGTGAAGGCAGCTTTTCGATGCGGCCGATCGCGCTGCGCAGATGTGCGCTGTCGAGCAGTTCGCGCAGCTCTTCCAGGCTGGTCAGTGCTTCCAGCAGCACTTCCGGGGCCAGCGGCATCGGCAGGAAGCGGTGGGCCACCCCGATCAGGCGCGCCGGCGGCGGCCGGTTGCCCTGCTCGGCATCCACCAGCGCGATGCGGATCGTCTCCGGACGCAGCGTCCGGATCTGCCCGAGCAGCGTGGTGGCGTTGAGATCGGGCAGGGTAGGGCAGGCGATCACCGCGTCGATCGGACCGGCGGCGACGATGTTCATGGCCGCCTGGCCATCGGATGCGGTCAATGGTTGCCACTCTTCCCCAAGATCGGCAATGAAATCCATCAGCTCAGCCGACAGGCTGGCTTGGTCCCCAACAAGCAGAATACGCACGACACAGTCCCCTGGCTGACCACGGTGAAACGCACCGTGGACGGTGTGAAGACGCAATGTACCCAATCCGGCACAAATAGTGATGTGCCGCAGTTAAAAAACGTGATGTCCATCGCTTCGGCGGCGAGCGCCGAAGCGATGCGGTTCAGCCTCAGCCGTTGTTGCTGAGGTAGCGCTGGTGCGCTTCGATCAGGATCTGCTTGGCTTCGGCAGCGCCGGCCCAGCCGTCAAGCTTGACCCACTTGCCCTTTTCCAGGTCCTTGTAATGCTCGAAGAAGTGGCCGATGCGCTCCAGCCAGTGGCTGGACACCTGCCCGATGTCTTCCACATGGGCGTAGCCGCTGAAGACCTTGGAGATCGGCACGGCCAGGATCTTCTCGTCGCTGCCGGCCTCATCGCTCATCTTGAGCACGCCGACCGGACGGCAACGCACCACCGAACCGGGGATCAGCGGCAGCGGCAGCACCACCAGCACGTCGGCCGGGTCGCCGTCGCCGCACAGGGTGCTCGGCACGTAGCCGTAGTTGCACGGGTAGCGCATCGGGGTGGACAGGATGCGGTCGACGAAAATCGCGCCGGTTTCCTTGTCCACTTCGTACTTCACCGGCTCGGAATCCTTCGGGATCTCGATGATGACGTTGATTTCTTCCGGCGGGTTCTTGCCGGGCGAGACGAGTTCCAGACCCATGGGTGTACTCCGAGAGGGGGATGAAGGCGGATAGCCCCCCATTTTATGCCTTTGCCGGCCCGCGTGCAGCGGGGTGGGACCATGGCCCCGTGGAGGGTTTCCCCACGGCCCGGCGCGGCCTGCCCGGATGGGGCTGCACCCCGGGATCGGCGAGGCTGGTCCCTCCTTCTGCTGGAGTCTGGCCATGGACATGCGTCACCGGTTGCTGCTGCGAGTGTTTGCCCTGCTGCTGGCACTGCCCAGCGCCCCCCTGCTTGCCCGGCCGTTCATCGACCTGGTGGATTTCCCCCGCAACGAGGCCAACTGGGATCGCTTCTATTCCCTGGAAGCCCACCTGGCGAGCCGCTTTGACGCAGTCTGTGCCGATACCCTCTGCGAAGGCGACTACAGCAATCTGCGCGCGCTGCAACTACGCTGCTCGGTCAATGCGGCCCGTGCGCAGGTGCATGCCTGCAACTGGCTGTTCATTGCCAGCGAACTGCAGGTAGCGCCGGACACGGGCGAGGTGCGGGTGGACAACCGACGCTGGGACTGCCCTTTGCCGCTGGGCAAGGGAGTGGCGGTGGAGGCCTTCCATGCTTCCCTGGAAAGCGCCGACGCGCTGGATATCGTGCTGCCCGGTGCCGCGATGTCCATCGGCGAGGCGGTGGGCGACTGCCTCCAGCAGACCCGGCGGTCGGCGCGCGCGGCAGCGTCGGCCCGCTACGTGGACGCGCGGGATTATCCCCGCCAGGGCCAGGGTGGGGCGCGTTTACGTGCGCTTGAACAGGCGCTGGTGCGCGGCTTCGATGACATCTGCGGCGACACCTTCTGCGAAGGCGAGTACTACAACCTGCAGGCCATGCGCCTGCGCTGTTCGGTGCACGCCGCCAGCGGCCGGGTGGGGGAGTGCCGGTGGACATTCGCCGGCAGCAACATGGCGGTGGAGGCTGCCACCGGTGCGGTCACCGTGGATGCCCGCGATTGGGCCTGCCGCCTGCCGCTGGCGTCTTACACCCCCTTGCCGCTGCTGCTGGATACGCTTCACGGGCAGGACGCCATCGACACCCTTCTACCGGGGACCAGCACTACGGTGTACGAAGGGTTGACTACCTGCCTGTGAGCTGCCGTGTGATCGCCACAGGCGCGGTAGCGGATGAGGCGGGCAGGCACGACGCATCTGCATTTGCGGGGGACCTGACGCGCCTTCCGCCCCGGCCCTGTGTCTGTCGCATGACCACCGACGCCTCCGCCCGCACCGGGATGCGGATCCGCGGACGCCCGGCGTTGCTGCGGCCGGTGCAATGCAACCGCGGCAACATCATGGGGGCACCGAAGATGTGATCCAGGCGATCTGGTGCGCAGGGACCGGCAGCTGCCGGTCCCTGCGTTGTCATTACACGCCGGTCTGCTGCGCCACGGCGTCGGCATGCAGCGCTTCGCTGAGTTCATCGACGATGATCGCCCAGTCGGCATCGGACTTGAGCTGTTCGGCGAGGAACTGACGTTGCCCGTCGTTCCAATACGGTGCGTCGACCAGGGCGACCTCGGTCGGCAGCTGGTGGGCACGGATGAAGCCGGCGATCGCCTCGTCGGACGCCTCCAGCCCGAGCTGCAGGAACAGATTGCCCATGCGCGGTTCGGTGGTGATCATCATGGGGTGGTCTCCGCAAAAAAGGGGGGTCCCCATTATCGATGCAGCCGCGTGAGCGCCGCATCGCCGGAGCGGGGGCAGGGCGCCCGGCGATGCACAGGGTCGCCGCGCCGCTGGCCGCGGTGGACAGCGCGGCGACCCGGTGGAGGTCATGGTGCCGGTGGCATTTTTCATCCGTCGCCGCTGAACCCGGGCGTGGCCCCTGCGTTGCCTGCGCAGCGAGGTGGCACTAGCATCCTCGGCACCACGGCACGGATGGCCGCATTCGGGAGGGACAGGGATGCATCGCAGACGTGCCACCGTTGTTGCATGGGCTGCCGCCGTCATCGCGTTGCTCGTTGCGCTGCTTTCGCTGGCCCCGTTCGTCGCGGCGATCACGCTCACCGGCGCGTTGGCTCCGCTGTTCGCGTATACGGCGTGGCACGGAGCCCGTCTGCCCAGCGGCATCGGGTTGACCCTCTGTGCGGCGACGTTCCTCGGCAGCCCCCTGCGGTTCGAAGACCTGCCGGACCTGTTGCTGGCCATGGCCGCCCTGTGGGCGGTGGGCGGCGTCATGCTCATGGTCTGGTGGGCGGTGAAGCCGCGCCGCGCGTAGTGTGTGCGCGCCTGCAAAGGCGCGCATGCCCCGGCACGGCCGGGACATGCACCCCTGCCGCGTGCTACAGCAACGGCACCAGCAGCAACGCCACGATGTTGATGATCTTGATCAACGGATTGATCGCCGGGCCTGCCGTGTCCTTGTAAGGATCGCCGACCGTATCGCCCGTGATCGCGGCCTTGTGCGCCTCGCTGCCCTTGCCGCCGAAGTGGCCATCTTCGATGTACTTTTTGGCGTTGTCCCACGCACCGCCGCCGGTGGTCATCGAGATCGCCACGAACAGGCCGGTGACGATGGTGCCGATCAGCAGGCCACCCAGCGCGCGCGGCCCGAGCAGCAGGCCGACCACCACCGGGACCGCCACCGGCAGCAGCGAGGGCACGATCATTTCGCGGATCGCCGAGCGGGTCAGCATGTCCACGGCGCGGTCGTACTGCGGTTTGCCGGTGCCCTCCATGATCCCGGGGATCTCGCGGAACTGGCGGCGCACCTCCTCCACTACCGCACCCGCCGCCCGGCCCACGGCCTCCATCGCCATCGCGCCGAACAGGTAGGGGATCAGGCCGCCGATCAGCAGGCCGATGATCACCGTGTGGTCGGACAGGTCGAAGGCGAACACCTCCCCGGGGTTGGCGGCCTGCAGGTTATGCGTGTAATCGGCGAACAGCACCAGCGCGGCCAGTGCCGCCGAGCCGATCGCATAGCCCTTGGTCACCGCCTTGGTGGTGTTGCCAACGGCATCCAGCGGATCGGTGATGTCGCGGATGGCGGAGGGCAACTCGGCCATCTCGGCGATGCCGCCGGCGTTGTCGGTGATCGGGCCGTAGGCATCCAGCGCGACGATCATGCCGGCCATCGACAGCATCGCGGTGGCGGCGATGGCGATGCCGTACAGGCCGCCGAAGTAGTGCGCCAGCCAGATCGCCACGCAGACCGCGATCACCGGCAGGGCCGTGGACTTCATCGAGACCCCGAGCCCGGCGATGATGTTGGTGCCGTGTCCGGTGGTGGATGCCTGCGCCACGTGCTGCACCGGCTTGTACTGGGTGCCGGTGTAGTACTCGGTGATCCACACGATCAGGCCGGTGAGCACCAGGCCGACCAGGGCGCAGAAGTACAGGTTCAGCGCGCCGTGTGCGTTGTCCGGCATCAACTGGATGGTGATCGGATAGAACGCGATCGCCGCCAGCACGCCGGACACGATCACGCCCTTGTACAGCGCGCCCATGATCGAGCCGCCCGGCTTCACCTTGACGAACAGCGCGCCGATGATCGAGGCGATGATCGACACACCGCCCAGCACCAGCGGATACAGGATCGCGTTGCGCCCGGCTTCGGCCAGCATCAGGCTGCCCAGCAGCATCGTGGCGATGACCGTCACCGCGTAGGTCTCGAACAGGTCGGCGGCCATGCCTGCGCAGTCGCCGACGTTGTCACCAACGTTGTCGGCGATCACCGCCGGGTTGCGCGGATCATCCTCGGGAATGCCGGCCTCGACCTTGCCCACCAGATCCGCGCCGACGTCGGCCCCCTTGGTGAAGATGCCGCCGCCCAGCCGCGCGAAGATCGAGATCAACGACGAACCGAACGCCAGCCCGACCAGCGCGTGCAGCGCCTGCCCGGTTTCCAGACCGAGCCGCAGCAGCAGCGCGTAGTAGCCGGCCACGCCCAGCAGGCCGAGCCCGACCACCAGCATGCCGGTGATCGCGCCGCCCCGGAAGGCGACGTCCATCGCCGCACTGAGGCCGTTGCGCGCCGCTTCGGCGGTACGCACGTTGGCGCGTACCGACACGTTCATGCCGATGTAACCGGCCGCGCCGGACAGCACCGCGCCGATCGCAAAGCCGATCGCGGTGTACCAGCTGAGAAAGACGCCGACCAGCACGAACAGCACGGCGCCGGCGATGCCGATGGTGAGGTATTGACGGTTGAGATAGGCGCGCGCGCCTTCCTGGATGGCGGCGGCGATTTCCTGCATGCGGGCATTGCCAGCCGGTTGCCGGAGAATCCAGCGTGCCGACACGATGCCGTAGAGAATCGCGAGAATGGCGCAGAACAGCGCCAGAGAAAGCCCGTAACGTTCCAGCATGTCCCCTCCCGGGTGATGGATGGCATCCAGTGAACGGACGAACCTCTCCACGCGGGGGCACAACGGGCTGCAACCTTGGACCAACCCGTTCAGACCGTACCCGGTCCTCAAGCGTGTGGCGGTGTTCAGCAATCCCTGGTGGCCCGAGTATGCGGGCATTCTCCCGCAGACCGGTAGTGCCGGGTACGCGTCATCGCATGCGCGCTGTCGCCCCATGGTTTGCTGCGCAAACCACGGGCCCCTCTTATCAGCATCCAGTCCCCGGCCGCTTCGCGGCTGCCCCCTGACTCAGGGGGCTGGTGGTCAGCCCTCTGGATCCAGCTACGCGTTGATGGGACGCCTTGCCACGCCGTTCAGCCATCCGCTGGCAGCCTCGCTCCATCCCCAGCTCCCGGAGTCCTGCCATGTCCACCCGTCACCTGCTCTGGCTCGCGCTGCTGCCCGCCATCGCGGCCAGCGCCGCCGAAACCCCCGAGCTGCAACGCGCCGCCGGTGCGCCGCAGGCGGTGGGCGCGGCGCATACGCTGCGCCAGATTCCCGAGGCCTGTGCGCGGCTGGAGGGCATGTTCACCGCCGATGCCGCGCAGCCCTACAAATTCGCTGTGGTGCGCACCAGCGAGCAGTGCCAGCCGCGTGCGCGTTTCGTCGATTTCGACAAGGCCCAGCCCAGCCAGGCCAAGGGCTGGAAGCTCAATGATGTGATCCGCGTGCCCAGCGCCGCGTGCCCCGCACAGCAGGCGGTCGTGCGGGTATGGCGCATGCCGGTCGCGCAGAAGCCCGAGCTGGATGGCCAGGGCCAGTCCCGGATCTACCTGGAAGAGGCCAAGAAACAGGCGGCCGCCGGCAAGATCGCGCAGGTGCCGATGTTTGCCGCGCAGCTGAAGGTGGAAGGCAAGCCCTGCAACTGAGCAGCTTGCGTGACAGTAATGAAGGCCGCTGGCGGGCTCCCCGGGATCGCCTGATCCCCGACGGAGCCCACCAGCGGCCGTTATTGTTGCAGTGGTTTACGCTTCGAACGCAGGCAGTTTCTTCTTCACTGCCACGTTCTTCAGCGTGACGTACTTGGGCAGGCCGTCGGCGCCGTAGGGCAACGGCGCTTCGCCCTTGATCAGCGGTGACAGGTAGGCGCGCGCCTTGGCGGTGATGCCGAAGCCGTCCTTGCGGATGAAACCGGCCGGCATTTTCTTCTCGTGGTTGGCCACCTTGTGCAGGGGCGCGGCCTCGATCTTCCAGCGGTACGGTTTGTCGCTGCCGCGCACGATCACCGGCATCACCGCGTTCTGGCCCTTCAGCGCGAACTGCACCGCCGCCTTGCCGACCGCCTGCGCCTGCTCCCAGTCGGTCTTGGAGGCGATATGCCGGGCCGAGCGCTGCAGATAGTCGGGCAAGGTCCAATGCACCTTGTAGCCCAGCGTGTCCTTGACCCGTGCGGCCAACTGCGAGGCGACGCCGCCCAGTTGGGTATGCCCGAACGAATCCTTGCCGCCGCCGGCATCGGCGACGAAGCGGCCGTCGGCGGTCTGGATGCCTTCGGAGGCCACCACCACGCAGTGCCCCACGCGCTCGACCACCTGCTTGACCTTGGCCAGGAACGCGGCCTCGTCGTAGGCGCGTTCGGGCAGCAGGATGATGTGCGGGGCGTCATCGGGGCCTTCGCCAGCCAGCCCGGCCGCCGCCGCCAGCCAACCGGCGTGGCGGCCCATCGCCTCGTAGACGAATACCTTGGTCGAGGTTTCGGCCATCGCCGCCACGTCCAGTGCCGCTTCGCGCACCGACACGGCCGTGTACTTGGCCGCCGACCCGAAGCCGGGGCAGGTGTCGGTCACCGCCAGGTCGTTGTCGATGGTCTTGGGCACGCCGATGCAGGTCAGGTCGTAGTCGAAGGCCTTGGCCAGCTGCGACACCTTCCACGCGGTGTCGGCCGAATCGTTGCCGCCGTTGTAGAGGAACCAGCGCACGTCATGGGCCCGGAGCACCTCCAGCAGGCGCTCATATTTGGCCCGGTCGGCCTCGATCGATTTCAGCTTGTAGCGGCACGAGCCGAACGCCCCGCCGGGCGTATGGGCGAGCGCGGCGATCGCCGCCGCCGATTCCTTGGTGGTATCGATCAGCTCCTCGCGGAGCGCGCCGAGGATGCCGTTGCGCGCGGCCAAGACCTTGATTCCCTTGGCCCGGGCGGTGCTGATGACCGCCGAGGCGGTGGCGTTGATGACGGCGGTGACGCCGCCTGACTGGGCGTAGAGCAGGGTACCTTTGGACATGGGTCGACCTTGGTCTGGGGGAAGGACATTGCAGAGACATTACCGGTATGGGGTAAAGTGCGCGTATTGCGGTGCAGCGTGATTGTGGACAATCCCGGGGCGCGCGCCCTTCCATTTTCTTACCAAGTTGGAGTCAGGTTGATGCGATTGGTTCTGTTGGGACCGCCCGGTTCGGGCAAGGGGACACAGGCGACGCGCCTGAAGGAACACCTGTCGATTGCGCACATTTCCACCGGTGATCTGCTGCGTGCCGAAGTGGCCGCAGGCACCGAGCTGGGCAAGCAGGCCAAGGCGGTGATGGACGCGGGCAACCTGGTGTCCGACGACATCCTGCTGGGCATGCTCGAATCGCGACTGGGCCAGGCCGACGTGGCCAACGGCTTCATCCTCGACGGTTACCCGCGCAACGTGGCCCAGGCCAACGCGCTGGACACCCTGCTGGCCAAGATCGGCCAGCCGCTGGATGCGGTGGTGCAGCTGGACGTGCCGACCGAACTGCTGGTCGAGCGCATCGCCGGCCGTGCCGCCGAGCAGGGCCGCGCCGACGACAATCCCGAATCGGTGCGTCAGCGCCTGCAGGTCTACAACGACCAGACCGCGCCGGTGGTCGACTTCTACGCCGGCCGCGGCACCCTGGCTCGCGTCGATGGCGTCGGTGAGCTGGACGCGGTGGAAGCGCGCATCCGCGCGTCGATCCACGGCTGAGTCACCCGGCGCCGCATGCGCGGCGCCTGCCTGGCCCATGAACGCACACGCCCGGCCCCCGAAGGGGCCAGGCGCGTGGTGTGGAGGTGCCAGCGAACGGGCTTGCTCAGAGCCCCGCAGCATGAGCTCCCCTGGGGATGGCCTCTTGGGGAGTAGGACCAATGGGGTGCTGAGGCTGGCCGGTTCCATTGTGTCCGTCTTCACAGTACATCGCTATCGGGGATTCCCCGACACCCGCCGCCTGAATTCCGGCGCGCGCATGAGGAATTGTCTGCCGACCATGGCCCACGACCCAGGGGATCGGCGACAATCCAACGCATGAGCACGATTCACATCCTTGGTATTGCCGGCACCTTCATGGGCGGCGTGGCCGCGCTGGCGCGGGAACTGGGCCATACGGTCCATGGCAGCGATCAGGCGATCTATCCGCCGATGTCCACCCAGCTGGAACAGCTGGGCATCGCCCTGGACCCGGGCTACCGGGCCGACAGCGTTTCGGGCGACTGCGATGCGGTGATTGTCGGCAACGCCTTGTCGCGCGGCAACCCGGCGGTGGAAGCGGTGCTGGACGCCGGCCAGCGCTATATTTCCGGCGCGCAGTGGCTGTCCGAACAGGTGTTGCCGGGCCGCGACACGCTCGCCGTCGCCGGCACCCACGGCAAGACCACCACCACCACCATCCTGACCTGGCTGCTGCAGGCCGCCGGGCGCGAGCCGGGCTTCCTGATCGGCGGCGTGGCCGAAGACTTCGGCGTGTCGGCGCGACTGGGGCAGGGGCGTGAGTTCGTGGTCGAGGCCGACGAGTACGACACCGCCTTCTTCGACAAGCGCAGCAAGTTCGTGCACTACCGGCCGCTGGTGGCGATCCTCAACAACCTCGAGTACGACCACGCCGACATTTTTCCGGACGTGGCCGCGATCCAGCGCCAGTTCCATCACCTGGTCCGCACCGTGCCCGCGCGTGGGCGCCTGATCGTCAACGGCGAGGACGCTTACCTGGCGGAGGTGCTGGCGATGGGCTGCTGGACCCCGGTAGAGCGCTTCGGTTTCGATGCGTCGCTGGAATGGCATGCCGAACTGATCAACGCCGATGGCAGCGCCTTCGTGGTGCACCATCGCGGACAGCGCGTGGGCGAGGTGCGGTGGCCGTTGCTGGGCCGGCACAACGTGCTCAACGGCCTGGCCGCGCTGGCCGCCGCGCATGCGGTGGGCGTGGAGCTGGCCACGGTGATCCCTGCGCTGGCGCGCTTCCGCAGCGTCAAGCGCCGCCTGGAAGTGATCGGACAGTCGCACGACATCACCGTCTACGACGATTTCGCCCATCACCCCACCGCCATCCACACCACGCTGGAAGGCCTGCGCGCCAAGGTGGGCGATGCGCGGATCGTGGTGGCGATGGAGCCGCGCAGCAACTCGATGCGGCTGGGCGCGCATGCGCAGGCCCTGGCACCGTCGTTGGCATTGGCTGACGCGGTGGTGTTCCTGCACCGCCCGGAACTGGCCTGGGATACGGCCGGGGTGATCGCCGCCGTGCGTGGCCAAGCCCATGCGGTGGCTGATACCGATGCCCTGCTGGCGCAGCTGGGCGACATCGCGCGGCCCGGCGACCACGTGGTGTTCATGTCCAACGGCGGTTTCGACGGCGCGCCGCGCCGCTTCCTGGCGCAGCTGCAGCAGGGATGAGTCGGTGCACGCCATGACCGAGACCGTTTCGCTGCCCCTGTTTCCCCTGCACGCGGTGCTGCTGCCCGGCGCGCGGCTGGGCCTGCGCGTGTTCGAGCGCCGTTACCTGGACATGCTGCGCGAATGCAGCCGGCAGGAGTCCACGTTCGGCATCTGCCTGATCCTCGATGGCGACGAAGTGGGGCGACCGGCATTGCCGGCGGCTTACGGCGTAGAGGCGCGGATCGAGGACTTCGACGTCGGCCCCGATGGCGTGCTGGTACTGCGCCTGCGGGGCCAGCGCCGCTTCCACGTGCTGCGCACGCGGGTGCGCGACAACGGCCTGATCCTGGCCGACGTGGCATGGAGTACGCCCGACCACGACGACGAACTGCGGCCCGAGCATGCGCTGCTGGCCACGGTGCTGGAGCACATCATCGAGCAGGCCGGCACGGCCTTCGCGCCCACCCACCCGGCGCAGCTGGAACAGGCCGCCTGGGTAGGCTGGCGGCTGGCCGAACTGCTGCCGCTGGAAGAGCCGCAGCGGCTGCAGCTGCTGCAGCACGATGACCCGCATCAACGACTGGAAGACCTGCTGGGCTGGATGCCCTAAGGGCCGAGCGACGTGCTCCCTCCAAGTGCAGCGGTAGGGTCGCATCCCGATCGACCACCGATGACCGCGCAACGTTCACCGATGGCATGAGCGGCGATCGAAGGCGTCGCCGGCTGCGCTGATGCGTTCACCGTGCTGGTCGGCGCGAACGCGCCCGAACGACGCGTGGATTACTCCGCCGCTGGCGTACGCACCCGCAGCACCGGCATCTGCGTTTCCGGATGGGTGTCCACCTGCTGCGGCAGGCCATCGAGCGCCTCGCGCACCGCGTTCAACGATGGGTCGATGCCGCGCAGCGGGCGCCACATCCCGATCAGGTGGAAATGCTGCTGGTAGTGCAGCGTCTGCGCGCTGCCCAACCACAACGGCGCATCGCCCGGCTGCAGACGTGCCGGCGCCGGCCACAGCCGCAGCGCGAAGATCTCGTTGGGCGCATTGCCCGCGCGCAGCATCAGCAGCGATTCGACCTGGGTATCCAGCGTCGCCGGCAGCACCGGCACTTCCTCCGGCTTGGCCGATTTGTCCAGCATCAGCAGCGCCTGTTGCCAACCGGCCTGCGGCTGCACCCGCCAGCCCTGGCGTTCCAGGCGCTGCTGCAGCGGCGCCAGCGGCCCGGCCACCTGCACGTCCAGCGGCCAGCGCTGGTCATCGTCGAACTCGTTGCGACGCGACGGGAGCTGCTTCCAGTCGTCCTGCCACCAGGCGGTGGAGGCCATGTCCACCGGCGCCGGTTGCGCCGGTTCGAAGCGGGCGAGCTTGACCGGAATGTTGCGCGGCGCATACCACAGCGCGCTGATCGCGAAGACGCCGTAGAACAGCCACGCCACCGGCTTGACCCAGAACGACCGGTTGAAGCGGCGGCGGTACGCGATGCCCAGCACCAGCAGCCAGAAAATGCCGAACAGCATGCCGCCGATTACATCGCTCAGCCAATGCGCGCCCAGATAGATACGCGCAAAGCCGATCAGGCTGACGATGATGCCCGACAGCAGGTACGGCCACACGCGCGTGCGCCCGGGCAGCTCGCGCGCGATCAACACCGCGAAGAAGCCGAAGGTGATGGTGGCCATGGTCACCGACACCGACGGAAAGCCGAAGCCACTGCTGGCATCGGGCGGGCGCACCACGTGCACGGTGGCGCCGAGCAGCTTGCACAGTGCCAGGCCGAAGGCCAGGGCGGCCAGCCAATGCGCGGCGGCCATCCAGCGTCGACGCCAGACCAGGTACCCCATGCCGGCGGCGGTGGCCGGCAGCAGCACCTGCCACGCGCCGAGCGAGGCCAGTGCAGCCATCGGGTAGTCGGCCAACGGGTTGCGCAGCGCCAACATGGCGTCGTGCACGGCCAGGTCCAGGCGGAGCGGTTCGCCGTGGGCGACCACCGCCATCAACAGCGCGAACCAGCACCAGCCCAGCAACAGCAGCATCAGGGCCAGCATCGCCAGCGGCACCGATTCACGCCGCTGCGGATCGAACACCGACACCGAATAGCGGCCCAGGGTGGGATGGCGCTGCGACCAGCGCAGCAGCGTGGCCAGCCAGCTGTCCATGCGCGAGGCCGACCAGCGATAGCTGTACAGCACGATCGCCCAGACCGCGCCCATCACCACCGCCACCAGGCCCAGCACCATCACCAGCCGGCCGGCGACCGCCGCGACCGTGTCGTAGGCCTCGCCCAGCACCCAGCCCGGGGCCAGGAACAGCACCGCCCACGACAGGCTGGCGATGCCACTGGCCTGGATGTAGCGCGACATCGGCATGTTCATCATGCCGGCGATGGCCGGCACGAACGGACGGATCGCGCCGACATACCGCGCCACCAGGATGCTCTTGAAGGCATTGCGGCGGAACATCGTCTCGCCACGGTCGAGCAGCTGCGGGTATTTGCTGAAAGGCCAGAAACCCCGTAGACGATCGCCCCAGCGCCGGCCCACCCAGTAACTCAGGCCATCGCCGGCGAAGGCGCCCAGCGCCGCGCACGCCACCGCATAGGGACCGGAAATCTGGCCAAGGCCGATGAACACGCCCACCGCGAACAGCAGCGGCAACGCCGGCACGATCGCGCCCAGCACGATGACCGCATCGCAGAAGGCAATGAGGAAGATGACCGCACCGGCAAGCACGGGGTGAGCTGAGATCCACGCAAGCGTGGCATCGATCCATGACGAGTCCATCGCCCGATTATAGAGGTGTGAAGGTGACTGACTGCCGGCCAAGGCCGGTCAATGTCGGACATCTGCAGTGATCGCAGGCGATCACGCGCCTAGAATGGCGCGATGAACCGCGCCCCCGATCCCGCCCCGCACGCCCTCAAGGCCGACAGCTTCGGCCGCATTCTGCTGATCGAGCAGGACGGCCATCGTTTTGTCCGCCGCGACCTGGAGGCCACCCCGTGGTGGCTGCGGCTGCCGGCGTGGTGGCTGGCCCGGCGTGAAGCGCGCGCGCTGGCCCACCTGGACGGCATGGCCGACACCCCGGCGCTGCTGGCCTGGAACGGCCGCTGGCTGGACCGCAGCTTCATGGCCGGCGATGCGATGTACCAGCGCCCGCCGCGCGGCGACCTGGCCTACTTCCGTGCCGCGCGTCGGTTGTTGCAGCGCGTGCATCGGCATGGCATCGCGCACAACGACCTGGCCAAGGAAGCCAACTGGCTGGTGCGCGAGGACGGTTCGCCGGCCCTGATCGATTTTCAGCTGGCGGTGATCGGCAACCCGCGCTCGCGCTGGATGCGCCTGCTGGCGCGCGAAGATCTGCGCCACCTGCTCAAGCACAAGCGCATGTACTGTCGTGAACAGCTCACCCCGGTCGAGAAGCGCCTGCTCAAGCGCACCTCGTGGGTGCGCGATCTGTGGTTCCGCACCGGCAAGCCGGTGTACCGCTTCGTTACGCGGAAGATCCTGCACTGGGAAGACAACGAGGGGCAGGGCCCCAAGCCGTGAGGACGCCGGGGGTGAGCGTGGTGCCGCTGGACGCCGGCAACGTGCTGCATGCGCAGCTGCCCGGCGCCGACTTCGTACACGCCTGCCAGGCGGTAGCGCCGCGCGCGCGACGTTCGGCGTTGCAGGCCTACCAGGACATGGCCGCGACGGTGCCGGGCTCGTTCGATGGGCTGATGGCCATACGCAACGGCGGCATGCGCCTGCTCGGCATGAAGGATTTGGGCTCGCTGCGTGCGGTGCCCGACAGCGTTGATCCACGGCCGGGTGACCGGCTCGGCATCTTCACCGTGCAACTGTGCACGCCCGATGCGATCGTGCTGGAAGATGACGACCGCCACCTGCGCGTGCAGCTGGCGCTGCAATGGCGTGGCGATCTGCTGGAGATCGCCACGGTGGTGCACACCCATAACGCGTTTGGGCGGCTGTACATGCTGCCGGTCGCGCCGGTGCATCGGTGGATCGTGCCGCATCTGTTGCGGCGGCAGGTACGCACCTACGCGGGGTGACGCCACTTCACGGTGTCACCGGCACCACCTGCTGACCGATGAAATTTCGCTTGGCATCAAAGTCATAGCCGATCTGCAATTGCCCTTCGTTGGCGCAGGCGTGGCAGTCACGCAGCGGCGTGCGATACAGCAGACGCACGCCGCCGCCGTCCAGCGGCGTGCTGCCATCCGCCTGCGCCGGTGCGAAGGGCGTCGCCTGCGGATGGGCCTGCAACAGCGCCTGCACGCCGGGATCGGCACGCAGGGCATCGTCCCATTGCACGGTGTCCACATCGATGCGGTTGCCGCTTGCATCGATGAGGCGCGTGCCTTCATTGGTGTTGGCGCGGAACGGATACGCCACCGTGGCCACGCCGATGCCGTCGTGTTCATGCCAGGCGGTAACGAAGGCAAGTTCGCCGCCACTGGACAGCTGCTCGGCGGCACGCACTGCATCGGGGCCGGCGCCACCGCTCTGCATCGCCTTGATCAGGCAGTCGCGGGACGCGGCGGCCTCGCCCTGGCGACAGCTGTTCAGATCGCCACTCCATACCACCGCCCGGCTCCAGCGCACTGCGCCGTCGGCAGGCGGCGTTGGGGCGGCGGCAGTCGCGCCGTTGGACATGATCGGGGCAGGAGCGGAGGAATCGCCCTGGCAGGCCGTGGTCATCAGGAGCAGGCCCAGGACAGGCAGCAGGCAACGGGAACGGCGCATGGTAAGTACCTCGCAGCGGTGACCGGAGGACACTATCGTCAAGAAGCGGTGAACTCTGCGTGGGCGCGGCATACTGCCCCATCAACGATTGCGCAGGAGCAACGGACAATGGCCAGTCTGCAAGGCAAGACCCTCTTCATTACCGGCGCCTCGCGCGGCATCGGCCTGGCCATCGCCCTGCGCGCGGCGCGCGACGGTGCCAACGTGGCCATCGCGGCCAAGTCGGCGGTGCCCAACCCGAAGCTGCCCGGCACCATCCACAGCGCCGTCGAGGCGGTCACCGCTGCCGGTGGCCAGGGCCTGGCACTGAAGTGCGACATCCGCGAGGAAGACCAGGTGCGCGCGGCGGTCGCCGCGACGGTGGACACCTTTGGCGGCATCGACATTCTGGTCAACAACGCCAGCGCGATCTGGCTGCGTGGCACGCTGGATACCCCCATGAAGCGCTTCGACCTGATGCAGCAGGTCAATTCGCGTGGCAGCTTCCTGTGCGCGCAGGCCTGCCTGCCGTATCTGCTGCAGGCGCCCAACCCGCACATCCTCACCCTGGCGCCGCCGCCAAGCCTGGACCCGAAATGGTGGGGGCCGCATACCGGCTACACGCTGGCCAAGATGGGCATGAGCTTCGTCACCCTGGGCCTGGCCGCCGAGTTCGGGCCCCAGGGCGTGGCGGTCAACGCGTTGTGGCCACGCACGATCATCGCCACCGATGCGGTCAACATGATTCCCGGCGTGGACATCAACGGCTGCCGCACGCCGCAGATCCTGGCCGATGCCGCGCATGCGGTACTGACCCGCGATGCGGCCGGTTTCAGCGGGCAGTTCCTGCTTGATGACGAGGTACTGGCGCAGGCCGGTATCACCGACCTGAGCGGCTACGCGGTGGATCCGTCGCGACCGCTGCTGCCCGATCTGTTCCTGGATTGAGCCTGCGGCGCCGCCGCAGGGCCGGGTCGTCGACAAAGGCTGCACGCGCAACTGCTACTGTGCGTGCCCCCTTTTGTCTGGTCTGTTGAATGTCCCATCGCAAACGAAGTGCATCGCTCGCCGCCGCCATCGCCGTCATCGGCCTGCTCGGCGCCTGCAGCAAAGGCCCCTCGCACGCCGCCGATACCGAGGGCGTTGAGAAGGTGAATGCTTACGTCGCGTGTTTCAACGCGGTGGAGCAGCCCATCCACGAAGGCTTCCAGCAGTACACCGGCTGGATGCAGGATCCGAAGGCGGGCCCGACCGGCAAGGAGACGCACGTGCGCGGGCCGGGCATGGTGCTGTCGCACCGCGTCGCGCTGTGCAATGAGCCGATGGTGGCGGCGCTGGCGATGGCCCCGGCCGATGCCGCGCTGGACCCGCCTGCGCGCGCCTACCAGCAGCGCTTCGTTGACCTGTACGCGCTGATCGAACAGACCGACCGCTACTACACCCGCGAGGACTACCTGCGCGACGACCACGCCGGCATGCGCACCCAGCACGGCCCGCTGATGCAGGCGTACATGGCATTCTTCGATGCCAGCGATGCGCTGGATGCCGCGCTGGAGAAGCGCGAAGACGAGCGCCGTCACGCCCAGCTGAAGGAGATCGAGGCGGCCGAAGGGCGCTCGGCGTCGTACTACCAGCTCCGGATCGTGGGCGATGCCAAACAGCTGGTGGCGCTGTTGACGGCCGACACGCCGGACCTGGCCGTGGCACGCACGCAGCTGGCCGCCTTCCAGGCCCTGCTGAAGCAGGCCCAGGACGACAAGATCGGTAAGGGCGATGCGATGTGGGGCCACCTGGAGCGCGCTGCCGATGGGCTGGCCCGGGATGCCGGTCGTCGCGTGGAGCGCCTGCAGGAAAACAAGCCGCTGACCCGCAGCGAGCAGATCCTGATGCAGGGCGGTGGCCGCATCGGTAACCCGCAGGGCTCGGCCGAAGCGGTGACCGACAGCTACAACGATCTGGTCGACGCCAGCAACCAGCTGTCGCGCTAAGGCGCAGTGCCACGTCGCTGTCGGCGACGACGGCGTCAACGCGGCGGGGCGGTGAACGCCCCGCCGCGCGCGTGCCTGAAGGGCTCAGGCGTTGAACACCGGCGGCAGTTTCCCGCCGCAATGGCGGCAATGCAGCGCATCCGGCTCGTGTCCTTCCAGCCCGCAGTGCGGGCAGCCGCGGGCATCACGCCGGGCGGCGTGCTCGGCCTCGCGCATGGTGCTGGCCAGTTCGGCGGTGTAGATGCCGGTGGGTACGGCGATGATGCTGTAGCCGATCAGGATCAGCACCGAAGTGACGAAGCGGCCGAGCACGGTCTGCGGCACGATGTCGCCAAAGCCCACCGTGGCCATCGTCACCACCGCCCAGTACATGCTGCTGGGAATGCTGGTGAAGCCGTGGTTGGGGCCTTCGATCACGTACATCAGGGTGCCGGCGATGATCGTGATGGTGACCACCGTGAACAGGAACAGCAGCACCTTGCGACGGCTGCGCCACAGCGATTCCATCAACACGCCGCTCTCTTCGATGTAGCGGGTCAGCTTGAGGATGCGGAACACGCGCAGGATGCGCAGCGCGCGCACCACCAGCAGGCTCTGCGCACCGGGAATGAACAGGGACAGGTAGGTGGGCAGGATCGAGGCCAGGTCGATGATCCCCCAGACGCTGAAGGCGTAGCGCAGCGGGCGCTTGACCACCGCCAGGCGCAGCACGTATTCGGCGGTGAACAGGATCGTGAAGCCCCACTCGAGCACGTACAGCCAGTCGGCGTGGGCGATGTGGAAGCGCTGCACACTGTCGAACATGACCACCAGCACGCTGGCGATGATCGCGTAGACCAGCAGCAGGTCGAAATTGCGCGAGGGCCGGGTGTCGTGGCGGTAGATGATGTCGAACCAGGTCCGGCGCCAGCCGGTCTCTGTCGCGGGATTGAGCTGGGGGGCACTGAACGGTCGCATGGGCGCATTGTGCCCCAGCCGGTGGAAGCGCGAGAATGGGCCTTCCCTGACCCCCCTGACTGCCATGACCGCCGCCGCCACCGATCCGCTCCTGTCCCTGTCGCATTACTACCTGCCGGTCTACAAACCGCGCCAGGTGGTGCTCGAACGCGGCCAGGGCGCGCGCGTCTGGGACAACCAGGGCCGTGAATTCATCGACCTGGCCGCCGGCATCGCCGTGTGCGGCCTGGGCCACAACGACCCGGACCTGACCGCTGCACTGATCGAGCAGGCCGGCAAGCTGTGGCACACCAGCAATGTGTTCTACAGCGAGCCGCCGCTGCGCCTGGCCGAAGAACTGGTCACTTCCTCGCGCTTTGCCGAGCGGGTGTTCCTGTGCAATTCCGGCGCAGAAGCCAATGAAGTGGCGATCAAGCTGGTGCGCAAGTGGGCCTCCTCGCAGGGACGTCCGGCCCATCAGCGGGTGATCGTGACTTTCCGCGGCAGCTTCCACGGCCGCACCCTGGCCGCGGTGACCGCCACCGCCCAGCCCAAGTACCAGGAAGGCTACGAGCCGCTGCCCGGTGGCTTCCGCTACGTCGATTTCAACGATGAGGTGCAGCTGGAAACCGCGATGGCCGCCGGCGACGTGGCCGCGGTCATGCTCGAGCCTATCCAGGGCGAGGGCGGGGTGATGCCGGCCAAGCCGGGCTTCATGCAGCGCATCCGCGCCCTGTGCGACCAGCACGACGCGCTGATGGTGCTCGACGAGATCCAGGTAGGCATGGGCCGCACCGGCACCCTGTTCGCGCACTGGCAGGACAACATCAAGCCGGACATCGTGACCCTGGCCAAGGCGCTGGGCGGCGGTTTCCCGATCGGCGCGATGCTGGCCGGTCCCAAGGTGGCCGAGGTGATGCAGTTCGGCGCGCACGGCACCACCTTCGGCGGCAATCCGCTGGCCGCGGCGGTGGCGCGCGTGGCACTGCGCAAGTTGTCCTCGCCGGAGATCGCGCACAACGTCAGCCGCCAGTCGCAGGCGCTGCACGATGGGCTGGGCCGGATCAACGACGAGTTCAAGGTGTTCAGCCAGGTTCGTGGCCGCGGCCTGATGCTGGGCGCGGTGCTGGACCGGGACTTCGCCGGCCAGGCCGGGGCGATCCTGGACCATGCCGCCGAACACGGCCTGCTGACCCTGCAGGCCGGTCCTGACGTGCTGCGCTTCGTGCCGGCGCTGAACATCACCGATGAAGAGATCGCCGAAGGCCTGAAGCGCCTGCGGGCTGCGGTGCAATCCTTCATCGCCTCGCGGTAGAGCCGACCCTCGGTCGGCTGCTGTTGTCTTTGGGCGAACGCGGCCGACCAACGGTCGGCTCTACGCCAGCCCGTAGCGCTTCAACACCTTGCCGATACTGCGGCTGTCGGTCGCCGTTTCCGCGTGCAACCCTGCCTGCCGCGCACCGCGTACGTTGACGAACAGGTCATCGATGAACAGCGTGCGCTCGGCGCGTGCGCCAAGCAGCGTCATGGCCTGCACGAACACGGCCGGGTCCGGTTTGCGTCCACCGAGCGCGCCGCTGCACAGGATGCGCCCGTTCAAGGCCTCGGCCAGGGTGGGGAGGATGCGCGGGATGGTCTGGGCCATGAGCGCGCCGTTGTTGGTCAGGATGGCGATCGGCAGCTCATGCGCGATGCGCTCGATGCGTTCGATCACGCCTGCCTGCGGCGATGAGGCGGCAATGCGTGCGTCCTGCCATTGCGCGACGCTCACCGTGGTATCCAATGCAGCACCCAGTTGCTGCAGATACAGCGCGCTGTCCAGCCCGGCATCATGCTGTTGCTCCAGCCCACTGTCGAACAACGCCGCCTGCACCTGTGCGGCGCTGCGGCCGGTGCTGGCGGCAAGGTGACGCACGCGCAGGTGGCGCGCATGGCGCACCAGCACCCCATCGAAATCCAGCAGCAGGCAGTCCACGGCAACCGGCATCAGCAACATTCGTCCAGGTCCAGCGTCGACCGTAACCCACTCCGGGTGACCGCTGCGACATCGCGTCGCAGGTGGGCGGCCAAGCGGCTGTCTAGAATCTCCGGACTGATTGTTGGAGATCGCCGTGAAACTGCTTGCCCCCGTGTTGCTCGCCGGCCTGATGCTGGCCCCGGCTGCCCATGCCCGCGTGTGCGCGGTCAACATCGACAGCACCGACCAGATGAGCTTCAGCCAGAAGGAGATCAAGGTCGGCGCAGACTGCACGCAGGTGAAGCTGACCCTGCGCCACACCGGCAAGCTGGCCGCCACCGCGATGGGCCACAACTGGGTGCTGACCCGCAGCGCGGATTACCAGCCGGTGGCGATGGCCGGCATGCGCATGACCCCGGCCGACAGCTACCTGCCCAAGGGCGATGCACGGGTGCTGGCCCATACGGCGGTGATCGGCGGGGGGCAGAGCACCAGCGTCACCTTCGCCACGGCCAAGCTGGCCAAGGGCGGTGACTACACGTTCTTCTGCTCGTTCCCGGGCCACTTCGCGATGATGAAGGGCCGATTCGTTTTCGGCTGAGGCGTAGCTGCCGGGATGGCATGGGTAGAGCCACCCCATGGGTGGCTGCACGCAATGCCGGATCGAACAGCAGCCACGCATGGCGTGGCGCTACCGGTCGCAGAGGCTCAGCCCTTGACCACCTTGAACGCCTCGCGTGCCGCGTCGAGGGTTGCGTCGATGATGCTGTCATCGTGCGCGCTGGACATGAAGCCGGCTTCGTACGCCGACGGCGCCAGGAACACGCCGCGCTCGAGCATCGCGTGGAAGAAGGTGTTGAATGCCGTGATGTCGCAGGACGTAGCCTGCGCATAGGTCTCCACTTTCTGGTCGGTGAAGAACAGCCCGAACATGCCCCCGACCTGATTGGTGGTCACCGCCACGCCGGCGTCGGCGGCGGCGGCTTCCAGGCCGGCGCACAGGCGCGCGCTGGCGGCGCCCAGGCGGTCGTGGAAACCCGGTGCCTGCACCAGCTCCAGCATCGCCAGGCCGGCCGCCATCGCCACCGGATTGCCGCTGAGCGTACCGGCCTGGTAGATCGGGCCGGCCGGGGCGATCTGCGACATCAGGTCGGCACGGCCACCATAGGCGCCCACCGGCATGCCGCCGCCGATGATCTTGCCGAAGGTGGTCAGGTCCGGGGTGATGCCGTAGTACGCCTGCGCACCGCCGAGGGCGACGCGGAAACCGGTCATCACTTCGTCGAAGATCAGCAGCGCGCCGTACTGCGTGCACAGCGCGCGCAGGTGCTGCAGGTAGCCCTCGCGCGGCGGGATGCAGTTGGCGTTGCCGACCACCGGTTCGATGATCAGGCCGGCGATGTGCTCGCCCTGTTCGGCGAACAGCGCGGTGGCCGCGTCGACATCGTTGTAGGGCAGGGTGAGCGTGAGCTCGCTCAGGCCGGCCGGCACGCCCGGTGAGGTCGGTACGCCCAGGGTCAGCATGCCGCTGCCGGCCTTGACCAGGAACGAGTCGCCGTGGCCGTGGTAGCAGCCTTCGAACTTGACGATGCGGTTGCGGCCGGTGGCGCCGCGCGCCAGGCGGATCGCCGACAGCGTCGCTTCGGTGCCGGAGTTGACCATGCGCACCATCTCGCATGACGGGATCAGGCGGGTGAGGGTGTCAGCCATCACCACTTCGGCTTCGCACGGCGCGCCAAAGGACAGGCCGTTGTTGATCGCGTGCTTGACCGCCTGGCGCACGCTGGCATGGTTGTGGCCAACGATCATCGGGCCCCACGAACCCACGTAGTCGATGTAGCGGTTGCCGTCGACGTCGTACAGATACGGGCCATCGGCCCGCTCCACGAAGAACGGCTCGCCACCGACCGACTTGAACGCGCGCACCGGCGAGTTGACGCCGCCCGGTAGAAGCTTCTGGGCGCGGGTGAACAGGGCGTGGGACTGGTCGTGGTTCATGGGGTGTCCTGGGGTATTACGGGAACTGGGCGAGGAAGGCGCGCTGGGTGGCGACCGGGTCGGCGGCGGCGAACACGCTGCTGACTACGGCGACCAGATCGGCACCGGCCTCGATGATGGGTCCGACATTGTCCGGGCTCAGCCCGCCGATCGCCACCCGCGGCACGCCCAGTGCGGCGCTTTGCCGCAGCAGGTCGACGGTGGCGCGGCTGGAAGTGACCTTGGTGGTGGTCGGGAAGAACGCGCCGAAGGCCACGTAGCTGGCCCCGGCGGCCACGGCCCGTTCGGCATTGGCCAGCTGGTCGTAGCAGGACGCGCCGATGATGGCCTCCGGCCCGAGCAGTGCACGCGCGGCGCCGATGTCGCCATCGGTACCGCCCAGGTGCACGCCGGCAGCGCCCACGGCCTGGGCCAGCAGCGGGTCGTCGTTGATGATCAGCGGCACCCCGTGCTGGGCGCACAGCGCCTGCAGGGCGATGGCCTGGGCCTGTTTCAACGCCGTGTCGGCAGTCTTGTTGCGGTACTGCAGCCAGGTCGCGCCGGCGGCGAGCAGCGGCGCAGTGCGCGCCAGCAGCCGCGCAGTGTCGGGCTCGTCAGGCGTGATCAGGTAGACGCCACGCGGGCGTGCAGGGGAGGCTGAAGCAGGATTCATCGGTGGCTACCGGTAGCACGACGGGAGTGGGACAATGGCCATCGCCAGTTCTTGTCCAACCGTGATTATCCAATGACCGACGCCACCGCCACCACTTTCCGCACCTGGATGTGCGTTGTCTGCGGCTTCCTGTACAGGGAAGAAGAGGGCTTGCCGGAGGAGGGCATCGCGCCGGGCACCCGCTGGGAAGACATTCCCGATACGTGGACCTGCCCGGATTGCGGCGTGACCAAGGACGATTTCGAGATGGTCGAAGTCGATTGAGGGCAGCCGTGTAAATCCTTGGCCTGCAAGGGAAAGCAGCCGAGCATGGCTCGGCGCTACGCGACCAACGTCCCGGTCCCCCGGTAGTGCCGAGCCGCGCTCGGCAACCGAATCCCTCAATGCAACCGTGGCGCCCGTCCGCCGATCTCCACCAGCTGCTCGCGCACCCACTGCGCGTCGGTGGCCTGCCCATTGCGCTGCAGGTACAGGGCCAGATCGCGGTGCGCGCCGGCCTGGTAGTCCAGGTGCAGGTAGGCCAGGCCCCGATCGCGCAGGGCGTCGTCCTGTTCCGGCGCTAGCTTGAGCAGGCGATCGGCGCTGCGCGCGGCGCGGTCCCATTCGCCGCGTTCCACGTACACGCCGTGCAGGTTGCGCAGCATGCGCATCAGGATCGCGCGCGCCGGCGCTGCATCCAGAATCTGCGCCAGCACATGGTCGTCCGGGGTTTCCCCGCCCAGGTGCGAGCGCGCGCGCTCGCGCAGTTCTTCCACATCCAGCGGGCGCCCGCCGTTGAACGGGTCCATCACCAGCATTCCGTCATCGACCGGCAGCCGGACCAGGAAATGCCCCGGGAAGGACACCCCGTCCAGCGGAATGCCGAGCCGGCGCGCGACTTCCATCTGCACCAGCGCCAGCGAGATCGGGTTGCCCAGGCGGCGTTCGAATACCTGGTTGAGATAGCTGTTGCGCGGGTCGTAATACTCGCCGTGGTCGCCGCCGTAGCCGAGTTCGTCGAACAGATGGCGGTTGACCGCGGCGATCTTCAGCGGCCAATGCTCGATCGTGTCCACCTCGGTGCGCAGGTGGTCGGCATGGCTCTGCAGCAGCGCGTCGTAGACCTTCGGGTCCAGGTCGGGGTACTCGTCGCGGGCAATCAGCAGCGCGGTGGCCAACAGCGGCAACGCCTCGTCGTCCAGCTCGGCCAGTGAATCCCACGTCGGCAATGTTATCTGCCCCTGCATGGCTACAGACTGGCGACAAACGCAGCCGGTTTCAAGGGCTTCAGCGCCGGATCACGCCCGCCGGTAGAGCCGACCGTTGGTCGGCTGAGCGGGAGCGTTGAGGAGGGCCAGGGGCGGCCGACCAACGGTCGGCTCTACCCCGGGCGGGGGCGCGGTGTCAGCGGTCGGCGATGCCCGGGCCGAAGGTGATCTCGGTGCCGTCCTTCAGGCCGAGCTTTTCGGCCTGGCCGGCGTTGAGTTCGAGCACGTAGCGGGCCGGGCCGCTGCTGGGATAGGGCGGGCAGCGGTCGCCGGCCGAACACGGCGGCACGTCGCGCTGCTGGCTGACGAGGTGGCGCTGGTCGTCGAAGTACAGGATGTCCAGTGCGATCTTCGTGTTCTTCATCCAGTACGCCTGCAGCTCTTCGCGCTCGTGCAGGAAGAGCATGCCGTGGTCGGCGGGCATCTGGTCGCGGAACATCAATCCGCGTGCGCGGCTGGCGTCATCGGTGGCCAGTTCCACCTGGTAACGGGCACCGCCCAGTTCCACCCAGTGGCGGGCGCCGGTGCTGGCGCAGCCGGTCAGGGACATCAGGAGCAGCAGTGGCAGCAGGCGGATCAACGACATCGGGTCTACCTCGGAAGGAAAAAAGGCCGGCCATCGCTGGCCGGCCACGGAATCAGAACACCTTGGGCGGCTGTCCGCCGATGATCACCACATCGGCCGGGCGCCGGGCGAACAGGCCCACGCTGACCACGCCGGGCAGCTGGTTGAGCTCGCGCTCCAGCTTGACCGGATCGGTGATCTCCAGGTGGTGGATGTCCAGGATCGCATTGCCGTTGTCGGTGACCACGCCTTCGCGCCAGGCCGGCTGGCCGCCGGTCATTTCCATGATCCGGCGCGCGATCAGGCTGCGTGCCATCGGGATCACTTCCACCGGCAGCGGGAAGCGGCCAAGCACCGGCACCTGCTTGCTCGGGTCGATGATGCACACGAAGCGCTCGCTGGCCTCGGCGATGATCTTCTCGCGGGTCAGCGCGGCGCCGCCGCCCTTGATCAGGCACTTGTTGCCGTCGCACTCGTCGGCACCGTCCACGTACAGCGACAGGTTGCCGGTGTGGTTGAGTTCCATCACCTCGATGCCGTGCGACTTCAGCTGGGCGGTGCTCTGCTCCGAGCTGGACACGGTGCCCTTGATGCGGTGCTTGATACGGGCCAGGCCGTCGATGAAGTAGGCGACGGTGGAGCCGGTGCCGACCCCGACGATCATGCCGTCTTCGACGTATTCCAGGGCTTTTTCGGCAGCCAGGCGCTTGGCTTCGGACATGGCGGGAAACTCTTGAGGGAAAAGGGGATCAGTGTTTTTCCAGCGACAGCAGCAGCTTCCACTGCGCTGCGGTCACCGGCAGGATCGAGAGACGGTTGCCGCGCGCGGTCAGCGGGAAACCTTCACCCAGCGCATCGGCATGCAGCTTGATCTCGTCCAGTGAAATGGTGTCGTGCAGTTTGCGCTCGAAGGCCACGTCCACCAGCATCCAGCGCGGTTCTTCGCGGGTGGCCTTGGGGTCGTAGTAGTCGGATTTCGGGTTGAATTGGGTATCGTCCGGGTAGGCCTCGCTGGCCACGGTGGCGATCCCCACGATGCCCGGCACCTTGGTGTTGGAGTGGTAGAACAGCACACCATCGCCGACCTTCATGCCGTCGCGCATGAAGTTGCGCGCCTGGTAGTTGCGCACGCCATTCCAGGGCTCACGGCCCACGCGCTGCAGATCATCGATGGAAAAGGCGTCCGGTTCGGACTTCATCAGCCAGTAGCGCTTGCGTGCGGTCATCCGTCTATCTGTCTATCGCGGGAGGTACCGGCCATCGGCCGGCACGGGAACAAGGGTGGTGGTCGCTTCGGTGCAGATCGCATCCACCGCGACGTCCCAGGGCTGCACCGGCAGGTCATCGACCTGCTGGACCGAGAAGCCGACCCCGACCAGCCACGGCGGGGCCGGGCGCTGGTGGCGGAATGCGAAGCTGCGATCATACCAGCCGCCTCCCATCCCAAGGCGCCGGCCCAGCGCATCGAAGCCGACCAGTGGGGCGACCACCAGCGCCATCTGCTCCGGGGCCAGCGTGGCCTCGGGCGCGAGATCGGGTTCGGGAATGCCGTAGCGGTTGCTGGTCAGTGCCTGGCCGGGGCGCCAGGGCGCAAACCGCAGGGTGTCGCCGGCCAGGATCGGCAGGCAGTACTGCAGCGCTGGCGGCAACTGCATCTGCCAGCGGTGCAGCGCGATCTCGCCATCCATCGCCCAGTAGCCGGCAACGAAGCCCTGGGTGGGTGCGAACGGAAGCTGGAGCAGGCCTTCGGCCAGTTGCTCGGCCGCGGCCAGACGCTGCGCGGCGGGGATGTCTCGGCGGCGTTGGCGCAACTGCTGGCGCAGTGCGGAGCGCGGGTCGGTCATGCCTGGGTCCGGGGCGTGGTGCGGGCGCGGATAAAACAAGAGCGACGTCCCGAAGGGGCGTCGCTCTTGCAGGAAGACTGCATTCTCCGCGGTGACGATGCGTGCGAAACGACCTTGAACCCGGGGTTCAAGTGGGTACGCTGGGACTCCTTCGGGCTTCCCGCTACAAGGCGGACTTGCACTCCCGGCGCCGTCGCGCACCCGTGGTCGTAATTAAGGGACAAGGCGAATGTTTGCACACGCCGTCGTTCACAGCAGAGAACGCGTCGCCATTATAGCCAAGCACGCGCCGGGCGATAGGCCGTTCGTCGGTCCGATTGCAGGGAAATTCAGATCGATGACGACGATGCGATGGCCGCGTGCAATGAAACATCGCGTGGAACCCCGTAGAGCCGACCGTTGGTCGGCTGCTCACGCCCACGTGCCAATGATCCCGGTAGAGCCGACCGTTGGTCGGCTGCTCACGCCCCGTCGATCGCCCGGTCCAGCCGCCGGTTCAGATCGGCCAGCGTCTGCTGCAGGGCGACGCCTTGGCGCGCATGTTCATCGCGCAGCTGCTGCAGTTCGTGGGCCAGGTTCAACGCGGCCAGCACGGCCACCCGGTCCACGGCAGCCATCCGGTTGCTGCCGCGGATCTCGCGCATCTTCGCGTCCAGCAGGCGCGCGGCGGCGGTGAGGATCTCGCGTTCCTCCGCGCCCACGCCCACGGTGTATTCACGGTCCAGGATGCGGACACTGACCGGTTCGGTCTGGCTCATGTGTGCTGCTCCAGGGACTTGAGGCGGGTGATCATCGCTTCGACCCGGGAGCGGGCCTGTTCGTTCTTGGCCAGCAGCTGGGAGCGCTCGGCCACCAGTTGTTCCTGCTGGTGGCGCAGGCTGCGGTTTTCCTCGGCCAGGCGCTGGTTGCGCTCCAGCAACGCCTCCACCCGGGCGGCGAAGGCCTGCAATTGGGTGATGGCGTCGGAAGGTTCCATGACCGGCACGATAGGCAAGGGCGGTGGAGGCGGTCAAGCGAATAATGACGGGGCCTGCGGCGGCTGGCCCCCGGTCCCGGTCGGTAGCGCCCCGCGCGGCGATCACGACCCGATGCGGGCGGGCGGATTGCTACACTGTGAGGCTGCCAGAGCGCCGCCTACCGGGGCTGCTGGCACCTTTTTCCGATCGAGCCCCAAGATGACCGAACTTCCGAGTGTCGATGACGTAAACCAGGCCAGCCAGGCGTTGGGCCTGGGCGCCACTGCCGCCGAACTGCATGGTGGCCTGTGCGGCTGGCTGTCCGCGGGCGGTGCGCCGGTGCGTGAGTGGCCGGCGCGGGTGCTGGCCGACGACAACCTGCCGCTGCCGACCGACGGCGATGCGCTGTCGCGGCTGCTGAGCGCCAGCGTGGCGCAGCTGGAGGATCGCGACTTCGCCTTCGAACTGCTGCTGAGCGATGACGCCGATACCGCCGCGCAGGCCGATGCGCTGTTCACCTGGGCGCGGGCGTTCCTGGGTGGCTTCGGTCTGGGCGCGGGTGGTCAGCGTCCGCCGCTGTCCGAAGAGGGCGAAGAAGCCCTGAGTGACCTGGCCAAGCTGGCCCAGGCCTCCAGCGAAGACTTCGAAAGCGGCAACGATGACGACGAAGACGCGCTGGCCGAGATCGAAGAGTTCGTCCGCGTGGCGGTCCTGCTGCTGCACGGCGACTGCGTGATGGCGGCACGTCACCGGCAGCGCCTGAACTGAGATGGATATCCGGCAGCTGACCGGCATCTCCGCCGCCGAATACGCCCGTCGCCGCCGCCAGTTGATGGAGATGGCCGGCGACGATGCGATCCTGGTGCTGCCGGCCGCGTCCGAGCGGGTGCGCAGCCTGGACACGCATTATCCGTTCCGCCAGGACTCCGATTTCTGGTACCTCAGCGGCTTCCCGGAGCCGGACGCGGTGCTGGTGCTGATCCCGGGCCGGCGCCATGGCGAGGTGATCCTGTTCTGTCGCGAGCGCGATGCCGGTCGCGAGGCCTGGGATGGCGCGCGCGCCGGCCAGGAAGGCGCGGTGTCGCAGTACGGGATGGACGATGCGTACCCGATCGACGATCTGGACGAGATCCTGCCCGGGCTGCTGGAAGGGCGCTCGCGGGTGTACTACCACTTCGGGCGCGATGCCGACTTCGACCTCAAGCTGATCGGCTGGGTCAACCAGGTACGCGCGCAGGTCCGCCACGGCGCGCAGCCGCCGCATGAATTCCTGGAACTGGGCCACCTGCTGCACGAGCAGCGGCTGTTCAAGTCCAGCGCCGAGATCGCGTTGATGCAGCGTGCTGCCGACATCAGCGTGCAGGCGCACGCGGTGGCGATGCGCGTGGCCCGGCCGGGCATCCACGAGTACGAGCTGCAGGCCGATCTGGAACGGGAGTTCCGCGCCAACGATGCGTGCGCGGCCTACAGCAGCATCGTGGGCACCGGCGCCAACGGCTGCATCCTGCATTACCGCGACAACAGCGCGCGTTCGCGCGATGGCGACCTGGTGCTGATCGATGCCGGTGCCGAGTACCGCGGCTACGCCAGCGACATCACCCGCACCTTCCCGGTGAACGGCCGTTTCAGTGCGGAGCAGCGCGCGCTGCACGACCTGGTCGGCGCGGCGCAGGCGGCGGCGCTGGCCCAGGCGCAGCCGGGCATTGCCTATGAGGCTGGTCACCTGGCCGCGGTGCAGACCCTGACCGAAGGCCTGCTGCGGCTGGGACTGCTGAAGGGCACGTTGGAAGAGAACATCGCCGAAGGTCACTACCAGCGTTTCTACCGGCACAAGACCGGACACTGGCTGGGGCTGGACGTGCACGACGTGGGCGATTACCGCCTGGCCGGCGACTCGCGCATGCTGGAGCCGGGCATGGTGTTCACCATCGAGCCGGGTCTGTACGTGTCCGCTGACGACCGCGGCGTGGAAGCGCGTTGGCGCGGCATCGGCATTCGTACCGAGGACGACGTGTTGATCACCGAGGACGGCCACCGGGTGCTGACCGCGGCGTTGGCGCGCAGCGCCGATGAGATTGAAGAGGCGATGGCCTCGCGCTGACGGCACTACCGGGCGTGTTCGCGGTTCCTGCGCGCGGGTAGAGCCACCCCATGGGTGGCTGCGCGCGATGCCGGATTCAGGAGCAGCCACCCATGGGGTGGCGCTACGCGGGTCATGCGGCACGGTGGTCCCGGCCACTGGCCGGGACCCATCCCTCAATCGGCGGCCGCGAATGCCGGGCGGGTCAGGTTGTCGGCGTCGGCCTCGGTGCACAGCACCTCGTCTTCGATGCGGATGCCGCCGTAGGGCCGGAAGAAATCGACCCGCGCCCAGTCGATGCTGTCGCCGTTGCCGGCCTGCTTCACTTCGTCCAGCAGCATGTCGATGAAGTACACGCCCGGCTCGATGGTGACCACCATCCCCGGTTCCAGCACGCGGGTCAGGCGCAGGTAGGGGTGGCCCTGCGGGCGCTCGATGCGGCCGCCGCGGTCGCTGGCGGCGAAGCCGGCGACGTCGTGCACCTGCAGGCCGATCAAGTGGCCCAGCCCGTGCGGGAAGAAGGCTGCGCTGACGCCGGTGGCCAGCGCCGCTTCCGGCGACACCTTGAGCACGCCGAAGTCCTTGAGGATGCCCATCAGCGACAGGTGCGCGTCCACGTGCAGCTGCTTGTAGTCCACGCCGGCCCGTACGCCGGCCGCCATCTGCTGCTGGGCGGCGTCGACCGCGTCGATCATCGCCTGGAACTCGTCGTGCCCGGCGGCCGCGTAGGTGCGGGTGATGTCGCTGGCGTAGCCGTAGGCACTGGCGCCGGCATCGATCAGGAAGCTGCGCAGCGGCGTCGGCGCGCTGCGGCCGAGGTCGGTGTAATGCAGCACGGCGGCATGTTCGTTGAGACCGATGATGTTGCCGTAGGGCAACTCATTGGCGTCCTGGCCGACCGCGGCGCAGTAGGCCATGTGGATCTCGAACTCGCTGGCGCCGGCACGGAACGCAGCATCGGCGGCGCGGTGACCGCGCACGCCCAGGCGCTGGGCCTGGCGCATCAGGGCGATTTCGTACGGGGTCTTGTAGCCACGCTGCCAATCCAGGTAGTGCAGCACCGGCTCGGGATTGTTCGGCACGAAGGCGCCCAGCGTGCTTTGCGGCTCGCCCAGGATCGCGCACCGCGCCGGGTCCTTGGGCAGCAGCGCCAGCGCCTGCTCGGCGGTGCGGATGATCTCGATGTCGACGTGTTCCACCCACCAGCCGTTGGGCGCGTCGGGCACCACGTGCCAGTAATCGAACGGCTGGAAGAAGATCACCTTCGGGCGCTGGCCCGGGGTGTACACCAGCCAGCTGTTGGGCAGCTTGGTCAGCGGCAGCCAGGCCTTGAAGTTCGGGTTGACCGCGTACGGGTAGTCGCGGTCATCGAACACCTGGTAGTGCTGGGTGCCGCTGGGGACCACCAGATGATCGAAGCCGCCGCGTGCCAGCGCTTCGTCGGCGCGCTGGCGCAGCACGCTGACGTGGTGGGAATACAGGGCGCCGAGGTCTGGCTGGTTCATCGCGGGGGCTCGTTCGACAGTGCGGAATGCAGCCCCTGATTCTGCCGCAATCGGCTCCGGCGCGCTGTGCCGGAACCGGCACTCAGACCGCCGAAGTTTCCTGCGCGATCCACTCGCGCAGCTGCTCGCGGTGCTCGCGGCTGAGGGTGAGGAAGCGGAAACCCACCCAGGCCTGGCCCGGTGCGTGGGTCTGCTCGCTCCACAGCAGGTGCGCGCCCACGTCCAGCGCCAGCCGCTGGCCCTGCGGCCCGGGGATGGCGAACTGCAGCTGGTACAGCGCGTCGTCGTGCATGGGCACCGAGGCCAGCATCAGCATGCCGGTCTCGGAGACATTGCCCAGCCGACCGACCACGCACTCGGCCAGCATGTCGGTGACCGGGACCAGTTCGGCGACCTGACGGCGCGGGGCGCGGCGGGTATCGGTGTCGGTGTCGGTACTCATTGCGCGCTCTCCACGGCGGGGCCGGTGCCGGCCAGCGAACGCAGCGTGCGCAGCGTGGCCTGCCAGGCACGGTCGATCAGGCGGCTCTTGTCCTCGCTGACGATCCGCACCTGGCCATGCGCCATCAGCCGCGCCAGCGCATCCAGCGAATGCTCGCCGACCTTCTGTCCACGTGGATTGACGAACAGCGCATTGTCGGTGAGCAGGCTGTACCAGGACAGGCGCTGCCGGCGCAGGTCGCCCTGCTGGTTGGTGGTGAACTCGAACCAGGTGCCGAATGGCAGCGTGCGCAGCTGTCGGTAGCAGTCTTCCTCGGCGACGGTGCGTGCCAGCGGTGCCACCTTGCGCGCTTCGTTGCCTTCGGCCTGTTCGCCCAGGCGCGTGCGGGCGCGGATGCGCGCGGTCAGTTCGGTGCGTGAACTGCTGTCGTCCTCACCGCCGGGGGTGGACAGGCGGCGGGCGATCGCCGCCGCTTCGTCCTGGTGGTAGCCGACCTGGGTCAGTGCGGTTTCGACCTGGCCGCCGAGTTCGGTATCGCAGGCCTCGGTGCCCGGTGGCAGGCAGGTGACCTCGGCGATGCGCGCGGTTTCCTGTTCGCGCTGCTGCCACTGTTCGGAGCCTTCGCCGTGGCGCAGCAGGGTCAGGGTGAGCACGTCCGACCAGGCCTGCTTGAGCAGCGACTGCACGAAGCGCGGCGGCGCGGCCTGGGCACACAGCTGTTCGATGCTGGCACCGGCCTGCTGCTTGGCCGCCTCCAGCCGCTCCTTGCCGCGTGCGGCTTCCACGTGGCGGCGCTCGGCCAGTTCGGCCTTGTGCGCCAGCGCGCGGAAGTGCTGCTGGATCTCTTCGTTGGCGGTGTCGAACACCGCCGCGTCGCCCTGGTAATCGTTGACCACCTGGTCGACCGCGCGGCCCAGCTTCTGCACCAGCTGCGGATCGACGTCCTCCTCGCCCAGCCAGTTGGCACCGGCTTCTGCCACGGCGTTGAGCAGTTCACGGGCCGGGTGCTGGTCACGTACGAAGAACGCCGGATCGGACAACGCCGCGCGCGCCACGGGCACCTGCAAGCGGGCCAGCAGGTCGGCGGCGACCGCATCGGGGCGCACTTCACGCTGGATCTGCCCGTACAGCATGTCCAGCAGGTCGAAGGTGTCGTTGTCCTTGACCGTCAAGGCGGCCTGCGCGCCATGGTCGGCGCGCATCTGCGCCAACAGGGCGTTGTGCAGGTCGGCCATGCTGCGCCGCGCGCTGCCGCTGCCCACGGCCTGCGCCTGCAGCTTGGCCAGGGTGGCATGCACGGTCTCGGTGGCCACGGCGACCGGGGAGGGCGCTGGCGAGGAAGACGTGGGCGACGCTGGCGTGGTCGCCGCGCCGTCACCGTCGGCAGCGCTGTGGGTATCGCCAGTGCCAGTGCCAGAGCCAGAGCCAGAGCCAGAGCCCGTGCCGGTACTGCCAGCGGCCTGCCCCACGGCGCCGGCAGTGGCGCCGGCAACATCGCTGCCGCTGGTTTGCCGCGCCGCGCTGAGCAACTGGTGCAGCGCCGACATCGCCGGGGCGGACAGGTCCTGCGCAGCGCCTGTCGCGGCCTCCTTGGGCATCTGCATGGGAGCGGTGGACGCAGGGGGCGTGGCCGCCGGACGCAGCGAGGCGGGCAGGGCGCCCATCGCCTCGCTCGTCATCGCCGCCCAGCTGCCGCTGCTGGCCGAGCCGCTCCAGCCGGTGAGCGGACGGGTGACCTTGCCACCTTCGCGCGGGGGGGCGTTGCGCTCCGGCCCGGTGACGATGCGACGGGTGGTCGCCGAGCGTGCCAGGTACGGGGTGTAGACCAGTCCCGGCAGGATGCCTTCGTGGCCGAGCAGGATGTTGGCGCGTTCCAGCAGCTCGCCGAGCCGGTCGATCAGCTGGCGGTCGAACACCCGGTACAGCGCCAGCTGGGTTTCCATGCCCAGGTCGAAGCGTTCGCCCAGCCCACGCACGATCCCGCACAGCACCTGCGGGCCGAACGGCAGGTCCTCGACATCGAAGGCCGGCCCGGCGGCAAGCACGCCGAAGCGCTGCCCGAGCAGCTGCAGCGCACTGGCCGAGCGCTGGGTCTCGCGGCGGATGATGTCCACCAGCACGATGTCACGGTCGATGTCGGTGTCGGCCACCAGGGTCAGCGTGGTGGCGGTCATCGCCGCTGCAGGCGTTGCCGGGGCGTGGCGGATACGCGGCTCGCGCAGCCCGGCCAGGGCGGTGGCCAGTTCCTCCAGGAAGCGCGGGGCGAACTGCGCGTTGACCTCGTGCAGGCGGCGGGCCTGGGCGTAGATGTCGGCCTGGATCTGGCTGTTGTGCGCGCGTTCGGCCTCGCGGAACAGCTCGCGTTCCAGCTCCACGATGGTCAGCTTGAGCGGGTTGGCCAGGGTCTGTGCCGCCAGCGCGTGCAGGGCGGCGAGCAGCCGGCGCACGCGCGGCGGCGCGGCCACGCTGGCGAAACGGGCCGGATCGGGCTGGGACGTTGAAGGTGCGGACGCAGACATCCGTTGTAGTTCCGGCTCCCCTGAGAGCACAGAATCTAACGTTTTCGCCCTGTCACCGCCAGAAGGGATACCCCGACAGCGTGGCGCCGGCCGTGGGTCGGCTGCTTTGCATGGCGTTGGCGGGCTGGATCACGTGGGCTGATCGGGGGCCGCTGACCGACAGGGGCCGACCAGCGGCAGGCAATCAAGAGCAGGATCAAGAGCAGGATCAAGAGCAGCCGACCAACGGTCGGCTCTACGGGAGGAACAGTTCGACCACGTCGTTGGTGAAGCGCCGGCCCAGTTCGGTGGGCCGGGCATGCTCGCCGTCGAGCGTCATCCAGCCACGCGCGATGGCGGCCTGCAGCGGCGCGGCGATGCTCGCACGCGCCAGCCCGGTGCGCGATTCGAAGTCCTTCAGGGTGAAGCCTTCATGCAGGCGCAGCAGGTTGAGCATGTACTCGAACGGCAGGCGCGGTGCATCGATGATGTCATCGCCGCCGATCGCCGCCGGGCTGCCGGCGGCGTCCATGAAGGTCTGCGGGTGCTTGTGCTTCCAGCGGCGCAGCACGTGCTGTTCGGCGCCACTGCTGATCTTGCCGTGCGCGCCCGCGCCGATCCCCAGGTAATCGCCGAAGCGCCAGTAGTTGAGGTTGTGCGCGCTCTGCCGGCCCGGCCTGGCGTAGGCGCTGACTTCGTACTGGGCGTAGCCGGCGTTGGCGAGCAGGGCCTGGCAATGCTCCTGGATGTCCCACGCCGAATCCTCGTCGGGGATGCCCTGCGGCGGCTTTGCGAAGAACACCGTGTTCGGTTCCAGGGTGAGCTGGTAGTGCGACAGATGCGTGGGCTGCAGCGCGAAGGCACGCTCCAGATCATGTTCGGCCTGCGCAAGCGTCTGCTGCGGCAGCGCATACATCAGATCGATGTTGAAGTTGTCGTAGCCGGCGTCCTGCGCCAGCTTCACCGCGCGCTCGGCTTCGCCACTGTCGTGGATGCGGCCCAGGCGCTTGAGTGCCTCGTCGTTGAAGGTCTGGATGCCGAAGCTGATCCGGTTCACCCCGGCAGCGCGGTAGCGGTCGAAGCGACCGTGCTCGGCGGTGCCCGGGTTGGTCTCCAGGGTCACCTCCAGGTTCGGTGCGAAGCGCAGCCGGGCCGAGGCCGCCTGCAGGAAGCGGTCGATCGCTTCCGGCGGGAACAGGCTGGGCGTGCCGCCGCCGAAGAACACGCTGCTCACCACCCGGCCCCAGACCAGCGGCAGGTCCTGGTCCAGGTCGCGGATCAACGCGTCGATGTAGGCCTCGAACGGCAGTTCACCCTTGGCCGCGTGCGAATTGAAATCGCAGTACGGGCATTTGCGCACGCACCACGGCAGGTGCACGTATAGCGACAACGGCGGCGGAATCAGCCGCAGTTCGTGCGCGTGGTCGTGATCGCCGGCGCAGTGTTCGCCGGGCAGGTGGTCGCAATGGTCGTGTGGCTGCGGCATGGCATTCAAGGGTCGTGCCGGCCGCTGGCCGGCGTTCCAGACATCATCAGGGTAGGCATCAAAGCAAGGCGGGCAGCTTCTGCCTGAGCAGTTGCAGGGCGATGGCGCGATGGCTGATGGCGTTCTTCCGCGCCGGTTCCATTTCCGCCGCGGTCAGGCCGAGCGCGGGGTCCAGGAATACCGGGTTGTACCCGAAGCCATGGCTGCCACGCAGCTCGTCCAGGATCACCCCTTCCCAGCTGCCTTCGCAGATCAGCGGCTGCGGGTCGTTGGCGTGGCGCAGCAGCACGAGCACCGCATAGAAGCGTGCGGTCCTGCGCTCGGCCGGCACGTCGCGCATCGCCTCCAGCAGCTTGGCGTTGTTGGCCGCATCGTCGGTCGGGCTGCCGGCATAGCGCGCGCTGTAAAGGCCGGGCGCGCCATCGAGCGCATCGACGATCAGGCCCGAGTCGTCGGCCAGCGCCGGCAGGCCGGTGCTCTTGCAGGCGTGGCGGGCCTTGATCAGCGCGTTCTCGACGAAGGTCAGTCCGGTTTCCGGCACATCGCTCACGCCCAGCTCGCCCTGCGCCACGATCTGCAGCGGCAGGTCGCCGAGCATGGCCTGCAGTTCCTTGAGTTTGCCGGCGTTGCCGCTGGCCAGGACCAGTTTCATCCTTTCGCCTCCAGCAGGTCCCAGGTGTTGCCATAGAGGTCGCGGAACACCGCGACGGTCGCGTAAACCTCTTCGCGCGGGGTTTCGAGGAATTCGACGCCCTGCGCGGTCATGGCGGCGTGGTCGCGCCAGAAGTCGTCGGTGTTCAGGAAGAAGCCAACCCGGCCACCGGTCTGGTTGCCGATCCGCGTGCGCTGTTCCTCGGTGCTGGCGCGGGCCAGCAACAGGGACGCGGCACTGCCGTCGGTCGGCCCGACCACCACCCAGCGCTTGTCGCCCTGGTCGATGTCATCGATCAAGGTGAAGCCGAGCTTGGCGGTGTACCAGGCGATGGCCTCGTCGTAATCGGCCACCACCAGGGTGGTCAGGGCGATGCGGCGGTTCATGCAGACGCCAGGGCGGCCTGCTGTGCCGCGAACAGGTCCTTGATGCCCTTCTCGGCCAGCAGCAGCAGCGCGTCCAGTTCATCGCGACGGAAGGCATGGCCTTCGGCGGTGCCCTGAAGTTCGATGAAGCCGCCGCCGTCGTTCATGACCACGTTCATGTCGGTGTCGCAGTCGCTGTCTTCGGCGTAATCCAGGTCCAGCACCGGCGTGCCGCGGTACACGCCCACCGACACCGCCGCGACCGCGCCGAAGATCGGGTTGCGCTTGATGTCGCCGCGCTTGAGCAGGAAGTTGACCGCATCGACCAGGGCCACGTAGGCACCGGTGATCGCCGCGGTACGGGTGCCGCCGTCGGCCTGCAGCACGTCGCAGTCCAGGGTGATGGTGCGCTCGCCCAGGGCGCCGCGGTCGATGCAGGCGCGCAGCGTGCGGCCGATCAGGCGCTGGATTTCCAGGGTGCGGCCGCCCTGCTTGCCCCGCGCCGCTTCGCGGTCGTTGCGGGTGTGGGTGGAGCGCGGCAGCATGCCGTACTCGGCGGTGACCCAGCCTTCACCCTTGCCGCGCAGGAAGCCCGGCACGCGGTTTTCCACGCTGGCGGTGCACAGCACGCGGGTTTCACCGAAGCTGACCAACACCGAGCCCTCGGCGTGGCGGGTGAAGGCGCGTTCGATGCGCACTTCGCGCAGCTGGTCGGCCTGGCGGCCGCTGGGACGGGAATCGGACATGCTTGGCTTCCGGTAAGTCAGGGGATGCAGGACCGCGCCCGGACCGGAGGACCGGCAGGCGAGGAGGTCGCAAGGAGACCGCTAGGGTACCATTTGCACTTTGAGAGCACCGGAAACCCGCATGATTCGAAGCATGACCGCCTATGCCAACGGCGAGCGCGCCACCCGTTGGGGCACGCTGGCCTGCGAGCTGCGTTCGGTCAACCACCGGTTCCTGGAGGTGGGCGTGCGCCTGCCCGACGAACTGCGTGCGTTGGAGCCGCAACTGCGCGAGCGCGTCGCTTCCCGCTGCAGCCGCGGCAAGATCGACCTGGTCATGCGCCTGCGTGCCCCGGAGGTCACCGGTGCGCTGGTGGTCAACGATGCGCTGCTGGCCCAGCTCGGTACGCTGGCCACCCGCTTGTCGCCCGGCTTCCCGAACCTGCAGGTGAGCTTCACCGAACTGCTGCAGCTGCCCGGGGTGATGCAGGGCGAGGCGGTCGACGCCGCTGCGCTGCATGCCGAGGCGCTGGCCCTGCTCGATGCCACCCTGGACGGCTTCGTGGCCGCGCGCGAGCGTGAAGGCGACAAGCTGGCCACTGCCATCCAGGAACGCGTGGATGGGGTGGAGCGTATCGCCGCCGAAGTCACCACGCTGATCCCGCTGATCCGCGAGGGGCAGCGCACCAAGCTGGCCGCGCGCCTGGCCGACCTGCCGCACCCGGTCGATCCGGGTCGTGCCGAGCAGGAGCTGGTGATGTGGCTGCAGAAGCTGGACGTGGATGAGGAGCTGGACCGCCTCGGCAGCCATATCGTGGAGATCCGCCGGGTGTTCACCCAGCGCGAGCCGGTCGGCCGGCGACTGGACTTCCTGCTGCAGGAGTTCAACCGCGAAGCCAATACGCTGGGCTCCAAGTCGGTGGACAGCCGCACCTCCAACGCCGCCGTCGAGCTGAAGGTGCTGATCGACCAGATCCGCGAACAGGTGCAGAACATCGAATGAGCAGCCAGCCCACGCCGACCGCCGAGCCCGCACGCGGCACGCTGTACATCGTGGCCGCGCCCTCCGGGGCCGGCAAGAGCAGCATCGTCAACGCGACCCTGGCGCGCGACCCGCAGATCGCGCTGTCGATCTCGTTCACCTCGCGGGCCACGCGCCCGGGTGAGATCAACGGCGAGCACTACCACTTCGTCAGTGCGGCCGAGTTCGAGCGGATGATCGCCGCCGGCGACTTCTTCGAGCATGCCTGGGTACATGGCGACTGGAAGGGCACCGCGCGGCAATCGGTGGAGCCGCAGCTGGCCGCCGGCCAGGACGTGCTGCTGGAGATCGACTGGCAGGGCGCCCAGCAGGTCCGCCAGCTGGTGCCGGGCACGGTGACGGTGTTCATCCTGCCGCCGTCGAGGCAGGCCCTGCAGGACCGCATGCGCAAGCGCGGGCAGGACAGCGAGGCGGTGATCGCCCAGCGGCTGGCCGCCGCGCGTGAAGAAATGCTGCATTTCAATGACTTCGACTACGTCATCGTCAACGAAGTCTTCGAAACCGCCGTGGACGAGCTCTGCGCCATCTTCACCGCCAGCCGCCTGCGCCGGGAGGCCCAGAAGGTCCGCCACGCGGGCCTCATCCAGGCCTTGTTGACCCAGGAAGCGGCCACAACTGACTGATTCTCAACGGGGTGCTAGCCGGTTGGCTTGATTTTGTCCAGTCCTGGCCGGTACAATCCGTCCCCTTTCCCTCATTCGATTGAGCAGCCCTCACCGGCTGCCGGGAGCCCGCATGGCCCGCATCACCGTAGAAGATTGTCTGGAAGTCGTGAACAACCGTTTCGAACTGGTCATGATGGCGTCCAAGCGCGCCCGTCAGCTGGCCAATGGCGTCCAGGCCACCCTGGACAACAGCGAAACCGAAGACAAGCCGACCGTGCTGGCGCTGCGCGAAATTGCCGCCCGCAAGATCGACAACGCCCTGATCGACGAAGTCGAGAAGGCCGAGCGCGAACGTGCCGAGCGTGAAGCACTGGAATGGGCCGCTGCCGAAGTCGTCGCCGACGAAGACATGTCCAAGAACGACGACTGATCGCACCTGATCGTTCGTTGTTGTTTGAACAGCCCGCCCCTGGCGGGCTGTTCTGCGTTTGGGCGTGGCACATCGGGGTAATGCCGCGTTGCGAAGATGGTCACTCGCCGCATCGCGCGCCACCGTCATCGGTAGGCGACCGCCGTTGGTCGACGCAGCGCGGACGGTTCGCCTGTTCAGATGTTTGCCGTTATCCCGCCGCTGGCATAGTCTTCCAGCCATGAACCCAGGCCCCACTGCCAAGGTCGCCTCGCCCCCCGGCGCGGCCGTACCTGACTATGTCCTCCAGCTCGAACGCGCAGCGCATTACCTGCCGCCCGAGCAACTGCCGTTGCTGCGCCGTGCCTGGGAAGTCGGTGCCTCCGCGCATGCCGGGCAGACCCGGAAGTCCGGCGAGCCCTACATCACCCATCCGGTCGCCGTGGCGCAGGTGCTGGCAGAGCTCGGCCTGGACGTGGAAGCGCTGATCGCCGCGATCCTGCACGACACCATCGAAGACACCCCGCTGACCCGCGAAGCGCTGGCCGCCGAATTCGGCGAAGCGGTGGCCGAGCTTGTCGATGGGGTGACCAAGCTGGACAAGCTGAAGTTCCGCGATCGCCAGGAAGCGGCTGCGGAGAGCTTCCGCAAGATGCTGCTGGCGATGTCGCGCGACCTGCGCGTGATCATGATCAAGCTGGCCGACCGCCTGCACAACATGCGCACGCTGGGCGCGCAGAGCCGCGAAGCGCGCGGCCGCATCGCCCGCGAAACCCTGGAAATCTACGCGCCCATCGCGCAGCGGCTGGGCATGAGCCTGGTCAAGAGCGAGCTGCAGAACCTGGGCTTCAAGGCGTTGTATCCGTGGCGCCACGCGATCCTGGAAAAACATATCCGCAGCCAGCCGGTGGTACGCCGCGAGGCAATGGCGCAGGTGGAAGTGCAGCTGAGCCAGCGCCTGGCCAAGGAAGGGCTGGAACACCGCCTGGTCAGTCGCATCAAGACCCCGTGGAGCATCTACAACAAGATGCACGACGAGAACAAATCCTTCGACCAGGTCATGGACGTGTTCGGCTTCCGCCTGGTCGTGCGCAACGTGCCCAGCGCCTACCACGCGCTCGGCGCGGTGCATGCCACCTTCAAGCCGCTGGACGGGCGCTTCCGCGATTTCATCGCGATCCCCAAGGCCAACGGCTACCAGTCGCTGCACACGGTGCTGTTCGGGCCGTACGGTTCACCGATCGAGGTGCAGATCCGCACCGAAGAAATGGACCTGATCGCCGAGCGCGGCGTGGCCGCGCACTGGACCTACAAGTTCGGCGGCGATTCGCCCAACAGCGCGCAGAGTCGTGCGCATGCATGGATCGTGGAGCTGATCGATTCGCAGCGCGCGGCCGGTTCGTCGCTGGAATTCCTGGACAACGTCAAGGTCGACCTGTTCCCGGACGAGGTCTATCTGTTCACGCCGAAGGGCAAGATCCTGGCCCTGCCGCGCAACTCGACGGCGCTGGACTTCGCCTATGCGGTGCATACCGACGTGGGCAACATGGCGGTGGCCTCGCGGGTGGACAAGAAGCTGGTGCCGTTGCGCACCAAGCTGGTGAGCGGGCAGACGGTGGAAGTGATCACCGCGCGCTCGGCCACGCCCAAGCCGCAGTGGCTGGAGTTCGTGGTCAGTTCGAAGGCGCGCACGGCGATCCGCCACCAGCTCAAGCAGCTGGAGCATGAGGACGCGGTGCAGCTGGGCCATCGGATGCTGGATCGCGCGCTGGAGGCGATGGACAGTTCGCTGGAGCGGTTGCCGAAGGGTCGGCTGGATGCGTTCCTGGCCGAGCACCGGTACCCGCGTCTGGAGGCGTTGCTGGCAGAAGTGGCACTGGGCAACTGGATGCCGAACCAGGCGGCACAGGCGTTGATGGCCTATGCCGAGCTGCGCGGTGGCGGGCACTCGAAGCATTCGCAGGAGAAGATCCTGATCAACGGCAGCGAGCGCGGGGTGGTGAGCTTCGCCAACTGCTGCCAGCCGATTCCGGGCGACGACATCATGGGCTACCACACGGCCGGCAAGGGCATCGTGGTGCATCGTCTGGACTGTCCGAACCTGGCGGAGCTGCGCAAGTCGCCGGAGCGCTGGGTGCCGATCGGGTGGGATACGACGGTGTCGGGCGATTACGATACGGCGCTGGTGGTGGAAGTGGAGAACGGGACCGGCGTGCTGGCGCAGCTGGCGGCGGCGATCGCGCAGAGCCACTCCAACATCGAGCGGGTCGATTATCTGGATCGCGATTTCAACGCGGCGGTGCTGGCGTTCAATATCCAGGTGCGCGACCGCAACCATCTGGCCGAGGTAATGCGCCGGCTGCGGCGGGTGTCGGTGGTGCAGTCGGTTCGCCGACAATAAGCCGCATTCCGCGCGGCGATGATCGGCTCCGACGCCCTTCGCCGGGCAATGGGCACACCACCGGAAGGTAGAGCCGACCGTTGGTCGGCTGCCGTAGACCGCGCGGCGATGATCGGCTCCAACGCCTCTTCGCCGGGCAATGGGCACACCACCAAGGTAGAGCCGACCGTTGGTCGGCTGCCGTAGACCGCGCGGCGATGATCGGCTCCAACGCCTCTTCGCCGGGCAATCGGCACACCACCAGGGTAGCGCCGACCGTTGGTCGGCTGCTCGCACAGTGCGCGACAATGATCGATACGGTCGGCCGGCCCACCAACCGTCTTCGTCATTCTCCGGCCAGCCCACCAACCGTCTTCGTCGTTCTCCGGCCAGCCGACCAACCGTCTTCGTCGTTCTCCGGCCAGCCGACCAACGGTCGGCTCTACCAGAGATTGCGGCTTCGATTGCGGCTTCGGGCCTTGGCTTCGGCGGTACAATGGTGGGCCCATTTTTGTCCCCCCTGGAGCTCCCATGTCCCGCCAGATCATCACCAGCGCCAAGGCACCGGCCGCGATCGGTCCGTATTCGCAGGCCGTGCGTGCCGGCAATACCGTGTATTTCTCCGGCCAGATTCCGCTGGACCCGGCCACCGGTGACATCGTCGGTGCCGGCGATATCGAGGCGCAGGCGCGTCGGGCGTTCGACAACCTGAAGGCCGTGGCCGAAGAAGCCGGCGGTACGCTGGACCAGATCGTGCGTCTGGGCCTGTACCTGACCGATCTGGGTGAGTTCGCCAAGGTCAATGCGGTCATGCAGGACTACTTCAAGGCGCCGTTCCCGGCCCGCTCCACGATCGAAGTATCGGGCCTGCCCAAGGGCGCCAACTTCGAAGTCGATGCGGTGATGGTGCTCGACCAGGCCTGACGTGGCGCGGTCACGGGCTCCTGCACCGGCGCTGGCCGTGGCCGGGGAAGCATCGTTGTCGATGCTTTCCGGGATCGGCCCGGCGGTGGCCGCCAAGCTGGTGGCCCGTGGCCTGTCCTCGCTGCAGGACCTGTGGCTGCACCTGCCGCTGCGCTATGAAGACCGCACCCGGCTGACCACCATCGCCCGGTTGCAGCCGGGCGTGGCGGCGCAGGTGGAAGGGCGGGTGAGCGCGGTCGAGCGCGGTTTTCGTGGTCGCCCGGTGCTCAAGGTTGCCATCGAAGATGATTCCTACGGCACGCTGGTGCTGCGGTTTTTCCACTTCCGCGCCCAGCAGGTATCGCAGTTTGCCGTCGGCACGCGGATCCGCTGCTACGGCACCGCCAAGCCCGGGCATCTCGGGCTGGAGATCGTCCACCCCAGCTACCGGGTGATGGGCAGTAACGACGATGACGAACTCGGCGACAGCCTCGACCCGGTCTATCCCGCGGTCGACGGCGTCGGGCCGGCCACGATGCGCCGGTTCATCGGGCTCGCGCTGGATCGGTTGCCGGAAGAATCCACGCTGGAGCTGTTGCCGCCCGGTTGGCTGTCCGGGATGGGGCTGCCGTCGCTGCGCAGTGCGCTGCTGACCGTGCACCGGCCGCCGCCGGATGCCGATCTGGCCGCGTTGGCAGCCGGCCGGCACCCGGCGCAACGACGGCTGGCGATTGAAGAATTGTTGGCCCATCACCTCAGCCTGCGCCGCCAGCGCATGGCATTGCAGGCGCACCACGCGCCGTCGCTGCGTGGGCCCGGCGCGCTGGTCAAACAGCTGCGCGACAGCCTGCCGTTCCAGCTCACCGGCGCGCAGCAGCGCGTGTTCGAACAGATCCGCAAAGACCTGGCCAAGGCGCATCCGATGCTGCGCCTGGTGCAGGGCGACGTCGGCTCGGGCAAGACGGTGGTGGCCGCGTTGGCGGCGATGCTGGCGGTGGAGCGGGGCAAGCAGGTTGCCTTGGCCGCGCCGACCGAGCTGCTTGCCGAGCAGCATCTGAACAACCTGCGCGCCTGGCTGGAACCGCTGGGCGTGCGTACCGCCTGGCTGGCCGGCAAGGTCACCGGCAAGGCGCGCACCCGGGTGCTGGCCGAGGTCGCCTCGGGCGAGGCGCAGGTGGTCGTCGGCACGCATGCGTTGATGCAGGACAGCGTGGTGTTCAAGGACCTGGCGCTGGCCATCGTCGACGAGCAGCACCGCTTCGGTGTGCATCAGCGCCTTGCGCTGCGCGACAAGGGCGCGGACGGACGCAGCGTGCCGCACCAGTTGGTGATGACCGCCACCCCGATTCCGCGCACGTTGGCGATGTCCGAGTACGCCGACCTGGATGTCTCGGCCATCGATGAACTGCCGCCCGGCCGCACCCCGGTGCAGACCGTTGCGCTCAACAATGACCGCCGCCCGGAACTGATCGAACGTATCGCCGTGGCGTGCCGCGAAGGGCAGCAGGTCTACTGGGTGTGCACGCTGATCGAGGAGAGCGAAGAGCTCGACGCCACCCCGGCCCAGGCCACGTTCGAATCGCTGCAGGCGTTGCTGCCGGGCGTGCGCGTGGGCCTGGTGCACGGGCGGCTGAAGGCGAGCGAAAAGCTGGCCACCATGGTGGCCTTCAAGGCCGGGCAGATCGACCTGCTGGTGGCCACCACCGTGATCGAGGTCGGCGTGGACGTGCCCAATGCGTCGCTGATGATCATCGAAAATGCCGAGCGCCTCGGCCTGGCCCAGCTGCACCAGCTGCGCGGACGGGTAGGGCGCGGCTCGGCGGTCTCGCGCTGCGTGCTGCTGTACCAGGCGCCGTTGTCGAACATGGCGCGCGAGCGGCTCGAAACCATGCGCCAGACCAACGACGGCTTTCTCATCGCCGAGAAGGACCTGGAGCTGCGTGGCCCCGGCGAACTGCTGGGCACCCGGCAGACCGGCCTGGCCGGGTTCCGCATGGCCGACCTGGCCCGCGATGCGGACCTGCTGCCGGGTGTGCATGACCTGGCCGAGCGGTTGCTGGCCGAAGCCCCGGACGTGGCCGACCAGGTCGTGCGGCGCTGGATCGGCACAGCCGTGCGCTACGCGTCGGCATAGAGCCCCTCAGCCTGGCGCCAACGCCCCTGACGACGTGTTCGAGAGGCGAGCAAAAGCAGCTTGCTCGAGCGCCGGGCACGCTAGCCGGGTGAGCGAATGTCCCCCGGTGGCGGTCTGCCACCGCCCGCTTCAACTTGAGTTCGTTTATCCGGCTATCCGTGGACCCCGAGGCCGTTGCCAGAACGCTCCGGTTGGCTCCCTTCCTTCCGCAAGCCGAGCCGCTTCGCGGCCGGTAGGCCTTTCGGCGAAATAAAGGAGGAGGTAGCCGCCGCAGGCGGATACCGGGGGACATTCGCAGAAAGGCCTACCGGCCGCGAAGCGGCCCCTCCGGTCGCGGCTGGACCAATCGAAGCGGCAGCAGCCACGGTCAGCCCCCGCCTTGTATTTGTCATGACAGGGTGCGAAAGTCCCTTGCCGATTATCAAGACGGCAACGATGAGCAAGAAGATTCCGCTGTTGATCGACACCGACCCGGGTGTCGATGATGCCCTGGCCCTGTTGATGGCCTTCGCCGATGAGCGCCACGACATCGTCGGCCTGACCATCGCCGCCGGCAACGTGGGCCTGGACCACACCGTCCGCAACGCCCTGAAGCTGTGCGAAGTGGCGGGCCGCGAAGACGTCCCGGTGTTCGCCGGTACCCCCGATCCGCTCCTGCACCCGTCGGTGGACGCCGCCCACGTGCACGGCGCCGACGGCTTCGGCGATGTGAACCTGCCGGCCGCCAAGCGCCAGGCCGAGGCCGAACACGCTGCCCTGGCAATCCTGCGCCTCTCGCACGAATACGCCGGCGAGCTGTTCCTGGTCGCACTCGGACCGCTTACCAATCTCGCCCTGGCCCTGAAGCTCGACCCGACCCTGCCGCAGCGCGTAAAGCGCTTCCTGGTGATGGGCGGGGCGGTGACCTGCCACGGCAACATCACCCCGGCGGCCGAGTTCAACATCGCCTTCGATCCGGAAGCGGCACACATCGTGTTCACCGGCTTCCCGCAGATCGAAGTGGCCGACTGGGAAGCCACCGTCGCCCACGGCCTGCTGCATGCCGACGTGGAACAGTGGCTGGCCGCCGACAGCGACAAAGCCCGCTTCTACGAGCTGATCTCGCGCCAGACCCGCCTGTGGTCCGAAGACAGCCGCGGCGAGCGCTGGTTCGCCGCCGATGCCCTGGCCATGGCCTGGGCGCTGCAGCCCGAAGGCGCGCTGCGGGTCGAATCGCGCCCGCTGAACATCGAACTGGCCGGCGTGCACAGCCGAGGTGCTACCATTGTCGACTGGAACCGCCAGACCGGGCAGCCGGACAACACCCAGCTGCTGATGGCCTACGACCAAGGGCGCTTTGAGGCCCAGGTCCGGGCGGCACTCGGCGTCTGACGACGCCGCTGCGGCGGACCTTTCGCACGGTTGATGACCCCGGCTTGCCCTTGGCGGCATCCGGGGCTATAATGCCGCTCTTGATCACCAGCCCTTATTACGGTGCGCGCCCATGAAGGCCGATACTCATCCTGTTTACCGCGACGTGGTTTTCCACGACGTTACCTCTGATTTCAAGATCCTGACCCGTTCGACCATGTCCACCAAGGACACGGTCAAGTGGGAAGACGGCAACGAGTACCCGCTCGTCAAGGTGGAAATCTCCTCGGCTTCGCATCCGTTCTATACGGGCAAGCACAAGGTGATCGACACCAGCGGCCGTATCGACAAGTTCCAGAAGCGTTTCGGCAAGCCGGCGCCGACCGCAGCCTGAGTTGTCGCTGCAATTGCATGAAAACAACGGTCGCTTTGGCGGCCGTTGTTTTTTTGTGTCCGCGAAAAATGGATGGCCGGCGCCTGTCTGAACGCCAGCTGGCGGGCGTGCGGCATCGGCGGAACGCTGCATCCGGACATTCTTGTCCAGCGCCCCCGCAGCCCTTGCGGCTACTGGCGCAGTGCGTCCATACGCATGCCGGTACCGGCGTCTACGACTTCCGTCCTAGGGCGTCGAAAATGTTGCTGTGCGATAATGGCGGGATCCACGATAACGATCGTGGACTTCCTTCACGTGCCTGCCCCATGCGCTTGGGTGGGCGCCTTCCCTCGAGGAGCGCACACAGTGTCCGATCTTGATCAGGTCACGCTCAACGCCGGCGAAAAGTCGGTTGTTTTGCCCGTCATCAAACCTACGCTCGGCAACGATTGCGTCGATATCTCGAAGCTGACCAAGGAAACCGGTCTCTTCACGTACGACTCCGGCTTTACTGCCACCGCCAGCTGCAAGTCCGCCATCACCTATATCGACGGTGACAAGGGCGTGCTGCTGTATCGCGGCTATCCGATCGAGCAGCTCTCGGAAAAGTCCAGCTACGTCGAAGTGGCCTACCTGCTGATCAATGGCGAGCGTCCGAGCGCCGAGCAGTTGAAGGCCTTCACCGACGAGCTGGCTGCTGAAGCCAACGTCGATGATTCCATCAACACGCTGATCGGCAGCTTCGCCAAGGATGCCCATCCGATGGCCATCCTGACCGCCGCCATCGCGCAGCTGTCGGGTATCTACCACGCCTCGCTGGACCTGTCCGACGCCGAACAGCGCCGCCATGCGGCCGTGCGCCTGATCGCCAAGGTGCCGACCCTGTCGGCGCTGATCTACCGCCACGGCAAGGGCCTGCCGGCCAACAAGCCGGACACCTCGCTGGATTACGTCAGCCGCTTCCTGAAGCAGACCTTCGAATCGGCCGACGGCCAGTACGAACTGAACCAGGACGTGGTCAAGGCGCTGGACCTGCTGTTCATCCTGCACGCCGACCACGAGCAGAACGCCTCGACCTCGACCGTGCGTCTGGTCGGTTCGACCGGTGCCAACCCGTACGCGTCGGTCGCCGCGGGCGTCACCGCGCTGTGGGGTCCGGCCCACGGCGGTGCCAACGAAGCCGTGCTGAAGATGCTGGAAGAGATCGGTTCGGCCGACAACGTCGAGTCCGCCGTGCTCAAGGCCAAGGACAAGACCTCCGGCTTCCGCCTGATGGGCTTCGGCCACCGCGTGTACAAGAACTTCGACCCGCGCGCCAAGGTCATCGGTGAGATGACCGGCAAGGTGCTCAAGCAGCTGGGCGTGCAGGATCCGCTGCTGGACGTGGCCGTCAAGCTGGAACAGGCCGCGCTGCAGGACGACTACTTCGTCGCCCGCAAGCTCTACCCGAACGTCGATTTCTACAGCGGCATCATCTACAAGGCGCTGCAGATCCCGACCGAAATGTTCACCGTCATGTTCGCCCTGGGCCGTACCTCCGGCTGGGTGGCGCATTGGCTGGAGCAGCAGGTCGATCCGGAAATGAAGATCGGTCGTCCGCGCCAGGTCTACACCGGCAGCGACGTGCGCGACTACCAGGGCTGATCGCCCCGGTACCTCGTCTTGAAGAACGCCCCGCATTGCGGGGCGTTTTTTTTGGGCTCTTCGCCCATACGCGGGGCAAACAGAAACGTCCCATGACGCTTTCCACGCACAGCCATCGGCGGGTTGGGCGTTGGGCCCCGATGCCCTTTCCGGCGACGGTCCTCCGGCGTCGGCCTGCGGCCGCCCCCTCCTCCTTTATTTCGCCTCCAAGAGCATGGGGCCAGCGCCCGGCCCACCGGCCACCGCCCAAACGCCCGGCGTCCACCTGCGTACCCCGTGCCGAGCCCTGTATCCGCCGGTAGGCCCCTGGGCAAAATAAAGGAGGAGGCCGCCCCGCGGCCGGGGGACATTTGCGCCAGGGGCCTACCGGCGGATACGGGCCCCTCACGCTCGCCACCAGCCCGATCGGAGACGCCAGCCCATCCCAACGGCCTGCACCCCCGACCACCCGCGTAGCGTCGTGCTCACGCTGCGACGGGCCTTGCAACAAGACCTCTCCCCAGATCGGAGAAACACCTTCTTTATTGGGTGGTCGCTTCTGTTGGTGCCGGCACCCTGTGCGCCCACCCATGGGGTGGCTACACCGTCGTGACGATGAACGGGCAGGCGCGTTGGCGCGCGGCGCTGACGTTTTCGTACTTATTGCATGGGTCTATGGGGCTCCGCGGATCAGGCTTGTCAGATCAACCAAGCAAGTCCCGAAGGAGTCCGACCATGACGCGCTACGCGTTGATTCCCCTGTTTGCCATCGCATCCACCCTGCACGCCAGCGACGCGCTGGCCGGCTATACCGGTCCCGGTGCCACCGCCGTCGCCACGACGGTGGCGCAGGCCCGCCAGCAGCGCGACGACCACGCGGTACTGCTGCTGGGCCACCTGGTCGCCAAGGTCGGCAATGAACGTTACCGCTTCCGCGACGCCACCGGCGAGATCGACGTGGAGATCGACGACGAGGACATGCCTCACCAGGCCATTGGCGCGGCCGCCACGGTGGAACTGCTGGGGAAGGTGGACACGCACCGTTTCAAGCCCACCGATATCGAGGTGAAGCGCGTGCAAGTGCTGCCGCCGCGCTGAGCCGGAGCACGCCCGGTGCGCAAACCGCCATGCCCGACGCTTAGGCCCGCGGGCGGCTGTGAGAGCGCCACTCAGATGGAAAAATGCGTGCGCACCGGGAATGAGATAGGGCGCCGTAGCGCAGGGTCGTGGGTGATGGAACATCCCACGGCGCTGCAATGCGGTCGCGCCGAATCCACGCACGCAGCGCACGACACAGGTTAACGATGACGTGGCCGTCCTTGGACGGACGCAGGGGCGCCACCCTTCACCAGCGGGTGACGGCGTGGTGGATGCACCGCGAGGAAGCGGATCCGGCGGCGCAGGCCAGCGTGGAGCAGCGCCCCGCGTTGGGTCGGCTACGCAAGGGCGTTCCGGTGCACGTGCGTGATCGGGTCGCACGCGCCGAGGGCGCAGGGACGCATAGGAATTGCTGCAATGTTCAAGTAGTGAGGGTGCGGTCGCATTACGGCCAAAATGGCGTCGTTTTTAGGACTCATTGAATGGGCAAATCACCTGCCCCTAACTAACCTGACTGGGCTGTCTCACCCCGCGTGGTGGCGGCGGTGCTTCCTGCGGAAGCGTCTTTTCGAACACTAAAAGAGAGAGAAGCCATGTCCAGTATCCTCAACAAGGCCGCGCTTGCTGCAGCGCTGACCGCCGCTTCGCTGTCGGCCAATGCCGCCGAATCCCATATCACCGTCTACACCAATGTTGACCCGTCCCTGGCGTTGATGAAGCACGATGGCACCGCATTGCCGGACTCGATCCCACTGGACCACATTCCGGGCCAGGGGTTGACTCCGCACAACGAGCGCGTGCGCATCTACACCAACGATGAAGACAAGGATGTGGAAGTGCGGCTTGGCCACGCGCCGTCACTGGTACCCAAGAGCGGCACCGGCACCGATGTTCCACTCACCGTGAGACTCAACAAGCGCGAGCTGACCGTTGCCTCACAGGACTTCCTGGCAGCGGATCTGTACGACGGTGCGCTCAGTGGCGCATCGATCATCATGGACCTGGAGATCGCCCAGACCACCCGCACCCCGATCACGGTGCAGGGCGTGTACGAAGGGATCGTCAGCGTGGTGCTGACCCAGAAGCCGTAACGGTTCACCCCTCGCGTCACTCACGCCGGCCCGGATACCGGGCCGGCGGCCTCAGGCAACGCTCCCCATGAAAGCTACCGCACCTGCCCTGACCCGGCTGGCGGTCGCGCTCGCCTTGTCGTTGGCCACCCCCCTGGTCGCGGCACGCGGCGTCCCCGTCGGTTTTGAAGACCTGGTTGCCGGCCAGACCGAGCAGCTCGATGTACGCCTGTTCGGGCGCACGGCGGGTCTGTCGCCCGTGCGGGTCACCCTGGAAAGCGTGCAATTGGAAGATCCGGCGCGCGTGCTGCAGGCACTGGACCTCTCCGACGAGGCCCAGGCTGCGTTGCTGCCCGCGCTTTCCCAGCCGCTGCCGCGCAACAGCCATCTGGCCTGCCGCTATGGCGGAGGCAGCGCGGGCTGCGGTTATCTCGAGCCACCCGAGGACCCCAACACCGTGCGTGCCCTTTACGATGAAGGCGAAGGCGCGGTGCGCCTGTTCGTTGCCCGCCAGTGGATCAGCGCCGAACCGGCCGCTGATCGCTTCCACCAGATCAGCAGCAACGCGGAGAGCGCGTTCCTGCACCAGCAGACCGTCAACTTCAGTGGCGGCCGTGGCTACCAGGCGCTCACCGCCCAAGGCGCCGGCGCGCTGGGTGTGCTGCAGCGTGGCCATATCGCGGTGGACTGGAACTTCAACAGCCAGCAGTACCGCGGCAGCCGGCGCCGCCAGGATTTCCAGTTCGACAACGCCTACTACCGCCATGACCTGGGCCAGCAGCACTACCTGCAGGCCGGGCGCATGGACCGCCGCAACCTGTCCAGCCCACAGGGCGGCACCTTCAGTTTCAGCCTGCTGCCGATGGACCGTTTTGCCGGCCTGCGCGTGGGCACCACCCAGGCCTACGTGGACACCGAGGCCGCCGTGCAGGCCCTGCCGCTGACCGTGCTGCTGGCGCGCGATGCGCGCGTGGATGCCTTCGACGGCGAGCGCCTGCTGCAGACCTTCTACCTCCAAGCGGGCATCAACCAGCTCGACACCCGCCGCTTCCCGTTCGGCAGCTACAGCGTGACCCTGCGCATCTACGAAGATGGCGTGCTGGTGCGCAGCGAAGCGGCACCGTTCGACAAGGGCGGCGACTGGACCAACAGCAGCGTGCAGTGGTTCCTGCAGGGCGGTCGCCGCAACGAGCGCCGCAGTGACCGTTTCGACGGCGAGAGGGCGGCCATGGCCGGCCTGCGCGTGCCACTTGGACGCGCCGCCGCAGTCACTGCCGGTGCCGCCGACCTCGGTGGCGTCAGCTATGGGGAGCTGCGCGTGGACCTGCGCCACGCCTTCGCTACCCAGGATATCCGCGCCACCTTCAGTGGCCTGCAGGGCAGTGATGGCAGCACCGGCCAGCAGCATCAGGTGTCGTACCGCCGCCGCGCGTCCTGGAACCTGTACCAGCAGCGCATGCGCGGCAAGGCGTGCCAGTTCGAGGACGACGCGCGCGACCGGCTGGGCTGTGCCGATTCACTCAGTGCCTCGATGGCGCTGCCGCTCGGCGGTGGCAGTGCCTATGTGGCCTATACCCGGCGGCAGACCTGGAGCCGCGGGCGGTTGCTGGCAGGCGACATCGACGACCCGTTGGCCGCACTGGACCCGCTGCTGCCGCCGTGGGAGCAGCGCTACAGCCGCGAGCCCAGCCTCACCCGCACCTGGCAGGCCAGCTACAGCCGCGTGCAGCGCTGGCAGGAGTTCAGCGTGTCCACCCGCATCGGCATATGGCAGCAGCAGAGCCGCAGCAGCCTGCGCGACGGCCGGGACCGCGGCATTTTCCTCAACCTCAGCCTGACCCGCCTGCAGCGCGGCGACCGCGGCACCTCGCAGCGCCGCTACAGCCTGGACGTGCGACAGCCGCAGCATGCGCGCCCGGAGATCAACTACAGCGCCGGGCAAACCCTGCGCCAGGACGTGGAGGCGCAGTACCGCGAGGCCACCGTAGACCTGCGCGGCAACAACAGCGGCCGCTACAGTGCCGCGCTCAGCGCGCAACTGCAGAACAGCATCGGCCACACCGGCGGCACCGTGGCGCACTACCAGCAGCGCGGCCGCACCGAGATGGCCTACAGCGCCACCCACAGCTCCGGGCTGGCGCTGGGCCGGCACGGCTTCTACTGGGGCGGCGGGGTGGGGGCCGAGGCCGGCTTGGCGGTGCAGGTGGACGACACCGACGACCTGGAACTGACCGGCGTCGCCGCCGAACTGCAGGTGGGCGGCCTGCGCCGGCAACGGCTGGCACTCGGCGAGCGCCGCCTGTTGCCGCTGCCGGCCTACCAGAGCCACCGCGCCGAAGTGCAGGACGCCAGCGCGCTGAACAGCGATGCCGCCATCCGCGTGACCGGCGTGGGCGGCGCGCGCCCGGTCTTCCTGCCGCCGGGCCGGCTGATGCATCTGCCGGTGCCGATCGAGGTGACCTACACCTTCATCGGCAACGCGCGCGACATCGCCGGGCTGCCCTTGGGCGGCGCCCGCATTCTCAATGCGCCGGTGCCGGGCACCGGCAGCAACGGTGGCTTCGTGGCCGACTTCCCGCGCCGCGAACGCACCTTGTACCTGCTGCAGAAGGACCACCTGCTGCAGTGCCCGCTGCAGGTGCGTGAGCGACGCAGCGTGGTGATGCTGGTGGGCATCGTGCAGTGCGAGCCGCTGGGCGTGGCGCAGCTGCCGGCCGAGATCCGCCAGCAGGCGCGGGTAACCCGCTTGCTGCAGGAGCACGCCCTGATGGCGGCCACGCCGCAGACGGCCTCTGCGGGAGGTACGCCATGAACCGGCGCGGCGTGTGGGCCGTGATGCTGCTGATGGCGCTGTTGGGGGTGATGCCGAAGGCGTGGGGGCAGCGGCCGCCGGAGACGCATCCGGTGAGTGCGACGCAGAACATTGTGATGTCGTGGGATCGGTCTGCGATGCCGGGGGATGTGGTGCTGATGCCCCCGCGCACATTGTTGGGCTATCACCATACGAATCTCTCACTCCAATACGGCGCCCTGCATCTGGTCTGTCTATCAGACTCTGACGCTACGCGCGGCGCGTGCCCAACAGATAACACCAATGAACATTCGTTGGGCTTGAGAGACATAAGGCTTACGTTCACAGAGAGTCGGTCACAGATGCGCACCGAGTTGTCGATAAGGGGAGGGGTAGAGCGAGCATTGTCTGGTCGCTCCTGCCTCGGAAACTTTTGGCAGAACGGGATATTTGCACCCTGGACGGGCTATGGAACGGCGTGCGCGTTTGATGAGCCAGCGGGTACGGGAGCACAGCTGAGCCTTGGTGAAGGAGAGCTCAGGAAGCTGGTCGCGGGCGTCTGGTCCGCGAAACTGGAACTTAGCGTTCAAACACCGGGCGCTCGAAACTTGGCGGTGCAGGTTTACACCTTTGATCTGACCATCACCGACCGCAACGCCGTCTCAATCTACTTTCCGGCCTTCCACCACGTCACCCCGCTGGTTCAGCTCAACTCCGATTACGACCCTATACAGCAGACGGTAGGCGGCCGCACCTCACTCGAGATGTGTCTCTACGACGGACTCGGCTCCCAGGCCCAGTACCTCGGCGTCACCGTGCGTGACCGCAGTGGCAAGCCGCCCGGTCCCAGTGGCTATTCCCTCTGGCATACCGATGGTGGCAGCGACGACACCCGTCGCCTGGATTACACCGTCACCCTGGACCACAACGGCGCCCCGGTGCCCATGCCCAACGGCGTGGAGCAACAGCTGCATGGCATCGATACCGCACTGCTGCGTCTGGTGTTGTTACCCGGCATGAGCCAACCGGTGTTCTGCGTGCCCACGCCGATCACCTTCGATATTCCGCGCGTCCCCATTTCCACCCAGCAGGCCGGCACCTACTTCGGCGAGCTGCAGGTGGAGCTGCGCGTCCCCACGGTCACGCCCTGACCTTCCAGGAGCTTCCATGAAAATTCCAGCCGTTGTTCTGTTGTCCCTGTCGCTGCTGCTGGCGGCACCTGCACACGCCAATCTCACCGTGCACCCGATGCGCGCGTCGGTCGATGGCAAGCGCAGTACGCAGATCCGCATCTATTCCCAGTCTACCCAGCCGCAGTACATCCAGACTTCCGTGCGACGTATCGTTGACGCCGCCGGCGAGCAGGAGCATGAGGTCGACGTCGATCCCAGCGAAGCGGCCATCGCGGTCACGCCGGGCAAGTTTGCCTTGGCTGGCGGTGGCAACCGCCTGATCCGTGTGATCCCGCTGCAGCCCGTGCAGGCCGAAACCGCCTACCGCATCTACTTCGAAGGGGTGCGCGGTCCGGACGAACGCGACCAGGCCGAGGGCGAGGGCGCCCAGGCCAGCATTGGCGTGAACCTTGTATGGGGGGCGTTGGTGAACGTATTGCCCGTCGACGGCACGGTGGACATTCGCGTGCAAGGCGACCAGCTGCGCAACGCCGGCACGCTGCGCTTGGGCATCACCAGCATCGCCGACTGCGACGGCAGCCAATGCACCGCGCACGAGCTGTCGCGCAGCCTGTATCCCGGCAGCGCATTGCCGCTGCCGTTCGCCATGCAGCCGGGCCACACCGTACAGCTGCGCTACCGGCTCACGCGCGATGGCAATCGTGAGCACGTGCAGACCCTCACGCCCTGAATCCCCACACCTGCCTGCTGCGCAATGCCGGGCGGTTCCCATCTCGTTTCGTTCCCCAAGGAGTTCTCATGAACAAAATCTATCGCCGTGTCTGGTCCACCGCCCTGCAGTGCTGGGTCGTTGCCAGTGAGTTGGCTTCGGTGCGTGGAAAGCGTGCGCAGGTGTCAGGCCGAAGCGCGGCGCTGATCGCATTGCTGGGTCTGGCCCCAATGACCGCTGCGGCGGTCGAAGTCGCTGACGACGACGCTGAGTGGTGGGAACGCCAGGTGTTGAGTGCCTTCCACGCCATATCGGTGGCCCCGTCCGGCAATGCCGTGGTCATGGGCGTGATCAAGGGGTCGGTGTATGGGAATACCTCTGCTGCAAACTGGAGCTTGGTGACCGCCGAAGAAACCATGGCGCTGGGCGGTGAGGCCGGTGCGAACGGCCACGGAAGCTTTACCGCGGGGATCAAGAGCCGGGCAAACGGTGCCGGTGGTGTAACCGTGGGCAACTTTGCTGAAGGCTATGGCCAGAACAGCACGGTCGTCGGCTACTTCGCCAGCGCGACCAACGGTGGCTATGGCACCGCGGTGGGGGCTCGCGCCATCGCCAATGGGCTCGGGACGACAGCCCTTGGTAACGGCTCGAAGGCGTACAGCGAGAACTCCGTCGCCGTTGGCAGCGGCTCCAAGACCCATGATGGGGCGGGCATCTCCAAAATCGCCATTGGAGGTGACGCCTATGCAGGCAGCAGCGGCTGGACAGGCGCCATTGCCGTAGGCGGTGACTCGCGCGCCGAATTCGATGGATTGGCGCTCGGCTACGAAGCCTTGGCCGTAGCGCGCGGTGCGGTGGCGCTTGGACGGGGATCGAGCGCAACTGAAGTCGACACCGTCTCCGTCGGCAATTACCTCACCAAACGCCGCATTGTGAACGTTGCAGACGGCGTGCTGGACGCATCGAGCACTGACGCGGTGACTGGCCGGCAACTCAACGCCACCAATGAACGACTGACCGCTGCCACCACCACTGCAAACGCGGCCCGCACCACCGCCAATACGGCCAAATCCACCGCAGATCGCGCTCTGGCTGCTGCCTCGCTGGTCACGCAGACGTCGACCAGCAGCACGATCCGTGTCGGCGGTTCCAATACTGGTACCGTGCTGGACGTGGCCAACCGGAGTGGAACCAAGCGCCGCATCCAGAACATCGACAACGGTGTGTTGAGCGCCACCAGTACCGATGCGGTGACCGGGCAACAGCTGCACGCCACCAACCAGTCCGTCAGCACCGCCACCAGCACCGCTACGGCAGCCAAGACCGCTGCCGATGGGGCTGCGGCCAAGGCGACGGTGGCGGCCAACACCACGGCCACCGGCACCGCCATGACGGCGGCCAACAAAGCCACCGCCACCGGAACCGGCGCATTGGCCAGCGGCACCTCGGCCAAGGCGCAAGGGACGCACGCCACGGCGCTGGGCTTCAGCGCGCAGGCGACCGCCAACCAGGCCACGGCGGTCGGCCGCGAGGCGGTCGCCACCGGCACCTACGCCACGGCATTGGGCAACCTGGCCAAGGCAGGCGGGGGCAGTGCGCTGGCATTGGGCGATCGCAGCAGTGCCACCCACGGCAATGCGGTGGCCTTGGGTGCCGGCTCTGTCACCGCTTCGGACAATTCGGTTTCTGTGGGTAACGCCAGCGGGAAGCGCAAGATCCAGTACGTGGCGGACGGCACCATCGGCGCGGGCAGTACCGATGCGGTCACCGGCAGCCAACTGCACGCGACCAACACCCTCGTCGGCGCCGCACAGAGCACCGCCACCAGCGCGCAGACCGCAGCGGGTGCCGCCCAGCGCACGGCCGATGCCTTGACCACCCGCGCAACCGCATTGGAGGGCTTGGTCAGCCAGACAGCAGTCGCTGGCACTGTGCGCCTTGGCGCGCAGAACACGGGCACGACGCTGGATGTGCGCAACAAATCCGACGCCAACCGCAAGATCAGCGGCGTGGCCGATGCAACGCTGAGCGCCACCAGCACTGAGGCGGTGACCGGCAAGCAGCTCGCGGCTACCAACACCAGCGTGACGGCAGCACACAGCGCTGCTGCGACAGCACAGACCACCGCGACCGCTGCACAGCGAACGGCGGACGGGGTAGTGACGCGTACGACGGCACTGGAAGGCATGGTCAGCCAGGTGTCGGCGACCGGCGACCTGCGCCTCGGTGGGCAGAACGCCGGTACCGTCCTGGACGTCCGCAACAGGTCGAACGCGGCACGCAAACTGAGCGGCGTGGCTGACGGCACTCTCAGTGCCGCCAGTACCGAAGCGGTTACGGGCAAGCAGCTCAATGCCACCAACACCAACGTGACCGCGGCGCAGAACACGGCGACCACGGCGCAAGCCGCAGCGACCGCCGCACAGCGAACGGCGGACGGAGTCGTAACCCGTGCGACGGCTCTGGAAGGCCTGGTCAGCCAGGTGTCAGCCAGCGGGAACCTGCGCTTGGGTGCTCAGAACACCGGCACCACGCTGGACCTGCGCAACAAGTCCAATGCAGCGCGCAAACTGAGTGGCGTGGCGGATGGCACCCTGAGTGCGACCAGTACCGACGCGGTTACAGGCAAGCAGTTGTTTGGCACCCAGCAAAAAGTGACGGCCCATGAAGGGGTACTGGCGACGCACTCCTCGCAGCTGTCCGGGCAGGATGGGCGCATCACAGACAACCGCCGCGACCTGGATGAGTTGCGCACCGAATTCGAGAACTTCGATCCGGATCTGGACGGTGTGGTGAAGTTTGCCGCGGACGGTAGCATCGACCTGAATGGTGGAAAGGTTCGAGGTGTAGCGGCCGGGAATATCAGCTCGGCAGGTAGCACCGAGGCGGTGAATGGTGGGCAGTTGTTTGCGACTAACGAGCGGATAGATTCAATCGAAGTTCGCAGCCGGTTCTTCAAGATCGGCACTGATGAACTTAGCGAAGATGCCACGGCTGGCTGGTTCGGGGTGGCGCTCGGTGAGTCTTCTGAAGCATCGCCTGCCAACGAGGGTGGGACTGCAGTGGGCAGCTTCTCCAAGGCGATGGGTACGAACTCAGTCGCGCTCGGTCGTGCGGCGCATGTAACAGAGAGTTCTACTGAAGGGTTCGCTCTGGGTGCTAGCTCCCGCGTAGAAGTTGATGGCGGTGTTGCGCTTGGTGCGCAGGCCCAGGTCAAGGCGTCGGCGACAAATGGGGTCGCGCTAGGCTATGGATCGTATGCTGATCAAGAAAACACGGTATCTGTTGGCAGCGGCACTGTGCAGCGTCGAGTAGTGAATGTCGGGCGCGGCTCAGGCACTTATGACGCGACCACTGTTGCACAGCTGCAGGACTCCCTGGCAACGCTCGGAGGTGGCGCAGGCATGGTCAACGGCGATGTTGTGGCGCCAACCTACAACGTGCAAGGCGGTATGCAGAACACGGTCGGCGACGCGCTTTCTTCACTGGATCTCGCCGTGTTCAAGACTGGCGCGCGCGTAGGATCGGTGGAGCATCAACTCCGCTCGGTGTTCCAAGATGGCCCGTCAATCCGCTCCGATGGTCTAAGCCAAATAAACCTTGCTGGCGCCAGTGGCATGGTGCTGGGTAATGTGGCCAACGGTCTGATCGCTCCCGGTAGCCGCGATGCAGTCAACGGCAGTCAATTGCACGCAACGGAACAGAAGATCGAACGCAATCGAAACGAAATTGATGGGCTGCGAGACCTGCTGGAGCCCGCAGATGGGGCGCGATTGACCGGCATGGGAGGCTTGATTGATTTCGGCGGAGTTCGGCTTACTGGTATCGATGACGCCCTGCTGAGTGCGGATAGCAGTGACGCTGTAACGGGTCGTCAGTTACACGCCAGCAATCGCCAGATAGGTGAGAACAAGCAAGATGTCGACAAGCTGCGCGCGGATGTTGACGGTCTTGATCCGGATCTCGGGAACGTCGTGAAGTTCACTGCCGGGCGTAGCGTGGTCGAGTTGGAGGGAGCCAGGATCGTTGGCTTGGCCGCCGGTGACATCAGCTCTATTGGCAGTACAGATGCGGTGAACGGCGGGCAGTTGTTTGCGACGAATCAGCGGGTTTCATCGATCGAGCAGTCTGGACGCTTCGTTGCGGTGACTTTCGATGATGAAAGCAACGCTGCGCAGGCAGGAGAGTTCTCGGTCGCAATCGGCAATGGCGCTGAGGCGGGTCAAGGAACGGATGGTGCTACCGCGATTGGGGCTTACGCGCGGGCTCGAGCAAGAAGCTCGGTTGCTCTTGGCAGAGCTTCGTTTGTTGATGGTGCGGCAGAGAATTCATTCGCGCTCGGCACCGGTTCAACGGTGCTTAGCAAGAATGGCATCGCATTTGGCAGCTATGCGAGGGTCCAGACTGGCGCCGAAGGTTCGGTTGCGTTGGGCGCAGATTCCGCCGCCACAGAGGATAACGTCATTTCTGTGGGAAATTCGACACTGAAGCGGCGCATTGTGAACCTCGCTCGGGGTGGAGACGGAAATGACGCAGCAACCGTCGGTCAGCTGCGTGGTGCGCTAGCAACGCTGGGCGGTGAGGTCGATGCCGATGGCAACGTCGTCGGCCCTATCTTCGCGATACAAGGTGGGTCGCAGCAAACCCTGAATGACGCCCTGACGGCACTAGACACTGCCGTGATCTCCAACAGTACCCGCGTCGGCAACGTCGAGCACCAACTCCGCTCGGTCTTCCAGGACAGTCCCGCCACCCGTACTGACGGCCTCAACCAGCTCAACCTGGCCGGCCCCGACGGCATGGTGCTCGGCAACGTGGCCAACGGTCTGATCGCACCCGGCAGCCGGGATGCGGTCAACGGCGGCCAGCTGCATGCCATGGAGCAGCGCCTGGATGGCCGCATCGACGGTCTGGAACAGCGCGTTGACACCCCGCCGCAAGGTCGCGCAATGGCGACCGCCAGTGCACCTACGCCGCTCGTGGCGGAGGAGGAAGGCAGTGGCGCGGTATCGGGTACGCCGGAGGTCGCCTCTGCCGCAGAGGGGAATGGTCGCATCGCCAGTGCCGACGACGTCGGCAAGCCGGCCAAGGCGGACGCACCCGCCCATGCACCCACCCCCACGCCGCAGGTCAGCACCGCCGATCTGGAGAAGATGCTCGCCCGCGCCAACGAGTACACCGATGACGCGATCAAAGGGGTCGAACAGCGCCTGGACAAGATGGACAAGCGCTTCAACCGGCTGGCGGCGATGAACAGCGCGCAGAGCGCGATGGCCATGAATACCGCCGGCCTGGCCACCTACAACCGGCTGGGTGCGGGCGTGGGCTACAGCGATGGCGAATCGGCCATGGCCGTGGGCTACCAGCGGGTGCTCAACGAGAAGGGCTCGGCCACGTTCAGCCTCAACGGCGCGTTCACCAACAGCGGTGAGCAGAGCGTTGGCCTGGGTGTTGGCATCGGTTGGTAACGCGCAGTGCAGGGCAGGGCACCGTCGGGAGCCCTGCCCACTGTGCAATGAAAAGGGGAGCGCGATGGACACCATCGGTAACCAGATCGCCTGGCGGCTGGGCTATCTGAACATTCTTCAGGGCGTCATTGCCCGTCTGGCCAACAGCGCCGTGGCGATGAAGGCGGGCAGCGCGGCAGTGCTGATCGCGCTGCTGGCCCGCGCGGTAGGCCAGCAGGCGCCCTTCCATTGGGCGCTGTTCGTGTTGCCCGGCGTGCTGTTCATGGGCTTTCATGCGTTCTTCCTGCAGCGGGAGCGCGCCTTCGTGCAGTTGTACAACACGGCCTGCGATGCGCCCCTGGCCCAGATGCTCTCCTACCGTGTCGATGCAGCCCGTTTGGCGGCGGTGCGCGAGCCGTTGCTGAAAGTGCTGTGCCGCCCGACCGTGTTGGCCTTTCATCTGCCGCTGGTGGCCGGCGTTGTGCTGGTCTACCAGGTGGTACGGGAGGCATCACGATGCTGCTGAAGCTGCGCGTACGCAATTTCAATGGCGCCGGGCTGAAGGTGGATGCGCCGGCCACTGCCGCGTACCAGGAGCGGTGCCATGCAACGTGGCGGGCCGTTGCCGCCTACCTGATGGACAGCAGTACCGTACTGGATGCGGAGTCTGTGCAGCAGGCCGTGGCACCCGCGTTCCAGCCCGACGTGTTCCTGTCGCATGGGCGCGGTGATCGAGAACAGGTGCTGCAGCTGGCGGTGATCCTTGAACAGCTGGGGCTGACGGTGTTCGTCGACTCGTGCCTGTGGCTAAACGCCTACACCGTGCAGCAGGAGTTGGACGAGTCACTCTCGGCGCGCGGGAACTCACCCGGCACGCATCACTTTCACTATCACCGCGTGGTACGGACGTCGGCCAGCCTGCATATGGTGTTCAATGCCGCCCTGCAGCGGCTGATCGATGGCTGCGAGCTGTTCCTGCACCTGGAGGGCGAGGCCGCAGGACTACGCACATGCGTGGAGGATGGTCGCCATGCGGGGGCACCGTGGGTGCTTTCCGAGCTGATGTTCGCTCGCCACCTGCCGCGGCGTGGCCGGCAGCGGCTCACCTTGGAGGCCCTGAAATCCGATGCAGACCAAGGCGTGGCGTTCGGTGCCCCCGAAGTGGCACATACGCTGGAATGGGACGTGCTGGAGCGCGCAATCGCCGACACCGTCGGATTCCCGACGACCTCCTACTCTCACGAACATCCGGTTTTCCTGGATCACCTTTACGGAAAGCTGCCGCTCAGCGAACAGGCGAGACGGCTGTTGGGTTGGATATGAAGCGTGGCAGCGGCAGGCGCACGTAGTCGTACGGTGGGAATGCCCGGGAGACGGATCGGGACATCATCCTGAGCGCTCTGCACCCTGCTGAAGGCCCACACCCTCGAGTGAGCCTTCGGGGCAGGTGAGGGTTGGCGGCTGTTCTACTGCACGCCTTACACGCGTGTGGTCACGTACCCGGCGATCTCCGCCTCGGCCAACACCTCGCGAAGCTGCGCCGCCGACGCCCGTCGCATTGGCTTCTCATCAATAGCGGACAAGGGTGGCTGACGCAGTGCGTCGTACGGCAGCACCGCGATGTCGAAGGTCAGGTCTTCGGCGCTGAACACCCAGACCGGCACGTCCAGCGCGCGTTCGCGGTCCAAACGCAGGCGGCGCGTACGCGATTCGGCCGGGATGCCGTGTTCGTCGAAGTAACGTTGCACCGCATCGGCATCGTCGCTGTGCACCTGCAGCTGCACGGGGCTGTTGGCATCGGCCGTGCCCTCCAGGACTGGCCCGCACAGGCGCGGGGAAAACTCCCGCAGAAATTCCATGGCGCGCAGCGCGGCTTCGCGGCGCTGGCGCAGTTGGCTGCCGTGGTCGGCGCCGGCGAACAGGCGCTGGTACTCGCGCAACGCGTCTTCGATCTCCGCATTACGCGGTAGCGAGGCGTCGTCGTGGATATCCAGCCGGGCGGCGGCCTTGAGCTTGGCCTGGTGGTAGTCGCGGATCCCGCCTTCGGCCATCAGCCGGGCCGCTTCGTGGGCGAGCCGGTGGCGACGCTCGCGGGTCTGGGTGGCTGCATGCTGACGGGCTCGATGCATGACCGGAACTCCTTGGCGACCTGCACGGCAATGTACACCGGCGATGTGACAACCGGGTAGAGCCACCCCGAGGGTGGCTGTGCCTGCGATCAGGGAATGCGTGCAGCCACCCATGGGGTGGCTCTACCTGCGATCAGGGATTGCGTGCAGCCACCCGTGGGGTGGCTCTACCGGGGCGATGGCGCGGACGAGGCGCGGCCGGCGAACAAAAAAGGCCGGGCAATGCCCGGCCTGTGTTCGTTCCTGGTGCCGGCGTACCCGGCACGGGGGATCAGAAGATATCGAACGCGGCGTCGTCTGCCTGCTGCACGTGGGTATCCACGTTGAACTCTTCGATCTTGTCCATGTCCTCCACCTTGACCCATTCGGTCGCGCCGTTGAGGGTGGCCTGGACCATGCCCGAGGGCGGGTCATTCTTGGCGATCGGGGTGTCCTTCAACGCCACGCGCATGTAGTCGATCCAGATCGGCAGCGCCGCCTTGCCGCCGTATTCGCGGTAGCCCAGCGAGCGGAAGTCGTCGCGGCCCACCCACACGGTGGTGGCGTAGGGCCCGCCGAAGCCGGAGAACCAGGCATCGCGGTGATCGTTGGTAGAACCGGTCTTGCCGCCCACGTCCTCGCGACCGAGCACCTTGGCCGCCGTACCGGTACCGCGCTGGACCACGTCGCGCATCATCGACACCAGCTGATAGGCGGTACGGGCGTCGATCGCGCGCGGGGCCACCTTGGCATCCGGGTTGACTGGCTTGGGCGCCTCGACCGGCTGCTGCGGCTTGGCTGCCGCAGTGGCCGCCGGTGCCGGCGCAGCGGCCGCGCCGAAGTTGAAGCCGTCCACGACCTGGCTGACCGGGGCGCCGCCACTGGTGCCGGCGCACTCGCGGCAGGCCATGGCCGGGTTTTCCTTGAACACCAGGGTGCCGTCGCGGTCGGTGACCTGGTCGATCACCCAGGTATCCACGCGCGACCCGCCGTTGGCGAACACCGCATAGCCACGCGCGACCGACAGCGGGGTCAGCGAGGCGGTGCCAAGGGACATCGACAGGTTCGGCGGCAGTTCAGCCTCGGCGAAGCCGAATTCGCTGATGTACTTGCGCGCGTAGTCCACGCCCATGCCATCGAGCAGCCGCACCGAGACCAGGTTGCGCGACTGCACCAGCGCTTCACGCAGGCGCATGGGGCCACGGAAGCCGCCGCCGTCGTTCTGCGGCGACCAGGTCTTGCCGCGACGGTCGCGGAACACCACCGGGGCGTCGAGCACGATCGAGGCCGGGTTGAAGCCCTTGTCGAAGGCGGCCGCGTAGATGAAGGGCTTGAAGCTGGAACCCGGCTGGCGGCGCGCCTGGGTGGCGCGGTTGAACTTGTTGCCGGAGAAGCTGAAGCCGCCGACCAGCGCCTTCAATGCGCCACTGTCGGCATCCAGCGAGACCAGTGCGGACTGGCCGCGCGGGATCTGGTCGATCAACCACTCGCCTTCCTTCTCGCCGGCGCGCACGCGGACCAGGTCGCCCCGGGTCAGCAGCTTGGCCGGGGCCTTGTTGACCCAGCGGCTGGCGGCGACCGGCAGGACCAGTTCGTTGCGGTTGGCCAGCACCACCGTGGCGCTGCCATCGGCGGCAGTGGAGGCCACGATCGCCGGCAGCAGCCCGGACTGGGACGGGATACCTACCAGCTTGGCGGCCAGCGCCTTGGCGTCTGCATCGGCGGGAACGTCGAAGTGCTGTTCCACACCGTGCCAGCCGTGGCGATGGTCGTACACGCGCAGGCCATTGCCCACCGCGACGTTGGCCGCAGCCTGCAGCTCGGCGTTGATGGTGGTGGTGACGTGGTAGCCCTTGTTGACCACGTCGCCGCCGAAGCGCGCGATCATTTCCTGGCGGACCAGCTCGGCCACGTACGGGGCTTCGACCTGCACCGGCGGCTCGTGCGCGCTGGCGTGCATCGGCACCGCCTTGGCCGCGTCTGCCTCGGCCTGGCTGATGAAGCCCAGGCTGGCCATGCGCTGCAGCACGTAGAAGTCGCGGCGCTCACGGGCGCGTTCGGGGTTGCTGATCGGGTTGCCGGAGGAGGGGAACTTGGGGATGCCGGCCAGCGACGCCATCTCGTCCAGGTCCAGCTCGCCCAGCTTCTTGCCGTAGTAGAACTCGGCCGCGGCGGCGACGCCGTAGGCGCGGTTGCCGAAGAAACTCTTGTTCAGGTACAGCTCGAAGATCTCGTCCTTGCTCAGCTCGGACTCGATCTTGCGCGCCAGCAGGATCTCGGCCAGCTTGCGGGTGTAGCTGTACTCCGAGCTCAGGAAGAACTGGCGGGCGACCTGCTGGGTGATGGTGGACCCACCCGGCACGCGCTTGTCGTTGGTGGTGGCCAGCAGCCACACCGCGCGGCCGATGCCCTTGTAGTCGACCCCGCCGTGCTGGTAGAACCGCGCGTCCTCGGTCGCCAGGAAGGCCTGCTTGAGGCGCTCGGGGACCTCCTTCATGGTGATCGGGGTGCGCCGGGACTCGCCGAACACGGCCATCAGCTTGCCATCGCTGGCATAGACGTACATGGGCTCCTGCATCTCGATGTCGCGCAGGCTCTGCACGTCCGGAAGCTTGGAGGAAACGGCGTAGTAGAGGCCGCCCGCAACGGCCGCGCCGATGAGGGCCAGGACCAGGAAGGCGACCAGCAACCAGCGCAGCCAGCGGCGAAAGCGTGTCATCAGGGACAGATTCCGATTGCGAATTTCGTGGCCGCAGAGTATAGATTACGCAAGGGAGCGGCTGGGGCCGATCCTGGGGAGCGCAACTCAATCATCGTCTGGGGACGCGTGAAACGTGCCGTGATGCACGTTTCACAGCATGACAGTTGCGATTTGCAAAAAAAACGTTATTAATGCGCGGGCGCAGGTTCTGCGTCCAAGTGCCCGTCGGCAGGGGAGAAACCGTGGGGCTTATCCCAAAAAGCCAGTCGCCGCTTATTGGCGTCGACATCAGCTCGACTGCAGTAAAGCTCTTGCAGCTTTCACGCAGTGGCAATCGCTTTCGCGTGGAACATTACGCTGTGGAACCACTTCCGCCGAATGCGGTGGTGGAAAAGAACATTGTTGAGGTAGAGGCTGTCGGTGAGGCTATCCGACGTGCCGTGAACCGTTCCGGTACCAAGGCCCGGCACGCTGCCGCAGCCGTGGCCGGTTCGGCGGTGATCACCAAGCTGATCCCGATGCCTGCCGACCTGGACGAGAACGACATGGAAGCCCAGGTCGAGCTCGAAGCGGTCAACTACATCCCGTACCCGATCGAGGAAGTGAACCTCGACTTCGAGGTACTGGGCGCCATTCCCAACAACCCGGAAATGGTCCAGGTGCTGTTGGCGGCGTCGCGCTCGGAGAACGTGGAGCTGCGCCAATCGGCGCTGGAGCTGGGCGGTCTGGTTGCCCGGGTGATGGACGTGGAGGCCTTCGCGGTCGAGAACGCCTTTGCCCTGGTCGCCAGCGAGCTGCCGATCGCCAGCGATGGCGTGGTCGCGCTGGTGGACATCGGCGCCACCATGACCACCCTGAACGTCCTGCGTGGCGGGCGTAGCCTGTACAGCCGCGAACAGGTGTTCGGCGGCAAGCAGCTGACCGACGAAGTGATGCGCCGCTTTGGCCTCACCTACGAGGAAGCCGGCCTGGCCAAGCGTCAGGGCGGGTTGCCGGAAAGCTACGGAATGGAAGTGCTGGAGCCGTTCAAGGAAGCCACGGTCCAGCAGATCAGCCGTCTGCTGCAGTTCTTCTATGCCGGTAGTGAATTCAACCGCGTGGATCACATCGTGCTGGCCGGCGGTTGCGCGGCGCTGGCCGGGCTGCCGGAGATGGTGGAAGAACAGCTGGGCGTGGCCACCGTGGTGGCCAATCCGCTGGCGCAGATGACGCTGGGTCCGAAGGTACAGGCACATGCCCTGGCCCAGGACGCCCCGGCGCTGATGATCGCCACCGGTCTGGCGCTGAGGAGCTTTGACTGATGGCGAGAATCAACCTATTGCCCTGGCGCGCCGAGCGGCGCAAGCAACGCCAGCGTGATTTCTACGGCATGCTCGGCTTCGCCGCCATCGGCGGGGTGCTGCTGTCGCTGCTGATCTGGTTCTACTACGACCGGCAGGTCAGTGGCCAGAGCGAGCGCAACAGCTTTTTGACCGCCGAGATCGAGAAGGTCAAGGAACAGAACAAGGAGATCGACCGCCTTGACCGTCAGAAGGAACGTCTGCTGGCGCGCAAGAAGGTGATCGAGGAACTGCAGGCCAAGCGCTCGCAGATGGTCCACCTGTTCGATGCGCTCGTGCGCACCATCCCTGATGGCGTGGTATTGACCGCGCTCAAGCAGGAAGGCGACATCCTCACCCTTCAGGGACGGACCCAGTCCAATGCGCGGGTCAGCGCCTATATGCGCAACCTTGAAAGCTCGGGTTGGATGAGCAAGCCGGAACTGTCGGTGATCGAGGCCAAAAAGCCCGAGACAGGCAAAGATGGTCCGGGCCCGTTGACCGATATCAGCGCGCTGCCGTACATGTTCGAGGTCAAAGTAACCTTGCCGGCGCAGAGTGAGCCAGTTGCTGGTGTGGGCATCGATGGCAGTGCGTTGGTACCTGCTGACCTGGGCGCCAGCCCGGTTGACCCGGCCGCAGCCGCGCCGGTGGCGCCACTCTCGCCTGGCGCTCCGCCAGCCTCCGCCCCGGCCGTCGCGCCGGCCAAGCCGTCCGGCAGCCGCATCGCTCCGCCCGCCGCACCCGCACAACCAGCTGGGTCCAGTACGCCGCAGAAGGGGGCCGCATGAGCCAGAAGATCAACCTGAAAGAGCTGGATTTCAACAACATCGGCAACTGGCCGCAGCAGGCCAAAGTCGTGTTCTGCGCGCTGCTGGCGGCGCTGATCGTGTTGCTGGCCTGGTTTGCCCTGATCAGCGGCAAGCGCGATGAGCTCGCCTCGCTGGAGCAGACTGAAACCACCCTGCGGGCCGAGTTCGAAAAGCAGCAAGGTCGTGCGGTCAATCTGGCGCCACTCAAGCAGCAGCTGGCCCAGATGGAGCAGGTACTGCAGCAGATGCTGCGCCAGCTGCCCAGCAAGACGGAAATGCCGGATCTGATCATCGACATCTCGCAGACCGCGCTTTCCAGCGGGCTCGTCAATGAACTGTTCCAGCCCGGTGCCGAGCAGCCCAAGGAGTTCTACGCCGAAAAGCCGATCGCGCTGCGCATGGTAGGCAGCTACCACCAGTTTGGCGCCTTCGTGAGCGGTGTGGCCTCGTTGCCGCGCGTAGTCATCCTGACCATGCACGACATCAACCTCAAGCCGAAGGACCCCAAGACCGGCATCACCGCGCGCAGTGGTGCGCTGGAGCTGTCGGGCACGGTCAAGACCTACCGTTACCTTGACGAGCTGGAAATGGAAGCGCAGGAAAAGGCAGCCGCCGCCAATGAAAAGTCGGCCAAATCCGGAGGCAGGAAATGAGCCTTGGGGTGACTGCACGGGTAGGTGGGTTGTTGGTGCTGGCATTGCTGGCTGGTTGCGCGCGCGGGGTGAGCAGTACCCCTGGCGATGCACCCAACCTGGCCAAATGGGTCGAAGACGTGCGTGCGCGCCCGGCGCCGCCACTGGAGCCACTGCCGGTGATGCAGCAGTTCGAAACGTTTGAATACTCCGCGCAGGGGATGCGCGATCCGTTCACCGACGCCTGGACCAATCCGCAGGGCGGCTCGGGGCTTCGTCCCGATCCGAACCGTCGCAAGGAGCCGCTGGAAGCCTTCCCGCTGGACGCCTTGGACATGGTTGGCTCGATCGGCAAGGGGGGGGCGCTGGTATCGCTGGTGATGGCGCCGGACAAGGTCACCTATCGGGTGCGTCCGGGTGTCTATCTGGGGCAGAGCGACGGCCGCGTTACCGGGGTCTTCGAAGACCGGATCGAACTGATTGAACTGGTGCCGGATGGCGCGGGCGGCTGGCTGGAACGGCCTGCATCGCTTGCGCTTGAAGATCAATAATGATTATGGGGATAGCACGATGACCTTTTCCAATGCCATGCGGCAGCGTCCCGACCGGCGCCCGAAGCTGATCCACCTGTGCGCGCTGGGAGTCGCGCTCATGGTGGCCAATGGCACGTTGCTGGCGGCGACGCCGGGAGCAGCACCGACGCCGCCGGCGACCGCGGTCGCGCCGGCCATGGCGCCTGCCTCGCTGGCGGTATCCAAGATCGACTTCAAGCGCGGTGAAGACGGCGCTGGCCGCTTGATCCTGCAGTTCGACGGCAAGGGCGCCAACCCGGACCTGCGCACCCAGGGCAACAGCGTGGTGATCGACGTCGGCAACGTGCGCCTGCCGGAGAACCTGCAGAAGTCGATCAACGTGACCGACTTCGCTACCCCCGTGCAACGCATTGATCCGAAGCCGTACGGCGGCGGCACCCAGTTGGTGCTCAACACCAATACCGCCTTCGAGTCGCTGGCCTACCAGACCGGCAACGAGTACGTGGTGGAGATCAGCCCGCGCAAGCAGGTTGCGGCTACCGGCGCGATCAACGCCACTACCGTTACCCAGGCGGCTGCGGCCGTCGCGCAGCGCGGTTATAGCGGCAAGCCGGTGACCTTCAACTTCCAGGACGTGCCCGTGCGCACCGTTCTGCAGCTGATCGCCGAGGAGTCCAACCTGAATGTCGTGGCCTCCGACAGCGTCGAAGGCAACGTTACCCTTCGGCTGGTCAACGTGCCGTGGGACCAGGCACTGGACATCGTGCTGCGTGCCAAGGGCTTGGACAAGCGTCGCGATGGCGGCGTGGTGTGGGTCGCCCCGCAGCCCGAGCTGGCCAAGTTCGAGCAGGACAAGGAAGACGCGCGCATCGCGATCGAGAACCGCGAAGACCTGGTCACCGATTACATCCAGATCAACTATCACAACGCCGCGCAGATCTTCAAAGCGCTGACCGAGGCCAAGGGCATCGGCGGCGGCGGCAGCAGTGGTGGCGGTGGTGGTGGCAACAGTTCCCAGGAAGACAGCGGGTTCCTGTCATCGCGTGGTCGCATCGTCGCCGATGAGCGCACCAATACGCTGATGATCAGTGATATCCCCAAGAAGCTGGCGCGCATGCGCGAGCTGATCAACGTGATCGACCGCCCGGTCGACCAGGTGCTGATCGAAAGCCGGATCGTGATCGCTACTGATACGTTCGCACGAGAGCTGGGTGCAAAGTTCGGTATCAGTGGCAGCCGGGATAACGTGTACTTCAGTGGTGACCTGGCGGCCAATGCAGCGACCCGCAAGTCAGAGGTTGACACCCGGATCGCCAATGACAAGGCGCGTAATGACTGGCTCACCGGCGGTAGTGTCGGTCCGGAACCGACGCCAGTGGGCTCGGCGATCACCCGTGGCCTGAACTGGAACCTGCCGGTCGCTGCGGCCAGCAATCCCGGCTCGCTTGCGCTGTCGATCCTCAATGCTGGTTACCTGCTGGACGTGGAACTGTCGGCCATGCAGGCCGAATCGCGCGGCGAAGTGATTTCCAATCCGCGTGTGGTCACCACCAACCAGCGCGAAGCGACGATCAAGCAGGGTAAGGAAATCGGCTACGTCACCATCAGTGGCGGTGGTGTGGGTGGCGCATCCACCCCGAACGTTCAGTTCAAGGAAGTGGTGCTGGAGCTGAAAGTCACCCCGACCATCACCAACGACAACCGCGTGTTCCTGAACATGTCGGTCAAGAAGGACGAAGTCGAGAGCTACATCACGCTGGCAGGCTACGGCCAGGTCCCGACCATCAACCGCCGCGAGGTAAACACCGCCGTGCTGGTGGAAGACGGCCAGACCGTGGTGATCGGTGGCGTGTACGAGTTCACCGACCGCAACAGCGTCAACAAGGTGCCGTTCCTGGGCGACGTGCCGTTCCTTGGCAACCTGTTCAAGAAACGCAGCCGTAACAAGGACAAGGCCGAACTGCTGGTCTTCGTCACTCCGAAGGTGCTGCGCGTGTCCAAGACCAATTAAGGGTCGCGGTCATGCCTGCAGCGAAAGGGCCGCCTTGTGCGGCCCTTTCGCGTTCAGGAAGCTTCGATGTTGCAACGTACCTGAGGAACGCTCAGGGCCCGCTGTAGAACGGGCAATCGATCAATGAACGCTTGCCTGTGCCGGTTGGGGCGATTGGCCAGGGGTGAGGAGCCCGGCAAGGAATCCGCGCTATGCTGGGCGGCGATTTATTGCAAAAGCAGGTGACCCCCATGGCAGCCGCCAACTGTTCCAGCTGCGCTGCGCAGTGCTGTCGGCTGACCGTGGTGCTCGGGGCGTCCGACTGCGTTCCGGCGCACCTGACCACTGAGCTGCCGACTGGCCTGCGCGTGATGGCCGGGGGCGCGGACGGATGGTGCGTGGCGCTGGACCGTGAGCGCATGAATTGCAGTATCTATGACGACCGGCCGCAGACCTGTCGCCGATTTGCGATGTCTGGTCCTTATTGCAGCGCGATCTTTGCCGGCGACAAAGGCACGATGGCCCCGAATACGCCGTAAGGTGGCTTCGGCCGTTACGAGTATCGCGTTCAGGCAATCTTGATCCCGATCCAGCGCCAGCCCTGCCATCATGTGGGCGGAACCTTACGCACGTCGCGTGGGTCACATGGATCCCATGAACCTGCCTCCCCCCATGCCCGACACCGAGATCGATACTCCCGCCGCCGCCGAGCAGGCCCATGATCGCCTGCACGATGGTTTCCGCGCGCTGCGCGACGCGTTGGCCGGCGAGATCGTCGGCCAGGCCGCGCTGGTCGAACGCCTGCTGACCGCCTTGCTGGCCGATGGCCATCTGCTGGTCGAGGGCGCGCCAGGGCTGGCCAAAACCACCGCGATCCGCGCGCTGGCCGCGCGCCTGGAGGCGGATTTCTCGCGCGTGCAGTTCACCCCGGACCTGTTGCCGGCCGATCTGACCGGCACCGAGATCTGGCGGCCGCAGGAAGGCCGCTTCGAGTTCGTCCCCGGCCCGATCTTCCACCCCATCCTGCTGGCCGACGAAATCAACCGTGCCCCGGCCAAGGTGCAATCGGCGCTGCTGGAAGCAATGGGCGAGCGCCAGGTCACCGTCGGCCGCCACACCTACGCGCTGCCGGCGTTGTTCCTGGTGATGGCCACGCAGAACCCGATCGAGCAGGAGGGCACCTTCCCGCTGCCCGAAGCGCAGCTGGACCGCTTCCTGATGCATGTGCGCATCGGCTACCCGGATTCCGATGCCGAGGCGGAGATCCTGCGTCTGGCGCGGGAACGTGCGCGCGATGCACTGGGTCCGCCGCCACCGGCGCCGCCGCGGATGCCACTGGAAGATGTGTTCGCCGCGCGCAAGGCCGTGTTGTCGCTGCACATGGCGCCGGCGCTGGAACGCTATCTCATCGAGATCGTGCTGGCCTCGCGCGACGCTGCCCGCTACGACCCCGCGCTGGCCAGACGCATCGCCTGGGGGGCCAGCCCGCGCGGCTCGATCGCCCTGGAGCGCTGCGCGCGTGCCCGCGCCTGGCTTGCCGGCCGCGACTTCGTCACCCCCGACGATGTGCGCAGCGTCGCCCCTGACGTCCTTCGCCACCGCGTGCTGCCCAGCTATGAAGCTACCGCCGAAGGCTGGGACGGCGATCGCCTGGTGGCCGAGCTGCTGGCACGCGTGCCGGCGCCCTGACCTCGATGGCTTCGGACGTGGACAGCACCGCAGGCGCCCCCGACGGCGACGGCCTGCGCCCCAGCCTGGCCGAACTGGTCGCGCTGCGGCGCAATGCCCACCGGTTGGCCCCGGCCCGGCGTGGCCGGCTCGGCCATGCCGGCCACGCGCCAGCGCCCATGCGTGGGCGCGGCATGGAATATGCCGAGTCGCGGGAGTACGTGGCCGGCGACGATGCCCGCCACATCGACTGGCGCGTCACCGCGCGTACCGGCCGTGCACACACCAAATTGTTCCAGGCCGAACGCGAGCGCTTGACCCTGCTGGTGGCCGACACGGATCCGGTGCTGTATTTCGGCACCCGCGTTCGCTTCAAATCGGTACAGGCCGCCCGCGTCGGCGCGATTGCCGCGTGGTTGGCACAGCGTCAGGGCGACCGTCTCGGCGCGTTGCGTGGCAGCAGCGTGGAAGCCCCGCTCCCGCCGGCCGGGGGCACCCGCGGTGTGTTGCGCGTGCTCGATGCGCTCACCCGCTGGTACGCGCAGCCACCGGCCGACGACGCCGGGCTGGACCGGGCACTCGAACAGGCGGCGCGTCTGCTGCGTCCCGGCGCGCGCGTGGTCGTGCTTGCCGATCCTGGGCAGGCTGCGGCCATCAGTGTGTCGCGTTGGACCGCCCTGGCCATGCACCACGAAGTGGTGGTGATGCTACTGGTCGATCCGCTGGAGCTGGCCCCGCCAGCAGCCTCGCTGGCGTTCCTGTCGCAGGGCCGCCGCGTGCTGCTCGACCTTGACCGCGCCAGCGTCCGCGAGCACTGGCGCGAGCGCTTCGTGGCGCCGCTGCAGGACCTGCAGAAGCACCTGTCGTCGCGTCGCATCCAGGTGCACGTGGTGGCCTCTGATGACGCCAGCGACTGCTGGCTGACCCCGATGCCCTCGGCGGTGGTGGCATGAGCGCGCCGACCTCGCTGCCGTTGCGCGATGTGCAGCTGCCGCCATCGCCTGCGTGGTGGCCGCCGGCGCCCGGCTGGTGGCTGGTGCTGGGCGCCGTGCTGCTTGTCGCCGCGCTGCTGTGGGCGTGGCAGGCGCGTCGTCGGCGGCGGCGACAGGGCTGGATCCGGTTGTTCGATGAGGCCACCGCACAGGCGGCAACGCCGGTCGAGGAAGTGGCGGCCATCGCCGCGCTGCTCCGCCGTGCGGCGCGCGTGCGTCAGCCCGGCGCGGAACTGCTGCAGGGCCCGGCATGGCTGGAATTCCTCGACGAGCCCGGCAGCCGTGCCTTTTCCGATGGCGATGGGCGGCTGCTGCTGGACGGTGGTTATCGCCCGCAGGTCGATGCCGAAGCGGTACAGCGCCTGCGCGTGCTGGCGCGTGCGCGTTTCCTCGGGCTGGTGTCGGGGCGGCGGCGATGATCGCGATGAACGTGTCGCCGCAGGTGGCTCAGTGGCTGCCGGACTGGCTGTCGTGGCTGGACACCTTCGCCTGGCCGTGGATGCTGGCTGCGCTGCCGGTACCGGTGCTGATGCACTGGTGGCCGCAGCGCAACGCCAGCGCCGCCGCGTTGCGCGTGCCGTACGCGGCCGCACAGCTGCAAGCGCTCGGTAGCGCTGTCGGTGGCCGCGCGCTGGGCGTTGGCCGGCTGCTGCTGTGGTTGGCGTGGGTGTGTCTGTGCGTGGCAGCGGCACGCCCGCAGCAACTGGGCGAGGCGGTGACTCCGCCGCAACAGGGGCGGCAGATGATGCTCGCCGTGGACGTGTCGGGCAGCATGCAGGAAACCGACATGATGCTCGGCCAACAGGTAGTGGAGCGGTTGACTGCCGCCAAGGCGGTGCTGGCCGACTTCCTGGACCGGCGTGTTGGCGATCGCGTCGGGCTGCTGATTTTCGGTGAGCGCGCCTACACCCTCACCCCGCTGACCAGCGATCTGGCCAGTGTGCGTCAGCAGCTCGGCGACAGCGTGGTCGGCCTGGCCGGACGCGAGACCGCGATCGGCGATGCGATCGCGCTGGCGGTCAAACGCCTGCGCGAGCAACCGCAGGGCCAGCGCGTACTGATCCTGCTGACTGACGGCGTCAGCAATGCCGGCGTACTCGAACCGCTGCGCGCCGCTGAACTGGCCAAGACCGAAGGCGTGCGGGTATACACGGTGGCGTTCGGCGGGGACGGCAGCTACCGGCTGTTCGGCATGCAGGTGGCAGCCGGCGACGACCCGGTGGACGAGGCGACGCTGCAGAAAATCGCCACGCTTACCGGCGGGCGCGCCTTCCGCGCCCGCAACACCGATGAACTGGCCGGCATCTATGCCGAACTGCAGCGGCTGGAGCCGGTGGCCTCGGCGGGCCCTGCGGTGCGGCCGCGGATCGAGCGTTACGCCTGGCCACTGGCGCTGGCGTTGTTGCTGGCCGGGTTGGCCTGGATAGTGCCGAGGCGCTGGGCATGAACATCGATTGGAATGCACTGCATCTGGTCCGCCCGCAGGCCCTGTGGGCGCTGCTGGCCCTGCCGCTGATCGCCCTGGTCTGGTACTGGCGTCGCCGCCGCGGCAGCGCGTGGCACACCGCGGTCGATCCGCATCTGTTGCGCCACTTGCTGGTGGCCGGTGGGCAGCGCGCCTGGGGCGGGCTGGTGCTGTTGTTGGTCGGCTGGACGCTGGCGGTGCTGGCCCTGGCCGGCCCCAGCTGGAGACAGGTGGCGCAGCCGCTGTGGCAGTCGCCGACGCCGCTGGTGGTGGCGCTGGACCTGTCCTCGCGGATCACCGCCACCGACCTGCCGCCGTCACGGTTGCTGCAGGCCCGTGCAAAGCTGGCCGCGTTGCTGCGCGAGCGCCAGGGCGGGGAGGTCGCGTTGCTCGCTTATGCCGATGATGCCTACACCGTGGCGCCGCTGACCGCCGATGCGGCCAACGTGGCGCTGTACCTGGATGCGCTGGGCCCGGATGTGATGCCACGCGATGGCCAGCGTGCCGAGCGCGCGTTGGACGCGGCGGTGCTGTTGCTGCAGCAGTCGGGTGCGCGCAGCGGCGACATCCTGCTGCTCACCGACCGTGCCGACGATGCCGCCACCCGCGCAGCTGCCGCGGCGCATCGGCAGGGCTTCACCGTGTCGGTGTTGGGCCTGGGTACGGCGGCCGGTGCGGCCTTCCGTAGTGGCGATGGACAGATCGCGCAGGCGCGCCTGGAAGAGGCGCCGCTGCGCACGGTCGCCAGCAGCGGCGGCGGACGTTATGCGCGTATCGCCAACGACGACAGCGACCTGAAGGCCCTCGGCGTGCTGACCCCGAAGGTGAGCATGGATGACCGCCAGAAGGGCGACGGGCTGGCCTGGCGCGATGAAGGGTTCTGGCTGTTGCCGCCGCTGATGCTGCTGTCGCTATGGGCGTTCCGGCGCCGCGGCCTGGCGATGGCGCTGGTACTGTGCGCAGCGCTGCCGCTGACCCTGCCCACGCCGGCTTACGCGGCCGACGGCACCCTGTGGCAACGCGCCGACCAGATCGATCAACAGAAGTTGGGCGCGGGCGTGGATGCGTATCGCCGCGGTGACTTCAAAGCCGCACAGCAGCAGTTCGAGGGCATCCACAGCGATGCCGGGTGGTACAACCTCGGCAATGCCCTGGCACGGCAAGGCCAGTACGATGCTGCCATCGCAGCCTACGACAACGCGCTGAAGCAGACCCCCGGCATGCCCGATGCCGTCGCCAACCGCGCTGCGGTGGATGCGGCGCGTAAACGCAAACCACCGCCGACGCCACCGAAGGGTGACCAGGGCAAGCAGCCGCCGAAAACGCCACCGTCGCAAGGGCAAGGGCAAGGGCAAGGGCAAGGGCAAGGGCAGGGGCAACCCGGGCAGGATCAGGGGTCGCCACCGAAGCCGCAGGGTAACCAGGATCCCGGGCAGGCGCCGCCGCCGCCGGGCCAGAATCCGGGCAAGCCGCAGGACGGCGATGCCAAGCAGGATGCGGGTAATCCGGATCCGGCCACGCAGGCCAAGGCTGACGCGGCGCAACGCCAGCAGATGCAGCAGGCATTGCAACGCCAGGGCAAGGACGGCAAGGACACCCCGGCGCGACGCCAAGCCGCCGAAACCCCGCAGCAGCGCGAGCAGCGCCAGGCCGTGGAGGCGTGGATGCGGCGGGTGCCCGACGATCCGGGCAGCCTGCTACGAGCCAAATTCCAGTTGGAAAACGAACGCAGGAAACGGGAAGGACGATGAGCATGGGTTCCACCACGCGGCGATGGATGCAGGCCGGCTGCTGGCTGCTGCTGGGACTGGCCAGCCTGGCGCAGGCGCAGACCCGCGCCTGGCTGGATCGTCAGCAGATCCTCGACACCGAGGCGGTCACGCTCAACATCGAGAGTGATGGCGGCGGTGCGCCGGACTATGCGCCGTTGCGCGCGGACTTCGACCTGAGCGCGCAGACCAGCAGCCGCCAGATGCAGTGGAGCAATGGTGGCACCCGCTCGCGCAATCTCTACGCGGTAGTGCTGTCGCCGCGGCGCAGCGGCACCCTGCAGATTCCCGCGTTGCAGGTGGGCGCCAACCGCACGGCACCGTTGCTGCTGCAGGTGGCGGCGAGCGCCCCCGGCGGCGCCGGCACGCCGGCGGCGATGCCCGGCAATGCCGCGGTCTTCATGGAGACCGAGGTGGATGATGCCACCCCGTACGTACAGCAGAGCGTGGGCGTGGTGGTGCGGCTGTATTACGCCTCGCAGCTTGTCTCCGGCGAGCTCCTGCTGGATACGCCCGACGGTGCGTCGCTGCAGCGCGTGGGTGAAGACCGCAGCCAGGTGCGCGAGGTCAATGGCCGTCGCTACAACATGGTCGAGCGGCGCTTCCTGTTGATCCCCGAACGCAGTGGCCCACTGCAGTTGCCGGCCGCGCAGTTCAACGGCCGCACTGCAGGCGGTTTCTTCGACGACATGTTCGGCGGCGACGGGCGACTGCGCGCCAGCGCGCCGGCACGCACCCTGCAGGTGCGGCCACAGCCGGCCAACGCGCCGCAGCCGTGGCTGCCGCTGCATGACCTCCGCCTGCGCTACACCGCTGCACCCGGCAGCGGGCGTGCGGGCGAGGCGGCCACGGTAGTAGTGGAGGCGACCGCGCAGGGCGCCACCCGCGCCCAGTTCCCCGAGCTGCCGGCCCTGGACGTGGGCACCGATGCGCAGGTATTCGCCGAGCCGGCGCAGTTCGATGAGACCTTCACCGGCAGCACCCCGCAGTTGAAGATGACCCGCCGCTACTCGATCGTGCCGCGCAACGCGGGCAGTCTGCGCGTGCCTGGCCCGCGCATGCCGTGGTGGGATGTGAAAGCGGGCGCGGCGCGCGTGGCGACCCTGCCGGACCTGACCCTGGCGGTGGCCGCCGGTGGACCGGGGGGCGCGGCGCCGCCGGTCCCGCTGGATACCACCTCGGCCCTGCCGGGCGAAGCGCCGGCCTCCAACGCACTGCCGCTGGCCGATGCACCGTCTGCGGCCCGCCCGTGGGGCTGGATCGCAGTGGCCATCACCTTCGCGCTCCTGTGGCTGCTGACCCTGTGGTGGGGCTGGCGGCGGGCCGGGCGGCGCCGGGCAGAACCGCGCGCTGCACCGGTCGCGGTGGCCGGCGTTCCGCTGGCCACCGTGTCGCGCGCCGAACTGCGCCGCGCACTGGAAAGCCAGGGGCTGGACGAGATCATCGCCCTGCTGGCGGCGATGGGCGGGGTGCAGGGCCTGGACGCGCTGCTGGGGCGGCTGGCCGACCCGGCCCAGCGCGAGGCGTTGCTGGCCATGCAGCGGGTGCGGTGGGCCGGTCAGGGGGGCGATGTGGCCGCCGCGCGGCAGGCACTGCGCCGGGCGTTCCATGACGGACCGCACTGGCGGGCCACGGCGGTGGCGGAAAACAATGGGCTGGCGCCTCTATATCCTTCGGGACCTTGATGCGCTGCCGGGCCTGCGGGACCGGCTTTGCTAAGCTGATTCAATTCTTTACAGGAAAGCCGTTAGATGACTGAGGCCGCAAAGACCCGGCAGAAAATGCCTTTGCACTGGAAAATGGGCATCGGCTTCGCGCTGGGCCTTACCCTCGGCCTGATCGTGCACGCCGCCGGCCCGGGCGTGCCTGGCCTGACCGATTTCGCCAAGGGCGTGATGGCCTGGGTGACCACGCCGCTGTCGGGCCTGTTCCTCAACCTGATCTTCATGCTGATCGTGCCGCTGATCTTCTCGGCCCTGATCATGGGCGTGTCGGAGATGGGCGACATCCGCGCGCTCGGCCGCATCGGCTGGAAGACCCTGGCCTACACGGTGCTGCTGTCGGGCATCGCGGTGGGCATCGGCCTGGTGCTGGTCAACGTGCTCAAGCCCGGTGCCGGCATGGACCCGCACGTGGCCGCGCAGATGCTCTCGGAGAACGCAGAGCGCAGCAAGGAAATCGTCGCCGGCATCCATGAGACCCCCAAGGGCATGGACATGCTGCTGTCGATCGTGCCCAGCAACGTGCTGCAGGCCGCATCGGACAACGGCGCCATCCTGTCGCTGATGTTCTTCGCGCTGATGTTCGGCATCGGCATGGTGCTGAGCCCCGAAGAGAAGGTCGCCCCGCTGCGCCGCGCCATCGAAGGCGTATTCGAAGTCTCGATGACCCTGATCAACCTGGTCATCCGCCTGGCCCCGTATGCGGTGGCCTGCTTCATGTTCAACCTGGCCGCGCTGTTCGGCTTTGACCTGATCATCCGCCTGGGGGCGTACGTGGGCGTGGTGGTGCTGGCACTGGGCCTGCACATGGTGGTGACCTACGGTACCGCGGTGTGGCTGTCCGGGCGTTCGCCGCTGTCGTTCTTCCGCGATACCCAGGAAGCGACGGTGATGGCCTTCTCCACCGCCTCCAGCAACGCGACCCTGCCGACCGCGCTGCGCGTGGCTGACCAGATGGGCCTGCCGCAGAAAGTCTCGCGCTTCGTGCTGACCGTTGGTGCCACCGCCAACCAGAACGGCACCGCGCTGTTCGAGGGTGTCACGGTGATCTTCCTGGCGCAGTTCTTCGGCGTGGACCTGAGCATCGGCCAGCAGGTGATGGTGATGGCGGTCTGCATCCTCGGTGGCATCGGCACCGCCGGTGTGCCCTCCGGCTCGCTGCCGGTGGTGGCGATGATCTGCGCCATGGTCGGGGTGAACCCCCTCGGCATCGGTCTGATCCTGGGCGTGAACCACTTCCTGGACATGTGCCGTACTGCACTCAACGTCACCGGCGATCTGGCCTTGACCACGCTGGTGGCCAAAGGCGAAGTGGACGATGGCCCGGTCGCACCGGTCGTGCCGGTGGACGCCGTCGAGCGCCCTTGACCCGCGCCTGAGGGCCCTGGTTACCTCAACTGCCGCCGGCGGTTGTGCTGACGCCCCGCACCTGCGGGGCGTCTTTGTTTACGGACAGTGATGCTCTTCACAAGGCTGTCCGCCCGTCGGTCGCGGCCTGACCCCATCGGTGGTCTGTGGGACAATGGGCCGCCCGCAGCTCCGCGGGAGCCTCCCGACTCCGACAGAACCATGACGCAGCCTACCCGCCGCCAGTTGGCCAACGCCATCCGCTTCCTTGCCGCTGATGCGGTCGAAACCGCCAAGTCCGGGCATCCCGGCATGCCGATGGGCATGGCCGATATCGCCGAGGTCCTCTGGAACGACTATCTCCGTCACAACCCGAAGAATCCGCAGTGGTTCAACCGCGATCGCTTCGTGTTGTCCAACGGCCATGGCTCGATGCTGCAGTACGCGCTGCTGCACCTGAGCGGCTACGACCTGCCGATCGAACAGCTCAAGCAGTTCCGTCAGCTCGGCAGCAAGACCGCCGGCCATCCGGAACACCATGAGACCCCCGGGGTGGAAACCACCACCGGTCCGCTCGGCCAGGGCCTGGCCAACGCGGTCGGCTTCGCGCTGGCGGAAAAGCTGCTGGCACAGCGCTACAACCGCCCCGAGCACGAGATCGTCGATCACCGCACGTGGGTGTTCCTGGGCGATGGCTGCCTGATGGAAGGCATCTCGCATGAAGTGGCGTCGCTGGCCGGCACCTGGGGCCTGGGCAAGCTGGTCTGCTTCTGGGACGACAACCACATCTCCATCGACGGCAACACCGCCGGCTGGTTCACCGACAACACCCCCGAGCGTTTCGAAGCCTATGGCTGGAACGTGGTGCGCGGCGTCGATGGCCACGATCCGGACAGCATCAAGGCTGCCATCGACGGTGCCCTGTCGCAGTTCGACAAGCCGACCCTGATCTGCTGCCGCACCACGATTGGTTTTGGCTCGCCGAACAAGGCCGGCAAGGAATCCAGCCACGGCGCCCCGCTGGGCAAGGACGAACTGGCCGAAACCCGCAAGGCGCTGGACTGGCCGTACGGCCCGTTCGAGATTCCCGAAGAGATCTACGCCGGCTGGCGTGCCGGCGGTACCGGCACCCTGCGCCAGGCCGAGTGGGAACAGCAGTTCGACAAGTACGCCAAGCAGTTCCCGGCCGAGGCTGAAGAACTGACCCGTCGTTCGCACGGTGAGCTGCCGGCCGACTTCATCGCCAAGGCCGACGCCTACATCGCCCAGGTCCAGGCCGACGGCCAGACCATTGCCTCGCGCAAGGCCTCGCAGCTGGCGATCGAAGCGTTCGCCCCGCTGTTGCCGGAACTGATCGGCGGCTCGGCCGATCTGGCCCACTCCAACCTGACCTTGTGGAAGGCCAGCAAGTCGGTGGCCACCGATGACCCCAACGCCAACTATGTGTACTACGGCGTGCGCGAGTTCGGCATGACCGCCATCGCCAATGGCCTGGCGCTGCACGGCGGGTTCATTCCCTTCGACGCCACCTTCCTGGTGTTCAGCGATTACGCCCGCAACGGCGTGCGCATGAGCGCGCTGATTCCTGCGCACGCGATCCACGTCTACACCCACGATTCGATCGGCCTGGGCGAAGACGGCCCGACCCACCAGCCGGTGGAGCACCTGGCCTCGCTGCGCTACATCCCCAACAACGATGTGTGGCGTCCGTGCGATGCGGTCGAGTCGGCGGTCAGCTGGAAGGCCGCGATCACCCGCACCGACGGCCCGAGCTGCCTGGTATTCAGTCGCCAGAACCTGCCGCACCAGCCGCGCAGCACCGAGCAGGTCGCCCAGATCGCGCGCGGTGGTTACGTGCTGGCCGATGCCGAAGGCGGCGTCCCGGACGTGATCCTGATCGGCACCGGTTCGGAAGTGGGCCTGGCCGTGGCCGCCAAGGCCGAGCTGGATGCGGCCGGGATCAAGACCCGCGTGGTGTCCATGCCGTCGACCGACGTGTTCGAGCGCCAGGACGCGGCGTACCGTGAGTCGGTGCTGCCCAACGCCGTGCGCAAGCGCGTGGCCGTGGAAGCCGGCGTCACCGGTTTCTGGCGCCAATACGTGGGCCTGGACGGTGCGGTGGTCGGTATCGACACCTTCGGTGCCTCGGCCCCGGCCGAAGCGCTGTACAAGCACTTCAACATCACCACCGAGCACGTGGTGGCGGCGGCGAAGGCGCTTTGATGCACTGAGTGCCGTTGAAGTGGTTTGAAGCAGAAGGCCGGGGATTTCCCCGGCCTTCTGCGTTTGCGGGTGGAGCAGCCGAGCATGGCTCGGCTCTACCGCCACCGTTCGATGCATCGCCTCCGGGTAGAGCCGAGCCACGCTCAGCTGCTCTACGCGCTGCGCCCCGCGCTCAGGTGACGGCCGTCCGCGCCAACGCCAACCGCACCAACCTGGCTTCGATCCGTTCGCCGAAACTCTTCGGCGCATCCAGTCCCATCCGCTGCAGGTACACCGCATCGCCATCGCCGGCCGGCTGGGTTACCGCCGCCAGCACCGTGCGCAGCTTGGTGCCACGCGTCTGCGTGTTCTGCTTCAGCCAGCCCAGCGCCTTGACCAGATGCTGCTCTACCTCGGTGAAATCGCTGCCCAGCGGATAGTCGGGCAACAGGCCCGATTGGCGGAACGGTGACAGTGCGGCACTGACCGCTGCGGCAGTGTTGCGCCGTTGCCAGTGCTCCGGTGCAGTGAAGGCCGGATCCAGTTTCTTCGCGGCCTTGGCCGTCTGCAGCAACCCGGCCTGGAAGGCGGCATCGGTGATCGCGGTCATGCCGATCACGCAGTCCTCGTCGGTGAGGTTGCGCAGGTCGGCGATGCCGTATTCGTTGATGTAGATGTCGCGCAGGTGGCGCGGGATGGTGGTGTGGCCGTAGTTCCAGCGCACATTGGATTGCACCGTGCCCTTGTCCTCGCGCACCGCACGGAACATCAACGCACTGCGTGCCTCGGGCAGGGCATGGGCCATCGCCACGAAGTTGTACTGGCCGCCCACGCCGGATACCACCCGCCCGTCTTCCAGTGCGTCCGACGCGGCCGCGCCCAAGGCGGTGGCGATCATGCAGGAGTTGAAGAAGCGCGCATGCCGGCGCTGCAGCCGCTCCAGGGTTTCATCGCCGCCGTAGAGCTGGTTGATCTCGCTTATCCGCCGCATGCCGATCGCGCGGCGTTCGTCGTCGGGCAACTCGCGCAACCACTGGTAGAACTCCGGCGAGCCCAGGTAGAACGCGCCATGCAGGTACTCGCCTTCGGCGGCGAGGGTGGCGTGGTCGATGGTCAGGGTGCTGCCGTTTTCGATGCGCTGCATCAGCGCCAGGTCGTCGTGCACCTTGCGCCGGATCACCCCGGTCTGCACCAGCCGGCGGAAGCCCTCGTTGAGCATTTCACTGCAGCCGTACAGGCCGATCTCAAACGGCTCCAGGCCACCGCATTCGAGCACGGTGGGGTGGCTGGACAACGTCGGGTCCAGTGCGTGCAGCACCTGCCGGTAGCGGGCGTTGTCGGTGTGCCGCAGCACCAGCGCGTGGCTGATCGCATCGGCCAGGGTACCGATGCCGATCTGCAGCGTGCCACCGTCGCGCACCAGCGCGCTGGCGTACAGGCCGATGGCGTAGTCGCCGTCGCTGACCGGCTGGCGCGGCAGCCCGAACAGGTCGGGGTAGGGCGGCGGCGGGGTGATCACCAGGTCGAAGAAGGACACATCCACCGTCGCGGTGCCGGCCAGGTAGGGCAGCTGCGGATCGATCTCGGCGATCATCAGCGGACGCGGCAGCCCGCGCGCGACCATCGCATCCAGTGTGTCCTGGGTGATGTCGTTGTTGCACGACAGCGACAGCCGCCGGTCATCCGGGCGCACCGCCACCTTCTGCACGATCGCGTGCGGCGCGCGCTGGGCCACCGCGTCGGCGGCATGGGTGTAGTTGAGGCTGGTGTAGCTGCGTTGGGCCTGCGAGGAATTGAGCAGCGCGCCGGACTGCATGTAGAACTCCTCGACCTGCACATGCGCGGGCAGGCGGTCGCGGACCATTGCATCGGCATAGGCCAGTCGCGGGAAATCCGCGCCGAAATGGCGTTCGGCGAAGGGCGCCATGAAGCGCGCTTCCAGCCCACTGCCGCTGGCCTTGGGCGGGTTCAGCGACAGCGCGGTGTAGATCTGCAGCGGCCGCGAGGGATCGTTCTCCACCCGGGCATACAGGGCGTTGAGCAGGCGGTGCGGTTTGCCCAGCGCCAGCGGCGCGCCGATGCGCAACGGGCCCTCCACGCGCTGCAGCAGCCAGTCGATCGCAGCGTCGAGGTCGGTGAGGTGATCGGTCATCCAGCGGCATCCTGCAGGTATATGCGGGCCATTACAGCATTTCGGGCTTGAACAGACGGCGACGCGAGACTTCCGCGCCGGAGACCATGAACTGGCCCTCGCCCCGGTAGTGCACGGTGCGCGGCAGTTTCGGCACGCGCGCGACGTGGGCCTTGACGACTTCCCAGATGAACAGGCCGTGCCGCTTGATCTGGCTGCGATCGACCAGGCGGCACTCGAAGCTGGCGTGGCACTGGGCCAGCAACGGCGCCGCCACGTTGCTGGCCGCGACGGTGTCCAGGCCGAAGTGGTCGAACTTGTCGATCCTGGCGCCACTGCAGTTGCCGATCCCGACCACCGTATCGAGCATCTCGGCGGTGGGCAGGTTGATGACGCATTCGCCACTGCGGCGGATCAGCTCGAAACTGCGGTTACCGCTGGCGATCATCGTCGCCAGCCGCGAGGGCGTGAACGCCAGGACCATGTGCCAGCCCAGGGTCATGACGTTGCGTTGCCCCTTCCAGGCCGAGGTGACCAGCACGATCGGGCCGGGTTCGAGGAAGCGACGCACGTCCTCCACCGGGTAGTCGAATTTTCGGTAGCGTCGCATCGAAGCCTCCGTGGGGCGTTTCCCGATGCTGGCAGCGGAGGGATGAACCGGTTGTCGAAGGGGTTGACAGTCTTTTCGATTACGTGCGTAATCGGCTCGTCGATTACGGATGTAAATGATGAGCCAGATCAGCGAAGCAGAAGCCGTGGTGATGGATGTGCTGTGGGGCGAGCACCCGTTGGGTGCCGATGAGGTGGTGGCCGCGCTGGCCGGCCGCGGCTGGGCCGAGCCCACCATCAAGACCCTGCTCAACCGGCTGCTCACCAAGGGCGCGATCAGCGCCAGCCGCGATGGGCGCCGCTACCTCTATTCGCCGGTGCTGCAGCGCCAGGCGTGGGTGGCCGAACAAAGCAGCGGTCTGCTCGACAAGCTGTTCGACGGCCGCGTGGCGCCGCTGGTGGCGCACTTCAGCCAGCGTGGGCAACTGAGCCCGCAGGACATTGCCGACCTGAAGGCGCTCATCGAGGGACTGGACCATGACTGAGCTGCTCAACGCGCTGCTGCAGGCCAGCGTATGGCTGGCGATCGCGGTGCTGCTGTTGGCGGGGGTGCGGCCGCTGCTGCTGCAGCTGGGCGGTGCGGCGCTGGTCTATCGCAGTTGGTGGTGCGTGCCGGTACTGCTGTTGACGCTGCACCTGCCGTTGCCGGTGGCGCCGCTGGCCGATGCGCTGCCGGTGCTTGTCGCCGCCGCTGCGTGGACTGCTCCCATTGTCGCCCCGGCAACGCCCACCTGGCCGTGGCTGCTGCTGGTGGCGTGGGCCGTGGGCGCGCTGGGCATGGGGATGGCCAGTTGGCGCGCGCAACGCCGCTTCGAGCGCGCGCTGGGCACGCTGCAGCCGCGCGCGGACGGCAGTTGGCAGGCCAGCGCCGATCCGGGCCTGCCGGCGCTGGTGGGGCTCTGGGCACCGCGCGTCGTGGTCGGCCCGACGTTCGAACAGGACTTCAGCACGGCCGAACAGGCGCTGATCCTGAAGCACGAGCGCAGCCATCGCCGCCACGGCGATCCATGGGCCAATGCCGTGCTGGTGCTGCTGCGCTGCATGTTCTGGTTCCATCCACTGCTGCCGTGGGCAGCGCGCCGCTTCCTGCGCGACCAGGAACTGGCCTGCGATGCACGCACCCTCGATCCACAACCGGCCCAGCGCCGGATCTACGCCAACGCGCTGCTGAAGGCGCAGTTGGTCCACCCGGTTGCGCCGATGGCCTGCCACTGGCGCAGCCAACCGATGTTGAAGGAGCGTATTGCCATGTTGAAGGAACACAAGCGGAAGCCGTTGCCGTGGTTGAGCGGCCAGGTATTGGTGGCGGGCATGAGCCTGGGTCTGGCGGCGGTGGCGTGGGCCAGCCAGGGCGGGACGACTTCCCCCTCGGCCGGTGCCGAGCCGGCTGACGCCGCAGCGCACGATGGCAAGGTTGCCGGTGTCGATGTGCAGGCCAAGGCCCGCAACATGACGCCACCGACGTATCCGCAGAGCGCGTTCGAACAGAACATTTCGGGGAAGGTGATGCTGCGTGTCGAGGTCGATGCCACCGGCAGGACCGGCGAGGTGCGCGTGCTCAGTTCCACGCCGGCCGGCGTGTTCGACGAGGCATCGATCGCCGCGGCCAGGCAATGGACCTTCGAGCCCGCGCTCAAGGACGGCAAGGCGGTGGCAACGGCGTTGAAGATCCCGATGACGTTCGAACTGAACGAGGCGGGCCCAGCGCAGTGAGGCAGGCGCTCACTGCGATGCTGCCGGTGTTGCTGATGGCCGGTTGCGCCGGCCATCAGCAGCTCAGCACGGTGGACACCCGTGCTGAGAATGTGGATCACCAGCGCCTGCGTACCGAGGGCAATGGTGGCTCCGGCCAGGTGCAGCCGTATCGGCTGCAGCCAAGTGAGGGCTACCGCATGCCGCAGTTGTACGCGGCGCAGGACCCGGTGGTCGGGACACGCGATCCACGCCGCGAGCTGGCGCCCACCGTGGTTTGCCTGCAGGTGGTGGTGGATGCCGAAGGCAGGGTAGAGCGCAGCGTGGCCCTGACCGATCGGCCCGAATGCGTGGCGGGCGCTGCGGCAGAGAATGCGCCGCTGCTGCAGGCGGCGCAGGAGGCGGTGGCGCACTGGCTGTTTTCACCGGCGGCGGTGTGTCACTACGCTGCCGGCGTGGTCCCGGGCAAACGCGGCGATTGCGAAGGCGCAGAGCGGATCGAGCCGGTGCCCGTGAGCCTGCTGTATGCCTTCACCTTTGAAATCGTGCACGGGCAGCACACGGTGCGTCGCCAGGGACGCTGACCACCGTGGTGGCGGCCGGTGACCGGCAACCGCATCAACCGATCATCGCCGGGTTGCCGGCCAGCGGCCGGCGCTACGATCGGTGGGGGCCACCCTGCAGGTTCGCCTTCACCGACGGATGCATCAGCGCCGGCTCGGCCAACGTGGCATCGCGCGCCTGCCGGGTGGCGACGAACTCGGCTTCGCTGACGCCGTCATGCAGGTGGATGTTGCGCGCGCGCTGTTCGCCGACCGTGGTTTCGTTGGCGACATCGCGACCGCCCGGGCCGTAGTCGTGACAGATGAACACGCGGGTGCCGTCGGGCAGGGCGAGCAGGCGCTGGATCGAACGGTACAACTGCGCCGCGTCGCCACCGGGGAAGTCGCAGCGGGCGGTGCCGCCATCGGGCATGAACAGCGAGTCGCCGGTGAACAGCGCATCGCCGATGCGGTAGGCGACGCTGTCACTGGTGTGGCCGGGGACGGCGATCACCTCGGCATCGATGTCGCCAAGCGCAAAACGCTCGCCATCGGCGAACAGATGGTCGAACTGTGAGCCATCGGTGGGCACGTCCAGCGCATAGCGTGGCGCGAACGTCTTTTGCACCTGCACGATACCGTCACCCATGGCCAGCGTTGCCTGCGGCCACTGCTGCCTGAGCCAGCGACCGGCACTGACGTGGTCGGCATGGGCGTGGGTTTCCAGCAGCCAGCGCACCTGCAGGCCGCGTTCGCGCACGTGCGCAAGCAGCGGTTGCAAAGGCCCGGCACCGAGCGCGTCGGTATCCGGGTCGTAGTCCAGCACCGGGTCGATCACCGCCGCCTGCAGGGTCGCCGGATCGTGCACCACGTAGCTGAAGGTATGGCTGTCGGGGTGGAAGAAACCGGCGACGTGCAGTGACATGGTGATGGCCTCAGCGTTTGCCCAGGGTGGCGTTGAGCAGCACCGCCAGGCGTTCACCGGCCAGGCGCAGCTCCTGCTCCGCGATCGGGCGATAGGTCGCGGTGTATTCCGCACCCAGCGTACGCTTGGTCGGGTAAACGCCAGGTGCAATGGCGATACGGCAGCTCGCTTCGGCCCACTGCACGGCATCGGTGGCAATGTGGGAGCGCTTGCCCAGCGTTGGCGCGGGCAGGGCCATCAATCGCTGCAGATACTGGTCATCGTCCAGCTTCTGCTCGCTGAGCATGCCGCTGTCCCACAGCGAGTGCAGGTTGGTGCCGCGGTTGTTGAACTGCACCTGGAAGTCGTTGCCGCCCTTGTCGTGGCCGTAACCGGCGTGCATCGGCTGGTGGATGTCGCCGGCGAAATGGACGACGAACTTCAGCGCCTGGGCGCGTTCAGCATCGGACTGGCTGCGATCACCGAGGATGGCGGTCTGTGCCTTTAGCGCTTCGACCACGCAGTTGCCATTCTTACAGTGCTTCTGCATCTGGTAATGGCAGTCATCCTCGCCGATGTTGACGTAATGCCAGCCAGCCGAGCGCTTGCCCAGGCCCGGGTCCTTGGCGCGCAGCTGGTCGGCCCATGGGGCGATGGCGTGCAGCGTGGGGTCCGGCTCGCTGGCGAGCAGGCGGTCGACCTCGGCCTGGGCCTGCGGGGTGAGGCGGGTTTCGGCGATGCGCGCGACCAGCCGATGGCCTTGGGCGCCCCAGGCCAGGGCATCGGTGGAGACGAAGGTGAGGGCCAGCGCGAGGGCGGTGGCAGGGATCAGGGAGGCGATTTTCATCGGCAGCATTCTAGCGGGCCGTCCGCCGGGCGGCTTGCCCGGATCTGGCTGGCGGCGGTGCGGCGGGAGTACGCTGGCGCCGGAGCGACAACGGGAGTGGCGACGGTGCAGAAGGTGCTGGGTCTGATCGGCGGGATGAGCTGGGAGAGTTCGGCGCACTACTACCGGATGATCAACGAACAGGTGCGCGATGCACTGGGCGGGATGCACTCGGCGCGGCTGCTGCTGTGGTCGTTCGACTTCGCCGACATCGAAGCGATGCAGCGCGCCGGGGATTGGGTGGCGGCGACGCGGGCGATGGTGGCGGTGGCACGGCAACTGGAAGGCGCAGGCGCGACGGCGGTGGTGATCTGCACCAATACGATGCATCTGATGGCCGAGGAGGTGCAGGCGGCAATCGGGGTACCGCTGCTGCACATCGCCGATCCGGTGGGCGAGGCGATCCAGTCCTTGGGGCTGGCGCGGGTGGGCCTGCTCGGGACGGCCTTCACGATGGAGCAGGATTTCTACCGGGTACGATTGGCGCAGCGGTATGGGCTGGAGGTGCTGGTGCCGGAGGCGGACGACCGCACACATGTGCATCGAATCATCTACGAGGAGCTGGTGCAGGGCCGCGTGCTGGACGCATCGCGCGTGGTGTACCAGGGCGTGATGCAGCGGCTGGTGGATCGCGGCGCCCAGGCGATCATCCTGGGCTGCACGGAGATCATGCTGCTGGTGGGCGATGACGATGCAGCCGTGCCGTTGTTCGACACCGCCGCGCTGCACGCGCAGGCCGCCGCACAGCACCTGCTCTCCCCCCGGTAGAGCCACCCCATGGGTGGCTGCTCGCAATGCCGGATCGAACAAGCGCCCGACCCACCGACCAAAGACCAAAAATGCCTGGCCTCCACCTGCATACCGCAAGCCGAGCCCCGTCGCGGCCGGTAGGCCCCTGGGCAAAATAAAGGAGGAGGCCGCCCCGCGGCCGGGGGACATTTGCGCCAGGGGCCTACCGGCCGCGACGGGGCCCTCACGCGCGCGAAGACCCGGTCGTAGACGCCATTCTGCAATCCCTGCCACGCGCATAGCGCAGCACACCATCTGCTACAGCCGGTGAAACAGAACGCTGTTTCCATGGGGAGAAGCGCAAAAAAAATCCCCGGCCGAAGCCGGGGAAAAACGCTTGCTGCGAGGGGTGTTGCGCTTGTCAGTTCTGATCCGCCGATCAGAACTTGAACACGTAGGACACGCCGTAGGCCAGCGGGTCGATGTTGACCGTGCCGATCTTTTCGCCGTTGAGCTTCACCTTGCTGTCGATGTCCATCCAGCGCACATCGACGCGCAGCGAGCCCTTGTCGTTGATCGCGAAGTCCAGGCCCGCATGCGCGGCCAGGCCCCAGGAGTCTTCCAGCGTCAGCTTGCTGCCGGCCAGCGCGCCGCCGGTCTTCTCGCTGAAGAACGTGGTGTAGTTGATGCCCGCGCCGACGAACGGAGACACCTTGCCCTTGCTGTTGAAGTGGTACTGCAGCGAGATCACCGGCGGCAGGTGCTTGGTGCTGCCCACGTTGCCCAGACCGGCAATGTTGATGTCGTGCTTGAACGGCAGCGCCGCCAGCAGCTCGATGCCCAGGTTGTCGGCAATGAAGTATTCACCGGTGATGGTCGGCTTGATGTCGTTGTCGACATCGACCTTCAGCGTGCCGCCGGCCAGCGAACCATTATTGGACTTCGGGGCCACCTGGTGCACGCCGGCACCGATCGTCCAGTCGCCCTTGGACTGGGCCATGGCGGGCGCGGCGGCCAGGGCAAGCGCGGCGGCCAGGCTGGACAGCAGGAGGGGGGAGGTCTTGCGCATGACGGTGTCTCGTTGCGGGGTGGAATGGGGCCAGTTTTCCCGTCCCGGCCCCGCTGCGCCTTGATCCGGATCAATCCGCGGATTTTGACCCTGTAACCGGTTCCCATTCGCCATCGGGGCCTTGGCCCCGGTTCGGCCCTGCTAGAATGAACGCCCCTTTCCATCGGCGCCGCACCGTCGCGGCTGCAGGAGCTTGTGAACATGGCAATCAAGGTTGGCATCAACGGTTTCGGTCGCATCGGTCGCAATGTGCTGCGCTCGGCCGTGCTGAATTTCGGCAATGACATCGAAATCGTCGCCATCAACGATCTGCTGGAACCGGACTATCTGGCGTACATGCTGAAGTACGACTCCGTGCATGGCCGCTTCAAGGCCGACGTGGAAGTGTCCGGCAGCGACCTGCTGGTCAACGGCAAGAAAATCCGCCTGACCCAGGAACGCGACCCGGCCAACCTGAAGTGGGACGAAGTCGGCGTGGACGTCGTCATCGAATCCACCGGCCTGTTCCTGACCAAGGACACCGCCCAGAAGCACATCGATGCCGGCGCCAAGAAGGTGATCCTGTCGGCGCCGTCGAAGGACGACACCCCGATGTTCGTGTTCGGTGTGAACGACAAGACCTACGCCGGCCAGGCGATCATCTCCAACGCCTCGTGCACCACCAACTGCCTGGCCCCGCTGGCCAAGGTCATCAACGACAAGTGGGGCATCAAACGCGGCCTGATGACCACCGTGCATGCGGCCACCGCCACCCAGAAGACCGTCGATGGCCCGTCCAACAAGGACTGGCGCGGCGGCCGCGGTATCCTGGAAAACATCATTCCGTCCTCCACCGGTGCAGCCAAGGCCGTCGGCGTGGTGATCCCGGAGCTGAACAAGAAGCTCACCGGCATGAGCTTCCGCGTGCCGACCTCGGACGTGTCGGTGGTCGACCTGACCGTCGAACTGGAAAAGGAAGCCACCTACGCCGAGATCTGCGCCGAAGTGAAGGCACAGAGCGAAGGCGCGCTGAAGGGCATCCTGGGCTACACCGAAGACAAGGTCGTGGCCACCGACTTCCGCGGCGAGACCCACACCTCGGTGTTCGATGCCGACGCCGGCATCGCCCTGGACAGCACCTTCGTCAAGCTGGTGTCCTGGTACGACAACGAGTGGGGCTACTCCAACAAGTGCCTGGAAATGGCCAAGGTCGTCGCCGCCAAGTAAGCGCGGCGCAGCCTCGGTGATTCCTGCGAACCCCGGCCCTGTGCCGGGGTTCGTCGTTTGTGGCTCGGCACAGGGGCGGGCAGGGGGGCGGGCAAGGGGGGGCCCGCAGTTGCCGCCGATCCATTAGCATGGCCGCGTGCCACCGGCATGGCGTCGGCAGGATGCCGCCGGGGCTCCCCTTTGAGGATGGCGTGGAATGGAAGCTCTGATTGTCCTGCTGGCGGTAGTGGTACTGCTGATCCCGGTGTTGCTGGTGGTGGCGTTGGTGATGATCGCCGGCCTGCGTCGGCGCGTGTCCGCGCTGGAGAGCCAGCAGTTCCCTGCCAGCGCGCGACCGTCGGCCGAGGTGCCGATCAGCACGCCGCTGAGCTGGGCTGAGACCGCCTACCGTGCGCCGACGCCGGCCGCTGCCGAACCGCCTCCCGAACCGGCGGTGGTTGCCGCGCCGTTGGCCGCCACCCCGGAGCCGCCGCGCCGTCCACCGCCACTGCCGTCGTCGGCTCCTGCACCGGTGGCGGCCAACGCGCCATTCCCGCCCGCACCGCCGCAGGGCCCGGGCATCGGCGAGCGGATCATCGGCACGATCAAGCAGTGGTTCACCGAGGGCAACGTACCGGTCAAGATCGGCATGCTGGTGCTGCTGGCCGGTGTCGCTGCGCTGCTCAAGTACGCCAGCGACCAGGGCTGGTTGAACGCACCGATCGAACTGCGCCTGGCCGCGATTGCCGCGGCGGCGCTGGGCGGGCTGGTGTTCGGCTGGATCCAGCGCGATCGCCGGCGCCTGTTTGCGCTGGCCCTGCAGGGCGGCACCATCGGCGTGCTGCTGCTGACCTTGTTCGCCGCGTTCAAGCGCTATGACCTGATCGATGCATTGCCGGCATTTGCGATGAGCGTGCTGCTGATCGCCGGCATGGGCGTGCTGGCGGTCGTGCAGAATTCGCGCACGCTGGCCGTGCTGGGCATCCTGGCCGGGTTCATGGCGCCGATCTGGCTGTCCACCGGCAGCGGCAACCACGTGGCGCTGTTCGCCTACTACGCCGTGCTGAACGCAGCCATCCTGGCCATTGCCTGGTGGCGTCCGTGGCGGGTGCTCAACCTGCTCGGGTTCGCCTTTACCTTCGGCATCGGTACGGCCTGGGGCGTGTTGCAGTACAACGCCGACAAGTTCAGCAGCACCGAGCCGTTCCTGCTGCTGTTCTTCGTCTTCTACCTGCTCATCCCGATCCTCTATGCGCGCCGCCAGCCGGCGGAGAAGCGCGATCTGGTCGACGGCAGCCTGGTGTTCGGCACGCCGCTGGTCGCCTTCTCGCTGCAGGCCGGCATGCTGCACGACGACCGCCTGCTGCTGGCGTTGTGTGCGCTGGCGCTGGCCGCGTTGTATGCAGTGCTGGGCTGGGCGCTGATCCGGCGCGCGCGCTATGCCGTGCTGGGCCAGTCGCACGCGGTGCTGGCGGTGGGGTTTGCCACCCTGGCGGTGCCGCTGGCACTGTCCGCCCGCGCCACCGCCAGTGTGTTCGCGCTGGAAGGCGCCGGGCTGGTCTGGCTGGGCCTGCGCCAGAAGCGCTGGCTGCCGCAGATCGCCGGTGCGCTGTTGCAGCTGGGCGCGGCGTTCGGCTTTGTGGTCGGGGCCGATTACTGGCACCAGGACGCCACCGCGATCGCCAATGCGACCTTCATGAGCGGCGTGCTGCTGGCCCTGGCCGGCTTCGCGTCCGCCCATAGCTATCGACGCGCGCAGCAGGATGCGCCGGCGATCGTCTATTACCTGTGGGGCCTGCTGTGGTGGCTGGGCGGGGTGGCACATGAGATCGGCCGCTTCGTCGCGCGCGACAGCCGCCCCGATGCGCTGCTGATCGCGGTGGCGTTCACTGCCTGGGCCGCCGCCGAAGTGCACCGCCGTGCACCGGCCCGCGCGCTGGCGCTGACCACGCTGGCGATGCTGCTGAGCGCGTTCCCGTTGGCGTTGTGGCAGGCCGATGTGCATCAGCAGCCGTTCGCCGGCTATGGCGCAGTGGCCTGGGCGGTATTTGCAGTGTTGGGCGTGCGCAGCCTGTGGTGCCTGCGCGGCGGACAGGACCGCGCGGCACTGGCGGCGCAGTTCAGCTGGTGGCTGCTGTGGCCCACGGTGGTCACCCTGGCCTGCACGTGGCTGGCCGACCACTTCGTGCTGGCGCAGGGCTGGTCGATCGCGCTGGGGGTGCTGCCGTGGCTGCTGGTCACCGCTACCGCGCTGCTGCGCTGGTCGTGGCTGGCCGTGCCGCTGGGCGCGCGCTTCAATGTGCTGCACACGGCGCTGACCTCCACGTTGTTCGTGGTACTTGGGGTCACCTGGCTGGGCCTGCTGATGCTGCCGGCCGGATCGGCACCGCTGCCGTGGCTGCCGCTGCTCAATCCAATGGAACTGGTGCAGTTGGCCGTGCTGGCGCTGGCGGCGCGCTGGTTGTGGTCGGCGCAGGCGCCGGACGGGCCGCGTGGCATGCGCGTGCCGTTGCTGGCCATCGCCGGCTTCATCCTGCTTACCAGTACCACGCTGCATACCGTGCACCACTGGGGCGGCGTGGCCTGGAACGACGCGCTGTGGTCCTCGACCCTGGCCCAGACCAGCCTGACCGTGGTCTGGAGCGTGCTCGGCGTGATCAGCTGGGTGTGGGGCTCGCGTCGCGGCCAGCGCACGTTGTGGCTGGTCGGCGCGGTGCTGATGGGCGTGGTGCTGGCCAAGCTGGTGCTGATCGACCGCCAGCACCTGGGTAACCTGCTGGGTATTTCCTCCTTCATCGCCTACGGCCTGCTGTGCACGGTCGTGGGTTACCTCGCGCCGGCGCCGCCGCGCGCCCCGGAACCCGCCGTGGAGCCACACCCGTGAACCGAATGCGCACCCTGATCGCGGCACTGTCGCTCGCCGCCCTGCCGTCCCTGGCACTGGCCGCCGATGCGCGCCAGGACTATCGCCAGCAATGGCCGTTGCAGCTGTCGCAGCCGCAGGCCGGTGCCTACCGGGTGCTGCTGGACGAAGCGGTCTACCGCAGCGCGGTGTCGGCCCAGTTGGCCGACGTGCAGGTGTTCAATGCGCAGGGCCAGGCGCTGCCGACGACCCTGCTGGCGGCCGACCAGCCGCTGGCACGCGAGGCGCAATGGCAGGCGTTGACGTGGTTCCCGTTGCCGGCGCTGGCCGGCGCGGCCGCCGATGACCTGCAGCTGCTGACAGAGCGCAACACCGACGGCAGCGTGCGCCGGGTGGAAGCGCGACTGGGGCGCAGCGGCGCGGCCAGCACGCAGGCCGCCGGTTGGCTGGTCGATGCCAGTGCGCTGCACGTGGGCGTGCAGGCGCTGCGGCTGGATTGGCAGACGCAGACAGCGTTGCAGGCGCGGGTGTGGGTGGAAGCCAGCGACGACCTGCGGCAGTGGCAGCGCATCACCGACGATGTGCCGCTGGTGGACCTGCAGCACGATGGGCAGCGCCTGCAGCAGCGGCGCATTGAAATCGGGCACCAGGCGAAGTACTTCCGGATTCTGCCGATGGACGCCGACGCGCTGCCGGCGTTGTCGGCGGTGCAGGCCGAGCTGGTGCCGGCGGCGCAGTCGATCGACTGGCGCTGGCAGTCGCTGACGGGCACAGCGGGCAAACCGGGTGAGTTCGAGTACCGCCTGGAGGGGCGCTTTCCGATTGCGCAGGTGGACATCGCCACGGCCGACAACAGCGTGGTGCAGTGGACGTTGCTGAGTCGCGATGATGCGAACCAGCCGTGGCAGGTGCGCGCCGGTCCGTGGGTGGCCTATCAGGTGCAGGATGCGGCGCAGCGGCGTCGGTCGCAGACGCAGTCGTTGCCGGTGCCCAGTCGTGATCGTTACTGGAAGCTGGTGGCGGGGCAGGCGCAGCCGAGCGCGGCGCCGACGTTGAAGCTGGGCTATCAGCCCGAAGCGCTGGTGTTCCTGAGCCAGGGCGAGGGGCCCTACAGCGTGGCGGCGGGCAGTGTGCGTATGGCGCGCAGCGATGCGCCGGTGGGGACGGTGATCGCGCAGTTGCGGGAGCAGCAGGGGGCGCAGTGGCAACCGGCGCTGGCCACGTTGCAGGGCCCGGCGCAGGTGCTGGCCGGCGATGCGGCGGTGGCGCCGCAGCGCGACTGGAAGCGTTGGCTGCTGTGGGGGTTGCTGGTGCTGGGCGTGCTGGTGGTGGGTGGGTTTGCGGTGAGCGTGCTGCGGCAGAAGCCAGGCGGTGCTGCGGAGTGATGGATTGGCTGGTTTCTGCGGGAAGAACTGCCTTGCGAGAAACTGCTTTCGGAGCAGCGGGTTGCAGCGGCGCCTTTGGTAGCAGCGCCTTGATGTTCTTGGCCTGAGGTGGGTCGCGTTGGCGGTGGGGGGAAGAGCTGCCGGGCAGCGCCCGGCACGACCGGTGGGTTTTTCCATGCGCACCGACCCACTGTCGAGTGTGGGGGCCTGTAGGTTCACGGGACCCTGAGCCGCATGGATGCGGCGACGGAGCTTACATGGACGTACTTGCAGCGTGTCCCGTGAACCTACAGGCCCCCGCACAGCGCAGGAGCATCGGCCGCAGGGCTTTGGCTTTGGCTCCTGCTCCTGCCTTCGCTTCTGCCCGAAAATTTGCGATGCGCCCGCGCAGCCGGGACAATGGGCGTCTGCGCCGTGCGCGGCGCCCTTTCCTTTTTCAGCCAAAGAGTTGCCCATGTCCATCGTTCGCATGACCGACCTCGATCTCTCCGGCAAGCGCGTGCTGATCCGCCAGGACCTCAACGTGCCGATCGAGAATGGCAACATCACCTCCGAGCAGCGCATCACCGCATCGTTGCCGACGTTGAAGATGGCGCTGGAGAAGGGCGCGGCGGTCATGGTCATGTCGCACCTGGGACGGCCGAAGGAAGGCGTGTGGAGCGACGCGGATTCGCTGGCGCCGGTGGCGCTGCGGCTCTCGCATCTGCTCGGTGTGAACGTACCGCTGGTGCGCGACTGGGTCGACGGTGTCGAGGTCGCGCCCGGCGAGATCGTGCTGCTGGAAAATTGCCGCATGAACGTCGGCGAAGCCAAGGACGATGAAGCGCTGGCGAAGAAGTATGCGGCGCTGTGCGACGTGTTCGTCATGGATGCCTTCGGCACCGCGCACCGTGCGCAGGCCTCCACCCACGGCGTGATCCGCTTCGCCCCCGTCGCCGCTGGCGGTCCGCTGCTGATGGCCGAGCTGGACGCGCTGGCCAAGGCCCTGCACGCCCCGGCAACGCCGCTGCTGGCGATCGTGGCCGGCAGCAAGGTCAGCACCAAGCTTGAGCTGCTCTCCAGCCTGGTCGGCAAGGTCGACCAGCTGATCGTCGGCGGCGGCATCGCCAACACCTTCATCGCCGCGGCCGGTTACCCGGTCGGCAAGTCGCTGTACGAGCCGGACCTGCTGGACACGGCGAAGCAGATCGTCGCCGACGCCAAGGCGCGCGGCGCCGAGATCCCGCTGCCGACCGACGTGGTGGTGGCCAAGCAGTTCCTTCCCGATGCCGAAGCCACGGTGAAGGCGCTGGCCGATGTGGCCGAGGACGACCTGATCCTGGACATCGGCCCGGACACCGCCCGGCACTACGCCGGGTTGATCGCCAAGGCCGGCACCGTGGTCTGGAACGGCCCGGTCGGCGTGTTCGAGTTCGAGGCCTTCAGCCACGGCACCCAGGCGCTGGCGCAGGCGATTGCCGCCTCGTCGGCGTTCTCCATCGCCGGCGGCGGGGACACCCTGGCGGCGGTGGACAAGTACGACATCGCCGATCAGATCAGCTACATCTCCACCGGCGGCGGCGCGTTCCTGGAGTTCCTGGAAGGCAAGACCCTGCCGGCCGTGGCCGCGCTCGACGCACGGGGCGCGTGATGGCGACCGTGGGGCGTCACGCCGATGCCGGGCGGGATGTCCTGTTCTTCGATCTGGATGGCACGCTGATCGACTCGGCGGTCGGCATCACCCAGTGCGTGGCGCATGCGCTCACGCAGATGGGCAAGCCGGTGCCGCCGCAGGAAGAACTGCGGCGCTGGATCGGCCCGTCGCTGCGCACCAGTTTCGCGCCGCTGTTCGCCGATCCGGCCGATGTCGAGCAGGCGGTGACGTATTACCGCGAGCGTTTCGACGTGGTCGGCTGGCGCGAACACGAGGTCTACCCGCGCATCGGCCAGGTGGTGCAGGCATTGCATGACCGCGGCCATCGGCTGGCGATCGTCACCGCCAAGAACGAGCCGCATGCGCGGCGCATCGTCGAGCACCTGCCGTTTGGCAGCTGCTTCGAGGATGTGATCGGGGCGACCATCGACGGCAGCCGCAGCGAGAAGCCGCAGCTGGTGGCCGAGGCGCTCCAGCGGCTGTCGCTGGTCCCGCAGCAGTGCTGGATGATCGGCGACCGGCGCATGGATATCGCCGGTGCGCGCCATCACAACATGCGCAATATCGGCGTGTTGTGGGGTTTTGGCGGGGCCCAAGAGCTGCAGGAAGCCGGCGCGCAGCATCTGGCCAACGCGCCGGATGACCTGCTGACCGTGCTCGCCTGACCGCTGCGGCGGCGTCCCGTACGCCGCCGCATGTCCTGCGCAAAGCCAATCGTGTCGGGGCTTGTCGCCATTCGCGCGTCAGCCGATGTCCGTGCGGCGGTCCGACGCTGTCTGCGGGACATCGGACAAACCCAGACACCGCAAGGCTGTAAACGTATTCATGGGACGTGAAGGGTGTGCTAATTTCGATCCTTTCCCGGGAGCCCATTTACCATGATTGAGCGTCAGCGCCGTACCAAGATCCTTGCCACCCTCGGACCGGCAACCGACCCGCCGGGCGTGCTGGAGGATCTCTTCCGCGCCGGCGTGAACGTGGTTCGCCTCAACTTCAGCCACGGCGATCCGTCCGGTCAGGCCAAGCGTGCCGCCGACGTGCGCGCCGCCGCGCAGCGGGTGGGCGTGGAAGTGGGCATCCTGGCCGATCTGCCGGGCCCGAAGATCCGTATCGAGCGCTTCGCCGAAGGCAAGATCCACCTCAAGGCGGGCGACCGCTTCGACCTGGTGGCCTCGGCCACGCCGCCCCCGGGTGACACCACCCAGGTGGGCGTGAGCTACCTCGGCCTGCCGCAGGACGTGGCCGCCGGTGACGTGCTGCTGCTCGACGATGGCCTGATGCAGCTGCAGGTGCTCGAAGTGCAGGGTGAGCGCATCATCAACACCGTGCTCAACGACGGCGTGCTGTCCGACCGCAAGGGCCTGAACAAGCAGGGCGGTGGGCTGTCGCTGGGCGCGCTGACCGAGCGCGACAAGGAACTGATTGGCATCGTGGCCAAGATCGGCGTGGACTTCATCGCCGTCTCGTTCTGCCGCAATGCGCAGGATATGAACGATGCGCGCGAGATCGCCGAATCGCACGGCTGCTATGCCGCGCTGGTCTCCAAGATCGAGCGCACCGAGGCGATCGAGAACCTGGAAGAGATCATCGACGCCAGCGACGTGGTCATGGTCGCGCGTGGTGACCTGGGCGTGGAAATCGGCGATGCCGAGCTGCCGGGCCTGCAGAAGAAGATCATCAAGGCCTCGCTGGCGCAGAACAAGGTGGTGATCACCGCTACTCAGATGCTGCAGTCGATGGTCGAAAGCCCGATCCCGACCCGCGCCGAAGTGCTGGACGTGGCCAACTCGGTCATCGACGGCACCGATGCGGTGATGCTGTCGGCTGAAACCGCCGCCGGTGCCTACCCGGTCAAGGCCGTCGAAGCGATGGCACGTATCTGCCTCGGTGCCGAGCGTCAGTTCCAGACCGAGACCGACTTCGGTGCCTCGCCGCGTGGGCTGGAGCGTGCCGACCAGGCCATCGCCATGGCCACCATGTTCCTGTCCCAGCACGTGGGCGTGCGCGCGATCGTGGCAATGACCGAATCCGGTGGCACCGCGCGCTACCTGTCGCGTTTCCGTGCCTCGGCACCGGTGTTCGCGGTGACCCGCCATGACGGCGCGCGCCGCCAGATGGCGCTGATGCGCGATGTGTTCCCGATCAACTTCGACAGCCGCGGCTTCACCCCGCGCGAAGCGGCCCGCGGCAGCATCCGCCTGCTGGTGGAAGCCAACCAGCTGCAGGCCGGCGACCGCGTGGTGTTCACCAGCGGTGAGCACATGGAAACCCACGGCGCCACCAACACCCTGCGCCTGCTGGAAGTGGGCGAAGACGGTCGCGCCAGCGGTCTGGGCGACCTGTAAGGGGAGGCCGGGCGACGCCCGGCAGTGCAGCACACGGCGGCGCGGCGGAAACGTCGCGCCGTCACACGTTGGCCATCTGAAAGCGTTTCCAGATTCCGTGGACGGTCAGTTCACGGAAGGCGGGAGCTATAATTGCGGTTTTCCCGCACCCGCCACAGGAAATACATGAGCATCGAACAGCTGGCTGAAACCGCCCAGGCCATGGTCGCCCCGGGCAAGGGCATCATCGCGATCGACGAATCCACCGGCACCATCGGCAAGCGCTTCGCCAGCGTCGGCCTGGAGAACACCGAAGAGAACCGTCGCGCCTACCGCGAAATGCTGCTGACCACGCCGAAGCTGAACGAGCATATCTCCGGCGCGATCCTGTACGACGAGACCATCCGTCAGTCCACCAAGGACGGCGTGCCGTTCGCCAAGTACATGGCCGACCACGGCATCATCCCGGGCATCAAGGTCGACAAGGGTGCCCACCCGCTCGCCGGCTGCCCCGGTGAGATGGTGACCGAAGGCCTGGACGGCCTGCGCGAGCGCCTGCAGGAGTACTACAAGCTGGGTGCGCGCTTTGCCAAGTGGCGTGCGGTGATCAACATCGGCGAAAGCATCCCGTCGGGTACCTGCATCGAGTCCAACGCCCACGCGCTGGCCCGTTATGCGGCGCTGTGCCAGGAATGCGGCCTGGTGCCGATGGTCGAGCCGGAAGTGATCATGGACGGCGACCACGACATCGAGACCTGCTACGAAGTCACCGAAGCCACCCTGCGTTCGCTGTTCGACGCGCTTTACCAGCAGAACGTGCTGCTGGAAGGCACCATCCTGAAGGCCTCGATGGTCATCTCCGGCAAGGGCTGCGAAGAGCAGGCCGACGTCGAGGAAGTGGCCGAGTCGACCGTGATGTGCCTCAAGAGCACCGTGCCGGCGATCCTGCCGGGCGTGGTGTTCCTGTCCGGCGGCCAGAGCGATGAGCAGTCCACCGCACACCTGGATGCCATGAACCAGATGGGCAACCTGCCGTGGCCGCTGAGCTTCTCCTACGGCCGCGCCATGCAGCAGGCCGCGCTGAAGCTGTGGGCCAAGGACACCAAGGCCAACATCGCCAAGGCACAGCAGACCGTGTACGACCGCGCCAAGGAAAACGGCCAGGCGGCACTGGGCAAGTGGAACGGCTGATACCGGCCTGACCGCACATGAAGAAACGCCGGCCTCGCGCCGGCGTTTTTTTCGGTGGGGTAGAGCCACCCCATGGGTGGCTGCGCGCGGTGCTTGGGTGGCTGTGCGCGGTGCCTGCGGGGGGCTGTGCGCGATGCCCGGATGGCTGCGCGCGGTGCCTGATCGCAAGCAGGCAGCAGCCACGCATGGCGTGGCTCTACCCGTCGCGGTCTGGCACGATGCGATCCACATTGCCCGGATGGATGCCATGATCGTGCGACGCTGCGTTGGGGTGTTGGTGTTACCGCTGCTGTTTGGTTGCTGCGTGGTACACGCTATGCCGCCACGCGGTTTCGACGTGCTGCACTACAGCGTGGCGCTGGTGCCCGATATCGCCGCCAAGCGCGTGCAGGGGCAGCAGACCGTTCGTTTCAGGGCGGCGCAGACGCTGTCCACGCTCACGCTCGATGCGGGCACACTCGAGGTGACGTCGGTGAAGCAGGGCGGTCGCGCGCTGGCCTTCGCGCAGGCCGACCAGCAGTTGCACATCACACTGGCCACGCCGCTGAAGCCCGGTGCGTCGGCCGAGCTGCAGATTCTCTACCACGGTGCGCCGGCGTTCGGCCTGGTGTTCGCCCCCGAGCGCGAGGAGGTCTACACGATCTTCTCCACCAGCCAGTGGATGCCATCGGTGGATGCGCCCGATGAGCGCGCCACGCTGGATCTGTCGGTAACGTTGCCGTCGGCGCTGCTGGCCATCGGTACCGGCCGCGCGCTGCCCACGCGCACGTTGGCCGATGGACGCCGGGAACATCGTTGGCGGCTGGACACGCCGATGCCCGGTTACGTGTATGGCTTCGCGGCCGGCCGCTACCAGCAGGCCACGCAGCAGCAGGGTCCGGTGCAGCTGCGTTTCCTGTCGGTGGACCGCACGCCGGCGCAGCTGCGGACGGTGTTCGTGCGTACCGGCGACATGCTCGGCTTCTTCGCGGCACGCGCCGGGCTGCCATATCGCGGTGACTATCAGCAGGCGCTGGTGGCAAGCACCATCGGGCAGGAAATGGCGGGTGTGTCGTTGATGTCCGAGGCGTACGGCCAGGAGGTACTCGACGATGCCGACCAGACCGCGTTGATGGCACATGAGGCCGCGCACCAATGGTGGGGCAACCGGGTCACCTGCGCCGGCTGGGAGCATTTCTGGCTCAACGAGGGCATGGCCAACTTCATGACCGCCGCTTACCTGCAGCAGGCGCAGGGCGAGGTCGCCTACCAGGCGCAGGTGGAAGGCTGGCGCAAGCGCTTGGATGCGCTACGGGCCAAGGGCGCGGACCACGCGCTGGTGTATGCCGATTGGAACGCCCCTACCGCCGATGACCGCGCGGTGGTCTACCGCAAGGGCGCCTACGTGCTGCACCTGCTGCGCGGCGAACTCGGCGAAGCGGTGTTCTGGCGCGGCCTGCGCGATTACACCGTCACCAACGACGGACGCTCGGTGGTCACCGCCGATTTCCAGCGGGCCATGGAGAAGGCCGCTGGGCATTCGCTGCAACCGTTCTTCGACGAATGGGTCTATACCGCTGGATCAGCGGCGCGTTGACCGGTCTGCGACGCTGGCAAGTCCCTCAGGCGGCAGAGTGCGGCCAGGCGAAGATTCACAAAGCGGGCGGGCGCAGCGTCCACGCTAGGGTCGCCGCGCGGTCGACTGTACGTGCGCTGCGTTATCGCGATCGTGGGCTGTATGCCGGCCGGACACAGCGGGTCGCGAAAAGCCCGCTACGTTCCATCGCCATGCCGACATTGAACAGTGTCCGGGGGTCGGCAGTCGGCAGGGGGTAACCCTACCTTGGCAACGGCAACGTCGATCGCTCCAGCTCTGGCAAGATGACCGGCGTTCGCTCCCTCAGTGCGCCGCAGCCGGCGGCAGCCCAAGCTCCAGCGACGGCAGCAGCGTTGACGGTGGCGCCTCGAACGGTTGGCCCAGCGTGGCCAACGCGGACTGGTACGCCTTGAACGTCGCTGCGTTGTAGGCCACCAGGATGATGCGCTGCGGTTCGCGGTGCGAGCGCTGCCAGGCCACCGTTTCAGTGGCGGCGATCAGCGCGGCCTGGTGCAGCGGGTACCCGAACACCCCGCAACTGATGGCCGGGAAGGCGATCGAATGCAGGTCCATCTTTTCAGCCAGCTGCAGCGACTTCCAGTAACAGTTGGCCAGCAGCGCCGGTTCGTCGCGCTGGCCGTCCTGCCAGACCGGGCCGACGGTGTGGAAGATATGCCTCGCCGGCAGGTCATGACCGGCGGTGGCACGCACCTCGCCCGTCGGGCAGCGCACGCCCGGCCGGATCTGCGCCATGGCTTCGCATTCGGCCAGCAAGCCTGGGCCGGCCGCACGATGGATCGCGCCGTCCACGCCGCCCCCGCCGAGCAGGGATTCGTTGGCCGCATTGACGATCGCATCCACCGCCAGGGTCGTGATGTCGCCCTGCCACACTTCGATCTTCATGCGTACCACTCCTGACTGAAACCGGGTCCATGCAACGGGATGTCGCCTTGTTACTGCACCGTACCGGGCAGCAGGTCGAGGTTGCGTCATCATCGTCTCAGACAGTGCGACCCGGTGTGCACTGCCTTGCAAATACACGATGCGGGGTGTCGGCTTCACCCCAGATGAAGCAAACCCCGACACCTGAATGCGACAACGCCCACCGAAGGGTGGGCGTCGCGGGGTGCCATCATGACAACGCGGCGATCAGGGCAGACCGGCCAGCCAATCGTCGTCGGAGCCTTCGATGATGTCGGCAAACAGCGGGGTGGAGAAGTAGCGCTCGCCGGTGTCCGGCAGCATCGCCAGGATCACGCTGCCCTTCTCGGCACGCGCGGCGATGTCCAGCGCGCTGGCCATGGTGGCACCGGCGGAGATGCCGACGAAGATGCCTTCCTCGACGGCGAGCCGGCGCGCGGTTTCGATCGCGCGGGTGTCCTCGATGGTCAGCAGCTCGTCATACACGCTGCGGTTGAGCACCTCGGGCACGAAGTCCGGGGTCCAGCCCTGGATCTTGTGCGGCTTCCATTCGTCGCCCTTGAGCAGGGCGGCGCCGGCCGGTTCGGTCGCCACGATGCGGGTTTCCGGACGGGCCACCTTGAGCACTTCGCCCACGCCGGTCAGGGTGCCGCCGGTGCCCCAGCCGGTGACGAAGTAGTCCAGGCGCTTGCCGGCAAAATCGCGCAGGATTTCCGGCGCGGTGGTATTGCGGTGATACGCCGGGTTGGCCGGGTTGGCGAACTGGCTGGCCAGGAACCAGCCGTGTTCGTCGGCCAGTTCCTTCGCGCGGCGGACCATGCCCGAGCCGCGTTCGGCGGCCGGGGTCAGGATCACCTTGGCCCCGTACGCGCGCATCAGCTTGCGACGCTCGATCGAGAAGGTTTCCACCATGGTGGCCACGAACTTGTAACCGCGTGCGGCCGCCACCATCGCCAGCGCCACGCCGGTGTTGCCCGACGTCGCTTCGACAATCGTGTCGCCGGGCTTGAGCACGCCACGTGCCTCGGCATCGAGAATGATCGCCAGCGCCAGGCGGTCCTTGACCGAGCCACCGGGATTGAACGATTCCACTTTGGCGTAGACGGTGACGTGGTCGGGGGCGATGCGGTTCAGACGTACCACCGGGGTATTGCCGATGGTGTCCAGGATGGAGTTGTACAGGGCCATGGGATGCTCCGAAGAAGTCCGTTCACCGCGCCCGGCGCGGCAGGGGGAGAGGGCAGGGCAGACCGTAGACCCGGCATATGCCCCCGGGAAATGACCTGATACCCTTCTTAAACAACATTTGGTTATAAGCTGGTGACGGCAATTGCCCTACAGTCGGATTGCCCTCCCTTTGCCAGCCGTGCCGCACGCCCATGACGCTGACCCAACTCCGTTATCTGGTGGCCATCGCCGACGCCGAGCTCAACATCACGCTGGCGGCCTCGCGCGTGCATGCCACCCAACCCGGCCTGTCCAAGCAGCTCAAGCAGCTGGAGGATGAACTGGGCTTCCTGTTGTTCGTGCGCAAGGGTCGCAGCCTCGAAGCGGTGACCCCGGCCGGGGTGGAAGTGATCGGCCGCGCCCGCGCCGTGCTGTCTGAAGCCAACAACATCCGCACCTACGCGGCCAACCAGCGCCGCGAAAGCCAGGGCCAGCTGATCCTCACCACCACCCATACCCAGGCGCGCTTCGTGCTGCCGCCGGCGGTGGCGAAGATCAAGCAGGCCTATCCGCAGGTGAGCGTGCACCTGCAGCAGGCCGCTGAAAGCGATGCGCTGGACCTGCTCAGCCAGGGTGATGCGGACATCGCGATCATCAGCACCGCGGGCGGTGAGCCTAACGCCGGCCTGGCCATTCCGCTGTACCGCTGGCGCCGACTGGTGCTGGTGCCGCGCGGGCATGCGCTGGACCGCCCGGGCGCGGCACCGGACCTGCAGGCGCTGGCCAACCACCCGCTGATCAGCTACGAATCCTCTACCCGCGGCAGCTCCTCGCTGCAGCGGGCCTTCGCCAGTGCCGGGCTGACGCCGGACATCGCGCTGACCGCGTTGGACGCGGACCTGATCAAGACCTACGTGCGCACCGGCCTGGGCGTGGGGCTGCTGGCGGAAATGGCGGTCAATGCCAGCGACGACGACCTGCGTGCGTGGCCGGCCCCGGCCCCGATCGACGAGTGCATCGCCTGGGCGGTGCTGCCGCGTGATCGCGTCCTGCGCGACTACGCGCTGGAGCTGGTGCACGTGCTTGCCCCACAGATCGATACCCGCGACCTGCGCCGGGTAATCGACGGCAACCAGGAGGCCAACTGGCCGCTGCCGCCCACCTGGGAATCGCTGACGCAGACCATCACCGTCTGAGAAGCGACGGTGACGGCCGCGCATGCTTCCTCTACCCCCGCGCCGTTGGCGCGCCCGCTTCAACAGAAGGGGGCTTTTCTCCAGAGGGGTTGAGGCGTTCGGTGGGCGCTTCGAACGGGCCGCTGCGACGGTTGGTCGCAGGGCTCCGGGCTGCCCTGCCCAAGGTCGGGCGCTACCATGAGGGGGTGAACGTCCGCCGTCGCCCGTATGCCGTCTTTCTTCAGCTTGCCTTCGTGGCGACGCTGCTGATGGCGCTGGCGCCGCTGGTCAGCCGCTGGCAGCAGGCGCACGCCGAGGCACCGGTGATGCTCATGCCGACCGGGATGGCCCACGCGATGTCGGGGCCGTTGGATGCCCACGCCGGACACGTCATGGCGCATCAGGACATGCAGCACGACGGCACGCAGCACCATCACATGCCGACGCAGCCGATGCCGGTGCACACCATGCAGGGCGCTCACGAGCAAGCGGCACCGTCGCCGCCGATGAGCGAGCACGCCGGGCATGGCGACGCCTGCGAGTACTGCATGATGGCCTCGCGGCTGATGCCGTGGCTGGCGGTGCTGATCCTGCTGTTGCCGGCGATGCCGGTCATCGCGCCGCGCGTGCGTCGCGCGGTGCCCACGCCACGCAGCCTGCGCTGGCCTGCCCACGCCGCGCGCGGCCCGCCCGCGCGCTCCTGAAAACCACCGCTCTTCCTGCCCGTGTCGCCGTGATGGCGGCGCATGCCTGCGTGCTTTTCTGGAGTTTCACCATGACTGTTGCTTCCCGCAGCGCGGGCGCACTGACGCGCCTGTCTGTTTCCCTGTCGCTGGCCCTGGCGGCGCTGCCGCTGCATGCCGCCAATGACGACGCCCGCACCCTCGACACCCTGGTGGTGACCGCCAGCGCGCCATCCTCGCCGCTGCACTGGGTCACCGACCCGCGCCTGCCGCGCCAGCCGGTCCCAGCCAGCGACGGCGCCGATTACCTCAAGACGGTTCCTGGCTTTGCCGCCATCCGCAACGGCGGTACCAACGGTGATCCGGTCCTGCGCGGCATGTTCGGCTCACGCCTGAACATCGTCAGCAACGAAGGCAACCTGATCGGCGCGTGTCCGTCGCGTATGGACAACCCGCTGTCCTACATCGCCCCGGAAACCTTCGACCGGTTGACCATCATCAAGGGGCCGCAGAGCGTGCGCTGGGGTGCCGGTGCGTCGGCTGGCACGGTGCGCTTCGAGCGCGATACCCCGCGCTTCGATGCCCCGGGCATCGACCTCAACGCCAGTGCGCTGGTTGGCTCGCGCAACCGCAACGACCAGGTGCTCGACCTCACCGCCGGTGCCTCGCAGGGCTACGTGCGGGTCAACGGCAACCGCTCCGAAGCGGACGATTACAAGGACGGTAACGGCGACGTCGTGCCATCCAAGTGGCGCAAGTGGAACAGCGACGTCGCCGTCGGCTGGACGCCCGATGCGGACACCGTGCTGGAGCTGTCGGCCGGCACCGGCGACGCCATCGCCCGCTATGCCGGCCGTGGCATGGATGGCGCCGCGTTCAAGCGCACCAGCTATGCGGGCCGCTTGGAGAAGGACAACCTGCCCGGCGCCTGGGACAAGCTGCTGGCCAATGTCTATTACAACGACGCCGACCACGTGATGGACAACTACACCCTGCGCACGCCCAACCCGGACAGCAGCATGCCGATGCCGATGGCGGCCAATGTCGATCGCCGCACGACGGGCGCCCGCATCGCCTCCGAATGGCGCTGGCAGGACATCGCCCTGGTGGCCGGCGTCGATGCGCAGGACAGCCGCCACCGCAGCCGCAGCGGCATGGGTCGCAACACCTATCGCCAGCAGTCCTGGAACACCGACGCGCGCTTCGAAAACCTGGGTGCCTTCACCGAAATCACCCTTGGCGAAGGCACGGCGCAGCGCTGGGTCGGCGGCCTGCGCATTGACCGCGCCGAGGTCACCGACGAACGCCGTCGCGCCGGGATGATGGCCATGCCCAATCCAACCGCCGGCCAGCAGCGCCGCGAAGACCTGGGCAGCGGCTTCCTGCGCATCGAACGCGATCTCGCCCCATCGCTGACCTGGTATGCGGGCATCGGCCACAGCGAGCGCATGCCCGACTACTGGGAGCTGTTCTCGCCCGACATGGGCCCGATGGGCGCGGCGAACGCGTTCGCCGGTATCCAGCCGGAAAAAACCACCCAGCTCGACCTTGGCCTGCAATACCGCAGTGACCGCCTCAATGCCTGGGTATCGGCCTACGCCGGCCGGCTGCAGGACTACATCCTGTTCGCCTACCGGGAGGGCGGCATGATGGGCAGCATGACTCAGGCCGACAACGTGGACGCGCGCATCGCCGGCGCCGAAGCCGGCGCGGAATTGGTCCTCACCGAACAGTGGAAACTCGGCGGTACGCTCGCCTACGCATGGGGCGAAAACCGCAGCGACGGCACGCCGCTGCCGCAGATGCCGCCGCTGGAGGCGCGCGTGAGCGCCAACTGGCAGGGCCAGCGCTGGAGCATGGGCGCACTCGCCCGCGCCGTCGCCCACCAGCACCGCGTCGCCGCCAACCAGGGCAATGTCGTGGCACGCGACCTCGGCCCCAGCGCCGGCTTCGCCACTCTCGCACTCAACGCCGGCTACCGCCTCAGCGATGCGCTGCAGCTCAGCGCGGGTATCGACAACCTGTTCGACCGCGCCTACCGCGAACACCTCAACCTGGCCGGCAGCGCCGATTTCGGCTTCCCCGCTGATCCGATCCGGATCAACGAGCCGGGCAGGACGGTGTGGATGAAGGTGAATTACCGCTATTGAGCACGCGGCAGAATCCGCCGTTCGCCAGCAAGGCGCGGGTATCGACCGTTGGAATTCAAGGGCAGCCGGCCAACGGTCGGTTCAAGGGCAGCCGACCAACGGTCGGTTCAAGGTCAGCCGACCGACGGTCGGTTCAAGGGAAGCCGACCAACGGTCGGCTCAAGGGCAGCCGACCAACGGTCGGTTCAAGGGCAGCCGACCAACGGTCGGCTCTACGGGGCTTCGGCGCACGACATTGGCCTCCCGCGGGGCGTTGACGTCATCCGACACGCTCTGACACACACCGATACACCCCTCGACCACCCCAGCACGAAAGGCGTTACCCCCGTCACCGGTCGCCCTGCCGGCCCCGGTAAACGCTTGGCACATATGCCCGGTCAGCCCCGACCCGTACACTCGGCGGTCGTGGAATTAACGGGATTTTTTCAAATGTCGGGACGCATCACCGCGCGCATCGCCGCTGGCCTCACCCTGGCCTTCCTGGTCGGGTGCAGCAGCAAGGACGACGCCGCGCGCCGGCCGGCAGACGCCGTACCGGTCACTACCCAGGTGGTGCAGCCCTCGGCGTGGAATGACACCCTCCAGGCGCTGGGCACGGCCAAGGCCCGTGAATCGGTGACCATCACCGCCAAGGTCAGCGAAATCATCGAAACCGTGCACTTCGACAGCGGCCAGCAGGTCAGAGCCGGTACGCCGCTGGTGACCTTGCGGGGGCAGGCACAGGAAGCGGCCCTGCTGCAGGCCCAGGCCACCTTCGCCGAAGCGGACCAGCTGTACAAGCGCCAGCGGGAACTGGCCGCCCAGCAACTCGTCGCCAGCGCCACCCTGGACACCCAGCGCGCCATCCGCGATGCGGCCGAAGCCCGGGTGCGCGAAATGCAGTCGGACATCGGCGACCGCCGGGTCCGCGCGCCCTTCGCCGGCGTGCTCGGCATCCGTCAGGTGAGCGCCGGCTCGCTGGTCACCCCCAGCACCACCATCGCCACGCTGGATGACATCGAGCGCATGCACGTCGACTTCCAGGTGCCCGAAGCCGAACTGGCCAGCCTCACCACCGGTGACAAGGTCACTGCCAGCAGCGTCGCCTATCCGGGCCGCAGCTTTGAAGGCACGGTGGCCACCATCGATACCCGCGTCGATCCCGGCACCCGCGCGGTCACCGTCCGCGCCGACTTCATCAATGCCGACCATGCCCTGCGTCCCGGCATGTTGCTGGACATCCGCATGTTCCGCCCGGAACGCCAGGCGCTGGTCATCCCCGAAATCGCCGTGGTCCAGGTCGGTCGCGATTCCTTCGTCTACCGGGTCAAGGCCGACCACAGCGTCGAGCGCAGCGACGTCAGCAGCGGCGCCCGCCGCGCCGGCGTGGTGGAAATTCTCAGCGGGCTCAAGCCCGGCGACCGCATCGTGGTGGACGGCACCGGCAAACTGCGGCCGGGCCTTAAGGTCGACGACCGCCCCGACACCGCGCCCGCCGCCAAGCCCGCGGACCCGGCAGGATGAAGCTGTCCGACGTCTCCATCCAGCGCCCGGTCTTTGCCGTGGTGATGAGCCTGCTGCTGGTCGTGCTGGGCATCATGTCCTTCACCCGGCTGACCCTGCGCGAGCTGCCGGCCATCGATCCGCCGATCGTGTCGGTGTCGGTCGATTACACCGGCGCCTCGGCGGCGGTCATCGAAAGCCGGGTCACCCAGGTGCTGGAAGACGCGCTGGCCGGCATCGAAGGCATCGATACCATCAACGCGCGCAGCTCCAACGGCCGCGCCCAGGTGAGCATCGAGTTCAACGCCAGCCGCGATATCGAAGCGGCTGCCAACGATGTGCGCGATGCGGTCAGCCGCGTCGCCGACCGCATGCCCGAAGAGGCGCGTCCGCCGGAAATCGCCAAGGTCGAATCCGATGCCGACCCGATCATCTGGTTCAACATGGCGTCCTCGAGCATGGACACCCTGGAGCTGAGCGACTACGCCGACCGCTACGTGGTGGATCGCTTCTCCAGCCTGGACGGCGTAGCCCAGGTCCGCATCGGCGGCCGCCAGCGCTACGCCATGCGCATCTGGCTGGACCGCGACCAGATCGCTGCGCGCGGCCTCACCGTGGGGGATGTGGAAACCGCGCTGCGCAATGAAAACGTGGAACTGCCCGCCGGCCGCATCGAATCGACCGACCGTGATTTCACCCTGCGCGTGGAGCGCAACTACAGCAAGCCCGAGGACTTTGCGACCATCCCGCTGGGCAAGGGCAATGACGGCTACGTGGTACGCCTGGGCGACGTGGCGAAGATTGAACTGGCGTCCTCCGAACGCCGCGCCTACTACCGCAGCAACGGCGAGCCGGGCATCGGCCTGGGCATCGTCAAAACCTCCACCGCCAACGCACTGGACGTGGCCCGTACCGCGCGCGCCGAGGCCGAGCGCGTCGCACTGACCCTGCCCGAAGGCACCCGCATCTTCGTCGCCTTCGACAACACCACCTTCATCGAAGCAGCCGTGGATCGCGTCTACGCCACCCTGGTGGAGGCGATGCTGTTGGTGCTGGCGGTGATCTGGCTGTTCCTGGGCAGCTTCCGCGCCGCGCTGATTCCTGCGGTGACTGTACCGGTGTGCCTGGTCGCCGCGTTCATCGCGCTGTACGCCTTCGGCTTCTCGATCAACCTGCTGACCCTGCTTGCCTTGGTGCTGTGCATCGGGTTGGTCGTCGATGATGCGATCGTGGTGGTGGAGAACGTGCAGCGGCGTATCGACCTGGGCGAGCCGCCGCTGGTGGCCTCCAAGCGCGGTACCGCGCAGGTCGCCTTCGCGGTGATCGCCACGACCGCCGTGCTGGTAGCGGTGTTCCTGCCGGTGGGCTTCCTGGAAGGCAATACCGGCCGCCTGTTCCGCGAACTGGCCGTCGCCCTGGCCGCCGCGGTGGCGCTGTCGGCGTTCGTCTCGCTCACGCTTACCCCGATGATGGCGTCCAAGCTGCTCAAGCCGCATACCGGGCGCGCCCCGCGCGGCCTGCACGGCGTCATCGATCGCAGCCTGGCACGTGTGTCCGGCGCCTATGGCCGCGTGCTGGAAAAGCACGTCGGTCGCACCTGGATCTACGTAGTGGTGATGTTGCTGTCGCTGCTGGCCAGCGCGCTGCTGCTCAAGCTGCTGCCCTCCGAGCTGGCCCCGGCCGAAGACCGCGGCTCGTTCCAGATCATGATCGACGGCCCCGAAGGCGCCGGCTACGACTACACCGTCGGCCAGGTGCAGCAGGTGGAGAAGATCGTGTCCGGCTTCGTCGGCGACGACAAGCCGATCGTGCGCGCCAACCCGCGCGTGCCCGGCGGTTTCGGGGCCAGCGAGGAAATGCACACCGGCCGCATCAGCGTGTTCCTGCAACCGTGGAAACAGCGCGAGGTGGCCACCCCGGACGTCGCCGCCGACCTGCAGAAGCACCTGGATGGCCTGCGCGGCGTGCGCGTGCGCACCCAGGTGGGCGGCGGGCTGGTCCGCAGCCAGGGCCAGCCGTTCCAGATCGTGCTCGGCGGGCCCGAGTACGCCGAGATCGCGCAGTGGCGCGACCGCATGCTGCTGCGCATGGCCGACAACCCCGGCCTGGTCGGCGTGGACTCGGACTACAAGGAAACCCGGCCGCAGATGCGGGTCAACATCGATCGCCAGCGCGCCGCCGACATGGGCGTATCGGTCACCGCGATCGGCAGCGCGCTGGAAACCATGATGGGCTCGCGCCGCGTCACCACCTTCGTCGACAACGGCGAGGAGTACGACGTGCTGGTCCAGGCCGGTCGCGATGGCCGTGCCTCGCCGGCCGACCTGGCCGCCATCCGTGTCCGTGCCAGTAACGGCGAACTGGTGCCGCTGTCCAATCTGGTCACCCTCAGCGAAGTGGCCGAAGCGGGCAACCTCAACCGCTTCAACCGGCTGCGCTCGATCACCATCAGCGCCGGCCTGGCCCCGGGCTATCCGCTCGGCGAGGCGATTGCCTGGGCGCACCAGACGGCCAGCGAAGAACTGCCGCAGCACGCGCAGCTGGATTGGAAGGGCGAATCGCGCGAATACCAGAACGCCGGCAGCGCGGTGCTGCTCACCTTCGCCATGGCGCTGCTGGTGGTCTACCTGGTGCTGGCCGCGCAGTTCGAGAGCTTCATCCATCCGCTGGTGATCATGCTGACCGTGCCGTTGGGCGTGCTCGGCGCACTGCTCGGCCTGTATGTCAGTGGCGGCAGCATCAACCTCTTCAGCCAGATCGGCATCGTGATGCTGGTCGGGTTGGCGGCCAAGAACGGCATCCTGATCGTGGAATTCGCCAACCAGCTGCGCGACGAAGGCCGCAACGTCCACGCGGCCATCGTCGAATCGGCGGTGGTGCGCCTGCGTCCGATCCTGATGACCTCCATCGCCACGGTGGTCGGCGCGATCCCGCTGGTGGTGGCCGGGGGGCCGGGGTCGGCCAGCCGAGGCACCATCGGCATCGTGGTGATCTTCGGCGTCACCGTGTCCACCTTCCTGTCGCTGTTCGTGGTGCCGGCGTTCTACTCGCTGCTGGCCCCGTATACGCGTTCGCCCGAAGCCGTGGCGCGTGAGCTGGAGCGGCAGGAGGCGGAGACGCCTTCGGTGGGCGGTCATGCCTGATCCGGCGATCCCCCGCTTCGTCGGTGAGGGTTTCGTGCTGCGCCAAGCCTACGGCGAGCCGGTCGGGCGCGGGCTGCGCGACTGCTTCTCCTATCTGTTTTTGCGGCTGCGCAGCCTGTAGCCCAGCGTTGCCGTAGAGGCAGCCGGGCATGGCCCGGCTCTACCGGGGCTCGGGTCGCTCCGGGGTAGAGGCAGCCGGGCATGGCCCGGCTCTACCGGGCTGGGGTCGCTCCGGGGCAGAGGCAGCCGGGCATGGCCCGGCTCTACCGGGCTGGGGTCGCTCCGGGGCAGAGGCAGCCGGGCATGGCCCGGCTCTACCGGGCTGGGGTCGCTCCGGGGCAGAGGCAGCCGGGCATGGCCCGGCTCTACCGGGCTGGGGTCGCTCCGGGACGGAGGCAGCCGGGCATGGCCCGGCTCTACCGGGGCGCGGGTTTCTCCGGGGAGAACCGGGCATCCTGCCGGGCCGATGAAGCGCTGCCGCTACCGTAGCGGCCCCCGATCGTGGAGAATCGAGCCGGTCCCCTCCAGCCGACGGGACGTCCTTTATTTTCCGCCGACTGGAGAGAGCGCGTGGAAGCAGCCGTACATTTCGTCAACAGCATCATCTGGAGCAAGGCACTGATCGCGGTGTGCCTGGGCGCCGGCCTGTTCTTCAGCATCCGTACCCGCTTCATGCAGATCCGCGGCTTCTTCGAGATGTGCCGCCTGACCGTGCAGGGCGAGAAGTCCGACGCGGGCGTGTCCTCGTTCCAAGCACTGGCCATGTCGATGGCCGGGCGCATGGGCATCGGCAACATCGCCGGCGTGGCCACCGCCATCGCCTTTGGTGGCCCCGGCGCGATCTTCTGGATGTGGGTGATGGGCTTCCTCGGCGCCTCAACCTCCTATGTCGAGTGCACGCTGGCGCAGATCTACAAGACCAAGGATGCCGAAGGCCGTTACCGCGGCGGCCCGGCGTACTACATCGAAAAGGCCATGGGCCTGAAGTGGTACGCGCTGGCCTTCGCCGTGGCCACGATTATCGCGGCCGGCTTCCTGATGCCGGGCGTACAGGCCAACGCGATTGCCGACAGCATCATCAACGCCTGCCGGGGCGGCGCGCTGTGCGGCCCGCTGGATGGCCAGTTCATGGGCATGGAATCGGTGCAGGCGCTGAAGCTGGGCATCGGCATCGTGGTGGCGCTGCTGCTGGGCGTGGTCATCTTCGGCGGGGTCAAGCGCATCGCCAACTTCGCCGAGGTGGTGGTGCCGTTCATGGCGGCCGCCTTCATCCTGATGGCCATCGTCATCATGATCATCAACTACGACCGCGTGCCGGAAATGTTCGGCATCATCTTCGACAGCGCCTTCGGCACCCACGCCGCATTTGGCGCGATGATGGGCCTGGCGGTGGAGTGGGGCATCAAGCGCGGCATCTATGCCAACGAGGCCGGCCAAGGCTCGGGCCCGCATGCTGCGGCCGCTTCGGAGGTCTCGCATCCGGCCAAGCAGGGCTACGTGCAGGCCTTTGCGATCTACTTCGACACCATGATGGTGTGCACCGCCACCGCCTTCCTGATCCTGGCCAGCGGCACGTACAACGTGTACTCGCCGGTGGCCGGTGCCGAACCAATCTTCCAGGGCCTGGCGGGCATCCCCGAAGGTGCCGGCTATGCGCAGGCCGGCGTGGAAGCGGTACTGCCCGGCTGGGGTGCCTCGTTCGTGTCGGTGGCGATCTTCTTCTTCGCCTTCACCACGATCATGGCCTATTACTACATGGCCGAGACCAACCTCAGTTACATCAACCAGAACCGCAAGCGGCCGCTGACCGTGCTGGTGCTGCGCCTGGGCATCATCGGCATGGTGGTGTTCGGCGCGTTCCACAACGCCACCCTGGCCTGGGCGCTGGGCGACATCGGCGTGGGCCTGATGGCCTGGTTGAACATCATCGCCATCCTGATCGTGCAGCGGCCGGCGATGCTGGCCCTGCGCGATTACGAACGACAGAAGAAGCTGGGCCTCGACCCGACCTTCGACCCCGATGCCCTGGGCATCAAGAACGCCGATTTCTGGCGTCAACGCAAGCTGGAGTTGTCCCGTAGTGAATGATCCCTGGAAGAATGCCCGCCGCCCGTCCTCGCGACCGCCGCGGGCAACCCCGTTGCCCCCGCGCGAGGGCGGCACGCCGCCACCGCCGGGGCGTGGCAACGACGAACTGCGCCTGTACGGGTGGAACGCGGTGCAGGCGCTGTTCGAGAAGCGCCCGCAGGCGCTGCGCAAGCTGTACCTGGCCGAATCGCTGATCCCGCGCATGCAGCCGGTACTGAAATGGTGCGTGGCCAACCGCGTCGGCTATCGCGTGGTGGAGGAGGGCGACCTCAACAAGCTCGCCGCCACCACCCACCACGAGGGCGTGGTCGCCGACGTGCTGCGCGCGCCGATGCTCGACCTGGATGCGTGGCTGGACACACTGCCTGCCGGCAAGCCTGCGCTGGCGCTGTGGCTGGATGGCGTAGGCAACCCGCACAACTTCGGCGCGATCCTGCGCTCGGCGGCGCATTTCGGCGTGACCGGGCTGCTGCTGCCTCCCGGTTCCACCCTGGCGCTGTCCGGCGCTGCCGCGCGCGTGGCCGAGGGGGGCGCCGAATCGGTGCCGCTGGTGCGTTTGCCGGAACTGCCGGAGGCGATGGCGCAGCTGCGCCAGGCCGGTTTCGGGCTGGCCGCGACGCTGGTTGACGGCGGCAACGACCTGTTCGCCAGCGATGTGCCGGCGCGCCTGGTCTATGTGATGGGCGCCGAAGGTGAGGGCATGGATCGTGAGCTGGCGCAGGACTGCGATCAGCAGCTGTCCATTCCCGGCACCGGTGCGGTGGAGAGTCTCAACGTGGCATCGGCGACAGCGGTGTTGCTGTCGCACTGGTACGCACGCCAGGCACGCTGAGCAGGACGCGGTTTTCGGGTAGCGCACGTGCGCGCTTCTCCAACCCGGTGTGATCGGTGTCACCGATAGCGTCGTGACTACACGGGATTCGGATTATTCGCATAGTGAGCGGCCCATGCGCTGCGTCACAGTGCAAGGCGGTGCTGTGTTGGGTGGGTGAGGAGAGACACCCGCCCAGCGCGGCGCCGTTGTCCGGACCGCAGTACGTCTGTGGCGCTCACCGCGTGGGGTGTGACGAGTCCCGGAAGCCCGGTCGTTTTTCGACCGGGCTTTTTTTTGTTCTTCTGCCTTCCGTGGGCAAGCAGAAGCGCGCCCTGAGGCTCTTTCCGCGCCTTGGTCGGTGGGTTGGGCGCTGGGCCCCCATGCCCTTTCCGGCGAATGTCCTCCGGCGTCGGCCTACGGCCGCCACCTCCCCCTTTATTTCGCCTCCAAGGGCATGGGGGCCCAGCGCCCAACCCACCGACCAAGGCCAGAAAAGCCTGGCGTGCCCCTGCTACCGGCTGCTACGGGGCCCTCCCGCTCGCGACAGGCCCGAGCGGAGACACCACCGATCCAGAGACGGCGCCTGGATCCCGTCCGCATGCATATCGCCCTGCGCCATTTCCATGTCCCTTGGAACAAGACGCTCCCTGCCACTGCAGGAAGCACCTTTTTCTAGAGCACCGCGATCAACAAGCGCAAGGCGACGACGCCACGCCGTCGCGCGCTGCGATCATTCGTTCGGCGGCGTGGTCGGCTTGGCCTCGCTGCCGAAGCTGCCCTCGGCCTCGGCCGCCAGGTAGGCAAACACCGTGTACGCCGCCACGTTCTGTGCCAACGCGGCCGGGTCGATCTTGTCCAGGGTGTCGTCGGCGGTGTGGTGCAGGTTGAAGTAATCGCTGCCGTCCTGCGCAAGCCAGGCCCACGCACCGCCCTTGGCCGCCAGCGGACCCACGTCCGGGCCCGGGCCACCCTTGTCAGCGGCGTACTCGATGCCCAGCGGCTTGAGTACTTCGGCGATCTGGCGGGTTGCCTCGCGCGAGCCCTCCGGGTTCGGCGAGCCAGTGTTGAACGCATAGATGCGGCCCGCACCGAAGTCGCTCTCGGCGGCCAGCTGGTGCAGCACCACGTCCTTGGCATGCGCTTCGGCATAGGCCTTGCCGCCGTACAGACCCTGTTCCTCGTTGGCGAACGCAACCACGCGGATGGTGCGCTTGGGCGCCTGCTTCAGCTGGCCGATCAGATGGCCGGCGGCCATGGTGATGCCCACGCCGGCGCCATCATCGATCGCCCCGGTGCCCAGGTCCCACGAATCCAGATGGCCGCCGATCACCACCACTTCCTTGGGCAGGCTGCGCCCTGTGATCTCGCCGATCACATTGTAGGAGGTGGCCTTGCCGTCCCAGCCGCAGTCCAGGGTGAGCTTGAGCGTGGTGCTGCCCAGCGCCACCAGGCGCGCCAGCTGGTTGGCATCGGGCACCGACAACGCCGCCGACGGCACCGGGGTGAGGCCGTCGTCGAAGCGGGTGATACCGGTGTGCGGCACGCGGTGCGAATCGGTACCGGCCGAGCGCATCACAAAGCCCACCGCGCCTTTGCGGATCGCCTCGGACGGCCCCTTGCTGCGCACCGCGCCGCCATTGCCGTAGTCGCGGCCATCGCGGTAGGCGGTCATCTGGTAATCGACGAAGGCGATCTTGCCCGCCAGCGAGCCGGCCGGCGCGGCCTGCAGCGCGGCCAGGTCGGCAAAGCGCACCACCTCGGCTTCGACCGTGCCACCCGGGCTGCCGCCCAGCGCGGTGATGGTCAGCGGCTGGGCATGCTTGCCGGTGACCTGCGCATGCTCACTGCGGCGCTCCCACTTGGGGAAGGTGACCGGCTCGGTCCACACTTTGTCAAAGCCCAGCGATTTGAACTTGGCCACCGCCCAGGCCACGGCGCGCGGATCGGCTTCACCGCCGGCGATGCGCGGGCCGATCTCGGTGGTGAGCGATTCGACCACCTTCCAGCCGGTGTCGTCCTTGAGGGCCTGCTCACGCAGCTCGGCGGCGGTGGCCAGCGACTTCGGCGGCAGCGTGGTGGTGCCCGTCGCCGCGAAGGCCGGCGCGGCCAGCAGGGCGAGGGAGGATGCGATGGCAAGGACGCGGCGACGCATGGACAGCTCCGGGAAACGGGACGGAAGCCCCCGAGCTTAGCAGCCTGCCAGCGCCGCACATGGGCGGTAGGTCATGCTCCGGCGAATGCTGTTTTCCAAAAGCGAAAACCCCGCCGGAGCGGGGCTTTCGATGGGTAGTGCCGGCCGCTGGCCGGTTCCGCGCGATGCACGATATCCGTGGAGCCGGCCAGCGGCCGGCACTACCGTTTCCGTGCTGCCGGCCAGCGGCGGGCCGCCGACAGTGCTGCCTCAGTGCTTCAGGTTGTCGCGGATTTCGCGCAGCAGCAGCACTTCTTCGCTCGGCGCCGCCGGGGCGGCCGGCTCGGCCTGCTTCTTGCGGGCCAGGCGGTTGATGAACTTCACGACCATGAAGATCGCAAAGGCCACGATCACGAACTGCACCACGGTGTTGAGGAAGTCGCCGTAGCCGATCACCACCGCCGGAATCTCCTTGCCATCTGCGGCAATCCGCGCCGGGGCCAGCGTCCAGGCCAGTTCGGAGAAATCCACCCGCCCGATCATCCAGCCGAGCGGCGGCATGATGATTTTGTCCACCAGCGCGGTGACGATCTTGCCGAACGCCGCACCGATGACCACACCGACCGCCAGGTCGATGACGTTGCCACGCATGGCGAACTCTTTGAACTCAGTCAGTACACCCATCGGGCTCTCCTGTCGTATCGGGGGAATCAAAGGACGCCGCAGCGTAGCGCAGCGCGTGTCATCCGGCGATGATGCCGTGGCGCTCGGCCACGTTCTCCAGCCGCGCGCTGAAACGGTCGCCCGGCTTCAACGCGGCCACGCCCGATGGGGTGCCCATGAAGACCAGGTCGCCGGCCTTCAGCGCCCACAGCTTGGACAACTCGTGCAGGATCTCCGGCACGTTCCAGATCATCTGGTCCAGCAGCGACTGCTGGCGTACTTCACCGTTGATCTCCAGCGACAGGTTGAGCGCGGCCAGATCGCCCACTTCCGCCGCCGGCACCAGCTCGCTGACCGGGGCGGACTGGTCGAAGCCCTTGGCCGGATCCCACGGATGGCCCTTGGCCTTGGCCTGGGCCTGCAGGTCGCGCCGCGTCAGGTCCAGGCCGACGCCGTAGCCGAACACCAGTGCTTCGGCCTGGTCGACCGGCAGCTCACCGGCGGGCGCATCGCGGCCGATCGCCACCACCAGCTCCACTTCGTGGTGCAGGTCCGAGGTCGCCGACGGGTAGGGGATCACATCGTCATGCCCGACCACGATCGCATCGGCGGGCTTGCTGAAGAACATCGGGCGGCCCCGATCCTCGGCGGCCGGCACGGCCGCGCCCATCTCGCGCGCATGGTCGGCGAAGTTGCGCCCGACACAGTAGATGCGGCGCACCGGGAAGGTGCCGCCACCGGCAACCGGAATGCGCGGTGGCTCGGGCGTGGGGATTACATCGGTCATGCTCGCGTCCTGTCACGTAAGGTCACGGGCAGTCTAGAACGCGCGCGCGCGACATGCCACGCCGAGGCGTGGCCGTTGGCGTTCAATGCAGCGGAGTTCAGAACACGCCGCGCGGGCGCGCGCGGCGGAACCTCAGCGCGACAGCGGCAAGGCTTGCTTGCGGACCACGTGGTACTCGGCGTCGACCACGTGCGGGTCGCTCGGGCGCGCGTTCTGCTTGCGCTGGGCGAGCAGCTTCCATGCCAGACCGGCGATGATCATCGCCGCACCCACGAAAACCCCGACAAACACCAGCGCGGCCAGGATCGCCAGGCCCAGCAGACCCACCGCAACGCGCACCAGCGGATGGCGCGGCTTCCGCGGCGCGAACAGGGTGCGGAACGAGTTGAACTGGAAGAAGCGGTTGTACATGGCGTTTCTTTGGCTGAAGTCAGCGAACTCCGAGTATCCGGGCTGGCCACTGTCATTGAGTGAAAAACTCGTTAAATGGCGACGCTGTTCATTTCAAATCAATGACTTGTGTTCATCGCGCAGCCAGCCAGATGAGGGCGTGAGAGAATGTGATCCCGTTGTCCGACTGCCTCCGCCATGTCTGCACCTGATACCGCCGTAGCCCCGCTGATCGCGCTGGATGCCGTTGCCGAGGCCGGATTTGCCGAGGTGGACGTGACGCTCGAGGGGGACAGCGAGTCTGTCGTGCTGTATCGGGAAGGCGATGACGTGCGTGGCTGGCTGAACATCTGTCCCCATGCCGGGCGCCGCCTGGACTGGGCGCCCGGCCAGTTCCTCAAAAGCCGCGAAGGCCATCTGGTGTGCGCTGCCCACGGGGCATCGTTCTCGCTGGACGATGGCACCTGCGTGGCCGGCCCCTGCAAGGGCGACCGCCTGCGTTCGGTAGCGCTGCAGGTGCGCGATGGTCAGGTGTGGCTGCGATGAAGCGCAGTGCCGGCCGCTGGCCGGCTGTGTCTGGTGTCGGTTGCACGACGAGCCGGCCAGCGGCCGGCACTCCCGGTCATTGCACGTACGTTGCCAACGGTCCGATGGCCGTCAGAACATCAGGTTGATCATCAACACCACTACGGCGGTGTAGATCAGCGACAGCGGCGCGCCCACCCGCCACAGTTCGCGCGGTGTGTAATTGGCCGGGCCGGTGATCATCGAAATCACCGGGTTGGAGGCGGTCATCAGGTTGTTGGACGCCGACAACGCCACGATCAACGCGAATGCGGTCGGATTGCCACCGGCCGCCAACGCCAGGTTGACCGCGATCGGCACCATGACGATGGTCGCCCCCACATGGCTGATCACCAGCGAGAACATCGTGGTCAGCAGCGCCAGTGCGATTTCCAGCACCCACACCGGGATGCCGGTGGGCAGGCGGTCGATGGTGTGGCCGGCGATCCAGGCCGCCGCGCCGCTGCTGTCCATCGCCCAGCCCAGCGGGATCAGCCCGGCCATCATGAAGATGGTCTTCCAGTTGATCGAGGCGTAGGCCTCGTCCATGCGCAGCACGCCGGTGAGCAGCATGCCGGCCACGCCGGTCATCAGGGTCAGCGCCACCGGCAGCTTGGAGGTCAGCGCGATCAGGATGGTGATGGCGAAGATGCTCATCGCGATCTTGAACTTGTGCGGGCGCTGCTCACCCTTGGGGTAGTCGGTGACCACCACGAAGTCGCGGCTCTTGGCGGCCTGCGCCAGATCGGTCCAGATGCTGTGGAACACCAGCATGTCGCCGGCGCGCAGCGCCACGTTGCGCACGTCCTCGCGGATCACCTGCTTGTCGCGGTTGATCGCCAGCAGGCTGATGCCGCGCTGCTTGCGCAGGCGCAGCTCCGAAGCGGTCTTGCCGATCACGTCCGAGGTCGGCGGGATCACCGCTTCGGAAATACCCGCGCGGCTGGGATTGAACAGGTCGCCCAGGTGCTTCAGGCGCGAGGACATGCGCAGGAACTGGTTCTGCGCGAAATCGCCTACCTGCTGGCGCGCCCCCATCACCCCGAGCACGCTGCCGACCCAGATGCGCATTTCCGCCGGCGGTGCCAGGCGGGTGTCGTTGCCGGTCTTGAGCGCCAGCAGCAGCGGTGCGTCGTGCACGTTCTCGGCCTCGCCCAGGGTCATGCCGACCAACGGGCTTTCGGCGGTGACCACCAGCTCGAACACGTCGCCTTCGATGCCGTAGGTCTTGGCAAAATAGCTTTCGGTACGGGCCGGAGTGACGCCATCGTTGGCGAGGGTTTCTTCCTCGACCAGCTTGCGGTCGCCGAAGTAGCGGAAGTACAGCAGCGAGGCGATCAACAGCGCCACGCCGATCGGCAGCGGCGCGAACATGCGCAGCGGCTCGATGGTGGCCAGGCCCGAGGGCAGGTTGTTGTTGGCCGAAGCCAGCAGATCGTTCAACAGGATCAGCGGCGAGTTGCCGACCATGGTCAGCGCACCGCCCATCACGATCGCCGCGGCGATCGGCAGCAGCAGCCGCTGCAGGGTCAGCCCGGTGCGGGCGGCCAGCCGCGAGGCGACCGGCAGGTACAGCGCCATCACCGAGGGGTTCTGCATGAAGGACGAGTTCAAGCCGGCGATCGCGGTGGTCATCATCAGCAGGCGGGTTTCAACGCCATGCCCGCGCCGCAGCAGCCAGGCCGCCAGCCGGTTCAACGCCCCGGTGCGGTCCAGGCCCGCACCGAGGATGGTGGTGGCGATGATGCTCATCACCGCGTTGCCGGAGAAGCCGCCGAAGATTTCCTCCGGCGCGATCAGCCCGGTGACGCCCAGCACCACCAGCACCACCAGCGCCACCACGTCGGCGCGGATGCGCTCGAACAGGAACATCGCCATCGTGAAGCCAACCAGCCCGAGGACGAGCTTCATATCGGTGGTCAGCGTCAGCGCGGTGTCCATGGGGTGGCGCGGTTCCTTGGGGTGGGATCAGGTACGGTCGTACAACAGGTCCCACACGCCATGGCCGAGCTTCTGGCCACGGGTCTCGAAGTGGGTCTGCGGGCGCCACGCGGGACGTTCCACCTGGCCACGCGGCCCGGCGCGGTTGCTCAGCCCGGCGGTGGCGTCGAGCACGTCCCACATCTGCTCGGCATAGTCTTGCCAGTCGGTGGCGCAATGCAGGCGGCCGCCGACGCGCAGCTTGCGCACCAGCAGGTCGGCAAAGCCGGGCTGGATCAGGCGGCGCTTGTTGTGACGCTTCTTGTGCCACGGATCGGGGAAATAGATGCGCACTTCATCCAGCGCGCCATCGGCGATCTCCTTCTCCAGTACTTCCACCGCATCGTGGTGGTACAGACGCACGTGATCGGCGTTGTCGTCGGCCAGTGCGTTGAGCAGGCGGCCCACGCCGGGGGCGTGCACTTCCAGGCCGATGTAGTCGCGGCTGGGGTCCTGCTGGGCGGCAAAGCGCAGCGCGGCCCCGTTGCCAAAGCCGATCTCCAGCACCTTGGGCGCATCGCGCCCGAAGGTTGCCTCCAGGTCGCGCGGCTCGCCGGTGAAGTCCAGGCCGAAGCGCGGCCAGCGGTCGTCGAACGCGCGCTGCTGGGCCGGGGTGAAGCGGCCCTGGCGCAGCACGAAACTGCGCACCTCGCGGCGGCCTTCGGTGATGGTGAAGGGCTTGGGCGGTGCCTTGGCACCGGCGCTGTCGAAGGGATTGGTCATCAGCCGATCAACCCGTCGATCGGCGAGGAGGCACTGGCGTAGCGCTTGCGCGGAATGCGCCCGGCCAGGAAGGCCTCACGCCCCGCTTCGACCGCCTTGCGCATCGCGCTGGCCATCAGCACCGGGTTGCGTGCACCGGCGATGGCGGTGTTCATCAGCACGCCATCGCAGCCCAGCTCCATCGCGATCGCCGCGTCCGATGCCGTGCCCACGCCGGCGTCGACGATGATCGGCACGTTGGCGTCTTCGATGATCTGCAGCAGGTTGTACTTGTTCTGGATGCCCAGCCCCGAGCCGATCGGCGCGGCCAGCGGCATCACCGCAACGCAGCCGATCTCCTCCAGGCGCTTGGCCAGGATCGGATCATCGGAGGTGTAGACCATCACCTCGAAGCCATCCTTGACCAGCACCTCGGCGGCCTTGAGGGTCTGCACCACGTCCGGGTACAGGGTCTTCTGGTCGCCCAGCACTTCCAGCTTGGTCAGGTTGTGCCCGTCCAGCAGCTCGCGCGCCAGGCGGCAGGTGCGCACCGCGTCGTCGGCGGTGTAGCAGCCGGCGGTGTTGGGCAGGATCGTGTAACGGTCCGGCGGCAGCACGTCCAGCAGGTTGGGCTCGCCCGGGTTCTGCCCGATGTTGGTGCGGCGGATCGCCACGGTGACGATCTGGGCCCCGGCGGCATCGGTGGCGATGCGGGTTTCTTTCAGATCCTTGAACTTGCCGGTGCCGGTCAGCAGCCGGGAACTGTAGGTCTTGCCGGCGATCACCAGCGAATCAGTGGGGGCATGTGCATTCATGGGTCGAATTATCGCCTATCGCGCGTCACGATGCTGCGGCTGCAGCGACCGTCGAGTGCCGGTGGTGGCGGCGCTGACGCTGTTCAACCGCCGCCCAGCGCATGCACGATTTCCACCTCGTCGCCGTCCTGCAGCAGGTGGTCGGCGTGGCGGCTGCGGGTGATGATTTCGCCATTGACCTCCACCGCGACACGGCGTTCGAGCAGGTTTTCGATCTGCAGCAGGTCCAGGACGGTGGCGCTTTGCGGAAGCTGGCGGGTGTCGCCGTTGAGCACGATGTTCATGACGCCATTGTCCCTAATTGTGGCCGGTGTGCGTACCCTTGCCGGCCCGCTGCCGGGGCGGCGGAGGCCGCCGTGCGGGGTTTCCAGAGGCCCGGGGCGATTTCATGCGGCGACGCAGCGTGAATTGCCCGGGGCGCAGTGAAACCATTGCCACCGTGCGCCGGCGTACGTCGGCTGTTCCCCACCCCAAGGAGCTTTACATGCTGCTCAGCAAGCGCCCCCTGCGTTCCCTGATGGCCGTGGCCATCGCCATGGCCGCCCTGCCGGCCATGGCCCAGCAGTCCCCCTATACCAAAACCGTGTTCATCGGCGACAGCCTCACCGATGCCGGTTACTTCCGCCCGCTGCTGCCGGCCGCAGTGCGACCTGTCACCGGCCAGTCCACCACCAACCCGGGCTGGACGTATGCGCAGTTCGTCGCCGACTACTACGGCACCAATGCCTCGGCGCACGGCAACGGCCAGAACGGCGACAACTACGCCATCGGTGGCGCCCGCGTGGGCGTGGATAGCAGTCTGACCCTGGCCCCGGGCACCCCGGCGGTGCCGGTGTACTCGCTCAAGACCCAGACTGCGCAGTACCTGGCTGCCAACGGCGGCAAGGCTGACGCGAACGCGCTGTACACCGTGTTCGGCGGCGCCAACGATCTGTTTGCCATCCAGGCCGGCGCGCCGCTGGTGTCCACGCTGACCAACGCGGTGACCGACCAGGTCGGCATCGTCGCTACCTTGAAGGGTGCCGGCGCCCAGTACGTCGTGGTCCCGACCATTCCCGACGTCGGCCTGACCCCGGGCGCACGCGCGGGCGGCGCGGCCGGCATGGCCGCCGGCACCGCGCTGGCCAAGGCCTACAACGATGCCCTGTTCGCCGGCCTGAAGGCTGCTGGCCTGCAGGTGATTCCGGTCGACACCTTCCACGTCCTGCAGGAAATCGTGGCCAACCCGGGCCAGTACGGCTTCGTCAACGTCACCAGCCCGGCCTGCACCACGGCCTCGTCGCTGACCTGCAGTCCGCTGGCCTACGTCACCCCGAGTGCCGCGACCACCTACGTGTTCGCCGATGGCGTGCATCCGACCGCTGCCACCCATGAAATGCTGGGCCAGTACACCCTGTCGATCCTGGAAGCGCCGCGCAACCAGCAGATCCTGACCCACTCGGCGCAGACCGTGGGTCGTTCGCGCGCCGACCAGGTCAGCTGGCACCTGGGCGGCCGTCCGGCCGATGGCCTGAGCTGGTGGGGCAACCTGCGTGGCGACATGCAGCGCTACGCCCACGCCGACCTGTACGACGGCATGGCTCCGGCTGGCCTGTTCGGCGTGGACTGGGCGCGTGACGGCATGGTGCTCGGCGGCTTCGCCGGCTACGGCCGCATGGACGCGGACTTCGGCAAGAACAAGGGCGATTTCACCCAGTCCGACACCTCGCTGGGCCTGTTCGCCGGCTGGTACGGCGAGCGCGCCTGGGTCAACGCCCAGCTCAGCTACAGCTGGCTGGACTATGACGTGACCCGCAAGCTCCAGCTGGGGCCGGCCACCCGCATCCACGAAGGCTCCCCGGAAGGCAGCAACCTGACCGCAGCCCTGAACGCCGGCTACGAGTTCGGCACCGAGGGCGGCTTCCGCCACGGTCCGGTGGCCGCAGTGATCTGGCAGAAGGTCAAGCTGGACGGGTACACGGAGAGCAACCCGAGCGCTACCGCGCTGGGCTACGCCGACCAGGATGCCGACTCCACCGTGGGCCGCATCGGCTGGCAGGCGCGCTTCGACGGCGGCAGCGTCAAGCCGTACGTGCAGGTGACCTACGACCACGAGTTCGAGGACAGCAGGCAGGCCAGCGCATGGCTGCAGTCGATGCCGGAAGTGGGCATGTACAAGGTGCCGGGCCTGGAATTCGACAAAAACTACGCCACCGCCGTACTGGGCGCTCGCGTCAGCATGTGGGGCCTGAACAGCAACGTGGGCATCAGCACCACCACGCTGCAGAAGCGCGCCCGCGACGCAACGCTGTTTGCCAGCTTCAGCGGCAGCTTCTGATCCACTTCGCGCAGCGCTCCTGACCGGGCGCTGCGCGGAGCGGGTAAAAGGCACAAACGACGGGCGGCCCAGTGCCGCCCGTTGCCTTTTTACCGTCCCGCCGCATAGACTTGTCCGGCACCGCGCGGGTGTAGCTCAATGGTAGAGCTGTAGCTTCCCAAGCTACTGACGAGGGTTCGATTCCCTTCACCCGCTCCATGTTCCCGACACATGGACAGGAATGCAGCGCTCCGAAGCCGCCGGACCCCGCCGCGATTGCGCCGATCAGGCGCCTGCTATCTCATTCCGCTTCATACCGTACCCGCTGGAATCGACAGCAACGCGCGTCGCTTGCCCGATAGCCGTGCCCGACGATGCACAGGATGCTTCTGAGCGGGTTGCTGCCACGGGCGGCGCCTTATTCGCCGATGACCTCGAAGGCAAACGGATCCTCCTGATCGGGAAAACGCAACAGATAGCGCGCAATGCGCGTCTTGCCATCTGGCAGCAGATAGTCCACCTGCAAGCCGCGCGGGCTGTCTTCCCTCCCGGGCCCCACATAGGTATTGCTCGGATAGCTGAAACGGTGCTCCGGCGCGGTACGAATGGCAGCACACGTGCCAAACAGGGGAGGCAGGATGTACAGGCGCTCCCCATGCAGCAACAGCACGGTGGTGTACCGATCACCCTTGCCACTGCCGACGTAGCGCATGTCCAGGCACACCGAGGTGCCGTGCTGCCACGCCGTGACGTCCTCCAGGTTTTCCGGGCGAATGGGCGAGCCGGTACGCCATTCCCGCGGTGCGAGGTCGATGGCGCTGCTCAGTGGCCAGCGCCGCGCGCCCACAGACAACGCCTTGCCATCGAAGACAACGTCGGGAAGCCCATCCGTTGGCGTCTCCGCCAGGCTGCTTGGTACGGTCCACAGCGCATCTTCATGACGCTGCAGCGCCCCGATCATCGAGGTGGACCACAGGCAGTGTCGCGGCGATTCCGTGCAGGGCATACCCAGTGCGGTTCCCGGTCCCTGGAACAGGTTGCCACCCAACGATCGATAGAAATCGCCGTAGTCGGTGAACTGCACGGGCGCGGCACGGGGCGTGCCCGACAGGAGAACACTCAGCAGGGCCACGACAGCGAGCGGTCCGGATTTCATGGGCATGCCTTTGCGGAGGTCGCGGTGATGTCGCGGCGCGGCCGTCGTTGGCCGGGCGTCGAGGGTATCGGTTCACCCGGTGCAGCGAAACATCGTTGCGCCCAGGCAGTGATCAATACACCGCGCGGCGGGCTCCGGCATCCGGGTGGCGGTACTCGCCTGCGGGGCTGGCAGCGTGACCTGTGCGCCTCAAACCACCGCTGAGCTGCGCGTCGCGCGATCCTCATCGCAGCGTACCCGGCGCAGGCTATGCTTCGCGTTTTCCGGCCCCGTGCGCCCACCGCGATGAAACTCGCCATCCTGTCCCGCAACAGCAAGCTGTACTCCACGCGCCGGCTGGTAGAAGCCGCGCGCGCGCGCGGCCACACCGTGCGCGTGCTCGATCCGCTGCGCTGTTACATGCGCATCGCCGCCGATGGTTTCACCATGCATTACAAGGGCCGTCCGATCACCGGCGTGGATGCGGTGATCCCGCGTATCGGTGCCTCGGTGACGCGGTATGGCACGGCCGTGCTGCGCCAGTTCGAAATGATGGGCGCCCGCACGCCCAATCCCTCCGATGCGATCCTGCGCGCCCGCGACAAGCTGCGCGCGCACCAGATCCTGGCCTCCAAGGGCATCGACATGCCGGTGACGGTGTTCGGCGACAACCCCGACGACACGGTCGACCTGCTGTCGATGCTGGGGCCGCCGCCGCACGTGGTGAAGCTCAACGAGGGCACGCAGGGACGCGGTGTGATCCTGACCGAGAAGGCCAGTGCCTCCCGGGGTATCGTCGAAGCCCTGCGCGGTCTGTACGCCAACTTCCTGATGCAGGAGTTCATCGGCGAGGCGCAAGGCGCCGACTTGCGTTGTCTGGTCGTTGGCGACCAGGTGGTGGGGGCGATGCAGCGCCAGGCTCCGGACGGCGACTTTCGCTCCAACCTTCATGCCGGTGGCAGCGCCCGGGCCGCCAAAGCCAGCCGGGCCGAGCAACTGGTGGCGGTGCGCTCGGCCAAGGCGCTGGGCCTGAGCGTGGCCGGGGTCGACCTGATCCGCTCCAGCCGTGGTCCGCTGGTGTTGGAGGTGAACTCCACGCCGGGCCTGGAGGGCATCGAGGCGATCTGTCAGGCGGACTTGGCAGGGCGGATCATTGAGCACGTTGCGTCGATGAAAAAGCCTGTTAATTCAAAGGCTTGAAATTTTCCGGAAAGTTTCTGCGGTTTTAACGAGGCTTTAATCGGCCCCAGCGTAGCCTTCATCGAACCGCAGCTCTGCCCTCCTCAGCAGGATCGGTAATCGGGAAACACTTTCAGGCCCAGGCGGGTTCCGCCTGGGCCTTTTTCTCGATCGGCCGCCTGTCCCGGGAGGGTGATAAATCTCACTTGTCCGCCGCCCGCAGGCTGGTTACATTTGGCGCTCGTTCATGGATGGAGCACTGCGTATGTACCGTTTGGTCTGCACGATGTTGTTGTTCACCGTCGCCGGCGTCAGCGAGGCGAAAATGTCGCAGGGCAAGGACCACGAGGTCTCGCTCAACGTCGAGGTCCCGATCAGCGAGCAGATCCAGAAGGTGGAGGGCGCGCTGCGCAGTGAGACCTACAGCGAGATCACGCCGGAGGACCGCAGCCAGGTCCAGGCCGCGTTGGACCGCATCAAGTCGGCCTTGCAGGGCCATGAGTCCGCAAAGGAACTGAGCCCGGTCGCCCGTACCCAGCTGCTCAACGACCAGTCGACGGTCAACACCATCCTGACCCGTGCGAAGGAAGACAGCCGCCTGGTCTGCCGCCGCGAAAAGGCCACCGGCAGCAATTTCCATGAGAGTGTGTGCATGACCGTGGCGCAGCGCCGCAAGGCGCGCGAGGATGGCAAGGACTACCTCAACAATCGTCGATCCCCGAACGCCTCCAGCAATTGATGCCGGGTCCCGCCTCCCTTTCCGGGCGAGGCGGGATGTCGCCAGGCAGGTGCCTTGAGGGGAGAAGGTGGCTTTTGACGCGGAATGAGCGACATCCACTGTCTAATGTTAACAATGGGATGTGTATCTTCCCCAAGGTGCGAGGAACGGGGCTACCGGCTGTAACAGGGTCGTCCGCGCGATCCGATGCTCCTGATCCGAAAGGATCACCTGCCAACCAGAGGTCACAGTGCGAATTCTTGTAATTGAAGACAACAGCGACATCGCCGCCAACCTGGGCGATTACCTTGAAGACCGCGGGCATACCGTGGACTTCGCCGCCGACGGCGTGACTGGCTTGCACCTTGCCGTGGTGCACGAATTCGATGCGATTGTTCTGGATCTCAACCTGCCCGGCATGGACGGCATCGAAGTCTGCCGCAAGCTGCGCAATGAAGCGCGCAAGCAGACCCCGGTGCTGATGCTCACCGCACGCGATTCGCTGGACAACAAGCTGGCCGGGTTCGACTCCGGCGCCGACGATTACCTGATCAAGCCGTTCGCGCTGCAGGAAGTGGAGGTGCGGTTGAACGCGCTGTCGCGTCGCGGCAAGGGGGTGCAGACCCGCGTGCTGGAAACCGGTGATCTGGAATACAACCTGGATACGCTTGAAGTGCGCCGCCAGGGCAAGCTGCTGCAGCTCAACCCGACGGCGCTGAAAATCCTGCAGGCCCTGATGGAAGCCGCGCCCGCGGTGGTGACCCGCCAGGAACTGGAAACCCGCGTCTGGGGTGAAGAGTTGCCCGATTCGGACTCGCTGCGCGTGCACATCCACGGCCTGCGCGCAGTGGTGGACAAGCCGTTCGAGGTGCCGTTGATCCAGACCCGCCATGGCATCGGATACCGCATCGCCGCGCCGGAAGCCTGATCCGGTGACGGGCAAGGGGGAGCGTCGCCGCGCGCCATATCGGCGCCGGCTGCGCAGCCGCATCATCGTCTCGTTCGTGCTGTTGGGCTTCTGCCTGACGGCACTGTTCGCTTTTGCCACCAACTGGGCGCGTGCGCGCGTGGAAAACCAGTTGGTCGAAGACGTGATGAACCGCAATATCGACGAGTACGCGCATCGCTATTCCGCCGATCCCTCTCGCAATCCCGACCTGCCGGTGCAGCAGATGCGCGCGCGGATTGTCCGACCAGACAAGTTCGACGCCCTGCGTACCGAAGAGCCGGACTGGTATGACTTCCGCGATGGCATCCACAGCCTGGGTGGGGTGGATGAACGCGGCAATGCGTTCTCCTACAAACTGGCCGTACGCAAGACGCCGGAAGCTTGGTTCTTCCTCGCTTACGACATGACCGAGAGCATCCGCGGCGAGGCGCAGCTCAAGCGCGCCTTGCTGGTGTCGGTGCTGGTGTTCAGCCTGCTGTCGCTGGTATTGGGCTGGTGGTCGGCCTCCAAGGTGATGAAGCCCGTGTCCGATCTTGCCGCGCGTCTGCGGGCTTACCGGGGTGGCACCAGCGAGCCGGAGCCACTGGCCCCGCGCTTTCCCGACGACGAGGTGGGCCAGCTGGCCCAGGCGCTCGACGACTATTCCTCGCGATTGACCGAAGTGGTCCAGCGCGACCGTGAGTTCAACGCCGACGTCAGCCACGAGCTGCGTACGCCGCTGGCGGTCATTCGCGGCGCGACCGAGCTGTTGCTGGCGCGCCCCGGCCTGGATGAAAAGGTGCTGCAGCGGCTGCAGCGCATCCAGCGTGCCGAACAGCAATGTACCGATCTGATCGGCTCCCTGCTGCTGCTGTCGCGCAACGAGCGCGGGCAGGGCAACAGCAACGTGGCGCGGGTGGCAGAGCAATTGCTTGATGCGCACCGCGCCCAGCTTGGCGGCAAGCCGCTGGAGCTGGTGCTGGAGGGCGACCGCGAGCTGGTCATCGACGCGCCCGAGTCGGCACTGTCGGTGGCCCTGGGCAACCTGATCGGCAACGCGGTGAAGTACTCGCAGGAAGGCTCGGTGCGCGTGGTCGTCACCGGCAACCACGTGGATGTGATCGACAGCGGCCCGGGGTTGAGCGCGGAGGATGCGGCCAAGCTGTTCCAGCGTGGTTACCGCGGTACCCATGCCGGGCACTCGCAGGGGGGCGGGATCGGCTTGTCGATCGTCAGCCGCCTATGCGATCTGTACGGCTGGCAGGTCAGTGTGCGCCCGGGCGTGGATCGGGGTGTGGTGGCGACGTTGACGTTCTCGCCGGCGGTTTGATCGTCGCATCCGCTCGCCGGCGGTGTAATCACCACGTCCGGTAGAGCCACCCCATGGGTGGCTGTGCGGTGTGTCGGTATACCCAAAGGCAGCCACCCATGGGGTGGCTCTACCGGTGGTCGGCAACCGTTTTGGCGGACAGCAGCCGGTACAGCTGATCCAGCGCCTCCACCTTGGCCTGCAGGTGCTCCGGCTGCCCGTCATTGACCACCACGTCATCGGCCAGGGCCAGGCGCGCCTCGCGGCTGGCCTGGGCGGCGATCATCCGGTCGGCCAGTTCGGTGGTGATGCCATCGCGCTGCAGCAGGCGTGCGTGCTGCACGGCCACGGGCACATCGATCACCAGGATGCGGTCCAGCCAGGGGTATTGCTGGCGGCCGCCGGCTTCGGTCAGCAGGGGGATGGCAGCGATTGCATAGGGGCCGCCCGCCTGCTCGCAGGTGTCGCGCAGCAACTGGCGGATGGCCGGGTGGGTGATCGCTTCCAGTGCCTGACGGTCCTGCGCGGAGGCGAAGATGCGCTCGCGCAGGGTGGCCCGGTTCAGGTTTCCATCGGCCAGCAGGATGCTATCGCCGAAGTGCGCCGCGATACGCTTCAGGCCGTCGCTGCCGGGGGCAACCACGGCGCGTGCTGCGACGTCGGCGTCCGCCACGGTAATGCCCAGATCTTCGAAGCGGCGACTCAGCTCGCTTTTGCCGGCGGCGATACCGCCGGTCAAGCCGATGACGTAATCAGACATCGGCCGGCCCTCAGCGTAGGCCGGCGAAGCCCATATAGGCGTTGATCAGCGGCTCGCCCCACATGAACACGATCCAGCCGGCAATCGCCAGGTAGGGGCCGAACGGGATCGGGGTGGCACGATCGCGACCGCGCGAATACAGCCAGACCGAGCCGATGATCGCGCCCACGATCGAGGACAGCAGGATGATCGGCAGGATGCCTTTCAGCCCGCACCAGGCGCCGAGCGCGGCCAGCAGTTTGAAATCGCCATGCCCCATGCCTTCCTTGCCGGTGATCTGCTTGAACAGCCACCACACCGACCAGAGCGACAGATAGCCGGCCAGCGCGCCCAGCAGGGCGGGTTTGGCGGGCATGTACAGGTTGTCGCTGGCCGCGATCAGGCCCAACCACATCAGTGGCAGGGTCAACTGGTCCGGGAGCAGTTGGGTCCGTAGATCGATCCCGGACAGGGCGACCAGGAAGCAGCTCAGCACGATCGCGCCGAAGCCCTGCCAACCGAAGCCGAACTGCCACACGCTGGCCAGCACCAGCAGGGCGGTGACCAGCTCCACTAGCGGGTACTGGATGGAGATCGGGGCGTGGCAATGTCGGCACTTGCCGCGCAGGACCAGCCAGCTGAACAGCGGGATGTTCTCGAACCAGGCCAACTTGTGCTTGCAGTGCGGGCAGTGCGACGGCTCCACCACGATCCCCGGCGGCGGCGGCTCGTAGATGTCCGGCTCTTCGAGCACTTCGCGGGCGTCGCGCTTCCACTGCCAGTCCAGCCGCTTGGGCAGACGCAGGATGACTACGTTGAGGAAGCTGCCCAGGAGCAGTCCCAGACCGGCCGCGGCGGGATAGCCGAGACCGGGATGCTGGTCGAGAAATGCCATTGTTACCTTAGCCGACGACGGCGCCGAGTTTGAAGATGGGCAGGTACATGCCGATGACCATGCCGCCGACGATGGTACCAATGAACACCATGATCATCGGCTCCAGCAGGCTGCTGAGGGCATCAACGGCGTTGTTGACCTCCTGCTCGTAGTACTCGGCCACCTTGAACAACATGGTGTCCAGGGCGCCGGCTTCTTCACCGATGGCGGTCATCTGCACCACCATGTGCGGGAACAGGTTCACCTGTTTCATGGCCATGTTGACTGGATAACCAACCGACACGTCATCACGCATGCGTAGCACTGCCTCTTCATACACCTTGTTGCCGGTGGCGCCTGCGACAATCCCGAGGGCTTCTACCAGTGGCACGCCGGCTTTGAAAGTAACGGCAGTGGTGCGGGCGAAGCGGGCAATCGCGCTGTTGTTCATGATCTGCCCCATGACCGGCACCTTCAAAATCAGGCGATCCATGGTGTGCTGCATAGAGGGCGAGCGTTTATACGAAAAGATGAAGCCCGCGGCGCTGCCGCCAACAATCAAAAGTATCAGCCACCAATACGCAACCATGAATCGCGACATGTTGACGATCAATTGCGTGAACGCCGGCAGTTCCGCGCCGAAACTCTTGAACACATCCTCGAACTGTGGCACTACGAAGATGAGCAGGATGGCGCTGACGACAAGAGCGACTACGACGACCATGGCCGGGTAAAACATCGCTTTCTTGATTTTCCCCTTCAGGGCTTCCAAGTTTTCCTTGTAGGTTGCCACCGTGTCGAGGACTGTCTCCAGCACACCTGCGCCTTCACCAGCGCGGACCAGATTGCGGTACAGCGAGTCGAACTGCACTGGATGCTGACTGATGGCTTCGTACATGGACGAGCCGCCTTCGATATCTGTGCGGATGGTTTCCACCATCTTCTTCATGCGCGGGTTCTTGTGTCCGCTTCCGATGATCTCCAGCGCGCTAACGATCGGCACACCGGACTTCATCATCGTCGCCATCTGGCGACTGAAGAAGGAGACGTCCTTAGCGCTGACCGCACTGCCGGCGGCGCCAAACAATGGCTTGGGTTTGGGTTTGACCACTTTGGGCGTTATGCCCTGGCGGCGCAGTTCGGCCCGGAGCAGATTCGCGCTCTTGGACGTCTGCTCCCCCTTCATCTTGATTCCGCGCTTGTCGGTCCCCTCCCAGACAAACGGTTGCAGCTCCATGGTATTTCGCGCCACGGGCTCTTTCTTGACTGCAGTACGGCTAACGGACATACGAGGCTCCCCAGCCACACCATCCCCAGGCGGGCTATCTGGGCGCATGGTAGCCGGTTCCGGCCCCGGGTGGCATCCCCGCCTGACAAGAAAGCGTGACCTTCATCCAAGACCCTGTTGGTCAGAACGTGACGCAGTACGTCACATTGCAGGGTTGGTCGCAAATTACTGTGCGGGGGGTTCCAATCCGCAGGATTGCTGCCATCATTGCGCCGGGGAATGCTGGGGAGCATTGCTAAGAAGTTGGCACGCAACCTGCTTTGATCCACCCGCACAGGCGCTTGCCTTAGCTCAGCCGGTCTGCCGGCCAGGCCGCGACCCAGTGTTCATTTTTTACCTATCTCTAGGGGATGTACTCATGAAGAAGCAGCAGGGCTTTACCCTCATCGAACTGATGATCGTCGTGGCGATCATCGCCATCCTGGCCGCCATCGCACTGCCGGCCTACCAGGACTACACCGTCCGCGCCCGCGTATCGGAAGGTTTGACCCTCGCATCGGCCGCCAAGACCATCGTGGCTGAGAACGCCAGCAACGGTTCCCAGGACCTCGGTCAGGGTTACGCGTTCACGGCGGCCACCACGAACGTGAACACCATCGCCGTCGATGACGGCACCGGCGTGATTTCGGTGACGATGAATGACAACGCCAAGGGCGTCCAGTTGACCCTGACGCCGGAAAGTGGCGGCGCAGCGCTGGCTGGCGGTGCTGTTCCTGAAGATGTGATCACTTGGAAGTGCGCCGTTTCCGCAGCGGCCAACAACAAGTACGTGCCGGCTGAATGCCGCGTCTAATCTCACTGGCCTTTGTCGGCTGAGGTGGATTGAAGAGAGCTCCTTTCGAAACGAAGGGAGCTTTTTTTTTGCAGAGCCACTTAGGAGGGGCATTGCATTAATCACTAAATTCAGGGGGAGTGATGAAAAGCGCGGGTTTTACGTTGATTGAACTGATGATTGTCGTTGCAATTATCGCCATTCTGGCATCTTTGGCGCTGCCTGCGTATCAGGACTACACGGTCCGCGCACGTGTCGCTGAGGCGCTCGTAGGTATGAGTGCGTATAAGGCTCTCGTGGTCGAAAACGTGAGTACAGCAGCAGTTCTGGATAGCACTGCTTGCAATAACGTGAATTCGCTGGGTGGCGTCACCACCAACGTAGCTTCGGTCCATTGCGAGCAGAACGGACGTTTGGAGGTGACCACCACCGAAGTGGCCGGCGCCGTGACGCTCGCGCTTGCCCCGCAACTTGTTAACGACAGTGCTATAGCGTGGACATGTTCGCTGTTGGTAGGCGAGCTCAAACATGTCCCGGCAGAGTGCCGAGGCTAAGTGTGCAGTCATTTTGATGAGCGTCGGTATTCAGAAACTGGCGTAGGCGCATCGGTGTCAGGGCTGCCGACGACCCGGCACAACCGCTATGATGGTGTTGTGTCGCACGAGGCAGTCTGGGTGTTGTTGACCGCCAAGGCTCATGCGTGAATCCAGATTCGGTGGGTGTGTATTGCATGTGCGGCACACGAATTGAAATGTCTAGGGGAACCAGATGAACGCAGTAGTGACCGCCAATCTTGTAGGCATCACCGGCATCGCCCGCCGTCTGGTCCAAGACGGTGCGCTGGACGAGGCAGGCGCTCGCGATGCGATGGCCAAGGCTGCCGCTGCCAAGCAGCCCTTGCCTCAGTGGTTCGCCGAAAAGAGGTTGGTCACCGCATCCCAGCTGGCCGCCGCCAACGCCCTCGAGTTCGGCATGCCCCTGCTCGACGTCTCGGTGTTCGACGGCACCCAGAGCGCCATCAGTCTGGTCAGCGAAGAACTCCTGCGCAAGCACCGCGTGCTGCCGCTGTTCAAGCGCGGCGGCAAGCTGTTCATCGGTACCAGCGACCCGACCCATTCGCTGGATGAGATCAAGTTCCACACCAACCTGGTGGTCGAGCCGATCCTGGTCGATGAGGACCAGATCAAGCGCACCCTGGAGCAGTGGCAGTCCAAGCACGACACGCTCGGTGGCAGCCTGGGCGGCGACGATGACGGCATGGGCGACCTGGATGTGTCGGCCGGCGACGAGGAAGGTGGTTCGACCGACTCCGGCGTGGATGCCAAGGGCGATGACACGCCCGTGGTGAAGTTCGTCAACAAGGTGTTGATCGATGCGATCCGCAAGGGCGCCTCGGACATCCACTTCGAGCCGTATGAAGACGACTACCGCGTGCGGTTCCGCATTGATGGCCTGCTCAAGAACGTGGCCAAGGCCCCGGTCAAGCTCAACCAGCGCATCGCCGCGCGCCTGAAGGTGATGTCGCAGCTGGACATCGCCGAAAAGCGCGTGCCGCAGGATGGTCGCATCAAGCTCAACCTGTCCAAGACCCGGCAGATCGACTTCCGCGTCAGTACGCTGCCGACTCTGTTTGGCGAAAAGATCGTGTTGCGTATCCTGGACGGCAGCGCAGCCAAGCTGGGTATCGACAAGCTGGGTTACGAGGCCGCGCAGCAGAAGCTGTTCCTGGACGCCATCCACAAGCCCTACGGTATGGTGCTGGTGACCGGCCCGACCGGTTCGGGCAAGACGGTGTCGCTGTATACGGCACTGGGCATCCTCAACGATGAAACGCGCAACATCTCCACGGCCGAAGATCCGGTGGAAATTCGCCTGCCCGGCGTCAACCAGGTGCAGCAGAACGTCAAGCGCGGCATGACCTTTGCCGCCGCACTGCGCTCGTTCCTGCGCCAGGATCCGGACATCATCATGGTCGGCGAAATCCGCGACCTTGAAACGGCCGAGATCGCAATCAAGGCCGCGCAGACCGGCCACATGGTGCTGTCCACGCTGCATACCAACGATGCGCCGCAGACCATCGCGCGTCTGATGAACATGGGCATCGCCCCGTTCAACATCACCAGTTCGGTGACGTTGGTGATTGCCCAGCGCCTGGCGCGGCGGCTGTGCAACAACTGCAAGCGGCCGATCACCTTGCCGGCGAACGCGTTGCTGGCCGAAGGCTTCACCCAGGCCCAGGTCGATGCCGGCATCACCCTGTACGAGGCGGTCGGCTGCGAAGAGTGCACCGAGGGCTACAAGGGCCGTACCGGTATCTACCAGGTGATGCCGATGAGTGAGGAAATTTCGGTGATCGTGCTGGCCGGCGGCAATGCGATCCAGATTGCCGAGGCCGCGCAACGGGCCGGGGTGAATGATCTGCGGCAGTCGGCGCTGGTGAAGGCGGCGGCGGGTACGACCAGCTTGGCTGAGATCAATCGCGTCACCAAGGATTGATCGATCGGTTCGGTCGAACGGAAAAGGCCCGCGGATGCGGGCCTTTTCATGTGCGGGGAACGCCGACAAAAGGGTAGCGCCAAGCCATGCCTGGCTGTCGCGGCGCCCGCCGCGCGCGGTGAGTTGGGGGTGTCCGGATCGAAGAGCAGCCACCCATGGGGCGGCTCTACCGCGGTTGTCGCGCGGCGTCAGATGGCGCAGCAGCGTAGTGGGTTGTCGCGCGAGGTCAGATAGCGCGGCACCCATCGGGGCAGTCGCGCGTGGCGGAATGGATCAGCCCCCATGAAGCTCAATCCATCCCCAGCTTCTTCAACTTGTAGCGCAGCGCCCGGAACGTAATCCCCAACTGCGCCGCCGTCCGGGTCTTGTTCCAGCGGTTCTCCTCCAGCGCCTTCTGGATCGCGGTGCGCTCCATCTGTTCGATATAGGAGGGCAGGGCACCGTTGCCGGCCGGCAGGTCGACCACGGCTTCTTCCACCGCGGCATTACTGCCGGGGCGCAGGCCGCCGTGCTGGGGCAGGCGCAGGTCGCTGGCGCCGATGCTGTCGGTTTCGGCCAGCGCGAGGGCGCGCTCCAGGATGTTCTCCAGTTCGCGGACGTTGCCGGGGAAATGGTATTGGGCCAGCGCATCCAGGGCGGACGGCGCCAGCAGCGGCGTGGGCCGTTCATGGGTGCGGGCCAGGCGCGCCAGGATCGAGGCGGCCAGCTGCGGCAGGTCGCTGCGGCGCTCGCGCAGCGGCGGCACGCGCAGTTCGATCACATTGATGCGGTAGTAGAGGTCGTGGCGGAAGCGCCCGTCTTCGACCAGTTCGCCCAGGTCCTTGTGGGTGGCCGAGAGGATGCGCACATCCACCGGTACCTCGGTGGCCGAGCCGACCGGGCGGATCGATTTTTCCTGGATGGCGCGCAGCAGTTTTACCTGCATCTGCAGCGGCAGTTCGGCCACTTCATCCAGGAACAGGGTGCCGCCGTGCGCGGCCTGGAACAGGCCCGGCTTGTCGGCGTGGGCGCCGCTGAAGCTGCCCTTCTTGTGACCGAAAAATTCGCTTTCCATCAGTTCGGACGGAATCGCGCCGCAGTTGACCGGGACGAAGGTGCCGGCGGCGCGGGCGCTCTGGGCGTGGATGGTGCGTGCCACCAGCTCCTTGCCGACGCCGGACTCGCCGAGGATGTAGACCGGCGCCTGGCTGCGCGCGACCTTGGCGATGGTGCCGCGCAGGGCGTCCATGGCCGGAGACTCGCCGAGCAGGCGCGCGGCCTGGTCGCTGGCCAGTGCGGCCGGCACGACGCGTTCACTGTTGTTGAGTTCCAGGGCGTGCTTGACCAGCCCGCGCAGGACCGAGATGTCCACCGGCTTGCTGACGAAGTCGAAGGCACCGGCCTTCAGCGCTTCCACGGCCAGGTCCATGCTGCCGAAGGCGGTGATCATCGCCACCGGCGTGCGCGGGTAGTGCTGGGCGATCTCGGTGACCAGCTCGATGCCGTTGCCGTCGGGCAGGCGCATGTCGGTGATGCACAGGTCGTAGGGATTGCTGGCCAGCAGCTCGCGGGCTTCAGCGAGGTTGGCTGCGGTACTGATACGCAGGCCCATGCGGCCCAGGGTCAGTACCAGCAGTTCGCGGATGTCACGTTCGTCGTCGACGACGAGGGCGCTGCGGGTTTCGTTCATATGGGGGGAAGATAGCCGAGGGCGGTTGGATCCGACAAATGTTTGACGCATGCGGCGACCCGCAGCGACGGTGCCTGCCGTGAACGGTTCATTGCGGCAGCAGAGTGTGCGGGCCGGCCAGGACCAGCCGGAAGCACGCGCCACCGGCCGGCACCGATACGTATTCCAGGTTGGCCTGGTTGGCCTTGCACAGCTCCCGGGCGATATACAGGCCCAGCCCGGTGCCGTGCTCGGAGGTGGTGAAGAACGGGCGGAACAGCTGGCTGGCCACCGTTTCGGGGATGCCCGGGCCGCGGTCCATCACGTCGATGACGGCGGCGCGCTCCTGGCGCGCCACGCGCAGCCGCACCCGTGCCGGCTCCTGGCCGACGCGTCCGTACTTGAGGGCGTTGTGGACCAGCACGGTGAGGATCTGATGCAGGTGGCGCGGGTCGACCAGGGCGTGCACCGAGGTTTCGGTGATGATCGGCTCGATGCTGTCCGTCTCCAGGGTGATGCCCTGCTTGTACTCCAGCACGAAGCGGCGCACGAACGCGGCCAGGTCCAGGTTTTCCGGGTTGGCGCGCTCGCGCCGGGCCAGGCCCAGCACGCTTTCGACGATGCCGTTGGTGCGCTGGCACTGCTGGTGGATGATCTGCAGCAGGCGCCGGTCGGTGTCGCCGATGGCGGTGGATTCCTCCAGCAGCTGGGCGGCGTAGTTGATCGCCGCCAGCGGGTTGCGGATCTCATGGGCCAGGCTGGCCGAGAAGCGGCCCATCGCCGACAACGTCAGCGATTCGGCGCGCCGGGAGACCACGGTGGAATCGTCCAGGAACACCAGGGTCAGGTCGCTGCCGGCCAGCAGGCGGGCGAAGCGCGGCTGCACTTCCGGCTGGTCGGGCGAGAGCTGCAGCGGGGTTTCCTCATTTTTCCATCCGTTGCGCCAGCGCTGCAGGCGCCGGCTCAGGTCGGGCGAGGCGCTGCCCAGTTCCAGCCGGCCGCTGCCGCCGTCGCCGTCGGCGTCGCCGATCAGGGTCGAGGCGGCTTCGTTGGCCAGGGTGATGCGGTTGGCCCCGTCCACCACCAGTACGCCGGTGCGCATGCGGCGGATGATCAGCTCGTTGATTTCGAACAGGTTGGCGACCTCGTCGCCGCGCTGGTTGGCCAGCTGCTGGTTGCGGCGAGCGCGGTTGCCGACCTGGTAGCTGACGTAGGCCAAGGCCAGGTAGCTGGTGACGAACATCGCCAGCTCGGCCAGGGTCCGGGTGGGGTCGCCGCCTTCCAGAAGCTTCCACAGGTACTCGCCGGCGGTGGCGGCGCTGGCGGTCAGCGCAATGCCCATGCCCAGCGGCAAGGGCAGCAGCGTGGCAGCGGCGGCGATGCTGAACAGCAAGGACATCGACAGGCCGGCGCTGGCCCCGGGCAGGGCATGGGCCAGCAGGGTGGCGGCGATGATGTCCACGATCACGCTGCCGATCACGATCGGGCGCAGCCAGCGCTCGTTGCGGCCGATCACCAGGATCAGCAGCGCCAGCGCCAGGTAGGCGCCGCTGACCACGCCGGCCAGGCGCGGGTGGTCGGCCGCACCGACCAGCGTGCTCAGCGGGCTGAACAGCAGGGCCGCGATCACGGCGGCGATCAGCAGGCGGTAGAGGGCAAAAAAGTACAGCTCGCGCTTCGGTATGGATTCGATGCGGTCGATCAATGAAGCACTGGGTGACACGCCGGAACTCCCCTTCAGGCATGTGGCCAGTGTAGAGGGTGTGGCCGTACATGGGGTGCCGGTGGCGCTGATTGACGCCCGCGTCCATGGCACGTACCCCTTCCAGCGCCGGCCCCGTTGCGCACTGCCGCAGGGCAGGCGCTCGGGGCTGGGCAGGGCCGATGCCGCAACTGTCTGAAAAATCGCCGGAATCGGCCGCCCCGGGGGGCGGCCGACGCGCGTCTTTGCGCCTGCGCGCCAGCTCGTCCACAATAGTGGGCCCGCCGCGGTCCTTACCGGCGCCCCGTGAGGGAGCCTTGGAGATGCGTGCGGTCGTTCCTATACCCACGGTGACGCATGAATTTCCACGAATACCAGTCAAAACAACTGCTTGCCGAGTACGGCATTCCCGTCCCGGCCGGCAAGGTCGCGGCGACCCCGGATGAAGCAGTTGCAGCGGCCAATTCCCTGGGCCAGGGCCCCTGGATGGTCAAGGCGCAGATCCACGCGGGCGGCCGCGGCAAGGCTGGCGGCGTCAAGTTCTGCAAGACCACCGACGATGTGAAGGCCGCTGCGGCCAAGATGCTCGGCACCAAGATGGCCACCTACCAGACCGCCGGCGTCGAGCTGCCGGTGAACCTGGTGCTGGTGACCACCGCCGGCGAGATCGTCAAGGAACTGTACCTGTCGGTACTGGTCGACCGTGGCACCAAGACCATCACCTACATCGCCTCGTCCGAAGGCGGCGTGGAGATCGAGCAGGTCGCCGCTGAAACCCCGGAGCTGATCCACTCGCTCAACGTCGACTTCGTCGAAGGCGTGCAGGGTTACCACGGCCGTGATTTCGGCTTCAAGCTGGGCCTCACCGCCAAGCAGGCCGGCCAGTTCGCCAACATCATGGTGAACCTGTACCGCCTGTTCAACGAAAAGGACCTGGCGCTGGTTGAAATCAACCCGCTGGCGATCCTGGACGACGGCAACCTGTACGCGCTGGACGGCAAGTTCGACAGCGACGACAACGCCGCGTTCCGTCAGAAGGCCCTGGTCGCCATGCGCGACAAGACCCAGGAAGACGAAACCGAAGTGACCGCTTCGGAGCTGGACATCAACTACGTCACCATGGACGGCAACATCGGCTGCATGGTCAACGGCGCCGGCCTGGCCATGGCCACCATGGACGTCATCAAGCTCAACGGCGGCGAGCCGGCGAACTTCCTGGACGTGGGCGGCGGTGCCAACAAGCAGCGCGTCATCGAGGCGTTCAAGCTGATCCTGTCCTCGGACAAGGTCGAAGGCATCTTCGTCAACATCTTCGGCGGCATCGTCCGCTGCGACATGATCGCCGAAGGCATCATCGCCGCGGTCAAGGAAGTGGGCGTCAAGGTTCCGGTCGTGGTGCGCCTGGAAGGCACCAACGTGGAAGAAGGCAAGCAGCTGCTGCGTGACAGCGGCATGGCCATCATCCCGGCCGACAACATCAACGACGGCGCCAAGAAGGTCGTCGACGCTGTCAAAGCCGCCGCCTAATTTTCCACGGCATCGGATCGCCGGCAGCATCCTGACGTGCCCCCTTGAGTCAAGGGGGCTGGCACGCCGCAACGTGGCGTGACGGGGGTTCTGGTGGCATGCGGAACGGACATCGACCTGGTCGATGGCTCCTCCTCCGAAGCCGGCCCAAATAATTTACGAAGGACTTCAAGACATGTCCGTTTTGATCAACAAGAACACCAAGGTGATCGTGCAGGGCTTCACCGGCCAGCAGGGCACCTTCCACGCCACTCAGATGATCGAGTACGGCACCCAGGTTGTTGGCGGCGTGACCCCCGGCAAGGGCGGCACCACCCATATCGACCTGCCGGTGTTCAACACCGTTGCCGACGCCGTGTCGGCCACCGGTGCCAACGCCTCGGTCATCTACGTGCCGCCGCCGTACGCGGCCGACGCGATCCTGGAAGCGGCTGCTGCCGGCATCCAGGTCATCGTGTGCATCACCGAAGGCATCCCGGTGCTGGACATGCTGCGCGTCAAGAACGTGCTGACCCGTTCGCATCCGGACACCGTGCTGGTCGGGCCGAACTGCCCCGGCGTGATCACCCCGGGCGAGTGCAAGATCGGCATCATGCCGGGCCACATCCACATGCCGGGCAAGATCGGCATCGTGTCGCGTTCGGGCACCCTGACCTATGAAGCGGTCAAGCAGACCACCGAAGTCGGCCTGGGCCAGTCCACCTGCATTGGCATCGGTGGTGACCCGATCAACGGCCTGAACTTCGTCGACTGCCTGAAGCTGTTCAACGAAGATCCGCAGACCCTGGGCATCATCATGGTCGGCGAAATCGGCGGCGATGCTGAAGAAGCCGGCGCCGAGTACATCAAGCAGTTCGTGAAGAAGCCGGTCGTCGGCTTCATCGCCGGTGCCTCGGCTCCGGCCGGCAAGCGCATGGGCCACGCCGGTGCGATCGCATCGGGCGGCAAGGGCACTGCCGAAGGCAAGTTTGCCGCGATGGAAGCTGCTGGCGTTGTGACCGTCCGTTCGCCGGGCGACCTGGGCGCTGCCATCGCCAAGCTGGTGAAATAAGCCGCCCGCCGCGCGGTAGAGCCGAGCCATGCTCGGCTGCTCCAAACAGAAAGGCCGCCTCCGGGCGGCCTTTCTGCGTTTTCGCCGCCCTCAACCCGCGCCCTCGGGTAGTGCCGGCCGCTGGCCGGCACCGCACGATGCCGCCAACGATCGCGTGGTTGCCGGCCAGCGGCCGGCACCGCACGATGCCGCCGACGATCGCGTGGTTGTCGGCCAGCGGCCGGCACTACAATGAGCGCATTGCAACCACTGGCTGGACCTTCATGGCTTCGATCCGCATCGCGATGGCGCAGTTTGATTTCCCGGTGGGCGCGGTGGCGCAGAACACCGACAACATCATCGCGATGATCGCCGAGGCGCGTGATGAGTACGGCGCCGAGCTGGTGGTGTTCCCGGAACTGGCCATCAGCGGCTACCCGCCGGAAGACCTGCTGCTGCGTCCGGGCTTCCTGTACGACTGCGAGCAGGCGCTCACGCGCATCGCCGCCGCCGCGACCGGCATCGCCGTCGTGGTCGGCTGGCCGCAGGCGGCCGGTGCGGTGGTCTACAACGCCGCCAGCGTGCTGCGCGATGGCAAGGTGGAGCACACCTACCGCAAGCGCGAGTTGCCCAATTACGCGGTGTTCGACGAGCGCCGCTACTTCGACGTGGACCCGGACGGTGGCAGCTGCGTGTTCGAGCTGAAGGGCGTGCCGGTCGGCGTGCTGATCTGCGAGGACCTGTGGTTCGCCGAGCCGCTCGCCGACACCGTGCGCGACGGTGCGCAGCTGGTGCTGGTGCCCAACGCCTCGCCCTACGAGCGCGGCAAGCATGCTCAGCGCGATGCGTTGCTGGCCGAACGCACGCGTGAGAGCGGGGCGGCGATCGCCTACCTCAACGTGGTCGGTGGCCAGGACGCACTGGTGTTCGATGGCGCCTCGGTCGTGGCCGACGGCGACGGCACCGTGCACCCGGCCGCGGCGGCATTCACCGACCAGTGGCTGGTGGTGGATTACGACGCGCAGACGCGCCGTTTCCTGCCGCGCGAGTGGATCGACGACGGCGATGAGAGCATGGACGCGCTGGCCTGGCGCGCGGTGACCCGTGGCATCCAGGATTACTGCCGCAAGAACGGCTTCAAGAAGGTGTGGCTGGGCCTGTCCGGCGGCATCGATTCGGCGCTGGTGCTGGCCATGGCGGTGGACGCGCTTGGCGCGGACAACGTCACTGCGGTGCGGCTGCCGTCGCGCTATACCGCCGGCATGTCCAACGACCTGGCTGCCGAGCAGTGCCGCGCGCTGGGCGTGAAACTGGAAGCGGTGTCGATCGAGCCGGTGTTCGAGGGGCTGATGGCTGCGCTCGGCCCGATGTTCGAAGGCCACGCCGCCGACGTCACCGAAGAGAACCTGCAGTCGCGCAGCCGCGGCGTGATCCTGATGGCGCTGTCGAACAAGTTCGGCGGGCTGCTGCTGACCACCGGCAACAAGAGCGAGTATGCGGTGGGTTACGCGACCATCTACGGCGACATGTGCGGTGGCTATGCGCCGCTCAAGGACCTGTACAAGACCGAGGTGTTCGGCCTGTCCAAGTGGCGCAACACCGTGGGCGGCGCGCCGGTGATTCCGCCGGCGGTGATCAGCCGCCCGCCCTCGGCCGAGCTGCGCGACAACCAGACCGACCAGGACTCGTTGCCGGCCTACGACGTGCTCGATGGCATCCTGTACCGCTACGTGGACCAGGAGCAGTCGCGCGAGGAGATCGTGGCGGCCGGGTACGCTGCCGACGTGGTGGACCGGGTGCTGCGCCTGGTGCGCACCAGCGAGTGGAAGCGCCACCAGGCCGCCCCGGGTCCGAAGGTGTCGCGGCGCGCGTTCGGGCGTGAACGCCGGTATCCGATCAGCAACGGCTACAAGGGCTGACCGGCAAGACCGATAGGTGCAGGGGCGCAGTTGGGGGATATCCCCGTGCGGGCCGGTGCCCGCCCTGGCATCCGGGAGGCGCAAGGCACGGTAGAGCCGGCTGCTGGCCCGCTCCCATACCCTATGCAGCACGCGGAGGAGCCGACCGGCGGTCGGCACTACCGTAAAGAAAAGGTGCTTCGCCCCATGCGGGACAGGCAGACGTGTGCTTTGGCCCGTTCCAGGCGCGGTGGTCGGTGGGCCGGGCGCTGGGCCCCATGCCCTTGGAGGCGAAACAACAGAGGACGGGGCGGCCGCAGGCCGACGCCGAGGGCGTCGCCGGAAAGGGCATGGGGGCCCAGCGCCCGACCCACCGACCAGCGCCAAAACGCCTGGCTTTTATCTGATTACCGCTAGCCGAGCCCCTTAGCGACCGGTAGGCGCCTGGGCAAAATAAAGGAGGAGGCCGCTACGCGGCCGGGGGACATTTGCGCCAGGGGCCTACCGGCCGCTAAGGGGCCCTCACGCGCGCGACAGACCCGAGCGGAGAAGCAACCAGATCTACTCGCCGCCGGCACTGCCCGTCCACACGGGTAAGCCTCGCGCCCACGCTGCGAAGGCCCTTGCAACAAGACGCCCCCCTCAAATGGGAGAAGAACCAAAGAAAAGGCCCCTTGCGGGGCCTTGTCTTACTTGCGGTTCATCGTCGCATTGCGCTGGCCGGTGCTGGCGGATTTCTCGCCGGCAAACGGATTCAGCTTGCGGATCATCCACGGATACTTCGGCCACTTGCCCTGCAGCCACGGATGCTCGGGCTGGTTCAGCTCCAGCACGCGGCGCGCGTCATCGGCCAGGGTCTTGTTGCCCAGGTGAGTGTAGGCCTCGCCCAAGGCGGCAACCGCGTCGTACTGGAAGGCGCTCTGGGGGTAGGTTTCCAGCAGGTAGTTGGCACGGCCGGCGGCCGACACCCAGGCCTGGCGGCGCAGGTAGTACAGGGCGTTGTCCAGCTCGTGCTGGGCGAACACGTCGCGCAGCTCGATCATGCGCTGGCGCGCATCGGCGGCGTAACGGCTGTTCGGGTAGCGGTCGACGACGATGTTGAAATCGGCGTAGGCCTGGCGCGGGGTGGACAGGTCGCGGCGGCTCGGGTCCAGCGACCACACCCGGCGCAGGAACACCGTGTTGCGGTTGCCGTTGGCCAAGCCACGCAGGTAGTACATGTAGGCGATGTTGCGGTGGGTCGGGTAGGTACGGATGAAGCGGTCCACGCTGGACACCGCGTCATCGTGCTTGCCGGCCTTGTACTGGGCGTAGGCGGTCTCGATCATCGCCTGCTCGGTGTACGGACCATACGGGTACTGGGCGATCAGGCGCCGGAAGCTGGTCTCGGCCCCGCTCCAGTTGCCGCCTTCCATCAGGCGGTGGCTTTTCTCGTAGATCTTCTCGACCGGCTGGCCTTCGTCCGGGTTATCGCCCTTGGTGCCGCGATGGCAGCCAGTGGCAACGAGGGCCAGGACCAGCAGCAGGGCGGCGGTGCGGACATGCGCGAACAGCGAAAAAGAGCGTCGGATCATGGGGTCAGGGCGGGACGCGGCTGGAATACGAGGGGTCGATGATAGCCTAGTGGCCTGTCCTGCGACTGAAAGTGGTCGCCCGGACCCCAAATTTGTCTCCCTGCGGTGCTTTCCCCATGTCCGATAACGCTTCTGAATCCGAATCCTCCCGCCAGGCCGTGGTGCCCGACACCGCCGCCGGGCGCCGTTTCGACGCCGTGCTGGCCGAGCTGTTCCCCGAATTCTCCCGGTCCAAGCTGACCGAGTGGATCAAGTCCGGCGACGTCCTGCTGGACGGCGAGCAGGTCCGCGGGCGCGACCCGGTGCGCGGCGGTGAGGTGGCCAGCCTGCATGTCGTGCTTGACACCCAGACCCACGCCGAGCCGGAGGACATCCCGCTGGAGGTGCTGTACGAGGACGAGCATGTGTTCGTCATCAACAAGCCGGTCGGCCTGGTGGTGCATCCCGGTGCCGGCAATCCCACCGGTACGCTGGTCAACGCGTTGCTGTTCCGCGACCCGTCGCTGTCGGTGCTGCCGCGCGCGGGCATCGTGCACCGGCTGGACAAGGACACCAGCGGCGTCATGGTGATCGCACGGACCATCCAGGCGCAGACAGCGCTGGTGGAACAGCTGTCGGCGCGCCAGGTGCACCGCCAGTACCTGGCCATCGTGGTGGGGGCGCTGGTCTCTGGTGGCACCGCCGATGCGGCGATCGACCGTCATCCGCGCGACCGCGTGCGCATGGCCGTGCGCGAAGACGGCAAGGATGCCATCACCCATTACCGCCTGCGCGAGCGCTTCCGTGCACACACCGCGCTGGAATGCCGCTTGGAAACCGGCCGCACCCACCAGATCCGCGTGCACATGGCGCACCTGCGGCACCCGATCATCGGCGACCAGCTGTACGGCGGCGCGCTGAAACTGCCCAAGGGCGCCAGCGATGAACTGGTCGCGCAGCTGCGCGGCTTCAAGCGCCAGGCGCTGCACGCCGAAACGCTGGAGTTCGTGCACCCGATCACCGGTGAGACGATCACCAACAGCGCACCGCCGCCGGCGGACATGCAGGCGCTGATGCAGGCGCTGCGCGAAGACAGCAAGCGCTTTGCCGAGCTGGAGCGCGGGCGCCGCTGATGCAGACACCGGTTCCGCTGCTGGCGGCCGACTGGCCGGCCCCGCCCGGGGTCACCGCCGTGAGCACCCTGCGTTTTGGCGCAGGGGGATCGCGGCCGCCGTTCGACCAGTTCAACATGGGCAACCGTTACGCCGCCGACGGCGACGACCCGGCGCAGGTGCAGCGCAACCGCGACCTGCTGCAGGCCGGGTTGGCACTGCCGTCGGCGCCGCATTGGCTGCGCCAGGTCCACAGCACCACGGTGCTGCGGTTCGATGCGCCGCCGACTGCGGTCGGCGTGGACGTGGAGCCGACCGCCGATGCGGCGGTGACCTCGGTGCCGGGCGTGGTGCTGGCCATCCTCACCGCCGACTGTCTGCCGGTAGTGTTTGCCGCCCGCGACGGTAGCGAGATCGGCGCGGCCCATGCCGGTTGGCGTGGTCTGGCCGACGGCATGCTGGAGGCGACGGTGGCTGCCCTGCATACCCCGGCCGCGCAGCTGCAGGCATGGTTGGGTCCGGCCGCTGGGCCGGCGCATTACGAGGTCGGCGAGGACGTGTTCGCCGCCTTTGTCGACCGCGACGCGGGGGCGCAGGAAGCCTTTGTCGCTACCCGAGCCGGGCATTGGAAGGTCGACCTGTTCGCGCTGGCGCGGCGACGCCTGCACCGCGTCGGGATCGACCCGGCGGACGTCAGTGGCGGTCAGCTGTGCAGCATCGCCGAGCCGCAGCGTTTTTATTCGCACCGTCGCGACCGGCGTACCGGGCGCATGGCGACGCTGGCATGGATTGCACCCTGAGCGCATGAACGGTAATGACGCGCGCGCCGAGGGTGCGGTGATCGTGTTCGACGGCGTGTGCGCCTTGTGCAGCCGCTGGGTGCGTTTCCTGCTGCGTTTCGACCGGCGCGGACGCTATCGCTTCGCCGCGATGCAGGGCGCGCATGGACGCGCCTTGCTGCTGCAGCACGGCCTGGATCCCGACGATCCGCTGTCGTTCCTGCTGCTGGATCGGGGCAGGGCCTGGACCGATACCGATGCGATCCTGCAGGTGGTGGGCGGACTGGGCGGGCCGTGGCGGATCGTCACCGTGCTGCGGGTGCTGCCACGCGCATGGCGCGACGGTGCTTATCGCGTACTGGCACGCAACCGCTACCGCTGGTTCGGGCGGCATCACCGCTGCTACCTGCCGGCTCCGGAGCAGGCGGCGCGCTTCCTGGATTGATCCGGGGTTCACCGCGTTTGCCAGGCCAGCACGTCGGCGCTGCCCACGACGGGATCGGGACTGAGCAGCGTGTAGCGGATGCGCCGGTTGCGCGCGCGGCCTTCGTCGCTGCGGTTGTCGGCCACCGGGTGCTGCTGCCCGTAACCGACGGGGACCAGCATCGCTGCAGGTACGCCGTGCGCCTGCAGCGTATGGGTCAGGGTGTCGGCACGTTGCTGGCTCAACCGCAGATCGGCCGCCGCGTCACCGGCGCTGTCGGTATGGGCGCCCACTTCGATCCGTGTGCCAGCGGGCGCGGTCGAGAGTGCGGCGGCCACGGCCTGCACGGTGTCGGCGCAATCGCCGGTCAGCGCCGTCGAGCCGGGATGGAACTTCAATGTGGTCCGGTTGAGTGCATCGACCACCTGCGCAGCATCGGCCTGCGCCGGAAGGTGGGCCAGCGCGGCCAACCCGGGGCCCCACAGACCGCTGGTATGCAGATCGGCGAAGTCGCGGCGCAACAGTCGTGACACGTCCAGCCGCCGGGTGGGATCCATGGAGGCGGTATCGAGCTGCAGCCGGTCGCCGTCGAAGACGAGCGACAGGCCATCGCCGGACAGGTGCGGCAGCCGGGTGATCAGCCGGTCCAGCCAGCGCGGACGGCGCGTGCCCGGATCCAGCGCGATCTCGGCGCGCACGTTGGCCGTGCCGTGCAGTGCGACCAGGGCGTTCCAGACCTGGCGCCGCGCCGCCTCGGTGGGCAGGCGGCCCTGCACGTGGATGCGGTCCCCGTGTTGCTGCAGCGACAGCTGTGCATCGCGCTGCGCGCCGACCTGCGGCGCCACCCAATGCGCTGCGTGCATTTTCAAATGTACCCAGGCGGTGAGGCTGACGACGGCCATGCCCACCAGTAGCCATAGCGATCCGCGCAGGGCCAGCCCGCGCATTGCATGCGAGGGCGCCGCGCCCGTGATGCGCCGACGCTGCAGATGCGGCCTGGTGGCGCCTGCCGTCACGCGTGCATGGCCCTCGGGCGGCGTCACCAGCCCGATCAGCTCCGGCAGCAGCTCACAGGCGAGCACCCGGAAGGTGCCCGGCGGGAAGCCAGCCCGACGCGCCATCGTGGCGAGCGCGTGGGTGCCGACGGCGTGTTCGAGTTCACTGGCAAGGATCGGGCGGGAGAGCTCGCGCGGGCTCTGCCAGGAGCGGAACTGCACGCCGAGCCCGGCCTGGTCGAACTGCTGCTCCAGCCCGTCCAGTCCCAGCGGGTGCGAGGCGATCCAGCCGACCAGGACGCCGACCACGCTGCGTGCGCGGTAGCCCAGGTCGAATCGTACGGCGGCATCTTCGATGAAACGGTCGAGCGCTGACATGCAGAAAAATCCCCCGGAAAGAGCGTGCACGTAGGCGTACACGAACCGGCCCATGCGATATGGATGGGCTCTTGGGGGCGTCACTTTGGTCAGCAACCGTCAATACGAAATGAAATTTCGTGGGAGGTTTCGTTTTCGAGGTCACCGGAGGTGGGGCAATCAATGCGATCTATCGCGGCGACGGCTTGCAGCAGCGGGCGTTGCGCCGTCCGGCGCGTTGATCGCGACACGCCAAGGCGTCTGTGCAGGGCGATGACACAATCGTTTCATCCGCAATCAATGTGGGTCGAAAGCGTCAGTGCCCGCGCGGCATCCGCAGCATCGCCCATGCCGCGCAACGTCCGCTGCGGGCAGCGGGGCAATCGCCCGCGTCAGCCCTCCAGGGCCTGCAGATAGGTCTGCCGCCAGTGGTTGATGTCGTGCGCGCGCAGGTGTTCCATCATCGCCTGCCAACGCTCCACGCGTTTGCGCAACGGCATGGTGGCGGCGGTGGCGATCGCATCGGCCACGCCATCCAGGTCGTGCGGATTGACCAGCAGCGCCTGTTTGAGTTCATCGGCCGCGCCCGCCAACAGCGACAGCACCAGCACACCGGGATTTTCCGGGTCCTGCGAGGCCACGTATTCTTTGGCCACCAGGTTCATGCCATCGCGCAGCGGCGTGACCAGGCCGACCGCGGCGGCGCGGTAGAAGCCGGTCAAGGTGGCATGGGTGAAGTTCTGGTTGACGTAACGCAGGGGCGTCCAGTCGGGCGCGGCGTGGCCGCCGTTGATGTGCCCGGCGATCTGTTCCAGCTGACTGCGCAGCTGGCGGTACTCGGTGACATCGCCGCGCGAGACCGGCGCGATCTGCAGGTAGGTGAGGCTGCCATGCTGGTCCGGATGGCGTTCCAGGTAGCGCTCAAAGCCCAGGAAACGCTCGGGCAGGCCCTTGGAGTAATCCAGCCGGTCCACGCCGATCGCCAGCTGGCGGTCGCGCAGGCTGTTGCGCAGGTCGCGCACGGCCGGTTTGTTGGCGCCGGCCTTGGCCTGCCGCGCGATGTGCTCGGTATCGATGCCAATCGGGAAGGCGGCGGCACGGAAGCGGCGACCGCCCGGGGCCTCCAGTTCGCCATCGGCCAGCACCCGACCGCCACCGAACAGGCGCACGTAGGATTGGAAACGGTCGGCGTCGCGTTGGGTCTGGAAGCCGACCAGATCATAGGCGTACAGGCTGGAAAACAGCCGCAGGTGGTCGGGCATGGCCTGCAGCAGGTCGGCCGAGGGCATCGGCACGTGCAGGAAGAAGCCGATCCGGCAGCCGATGCCGCGCTCGCGCAACAGCGAGGCCAGTGGTATCAGGTGGTAATCGTGGATCCACACGATGTCGTCCTCGCGCAGCAGTGGCGCGAGTTTTTCGGCGAACAGCGCGTTGACCCGGCGATAGGTTTCGCGGGTGGCGCGGTCGTAGTCGACCAGGTCCAGGCGGAAGTGCAGCAGCGGCCACAGCGTGCGGTTGGCAAAGCCGTTGTAGTAGCCATCCACGTCGCGCTTGTTGAGGTCCATGGTCACATAGCGGATATCGCCTTCGACCTGCTCATGCACCGCACCGCTGTTGTCGCGCACCGATTTGCCACTCCAGCCGAACCAGACCCCGCCGCGCTCCTTGAGCGCGGCGAGCAGGCCGACTGCCAGCCCGCCGGCGCGGGTTTCCCCGGGCACCGCGACCCGGTTGGACACCACCACCAGCCGGCTCATGAGGCCTCCTGCCAGCTGCGCGACAGGCGCATGGCGGCGGTGATCAGGCCGACGTGCGAATAGGTCTGCGGGAAGTTGCCCCAGGCCTCGCCGCTGTCGAAGGCCAGGTCTTCGGAGAGCAGGCCCAGGTGATTGCGGCGCTCGAGCAGGGTTTCGAACATCTCGCGTGCTTCGTCCAGGCGGCCGATCGCCGCCAGCGCATCGATATACCAGAAGGTGCAGATGGTGAAGCTGGTTTCCGGCTCGCCGAAGTCATCGGGCGCCACATACCGGTACAGCGCGTTGCCATGCTTGAGGTCGCGGCCGATGGCTTCGACCGTGGCGACGAAGCGCGGGTCATTGGCCTCGATGAAGCCGATATCGGCCAGCAGCAGCAAGGACGCGTCCAGGCGGTGGCCGTCGAAGGTGTCGGTGAAGCGCCCCAGCTGCTCGCTCCACGCTTTTTCCAGGATGCGCGCGTGGATGATGTCGGCGCGCCCGCGCCAGTAATCGGCACGGTCGTCCAGCTTCAGGCGCACGGCGATCTTGCACAACCGGTCGCAGGCGGCCCAGCACATCGCGCTGGTGTAGGTGTGCACTTCGGTGCGGCCGCGGAATTCCCACAGACCGGCGTCGGGCACGTCGTGCAGGGCGAAGGCCTGCTCGCCGAGCGGCTCCAGCCGCGCGAAGGTGTGCGCATCGCCCGGGTCCTGCAGGCGCTGGTCGAAGAACAGCTGGGTGGACGCAAGCACCACGCTGCCGTAGACATCATGCTGGCGCTGCACCCAGGCCAGGTTGCCGCGACGCACCGGGCCCATGCCGCGGTAGCCGTCCAGCGAGGCCACTTCGGTTTCCTCCAGCTTCGCCTCGAAGCCGATTCCGTACAGCGGCTGCAGGCTGCCGTCGGCGGTGGCCAGGTTGAAGATGTAGCCCAGGAACTGCTCCATGGTACGGGTGGCGCCGAGCCGGTTGAGCGTGCGCACCACGAAGGCGGCATCGCGCAGCCAGCAGTAGCGGTAATCCCAGTTGCGGATGCTGCCGGGCGCTTCTGGGATGGAGGTGGTCATCGCAGCGATGATCGCGCCGCTGTCTTCGTACTGGCACAGCTTGAGGGTGATCGCACTGCGGATCACCGCGTCCTGCCATTCCAACGGGATGGACAGGTAACGCACCCACTCGCGCCAGTAGTCACGGGTACGTTGGAAGGACTCCTGCACGTAACCGCTGAGCGAGCGGTTCAGCGATTCGTCCACGCCGAGCACCAGGTTGACCGGGTGGTTGAGCACGAAGGGCAGGCCGTCGCGGACGAACCGCAGCGGCACGTCGGTGGTCAGGCGCAGCACGTGATCGGGCAGGACCCAGCGGATGTGGTTGCTGCCCCAGGTGGCATCGGGGACGCGCGCGCCCCAGTCGGCCAGCGGTCGCGCGCGCACGATGATGCGCGGGTTGCCGGCCAGCGGACGGACCTGGCGGATCAGGCTGACTGGCCGGTAGAAGCGGTCGTTCTGGCGCCAGCGCGGGGCGAAATCAATGATTTCCAGCGCGCCGCCGTGCTTGTCGTGCAGCACGGTCCGCAGGATGGCCGTGTTGGTGAGGTAGCTCTGTTCGCTGCTGACCAGGTCCTCCAGTTCGATGGCGAAATCACCGCCTTCGTTCTGGTTGGGGCTGAGCAGGGCACAGAAGGTGGGGTCGCCATCGAAGGTGGGCAGGCAGCTCCACACCACGCGTGCGTGTTGGTCGATCAATGCGCCGAAGCTGCCGTTGCCGACTACACCAAGATTAAGATCGGGTTGTGTCATGGGTACTGCATCTCGTTCGGGCCGTGCCACCGCAGCGGATGCAGCGGGGCGGCATCGGTGGGGTAAAGGGCCAGGGTCAGTACGCGTTTTCCCGCAGCCACGCATGCACGCTGCGGATGTCCGGCAGGGCGAAAACGGCGGCGCTGGGGCTGCGCGCGCCGACCAGTACGCTCCAGCCATGCTGGGCGTTGGCGGCGTCGAAGCCGAATTCGTCGGTGAGGTCGTCGCCGAGGAACACCGGCAGGCGGCCACGGAAGGGGTATTCCTGCATCAGCTGTTGCAGGGCGCGGCCTTTGTCGCTGCCCTGCGGGACGAATTCGACGACGTGGTCGCCCGGTTGCAGGCGGTAGCCGGCGTGTCCGCGGATATGGCGTTCGGCGAACGCGCGCACCTCGTCGGCGGCATGCGGGGCACCGCGCCAGTGCAGGGCCAGGCTGCGGCCCTTGTCTTCGACCAGCACACCGGGGTTGCCATGCGCGAAACGCATGGCCTGCTGGTGTACGGCGTGCAGCCATTCGCTGGTATCGGCGCTGTTGGCCTGGCTGTCGATGTGGCCATCGGCGCGACGCAGTTCATGACCGTGCAGTCCGGCGGCGGGGAGGTGAAGGGGCGCGAAGAGGTCGTCGAGCTGGTTGAGCGGGCGGCCGCTGATGAGGGCGACGGCGCCTTCGAGGCGATCGCTGATGCGGCCGATGGCTTCGCGGACTTCGGGCAGCAGCGTGACCGCTTCGGGGTCGCGCTCGAATTCGATGAGGGTGCCATCCACGTCGAGGAACAACGCACAGGCATCGTCCAGCAGTGGCGGCGACGGACGCGGGGGGAGGTCGTTGGCCATGCGTGCCAACATGCCATTCACGGTGTGATTGTCAGGTCATGGGCGTGCGTTGCGTGCCATGTTCACGTGCGGGAAGGGCAATGCCCAGCCTTCTCGAATATGGGGTGCGCCGAGGGAAGAGCAGCCGACCATGGGTCGGCTCTACCGTACCACCTCACCAGTAGAGCCGACCGTTGGTCGGCTGCACCAACGATCAGAACGTGTACCGCACACGCCCGGTAGAGCCGGGCCATGCCCGGCTGCACCAATGATCAGAACGTGTACCGCACACGCCCGTAGTAATACGCACCATTGCTACCAATCGGCGACAACACGTCATACGGCAGGTTGCCGTAGTAGTAGATATCGTCGTTGGACAGATCCGAATAATTGTCGGTCAGGTTCTGCCCGCCAAGGGCCACGCTCCACTGCGGGGTGATCTTGAACTCCACTTCCGCATCCAGCTGCCATTCCGCCCCATACGTCTGGCGCGGGACGAAGCCATCGCCGAAGTTGAACACGCGGGTGACACTGCCATAGCGGCTGACCCGGCTGCTCAGCGACCAGCGGTCGTCACTCCAGCTGGCGGCGAGCGCGGCGCGGGTGCGCGGGGTGGCATCGGTGAGGGTGTTGGTTTCTTCCACGCCGAACAGCACGTACTCCGGATCCAGCGCGAGCAGGCTGGCCGGGGTGGCCAGTACGTTCTTCAACGTGGTCTTGGTATAGGCGTAGGTACCGGTCAACAGCAGTTCGCCATCGCTCAGCGATTGCCGCCAGTTGCTCACCAGCTCGGCACCGCGGGTGCGGGTGTCGGCGGCATTGACGAAGAAGCTCGCGCTCTGCAGGCCGGCCACGCCGAACTGCTGCTGCACGTAGTCGGTGAGTGCATCGCCGGTGATGCTCTCCGACAGCGCGATGCGGTCATCGATGTCGATCTGGAAGAAGTCCAGCGACACATCGAAGTGGTCGCCGATGCGGCTGGTGAAGCCCAGGCTGGTGTTGAGCGACTTCTCCGGCTTCAGGTCCGATGCGCCCAGGCCCCGCGCGATGGGATTGTTGACCGACAGCACGCGGCCCCGCACCAGCTGGCCGGCGGCGTTGTAACCGGTGGAGGTGGATTCGTAACCGATCTGCGCCAGCGACGGCGCGCGGAAGTTGTTGGAAATCGCGCCGCGCAGCGCGAAGGCCGGGGTGAATTCATAGCGCAGGCCCAGCTTGCCGGTCAGCTTGCCACCGTAGTCATCGCTGTGTTCGTAGCGCGCGGCCAGGTCGCTGGAGAAATGCTCGCCGAACTGGCTGGACAGGCTGGCATAGGCGCTGGCCACATCACGCGACAGCGAGGTGGCATCCTGCGGAGTCAGCCCGCCGCCGGCCTGCGAGCCGGTCGGGCGATCGGTGAACGGGCCGGCGGCATAGCTGCTCGGGTCGCCCGGGCGGGTCTGGTAGTGGTCACGCCGCGCTTCCACGCCCAGGCCGAGGCTGTGGGTGATGTTCTCGCCCTGGTTGAACACGCGGCCCAGGTCGAGGTTGGCCACGGTCAGTTCGTTCTGGTAATCGCCGGTTTTGAAGCGGGTCGGGCTGGTCGGACCGAGCGAGGCGTTGAGCGAGTTGCGCAGGCGGTAGGTGAAGCGGTTGGTGCCGTAATCCAGGCTGGCGTCGTAGTTCCACTCGCCCCATTGGCCCTTCGCACCGGCCACGGCCTGCACGTCGCGGTTCTCGCCTTCGGAGATCGGGCGGTAGCCGTTGGGGTAGACCTGCGCCCAGTTGGCGTCGCTGTCGGGGTAGCGGAAGTAGTTGGCGCCTTCGCTGTCGCGCTGGTTGAACGTGCTGAAGAAATAGAACTTGGAGGTCTCACCGAACGGCAGCTCGGTATTGATCCAGGCGTTGAGGTCACGGGTCTTGCCATCGCCAAGCACGTAATTGCGCTTGCCCTGCAGCGCCAGGTTGGTATCGCTCTGGTCCCACGGCGGGATCTGGTCGAAGCCGGCGCGGTTGGTGCCTTCGTGGTTCTTCAGCTCCAGGCCCACGCGCAGGAAGCCGCCGTCTTCGCCCAGCCGGGTGCCGACCTTGGCACTGGCATAGCTGGTCTGGCCGTCGGTGACGGTGCGGTCGATCGGCTTGAGGTCGGTGTGGTTGGCGCCGAAGCTGGCCTCGAACGCGCCGCCTTCCGGGGCATCGTCGAGGATCACGTTGATCACCCCGGCCACCGCATCGGAGCCGTACAGCGCGCCGGCGCCGTCGCGCAGCACTTCGATGCGCTTGATCGCGCTGATCGGAATGGCGTTGAAGTCTACCGGCGTGGTGCCCTTGCCGATCTTGCTGTCGGTGTTGACCAGCGCGCTGGTGTGGCGGCGCTTGCCGTTGACCAGCACCAGGACTTGGTCCGGCGAGAGCCCGCGCAGCTGCGCGGCGCGGATGTGGTCGGCACCGCCGGAGTTGGATTGGCGCGGGAAGTTGAACGAGGGCAGCAGCGCCTGCAGCGCGCTGCCCAGTTCACCGTTGACCACGCCAGCCTTGCGGATGTCTTCGGCGGTGAGCACGTCCACCGGCGAGGTGGATTCCAGCACGGTGCGGTCCACCGCGCGGGTGCCGGTGACGATCACGGTGTCCAGCGTGGTGGCCGAGCCGGGCGCGTCCTGCGCAGTTGCATCCTGGGCGAGCAGGGGGGAGGAGAGGACGAGCGCGATGGCAAGGCCAAGGCGCGACGCGGACGGACGGGACATGCGGACTCCAGCAGGACGACGGGGGAGGGAGGACGGGGAGTGGCGTCGCCGACCAATGGTTGGCGCTACCAATCCATCCGGATGAAGCGATATATTATCTTCGCGTGATGTCCCTGTGTGACGCAAGCCCCATCGGGGTGGTTATAAGCAGATAGCCGTTGGCGATCTGCACCGGACCTGGATGTCCGGCACGCTCCTTCCCTGCCTGTCCCTGTGTTTCCGGAGAGTTGTCCATGAAGTTCCGCACCATTCTGATCGCCCTGGTTATGGCCACCAGCGGCTGTGCCACTGCCGCCCCGGCCGCCAAGCCGACCCCGCCCGCCACCGCCACGGCGACCCTGCAGGGCGACGCCGCGCGCCCCGACGCTGCGGCCGGCTGGGTGCGCAGCGAGCTCTATTTCGGTGTGGGGGAAGAAACCGGCGTGGCCGACCGACCGCAGACCGAAGGCATCACCGACGCGCAGTGGCGTGCCTTTCTCGACAAGGAAGTCACCCCGCGCTTTCCGGACGGTCTGACCGTGTTCGACGCCTACGGCCAGTGGCTGTTCCGCGGCGCGGCCGAGCCCAACCGCCTGCGCACCAAGGTGCTGGTGGTGCTGCACGAGAACACCCCGCAGCGTCGCGCGGACATTGAAGCGATCCGGCTGGCGTGGAAGCAGGCCACCGGTCATCAGTCCGTGTTGTGGGCGCAGCAGGCGGTTGAAGTATCGTTCTGAGCACGCGCGCCACCTTGGCGCGGCAGGAGGCCGGCATGAACGAGATCACCCGTGGGCGTTGCGTGCTGCTGTTCGGGCTGGCGTTGGCCGACTGCGCGCCCGTGGCGCAGGCGGCGGCAGCCGATGCGGAGCTGCGCATTGTGCTTGGACCGGGCACGGCCGCTACCGCCCGCGTGGAAACGCAGGGCACCATTGCGCTGCTGCTGCCCTCGGGTCGGCAGCAGCGTCTGGACGGCGTAGCCGATGCCGATGGCAACGCGCGCTTGAGCCAGCTGGACGTCGACTTCGACGGTCGCCCCGAACTGGTGGCACGCGCTTCGGTAGGGCAGGTCAACGAAGCGGTGGCGGTGTACCGCTTCGACCCAAAGCAGGGACGCTTCGTGCCGCTGACGCTGCCGACCGGTTCGCATGCGCAGTGTGGCGAGCTGATGGGGCTGGACGTGGATGCCGCCAACCGCACCCTGAGCAGCAGCTGCCGCAGTGGCCCGATGTGGTACGCGGACCTGTACCGCTATCACGCGGGGCGGCTGTATCTGTATCGCGCCGAACGCGTGCTGATGCTTGGCGATGCGCTGGAGGCGACGATCTTCGTCAAGCAGACCGCCGACACTGGCCCGATGGCGGTCTGGAGTACCTACGACCCGGCTGGCAAGGTACTGGAGACCGCCATCTCCGATGGTCTGGTCGCACCGCGCAATGACCGCCCATTGCTGCCCTTCAGCGGCGAGGTGGTGCCTGCGCGGGTGCCGCTGCATGCCCGGCCCGGCGACACCAGCACCCGGCGCTACCTGGTGCGCGGTGACCGCGTTGAACTGCTGGACGAGCAGGACGGTTGGGTGAAGGTGCGCTATGCCAACCCGACGCGGGGCGACATCGTGGGGTGGGTAAACGCCAATCCATGATCTGATTGCCCGGGTTCGCACATGGGGATCACTTTCGCAGGTCTACCCTGACGCTTCCCCCAGGTAGTGGACGTTCCCTCATGAGCAAGCGCGTTGCCGAGATCGTGGTTGAAACCCTGCAGGCCGCCGGTGTCCGTCACTGTTACGGCATCGTCGGCGATACCCTCAACTACGTCACCGATGCCATCCACCACAGCGAGATCGAGTGGGTGCACATGCGCCATGAGGAAGTGGCTGCGTTCGCTGCCGGCGCCGAGTCCTTGATCAGCGGGCAGCTCACCGCCTGCGCCGGTTCCTGCGGCCCGGGCGGCCTGCACTTCATCAACGGCGTGTTCGAGACCAACCGCAACCGCGCGCCGATGGTGCTGATCGCCAGCCAGGTGGTCACTGCCGAGCTGGGCATGGAGTTCCCGCAGGAGGTTGATTTCAAGGCGGTATATGCCAGCTGCAGCGTGTTCTGCGAGCAGGTGCACAGCCCGCAGCAGGCGCGCCGCGTGGTCGCGCTGGCCTGCCAGGCGGCGATCAGCCGGCGTGGCGTGGCGGTGGTGATCCTGCCGGCCGATATCAGCGAGGCCGAGGTCAAGCACGATGTGCCGTTTTCGGTGCATTACACCCAGCCGGTGCTGCGCCCCAGCGATGACGAACTGCAGCGCATCGCCGCGCTGATCGCCGATGGCAAGCGCATCGGCATCTATGCGGGTGCCGGCTGCGAGCATGCCCATGACGCACTGGTGGCGCTGGGCGAACGGCTTAAGGCGCCGATCGCGCACACCTCGCGGGCCAAGGATTTCGTGGAGTACGACAACCCGTACAACATGGGCATGACCGGCATCTTCGGCATCGAATCGGGCTACCACACGCTGATGGCCTGCGACACGCTGTTGCTGCTCGGCGCCGACTTTGCGTGGGGCCAGTACTACCCGGACAAGGCCACGCTGATCCAGGTCGATCGCGATGGCAGCCATCTCGGCCGCCGCCATCCGGTCAACCTGGGCGTGGTTGGCGACATCGGGCCCACGCTGGAGGCGCTGTTGCCCCTTCTGCCGCCGCGCGAGGACCGCAGCTTCCTGGACGAGTGCATCAGCCACCGCGACAAGGCGCTGGCAACGCGTGCCAAGGAAGAGGAGCCGGGCGAGGGCGAGCTGATCCACCCGCAGCACCTGACCGCGCTGATCAACCGCTACGCCAGCGACGATGCCTTGTTCACCGCCGACGGTGGCTCGCCGATGGTATGGATCCTGCGCCACATCCGCGCCAATGGCCGTCGCCGCACCCTGACCAGCCTGCTGCACGGCACGATGGCCAATGCCATGCCACAGGCACTGGGCCTGCAGAAGGCGTATCCGGGCCGGCAGGTGATCTCGCTGTCCGGCGATGGCGGCATCGCGATGCTGCTGGGCGACCTGCTCACGGCGGTGCAGGAAAACCTGCCGATCAAGGTGGTGGTCTACAACAACAGTTCGCTCAACTTCGTTGAGCTGGAGCAGAAGGTCGAGGGTCTGCTGGACAACTACACCGACCTGAAGAACCCCGATTTCGGCCGGCTGGCCGAGGTGATCGGCTTCTACGGGCGCACCGTGACCCGCTCGGAGGACCTGGAGCAGGCGGTGCAGGACTTCCTGGCCCACCCTGGCCCGGCGCTGCTGGACGTGCACACCAGCCCGACCGAGCTGGTGATGCCGCCGCAGGTAGAGGCCAAGCAGGTAGCCGGCACCGCGCTGTATGCGGCCAAGGCCCTGCTCAGCGGACGGGTGGGCGACGTGCGCGACCTGCTCGCGAACAACTTCCTCAACAAGCCCTGAGGCAGCGCCGGCGCCGCAGGGATGCCGAAGCGACCAGGTAGTGCCGGCCGCTGGCCGGCTCCCCCAGGATGTCGAAGGACCAGGCTGGCCGGCTCCCCGAGATGTCGAAGAACCAGGCTGGCCGGCTCCCTGAGATGTCGAAGGACCAGGTAGTGCCGGCCGCTGGCCGGCTCCTCCGAATCCTGCAGGGGATATCGGAAGCCGATCACCGGCCGGCACCACCGGGACAGGTCAGCGCGCAGCGGCGTCCGCCCCCTGCGCAGGCGCACCGATGTCCCCCGGCGTTCCATCCATGTGCCTGTTACTACGAGCGGTGAGGCCCTACCATCGGCTACCCCCTCCCCACGGTCGTCCTTGCGCATGTCCGCCTCCGCTCCCGTCCGCTCCGGACCTCCCCGCTGGTTCGTCGCCGGCGATTTCAACGGTTTTTTCGGTCTGGTGGTCGACAACCTGTCGATCCTGGGCTTCATCGCGATGGCGCTGGTCAGCATCTTCCAGTTCCCTGCCGACGTGGTGTTCGGCCGCATGTTCCCCGGCACCGCCTTTGGCGTGCTGGTTGGCAACGTGCTCTACACCTGGATGGCGCGACGCCTGGCCACGCGCACCGGGCGTGATGATGTCACCGCGATGCCGCTTGGCCTGGATGCGCCCACCAGCATCGGCATGGCCCTGTTGGTACTCGGCCCGGCGTTCCTCGCCTTCAAAGCGCAGGGTCTGGCGCCGCATGACGCGGCCATCGCCACCTGGCAGCTGGGCATGGCCTCGCTGGTGATCATGGGCGTGCTGAAAGTCATCCTGTCCTTCTTCGGCGAAGCGGTTACCCGCGCACTGCCGCGTGCATCGCTGCTGGGCTCCATCGCCGGCATCGCGATCGTGCTGATGGGCTTCCTGCCGCTGCTGGAAACCCTGCGTTCGCCGATCGTCGGCTTCGTCACCCTGGGCCTGCTGCTGTACGTGCTGCTCGCCAAGCGCAAGCTGCCGATCCGCGCGCCGGGCGTGCTGGTCGCGTTCGTGTTCGGCACGATCCTGTATTACGGCCTGGGCCTGGCCGGCCTGGGCGCACCGGGCTTCCACGTGCCCGACTGGACGCCGCCGCAGGTGGTGCTGCCGTGGCCGACGTTGGGCTTCATTGAGGGCCTGCCGACGGCAATCACCTACCTGCCGCTGCTGCTGCCGTTCGGCCTGCTGATGGTGGTGGGCGGTATCAACGTTTCCGAAAGCGCGCGCGCGGCCGGCGACGACTACCGCACCCGCGACATCCTGCTGGTCGAAGCGGTGGCGACGCTGGTCGCCGGGCTATGCGGCGGTGTTGCGCAGACCACGCCGTACATCGGCCAGCCGGCCTACAAGCACATGGGCGCGCGCAGCGGCTACACGCTGCTGACCGGCCTGTTCGTGGGCATCGGCGGCATGCTCGGGGTGATCTCCGGGCTGGTGCAGTGGCTGCCGTTGGCGGTGCTGGCACCGATCATCGTATACGTGGCCATCGACATCACCACGCAGGCCTTCCAGGCCACCCCGCGTGAACACGCCGGCGCGATGGTGCTGGGCTTCCTGCCCTCGGTGGCTTACCTGCTGGCGATCAAGGCGCCTGGCTGGATCGCACCGGCGCAGCTGGCGGCGATGACCGCCACGCTCGACGGCCACGGCCTGCCCGAGCTGGCGGTGGTCTTCACCCTGGGCAATGGCTTCATCATCACCTCTATGCTGTGGATCGCCGCGGTGGTGGCGATGATCGACGGCAGGCTGCTGCGCTCTTCCGGTCTCCTGCTGGTGGCAGCGGCGCTCACCCTGTTCGGGTTGATCCACTCGGTGGACCCGCGTGGCGGCATCTATCTGCCGTGGCAGCTGGTGGGCTTGCCGAAGATCATCATGTGGCAGTTTGCCGGTGCCTACGTGGCGCTGGCCGGATTGCTGGCGCTGCTGTCGCTGCAGAAGCAGGAACGCTGACGACGGCGAGGGAGTGCCGGCCGTTGGCCGGCGCCAGGTGGACCGCGCTACCGCCCGGTGGCCGGCCAGCGGCCGGCACTACCAACCGGGGCGGTGTGCGGCAATCAGGTGTCGCCATCCAGCTCCGGGTAGTGGCGGAAAATGCCGTTGGTGTTGAATGCAAGGCGGCGGTCGGACGCCAGGTAGGCAGCGATGTTCGGCCGCCGTTCCACCCGCTCCTTGAGCGCGTGCAGCAACGGCGACGCGGGCCACAGCGCCTGCATGCGCCGCGGGAACATGTACTCCAGCCCGCTCAGCAGCTGGAACAGCGACAGGTCCACGTAAGAGTGCTCGCGCAGCGGATGGCGCTCGCCGTTGTCCTTCAGCACGCCTTCGAAGTAGCCCAGGAATTTCGGCAGCCGCTCGGTCCGCATCGCCGCGGCGCGTGCCTTGGCTTCGTGCTTCTGGTCCTCGTAGTACGTCGATGCGGAGATCGGGTGGTGGGTGTCGTGCACTTCGGCGACCAGGTCGGCGATGGTCAACTGCAACTGCAGCGCCTGCTGACGGCGTGAGGCCGCCTCGGGCACCAGGCCGAGCTCCGGCGCAAGGTAGTCCAGGATCGCGCCCACCTGGGCGATCACCTGCCTGCCACTCTTCAGAAAAGGCGGGGCGAACGGGCGCAGGCCGTCTTCCTTGCCCTGCAGGAACGGCTGCATCACCGCGTCGCCATGCACGCGCGCCATGTCGGTGTAGGCCGCGCCAGCATCTTCCAGCGCCAGCCGGATGAACTCGCCACGGCCCTGGATGCCGGTCCAGTAGTAAAGCTCGTACTGCATCACGGTGCTCCACAAGAACAGTGCACAGCATCGGCGTGCCCATGCTACGCGGGCGTGAGCGTGTGTGGCGGCGGGCGTGGCAGCGGTTCATCGCGCCTGCGGGATGATGCGGTGTCAACGCGCATCCTGCGGTCGTGCAGGTGCGCAGGGAACCCCGCCCGATGGCGGGGGTCACACGGTGTCCAGGCACGTGCAACGCGAGGTACGGCAACATGCAGAAGAGTGGAAAGGCGATCTGGCCGTGGGTGTTGGGTGTGGTGGTGATCGGCGGTGCGGGAACGTGGTTGTTCAGCGACACCCTGCGCGGTCTTGTCGATGACATACAGGTGCCCGTGCAGGCGCCGGCAGCACAACCGGGTACGGGTACGAAGATATCGCCCGCTCCTGCATCACCTGCGGCGCCAGCGCCGCCTCCCATCCAGCATCCGGTCGATCCCCGGGATGCGGCCGATCCGGCACTGCCCCCCCTGGCCGACAGCGATGGGCCGGTGTTCGACGCACTGTCGTCGCTGTTCAACGGCGACGGCGCACTGGTACTGCTGTTGCGCGATCATCTGATCCAGCGCGTGGTCACCCATATCGACAACCTCGACAAGCCCAGCGTGCCAACGCCCGCGATGGCGGTGCGTGCGTTGCCCGGCAGCCTGCAGGTCCAGACGGTGGATGGCACGATGCACATCGCGGCGACCAACGCCGCGCGCTACGCCCCCTACGTCAAGGCCTTTACCGCGCTGGATGCGGTGGCGGCGGGCAAGGCCTATGTGCGCGTCTACCCGTTGCTTCAGCAGGCGTATGCAGAACTGGGGCAGCCCAACGCGTACTTCAACGACCGGTTGGTGGCGGTGATCGACCACCTGCTGCAGACACCGGAGCCGCCGCGCCCGTTGTCGGTAACGCGCGATGAGCGCGGCCGCTATCGCTTTGTCGATCCCGCGCTGCAGGCACGCTCGGTGGGACAGAAGCTGCTGCTGCGCATGGACGCCGCGCAGGCACACGCAGTGAAACAGCAGCTGCGGGCGATCCGCGCGGCAATCAGCCGCGGCTGATGGCGGGCGCTGCCGCCGGTCCGGAGGTGGGAAGGGCGGCGCGTTGGCGGCAGGCAGCGAAGCAGGGCGCGTTTCGTGCGGCGCTTGACGGGCGACAAGGACGGTCGCTGAGGGCGTCGTAACGCAGGCCGTCGAACTGGCCGGAACGAGCATGCGGCGCGCCAGGGACGGCAGGCCGTCGCGCATTGCATCCAGCTGCTGAAGCACGTCAGGCACCAGGCCCTGGCGCCAGAACCCGTTGGCCGCCAGCCCGCGCGCTACCGTGGCCAGCAACGCCCGCGGCGCGTGCAGGGCCGACAGGTCACGGTCGTGCAGCAGGCGGGCGACGGTGTCCTGGTGACGTCGGCAGCGGTTTCCCGGCAGGCCACGCGACCCCCCAGCCAGCCCTGCGGCGGCGAGGGTAACGGGACAGCGTGCCGACGACCTCGTGTCGTGGCTGCATGGGAATCACTCTAAAAGCCACACCAGCCAACGCCGAATGCTGAATAGTAATGATACGTATTCGCATATATTGAGATGCGAGCGCTGTATTGCCAGCCCGGATTGTCTTGAATCACTGCGCGACAACCGCATATCCGTTACATCTGCCAGCCAGGCTGGCCATTACACGAAAGAGGAACTCCCCATGCGGATGGACAAGCTCACCTCGCGTTTCCAGCAGGCGCTGGCTGACGCGCAGTCGCTGGCCGTGGGCCGCGACCACAACATCATCGAACCGGTGCACGTATTCACGGCGCTGCTGGACCAGCAGGGCGGCAGCACGCGCCCGCTGCTTTCCCAGGCCGGGGTCAACGTGCCGGTGCTGCGTGAACGCCTCAACGAGGCGCTCGACGCCTTGCCGAAGGTCTCCGGGCAGGAAGGCAACCTGTCCATCGGCAACGACCTCAACCGGCTGCTCAACAACACCGACAAGCTGGCCCAGCAGCACGGCGATGCCTTCATCGCCAGCGAGTGGTTCGTGCTGGCCGCGCTGGACGACAGCGGCACGCTGGGCATGGCGCTGCGCGCCGCCGGTGCCGACAAGACCCGCATCGACGCGGCGATCGACAAGATCCGCGGCGGCGAGAGCGTGCAGTCGGAGAACGCCGAAGAACAGCGCCAGGCGCTGGAAAAGTACACCATCGACCTGACCGCGCGCGCCGAGAGCGGCAAGCTGGACCCGGTGATCGGCCGTGACGAAGAGATCCGCCGCACCATCCAGGTGCTGCAGCGCCGGACCAAAAACAACCCGGTGCTGATCGGTGAACCCGGCGTGGGCAAGACGGCCATTGTCGAGGGCCTGGCCCAGCGCATCATCAACGACGAAGTGCCCGAAGGCCTGCGCGGCAAGCGCGTGCTGTCGCTGGACATGGGCGCGCTGATTGCCGGTGCCAAGTTCCGTGGTGAATTCGAAGAACGCCTCAAGGCCGTGCTCAACGACCTGGCCAAGAGCGAAGGGCAGGTGATCCTGTTCATCGATGAGCTGCACACCATGGTCGGCGCGGGCAAGGCCGATGGCGCGATGGATGCCGGCAACATGCTCAAGCCGGCGCTGGCGCGTGGCGAGCTGCATTGCGTGGGCGCCACCACCCTGGATGAGTACCGCAAGTACATCGAGAAGGATGCCGCGCTGGAGCGCCGCTTCCAGAAGGTGCTGGTGGGCGAGCCCAGCGTGGAGGACACCATCGCGATCCTGCGTGGGTTGAAGGAAAAGTATGCCGTGCACCATGGCGTGGAGATCACCGACCCGGCGATCGTCGCCGCCGCCACGTTGTCGCACCGCTACATCGCCGACCGTCAGCTGCCGGACAAGGCCATCGACCTGATGGACGAGGCGGCCTCGCGCATCCGCATGGAGATCGACTCCAAGCCGGAGGAACTGGATCGCCTGGAGCGTCGCGTGATCCAGTTGAAGATCCAGCGCGAAATGCTCAAGAAGGAAAAGGACGAGGCCTCGCGGCAGCGCCTGGCCGATCTGGAAAGCGATATCGATGCGCTGGAGCGCGAGTTCTCCGACCTCAATGAAATCTGGAAGTCGGAAAAGGCAACGCTGCAGGGCGCCACCAAGATCAAGGAGCAGATCGAGCACGCCAAGCTGGAGCTGGAATCGGCCCAGCGCCGGCAGGATTTCGGCCGCATGAGCGAAATCCAGTACGGGCAGTTGCCGCAGCTGGAAAAGCAGCTGGCCGCCGCGCAGGAAGTGGAAACCACCGAGTTCAAGCTGGTCCAGGACCGGGTCACCGCCGAGGAGATCGCCGAGGTGGTCTCGCGCTGGACCGGTATCCCGGTCAACCGCATGCTCGAAGGCGAGCGCGACAAGCTGCTGCGCATGGAAGACATGCTGCATGACCGCGTGGTCGGCCAGGAAGAGGCGATCAAGGTGGTGTCCGATGCCGTGCGTCGCTCGCGTGCCGGCTTGTCCGATCCGGATCGCCCGAGCGGCTCGTTCCTGTTCCTGGGCCCCACCGGCGTCGGCAAGACCGAGCTGTGCAAGGCGCTGGCCGAGTTCCTGTTCGACAGCACCGACGCGATGATCCGCATCGACATGAGCGAGTTCATGGAGAAGCACAGCGTGGCCCGCCTGATCGGTGCGCCCCCGGGGTATGTCGGCTACGAAGAGGGCGGCTACCTCACCGAGGCGGTGCGTCGTCGTCCGTACTCGCTGATCCTGCTGGACGAAGTGGAGAAGGCGCATCCGGATGTGTTCAACATCCTGCTGCAGGTGCTCGACGATGGCCGCCTCACCGACGGCCAGGGCCGCACCGTGGACTTCCGCAACACCGTCATCGTGATGACCTCCAACCTGGGCTCGCACCAGATCCAGGACATGAGCAGCGATGACAGCCCGGAGGCCTACACGCAGATGAAGGCCGCGGTGATGGGGGTGGTGCAGGCGCACTTCCGCCCGGAGTTCATCAACCGCCTGGACGACATCGTGGTGTTCCACCCGCTGGACAAGGTGCAGATCAAGCAGATCGCGCGCATCCAGATGCAGGGCCTGGAAAAGCGCCTGGCCGAACGTGGCCTGCGCATCGAGGTCAGCGACGCCGCCTTCCAACTGCTGGGCAATGTCGGCTTCGATCCGGTCTACGGCGCGCGGCCGCTCAAGCGCGCGATCCAGTCGCAGATGGAGAACCCGCTGGCGCAGAAGATCCTGTCCGGCGAGTTCCTCAGCGGCGATGTGATCCGCGTCGACGCAGCCGAAGGCAAGCTGGTGTTCGTGAAGGGCTGATCCTGTCCCGTGCCTGCGGCCTGATAGCCGTTTGGCCTCACGCCATGCGGCATTGGCATGAACCCCCGCCCCGGCGGGGGTTTTTTGTTCGGTATCGTCAGCGTTCAACCGGAGGAGACGAGATGTCCGAGCACGGCAGTCCCCCATCACCGTGGCGCACGGAGACCATCGCCGTCCACGGCGGCTACACGCCCGATCCAACCACCCGCGCGGTGGCGGTGCCGATCTACCAGACCGTGGCCTACGCCTTCGATGACACCCAGCACGGTGCGGACCTGTTCGACCTGAAGGTGCCGGGCAACATCTACACCCGCATCATGAACCCCACCACCGACGTGCTGGAGCAGCGCATCGCCGCGCTCGAAGGCGGCATCGGCGCGCTGGCGCTGGCCTCCGGGCAGGCCGCCATCACCTACGCGATCCAGACCATCGCCGAAGCCGGCGACAACATCGTTTCCTCCAGTGCGCTGTATGGCGGCACCTACAACCTGTTCGCGCATACCCTGCCGCAGTTCGGCATCCAGACCCGGTTTGCCGACTACAACGATCCCGAGGCGTTCGCGGCCCTGATCGACAACCGCACCAAGGCCGTCTTCGTCGAGTCGATCGGCAACCCACGCGGCAACATCACCGATATCGAAGCGGTGGCGAAGATCGCCCACGCGCACGGTGTGCCGGTAATCGTGGACAACACCGTGGCCACCCCTTACCTGCAGCGCTCGTTCGATTTCGGCGCGGACATCGTGGTGCACTCGCTGACCAAGTATCTCGGCGGCCATGGCACCAGCCTGGGCGGCGCCATCGTCGATTCGGGCCGCTTCCCCTGGGCCGAGCACAAGCAGCGCTTCCGCCGGCTCAACGAGCCGGACGTGAGCTACCACGGCGTGGTCTATACCGAGGCGCTCGGCCCGGCGGCCTACATCGGCCGCGCGCGGGTGGTGCCACTGCGCAACACCGGCGCGGCGATCTCCCCGTTCAATTCGTTCCTGATCCTGCAGGGCATCGAAACCCTGGCGCTGCGCATGGACCGGATCAACGCCAACGCGCTGGCGGTGGCGCAGTTCCTGCGCGACCACGCCAAGGTGGACTGGGTGAACTATGCCGCGCTGCCGGACCACCCTGAGCATGCGCTGGTGCAGAAGTACCTGCGCGGCCACGGCTCGGGCGTGCTCACCTTCGGCCTGCCCGGTGGCCGCGCCGCCGGCGCACGCTTCCTGGATGCGCTGCAGTTGTTCACCCGCCTGGTGAATCTGGGCGACGCCAAATCGCTGGCCACCCATCCGGCCTCGACCACGCACCGCCAGCTGGACGCGGCCGAGCTGGAGAAAGCCGGTGTAAGCGAAGACACCGTTCGGCTGTCGATCGGCATCGAACATATCGACGACCTGCTGGCCGACCTGCAGCAGGCGTTGGCGAAGGCGTAGAGGTGGGGCCCACGGCGGCCGGTGCGGGCCGTCCGCCGTGGGGTTTTTGACGCCGCCGAGGCTGCGCTATCGGCTTGGGGCATGTGCTGGCCACGCAGGGCGGCGGCGCGGGCTAGACTCGTTGCGCGTGCCGATCAACGGTCGACACCGACGATGACGGGCCTGCAACTGCGCAAGATCGGCCACGCGCCGTGGCGGGCACCGACGCATGCTGGACGTCACCCGACACGGAGCCCGTCATGAGCCGCATTGCTCAGTTACGCCAACGCCACGGCATCGACCGTGTGATCGCCCACCTGCAGCAGTGCCTGCGGAGCGGCGAGCCCTTGCCCGATCTGGATGCGCTGGCGGCCATCGCGCACCAGTCGCCGTTCCATTTCCATCGCCTGTACCGCGCGCTGACCGGCGAAACGCCGGGGCGCACCGTGGCCCGCCTTCGCCTGCTGCGCGGTCTTCAGTTGCTGGCCCGCGCCGACAGCCGGGTGACCGAGGTAGCGCTGGAGGTGGGTTTTGAAAGCCCGCAGGCGTTGGCCCGCGCTTGCCGGCAGGCCGTGGACGCCACGCCCAGCGCCCTGCGCGAGGATGCGGCGCTGCGCGCGCACTGGCAGCAACGACTTGCGCTGCCGGCCGGTGACGGCAACGACGACATGACCCCGCTGCAGGTGCAGGTGACTGCGCTGGAGCCGTTCGACGTGGTGGTGTTGCGCACGCGCGGCGCCTTCGACGACCTCGACCAGGCGTTCGGGCAGGTGTATGCCTGGGCTGCGGAACAGGGCCTGGCCGACCACTTGCAGGCGCTGGTGGGCATCGCGCTGAACGACCATCGCGATGTCCCGGCCGACGCGTGCGAGTTCGAGTGCGGCATGGGCTTTGGCCGCGCCTTTGACGGCATCCCCGCGCCATTGCGTGCGCTGACCCTGGGCGGTGGCGAGTATGCCGTGCTGCGCCATGTGGGCAGCTACGCCGGATTGGACGCGGCCACCGACGCACTGCTGCGCCAGTGGCTGCCCGACAGCGGGCACGCACTGCGCGACGCGCCGCTGTACTACCACTACCTGGACGATCCCGAAGACGTGCCCGAGGCGATCCTGCGGGCGGACATCTGCGTGCCGGTGCGCTGACCGGGCACACGGCCGGTACGCGCGGCTGGAATGAACAGCAGCCACCCATGGGGTGGCTCTACCGGGGGGGTGTTGACGTGGTGATACGTGGCGCATCGGTGCGGCGGTACGTGGCGCATCGGTGCGGCGGTATGTGGCGCATCGGTGCGGCGGTATGTGGCGCATCGGTGCGCCAGGGGTAGAGCCACCCCATGGGTGGCTGCGCGCGGTGCCCGAACGCTACGCGGACACGCGATCCGCGCCGCTACACCACCGGGATGCTGTGCTTGCCCAAGGTGCGGTACGGCGGGGTCGCCATCACCATCTCGGCCAGCGAATAGGCCAGCTCGCGCTCGGCCATGACCGTGCCGTCGGCGCCATGCTCGAGCAGGTGCTTTACTTCGGCATCGCTGTGCGCGCGGGCCAGCAGGGTCAGGCCCGGGTTCAACGCGCGCAGCTTGGCCAGGGTCTCACCAGCTTCCAGCGGCTGCGGGATCGCCAGTACGGCGATCTTGGCGCGCTCGGGATGGGCCTCGGCCAGCACCTTGTCCGAGGCCGCACTGCCGCGGATGCCGGGCAGCCCGGCCGCGTGCGCTTCGGCCACGTGTTCGCGGTTGTCGTCGATCACCAGCACCGGCACGCCACGATCACGCAGCACCTGGGCCAGCGCGCTGCCGACGCGGCCGTAGCCGATCACGATGGCATGGTCGTGCAGGTCCAGCGACGGGCCGGGCGGCAGCTCGGTTTCCACCGCGGTCGGCGTGGTTTCCTGGTGCTTGAGCAGCCAGCGGTCGAGCAGGCCGAACACCAGCGGGTTGAGCATGATCGAGATCAGCGCACCGGCCAGCACCAGCGCCTGCCCGGTGGGCGGCAGGATTTTCAGCGTCACGCCGAGGCCGGCGATGATGAAGGCGAACTCGCCGATCTGCGCCAGGCTGGCCGAGATGGTCAGCGCGGTGCCGGTCGGGTGGCCGAACGCGCGCACGATCACGAACGCGGCGGCGGATTTGCCGAACATGATGATCGCCGCGGTGGCCAGCACCTGCCACGGATGTTCGATCAGGATCGCCGGGTTGAACAGCATGCCCACCGAGACGAAGAACAGCACCGCGAACGCATCGCGCAGCGGCAGTGAATCGTTGGCGGCCTTGTGGCTCAGCTCCGATTCGTTGAGCAGCATGCCGGCGAAGAACGCACCGAGCGCGAACGACACACCGAACAGCATCGCCGAACCGAACGCCACGCCAAGTGCAATGGCCAGCACCGCCAGGGTGAACAGCTCGCGCGAACCGGTACCGGCGATGCGCTCGAGGATCCACGGGATCACCCGCCGCCCCACCACCAGCATCACCGCCACGAACAGGCCCAGCTGCACGAAGGTCCAGCCGATGCTGGCCAGCACGCTGCCGACGGTATGGGTTTCATTGGCCGCATCCGGACCGAACACGCCGGCCAACACCGGCATCATCACCAAGGCCAGCACGCAGGCCAGGTCTTCCACGATCAGCCAGCCGATCGCGATCTTGCCACGCTGGGTTTCCAGCAGGCGCCGTTCTTCCATCGCGCGCAACAACACCACGGTACTGGCGGTGGCCAACGCGAAGCCGAACACGATGCCGTGGATCACCGGCCAGCCCATCAGCGCCGCCAGGCCCCAGCCGAGCAGGGTGGCCACCAGAATCTGGCCGATGGCGCCGGGGATGGCGATGGCTTTGACCGCCATCAGGTCCTTCAGCGAGAAATGCAGGCCGACACCGAACATCAGCAGCATCACGCCGATCTCGGCCAGCTGGTTGGCCAGCGCCTGGTCGGCGACGAAGCCGGGAGTGAAGGGTCCTACGCAGATGCCCGCAACCAGGTAACCGACCAGCGGAGACAAACGCAGCTTGTTGGCCAGCGCGCCGAAGATGAAGGCGAGCCCCAGGCCAACGGCAACGATGTTGATCAGGTCGGTGTCATGGTGCATCGGGGCTCGCAGAACAGGGGGATGCCCCGATTTTCACCGATGCGGTGGTATCGAGCAAACATCGACGACCGCAAGGCTGTCATGTCCCCGTGGTCAGGTGATGTGCTGTCCGGGACAGGCGCGCGCGACAGGCAGGAATGCGCTAAATGAGGGTTTGCCAGGCTGAAAATGCCCACGCCCCGGCGGACCGGGGCGTGGGATTCAACGGTAGTGCCGGCCGCTGGCCGGCAACCACGCGATGCCAGGGGGCTTCGTGTTGCCGGCCAACGGCCGGCACCACCCGATCACCACTTGTACGTGATCCGCCCGTACACGTACGCACCATTGAACCCATACGGCGAGTAGTTGCTGTACGGCAGCATGCCCCACGTGGAGTTCTGCAGATCCACGGTGCGGTCGGGGTACTCGTCCAGCAGGTTGTCCGCGCCCAGGGTGAGTGCCCAGTTCTCGCTCGGCTTGTAGCTGACCGACGCATCCAGCACCCACGAGGCGTCGTACGTCTGGTCACGCAGCGCGGTGGCCGAGTTGCGCACGGTGAAGCTGCCGTAGCGGGTGGCCGCCAGGTTCAGGTCCCAGTGGTCGCTGCGCCAGGTGCCGCTGAGGATGGTCTTGTCGCGCGGGTAGCTGTCTTCGATGCGACCGATCTCGTCGCGGCCGATCAGCGACTGGGTGATGCCCAGCGTGCCGAACACCGGCGGGGAGGCGATGAACTTCTTCACCTCGGTCTCGTTGTAGCTGTAGGCGGCGGTCAGTTCCAGCGTGCTGGCGCTGAAGGGGATGCTGTAGCTGGATACCGCGTCCACGCCACGGGTGCGGGTATCCACGCCGTTGGTGAAGTAGGAGAACGCGGTAACGCCCGGCAGCCCCAGTCCGCTCAGCAGCGAGTTGGCCGCCGCGTTGGTGGTGATGTTGGTGGACAGCACGATACGGTCATCGATATCGATCTGGTACGCATCCACCGTCAGGTACAGGCGCTCGACCGGCTGCAGCACCAGGCCCACGCTGTAGGAGGTGGAGCTTTCAGCCTTCAGCGGGCTGGCACCCAGCGCCTGTGCGGCCAGGCTGGTGGTGGGGAAGGTGCCGCGTTCGACGAAGGTACCGTTGACGATCGTGCTGGTCACCGCCTGGTAGCTCTGCTGGGCCAGCGACGGCGCACGGAAGCCGGAAGAGGCGGTGGCGCGCAGGGCGACCTTCTCGGTGAACGCATAGCGCGCCGAGAGCTTCCCGGAGAACTTGTCGCCGAAGTCCGAATAGTCTTCGTAGCGGCCGGTCACGCCGGCGGAGAACTTGTCGGTGAGGTCCGCTTCCAGCCCGCCGTACACCGCGTAGTTGTGGCGGTCGTTGTCCACCGCGTTGACCGGGGTGAACCCACCGAAACCCTGCGCGCCGCTGCCGAAGTACGCATTGGCTTCGCCCGCGGACTGCTCCCAGTTCTCGCGGCGGTACTCACCGCCGAAGGACAGCGTCACCGGGTAGGCCAGGCCCCAGTCCAGCGACTTGGTCAGGTCGGCGTTGAAGATATCCTGGGTGTACTTGAGCGCACCGTCGTAGAACGAGCGCGGGCTGGTCAGGCCGAGGCTGTAGTTGATGCTGTTGCGGGTGTGGAAGTCGATCGTGTTCTCGCCGTGGTTGGCGCTCACATCCCAGGTCCAGCCGTTGTCGGTGTCGCCCTTGACCCCGGCCACCAGCGAGCGGTCCTTGGAGTACTGGTTGATCTGCGGCACGAAGCCGTCCGGGTAGGTCTGCGCCAGCAGTGCGCCCTGGCCGCTGTTGGTGCGCGAGCGGTAGAACGCGAACGAGGTGATGTCGCGGTTGCTGGCCATCGCCGTTGCGTAGGCCGACACATGGTCGGTGAACTGGAAGCTGGCGTTGACCGAGGCGGCGGTGGCATCCACCTGCGGATCGCCGACCACAAAGGTGGTCTGGCCGATGTTGGGGAAATTGCCGGTGTTGGGCGTGGTTCCCTGGTACGGGCCGGCGCGATTGCTTTCATCCTGCTGCAGGATCTGCCCGGCCACGTGCACGCTGCCGCGGCCGTCGGCGAAGCCGATCCCGGCATCGCCGGAGATCTGGTACTTGTTGCCGTCGCCGGCCGAGTACTGGCCCGCATCCACGGCCAGGCTGCCGCCGGAGGACGCGCCCTTGAGCACGATGTTGACCACGCCGGCGATGGCGTCCGAGCCGTACTGCGCCGAGGCGCCGTCGCGCAGTACTTCCACGCGTTCGATGGCCGCGATCGGGATCGCGTTGATGTCCACCGCCGACGAGCCGCGGCCGATGCTGCCGTTGACGTTGATCTGCGCCGAGGTATGCCGGCGCTTGCCGTTGACCAGCACCAGCACCTGGTCCGGCGACAGCCCGCGCAGCTGCGCCGGACGGATGCCGCTGGTGCCGTCGGTCAGCGCCGGGCGCGGGAAGTTCAGCGAGGGCAGGGCGCGCGCCAGCGCGGTGGCCAGCTCGGTGGTGCCGGTGGACTGCAGCGCTTCGGGGGTGATGATGTCGATCGGGGACTGCGACTCGGCCACGGTGCGGTCGGCGACCCGGGTGCCGGTGACGATGATGGTGTCCAGCGTATTGGCAGCGGTGCGCGCCGGGGCATCCTGGGCGCTGGCGGCAATGCTGGAGGCACCGAGCACGACAGCTACGGCGGCGGCGAGCGTACTGGTCTTGCGGTTCATCAGGGTGGGGCTCCGGTAGGAATGGCGCGGCACCGGAACGACAACTCGACGGCGTGAAGCAGGTCGGCGAAGGCGGGGTGTTGCGGTGCGCAATAAATCAATTAACGGGATATTCATCGCTTGTCAAATGTCCGCAATCTTCACAAAAAACGTTGCAGCAGCAACCATTTACGTGAATCGGCACGCTCGACATCAGGGTCCCGGGGAAGCGCAGGCGGGGGCGTGGGAGAGAGGAACGCGACCCGCCGCGCATCCCGGGGCGCGTCAAGTATTCGTTAACGTTAGAATTACGTCGCAGGAAAGGTGCTCACCAGCACATTCCATTCCGTTATATGGACCCCCAAGATGATTTCCCTTCGTAACTTCGCCTTGCGCCGTGGCGAGCGGCTGCTGTTGTCCAACGTCGACCTGACCCTGCACGCGGGGTACCGCGTCGGCGTGGTCGGCCGCAACGGTGCCGGCAAGTCCAGCCTGTTTGCTGCCGTGAAGGGCGAGCTGGAGGCGGACAAGGGCGATCTCGACCTGCCCGGCAAGGTCCGCATCGCCAGCGTGGCCCAGGAAACCCCGTCGCTGCCCGACCCGGCGCTGCAGTTCGTGCTCGAAGGCGACACCGAGGTGGCTGCGGTCATGCGCGAAGAAGCCGCCGCAGCCGCACGTGAAGACTGGGAAGCGGTGGCTACCGCGCACCAGAAGATGGCCGAGATCGGCGCCTATGACGCCGAAGCGCGCGCCGGCAAGCTGCTGCACGGCCTGGGCTTCCCGGCCGAGACCCACTCGCGGGCAGTGTCCTCGTTCTCCGGTGGCTGGCGCGTGCGCCTGAACCTGGCCCGCGCGCTGATGATGCCCAGCGACCTGCTGCTGCTCGATGAGCCGACCAACCATCTGGATCTGGATGCGGTGTTCTGGCTGGAACAGTGGCTGCTCAAGTACCCCGGCACCCTGCTGCTGATCTCCCATGACCGCGAGTTCCTCGACAACGTGGCCACCCACACCCTGCACCTGCATGGGGGCGGCGCCAAGTTGTACCCGGGCGGTTACACCGATTTCGAGCGCCAGCGCGCCGAGCAGCTGCGCCAGCAGCAGATCGCGCACGACAAGGAACAGGCCGAGCGCGCCCACCTGCAGAGCTTCATCGACCGCTTCAAGGCGCAGGCCAGCAAGGCCGCGCAGGCGCAGAGCCGCATGAAGCGCCTGGCCAAGCTGGCCGGCACCGAGGCGGTACGCGCCGAGCGCGAGTTCCGCATCGAGTTTTCGCCGCCGGCCAAGCTGCCGTTCTCGCTGATCCGGCTCAACCACGTCGAGGCCGGTTACGGCGCCGATTCGGTAATCCTGCACAACGTGGGCTTCGGCCTGGAAGCCGGCCAGCGCATCGGCCTGCTGGGCCCGAACGGCGCGGGTAAAACGACCTTGGTGAAGACCCTGGTGGGTGAACTGGCGCCGCTCAGTGGCGAGCGCGCCGCGCACCCGGACCTGCGCATCGGCTACTTCGCCCAGCACACGGTGGAGTCCCTGCACGAAGGGCAGTCGCCGATGGAGCACTTCCGCGACCTGGACCGGGATGCGCCGAACCAGGTCTTCCGCGATTTCCTCGGCAAGTGGAATTTCGCTGGTGACCGTGCGTTCGAACCGGTGGATGGTTTCTCCGGTGGCGAGCGTGCGCGCCTGGCGCTGTCGCTGATCGCCTACCAGCAGCCCAACGTGCTGCTGCTCGACGAACCGACCAACCACCTTGACCTGGAAATGCGTGAAGCCCTGGCCGAAGCCCTTGCCGACTTCGAAGGGGCGATCGTGATGGTCTCCCATGACCGCCATCTGATCGGGCTGGTCTGCGATACCTTCTGGCGCGTGGCCGATGGCGTGGTCGAGCCGTTCGATGGCGACCTGGATGCATATGCGGCGTGGCTGCGTTCGCGTCCGGCCGCGCAGGGCACCAAGCAGAAGATGGCCGCCGCCGCACCGGAGCCGGTGGCCCCGACCCCGCCGCTGCCGCCGAAGAAGCCGGTTAATCCGCATAAGTTGGCGGCCGCCGAAGCGAAGGTCAGCGAGCTGGAAGGCGTGCTGGCCGAGCTGGATCGCCAGCTGGCCGACCCGGGCAACTACGCCGATGCCACCCGCATGGCCGTGCTCGGCCGCGACCGCGAAGCCACTGCCACGCTGCTCGGCAAGGCCGAGCAAACCTGGATGGAGCTGCTGGAAGGGTAAGCTCGTTCAATGGCGCGGCGCGGTGGGTTATCCGCGCTTGCGTCAGGCAAGCCACGCATGGCGTGGCTCTACCGGTGGGGCACGCATTGCATCACCCCCGGTGCGTGCGATGTTGCAACCCTGACGGTAGAGCCGGGCCATGCCCGGCTGCTCTCGGCTCAGCGCGCAGGGTCCTGCATTTCCAGCCATTCCCGGAAACGCCGCGCCGCCTCGCTCTCGGCGCGCGAGCGCAATCGCGTCAACCAGTACCGCCCCAGGTCCAGGGTCTGCGCGAACGGTTGGACCAGCCGTCCCTGCGCCAGGTCCTGCTCGAACATCTTCAACGGCAACAGCGCCACGCCGGCGCCGGAGGCTGCGGCACTGGCCAGGGTCAGTGACGAGTCGAACACCGGTCCGCGCGCTTCCAGCTCCGGCGCGCCCGCCGCCTGCAGCCAGCGCGGCCATTCGTCGCTGCGATACGAGCGCAACATCGCCACATTGGCCAGGTCGCGCGGCTGCCGCAGCATCCGTGCCAACGCCGGCGCGCACAGCGGGGCGAACGGCGCCTCCAGCACCGCATCGCTGACCTGTCCCTGCCAGTCGCCATCGCCGAAGCGGATCGCCAGGTCCAGGCCTTCGCCGGCCAGATCGATGCGGTTGTTGTGGGTCTGCACGCGCAGTTCGATATCCGGATGCAGCGCGTTGAAGTCCGCCAGCCGGGGTAGCAGCCAGCCGGTGGCGAAGGTGCCGACCACGCCCACGCTCAGTACCTGGCGGAAATGCCCGCCGACGAAGCGGTCCAGACTGACGGCGATACGGTCGAAGGCCTCGTTGAGCACCGGATACAGGCGCGCGCCCTCGTCGGTCAGCGCCACGCCACGCGGCAACCGGTTGAACAACGACACCCCCAGCCGTTCCTCCAGCGCGCGGATCTGATGGCTCAGCGCCGCCTGGCTGACGCACAACTCCAGCGCGGCGCGGGTGAAGTTCTGGTGGCGGGCGGCGGCCTCGAAGGCGCGCAGCGCATTGAGCGGCAACTGGGGGCGGATCATCCGTCGAGCCGTGAGCAGGGGTGATGCATAATGGCATCTGCAGACACCCGCTGTGTCAGTGATGGCGGAAATGAACCTAATTGCAGGCCCCTTCGCCAGGCGCGCCCGGCAAAGCCATTAGTTTGAATCATGTGTCTCACTGGAAATGATCGCTTTTCACCCGTGCCAGCGCTGGCAATACTCCCTCCTCCAACAAGGAGAACCTGCATGCTTGCTCGACGACAGTTCCTGCAATGGACCGGGGCGGCCGCCGCCTCGGCGCTGGCCGCCACCGCGCTGGCGAAGATGCCGCCGACGGCATCGACCGCAGCGCCGATCGCCGCCGCCGGGGACTTTGCGGCATTGGAAGCGGCCAGCGGCGGTCGGCTCGGGGTGACCGTGCTGGATACCGCTACCGGACAGCGCATCGGCCACCGCCAGGACGAGCGCTTCCCGATGTGCAGCACCTTCAAGTTCGTGTTGTGTGCGGCCGTCCTGCGCCAGGTCGATGCCGGGCGGCTCACCCTGGATCAGCGCGTGCCGGTGCGCCAGCAGGACATGCTCTCGCATGCGCCGGTCACCACGCGCCACGTCGGCAAGGACCTCAGCGTGCGCGACCTGTGCCGGGCGACGATGATCACCAGCGACAACCCGGCGGCCAACCTGCTGCTGGGCTTGGCCGGTGGACCCTCCGCCGTTACCCGTTTCCTGCGCGACAACGGCGATGCGGTGACCCGCAACGATCGCCTGGAGCCGGACATGAACCGCTTCGCGCCGGGCGATCCGCGCGATACCACCAGCCCGGCCGCGATGGCCGCCAGCCTGCAGCGCTTCGTGCTGGGCACGGTGCTGCAACCGGCGTCACGCCAGCAGCTGGCCGACTGGCTGATCGACAACGAAACCGGCGATGCACGCCTGCGTGCAGGTCTGTCCAAGGCGTGGCGGGTGGGCGACAAGACCGGCAGCAATGGCGAAGACACCACCAACGACATCGCGATCCTGTGGCCGATGGCCGGCGGCGCCGCGTGGGTGCTGACCAGCTACCTGCAGGGCGCGACCGTGGACGACGCCGGCCGCAATGACGTACTGCGCCAGGTCGCGGTGATCGCCGAGCAACGCATGCGCGCCGGGTGAATCCAGCGGAGGGCAGAGCAGCCGCCCCACCGTAGTGCCGGCCGCTGGCCGGCTCCAAGCGACCCGGAGGTCATGCGGAGCCGGCCGTTGGCCGGCCCCGCCGCCGCAGCGTTACGTTCCGGGGTGGCTGTCGCGCACCGCCGCCAGGAAATCCCGGCCCCAGCGGTCCACGTCGTAGTACTCCACGCTGCCAAACAACTGGCGCATGCGTCCGGTCGCCTCATCCTCGGGCATCGACAAGGCCTGCAGCAGCCCGGCGGTGAGGTCGGCCGGATCATGCGGGTTGGTCAGCACCGCGCCCTTCAGCTCGGCCGCGGCCCCGGCAAACTCGCTGAGCACCAGCACGCCGCTGCTGCCCTCGATACCGTGCGTGGCGACGAACTCCTTGGCCACCAGGTTCAAGCCATCGCGCAGCGGGGTGATCCACATCACCTGCGCGGCGGCGTAATGCGCCACCACTTCCTCGAACGGCAACGCTTGTGCAAAGAAGCGCACCGGCGTCCAGTCCAGCCGCGAGAAGCGGCCGTTGATACGTCCCACCGCCTGCTCGATCTGGTTCTGCAGGGTGCGGTAGACGGTCATCTCGCTTGCCGCCGGCACGCACACCATCAGCAGGGTGACCTTGCCCTGGCGCTCGGGATGCTGCTCCAGCAGCCGCTCGAACGCCTCCAGCTTGGCCAGCGTGCCCTTGGTGTAGTCCAGTCGCTCCACCGACAGCACCAGCTTGCGCGCACCGATCTCCCGGCGCAGCTTGAAGATGTCGTTGCGTACGTCGCTACGCGCCAGCACGCTGTGGATGCGGCGCAGGTCGGTACCCACCGGATGCGCGCCCAGCGCCACCTCGCGGTCGCCCACGCGCAGGCGCGTGGTCATGGTGTCCAGCCCCACCGCGCAGCCGTAGGTGAGGAAGCGCGGCGCGCAGCTTTCCCAGGCCAGGCGCTCGGCGGGCATCGCCCCGCGCACGACATCCACGAAGTTCTCCACCTGGCGCGGAATGTGGAAGCCGATGTAATCGCACGACAGCAGGCTGCCGATGATCTCGCGGCGCCACGGCACCACGTTGAACACGTCGGCGGACGGGAAATAGGTGTGATGGAAGAAGGCGATCTTCAGGTCCGGGCGCAGTTCGCGCAGCGTGGCCGGCACCATCCACAGGTTGTAATCGTGGATCCACACCGTAGCGCCATGCGCGGCTTCGGCGGCGGTGGCGTGCGCGAATTTACGGTTGACCTTCAGGAACACCTGCCAGTCGTCGTCGCGGAACTTCGCACGTTCCCAGAACACGTGCAGCATCGGCCAGAACGCTTCCTTGGAGAAGCGCTTGTAGAAAATGTCCACTTCTTGTCGGCTCAATGGCACGCGCGCGGCGGTGAGGGTGGGGTAGCGTCCGGCATCGACGGCCAGGTGGGTCTGGAACGGACCACGCTTGGGGTCATCGATGCCCCACGCTACCCACGAGCCTTTCTGACCGCCCTCGAAGAAACTCAGCAACGAGGGAATGATGCCGTTGGGCGAACGCGGGGGACGCTGCACCAGCACGCCGTCTTCCATGACCTCATCGAAGGGCAGCCGGTGGTAGACCATCACCAGGTCGGCGCCGTCGGCACGCGCCTGCTTGGGGGCGTGCAGGAAAGGATCGTCGGTGGCGAGCAGGCCGAAGTGCTCTATCGCCTCGAGGATGCCACCGCAGCCGGGTGCCTGCGCGTGGAAGGTATGCGTCAGCGTGGCGGTCGCCGCGGTCAGCGCCGGCTCCGAATCGCCCACGCACACCCCGCGGAAGCCGGCGGTGTACATCGACAGGTCATTGAGGGTGTCGCCGGCCACCAGGATGCGATCGCGCGGCAGGTCCAGCAGGCGCGCCAGCGCGGCCAGGGTCCGGCCCTTGTCGGTGTCCGGCGGCAGGATGTCCAGGTAGCGGTCGGCCGAATACAGCACATCGCAGCCCAGCGCCTGCGCGGCGGCCTGGATCTGCGCGCGCAGCGGCGCCAGCGTCTGCGGATCGCAGAAGTAGGAGCAGCGCCGTTCCTGCGGCACGTCCTGGCGCTGCAGGGCGGCGAACGGGCGCATCGCCTCGGCCACCACGTGCTCACCGGGCCAGTGCGCGTCGATCATCGATTGCAGGGGTTGCAGCGGCTGCAGGGTGTGGCCATCGACGACGGTCGCGCCAACATCGCAGACCACATAGTCCGGGCGCGGGATGGCCGGGTCGGAGAGCAGCGGCATCACCGCTTCGAGGCCGCGGCCGGTGATGAAGATCAGCGCGATGCCGGGGTGCTGGTCCACCAGCCGGTACAGGCGGTGGCGCGCGGCGGCATCGCCGGCGAGGAAGGTGCCATCCAGATCGGTGGCCAGGATCAGCTGCGGTGCCGGCGGGGCCGGCGGTGTACGGGTTGAGGTGGGCGTGGCGGGTGTCGATACAGTCAATGCACTTCCTTATCGGAGGAGAGGGGAGAGGGGGGGTCGGGCGGGATCTCGGCGTCGGTCTCGGGCATCATTTCCAGCGCCGACGGCGTGGTGCGCAGCATCAGCCGGAACCCGACCGGATGCGTGCGCAGGCGCTGGAAGCGCAGCAGCCGCGCGGTGGTGAACACCGCCAGCAGCATCAGCACCACGGCGAAATACAGCGGCAGCGCCGCCGGACCAAAGCGCTGCATCGCCGCGCCCGCCAGCGCCGGGCCGATGGCGGCACCCACGCCATGCACCAGCAACAGGCTGGAACAGCCGGACAACAGATGCGCACGTGGCAGGTAATCGAGCATGTGCGCTACCGCGAACGGATACAGCGAGAACGCCAGCCCGCCGTAGACGAAGAACAGCCCAAACAGCAGGTGGGTCTGCAGCTGGATCATCGGCAGGGAGGCGACCACCGCGATGCCGGCGGCGGCCAGGCTGAGCGCCACCAGACCACTGCGCCGATCGTGCCCATCGCTGATGTGGCCCAGGGGCCACTGCAGCAGCGCGCCGCCAAGAATCGCAGTAAGCATGAACAGTGCAACGCCGTTGCCATCCAGGCCCACGTCGCCCGCATATACCGGCAGCAGGCCCCAGAAGCCGCCCATCGCCAGCCCGGACAAGCCGGCGGCAACGGTGGCCACCGGTGCCATCGCATACAGGCGGGCCAGCTTCAGGCGCGTCACCACGGGCACGTCCGGCTGGCGCAGGCGCGTGGCCGTCACCGGCAGCACTGCCGCGCAGACCAGGATCGCGGTCAGCATGAACATCCCCACCGCGCTGGCATCGCCCAGCATCAGCAGCACCTGGCCCAGCGCCAGGGCCGACAGATTGACCACCATGTACAGCGAGAACGCGCGGCTGCGTCGGGCCGGATCGGGCTCGGCGTTGAGCCAGCTTTCGATCACCGTGTACAGGCCGACCAGCGCGATGCCGGTGGCGATGCGCAGCACGCCCCATCCGACCGGGTTGATCCACAGCGGATGCAGCAGCACCGCGATCGCGGCGAGTGCGGCGAAGAAGGCGAACGCGCGGATGTGCCCGATCCGGCCGATCAACGACGGAGCGAAAAAGGTGCCGATGAAAAAGCCGGCGAAATACCCCGACATCACCAGCCCCAGCGTGCCGGCGCCGAAGCCGGCCTGGCCGCCACGCACTGCCAGCAGGGTGCCCAGCAACCCGCTGCCCGTCAGGAGCAGCGCTACACCGGTGAGCAGGGCAGTCAACCGCCACATGCGGGCGGTCTCGGTGGAAATGAAAAAGCGGACACCTGATCTACCCTAACACAGCCTTTTTGAAGGCCAGGTCGATAGCGCTGCCGTGCAGTGCCGTCATGCGCGGTGTCGCTTGCACTGCCGCAACGAACGCCTGAAACTCCGCGGGCCGCGCGCGCGGCGGGTCTGCGCATGCGGATTCCCCTTCATTCAAATCCCGTCGGCAGGCCGTGCAGCCTGGCGACCGGGTGTTCCAGCAGGAGTAGCAGGTGTGATCCAGGACGTCGATGTGAAACGCAGTCTGCTGCCGGGAAAGATCCTGCTGTACTTCTCCGCAGTGATGCTGCTGGCGCTGCTCTGCTACAGCTGGTCGATGCCGCCGGTGGATGCTTCCGGCTTCCGGCAGACCCAGACGGCGCTGTCGATCGTGTGGATTGCCCGTGGCTTCCCGGTGTTCAGTTACCTCACCCCGGTGCTCGGCGCGCCCTGGTCGATTCCGTTCGAGTTCCCGCTGTACCAGTGGCTGGCGGCGATGCTGGCCAATGCGACCGAGATGGGCATCGACAACAGTGCCCGGCTGGTATCGGCGCTGTTCCATGTCGGCTGCGTGGGGATGGTCTACCGCGTCGTGCTGGCGATCCGGCCCGATCGCGCGCTGGCACTGTGCATCGCCGGTGCCTTCGCGGTGTCGCCGTATGCGCTGTTCTGGGGGCGCTCGGTGATGATGGAATCCACCGCGGTGTTCTTCGGCCTGGTGTTCGTATGGGCGATGGCGCGGCTGCGCGGCTCGTCGGCCGGGCCGGCGCGGATGATCGCGCTTGGCGTGACCGCGGTGATCGCGGCGGTGCTGTCGGCGCTGGTCAAGGTCACCACCTTCTTCGGGTTTGCCGCCTTCGTTGCCCTGGCCTTCGCGTGGCTGGCCGTGCGTGAACATGGCTGGCGCCCACAGTGGATGGCGCAGCACTGGACGTTGATCGTCTGGGGCGTGGTGTCGGCACTGGCCGTACTGGCGGTGATCAACCAATGGCTCTCGCACGCCGATGCGCTCAAGGCGCAGTCGCCGCTGGGGCGCGAGGTGACGTCCAGCGCGTTGTCGACCTGGAATTACGGCACGCTGCAGCAGAAGCTGGACCCGGCCACCTGGTGGGGCACGGTCTTCAAAAAGCGCTTTGCCGCCGCCGTCGGTTCCAACTGGGTGTTCCTGATCCTCCTGGTAGCGGGCCTGTGTGCACGCCAGATCCGCGGCGCCGTGCTGCTGTTGCTGGTGGTCTACCTGCTGCCGGTAGCGGTATTCACCAACCTGCATATCGCCCACCCGTATTACCAGGCCGCCAACATCGTGTTCGCCACCTCGATCGTCGGCCTGGTGATCTGGTGGACCGTCCAGCGGGCCGAGGCCAGCGGCAAGGTGCGACGCCCGCTGTGGCTGGTCGGCCTGCTGTGCCTGCTGTCGTTTGGCGCCATCGCCGGCAATTACGTCAAGCGCATGAAGGAAGCACGCGAGCCCAATCGGGTGTCGCAGATCGCCGCGTTGATCAAGGCCGGCACCCCCGGGCAGGGCGTCATCGTCGCCTTCGGCCTGGACTGGTCCTCCGAGCTGCCGTATCTCGCCGACCGTCGCGCGGTGATGGTGCCCGACTGGGCCCCGACCAGCGCGCTGGAGACACTGGCCAGCGCCGATACCGCACTCGGCGACGGTCCGCTTGGTGCGCTGGTGAACTGCCCCAACACCCTCGGCAGCGACCCGGCACGCAGCGGCTTCCAGCAACAGATCCTGGCCCGCTACAGCGCCGGTGCCACGGTGCGGATGATCGGGGATTGCCAGGTCTGGCTGCACCCATGACGGTGTGCGATCGCCGTTGCCTCACCGGGTCGCGGCGATCGCCTGCGCATTTGCGCGCACCGTGCCGGGCCGTTAGGGTGGGGGCATGAATGTTTCCACCGTTGTACCCGCTGTCCTTCTGCTGGCCCTGGCCGGCTGCGCCCGGCAACCCGATGCGGTGTCGCATGACATCGCCAACGCTCCGGCCGATGCCTTCCTTGCGGCGGTTGCCGCGCATTGCGGCAAGGCCTACGAGGGCAAGGTGATCGTCAACGAGCCGCGCAGCGACGCGCCGGACCCCTTCGAGGGCAAGCGGCTGGTGATGCATGTACGTGGGTGCGAAGACCCCGCGCACCAGCTGCGCATCCCGTTCCACGTCGGTGATGACCACTCGCGCACCTGGGTGATCAGCCGCACCGACAGCGGCCTTCGCCTCAAGCACGACCACCGTCACCGCGACGGCAGCCCCGATGCGGTCACCCTGTACGGCGGCGACAGCAAGCCGCCGGGCACCGCGCAACGCCAGGTATTCCCGGTGGATGCCGATTCGGTGGCGATGTTCCGCAAGGCGGACATGTTGCCCTCGGTCGAAAATACCTGGGCGATGGACATCGAGCCGGACCAGCGCTTCGTCTACGAACTCACCCGGCCTGGCGGGCGCCACTTCCAGGTGCAGTTCGACCTGAGCAAGCCGGTGGCGCTGCCGCCAGCGCCGTGGGGCAGCGACGCCGCCCCACGCTGAGACCGGCTCATGCCGGCTGGATGAGGGACACGGTTGCCGGCCATTGCCGGCAACCGGTCGGCATCAGCGGACGCCGAACCGCGCCCGGCAGCCGTTGCTGACCCACAACGTGCCGTTGCGGTAGCCCCAGCTGCGGCCTTCCACGCAGGCGCTGCCGGACAGCTGCTGGACCAGCACCGGACGGCCCTGGCGGGCTTCCCAGGCGCAGGTCTGCTCGCGCTTGCTGTTGCTGCTGCAGGTCACGCTGTAATTGCTGTTGCCGCCGCCGCCACCGCCGCCCCAGTTGCCGCGGGCCTCGGCGAACTCGCCGCGGCAGCCGCGGTTGACCCAGATCGCGCCATTGCGCACGCCCCAGGTCTGGCCCTGCACGCAGGCCGTGCCGGAAATCTGCCGGACCAGGGTGGCATTGCGCCAGCGCGTGGGGCAGGCCCGTTCGCGGTTGTTCTGGCTTTCGCAGCGGATCGTGCCGCCGTTGCCGTTGTTCCCGCCGCCGCCGTTCCAGTTGCCGCCGCCGTTGCCGCCGCCATTCCAGCCGCCGCCGCCATTGCCGCGCAGCGACGTGGCGATGTCCTGCTTGATCTTCGAGAAGCTCCAGCCGGAGTTGACCTGGGCCAGGTAGAAGCGCAGCTGGTCGTCGGGGATGCGGCGGCCGTTGGCCTGCTCGGCGTATTCCTGGGAAATTACCCGCGAGCGGTCGCTGGAGGACAGCTGCGACAGGTTGTCCGGTGCATAGGCGCGGGTGCTCATCTGGGCCTGGGCGGCCGGGGCGCTGCAGCCCAGTGCCAGGGCCAGGCAGACAATGGTAAGGCGACGGTTCATGGCGACATCCCCTTGCGGTCGTTGGTGCGCGGACTATAGGAATGGGACAGGTTCAGGGCGCGTGATGCCCGCCGGGCGGGCCGCCCGGCAAGGCCGGGGTGGGGCCGACGACAGCCGATTTGCCCCGGCGCAGCCTACGCCGCAGAATAAAGGGCTGTCCGGCGCAACGTGGTGCCGGCATTCTCCTGCGGAGCTTTACCCCCATGCGTACCCACTTCTGCGGCCTGGTCGATGAGACCATGATTGGCCAAACCGTTACCCTCGCCGGCTGGACCGACGTTGCCCGCAACCAGGGCGGCGTGTGCTTCATCGATCTGCGTGATCATGAAGGCATCGTGCAGGTGACGGTGGAAGTGGATAACGCGGCCGTGTTCGCCGTGGCCGCCAGCCTGGGCTACGAGGACGTGCTGCAGGTGGAAGGCGTGGTGCGCGCGCGCCATTCGGTCAACGACAAGATCCGCACCGGCAAGGTAGAAGTGATCGCCACGGCCATCACTGTCCTCAACAAGGCCGAGCCGCTGCCGTTCCACGCCCACGAGAACCCGGGCGAGGAAACCCGCCTGAAGTACCGCTACCTGGACCTGCGCCGTCCGGAAATGCAGCGCATGCAGCGCACCCGCATCAAGCTGGTGCAGGCGCTGCGCCGCCACCTGGACGCCACCGGCTTCCAGGACATCGAAACCCCGATCCTGACCAAGGCCACCCCGGAAGGCGCGCGCGACTTCCTGGTGCCCGCGCGCATGCACCCGGGCGAGTTCTACGCCCTGCCGCAGAGCCCGCAGCTGTTCAAGCAGATCCTGATGGTGGCCGGCTTCGACCGCTACTACCAGATCGCGCGCTGCTTCCGCGACGAAGCCCTGCGTGCCGACCGCCAGCTGGAATTCACCCAGCTGGACATGGAGTTCGCCTTCGTCCGCGAACAGGACGTGCAGGACTTCGTGGAAAGCATGATCCGCGCCATCTTCAAGGAAGTGGTCGACGTGGAGCTGGCCGCCAGCTTCCCGCGCATGACCTGGGCCGAGGCGATGCGTCGCTATGGGTCGGACAAGCCGGACCTGCGCATCGCGCTGGAGCTGGTCGACGTGGCCGAGCTGGTCAAGACCAGTGAATTCCCGGTGTTCACCGCTGCGGCCAACGATGCCGACGGCCGTGTCGCCGCGCTGCGCATTCCCGGCGGTGCCACGCTGAGCCGCAAGCAGATCGACGAGTACGCCGCGCATGCCGCCAAGTACGGCGCCAAGGGCCTGGCCTACATCAAGATCGCCGACAACGGCGAAGTCAGCTCGCCGATCGCCAAGTTCTTCAGCGAAGACGCCTTCGCCGCACTGGTCGCCCAGGTCGGGGCTGGCAACGGCGACATCGTGTTCTTCGGTGCCGGCGGCTACAACAAGGTGTCCGATTTCATGGGCGCGCTGCGCCTGAAGGCCGGCAAGGACTTCAACCTGGTCGCCGCCGGCTGGGCGCCGCTGTGGGTCACCGACTTCCCGATGTTCGAATACGACGACGAAGCCCAGCGCTACGTCGCCCTGCATCACCCCTTCACCGCCCCGGCGGTGGACGACATTGCCGACCTGCGCGCCAATGCCAAGACCGCCGTGTCGCGCGGCTATGACATGGTGCTCAACGGCAACGAGATCGGGGGCGGTTCGATCCGTATCCACCGCTCGGACATGCAGAGCGCGGTGTTTGAGCTGCTGGGCATCGGCGCCGAGGAGGCCGAGGGCAAGTTCGGCTTCCTGCTGGACGCCCTGCGTTTCGGCGCGCCGCCGCACGGTGGCATCGCCTTCGGCATCGACCGCATCGCCGCGCTGATGGCCGGCACCGAGTCGATCCGCGACGTCATCCCGTTCCCCAAGACCACCGGCGCGCAGTGCCTGATGACCGGCGCCCCGTCGCCGATCCCGGACGAGCAGCTGGCCGAAGTGCACGTCCAGGTCCGCCCGCGCAAGAACTGATCCGTACCTTTCACCAGGAGAGCCAGGCAATGAGCGAGTTCGCGTTTTCGCTGGAGTGGGAAAAGCTGGGCAATGAAGGCGCCGACGCCAACCTGGTGACCGAGCGCGCCCGCGTATTCGGTGGGTGGCTGGTGCGCGTGGGAACCAACCCGGCGGCCATGGCGCTGACCTTCGTCCAGGACGGCGAAGGTCGCTGGGATGGCGAAGACTTTGGCGTGGAAGACTACGAGGAAGACGAGGAAGACGACCTGGACGAGGACGAAGAGGACGAAGAGGACGAGGAAGAAGGCGACGAGGACGACGAGGAAGCGTACGAGGACGAAGAAGAAGAGGAGGGCGACGAGGAAGAAGACGCCCCCCACGGGAGCCAGGCCTGAGGCCTGCCCCGGAGCCCGCCATGTACACCATCCGTCGTGCCACCGTCGAAGACGCACCGACCCTGTCGGTGCTGGCCACGCGTACCTTCGTGGAAACCTTCGGCCATCTCTACCCGGCCCAAGACCTGCAGGGCTTCCTCGAGGAAGCCTATGCGGTGGATCGCCAGCGCATCATCCTGGACCACCCGGACTATGCGGTGTGGTTGCTGGAACGGGACGGGGTGGCTGTCGGCCATGCCGCCGCCGGCCCCTGCGGCCTGCCGCATCCGGAGGTGCAGCCCGGCGACGGCGAGCTCAAGCGGCTGTACCTGATCAAGGATGAACAGAGCTGCGGCTGGGGCAGCCGGTTGCTGGAAACGGCGCTGGAATGGCTCGAGCACAACGGCCCGCGCACGCTGTGGCTGGGCGTGTGGTCGGAGAACTTCGGCGCGCAACGCTTCTACGCGCGCTACGGGTTCAGCAAGGTCGGCACCTATGAGTTCCCGGTCGGCAGCGTGCGCGACCTGGAATTCATCCTGAAGCGTAGTCCGACCCCGGCGCTCTGAGTTTCATCCTTTCCTGCCTCGATCCGCATGGGGCGCAACGGCTTCACCCGCCGTTGCGCGGTCCATTCGTCTAATGGTCTTGTTTCCTCCCGCAGGTCCCACGCCGGAACGGCTAGGCTGAGTGCATGAATCCCCCTGTTTTACTGCTGCACGGCATCTGGAATGCGCGCGCCTGGGTAGGCCCGCTGGCCTGGCGGCTGCGTGCCCGCGGCTTCTCCGTGGATACCTTCGGCTATTCCAGTGTGTTCGGCGGCCCGGATGTGGCCGTTCCACAGTTGTTGGAGCGGCTGAGGAACAGCGGTCCGGTCTCGCTGGTCGGGCATAGCCTGGGCGGCCTGGTTGCGCTGGAAGCGCTGCGCCAGCAACCGGACCTGCCGGTTTCGCGCGTGGTCTGCCTAGGCTCGCCCCTGCGCGGCAGCGGCACCGCCCGCTCGCTGGCCGAGCACGGCTGGTCGCTGGCGCTGGGCCGCAGCAGCGAGTTGCTGCTCGATGGCCTGCCGGCCTGGGAGGGCAGGGCCCGGGTCGGCCTGATCGCAGGTTCGGTCCCGCACGGGCTGGGCAGCCTGCTGGGCGCGATCGGCGAGGCGTCCGACGGCACCGTAGCCTTGGATGAGACCCAACTGCCCGGCCTGGCCGATCACTGCGTGGTCCCGGCCAGCCACAGCGGGCTGGTGTTTTCCCCGGAGGCGGCGCGCCAGACCGCCGCGTTCCTGCGCGATGGCCACTTCTGCCCCGACCGCGCCGCCCACGCCGCCTGAGCCCTGGCGGCGGTCGGGACCGCGACTAACACGGTCGCGGGGGGCGATCAGGTAGAATCCGCGCCCTGTTCCTCACGCAAGCACGGAAATACCCATGGGTAGAGGCCCCTCGATCGAGAACCGCAAAAACGCGTCTGACGCGAAGCGCGGCAAGATTTTCACCAAGATCATCCGCGAGATCGGCGTTGCCGCGCGCGGCGGTGGAGGCGACCCCAACAACAACCCGCGGCTGCGCGTGGCGATGGACAAGGGCCTGGCCTCGAACATGTCCAAGGACGTGATCGAACGGGCCATCAAGAAAGCCACCGGTGAACTGGAAGGCGTGGAATACGAAGAGATCCGCTACGAGGGCTATGCCCCCGGTGGCGTGGCCGTGATCGTGGACTGCCTGACCGACAACCGTGTCCGCACCGTGGCCGATGTCCGCCATGCGTTCAGCAAGTGCGGCGGCAACATGGGTACCGAAGGCTCGGTCTCCTTCATGTTCAAGCGGGTGGGCGTGCTGCATTTCGCCGCCGGCGCCAATGAAGAGGCCGTCACCGAGGCGGCCATCGAGGCCGGCGCGGATGACATCGTGGTCTACCCCGAAGACGGGGCGATCGACGTGCTGACCGCCGCCGACGCCTATCACGCCGTGAAGGATGCGATGGAAGCCGGTGGTCTGAAACCCGACCACGCCGAGCTCACCTTCCGTGCCGACAACGACATCGCGGTCGAGGGCGACACCGCCCTGCAGGTCAAGAAGCTGCTGGACATGCTCGAAGACCTGGACGACGTGCAGGACGTATTCTCCAACGCCGATCTCGGCGCGGACGCCTACGCCTGAGCGTGCGCGTCACCGGTCGCTTTGCGCGACCGGTGAGCGGACAATGCGGACCATGATGACTTTCGCCGTTCCCTGTTATCGCCGCCGCAGCTGTCCGTTCCGGGCCGCGGGCGGCCGTGTGCGTGCCGCATGACCCGCATCCTCGGCATCGACCCCGGTTCGCAACGTACCGGGGTGGGCATCATTGATGTGGACGCCGCCGGCAAGGTCGTGCATGTGCACCACCTGCCGCTGGTGCTGCTGGGCGCGGACGACTTCCCCCAGCGGATGAAGCTGCTGGTGGTGGGGCTGACCGCCCTGGTGGAGGAATACCGCCCGGACGAGGTCGCCATCGAAAAGGTGTTCATGGCCCGCAACCCGGACTCGGCGTTGAAGCTGGGCCAGGCGCGCGGCGCGGCGATTTCCGCCGTGGTCATGCGCGACCTGCCGGTCAGCGAGTATGCGGCCACCGAAATCAAGCTGGCCGTGGTCGGCCGGGGCGGTGCGGAAAAGCAACAGGTCCAACACATGGTCGGGCTTATGCTCAACCTGAAAACCAAGCTGCAGGCCGACGCCGCCGATGCGTTGGCCGTGGCCATCACCCACGCCCACGTACGGGCCACGGCGCAGCGCCTGGGCGTCAACGCCCGCATGGCCTGGAGCCGGAAATGAGGAAAACTGCATGATTGGTCGTCTGCGCGGGATCGTGGCCTACAAGGCGCCGCCGTGGCTGCTCATCGACGTCAATGGCGTCGGCTACGAGCTGGAGGCGCCCATGAGCACCTTCTACGACCTGCCCGAACTGGGCCGCGAGGTCACCCTGTTCACCCACTACACGCAGAAGGAAGACAGCGTTGCGCTGTACGGCTTCCTGCGCGAAGGCGAGCGCCGCCTGTTCCGCGATGTGCAGAAGGTCAGCGGGATCGGCGCCAAGATCGCGCTGGCCGTGCTGTCCGGGGTAAGCGTGGACGAATTCGCCCGCATGCTGCAGGCCGGTGACATCACCGCGCTGACCCGCATCCCCGGCATCGGCAAGAAGACCGCCGAGCGCATGGTGCTGGAACTGCGCGACCGCGCGGCCAACTTCGGCGGCGGCGGGGCGCCGATCGCCGGTGCCGCGCCGGCCACCGACCCGGTGTCCGAGGCGACCGTGGCGCTGCAGCAGCTGGGCTACAAGCCGGCCGAGGCCGCGCGCATGGCGCGCGATGCCAACGTCGACGGCGACGATGTCGCCACCGTCATCCGCAAGGCCCTGCAGGCCGCGCTGCGCTGACGCGCGCGCTGCCTGCTTCCTGATACCGACCGCGTCCGCCCGGAGCCTCATGTCCACCTCTCCCACCCAGCACGACAGCGGCCATGCCGCGCACGGCCACGCGCCCGCGGCCGGCGGCATGGCGCTGATCATCGGCGCCATCGGCGTGGTGTTCGGCGACATCGGCACCAGCCCGCTGTACACGCTGAAGGAGGCCTTCTCCCCGCATTACGGCCTCAGCAGCGACCACGACACCGTGCTGGGCGTGCTGTCGCTGGCGTTCTGGGCGCTGAACATCGTGGTCACGCTCAAGTACGTCACCATCATCATGCGCGCCGACAACGAGGGCGAAGGCGGCATCATGGCCTTGATGGCGCTCACCCAGCGCACCCTGCGCAACGGCTCGCGCTCGGCCTACGTGGTGGGCATCCTGGGCATCTTCGGCGCCTCGCTGTTCTTCGGCGACGGGGTGATCACCCCGGCCATTTCGGTGCTGGGTGCGGTCGAGGGCCTGGAGGTAGCCGCGCCGGGCCTGCATGCGTTCATCGTGCCGATCACCGTGGTGGTGCTGTTGGCGGTGTTTGCCGTACAGCGCTTTGGCACCGAGAAGATCGGCAAGCTGTTTGGGCCGATCACCTCGATCTGGTTCATTTCGCTGGCCGCCATCGGCATCTGGAACATCGTCGATGCGCCCGAGGTGCTCAAGGCGTTCAACCCGATGTGGGCGCTGCGCTTCTTCATGGAACATGGCTGGCACGGCATTTTCATCCTCGGTGCGGTGGTGCTGGCCGTGACCGGTGGCGAGGCGCTGTACGCGGACATGGGCCACTTCGGGGCCAAGCCGATCCGCCACGCCTGGTACTTCTTCGTGCTGCCGTGCCTGGTGCTGAATTACCTGGGGCAGGGCGCGCTGGTGCTCAACAATCCCGAAGCGGTGAAGAACCCGTTCTTCGAGGCGGTGCCGGACTGGGCGCTGTACCCGATGATCATCCTGGCGACCATGGCCGCGGTGATCGCCTCGCAGTCGGTGATCACCGGGGCGTTCTCGGTGTCGCGCCAGGCCATGCAGCTGGGCTACATCCCGCGCATGCGCATTACCCACACCTCCCACGACACCATCGGCCAGATCTACATCCCGGGCATCAACTGGGGCATCGCGGTGATGGTGATCGGGCTGGTGCTGGCCTTCCGCAGCTCGTCCAACCTGGCGGTGGCCTACGGCATCTCGGTGTCGGCGACCATGCTCATCGATACCCTGCTGCTGGAGCTGGTGGCGCGCGCGCTGTGGCCGACCTCGCGGTACTGGATCATTCCGCTGTGCGTGATCTTCTTCATCATCGACCTGGGCTTTGTGATCGCCAACGGCGCCAAGCTGCTGCAGGGCGCGTGGTTCCCGGTGGTGCTGGGCATCGTGCTGTTCACGATGATGCGCACCTGGCGGCGGGGCCGCGAACTGCTGCGCGATGAGATCCGCAAGGACGGTATCCGCATCGATACCTTCCTGCCCGGGCTGATGCTGGCCCCGCCGGTACGCGTGCCGGGCACGGCGGTGTTCCTGACCGCCGACCCGACCGTGGCCCCGCATGCGCTGATGCACAACCTCAAGCACAACAAGGTGCTGCACGAGCGCAATGTGTTCCTGCACGTGGTGACCCTGCCGGTGCCGTATGCGCCGGAGGGCCAGCGCCTGAAGATCGAGTCGGTGGGCGATGAGTTCTACCGGATCTACGTGCGCTTCGGCTTCATGGAGACCCCGGACGTGCCGCTGGCGCTGATGCGCTCGTGCGACCACGGCGGGATCTACTTCGACCCGATGGACACGACCTTCTTCGCCAGCCGCGAGACGATCGTGGCCACGGCCAATCGCGGCATGCCGATCTGGCGCGACAAGCTGTTCGCGCTGATGCACCGGAACGCGGCCCCGGCGACCGGGTTCTTCCGGATTCCGGGCAACCGGCTGGTAGAGCTGGGGGCGCAGGTGGAGATCTGACTCCGTCAGATCGCCACCTGCGGCCCAAGGTTTGCTTCGCAAACCTTGGGACCCGGGCGCATTCCACCTGATCCCCGCGCCTTCGGCGCGCCCCCTTGAACACCAAGGGGGCTCTCCTCCAGACGGTTGGCGCGAGCGGTGGAGAAAGATGTCACGGCTTTGCTTGCCTGGCGGCGCACGGCGTGTTGGCGAAGGCGGGGTGGGTCCGGTTGCGGGGGCGTGAGCCGCATGGATGCGGCGACCGAGCTTACAGGGACGTACTTGCAGCGTCCCCCGGAACCGGACCCATCCCGCCGTCCCTCAGTACAGCGGCTGTTGCTTGTGCCTGTGCCTGTGCCGTAGCCGTAGCCGTTGCCCAAGCCTCTGCCGGGCGCAGCCCAACCGAATCCTCCTCCTTTTGCCGCATAATTGCCGAATGACAGACGACCGCATCATCGGTGCCGGCGCCACCCGGGAAGACGAGGGCACCGACGCCAGCATCCGCCCCAAGCGCATGGCCGATTACCTGGGCCAGGCGCCGGTGCGCGAGCAGCTGTCGATCTATATCGAGGCGACCAAGGCCCGGGGCGACGCGCTCGACCACGTGCTGATCTTCGGGCCGCCGGGGCTGGGCAAGACCACCTTGAGCCATGTGATCGCCAACGAGCTGGGCGTGGCCCTGCGTGTGACGTCCGGGCCGGTGATCGAAAAGGCCGGCGACCTGGCCGCGCTGCTGACCAACCTGCAGCCGCACGATGTGCTGTTCATCGACGAAATCCACCGCCTGTCGCCGGTGGTGGAAGAAGTGCTGTACCCGGCGATGGAGGACTTCCAGATCGACATCATGATCGGCGACGGCCCTGCAGCCCGCTCGATCAAGATCGACCTGCCGCCGTTCACCCTGATCGGGGCCACCACCCGTGCCGGACTGCTGACCGCGCCCCTGCGCGACCGTTTCGGTATCGTGCATCGGCTGGAGTTCTACACCCCCGAAGAGCTGACCAAGATCGTGCGGCGCTCGGCGGCGATCCTCAACATCGACTGCACCGCCGACGGCGCGGCCGAGATCGCGCGGCGCTCACGCGGCACCCCGCGTATCGCCAACCGGCTGCTGCGCCGGGTCCGCGACTATGCCCAGGTCAAGGCGGCCGGGCATATCGACCAGGACGTGGCGCAGGCGGCCATGCAGATGCTCAAGGTGGACCCGGAAGGCTTCGACGAGCTGGACCGGCGCATGCTGCGGACCATGGTCGACTATTTTGATGGTGGTCCGGTGGGGATCGAATCGCTGGCCGCGGCGCTGTCCGAAGAGCGCGGCACGCTGGAAGACGTGGTCGAGCCGTACCTGATCCAGCAGGGCTTCCTGATCCGTACCGCGCGTGGCCGCATGTGCACGCACAAGGCGTACCGGCACATGGGGCTCAAGCCGAAGAACCCGCCGGCGGACCTGTTCGCGGAGAGCATCGATGGCGGTTGATCCCCGGTTCAGTTGGCCGACACGCATCTACTGGGAAGATACCGACGCTGGCGGCGTGGTCTACCACGCGCGCTATGTGGCCTTCATGGAACGCGCACGGACCGAATGGATGCGGGCGCTGGGCTTTGGCCAGGAGCGTACGCGCACCGACCACGGCATGGTGTTCGCGGTCCGCGCGATGACCCTGGATTTTCTCAAGCCGGCGCGGCTGGACGATGCGCTGGACGTGACCGCCACGCTGGTGCAGTGCAAGCGCGCCAGCATGGTGTTCGACCAGCGCGTGTGTCGCGGCGATGAAACGCTGCTGACTGCCCAGGTCAGGATCGCGGCATTGGATGCCTCCACTTTCAAACCACGTGGCATGGACGATGCTCTCCTCGCCGCGTTGAAACCCTACGAACTTCAAGTATCCGCACAGTGAGGAACAACGGATGATCGCAATGCTCCTGGCCCTGCAGGCCACGGTGACCGAAGCGCTGCCGCAGGAAGTCACCAGCGCCGCGGCGCAGACTGTCGCGCAGGCCGCGCATGGCGGTGGCATCAATTACCTGGACCTGATGATCAAGGCCAGCCTGCCGGTGAAGATCATCGTGCTGTTGCTGCTGGCCGGGTCGTTCATCAGCTGGGTGATCATCTTCCGCAAGGCGCGCGTGTTCAACGCCGCCAACCGCGAGGCCGACGAGTTCGAAAGCCGCTTCTGGTCCGGTGCGGACCTGGGCAAGCTGTACAGCTCGGCCACCGACCGCAACCGCAAGGTGGGCGGCCTGGAGGCGATCTTCGAAGCCGGCTTCCGCGAATTCACCCGCCTGCGCGACAAGCGCCGGCTGGACGGTCGTGCCCAGCTTGAAGGCGCCCAGCGCGCCATGCGCACCACTTACACCCGTGAAGTGGACCAGATGGAGCGCAGCCTGGAACTGCTGGCCAACATCGGTTCCACCGCGCCCTACGTGGGTCTGGTCGGCACCGTGTTCGGCATCATGGTAACCATGCACGACATGATCAACAGCGGTGAACAGGCTGGCATCGCCTCGGTCGCGCCGGGCATCTCCGAAGCCCTGTTCGCCACCGCCATCGGCCTGTTCGTGGCGATCCCGGCCGTGTGGGCCTACAACCGCTTCACCACCCGCGTGGAGCGCATGTCGGTCCGTTTCGAAACCTTCGCAGAAGAGTTCAGCTCGATCCTGCAGCGCCAGAGCGCGGGCGACGAGTAAGCGCCCCAGCACAAGGACCCTGCCATGACTGCTGCCCTCGGCCGCCGCAAGCGCCGCAAGCTCAAATCCGAAATCAACGTCGTGCCGTACATCGACGTCATGCTGGTGCTGCTGATCATCTTCATGGTCACCGCGCCGCTGCTCACGCTGAGCTTCGATGTCGACCTGCCCAACTCCCAGGCCAAGGCCCTGGAAAGCAAGCAGGACCCGGTCATCGTGTCGGTGCGCCTGGACGGGCAGCTCAGCCTGAAGGTGCCCGAGGCCAAGGAACCGGCCTTGATGGACGCCGGCCAGCTGCAGGCGCAGCTGGGCGCGCTGGCCGCGCAGGACAAGAACCTGCGCGTGATCGTCGCTGCCGACAAGGTTGTGTCGTATGAAAAGGTGATCGCGGCAATGGACGTGATCAAGCGCGCCAACGTCGAAAAGGTGGGCCTGGCGACCGATGCACGCTGAAGCCCTGCCACCGCAGCGCCAAGCGCAGAACGAGTGGGGGCTGCCGATCGTCCTCGCGCTGCTGGTGCACCTGCTGCTCGCGCTGGTGTTCATCGGCGCGTGGCTGTGGTCGCCGCAGCGCACCACCGAGGCCGCCGCCGGCGACCCGGCGATCGAAGCCAGCATGCAGTTGTCCGCCTCCGAGGCGGCCGCTGCGCGCCAGGCGCTGCGTGCCTCGGAAAAGCTGCCGGACCTGCCCGAGCCCGTCCCGCCGCCCGAGCCGATTCCCGAAGACACCGTGCCGCCGCCGCAGCCGATCGAGGAGCCGCGTCCGCAGGATGCGCCCACGCCGCAGCAGCAACAGGCCCAGGAGCGCGTGGCCCAGCCCGATACGGTCGACCAGGACGCGGTGAGTGCGTTGTCGATCGCCGCCGAAAAGGCCAAGCAGGAACAGGAAGCCAAGCGCCGCCAGGAACAGATCGACCTGACCGAGCGCAAGCGCCAGGAACAGGCCGAGCAGAAGCTGCGCCTGGCCAAGCAGCAGGAAGAGGCCGACCAGAAGAAGAAGCTGGCCGAGCAGGAACAGAAGGCCAATGACGCCAAGGCCGAAGCCGAGAAGGACAAGAAGCTGGCCGAGATCCGCCGCAAGCGCGCCCAGGCTGAAAACGAAGCCAAGCTGGCCGAGCAGAAGCTGCGCCAGGTGACCGCCGCGCGTGCCGCCAGCGGTACGGCCGCCACTACTGGCGCCACCGGCACCGCCAAGCCGGCCTCCGGTGCCGGCGGAACCAGTGACGATCTGTCGGCCAAGTACGCCGCGGCGATCCAGCAGAAGGTGAAGGGGCAGTGGACCCGTCCCGATTCGGTCCCGCTGGGCCAGAAGTGCCAGGTCTCGATCACCCAGATTCCGGGCGGGCAGGTCATCCAGGCCAAGGTCGTGGGTAACTGCGCGTTTGACGAGGCCGGCAAGCGCTCGATCGAAGCGGCCGTGCTCAACGCCCAGCCGCTGCCGTACCGCGGGTTCGAGACCGTCTTCCAGCGCACGATCAACTTCAACTTCACCGCCCAGGACTGATCGCCCGTGCGGTGGAGTGGGCGGTTTTCCGTCCCGCTCGTTAACGGGCTGTGAGTTTTGCCGCGCGGTGACTCCGCTTTCACGTACCCTTGGTTCATGATTGCGAAACGGTTCACCGCCGCCCTGTTATCCCTCGTTCCGGTTTCCCTCTCTTGAGTGCTCCATGAAGAAGATGCCTCGTTGGCTTGCCGTTGTTGCGGCCCTGTTGTTGCCCTTTGCTGCCCTGGCGCAGCAGAAGGGGCTGGATATCGACATCATCGGCGGCAACGCCTCCGCTACCCCCATTACCGTCGTGCCCATGCCGTACCAGGGCTCGGCCGGTGCACCACAGACCGACGTGGCGTCCGTGGTCCGGGCCGACCTGGAACGTTCGGGCCAGTTCCGCACCCTGCCCGAAGCGCAGATCGTGGAAAAGCCCACCCGTGGCAGCGAGATCCAGTTCGCCACTTGGCGCGCGCTGAAGCAGAACTACATCGTGGTTGGCCGCGTCATGGACGCCGGTGCCGGCGCCTACCGGGTCGAGTACGAGCTGTACGACGTGCCCAAGGGTGAGCGCCTGCTCGGCCTGGCGATGACCGCCCGTGGCAATGCCATGCGCGACGTCGCCCACCAGATGGCCGACGCCATCTACGAGAAGATCACCGGGGTGCGCGGCGCGTTCTGGACCCGCATCGCCTATGTCACCGCCAGCGGCAAGGGCGATGCCATGCGCTATGCGCTGATGGTGGCCGATTCGGACGGCTTCAACCCGCAGACCATCGTGCGCTCGGCCGAACCGCTGCTGTCCCCGTCGTGGAGCCCGGATGGCAACCGCCTGGCCTACGTCAGCTTCGAGCGTGGCAATTCGGCGATCTACATCCAGAACATCTCCACCGGCGCCCGTGAACTGGTCACCAGCTTCCGTGGCATCAACAGCGCCCCGTCGTTCTCCCCGGACGGGCGTCGCCTGGCCCTGTCGCTGTCGCGCAGCGGCAACCCGGAAATCTACGTGATGGACCTGGGCAGCAAGCAGCTGACCCAGCTGACCAACCATTTCGCCATCGACACCGAGCCGACCTGGAGTGCCGACGGTTCCAACGTCTACTTCACCTCCGACCGTGGCGGCCGCCCGCAGATCTACCAGGTGTCCTCCAGCGGTGGCAGCGCCTCGCGCGTGACCTTCCAGGGCAACTACAACGCCACCCCGAGCCTGTCCTTCGACGGCAAGAAGCTGGTGGTGGCCCAAGGCAGCGGCAACACCTACAAGATCGCGATGATGGACAGCAGCCTGGGCTCCCCGCGCTGGAGCACGCTGTCCCCGGGTTCGCTGGACGAATCGCCTAGCTTTGCGCCCAATGCAAGCATGGTGTTGTACGCCGCCCGTGAGGGTGGTCGTGGAGTGTTGTATGCCGTCTCGGCCGATGCGCGCGTGCGCCAGCGGCTGGTGCTGGCAGACGGTGATGTTCGTGAGCCTTCTTGGTCGCCTTACCGTACAAAGCGCTAACAGAGTGTTAAGATTTCCACCGTATTCATCCCTCATCCGGCTTTAGGAGCCTCAAAGGTATCGCCATGAACAAGTCCACCCGAGTTCTGCTTGTCTCCCTGTTGTCCGTGGCCGCCCTGGCCGGTTGCTCGAAGAAGGTGAAGGAACAGCCGGCAGCCCCGGTTGACACCGGCTCCTCGACCTCCACCCCGACCGGTCCGTCGACCTCCGGCCTGTACGGCCCGGGCGACCTGGATACCGATTCCTGCCTGCGCCAGCGCGTGGTGTACTTCGACCTGGACAAGGAAGAAGTGAAGCCGGAATTCCAGGCCATCATGGCCTGCCACGCCAAGTACCTGCGTGACCGTCCGTCCTCGCGCATCACCCTGCAGGGCCACACCGACGAGCGCGGTTCGCGCGCGTACAACCAGGCCCTGGGTGAGCGTCGTGGCAATGGCGTCAACTCCGCCCTGCAGGCCAACGGTGGCTCGGCTTCGCAGCTGACCGTCGTGTCCTACGGCGAAGAGCGTCCGGTCTGCACCGAGTCGGGCGAGTCCTGCTGGTCGCAGAACCGTCGCGTCGAGATCGTGTACACGGCTCAGTAATAGATGCGCTTTCGATTTCTATCGATGATCGTTGCGGCAGCCCTCGTGGCTGCCGCTCCGGCCAATGCGCAGCGCCAGAGCCTGGCCGACCGGGTCGGTTCGCTTGAGCAGCAGGTGCAGAACAACCAGTCCAACATGGACATGCTCAACCAGCTCAACCAGCTCCGCACGCAGATGCAGGCGCTGCAGTCGCAGGTAGAGCAGTTGCAACATGACAACGAGCAGCTCAAGCAGTCTGCCAAGGACCAGTACCTGGACCTGGACAGCCGCCTGAACCGTCTCGAAGGCGGCGCCCCCGTGCTGCCCGCCGCACCCGCTGCCGCCGCGCCCAAGCCCGTCGCAGCACCCCCGATACCGGCAACGGCCGCTTCCGAGCGGCCGCCTTCCGTGCATGGGGACGCTGGCAGCCTGTCGGCCAGTGGCGATGAGCGCACTGCGTACAACGTCGCGTTCAATTCGCTCAAGGCTGGCAAGTACGATGATTCGGCGCAGCTGTTCCTGAGCTTCCTCGAGCTGTACCCCAACGGCGTCTACACCCCCAATGCCCTGTATTGGCTGGGTGAGAGTTACTACGCCACCCGAAATTTCCCGCTGGCTGAGGCGCAGTTCCGCGACCTCATCTCGCGCTACCCGACCCACGACAAGGCGTCCGGTGGCCTGCTCAAGATCGGCCTGTCGCAGTATGGCGAAGGCAAGGTCGACCAGGCCCAGGCAACCCTGGAACAGGTGGTGTCCACCTATCCCGGTTCCGACGCCGCGCGCACCGCGCAGGACCGTCTGCAGTCGATCCGGCTGGGTCAGCAGATCCGCTGAACCGCGCCGGGTCGCTCCCTGCGGCCAGGCCGGTATAATCACCGGTTGCACCCCCCCGATATCGGGGCTCCCGTAGAGCCGAGCCATGCTCGGCTATAGCCGTTTCCGCAGCCGTACCCAAGAATCACCGCCATGACCGTCTCCTTGTCCGCCGCCGCCGCGCTCCCCAGCGAGATCGTGCAGTCGCCGTTGCCGCGCCTGAAGATCACCGAGATCTTCACCTCGCTGCAGGGCGAGGCCGACACCGCCGGCTGGCCGACCGTGTTCGTGCGCCTGACCGGCTGCCCGCTGCGCTGCACCTACTGCGACACCGCCTACGCGTTCCATGGCGGCACTTGGTGGGACATCGACGCGATCGTCGCCGAGGTCCTGGCCCAGGGTGTCCACCACGTCTGCGTGACCGGGGGCGAGCCGCTGGCGCAAAAGCGCTGCCTGGTGCTGCTGGAGAAGCTGTGCGATGCCGGCCTGGATGTCTCGCTGGAAACCTCCGGCGCGCTGGATGTCAGCGCGGTCGATCCGCGCGTATCACGCGTGGTGGACCTCAAGACCCCGGGCTCTGGCGAAATGGCCCGCAACCTTCTGCAGAACCTGTCGCTGCTGACCCGCCGCGACCAGATCAAGTTCGTCGTGTGCAGCCGCGAGGACTACGAGTGGGCACGGGCGATGGTGGCCGAACACACGCTCAACGCACGCGCGATGGTGTTGTTCTCGCCGAGCAAGGGCCAGGTCAGCCCGCGCGAGCTGGCCGACTGGATCGTCGCTGATCGCCTGCCGGTGCGCTTCCAGATGCAGCTGCACAAGATCCTCTGGGACGACGAACCCGGCCGTTGATCGTCGGCGAGCGCGCGTCCGCCGCTCGCCACGCCTCTTTTTGAAGTCATTCCGGCGCGGGACAGCGTGCTGGCTCCCGCAACCCACCGGAAACACCCCCATGAAGAAAGCAGTCGTCCTCCTGTCCGGCGGCATGGACTCCGCCGCCGTCATCGCCATTGCCCAGGAACAGGGCTTCGCCGTGCATGCGCTCAGCGTGCGCTATGGCCAGCGGCACACCTCTGAACTCGATGCGGCGGCCGCGGTGTCCAAGGCGCTGGGCGTGGTCGCCCACAAGACCGTCAACGTCGACCTGCGCAGCATCGGCGGCTCGGCGCTGACCGATGACATCGACGTGCCCGAAGCGGGCGGCGAGGGCATCCCGGTCACCTACGTGCCGGCGCGCAACACCATCATGCTGTCCGTCGCGCTGGGCTGGGCCGAAGTGCTGGGCGCCAATGACATCTTCTGCGGCGTCAACGCAGTGGATTACTCCGGCTACCCGGATTGCCGGCCCGAGTTCATCGAGGCCTTCCAGGCCCTTGCCAACCTGGCCACCAAGGCCGGCGTGGAAGGGGCGGGGATCCAGGTCCACGCGCCGCTGCAGTTCCTGAGCAAGGCCGACATCGTGCGTGAAGGCGTACGCCTGGGCGTGGATTTCGGCTTGACCGTGTCCTGCTACAACGCCGACGACAGCGGCGCGGCCTGCGGCCATTGCGACGCCTGCCGCCTGCGCGCGCAGGGCTTCACCGAGGCCGGCGTGGCCGACCCGACCCGCTACGTTTGATCGCCGGGCGGGTACGCCTTGGCGCCAAGATAGGTTAGAATGCGCACCCCCGGCAGCGATGCCGGGGCATGCAATGGGCCGTTAGCTCAGTCGGTAGAGCAGAAGACTTTTAATCTTTTGGTCGATGGTTCGAATCCATCACGGCCCACCAATTGCATCAAAGACTTAAAGGGCGCTCTAGGCGCCCTTTTTGTTGCCTCCTGAAAACACTCCTGAAAACGATGGGAGTTTTGCAGGTTCCACGAGGGGCACTTCGTGGTCGTATCGCTGTCGCATACGTTCGGATTTATGGCCTCCTGACGCCTTGTCTTTGCTGTCGGTGATGCCGCGGTGCTTGATGCCATGGAGGGTGAAGTGCTCGCTCTCCTGCAGCAGGGAAACTCCGTGCTCATCTGGCTTCATCGCCAAGGCCATGAGCCGCTGCCAGGCTGTGTCGAGCGCCGACTTCGACAATGGCGTGCCACGCTGACTGACCACCAGGTAGCGCAGTTCCGGTCGAAGCTGCGCGGGCCTGTCGTGCCGCTTCTCGGCGTCCTTGCGAAGGTTGACCAACGCGTCCCATGCGTCACGCAGCTCCGGTGTCCAGCGCGTCACGTTGTCTCGGCTCCCCTTCCGGCGGTTACTCAGCACACCGTCATCGGTGGCGTTGGCGTCGGTCAGGGTCACAGCTTCAATGCCGCGCAGGCGGCATGCGTAGGCAATGATCATCAGGTGGCCCAGGTAGGGGGCGACGCTCCCCTCGGTGTGAGCCTTGCGCTCTCCCCGGGCGACCGCGAAGTGCGCCACCTTGCTGAACGTCTCGGGCGTGGGCATTTTGAACTGGCCGCGTTCCTTGACCTGCGCGGCCCCACTGGCGGGGTTGTTCTGGCACGCCCCGTGCTGCACGCCCCAAGCGAACACACGGCTCAGGTATCGCAGGAGGTGGTTCGCCTTCGATGGCATGCCGCGCACTTCGCCCCGACCCTTGGCGATCACTTCAACAATGCGCTGAATCGCTGGCACCGACAGCCTCGAGACGGCCAGCTTGTCGAGTGTCAGGCCAAGGCCGGTTTTGTATGTTCGCACTACCTGTCGCTGGTGCTCGTAGCCCTTTCTTGTGCCGGCAGACAGCTCAGCAAACTTGGTGCTCTCGTGGAACCGGTCCATTACGTAGCCCACGGTTCCGCGCGCGGCCGTGCCCGCGCGGGCTTCCATAATCGCGTGCAGGTCGGACAGGAGCGCCTTTGAACTGGCCACGGTCACAGCCTTACGAGGAAACTCGAGCACGTACCACCGTCCGTTGCCGGAGGAATCCCAGTAGACCCCTTTCGGAATCCTGGGTTGGTCGATGTGGGCAGGGATGGTGGGGTTGTGCTTGCGTGGCCGTGGCATTACGCGATGTCCTCGGGTGAATACTGCGCTTCGACGACACCAGGCTTCTTCAAGCCCAAGGCGACGTTGATGGCTTGGTGTGTGGTCCAAATTCCGCCGCAGCCGTCATACCGATAGGCTATACCTTCCCGATCCGCCCATGCCACAACGGTTGCGCGGCGTGGGTTCTTGCCCGGTTGGCACATCTGCTGCAGATCACGGAACGTGTAAATCTCCGGTAGTTTCTCAGCGGCGCCCATGCAACCCCCCAGCGTCTTGGGATGAAACGCAGCCATCTGACACGGGTTCATTCGCCGCCCGCACGGCGCAAAGATCAGAATTCATCGGGCACCTCTATCAACTCTTGAGACGGCGATCCGTACGATCGCCGCGATGAAAAATCAGTTCGCCAGTTCCACTCACGCCGAGCTGCGCGGCACTGCGCTCGGTTACGCCGCAGGCCTCCGGGAGCAGGCCGAAATCCACGACTTGATCGCAAAGAAACTCGCAACTGCTCAGCATCGGCGCCGTGTGGCGCCTGCACCCGGAAAGGACCGGAGCATGGCTGACCTGTTTGAAGCGCTCGCGTACCAAGTGCACCACGGGGGCAGCGCTGGCGATAACGCGGAGAATCTGCTGCAGGAGCCGGGAGCCACACTGCTGTCGGTGTTCGGCCCCAAACTGGCCGAGCATCTCCGAAACGCGCGGCACCTGGTGGTGCTGGAAGCCGCGAACATAGCCTTGCGGAACCGCGCGGATGACTGGCTGCATGCTGTCGATGGCGAGTTGTCCAGGCATGCGCGCGCGCTGGCCAGCAACAGTGGGCTGGCCGACGTGCTGGCCGAGCTGGAATCGCTGCGGAAATCGTAGAGCCTTCATGCAGCGGCAGCCTGTTGCATCGCGACTCGGTCGAGATTGGCCTCGGCCAGGGCGCGCAGCGGCGGCGGGCTGACGCTGTTGCCGACCATGCGTACTGCGGCGCTGGTGGTGAGCGGCGTGCCGTCGGCGGTGCGATCGATGATGTAACCGACCGGGAAGCCCTGTGCGCGGTACAGCTCGTGCGGCTTTAGCATCCGCAGGCCGATATCCACGATGACGTAGGGCGTGCCCTTGATCACCACGGTGACGAGCGCCAGCCGGTCCTTCGTGGTGATGGTATCGGCCGGGTCTGTCAGGCTCGGCACGTTGGCGCCGGTGCCGTAGTACTTCACCAAGAAGGCGGCCACGCGCAGTGCCCCTGCTTCCTGATCCGGCGACAGCTCGGCCAGGCCTGCGCTGACCAGTCGCTGCTGGCTACCGCTGGCAGTGATGGTGCTGACCGGCTCGCGGGCATCGTTGCCTGCGCCTTGGTAGAAGCCGCCATTGGCCTGCTCCACGAATGCGGATACGACGCCAAAGCGCGCTGCCCCGGCAAGTTCGGTCGGGACCGGGTCACGTAGATCATTGCCCACGACGTTCTGTGCCATCGCGGTCAGATGAACGCAGGCCAGCGCATGGTGGCCGCCTTGGGCCGCGATGGTCGACAGAGGCTCCTGTGCATCGGCGCCTGCCATGTTGTTGCGAAGGGTAACGAGGCTCGCAGCCGCCACGGCGTGACCGCCGCTGCCGCTGGCAGTGACAGTTCCGACCGGCTCCCGGGCGTTCTTACTGCCGATGCCCCAGCGCTGCACTCCACCCGGCCGGCCTTCGCCGTGCGCGGCCTGCACGAGCACAGGCGCCACCAGCGCGGTATCCGCCTTCGCGGTCATCGTGTACAGAGGGTCGCCGCCGGAGCGCGGCTCCGACTGGCCTGCGCGCCCTCCGACGCCGGCGAGGATCGGGGTGACCACGGAGAAGTGACCGCCCTTCACCCCGGCGCAAACTGTGCGGAGCGGCTCGTCGCCCGCCATCGTGCGCTGGTTGCTGGCGTTGGCATGCTCGGCAATGAAGGCTGCGGCGGATGCGCTGTTGTCCGCCCAGCTCGCCGGCACCGGCACCGGCACCACGAAGGGATCAGGGGCTTGTAGCACGTGCCGCATCACGCCCTTGGCGACGCGGCGCATGGTGGCGTCCGCGAGGTCACGCTTTCGCCCGAAGATGGACGGGCAGGGGATGCTGAAGTCTAGGCAGTCGGCGGCCGATACGCGCGGCTTCTGGCCGGGCGCGGTGCCGTGGCTTGCCGCAGGCCACACGATCGGCTCGCCGTCGCGGCGGCCCAGCAGGAACAGGCGCTCCCGGCTGGTGCCGGCGCCGTAGTCGCTCGCCACCAGTTTTCGCCATTCGACCGCGTAGCCCAGCGCACGTAGCGCGGCGACGAACTGCCGCCACGTGCGGCCGGCGCGGCTCTTGTCCGGCACCAGCTGCTGATGCTCGACCGGCACTCGCTCGCCGCGCGCTGCGACGGTGCCGTCCATCTTCAGGACGCGACCGGTGGTCTTGCAGCGCTTGGCGATCAGCGGGCCCCAGGTCAGGATTTGCCAAACGTTCTCCATCGAGAAGATGCGCGGCGCGGTGTTGGTGCCGTTAACCAGGTCGGCGCGCAGCAGCATGCCGATCCACTTGAGCACGACCCAAGACAGGGCACGGGTCTTCCGGCTGCGCGGCTGGCCGCCCTTGGCCTGGCTGAAGTGGGTGCAGTCCGGGGAAGCATGGAACCAGCCGATCGCGCGGCCGGCCACGTCTACGCGCGGGTCCGCATGCCAGATGTCCTCACGATGGTGACTGGTGAGCGGGTGGTTCGCCGCGTGCATGCCGATGGCCAGCGCGTCGTGGTTGTAGGCGAGCGCCGGGTCCTGGCCCAGTGCCTGTTTCAGCGCCTCGCTGGCGCCGCCGCCGCCGGCAAAGAGGTCGACCACAATCTCACCGGGCCGCAGGCGGGAGCGCTGCGGCAGGGGGAAGTTGAAGGAGCGGGAGCCATCAGCCATGGGTGCATTCCTTGATTTCTGCGACGGCGGGGACGCGAACGCGCAGGTTGCGCGGCGGCTTGACGGTGGCCAGCGTGGCTGTGGTGGCCGGTGCGGTGCCGGCGGTGATTCCTTCCGGGCAGAGGACTTCCCGCAGCACTGCGGCGCGCTCAAAATTCATTGCGCTCACGGCGCGGGCGAGTTCCGCCTGCAATCTCTTCTTGCGGTGGTGCTCCGGCACCTGCTTTCGAGGCATATCCGGCGCGTAGGTGAAGAAATTGCGTGCGCTCTCGTGTGTGTGGTCACGGGGGCCGGGCCCATATACGAGCATCCACATCCCATTGATCCCGCCATACACCCGGCCCCGACGCAGGCGCCCTTGGCGATCGCGCATCCAACGCACCTCCCCATGGGACAACGGCCTGCCGTCGGCATCCTTCCGATCCCAGCTGCTGATCGCGCGCTCTGACGGCCAGCCATCTGGACCACGCTCAAAGCGATGAGTGCCTCGCCTCTTTTCGTACTCGCCATCCCAGCTGGCATTGAAGTAAGCGAGGGGATCGGGATTGGGGCTGCTGACCCGTTCGGGGGTGAACACGTAGCCATCGAAAACGTTCACCAGGTAGTCGCGCAACCGGCACCTCGTGATCTGCATCTGGAGGCGCAACAGATAGGGCATGCGCTGCTCCTTGTCGAAGTCGTAGCGCCCGCCGTTGCGGTTGGAGACGTTGTGCAGCTCCTGCCACATCGCAAATTCGATGTGACGCCCACCGAGGCGCAATTCTCCATGCAGGTCACCCTTGCGGCATGACCTGTAGTTTCGAGCGAAGGAAAGGCTGTATCGGTTAACCATTTCGGCCGGAACCTCGCAGGTCCATCCCATGCGATTCAGTTGCTGGACGATTCGCGCGAACACGTCCTTTTTGATCGCGCTCTCCCACGCATCGTTATCCATCGCAGCCCTGCCAGGCTCTTCCCAAACAGAGAGGCTCGCGTCGTTGAAGCAGACGCTGCCGTTGCGAGCGAGCGCGCTCACGCCCCCACCCCCGTCCCTGCATTGCGCTGGCCGTCGATCGCTGCATCCAGCTCTTCCGGCGTGTGCCCGGATACGAACGCCAGGTCGCCATCGTCATCTGCTTCTTCCACCGACACGGTGACGCCGCTCTGTTCGCGCACCCAGCGCCAGCGGGCGGCATCCAGTTGCTGCCTCAGGCCGATGCCCTGCGCGGCGGCGTCTGCCCGAGCCATCTGCCAGAAGGGCTCGGCCCAGTGGCCAGCCGGCGGCGGGGTATGACCCTGCGCGCCAACCATCAGCGTGCCGGTGATTACGTCGGCGACGCGAGCACGGATGCCGGCCGGGTCCGTGTCGATTGAGTAGGGCTGCGCCGCCGGCTGGCGGGCGGCGAGGTGCTGGGCCAGCGTGCAGGCGAAGTCGGCGGCCAGGTCCGTGGTGATGTAGAGCGCCGGCGCCACTTCGGTGAACTTGCCGACCAAGCCCTGCCAGAAAATTGCGAAGCGCTCGCCGTACACGTCGCGCACTTCATCGAAATTGAAGCCGATGATGTACTCGGCGACGTGCGGCGCTACGGCGGCCGCGGAGAGCGGGAACAGTACGAAGCCGAGCGGCTCGTGATGCAGGTTGATCGCCGGCACTGCGCCATGGGCCGGGCAGGGCCAGCGCAGCGAACCGCCGCCCGACGGGCAGGTGCAGGTAGGTGCGGGGGTCTTTTCAACGTCCATGCTGCTCTCCTTTCAGTGCGGCCGCGAGCGCGTCTACGCGAGCCTGCCAGTGGTTGATCGTTCGATCGCTGCTGCTGCGCAGCGTCTTGTGGTGGCCGAGAGCGGCCGCGGCGTGCACCAGGTCGGCAACGAGCCGGGTGCGTTCATCCGGGTGGAGCTGCTCGGCGCGTAGGTCACTCACTTCGGTCTGCAGTTGTGCTGCCCGGGCCTCCGCGCTTCTGAGCCAGGCGCGGATCGTGTCCTTGGTCGGCTGCTTCATCCGGCGCGGCGGCCGCTCAGCTACAGCGTCGAGTACGAGGCACTCGTTCATGCCGGCGCCGCCTGCAGCGCGCGCAGTGCAGCGTCCAGCACCGCGCGCGGGTCGTCCTCGCCGGTCTCGGCGACGATGCGCCGCTCAGGTGCTGCGCAGTGGAAGTCGATGACGCGCCAGCCGATGTCGGCGTCGTCGCCGCCGGCCACCGGCAGGGCCAGGGGTTCCAGCGCCCAGCAGTGCTTTTGAAGCGCGCTGATCCGCGCGCTGTCCTGGCGCAGCCCCAGCTGCTCTGCACGCCGCGCGGCCAGGTCGCCGGAACCCTGTACGCCGCCTTCCAGCACTACCGCAAGGAAAGCTGGGTCCAGCTTCCAACCGGCCTCGCTCGCACCGAGCAGCCGCAGCTCGTTGGCGTCGAACTCGTCTAGGCCCAGCCATCCGATCGCGGCTTCAACGTGCTGCGGCGACAAAGGGCGGCCGTCGTGGAAGATGTCGTAGACCGTCTGGCGTTTGCAGTGCCAGGGCACCATAAGGTCCTGCATGCGGCAGTGTTCTTCCCGGATGTGCCGGCGCAAGACCGCGCGGACGGTCGATACCCCCAGCGGAACGCGCACAGAGCGGCCGCCGGCGCCGCGCGCGTTGTTCGGACCCTTCCGCGGCATGGGATTGGTGGCAGGCATGCTCAGGCCACCTTCGAGAATTCGAAGGTGTCGGCCAGCAGGTCATACAGCTGCCCCAGCTCGCCCGACTGCAAGACAAAGCGCGCATCCAGTTCGGCACGGCGACCGTCATCGTCTTTGTCTTCCAGCTGGTCCAGCGCGCCATCCAGAAAGCGCAGCTTCCGCACGACCAGGTCGTCGCCGAGGACGAAGGACAGGTGGTCATTGAGCACCAGAGCCAGCCGGGTAACCAGCTTTCCCGACTGCAGGTGCAGATCGACCTCTTCGCAGCGCAGTTCCTGATGCTGGCACTTCACGATTGCGCCGCCCTCGGCCACGTCGCGCAGCTCGCACTCTTCGCCCAGGCTCAGACCGTCCGGCAGCTCCCCACCGGCAATCCAACCGGTGAGGATCGCCATGGGGGATACCTCGGGGTTCACGTGCAGGGCAGGGAAGCTGCCGACCGCGCTGCGCAGCTGGCTGATCATGTTCTCGCCCGTCTTGCGGCTGCTGGTGTCGACGAAAACGATGCCGCGCTGGTGATCGAGGATCAGGTCGGTGCGAGAGGTGCGGACGAAGGCGCGGGGCAGCAGCTCATGGAACAGGTCGTCCTTGAGGCGTTTGCGCTCACGTCCACCGGGCTTGCGTCCCTCCTTCTCTTCGATTTCCTCCAGCTTGTGCGCCAGCAAGTTGCTGACCACCGCGCCGGGCAGAATCTTCTCTTCCGCGCCTACAGACAGCCACATGGCATCGCCGATGCTGTGCGACAGCAGGTCCTTCTCTTCGCGGCCGAAGGGGGAAATGAAGCCGGCCGACACCAGTTCCAGCGGGCCAACCGGCTTCAACGCAGCATGCTTGAGGCCATCCTGCCAATCGAACATCGGCAGCTGGGGATAGCTGAACATCATCAAGTTGCGGAAGAACATGGCTCAGGGCTCTCGGAGGACGCTGAAGATCAGCGGATGGTCAACATGCAGATGGGACAGGCGGGGCTTGGCGCCGCGCTTCCACGCAGACTGGAAGCACTCGCCCAGCTGGATGCGCAGGCCGCGCATCGCGCCTGGGTGCGCCAAGACGGCGCGGTAGTAGCGTTCAAGGCGCTGGTCGGCGGTGATTGGGGCGGTGTCCGGCAGCAGCACTGCGTCGAGTCCCCGGCCCAGGAGGCGAAGGTGGCTGCTCATCCGCGCACCAGCCGTTCGCGCCGCGGCACGACCTTCTCCGATTCCTCAACCAGCGCGCGGGCGACGTCCGCCGGCGCATGCCACACCCGATAGGGGTGATAGGTCGGCTTCTTCGCGCGCTGCATGGCGGCCACTTGGTCGGGGGTAGGGTCGGGGACGGGGCGGCTCATGGCGTTGCCCTGTTGTGGACGATCCACAGGAGGTCGGAGAACTCCCGCGGCGGATTCGGCATGGCACGCACTGCGGCGTGCGCTGCGTCAATCACCTGGTCGAACGAGCGTCCGCAGGCGCTTCGCTCGCTTGTCGAATCACGTAACAGGCTGAGCAGGTGAGCCTTGCCGCTGGCACCAAGGCTCTCGACCAGTTCCTCAAGGTCGATGTCGACCTCGACGTTCATGCTTACCTGGTGCACGCGTCACCTCCGACGTGCTGCACGAAGCGGTAACCGATGCCCCGGACAGTCTTGATCGTGCTCACCACGCCTGCCGCAGCCAGCTTGTCGCGGGCGCGGGAAATCAGGACCTCGACCACGTTGGATGCGGGTTCGCTGCTGCGTCCGGCATAGAGGGCGGTGTGCAGGGCTTCGCGGGTCACCACGGCGCCAGCCGTGTTCACCAGCATGCCCACCAGCACCAGTTCGCCGGCTGTGAGGGGGATCAGCTTTCCGTCGACGATCAGCGCGCGCCCATCCGGCTTCACCGTCAGCCCGGGGTCGGTGGAAACGGTGGCCTCGGTCACGGGCGCACCTCGACGAAGGCCAGACCATAGATGACGCACTGCGCCCGGGCCGCCACTGGGGAGGTGGCTTCCGCCGACAGGGGGACGACGGTATTGGCCCGGGCGCAGGCGTCGGGGGAAACGGCGTAGGAGCCGCTGGACACTGCATCCACCGCGTCCAGGGCGAGCTGCCACCGGGCGGGTTCGAAGTCTGTCGTGAGGGCGACGCCGACGCCGGCGGCGCAGTCCGGTACGCGCCCTTCCAAGGTGAAGCCGTTGAGGGTGGCCTGGGCAACGATGGCGCGCAGGCCCCAGTCGTTTTCCTGGGCGAGTTCGTACACCGAGAGAGCGGCGCAGATTCGCGGGCTGGTGACGACTAGGTTGCCGGGGGGAGCAGCGTCCCGCGTACTCACGGCGATTGCGGTTGTAGTGAGGCGCGCGGCAATGGCTAACACCATGCACAAGGTGCATAGCAATAGTCCCCGCCAAGCGAACTTATTAAATTTGGGCCTGACCTGCATAGCTCTCTCCGGAGCCCGAACCGTCGGGCACGGAGAGAGTGTTACCTATGGGTATCCTTAACGTCAATACCCATGGGTAATTAATTTACAGCCGCTACAGGCTCTATCAATCCGTAAGCTCCACTTCCGTTCGATAGGAAGCAAGATCCTGCTTGAAGGTCTGGACCATGGGAGACCGCTCCACATCTCTGGAGCCCACACCCCGCAGCAGAAATTCGCTGTAAGGTCCCCAAGACGTGTAGACCTTCTTTGCAGCGTCGCGCAGCGCGGCGTGACTTTGATCTGAAGGGATGTCTTTGAGGGCCGCAAGCAACTTCTCGCGACCATCCGAAAGGCAACTGGATAGCTCCTGTCCGTAGCCGCTAGCTTTGGGAGAGTTGTACTCATTGGCAACGCTGAGCGTCCCGGACGTCAGCTCGCAATGGAAGCTTGACGACTGAGCCGCACGATAGAACGCATCGTCTTTTGGTGCTCGAGCTTCAGCCCCAATTCCTACGGACAACACTGCAAAAAAGATGATGGATCGCTTCATAAACGTCACTCGCAGTTGGCCATTCCTGGCATGAACACGTGTCGACAAGAGCCTGGCCTTAGATGCTAGAAGCGTCTAAAGCCGGCATGCACAAGCGCCTTTCCTCGAATCTTGAGATCCTCAACATCGCAGCGCCACTCCTTGAATTCGGGGTTTGCGCTGACGACATACATCCCGTCGATGCGCTTCTGCAGCATCTTGATCTGTGTTTCACCGTTGTAGCTGATCAGGTAGTAGTCATCTCCGTCGAAGTAGTCACATGCTGTGTCGATCCAGACGATGTCGCCATCTTCGATCTTTGGTCGCATTGAAGGGCCTCGCCCAGTGATGATCTGGATACGACCTTCTCGAGGCAAGAAGCCAAGCTTGCGCCTGACTTCCCATTCGGCGACCTCCATCACCTGCATGACCTCCGGATAGTCCTGGTTGACCACCCCAATCCCCATACCAGCAGCACCTTCCAATAGTTGAAAGCGAACATAACCGGGAGGCGTCGCATTCGATGAGAAGGACGAAGCAACAAGGAGCTCACTAAAGTGATCGGGAAACGCATCACCTAGTTGCGCAAGGACGTCTTCGCCAATTCGCTTTCGGCCCGCCTTCTCGGGCCCGTACAACATTCGAGAAACGTAGCTCGCATCTTTGCCAATGCGGCCTGCCACGGCGGCTATGCCACCGCGACCAAGGCCATCCACTAGTTCTTTTAGGGCAGCGCGCCGCGCTTCGTACTTATCCATACCCATATTCGACGATTCCGTTACCTGCAAGTAAATTGCCTACAGGTATTGAAATGAACGTTACCTGCGGGTATTGTTCCTGCCCATGGACACTCTTCGAACCTACTTGGGCACTTTGACCCCGGATGAACAGGCTGCTTACGCAGTCCGGGCCGGCACCACCATCGGCTACCTGCGCAAGGCATTGAGCAAGAAGCAGCGCTTCGACGGGGCGCTGGCCCGGCGTCTGGACGAAAGCAGCTCCGGCGTCGTGTCGCGGAACGAGTTGCGGCCGGACATTTTTGGGGACCCGGTAGAGCCCGACCCTGATTCGGACCGGATTGTCCCGGTCGAGACCTGCTGATGAAACCGCTGCTCGCGCGGCCTTCCCGCGCCGGCCACGAGGCCAGCGCGCGGCGCCGCCCGGGCAGCGCCACTGCCTTGAGTTCCTCTGACATCCCAGTCACCTGTCTTCCTATCCATGGCCGACAGCTTGCATCGCCTCCCGAGGTGCGTAAATGAAGCCGGAACCTCAGTTCCAAGAACCGCGGTCGTCGGTGGTGTTCCGATACACCACCGAGAGCATCCGAAACAGCCACCACACCGATGCCAGCTTCGCCCAGGCGGTGGCAGATCAGTACATGGCCACCGTTGCCCCGAATGAGCGCGTTATCGCGTTTCACGCGGGCACCTGCGTCGACTCCATCGAGAAGGCCCAGAAGGCGAACGCGCAGCTGATCGCGCGGTTCCGCACCGGCACGGTGAAACTGCCTGTCGACCTGGAAGAAGCATGGATTCAGGCGCTGCCGCAGCCGTGGAGCGACGACTGCGCCCGTGAGCTGGCCCAGCGGTATGGGTTCCTAGGCGCACGTGCGCCGCAGATGGAAGCGCAGGCCGGTGTGCTCGGCGTGGCCCGGATGTCCGTCGAATTCGGGCATACCCTCCAGGCGCTGTCCAACGTCCTCGAGGATGGGAAGGTGTGCCCGCAGGACATCCCGGAGTTGCGCAAGGCGAGGCGGGAACTGGCCGATCTTCTGGCCGAGGTGCAGACCATGGCCTGCTACGTCGATGGCCACCTGCAGCAAATGCAGCCGATGCGGGTCGTCTCCGGGAGCGCACGATGAGCGCGCACGCGATCGAGCAGACGCTTCAGGTCATGCGCGCGCTGGAGCGAGACGGAATCGCACTGAGCGAGGCTCGCAACGTGCTGCAGGTGCTGCCCTATGCCGATGTGGTGATCTGGGCGAGGTCGCATGCCGGCCCGATCACTGTCGAGGCGCTGCGCAAGCGCTTTCCGGTGTCCAAGGCGACTGGCTACCGCTGGTATCGAATGCTGGTGGCCGAGCATCAGGAAGCTGCGCCCAGGCCGGGCGATCGACCGCTCCAGTTCGATTTGCCGGCCGTTGGCCGTGCGAGGGCAGGGGACGTGGCGGGAGGCGTTGAGCCGTGAGCCTGATGTCTTCCTTGGGGACGCGCCTCACTGATGCGTGCCCCGCATCCTTCAGTGAGAGCGATGTGGTCGGCGTCGCCGCGGCACCGCCGCGCGCGCACCGCCCACAGCATGCGCTGGTCGGGTATACGCAGACCCGGATCGTGATGATATTCACCCGGTGGGCGGTGGAGCTGGATCAGTTCCCGTCCGTTGAACAGATCATCAGCCGTTTCCGAGTGAGCCGAGCTACGGCCTTTCGCTGGCGGAGTGCGCTCGCCGAGACATATGGGCTCGACCTGGCGGCGTTGTCGAGCGAGCAGCGCGCATGAGTTTTGATGCTTTCGCATGGGCGGCGCGCCAGCGCGTATCCAGCACCCAGAAGCTCGTCCTGCTCATGCTGGCCGAGCGGCACAACAAGGACACAGGGCAGTGCAGGCCAAGCCACGACAAACTGGCAGAAGACTGTGGGCTGACACGTCGGTCGGTGATCGACCAAATCAGCCGCCTGGCTGAAGCTGGATACATCACCGTTCTATCGCGGGCGAACGGGAACGTGCGACTGCCGAATCAGTACCTGCTGAACTTCCACGTTGGCATCCAAGCCGAGCCGAAGGCACCTGCGGATGACCCGTATTTGGTGGTGAATCAGGTTCACCAGGGTGGTGAACCAAATGCACGGGGGGTAGTGAACGACGTTCCGAAGGTAGTGAACGACGTTCACGGGGGTAGTGAATCAGGTGCACAGGAACCAGGAATACAACCAGTAATAGAACCAAAGAAGCAAAGGAAACGCGCGAGCGCGCCCAGCGCGCAGCCGCCCGATCTCGATTTCTCGTCCTGGCCTAACCCGCCGTCCTCCCAGGTGCTGGCCGATTGGCTGCAGCTGCGACGCCAGCGCCGCGCACCGGTTACACCGACGGTGCTCGAGAGTTTCGGCGCTGAACTCCACCAAGCCAAGGCGATGGGCTTCTCCGTCGACGACTGCCTCAAGAAATGCTGCAACCGCAACTGGCAAGGCTTCGAAGCCGCGTGGCTCGAGCGTGATGCACCCAACCAATCTCGTACCCACGGAGGAACCCATGCAGCCGATCACAACCTCTCTCCCGGCGAAAAGGTCCGAGCTTCGATCGCAAGGCGCCGCGATGCACGCAGCGCCGGCGCAGCCGGGCCCCTGTTCGATGGAGCTGATTGAAGGGCTGTGGGTGGCGCTCGCAGACGTGTATGGCGCGCGGTTCACCCGTGACTTCGGCGTTGATCCATCGAAGGGCGCCGGCACCACCTGGGCTCGCGGCCTCGCCGGGTTGAACCAGGAGCAGATCGTTGCCGGCATCGAGGCATGCGTTGCCGGTGCTGATGGCTGGCCGCCGTCGCTGCCGACGTTCCGCGCGCGCTGCCTGGGCATCCCGTCACTGGCACAGGTAAAGCTCGAGCTGAGGTTGAATGGCGAGCGTAGCGGATTCACCGTGCTGGTCTGGCAGTACATCGACACCCACCGCCTGGAGACGAGCAGCGCCGAGCAGGGCGATCACTTGCTGCGCGAAACCTACGAGTTCGTGCGTCAGGGCGTGATGGCTGGCCAGCTGACCGTGCCGCCTCCTGCGTTGAGGCTGGCGGCCGAGAAGACCGACCCGCTGCCGCCGAAGGAAAAGCTGGCAAAGCCGGAGACCGTCGCCGAAGCCGCCAGCGCAATCGACGCAATGTTCGGTCGCCACCGTCCTGCCGCCCCCGATACCGACAGCAGGCCGGCGACCGGCAAGATGGCCGCCGCAGGGAGCGACGCATGATCACTCCCGACGCGCTTCGCCAGTACCACCGCGCCTTGGCACGCTACTGCCTCGCTGTTGCCGGCGAATGCACGGCGCCGGAGCTGCTGGAGCAGATGGGCATGGTGGCGCTCGATGCCGGCCATCCGCGCGAGGCCTTGATCGCATCCACAGCGGCCGTTGCCGGGCTGCTGCGCGAACTGGATGGTCTGGGCCACGTTGAACGGCGGAACAATAAGCACAGCCCTCGGGACGGCCGTGGTGTACCGGTGTGGGCAGCGCGCGGCGAGCTCGTCGTGATGGTGCCCCGGTCGCCGGCTGCGCACCTCGCCAACAGCGGCACGACCGATCAGGCCGCGCCATCGCCGTTCAAGACCCTATCCCTGGACCAGCGCCTGGCTTTCATGCAGATCGAGCTGGAGACGTGGATCAGTGAGCGAGAGCGCGAGCACGCTGCGGCGATGGAGAAGGCGCGGCAAGAGTGGGACGCCCTCCGGGACCGCATGAAGCGGGTGCTGCAGGTAGTGGAGCCGCGCCCATGAAGAAGGGAGCGCGTGCGCTGCGCTACTCCAGCACCGCCGACATGCCCGAGGGCATGCGCAAGCTTCTGGGCAAGGGGGGAAGTGCCGCCGGCGCGGATTCGACTACGGCAGCGCGCGCCTACCGGCCTGTGGGCGGCGCCGCGGGTGATGCAGGCGCTGCTGGCGGCAAGGTCGCGCGTGGCCGGCCACGCCACGTAGCGGGCGAAATGAACAAAACCGAGGCGGCCTACGGCCAAGAGCTGGATCGCCGCCTGCACGCTGGTGAGATTCAGTGGTATCGGTTCGAGTCGGTGAAGCTGAAATTGGCGAGCAACACGCACCTGACCATCGACTTCTTCGTAATGACCGCCGCCGGCGAGCTGGAGGCCCACGAGGTAAAGGGCTACTGGGAGGAAGACGCTCGGGTCAAGGTAAAGGTCGCTGCGGCGATGTACCCGTTCCGATTCTTGGCAGTCCAGAAGGACGGCAGCGGCTGGAAAGTGGAGCACTTCGCATGAATCTGAATGTCGCAAACACCGCGGTACGCCGCGACGCCGACGGGCGATTTTCCCTCAACGATCTGCACCAGGCGGCAGGCGGTCTGAAGAAGCACGGTCCCAGCTACTGGCTGGCGACGCAGTCGGCCGGTGAACTGGTGGCGGAACTTCGATCTACCGGGATTCCGGTAGTTACCTTGGAGGGGCGCGGCGGCGGGACCTTCGTTGCCCGCGAGCTGGTGTACGCGTACGCGATGTGGATCAGCCCGGCCTTTCACCTGAAGGTCATCCGAGCATACGACCAACTGGTGATGGCGCCGCCGGTGACCTCGATGGCTGCCCTCGCTGACCCCGCGACGCTGCGCGGCCTGCTGCTGGACTATGCGGGACGTGTTGAGGCGCTCGAGGCGGAAGTGCTGATTCAGCAGCCCAAGGTGCATGCGCTGGAGCGGCTGGCGGACGCGGAAGGGACCTTCAACGTCACCGAGGCCGCCAAGCTGCTGCAGGTGCCACCCCGACGCCTGTTCGACTGGATGCAACAGCACGCGTGGGTCTATCGCCGGGCAGGTGGGCGCGCCTGGCTGGCATACCAGCCGCGCATCCAGTCTGGCGTGCTCAAGCACAAGGCCACGGTGATCCGGCTCGAGGATGGCACCGAGCGAATCAGCGACCAGGTGCTGGTGACCGCAAAAGGCCTGGCACGGCTGGCGGACCTGTTGAGCCGGCACCATCTCGCATGGGGAAACCGTGATCACCTCCAGGCCATGGCCAGCAGCAGCGCGCGCTCGGTGGAGGTGGTGCGTTGAGTCCGATCGATCTTTCCGGCGTCTCAACCGACGACCTGCTGGACGAAGTGGCGCGACGCTGTGGCACGGCTCGTCGCGGGCCGCCTGCTACCGGCGGTGCGCGCGGCGCGACGAAGAAGCGGACCAAGCAGGAATGGGCCCTCGCCATGGCGGAAGAAGCGCGTCAGCGCTACCACGACACCAGCGATCCGTCGGTGCGCGCGCGCGAGATTCAGGAAATCGGCAAGTTCGAGAAGCTGGCTACGCGCTACAAGGCAAGGGGCGAATGACGGCGAAGCACTGCACAGCAGCTACGGCCCCGGCACCGGTAACAAACAACGACAGCAACTTGGAGAACTCCCGATGATTCCAACCTTCGCCAGCCTGGACGAGGCATCCCATCACCTATACCTGGCCGACGAGGCCGGCCCAATCCTTTGCGTGGTCGACGGCTCGACTTGGAAGGTTTGGCGCGACGGCTCTTCGCTGCTGGTACCCGAGACGGTGGCAGCGTGACCGCGCCCCCCGCCCCTGAACCCTCGACTGTCCCTGGCTGTGCCAACTGCGGCGGCATCGCCAAGCTGCAGGCCAACCGCGCCCGCACGCGCATCTGGATCGGCTGTACGGCATGCCCGGCAAACACCGGCTGGTTCGATGGTGACGACGCCCCACAGCGCGCGCTGTCCGCATGGGTACGGTTGCCCCCATTGGTTCCGGCACTGCCATCGACCGTGCGGCCGGCAGCGCCCGGGGTTGCGGCCGCTCGCGATAGTGTGGATGGCCGCGATGCGCTGGAACTACTGGCGCGCATGCTGGTGTCGGGTGGATACCGGGTCCCCACCGAGGGGCGCAGCACGCTCCCCACGTTGAGCAGCGCCGACATCGCCGCTGCTGTTGGGCTGATGCGGGACAGGGTAGCGAAGGACACCGTTGTGGCCGTGGCCACCCGTGCGGACGGTGCAGCGCTGGCGCGCCTGTCGTGGCCGGTCTACCGGCGGGTCGCTCGCGCGCTGCGCCAAGATCCGATGATGACGCTCAGGCACGACGAGCCCGCTGACCGCTGGCGCGTGCGCCTTGTGATCCACGACGCAGTGCGAGACCTCGTGTGGCCGGAACGGAGGGTAGCTGCGAGCTCGGCCGCGAAGGCGGCGCGCATGCGTAAAGTCGACTACCTGCGTGTGCATCGACTGGCTTACAGCACGCTGTTAGAAGCATTGGAGAAGGGGCGTAGAGAATTCCGCAATAAGCTCTTCTCCAGGTAGCCAACCACACTCTTAGGACTCTGCGTTCATCCCAGTTGTCAGTGAAAGGTCGCCCCATTAAGATCAAGCTGAATGCAGTAAAGCTGAAAATACTGGGCGCGCATTCAGTCTAGTGCGAGTTATGGACGCGACTCAATTCACTCTGGGGTATTACAGCTATGGTCGACGAGGGCGAGAAAGAGGATCAAGACCGAGCATACAATGAGAGGCTACAGCGTCGACTGCAAATTCTGAAGAAGCAGTTGGATGGTGGCAAGGTCCAGATCGCTGAAGGGCTCGATGTCATCGAGAGCATAAAGCGTGTTCGCTTCAATGCTGACGGGACTGCTGATCTATCGACAGTCGATTCGATGGTGCGATCAATGGCTATCGCAGTCGAGGCCATGCATGATCGGGAAGAGGCGAAGAGCTCCGCGTCGCTCTCAGAAATTCAGAATCAATATTTCGATTTTTTAGATAGGAACTTTGGCCACTTCTTCAAAATAATGGTAGATCGTGGTCTGACGCCGTACGAGGCTGGGAGTGCTATTTCTAGAAACCCATCCGCAGTCGCCGAATTGCTTCCTAGTATTGAACCGTTTTTGGCGGCGATTGATGAATTTTGGAGTTCTGTAGGTTCGGTTGCAATTGCCCATGTTGAAGACATGCATGAGGTGCTGAAAGGTGTTTATGGAGGCGATCTTTTTCCTTCCTCAGAGGAAAACATTGCTTCCAAATGCTCTCTCTATACCGATACTCTTGTGCTGCCTGATCCATTCTTGCGTACGAGGCATATGTTTGCGCGGTTGGGGGAGGAGAGAAAGACATATTACTTAGTTAAGCATGCGCTTAATTTGCTCCAGTATCGGGAGCTTGCATGTGCTGACGTGAATCCTCCTATTGTTGTGGTTTTGCCTGATATTACGGAATTGGAGGAGCAGGAGAAGCAGTTCTTCTATCAGTTGGGTCAGGAGGACGCGATCGTCCACGGCGCACGAGTTTTTGGAAGAAGATTCTCGAGCTTTGATGAGCTTTTTGAGTTCTGTCAGGAATTGGACACCATCGAGCGCGCGGTTGCCGCCGTAAAAGAACCTGGGCGTGTGCTCTTTGACACTGAGTGGGAAGGAACACTTTCGCAACAGTTGGAGCGTGCGTCGACGACTGAGCCATTCACAACCTTCCTTGATGCAGCCAAGCCTGGAGTAATTTTAGCGTCTCAAGCGCTTGGTCGTATGAGTACCAGCAATGAGTTGTTGGTTAAGGCTCGTCGATTGCGCGGCACCCCAATTATGGATGCGCCTACCTCTTGGCAATATTTAGTTTGGAAGCTCGAGTACGACGCCGGGCACTATGAGGATTCTTCAGGGCTGCGTGACCTACACACAGTACGTGGTTTGCAGACGCTTGCGGCCAATGAGATGCGTTGGCTGGGTAAGGTGCCTCCGCGCGCACTAATTGAGGTGCGCAAGGCGGGTGCACTAGGTGAGGTTCGCTCAATACTAAGCCGTGGGGTTGAGGAACTTGCAGCTGTGAATCCCTCTAACTTCCATAGAACAAGCGATCACGTTTTCGACAACATTCATTCCGCTTTCGCTGAGCACCAAAAGAATGTGAGTGCTTTGACAGCCAAGAATTGGAAATTCGCTGGCAGCGATATTGGCTCCTGGATCGTAGTCGGGTCGTTGGCTGCGACGGCGGCCGCGACTGGCACCGCAGCATGGGGACTTGCGGCGTTTGCGGCTGATCAGCTGCTCAAGGCACCCAAGTTGTTTGAGTTGCCAGCAACATTCAAGAAGTTGGTGAAGGAGAATCAGGAGATCAAGCGCTCACCAGTTGGGCTGCTCTTCAAGTACAGCAAGAATGACTAGTGCGTCTTGGAGAAGATCAGCCATTCATAGACGCCGACAAGGGCTCTGTAGCCACCACCCGACTCCTTTCCGCACATGTTCCGCATGCGGATGATTTTTCCGCATGCGGAACCGCAGTTGCCGCGGGAACCAGGATCGTGCCCTAATCCCTATCGTGGGCGGTCCTGCGGGTTCCGCACAGCATGAAGGCCGTGGGTCGGCGGCACTCGGGAGGTCCACCGGCCTGCGGCCTTCGATTTTTCCTGCGCCCCCCGAGCACGCCCCTGATTACGCGACCTTGTCGTATGCGTCCAGGTGATGCCCGCTCTCCTGAGCCTCCCAGCCCAGCATCGCCAACCCAACCGTCTTCGGAATGGGCCTCTCGCCGCTGCGGTAGTACGCCAGCATGCGGCGGCTGATTCCAAGCGCGTCGGCGGCGGTGTCCAGCGACAGGCCGTGGTGGTGCATCCATGCAACGACCTGTTGATGCGAGTACTCGCCGGTCTGCTCGATTGCCATAGCCCGCAGGTTGTCGCTGGCCAAGGTCAGATCGTCGTCATCGGCGAAGATGACGCCGCGATTCCATTCATCTGGAGCGACGGCGCGGAAGACGCCCGGGTCGGCAAGCCTCGCAAGCGAGGGATGCTTGGCGATCACCTCGCTGAGGTCGACAACGGCATCAAGGCCGTCACCGAACTGCAGGCCGAGGCGACCCGGTGCCAGGGCCGCGACGTTTCGGATCAAAAATTGCGGCTGGTTCATGGGTTCAACTCCTGCCACTTGGCGGTGAGGGTTGGAATGTTCGCCCCGGCCCATGCGAGGGCTTCGGCCAGCTCGCGGGGCTTGATCGAACCGGACAGCACTGAGAGGGTCTCGATGACGATCAAGGCTTCACGGCCATCGCGCATCCTTACGTGGAAGTGCGGCGGCTGGTGATCAGCGGCGTACATCGTGATGGTGCAGTTCTGGAGGCGGCTGATCGTCGGCATGGGCACAGTATAGTGCAACCATTGCACCAGTGCAACCATTGCACTTGATAGAAAGAAAGACAGGGGGCGACCCGATGCTGGCAGGCATCGGGCCGCCACCGCAGACGCGCGTATGAACCGCGTGCCATTGGCCAGGCCCTGCTGCTCTCCGGAGAGCGCGGCAAGTGTGGCCGAACGCAGTTTCATAGGCTGAGAATTGAAGACGAGAACCATGTTTCCATGGCCTGGTGGAAAGACCAGGCTTGCGGCGCACTTATTGCCGCTGATCCACGCCCAACCCCATACCTGCTATGTCGAGGCCTTCGCGGGCAGCGCGGCCATCCTGTTCCAGCGCGAGCCGGCCAAGGTGGAGGTGCTCAACGACACCCACGGCGAGCTGGTACGGCTGTACCGCGTAGTGGCCAACCACCTTGACGAGTTCGTGCGGCACTTCCGATGGTCGCTGACCAGCCGGGAGATGTTCCGGTGGGCACAGCTGCAGAACGTGGAGATACTGACCGACATCCAGCGCGCCGCGCGGTTCTACTACCTGCAGAAGCTGAGCTTCGGCGGTAGGGTGCAGGGGCAGACGCTTGGGGTAGGGCCGACATCCACAAAGCGGATCAATCTGCTTCGGCTGGAGCAAGACCTGAGTGACGCCCACCTGCGGTTGCAGGGTGTGGTGGTCGAGCAGCTGCCATGGCAGCGGTGCATCGAAAAATACGACCGGGCCGAGACCGTGTTCCTTTTGGACCCGCCGTACTGGGACACCATGGGTTACGGAGACGACTTCCCCATAGACCAGTACCAGCAGCTGGCCGAGGTGATGGCGGGCCTGAAGGGCAGGGCGATCCTTACCATCAACGACCACCCGGCGATGCGCGCGCTGTTCGATCGCTTTCAGTGCATCAGCGTGCCCATCCGCTACACGGTCGGCGGCGGCGCCGGTTCGGCACGCACCGAACTGATCTACACCACCTGACCGGGCTACGTGCCCGGCATACCTTTTGCCCGCCTCCAGACCGGATCAACCATCGCGCCCAGCCGGCCGCGAGGCGGGCACCTATCCCGGGATCACCATGGCACGCATCACCTCCCAACACGCAGGCGGCACAAACGTCGTCGCATTCCTGGACATGCTGGCCTGGTCCGAGGGGACCAGCACCAGCCCGGCGACGAAGGACGATGGCTACGATGTGATCGTGACCGGTTCGGACCGAAATCCGGAAATTTTCACCGACTACTCCGTGCACCCGTTCTCGCGCGGCCGCAAGTCCAAGGTGATCAACGGCAAGGGCCTGACGTCGAATGCGTCCGGGCGCTACCAGTTCATGCTGAAGGACTATGCGCACTACCGGGCGCAGCTGCAGCTCCCAGATTTCGGTCCTATTTCGCAGGACCGTTGGGCAATCCAGTTGATCCGGGAGCGCCGCGCGCTGCCCCTGATCCAAGCTGGACGAATTCCCGAGGCGATTGCCGCCGTCCGCAATATCTGGGCCAGCCTGCCCGGCGCCGGGTATGGCCAGTTTGAGCACAAGCTCGACAGCCTGCTGGCGGCATACTGCAAGGCCGGCGGCAGGGTTTCGTCATGAATGAGGAATCTATGCCGTGGTGGATGGCCGGGAGCGTAGCGGCGTTCTGGATAGCGAGGGAAACCTGGGGAGCATTGCTGTCCAGGCGCAAGGAGCGGACCGAGACAGATGCAAACGTTGATCTGCTGAACGGGCTGGTGCAGCGGGTGAAGTCGTTGGAAGAATCACAGGCGGCTACTACGCTGCAGCTCGCCGAAGAAATCAAGTTGCGCATGACTGCACAAGAAGAGGCCCACAGGCTGCGGTTGCGAGTCATGTCGTTGGAATCGGCAATGCGCCAAGTCGGTGCAGTTATCCCGCCGGAGGTGACCTAATGGTTCGCCTTTACGCTTTATTTGCAGTGGCTGCATTAGCGCTTTCCTTCTGGGCCGGTTGGGCTTGGCGGGGCGATCAAGCAGCCATTATTGCCGGCACAGCGGAGGTCGCCGACTGGCGGAAAGCCTTGGTCGGAGAGCAGTTAGCGCGATCTGTCGATCATGAGCAAGTTAGAGATGTGCAGCAGGCGGAAGATAGCGCCGACAAGCGAGAGGAAAGGCTCAATGGGGAGTATCAAGAGAGGGTCGCTGCTGCTGTCGCTGGCCGCGATAGCGAGCTTGGCCGGTTGCGTAGCCACTGGGCCAGTTGCGAAACCAACCGCCTGGCCGACGGTGCCGCCGCTTCCGCAGAGGCTGCAGAACAAGACCGACTACGCCGGGTCGGTGCGGCGGGAATTGTACGGTCCTGCGAACTCGCCCAGTCCGAAAGAGATGAAGCCGTAGACCGATACCGGGCGGTCGAAACTGCGATCAACGGCGCGCCGCACCCCTGATCTCCAAGTTGAACATCACTGACGAGCGGGCGCAGAGCTCTCCCTTAGAAGGGTGCCGGTGTCGCCGGCACCCAATGCCGAATCAAGGGCACTCGGCGAGGCTAAGAAGGTTATCAGGCGTGTCTTGATCGGCCGTAGTGCGCAAGTACTTTCTGCCGTTAGACATCTTGACTACAACGATATCCCTTTCGTGGCCATTAACTCGTGTGAAAAACGAATACTCACCCGACTCTATCTCCTTGATCGCCCTATCAAGTGGCCATTTCCAGCGGGTGCCGTCTGGATTGAGACCACCGATGTGGGTTATCCGGTTGTACTTGTCCTGCCTATCATCCTTATTGATACAACTGACTTGGTGACGACTCATGCAACCTCTCCCTGGTGCGCCGGGGACCGTTCCCCAGTCGAATTCACTTTAACTCCACATCTCCACGCCTTCGTTGTGCGGTGCCGCAGCATCTAGCATTGATATCCACAGGATATCCACAGAAGGCTGAGCGGGTGGGGCCCCTGGGTGCTCCCCGGTCGACCGGGGGGAATTCGGACCCCGGTAATTGAGCGTTTTTCGGCCTCTAGGGTGCTCCACCACAGGCCGATGATTTCCGCCGCTTTTCAGGGGAAAAGAGGGCTTTTAGCGACAGACGAGCTGCGCATCGGGTAGGACATGGCCGACATTCGAGACTTCACCCAAGGCTGGTCAGTCGCCCGCCTCGCGGACGAGTTCGGCATGGATCGGCGCACCGCTGCCAAGCGGCTGCGCGAAGCCGGAGTGCCGCCCGCAGCGAAGCGGAATGGCAACGATGTGTACCGTCTGGCTGACGCGGCGCCGGCGCTGGTGCAGGTGCAGGCCGGGGCTGTCGGTGCTGACGGCGTGGTCGACCCGCGCGATCTGCCGCCGATGGAGCGCCGCGCCTTCTACCAATCGGAGAACGAGCGCCTGAAGGTCGAGACGACGACCGGCCAGCTGGTGCCAGCGGCGGAGGTCGAGGCGGATTACGCCGCGCTGGTGAAGAAGGTCGTGCAGTTCTTCGACACGCTGCCGGACGTGCTGGAGCGCAAAGCCGGCCTCAGGCCTGAGCAGGTGGTGAAGGTGCAGGACGAATGCGATCGCGTCCGTCAGTCGATGTTCGAGGCAATCACTGATGACGTACGCGACAGCGCGTGAGGTTCGGTTGGGCGTAGCGGAGATGATCCGGCCGCCCAGGCGCATCAACGTGAGCGAAGGCGCCAAGGCGCTGCACGTCGCCAACGCCAGCGGCGCGGCAGGTGCATGGGACCCGACCGTGTCGCCGTACATGGTCGAGCCGTTGAACATGACCGGCAGCCGTCAGTACGAGGCGGTGGTGTTCGTGGGCCCGGCTCGATCCGGCAAGACGATATCGCTGATCGACGCACGGCTGGCGTACCTGATCACCTGCAACCCGGCCGATACCATGGTCGTGCAGATGTCCAAGGACGCGGCCGAGGACTACAGCAAGACGCGCATCGCCCGCGGCATTGCCGCCAGTCCTGAACTGCGGAAGCGGCTCAGTCCTCGCGCCCACGACGACAACATTCTGCTGAAGTTCTTTCGGTCGGGCATGTCGCTGCGGATGGGGTGGCCCTCGATATCGGTGCTGTCGGGCAAGGACATCCACGACGTCCTGATGACGGACGTGGACAACTACACCGGTGACCTGGGCATTGACGAGTGCTTCGGCCTGGCGCTGAAACGAACGCAGACGTTTATGTCGGCCGGCATGGTGGTCGCTGAGTCCAGCCCGGCCACGGATTACACCGACGGGGCCTGGAAGCCGGCGCACGCTCACCAGGGCCCGCCGGCGGCCGGCATCGCCGCCTTGTACGCACGCGGCGACCGGCGCCGATGGTACTGGCCGTGCCCGGAATGCGGTGAGCGATTCATCGCCGCGCCGGGGTACGAGGGCTTCGCGCTTCCGCCGATGGAAGAGCTGCTCGAGCGGGTTCAGGTCGACGACATCCAGCAGATGGCGCGCCGGTACTCGCTGCTGCACTGCCCGCGGTGCGGTGTTGGTCTGGAACATCGCTGGAAAGACGATATGAACCAGGCCGGCGTGTGGGCAGCCGAAGGCCAGATCGTCTACCCAGACGGCACAGTGGTAGGAGAGGCGCTGGAGACACGCATCGCGAGCTACTGGCTTGGAGGTGTGGCGGCTGCCTACCAGTCGTGGGAATCGCTGATAGAGCGCTACCTGCAGGCGTTGCGCACGTTCGCGACGACAGGCGAGGAGCGCCCGCTCAAGACCACGCACAACGTCGATGGTGCAATCAACTACGTCCCGATGGCGGCGCGCTCTTCCAGCGATCCCAACGAGATGAGCGATCGCGCGGAGGGTTGGCCCGCCAACACCGTACCGGCCGGTGTTCGCTTCCTGATCGCGACGGTCGACGTGCAGGCAAACCGGTTCGTGGTGCTCGTCTTGGGCTACGGCGTAGGCGAGAACGGAGACCTTGAGCGCTGGGTGGTTGACTCCTTCACGCTGCGTACGTCCAAGCGTGAGGACGGATCGGGTGGCTTCTTGCCACTGGACCCGCCCAAGTACCTGGAGGACTGGGAGCGGCTGGTAGAGAAGGTGATCGGCCGCCGATACCCGCTGAACGATGAAACGGGCCGCACCATGCCGGTGCGTGCGGTCGGCATCGACTGGGGCGGCAAATCAGGGACGTCGATTCGCGCGCTGGAATTCTGGCGTTCGTTGAAGGCGCGGCAGCTGCATGCACGGGTCCGGTTGGTGAAGGGCGACGCCAACCGCAGCGGTGCACTGTTCCGCGAAACCTACCCCGATAGCCGCAAACGCAAGGACCGCAAATCCGGGTCTGCCGGTGACGTTCCACAGTTGTTGCTCAACGTCGATCGGCTGAAGGACACCGTTGACGCCAACATCAAGCGGGCAGAACCCGGTCCGGGCTACTACCACTTCCCCGATTGGCTGCCCGAAGCATTCTTCGCGGAACTGACCGCCGAGACGCGGACGCCAAACGGCTGGAAGAACCTGGCTGGACGCCGCAACGAAGCATTCGACCTCACCGGCTACGCCGAAGGTCTTGCCCTTTGGCTCAAGGTCCCGGCCATCCGGTGGGACGCGCCGCCGCTATGGGCGGCGGATTGGGACAACAACCCTGATGTGGTCGTCGGCGATGCCGGCGCGGCCTTTGCGCCGCGCGCGCGCCCGCGTCGCGTCATCCGCAGTAAGTACCTGGGACGCTGATATGGCATTCACGAAAGAGCAGGTGGCAACCCTGGAGGCGGCGATCGCATCCGGTGTGCTGACTGTGCGATACGCCGACCGCACGGTCACCTACCAGAGCCTCGATGCCATGAGGCGCGTGCTCCGGCAGATGCGTGGCGAGGTGTCGGCCGTCACCGGAGCAAAGCCCCGTCGACGCACCATCCGTCTCTTCCAATCGGGGACCGGCAATGTCTGACGCTGCCGAGGGAACTTACCGTGCAGCCGGCAACGGCCGTCGCCTGCGCATGTTCCGCCCCATGTCCTTGGGCCCGAATGCGGCGCTTCTCGGCCTCCCAACCCTGCTGGCGCGTGCACGGCACCTGGCCCGCAACGACCCATGGATGGTCAGTGCCCTCAACAAGAGCGTGTCCAACGGCATTGCCACGGGAATTCAGGCAAAGGCGATCTGGGGCACTCCGGAATTCAAGGCACGAGCGGCGAGCCTGTGGAAGCGCTGGAGCAAGTACAGCGATGCCGACGGCGTGCTGGACTGGGGCGGTTTGCAGGCGTTGGCCTGGAGGGAATGGAAGGAGGCGGGCGAGGTCTTCGCACGCATCCGCTACCGTCGGGCAGAGGATGGCCTGCCCGTTCCCATGCAGGTCCAGTTGATCGAGTCGGAACAATGCCCGCAGTACTTCAACAGCGTGGCGAGCAACGGCAACGCCATCCGCCACGGAATCGAGTTTGACCGCATCGGTCGCCGAGTTGCCTACTGGATGTTCCGAGAACACCCGGGTGATGCACAGGTAGCGGTGGATGGAAACGAACTTGTCCGCGTGCCAGCCGAGCAGGTGATTCACCTCTACCGGCCAAGCCGCGCCGGCGCCATGCGAGGCGTGCCCAGTTCGGCCGCCACCCTGCTACGGATGTTCAACCTGGACAGGTTGGACGATGCGGTACTCGAGCGGCAGGCCATCGCCAACCTGTTCGCCGGCTTCTACACGGTCCCCGAGTCCCCCGACGGGGACGGTGACACGCATATGGTCGGCGACCTGCAGAGCGGCGAGGATGCCGACGGCACGCCGTTGGGCGGCCTGGAACCGGCGACCATGCAGGAATTGCCGCCAGGCTACGACGTGAAGTTCGCCGAGCCGCCGAGCGCTGGGGCGGACTACGCAGAATTCCTGCGCGGCCACCTGATGGCGATCGCGGCTGGTCAGGACGTGCCGTATGAGGTGCTGACCGGGGACCTGAGAGGGGTCTCCGACCGCGCGCTGCGCCTGATCCTCAACGAGTTCCGGCGGGTCATCGAGCAGGACCAGTGGTTGTTCATGATCCCGATGTTCTGCCAGCGCATTCGCGATGCCTGGTTTGATCAGGCAGTGCTGGTGGGCGCGCTGAACGTACCCGGCTACGCCGAGCTGCGTGATGACGTCACCGAGACCCTGTGGGTGCCCGAGGGCTGGCCCTGGAGCCACCCCGTGCAGGACGTCGGCGCCGAATCCAAGGCCGTTCGTGCCGGCTTCAAGTCCCGTACGAAGGTGGTCCTGGGCGCTGGCGAAGACCCCGAGCAAGTTGATGCTGAGATCGCTGCCGACAACGATCGTGCCGACAGCTTGGGCCTGACGTTCGACAGCGATCCACGGCGCACCAACTCCAGCGGTACTGGCCAGTCCAGCAACAAGTCTCCCGGCGCCCGAAACGACGCCACCGATGAAGGAAATGATGATGACCAATAAGCCTGGGCTGTTGAGTCGGCTGTTCGGCCGCAGCAAGCACCCCGTCGTGGCCTCGCTCGCCACCGCCGCGCTCAACCAGCCCCTGCTGGTACATCCGGCGATGGGTGAGGCGTTGATTGGCGCCTACCTGGAAGGGGCCGTGACCAGCGCAGACACCGAGCTGCGCACCGACGTGATCGCCGCTGAGAACATCGCAGTGCTGAACATCACGGGTGGCCTGGTCAACCGGCCGATGCCCGGTCCCAGTGGTGGTGGTCCGGTGAGCTACGCAGCGGTGCGCGAGAAGCTGGACGAGCTGCTCGAGGACGACAGTGTCGGCGCCATCGTGCTGCGCATCGAGTCGCCGGGCGGCATGGCGTCTGGCTGCTTTGACCTGGTGGATCGCATCTACCAGGCACGTGGCCGCAAACCCCTGCATGCGCTCATCGACGATTACGCGTACTCGGCGGCATATGCCATCGCCAGCGCCTGCGATGTGATCTGGGTGAGCCGTACCGGCGGCGCCGGGTCCGTCGGCGTGGTCGCGTACCACCACGATTGGAGCAAGGGGAACGAGCAAATCGGGGTCAAGGTCACCCCCATCTACGCGGGTGCCAGGAAGGTCGACTTCAACCCGAATTTTGCGCTGACGGATGAAGCGAAGGCGGAGGCCCAGGCAGACGTGGAGCTGCTCCACGACCTGTTTGTCAAGACGGTAGCGCGCAACCTCGGCCTGGGCGAAGAAGCTGTGCGAGCGACCGAAGCCGCCACCTACCGCGGGCAGTTGGCGGTCGATGCAGGCTTTGCAAGCCGCCTCGGCACCTGGGACGAGCTGGTGGCCGAGCTTGGCCATCGCGATGTGCCGGCGCCCGTAGAGCACGCCAAAGCAGCCGACGATGCTGCAGCAGAGCCGGAAGCCACGGCCCAGGTCATGGTGACCGCCGACGGGTTCAAGGTGGTCGCCGGCAATGGGCAGACCCTTCTGGAGCAGCTCGCGCATGAGCCGTCGCCGACGCCGGATGCTTCCCACGCGGATGCCCCGCCGGCGGCGACCGCCGAAACGCTAGCAACTGCTGTTGCCGCCAGCGCGCTGCCTGCGGGGATCGGCCTGGCACTGATCCAGCGCGGCCCGCAGCAAGGTGAGGACGTGGCTGCGGCCTTGGAATATGCCACTGCGGTGCGCGACGCATGCGCCGCGGCGATGACCGGCGGCGAAAGCCTGGCGGGCAACTACATCAAATCGAACACCGATCTGGCTGCGGTGCGTGCCCAGCTGATAGCCCTGAAAGCGGAAGAAGGGCGCACCACGCAGATCGTGACCACTCTCCCGGCGCCGGACGCCGAGAAACGCGCCGCCGCTGTGAAGGCGTCGCTCAATCCCACCACCATCTACAAAATGCGAGGCAACTGATGGAAATCAACCGCGATGGCGTCCGCAACGCCCAATTCCTGCTTTCCGAGGCTGCCGGCGAACGCAGCCGGGAGCTGATCCACATTCCCGCCGGCCAGGGCATTCTCGCCGCGGGCACCCTGCTGAAAGCCGACAACACGAAGGCTGGTAGCGGCGCTGATGCCGTCAAGGTGCTGTATGGCCAGGTCGACACCGGGAGCGATCCGGACAGGCTGGCCGTCAAGGGCGCGGCGGTCGCTCGCGACGCCGAGGTGCACGGCGAGCTGCTGGGTTGGGCCCCGGGCACCGGCAGTGATCAGCGCCTGCTGGCTGCTGCCAGCCTGGCCGAGTCGGGCATCATTGTGCGCTGGACCTCGCGTCCGATCAGCTCGAACAGCGCCCACCACCTGGTGTTCGTCGATGTGCCGCTGAATGCCGCGGCAGGTGAGCCCGCCGGTGAAGTTGTTGCCCACATCACCGATGTCTTCGGTGCATTGGTGACCGGCAGCTCGGCAAGCGTGAGCCTGGCCAAGGCGACGGGCGCAGGCGCCCTGAGCGGCGGCGGCGCCAAGGCCGCAGTCAACGGCGTGGTCACCTGGGATGCCGTCGAGTTCATCGCGGCCGGAACGTACACCCTGACCGCTACTTCCGCCGGCCTGGTCGCCGCGACCAGCGGCGAGATCGTCATCACCGCCTGACCGCCTGACCGCCTAACCGCCTCCGGCCTTCGTTACACCTCCAGCCCCGCCAAGTGCGGGGCTTTCTATTTCCGCATGAGGAAGACACACATGGATCTGCAGACCCTTCTGGCCCTGGGCGTGCTGAGCTTCGATTCGCTCAACGCCCACATCAACAACCTGCCGCGCGTTCCGACCCGTATCGCCGAACTCGGCCTGTTCAAGGAACAGGGCCTGGTCGGTACCGATATCGTCAAGATCGGCATCAACGGCACCAAACTGGTTCTGGTGCCCAACGTGCCGCGGGGCGCGCCGGCTCAGCCCAAGTCGCTGGAGCGCGGCAAGGTCAAGCTCTTCCAGACCGCCCACCTCCCCCAGCGCTCGACCATCATGGCCGACACCCTGCTCAACGTGTTCTCTCCGGAAACGGACCCGGAAGGGCAGAACGTGGCCAGCGTGATCAACGCGCACCAGCTCACCCACCGCCGTGACCTGGATTACACCATCGAGTATCACCGCATGGGCGCGCTCAGCGGCAAGGTCCTGGACGCCGATGGCTCGGTCATGTGGGACCTGTACAAGGAGTTCAACGTTCAGCAGATCGTGCTGGGTATGTCCCTGACCACGGCGAGCACCAAGGTCCGCGGCAAGGTTCTGACCATCAAGCGGGCGATCGAGAAGGAACTCGGCCAGGTGCCCCACAACGGCATCCACGTCTTCTGCAGCCCCGAGTTCTTCGAGGCGCTGATCGACCACGACAACGTGGTCGCCGCCTACGCACGTTGGCAGGATGGCGAAGCGCTGCGCGACGACCCCCGCCGTGGCTTCACCTTCGGTGGCGTCACCTTCGAAGAGGTGGTCGGCGGCCAGGTGGCCACCGAGGAAGAAGACCGTCCCTTCATCCCGGCTGGTGAGGCACTGGCCTTCCCGCTGGACGTGCCGGACATGTTCATCACCCGCTTTGCGCCGGCGGATTACATGGAGACGGTGAAGGGTGTCGGCCTGCCGTACTACAGCAAGACCGAGCCGCTGCGGATGAACAAGGGCCTCGACCTGGAAAGCCAGTCCAACCCGCTGAACATCAACACGCGACCGCGCGCCGTCATCCGGCTGAAGGCCACCGGCGGCGGCAACGCCGGCGGGTGATTAACCGGCCCGGTCTGCATCTGCAGGCCGGGCTCCCGGGGAAGCCATGAGCCAGCTCAAGATCGAGGTCGACGCCGACAAGGCGCTCGACCGCCAGTTGACGGACCTCGAGAAAAGCCAGCTGCCCTACGCGGCGATGCAGGCCGCCAACGCTGTGGCGTTCGAGGTCCGGGAGCGGTGGAAACGCACCGCGCCCAAGGTATTCGACCGGCCGGCGCCGCTGACGGTGAACGCGGCGATGTACCGCAAGGCGACCAAGAAGGACCCCTTTGCGGAGGTCTACATCCGCGACGAGGCCTTCAAGGGCACGCCGCCGGCGAAGTACCTGCTGCCTGAAGTCGAAGGTGGCCAGCGCCGCAAAAAGGGTTTCGAGCGGCTGTTGCAGTCGCGAGGCCTGATATCGGCGAAGCAATATGCAGTCATGGGGAGAGGGGCGACGCCAGACGTCTACGGGAACGTGCCCGCCGGCCAGGTCAACCGCATCCTGTCCCAGCTGGGGGCCCAGCGGGACCACTACCAGAATCAATCCGAAGCCAGCACCAAGCGCCGACGCTCCAAGAAGCGCCGCGGTGGCGAGTATTTCGTCATCACCAAGCGCCGCGGAAAGCTGCGCCCGGGCATCTACGAGCGACTGAACACGGGCTTCGGCTCCGGTGTCCGGTCGATCTTCATTTTCACCGATGCGCCCCAGTACAAGCCGCGCTACGACATCTTCGGTATGGCCAGCGACACCTGGCAGAAGCTGATGCCGTTCTTCCTGCAGCGCGAGCTGGAAAAGGCCATGCAAACGGCCAGACCCCTGCCATGAGCCAGAAGTCGACACTGCAAAACATGGACGCGCTGATGTTCGCCGCGTTCGCCGGCGCCGGCATTGCCGACGCCGCCACCTACCAAAACCCGGCGGGCCAGCCGGTGCCTTGCACCGCGCTGCTCGATGAGGGCGTGCAGGACTACGGCGACGACGATGCTCCGGTGTCGGCCCCCTATGATCGCGTGACGCTGCAGCTGCGCGAGGTAGAGCCCCGTATCGGCGGCATCGTGCGCATCACCGGCACCGGCGCGCGCCTGAAGCTGGAGAAGCGGCTGCGCGGCGACGCGTCGTCACAACAGTGGGTGGTGCTGCATGTCTAGCCCGCGCGCGAGGCTCCTGGCTGCCTTTGGCGATTGCTTGGGCCGCATCAGCACGACCAACGGATATCTCACTGACGCCGGCACCAGCTGGACCACCGAGCCGCAGCAGGTCGACGCAGCTGCCACGGCAGTGCTGACGGCAGTGATCGACAAGCAGCAGCGCGCCACCGACGCGGCGCTGGTGCGCACCCACCGGCTGACGACCGTTGCGGTGATCGGCAAGGTGCCGGCGAGCCTGGAGAACTACCAACAGCGGCTCGACGATCTGGTCACCGACATCGAAGCGGCGATGGACGAGCAGCAGCAGACCTTTCCGAGTGGCCTCCAGTACCCCGTGTACGTCGCCATGGAACCGCTGAGCCCTGACCCGGGCGCCGGCTGGATGGGCGTTGCGGTCACCTACCAGTCCCACATCCCGAAAAAGTAATCCCGCCGCCCACGCGGCATCACCGACGAGGAACGCCAACATGGCAGAAGATTTCAGCTACTTGGGCAGCGGCATCATCCTGATCCGCGAATGGAACACCGGCGCGCCGTTCGACGAGGTCGGCAACTGCTCCGCATTCAGCGTGTCGCCCAAGACCAACACGATCGAACTGGCCGACAACCAGAATCCGGGCGGCGGTATCGCCAACCGCGTGGACCGGGTGACCGGCTACGACGTTGCCTACACCTTCCACGACTTCAACAAAGACAACTTCGCCCGCACCACGCGCGGCGTGGCGACGACGGTAGCCGCCGGCGCTGTGCCTGACGAGGCGGTCCGCACCAGTAAGGGGCGTTTCGTTCCGTTGAAGTTCCCGGCCACCGAAATCACCAGCGTGAAGCTGGCGTCCGCCCCCGCCACTACCTATGAAAAGGACAAGGACTACGTGTTGCGTCGGGGCATGCTGTTCATCCCGGCTGATTCCACGATCGCCGATCCGGGCAACGGCTCTGCCGCCCCCAACGTCGTCGTCGCGTACAAGCACGGTGAGCTGGGTCAGGTTGAAGCCGGCGTCCGCCCGCAACGCTTCTATGAAATGCAGTTCATCGGGACCAACGAAGCGCGCGGTGGCAAGCAAGTGCGCCTGGTCGCCCACAAGGTCAGCGGCGGCATGATCGAGCAGTTGGGGCTGCTGGGCGACCAGTTCGGCGCGGGCTCTGTCACCGGTGCGCTGGTGAAGGACGCCGACAAGGCCACCACCGACGACAAGTCGGCCTACTTCTTCTGGCAGCAGGAGAACTGACCGTCATGGATGAACTGCAGACGATCGCTCCCCCGCGGCGCAGCGTCCCGTTCCGCGGCGAGGTGCTCGTGGTGGGGCCGTTGCGCCTGGAGCAGCTCGCGCCCTTCATCACCGCCTCTCGCCCGATCATCGGGCGGGTGGTGCTCGCCTCCGGCCTGATGGGCCAGGCAGCGCCGGTCGAGGTGGGCGCGATGATCCTTGACCTGTTCGAGCAGGACGCCTTGGCGTTCGCGCAGGCCCTGGCAGTGGTCACCGGCAAAGAGCCGGACTGGCTGGCCGCCGGCGAACTGGACGAGGTGGCCACGCTGGTTGAGGCCGTGGTGGCGCTGAACAAGGATTTTTTCGTCCGCCGCCTGCCCGCGCTGCTGGCGGCGGCCAGGCCGGCGACCGCGGCACCCACGTCGCCGCCGGAAGCCGAAGCGCAACAGCAGGATGGGACGACCTCGTCCAGTACCTCGTCGCCCGAGGCCACAGCCGACGCGACGTCCTGACGTACACGCTGGCCCAGCTCCGGGCCTACACCGCCGCCGCTGCTCGGGATGACCGGCAGCGGCAGGTGGACCTGGCAATCGCCGTACGGATGGCAATGGGCGCCGATGCTGGCGCCTGGGCCACCTTCCTGAAACAGGAACCTGCCTGATGGCCGAACCAACTGCCAATCTGCGCGTCCGAATTGGCGCCGACTTCAACGACATCAAGCAGAGCTTGGTGCTGCTGCGCAGAGACCTCAACGAGGTCCGCAACACCGCCGGCCGGCCGCTGCCGACCAACAACGCGATCAACCAGCTGGGCGTGTCGGCGGGCCAGACCGCGCAGGCCATGCGGCAGCTGCCGGCGCAGTTCACCGACGTATTCACCAGCCTGCAGGGCGGCATGCCCTGGTTCACGGTGCTGGTCCAGCAGGGGGGCCAGATCAAGGACAGCTTCGGTGGCGTTGGTCCGGCGCTGCGCGGTGTGGGTCAGGGGATCGCGGGGCTGATGACGCCCACCGCGGCGTACGCAGCCATCGTCGGTGTGCTGGCCTACGCCTGGTACGACGCCGCGCGCAGCTCGGAGGCATATGCCCGTTCCCTGGTGCTCTCTCGGAACGAAGCGGCCGCGACCAGCGCCGTGCTGGCTGACCTCTCGGCACGGACGTCCAGCTCGCAGGATGTGAGCGTAGGCAAAGCCCAGGCGGCCGCAGTGGCCATCGGGCAAAGCGGACAGGTCGCCCGCGAGAACTTCGAAGCTGTGGCGCGGGCCGCTGTAGCTATGGAGGAAATCAACGGCGCTGCCATCGACGACACAGTTGCAGCGTTCGCCAAGCTGGCGGGCGACCCTGTGAAGTACTCGCAGGAGCTGAACAAGCAGGTCAACTTCCTGACGGTCGAAATTTATGACCAAATCCGCGCGCTGCAGGAGCAGGGCCGCAACCAGGAGGCAGCGACGGTAGCTACGCGGGCCGCGGCGGATGCGACCACCGAGGCGCTGGAAAAGGTTCGCGGGAGCCAGAACTGGGTCGGGCGTGGGTGGGATGAGCTGTGGGTTAAGGCAAGCAGGGCCTGGGGCGCATTCCAAGGTGCGATTGGCCTGGGCTCGACTGCCCAGGAGATGCAGAAGCTGCTGCAGGACAACCAGCGCGACGTTGCCATTATGAACAAGGGCGTAGCCGATGGCATGAGCTACGCCTGGGTGTACCAGTTCGAGAGCGCCATCAAGTCGCGGTCGGCCCGAATCAAGGAAATCGCCGCCCAGCAGCAGAAGGAAGCGAAAGACGCCCAGCTCACCGCGGCGCAGTCCACGTCGCAGGAAGTTGCGCAGGAGCTGGACGCCATCATCGACGCCCAGGCGTCCAAGGAAGAGAAGAAGCGCCGCGAGGTCGCCCGGGTGCAGGTGGCCGCGCAAGAGGCCATCGAGAAGGCGAAGGCCGCTGGCCTGACCGACGTGGTCACTGAGCTGGAAGAGCGGCGGCAGAAGGCCATCGCCGCGATTCAGGAAAAGTACGCCAAGAAGAATACGGGCGGGACTGGATCGGCGACGCGAGGGGCCGGCCTGCAGGCGTTCAAGGATGACCTGGTGGAAGAGCAGGCCGAGATTGCCGCCAGCACCCAGACCCTGCGCGCGCAGTACGCGGCCCGCGAAATCACCGCCGACCAGTACTACGGGAAGATGCGGGAGCTGCTCACCCGCGGTGCTACCACGGAGGCTGCGGCGCTGCAGAGCCAGATCGACTATCTCCAGAAGCAGACCGTAGCAGGCAAGGATGCGATTGGGGTCGGGCGCCAGATCGGCGAGCTGGAGGCGCGCCTGGCCAAGGTCCGAACCGAAGGCGCAGCGAAGCTTGAAGTCCTGGCTAGCGAGGAACGCGGCGCCGCCGCGGCGCGGGCGAACGCCATCGCTTCCTACGCCAACGCCTTGGACGCCAGCAACAATGCGCTGGAGCGCCAGATGCGCGCGATGGTCGCCAAGGTGGGCATGGGCGACCGCGAGTACGAAGTCCAGCAGCGCATCAACGACGCGTACGCCGACCAGGCCGACAAGCTGCGCGAGCTGCAGCTGCAGCTCAACGCCAAGCAGATCGACCAGGGCATGTTCGACTCCGAGAAGGCGGTGCTGCTGGAGAAAACGGGCGACCGCATCGAGGCTATCCGGGCCGGCTACGCCGACCTGGCCACTGCCGAAGGCAACTGGCTGTCTGGTGCCACCTCTGCATGGTCGAACTACGCGCAGCAGGCCGGGGACGTCGCCGGCCAGATGCGGGATGTTGTCGGCAACGTCTTCTCTGGCTGGGAGGACAAGTTCGTCCAGTTCTCAACCAGCAGCAAGGTGAGCTTCAGCGACTTGGCTGATTCGATCATCAAGGACCTGGCCCGCATCGCCGCAAAGCAAACAGTGACGGGCTTGGCAAACGTTGTCGCGGGTGCCTTCGGCTCGTACTTCGGTGGCGTGAACACCGCCGGCAATGCAGCCGTCACCAACGGTACCCAGGGCATCAACCAGGACCTGTTCAACAAGCTGATGGCCGGCGGGAAGTCCGAAGGTGGCTACACGGGCCCGGGCGGGAAGTATGAGCCCAAGGGCATTGTGCACGCCGGTGAAGTGGTGTGGTCCCAGGCGGACGTGGCGCGCGCTGGTGGTGTGGGCATTGTAGAAGCCATGCGGCAGGGGTTCCGCGGCTACGCCGACGGCGGTGTCGTCGGTGGCCTTTCCGCTCCGGCACCCGCTGGCGGCGGGGTCAACATCACCGTGCGCAACGCTCCCGCCGGAACCACCGCGAGCGCTTCGAAGAACGACAAGGGCGGCGTCGACATCGATGTGCTGCTGGGACAGGTCGACAGCTACATCGGCGGCCAGGTCGCCAGTGGTCAGGGTTCCACGTACGCAGCAATGGGCAGCCGTTTTGGCTTAAAGGAATCTGTGTGATGGCAGCACTACCCTCTGTGGCACGTGTCATGTTCGACGGGCAGAAGCGGACCTTCGACCCCTCGGTTGTGAGAACCGAGATGGAACGAGGCGTACCCAAGCAGCGCCTGGAGAACAGCCAAGTGCTGATCAAGCAGGCGATGACACTCTATTTCGCGAACATCGCGGACGTGCGGACGTTCGACGACTGGTACTTCAGTGGGATCAAGCGAATTGGATGGTTCACCCTTGTGCATCCCTTTACCGGGGAGACGGTCACTGCTCGCTTCGAGAACGGCGCCTTGGGTGACCTGGTGCCCGAGGAAAAGCTACCCGAGGACTACAGGATGGATGTGGTCATGGAGTACTTGCGATGAGCAGTTTTACCGAGCGAAAGCAACGCGTGACAGATACAAGCGGCACGCTGATGTTCCTGTCCATCACTTCGCCATCGCTCCCAGCGCCGCTGCGTATCGTCAACGACACCCAGGACTGGGTGAGTCAGGGCATTGCCTACATGGGTGTGCCATTCGCCTTCAAGCTTCCGGATGACACGCGCGGGCAGTCACCACGTGCCCAGCTGGTGCTCGACAACGTTGGGCGGGGAATTTCTGAGGACCTGGAGTCGTTGGGTCCGAACGAGCTGCTGATGGCTCGGTTGATGGTGTCCGATCGGGCGAATCCGAACCAATACGAGCGGGACTACTACCTGCCCATTACCAGCGTTTCCTTGGCTGGTGCCACTGCAACCGCTCAGTGCGGGGTGGACTACCTGATGCGTCAGCAGGCCGTGCGCCTGCGCGCCAATCCTTTCACATTGCCGGGGATTTTTTGATGCGACTGGCCGACGTGGAGGCCTTTGTGGGCGTGCCGTACTGCGAGCACACATGTGATTGCGCCGATTTCGTGGTGCTGGTTCAGCAGCAGCTATTCGGTCGGGATGTGCAACTCCCTAACGGCCGCCCGCGAGGGCTGGTAGGCCAGGCCGCTATTGGAGAGCTGTCGCGGCCGTACGGCGCCGCGGTGTCGGCGCCGGTCGATGGTGACTTGGTGCTGATGGTCGAACACGGACAAAAGCGCGCCGGCCACGCCGGCGTCTTCTTCCACCTGGCTCATGAGGGCTGGGTGCTGCATTCCAACGAAAAAAACGCCTGCAGCGTGCTGCACCGCGTTCGGGACCTGCCGGAGTTCGGCTTGAGGATTGAGGGCTACTACAGATGGGCCTGATGAAAGACACCGCACCGCTGATCATTACCCCGCATCCAGTGACGCTAGAAGGGCAGCGCACGCTGGCCGCGCAGTTGCATGATGGGGAGCGGCTGGGCGGCCTCTTGGCACGCGTGGTGCCTGATTACAACAGCGACCTGTGGGAAGTACGCATCAATGGCGTGGTCGTGCCGCACGAGGTCATGGATCGCGTGCGCCCAAAGGATGGGGCGGTCATCGAGGTTCGCGGCGTGGTCAAGAAGACCGCGCTGATGATCGTAGCGCTGGTCGCTCTGACCGTCTTTACCATGGGCGTGGGCACCGCCATCGTGGCCGCAGGCTACAGCACTGCCGTCGCCGGTTTGGCGCAGGCTGCGATCTACACGGCCGGCTCGCTGCTGATCCAGAAGGTGCTGGGTCCGAAGCGCCCCAAGCCCAGCGCCAGCGACGCCAGCCAGGTTTACACCATCGGCGCTGCGCGGAACCAGCCGCGCCCTTACCAGCCCCTGCCACTTCTGCTTGGCGGGCCGTTGCGCATTGCGCCAGACGTGGCCAGCAACCCGTACTCTTGGTACGAGGCCGACGACCAGTACCTCGCCATGACCCTCACGACGGGTATCAACGTGGGACGCGTGGAGGCGCTGTACAACGGCGATGCGCTGCTGTCGTCCTTCGAGGGGGTAACCGTCTGGCACAACGGCTTCTCCGGGATGCCCAGCGAGGCGATCCCGCTCTACAGCAACGCCGATACGATCAATGGTGGCGCACTGGAGGCAGAAAAGGGCCAGCCCAGTCCGTGGGTGCAGCGCACCAGCAGCCCGAACACGATCCGCCTCAAGGTGGACGTAGACTTCATGCTGTTCGACACAACCAGCAAGGGCAAGCCGAAGGACAACCAGGAAACGATCGAGGTCCAGTACCGCGCCGTTGGTATTGCCAACTGGAGCTTCTTCGGCTCCTACTCGATCATCAGCCGGTCCCAAAAGCAGCAGCGGCGCAGCTATTCCCGGGATGTACCGGAGGCTCAGTACGAAGTGCGGGTGCGCATTGCCGGGCGCAATACCGACGGAAGCGGCGCCACCAGTGACTTCACGTGGTCCACGTTGACCAGCATCCAGAAGGACGCCGCCGATTACGCCGGCTTGTCCCGGATCGGCATCCGGATCAAGGCGACCGGCCAGCTCAACGGCCAGCCCGATGAGGTCCGCTGCGTTGCCTACGCAAACCCGGCGCCGGTCTGGAGTGGAGCAGGGTGGGTGACGCAGGAGACGAACAATCCCGGCGCACTGATTCTGGCCTACGCCCGTGGTTTCAGGGACGAGAACGACAAGCTGATCGCGGGCATCGGCCTGGATGATGTCCAGATCGATATCGAGGCGCTTAAAGCGTTCATGCTGTTCTGCCACGCCAATGGCTACGGCTATTCGAACTACATAAAGGACGTGCGTAACCACGACGACGTGCTCAATACCGTCGCGTTGGCAGGTTTTGGCCAGATCACCTGGGCGGGTGGCCGGCTGTCGGTGGTGTGGGCCGGTTCGGAGCAACCGCTGTCCGGCGTGGTCAACATGGCCACCATCAAGAAGGGGCAGTTCCAAGTTGACTACACCTTGGCCAATGCCGCCGATGGCATCGAGTACAGCTACTTCGACGCGACCGACTGGACGACCAAGACGCTGCGGGTGGCCGCGCCGGGCGTGACCACCATGCTCAACCCGGCCACGGTTGAGGGCGAGGGCATCACCAATGAGGCGCACGCAGCGCGGATGGCGCGCTACCACTTGGCGCAGTCCCTCTACCAGTACAAGGACATCACCTACAGCACCGACATCGAGCACCTGAGCTATCGCCGTCTGTCCTTGCTGGCCCTCCAGCACGACCTCACGCAGTGGGGCGCCGGCGGTCGAATCGTATCGGCGACCGCGGCAAATGGCATTGTCACGCTGCTGCTGGACGAACCAGTCCAGGCACCGATCAATGGCAATGCTTGGATCGGCCTGCGCATCCCTGGCGAGCGGATATACCGAGTGTTCGGCGTGCAGGCGTTCACAGGAACCAGCGACATCATACGCTTGACTGGTCCTTGGCCCGGCGATGCGCCTCTGCCGGGCGACACGCCGGAAAATCCCGCTCACGACACCATCTGGATCTACGACTTCAAACAGACGCCGGGCTACAGGGTGCGTGTGGTTGGCATCGAGCCCGAGAGCGACCTGAAGGGCGCCAAGGTGTCAGTGGTTCCCGAGCCGCCGGAGTTCTGGAACTACGTGCTCACGGGTCAGTACGTGCCGCCGGTCAATACCAATCCGATCACCAGCCGCCCGATTGCCAGCGGCCTGGCAATTACTGAGCAGCAGGTGGTGCAGGGCGACACGCTGTTCACCGAGCTGACCGTCACGTTCGAGATCAGCGGCTCGGTCGGCAACATCGTGGTGCTTGCCGCCGGCAGCGACGGTGTGCTGTCCGAGGTGGCCCAGACCACCACCCGGACCGCCACATGGCGGATCAGCCATGCGGACCAGTACACCGTAGTGGTCCGCCCGTTTAGCCCTGACGGCCGGGCCGGCGTCGCGGCGTCGGTGACGTACATCACCGCGGGTGCGGATGTACCGCCGCGCCTGGTGGACTTCTTCGACGTGGACGAGCTGTCCGGCGGCGTTCGCATGTACACCTGGGGCTTTCTCGCCAACAGCATTCAGTCCCCGGACTTTGCCGGCGTGGAGATTCGCTACACGCAGGGTGCGGTGCTGCGGCCGGAATGGGAGCAGATGACCCCCATCGGGGGCAGCGGCTACCACGCAGTGCCCTTCGAAGCCGTAGTGCCGGAGTCGGGCGAATGGACCTTTGCATGCCGCAGCGTGAACACGTCTGGTGAGCTCTCCACCGAAGCCCATGTCCTCACGAAGAAGCTTGGCGCCAACCTGGGGCAGGTGATCGACAAGACGATTCAGGAGCTGATCGAAGCGCAGCGGCGCATCGATCAGGAGAAGGTCGATAGGTTCAAAGAGGACGCGCGCGTCTCGAGCGAAGCGGCGGCCGATGCCACGAATAAGGCCAAGGAGGCCATGGAAGCCGCCATTGCACACGCCGATGCAATTGGGGCGATCGTTTCTGATCTGATCGAGGCCGATGAATGGGAGGCCGGGAAGACGTACCCGGTGGGCGACTTCGTCCGGCGCGACGGAAAGCTGTACCGAGCGCTGCAGGAGAACACCGATGCGGAGCCCGGTGTCACCCCCGAGGACTGGCAACTGGTGGGCAATTTCTCTGGCGTGGGTGAGGCCCTGGCAGCGTCGATCGACATGGCCTACCAGAACGCGTCGGACCTGGCCGCCGAGGCTGGCCGCATCAACGCCATCGTCGCGCGTATGCCAGCTGGCGACGGCAAGGTGGCGTCGGTCGAGGCCTTGGACAGCGTGACGGCCAAGGTCGAACAGACCGAGCAGGGGCTGGTCTCCATGGGCGAGCGGGTGACATCGTTGAATGCCCAGTTCGACGGCGAGCATGCCGGCGACGACGATTGGAACGCCGGTGAGAGCGATTGGAGCGCGGGCACCGTAACCATCTACACGGTCATCGCTGATGGCGACCATACCCAAGCCAAGAAGACAGACGCGGTTACGGTCGAATTTGGCGAGTTCAAGTCGGGGGTGACTGATCAGATCGACGCGATCGCGGACGATGTATCGGCTCAAGCGCAGCAGCTTGTAGGCGTACACGCGGAACTCGAGGGAAAGGCATCCACGGACGCAGTCAACCAGCTCCGGTCGAGGGTGGACCAAAACGCCGACGGCATTACCGCGGTGTCCGAGCAGCTGGGGTCGGTCAAAGCAGAGGTTGCGGACAAGGCGAGCGCGCAGGTGGTACAGGGTATGCAGGCGCAGGTCCAGCAGACCGCCGACGGCCTTACACGGGTCTTGGCCAAGGCCTTCCTGCACCTGATCGCTGACGGCGGCAATGGACCCGTTGTCGGCGGCATGGAGATCGATAACAACGGGCGTGTGGTGAACACGCGGTTCCTGAGCGACACGTTCGAGATCATCGCTCCCGGCGCCGATCGCGGCATGGAATGGCGTGACGGTTACCTACGCGTCTGGAACGGTTCCGCGCAGCGAATCATTGGCACCGACTTCGGCAATGGAAGCGAGGGGCTGATGGACTACTTCGGCCCCAATGTCGGCGCCCGCGCGGCGACGAAGGCGAATGCCGTGATGTGGATGGACAACGGTGGCAATGCCTACTGGGGTGGCGCCCTGGCAGCTGGCGTCCTGCGTAACGCGGTGCAGACCACCACCACGGTCATGGCGGGAACGCAGTTGGTCTGCGGCCCGTTCTCCAGCAACGGGCGCAACAAGAGCGTGGTCGTCAGCTTCAGCCGTACGGTACGTCGCACCAAATCGGCGTATGGGTCGCAGGGATTCGTGGCCGGCGCGGGTGAAAACACCTGCACGATCAACATCTATCGAAAGGTGGAAGACGATCCGGAGACGTTCTGGACGCAGCTGGTAGCCCGAGGCGGGGTGAGCATCAACAACGAGGTCGACGGACCCGATGTCGCCATATCGGGGTGGGGCGGTGCGGTGACCCTCAACGATGGCGCCGACGGCAGCCGCCAGCGGCAGTACCGCGCAGAGATCGTCGGTGCCAGCGAACAGCAAGTGACGCACCAATCAGGCAGCTTCAATGCGCAGGCCATTGAACAAAGCATGTCGATTGTGTCCGTAGAAACCTAAGCCGGAGAGAACATGGCGCTTAAACACATTGATCAGGATGGTATCTATCCTGGCGGGAAGCGGGGGCTGCCCGGTCGGGCGGCGATGGCAATCGTCAACGAGAATTCAGCCGAAACCGAAGAGCGCTTGAGCACACTCGAAAGCGGCACCGGTGGCGTGGATGGTGCGATCGAGACGTTGCAAAGCGGATTGGCGACCGAAGCTCAGAACCGATCCCAGATGGATGCGGTGCTAGGGGCCCGAATTGACTCGGAGCGTGAGTCCTTGGTGGCACTTGGCGCTCGCATTCTTGGCAAGAATCGATTGATCAACGGTAACTTTGACTTCACCCGGCGCGGGGTGGCGGGTTCCCGCACCAGCGCAGAGTACGTCGAGTTCTACACGGTGGACCGCTGGGTGTGCGGCTTCGTGGGCATCAACGGCAACTGGGGTGTGGGAGGCACGCCGCTGGGTGCAATTGCCGGCTCTCGCCGCTTCCTCGGGTACAACATCGTGTCCGTCGCAAACAACAACTCTGCAGCCTATGTCGGGCAGAAGATTGAAAACTGCGACACCTTTGCAGGTAAGACTGTCACCCTTTCCATATGGGCGCGCAGTAATGTAGCCGGGAAGAAAATTGGCGTGCGCATCTTGCAGCTGATGGGCACTGGCGGAAGCCCCTCGGCCAATACCTCGACGGAATGCCCTGCCGTTGCGATCCTAACAACCTCCTTCAAGCGCCATTCCTTCACTGTCACACTGCCCTCAATGGCCGGCAAGACGCGCGGTAACAATGGCAACGACAGCCTGTTCGTCGTTTTGGACTACTGCGCCGACTCGACCTTTTACGCAGGTCAGATCGTGGCGCAGACGGGTCTCTTCGAGATTGCGCAGGCTCAGCTGGAAGAGGGTGGCGTGGCTACCGACTTTGACTTCCGCCCGCTGGCGTTGGAACTCACCCTGTGTCAGCGCTACTACGAGAATAGTTATAGCGAGGATATCTATCCAGGAAGCGCCGCCGCTGTCGGCTACGCCTCCGCACTGGTAGCCACCAGCGGTTACTTCTTGTCGGCATCACCAGTATTCAAGGTTCCTAAACGTTCCGTGCCTGCCGTGACGACCTACCGGTACGACAACGGCGCAACCGGGCAGATGAGCGAATATGGCACTACCGGGTCGCTGCAGGCTGGCCGCCCAACCTCAATCACCAACATCAGCACCAACGGGTTTGAGATCCGGAGCGACAGCTCTCCGGGTGCAGGCAACGCGGTTCGTTACCACTGGGCAGCAGACTCGGAGCTTTGATATGTACAAACTGACCAACGACCCTGATGTGGTCCTCGGCACTGAAACCGGAACATTCATCCCTCGCGGCCATCGGTTGTGGGAGGAATACGAATCATGGCTTGCAGCCGGCAACACCATTCCCCTACCGGAAGACACGCGCACGCTCTCCGACATCAAAGAGCAGCTGGTCGCTGCGGCTACAGCGTTGCGCTGGGAAAAGGAAACAGGTGGTATCGAGCTTGGCGGCGTGCGCGTGGGCACGACACTAGACGATCAGAACCGGATCAGCGGTGTACTCTCCGCCATCGCCCTGGGCGGTTTGGCGGAGGTGGACTTCAAGGCCCAGAACGGATGGGTGAAGCTGACCGCTGCGGAGATACAGGGCATTGCCCAGTACATCTCGGCACACGTGCAGGCGTGCTTCAGTGCCGAGCGGGTGCACCACGAAGCCATCGAGCGGCTCGTGAGTACAGAAGAGCTCGCGACCTATGACTTGACGCAGTACTGGCCAAGCTAGGCTAGCAGGGGCTTGGCCTGGCCTGCATACGGTTGAACATGCCGGCCTAGACAGCGCTCAGCGGCCCCACCATAGTTGGGGTTGGCCGCCGGGACCACGACATGAGCATCCTGAACGTACTGATGACACCCGAACGCGCGGTCGTGGCGGTCGACACCCTCGCTCAAGATGCCGTCACTGGCGAAATGTCCGAGGGGGCCAAGCTGCTGCTGATCCCCCAGCACAACATTGTCGTTGCCGCGCGTGGGTCCGGGCAGTTCTTCCTTCGGGTGTATCAGCTGTGCCTTGAGGCCAGCTTCAGAAAGGCGTTCAGCATCGAGCAGATCATGGGGGAGGTCGGGCCCGTCATGGACCAGATGTGGCCCAACTATGTCCAGGCGATCCGGGATGCCAACATGGACTTGGGTCAGTTGCAGTCGGAGATTGTCGTGGTGGGCTGGTCCAAGGCCCAAAGCCGGATCGTCGGGGCCGCCTACGCGAAGTCAGTTGTCGAGCAACCCACCCGTGTGGCCCCGCTGATCGGCGGGATAGCTGCGCCAGGCCAGCCGCTAAGGGATGTTCCCGACAGCTTCCATCCCCATGCGATCCTTGCCGCCGGGCGCCGGCAGGCCGAGTATGTGAACGCTGAAGAAGGGCGGCACGTAGCCGGCGGCAGGCTTATCGCAGCGTTTCTGGAGCGCGGTGAGGCGACAGTGCGCGATCTGGGTGACATCTAGACAGATAAGCCACGGGCCGCTGCAGCGCGCTCTCCTCCCTCGCCTTGGGCAACATGGCAGAGGCGGGCTTCAAAGCCTGGAACAGATAGGGGCTGACTGGTTCGCGGGTTCAGGCATCGCCCAGTAGATCTCGGCGCACGCCCATCACACCGGCACAACAACGCTTGGGGCCAGATTGCGCCCATGTGCTATTCCGCGCAAATCGAAGCCGCCTACCAGAAGCTGGTCCGCATGACCGGCGCCTCCGTGTCGCTGCAGGAGTTCGCCGCCCTCTACGCCCACGACCCGGGTAAGAAGCGGCCGAAGACGCCGAAGGCAATGGACGATGCGTTCGCCGCGGGCAAGACCCCTGCCGAGCGTTCGGTGTGGGCGGCGATCCAGGACTGGAACGCCGGGGACGCCACTGCCTTCGAGCAGGAGCTTTTCACGCAGAAGACCCGCCTGGTCAACGCCGAGCGCGCGCTGCAGACCAAGATCACGAAGAAGGCCGAGAACGACGTCCGTGTGGCCACCAACAAGATCGCCCGGGCCCAAGGCAAACTGGCCGACCTCCGGCGCACTGACCACGTGGCAAGGGACTCACGCATCTTCCCGGGCGTGTACGGCACGGTAATCGTGTCTGAGGGCGGGAAGCGAGTCGTGAAGCCGATGCGCTACCAGTGCCGGCTCGCTGGGAAGCCGGCCAGCTACGACCAGCGTTACCCAGGCACCTACAACGCCAGGCGCGACAGCCTGGAGGGCTTCTGGCGGCCGGCGTTCGGGCACACGCACGCGCTCATGGTGGTGGACACCTTCTACGAGAACGTGGAAGGGCCTGACGGCGGCAACCAAGTCGTGCAGTTCACGCCTCGTACGGGCGACCCCATGCTGGTGGCCTGCCTGTGGTCGCATTGGGTCGATCCCGCCGGCATAGAGCCTGATCTACTTTCCTTCGCCGCGATTACCGATGACCCCGAGCCAGAGGTCGCCGCGGCCGGCCACGATCGGACAATCATCAACATCAAGCCTGAGCACGTGGACGCCTGGCTAAATCCGGACCCCGCCAACCTTGGCGCGCTGTACGCCATCTTCGACGACAAGAGGCATCCGTTCTACGAGCACCGGCTGGCGGCGTGATCTGCGAGGCGACTTCGTCGCTGGTTGCTGGCGAAGGCCTGGGGCTCTAAGCTCTGGGAAAGGAGACTGGGAGGCAGCGCATGGATCAGAGCTGGGTGAATACGCTGCTCAACGATCGAGAGAGCGAAAGCGCGATTCTTGACTACAAGCGAGCCATTCCCTCAAAGGATGATGCCAGCATAAAGTCATTTCTGAAGGATGTGGCTGCATTCGCCAACGCGCGCGGAGGACGCATCGTGTACGGCATCGCAGAGGACGGGAAAGGGCGCGCCGCCACCCTCGTTCCCATTGCGCTTAACGTCGATCAGACCGCGCTTTGGATGCAAAATAAAATCCTTCGTGGAATTTTTCCCAGGATAAATGGAGTGGCCGTTCAGCCAATCCACGTAGGCGCGGGCCCGGTAATCGTAGTGGACGTGCCCGTCCAGTATGGTGGGCCTTATCAGGTGGAGGTGGGGGACTGGCGTGTTTTTCCAATCCGGGCCGGGGTCGGGAACATTGAAATGACTTACCAGCAGCTGTTCGATGCTTTCTCGCTACGCGATTCGACCGAGTCGCGCATAGACAGTTGGATCGCTAAACGCACCGCTGAAGTATTAGGTGAAATCCGGTCGATTGGCAGGCGCGTCGCGGTTGTTCATATGGTCCCCCTGTCGGCATTTCATGCTGGCAATTTGCCCGACTTGGCGGTGCTTAAGGACCGTCACCTTCGAGTATCTGGCTCGCTGCTTATAAACCGATTTAACTACCGTGGCATGATGGCCACGAAAAATAGTTCGGGTACCAAGCCGGAGCCGCCTTATATTCAGTTTTACCGAAATGGGATTGTCGAAATTTCGTGGTCGGTGTCAGTCAACGATGGGCAAGACGCTTCACTCCAGTCCGTCCAGACGGCGATCCATCTCATGGACCTTATTCCGCAGGCTGCCAGAGCTATCCAGCTTGCAGGTGTAGAGGGGCCAGGTGTGCTGGCCATGAGCTACGCGAATGTAGCCGGGCAATCGCTCTTCATATCTCAAAATGACGGGCAGCAATACAAATCGCAACAAAACGATGAATCTGTCCTCAGCTTTGGCCCTGTGATCTATGAGCAGCTGGATCTCTCGCTCGAACAGCTCGGCCCTACCGTACGAAATCTAATGACAGACCTGTTCCGGTCTTTCGCGATGGATGATTGCTTCTACTTCGAATCAGACGGGACCATCAAATCGAAGGTCCTTCGAGAGCACGTAGCTGCGTACAGGTCGACGTGGGATGTGGGTCAATAGCAAACTCGAGCGCTTCAACATCTTGCCCGGGGGAGCTCGTGGACTGAGGTGGTGTAGTTGGGAGACAGCATGTGCTGCCTCATCCCCCAAGCCGGTTTGTCCTGCCAGCCCGATGCACCTAGTCCGGCCATGCCCCGTCCGAACTTCCGGTTGATCTGATCCAGGGTGGCCATCAACGCATCGTTTCCAACAACGGCCGGGGCGAACAGGTCTGGCTGAAGGTCGTGAGGCTTGGCCAGGTCCAGCAATGCGACTCCGGCCTTCTTGTAGCCGATGCCGTCTCTCAGCAGGCCGCGGAGCAGTTGTCTCACGGTCCCCAGCACGAGCGTGGTGTCCGAGGTGGCCGTCGGCAGCACGACCGATCGCGTCGCGTTGTGCTGCGGCAGTTCGGGCCGGAAGGTGTCGGAATGCGCGAACACCCAGAGGCCCGAGGCCACCAGCCCACGCGCGCGCAGCTTCTCGCAGGCCCGGACCGCAAAGGTGGCCAGCGCTTGGGCAACGGCGTCGTGGTCGGCCACCCGATCCGCGAACGAGCGGCTCACCATGATCTGCTGTCGGTCGGGTTCCACCTCCTCCAGCTCCATGCACGCATGCCCCTGCAGTTCCCGCTGGGTCCGCGCGAGGGTCACCCCGAAGGTGGCAAGGATGTCATCGGGGGGCGCGTCACGCAGGGCGGCGGCGGTCCTGATGCCCATGTTCATCAGCTTGGGCGCCAAGCGCCGCCCAACGCCCCACAGGTCCTCTACTGGAAACCGGCGCAGCAGCTCTTCCCGCTTCAGCGGGTCGCTCAGGTCGACAACGCCATCGGCCGACTTCGCCGCCTTGTTCGCCAGCTTGGCCAACGTCTTCGTCGGGCCGATACCGATGCAATTCGGAATGCCGGTCCACCGATGAACCCGTGCGCGCAGCTCCCGCGCAAAACGCTCCCTGTTCCGAACGCGATGCAGGTCGATGAAGCTCTCGTCGATGCTGTAAACCTCGACGCGGGGCGCCGCATCGCGCAGCACAGATACCACGCGGCCGCTCAGGTCCCCATACAGTCCGAAGTTGGCGGAGCGCAGCTGCAGGCCGTGGTGCCGCACCAAGTGCTTCAGCTCGTGCGCGGGCTGTCCCATCTTGATGCCCAGGACTTTGGCTTCTGCTGATCGGGCGATCGCGCACCCGTCGTTGTTGCTCAGCACCACCAACGGTTTGCCGCGCAGAGCGGGTTGGAAGACCCGCTCGCAGCTGGCATAGAAATTGTTGCCGTCAACGAGCCCGAACATGGCCGCGCCTCCGCTGAATCTGGCGCGCGACACCGACTACGGCAAACACCTCCACCTCGGTGCCTTGCTCGAGCACGATGGGCGGGAATTCGGGGTTGGCAGAATGCAGCTCCAGATGGTGCTCGAACAGCTGAAGCACCTTGCACGTAGGCTGGTTGCCATCCCAGATGGCGATGACCAGGTCGCCGGGCTGCGGTTGCACGGACCGGTCGACGACCAGGATATCGCCATCGCTGATACCGACTCCCAGCATGGACCAGCCGTCGGCACGGTACAGGAAGGTGGCGGCCGGGTTCCGGACCAGCAGGCGGTGCAGGTCAACCGCATCGTCCATGAAGTCGTCGGCCGGGGAGGGGAAGCCCAGGCGGGCTCGCGCGCCGGCCAAAGGAACGAAGTTCGCCGGACCGTCTATGGCCGCGGCGCCGATCAACGTAGCGATCGTGGTGGGAAGGGGAAGGGACTGCATGGCGGGAACTCTGGCTGGGCGGTGTCTCATGACGAGAGACGGGCCGAATGTTAGTACAATTACTAACTGGGCGGATGACCGGTTCACGCCGGAGCCTGTTCAGCGGTCGGCCGGGGACGTATCAGGCCGTGCGACGAAGCGCATTCAGAATTGAGCCCATGGGAAAGACTGTCGAGGAAAAAGCCCGTTGGGCCCGTGGCAAGGCGGCCGGGCTCTGGGACCGCGTGAACGCCATAGAGGCGATGAGGGGGGGGGACTGGCAGGTCCAGGCGCGCCGTCGGCGGGCCGCCGGCCGACTGGTTGAGGAGGCCGGGCGGTACGAGCGGATGGCCGCGTGCTTCGAACCACCAGACACAGATGAATTGCCGTTCTAGCTTCAGCTAAGCCATTGAAACAAATGAAGAAAAAATCACTATGAATTGAATCTGCATAAAGTGATTGACAAGGGTAGTTGCTGGAGGTCTACTTGCCTCGACCTCAGCGGCGAGCCCGGCATGGAAATCAATCAGTCTGAAGTTCACCTCGTCCTGGAGGGCTATTTGCCCTCCCTGCGGGAAATGGTTGGACAAGCCGTGTCGGACTACAAAGAGATGTACAGCCCTTTCCTGCGGAACTTGCATACAGGGCGCAGCAAGGCGTCAGTGATTCATGATCACTTCTTTCACCACGCAAGGGCGTACGCCGAAAAGACTCCCGGGGTCCGTTTCGAGCAGGTGAAAAAGCTCTGCATGCTCCAGTTCTCGGAAGGCTTCATCATCCGTTTCAAGAAGGTGGATCGCGATCTCTTGCCCTCTGGTCATCTGACTCAACAGGTCGTAAAGTTCCGCACCCATCAAGCATTGGACGGCTTGCCTCAGTCGGTTCATCTGGACCTGGGATATGAGGAAGACATCCTTGGCAATTTGCAGAGTGTGTTCCTGATCTGCCCTTCCGGACCGCGTTCCAACATGTGGGTCTCGGAGCTCAACGACGAGGCGCCCGCTACGACTACGGTTGTCAGCCTGTTCGGGGCCAGCAACACCACTATCGAAGAGCCCGCCGGCGCGACCATCGCGACGAAGGCAAAGCAGGACAAGTCCAATGAAACCCAATCCGGAAATGGTGATCCTGGCGCGTGAGTACCGAGAACTGACCCAGTCAGACTTGGCGGCCGCGGCCGGCATCACCCAACCGCGCGTTGCAAGAATCGAAGCGGGCACCGGTGCTGATCTGAGCGACGCGGAGATGCGGGCGGTCGCCGACGCGTTGGGTTTTCCCCTCGGGTTCTTCAGCTTGGCTGAACAGCGCTTCTCTTACGGCAGTAGCTCGGTTTTCACGCGGAGTCGGCAGCTTAAAGCTGGTGAGCGGCGCAAGATATCTGGGCTTATCAACGTGCTGCGTATCCACGTAAAGCGGATGCTTGACCACGTAGACGTGCAACAAGTGCGGTCTCTGCCGCGGTTGAGCATCGATGACTATGGGACAGCCAGTGCGTGCGCGCGGGCCCTCCGCGTCGCGTGGAATTTGCCCAGCGGGCCTGTTCGAAACCTCACTCGACTCCTTGAGGGCGCCGGGGTTGTGGTCATCGAGTGTGACTTCGGTGGGGTGCCGATGGACGCTACCTGCATCCAGTTTGCTGACCTTCCGCCGATCGTGTTTATCGACAAGTCCGTGCCTGGGGATCGCTGGCGGTTCACCTTGGCACATGAACTAGCGCACCTTGTAATGCATGACCTGCCACATCCTTCGATGGAAGATGAGGCAGACGACTTCGCATCTGAATTTTTGGTGCCTGGTGACGAGATTTCTCCAAATCTCTCACGTCAGAACGCTTCTAAATTGGCGACCTACATGCCATTGAAGGAATACTGGCAGGTCTCAATTGCAATGCTGGTGCGCAAGAGCCTGACGCTCGGGAAGATCGATGACAACCAACGGAAATGGCTCATCATTCAGATGAACAAGCTCGGGATTCGCAAGGTTGAACCACTGCCGATTCCCAAGGAGCAGCCTTCGTTGTTCCCATCCCTCATCAAACATTTCCGTGAACAGCTGGGATTTACCGACGAGGAGCTCGGGGCCGCGCTTATGTACGCGCCGGACCGTCTAGGTGAGCTGTACGGCGACATCGGGCAGGAAAGGGTCAGGCCCCAGTTGCGAATTGTTCGGTAGCAGGGGGGCGACTTAGCAGTCCAGCTGCCTGACTCCCCTCCTGAAATCAGCGAGGTCGGCCCAGCTGGGTCAAGCGTTCCACGCGGCGTACTCCTGAAATCGAATGCGTCCGAAACCCGCGCCACGACTGCTGAGCGCACGAGACTTTTAATCTTTTGGTCGATGGTTCGAATCCATCACGGCCCACCAATTGCATCAA
>NZ_JALJRW010000003.1:0-57057 GCF_024519465.1 Stenotrophomonas sp. Ste86 | reverse complement strand
CTTTTAATCTTTTGGTCGATGGTTCGAATCCATCACGGCCCACCAATTGCATCAACAACTTAGGCGCCCGATGGGCGCCTTTTTTGTGTCTCCGGGATAATTGCCGGGCACTCAAGTGGCTCCACCCTCCCGTTTGCTCGGCCTGGCGCCACGCTGGCGGCGGAGGATCGCGAAGTCACGCACCAATCCAGCGCACATTGCCACTGCTACCAGACTATTCCTACATCCTGGGACGGAAGCAGAGCGGTAGTATCGAGGCCATCTAAGGAAGCCGGCGTGACTTGGGCTAGCCGTAGAGAGATGCTGTGATCGAAGACGGCGAAGCCATCAGGAGAGATGCGTGCTCAGGATCGTGTGGTTTGGGGTGGCCGCTGTGATTGGATGTGGGCTCGCCACAGGGGACGCCGGGGCTGCCGCGATTCGCTGTGACACCTGCAGAGTCGACCGGGACTTCCGTGCTGAAGCGGTGAAGATGGGGGCGGGTACGCACCTGGTCTACAACCTGCGTGCGAATATGATTCAACAGTACTACGTGGGCCACGACAGCACCGATGCTGGTGGTGGTGAAGTTACGCGTGCCGTACGTTCTGCAGGACCGGTGGTGCAACGGGAAACACCGCCAGCACCTGCAGTTGAACAGATACGCCGGGGTAATGGGGGGAGTGTGGAAGTCGGCGGAACATTGCGACCCACGTACTTTGTCCCGGTTGACATGCTTGGACTCAATCCGGACGCGCGCTCCAGGACGGCGTACGACTACGTGCGAGACCAGAACCTGCGAGGGATGGTTGAGTCGGCGGTGGGCAATGTGAATGTCATCTCCCAGGTTGTCGGGGGCCATGGGCTGACGGCGGCAACCGATCTGCCGCGGCTGGCCGCCAACGACACCGGCTTTCGCGACCTCGCCAGGCCTATGTTCAAGGTCATCTTCAAGGATGGCTCATTTGTCATGATCGCCGTCAATCCGGAGCATCAGAATGGCGAATCCGAGCAGGGTAGCGAGCGAACTGCCGCCGGGCAGTTCATCCCCTCTGACCTTCAGGGAGTCGAAGGGACGTGGACGGATCATGGTGGCGAGAATCTAGCGCGCATGGCGACGCATATGGCGTCGCTCGGTGCCACGATGACGTCCTCGGGGCCGTCTGGCGGCTCCGTGAAAGCCATCACATGTAGCGGAACCGCTGCGGCGAAGACGTGCGCGGTCGAATACAGGATTCGATAGCGCCACGTGCGTTGGGTACTGGGGTCCATCAAGCAGAAGGCCGCCCAATGGGCGGCCTTCTTTGCGTCGAAACACCGCTTAACGAATCGGCCCAAGCTCGACGCCCGCACGCGCGTGGCCCGTCAGCGGCCGGCGACGCGTGGCCGCAGATCGTCCACCAGCCGCTTCCTGCTGCTGCGCGCGTACTCTGCCGGCGAGAAGGGCATCGCCGCGCGGGCATAGTCATCGATGAGCTGCAGCAGCGCCGTGGGGGACACGTCCGACGGTGCGGGATCGCTGCCGTCACCGGTGAGGGCAATGAGCTTCTCCTGCAGAACCTCCTTTCGCACGATGCCGGCACCGGTGGACGGGTCCGACACACACAGGCCGAACGTACCGCTGGCGAAGTGGGGCAGGAGCGCCTGGATTCTTGCTTCCACCTCGTTCGGGTCCTCGAACCATGTCTGCAGGGCATCGCGCAACTCGTTGGTCAACGTCGATATCACCGCGTTGCGTTCGTCGCCGGGCGTCGCTCGCAGGGCAATCTGCACCCATCGCGTGTACTCGGGACGGAAGTAGGCGCCCTCCAGCACTTCGCGGGTCGGGATGACGCCGAACGCAGCCGAGCGGATCGTGCCTTGCTTACAGACGTACGTCGGGTGGGGCAATGCACCTGCCATCACCAACGCATCGACTTGCTCGACGGAGGTGCCGGCCAGTGCCGCCAACCCGGCCTTGTCCACGAAGTGATCGTGCAGATACGCCTTTAGTGTCATCGTTGTTCCATCGTGGGCTGAGCGTGCAGGACGCCGGAGCGCTCATTGCGTCCGGCAGACACCAGCATGGTACGACGCTTCCCTAACAGGGTGATCGCGCCAAGCCCGGGTACGGAGGCCGCCTGTGTTGATCGTTCTGGCGTCTACGTGCGCGTTCCTGTCGGAGCCGCCGGGGCCTTGGTCCAGCGGCACCGACTATGGCTACAATCGAGCCATCCCGGTAGCTCCCGGGCGCTGACCAAGTGCCACACAGTGAAGATTCTGCTGACAGGAAGTTCTGGCCGGGTCGGACGCGCGATCTTCGGCGCGCTCGCGGCACGGCACGAGGTGGTTGGCTTCGACCGCAACCCGTTCAATACCACCCGGCACGTGGCCGACATCACCGACGCGCGGGCCCTGCGCAGCGCGCTGGTCGGGGTGGATGCGGTCATTCATTCGGCGGCGCTGCATGCGCCGCATGTCGGGCTGGTCCCGGACAGCGAGTTTCACCGCGTCAATGTGGAAGGCACGCGCACCTTGGCCATGCTGGCGCGCGAGGCCGGGGCAAGTCGATTCGTCTTCACCAGCACCACGGCGCTGTACGGGCATGCGATCGTGCCGGGCCGCTGCACCTGGATCGATGAACGCACCCCACCGCTGCCGCGCACGGTCTATCACCGCTCCAAATTGGCGGCCGAACACTGGCTTGAAGATGCCGCCAGTCCGGGCTTTCAGGTGCGGGTGATCCGGATGTCGCGCTGCTTCCCGGAAATCCCCGAGCGCCTGCTGCTGTACCGGCTGCACCGTGGCATCGATGTGCGCGACGTGGCCGATGCGCATGCGGCCGCGCTGCACAACACCGGTCCGATGTTCCAGCGCTATATCGCCAGCGGGTGGACGCCGTTCGGCCCGGAGGACTGCGAGCGCCTGGTCAGCGACCCCCGCGCGGTGCTGGCGCGGCGCTGCCCGCAGTGGCTGGCCGAATACGACCGTCGTGGCTGGACGCTGCCGGTGGTGGATCGCATCCATGATGCCAGTGCGGCCAGCATCGGCTTGGGCTGGCGAAGCCAGCGTGGCCCGGAAGCGATCCTGGCACAGTTGGAGGCGCGCTCTATCGAGGTGTTGCCGCAGCCGGTGCGCGAGAAGGTCTGTGTGATGGAGTAAGGCGGTGATCATTCGCTCGACGCGGCGCGCTACACAACTGCGATGTCGGCCTTGCCGTGCGGTTGCATCCATGCGCGAAGGCACGAGCGAAGGCATGAGCGAAGGTCATGCATTGAGAACCGGTTGATTCAAGCGCGCGATGCTGCCGCTACGGACGGGCCGTTACCCGAGGGCACGCGCGATATGGTCGAGATAATGGTGCGCGATACGCGCAGGCATCATGATCAGTTGCATGCCGCGTTGGGCGACATACGCAGGCGCGACGTATAGGAGGTCGGCGAGGAGGTCGTCGCATGATAAATGTTTCATTGCCGGGATGACGCACCGGCCACTGCGAGGCTGCGCCTGTCGCGCAGCCCCACCCTGATTGCAGCTGCATCCGTTACTTCTGCTGCGGATTCTTGCTGGTGTCTTTGTTGCCCTGTTCCTGCTTCTGCTGCTTGGCCAGCGTGTCCTTGCGCTCCTGCTCCTTCTGCTGGTCAGTCTGGGCGGCGGCATTCTTCTGCACGTTGTTTTCGTTGTTCTGCATGTTGGACATTGCATTGCTCCATTACGACGTGATGTCGTGCGATCCACACTGGACCTGGTGGTGTTACGGAGCGGTCGCACGTGCATGAGGGTGGGGTTAGCGCCGTGCGTGACACGGCCTGCCATTCATTGTTGCGGCACGGCAACGTCGGGCTGAATGCGGTCGCGCATAATGCGGTTCCGGCCATGGGCCATGCGATGAACGAAGGCGACAGGTGTCAGGATTCCTGAGAGGTAGCGCGCGGCGGACCCCAATGCGCCTTGCGCTGTTCTGCATGCTGATGGTGCTGGCATCGGTGTCGCACGCTAGCGAGCGTGGCATCGCTGCAGGCGCGTCCACCGCCATGCCGCTGGTGATCGGAGAGACCTTCACCCTCGACTCGAAGGTGCTGGGCGAAACCCGTCGGATGACGGTCTACCGGCCAAGCGCCTGGAACGTGCCCGCAGGCCAGCCGCTGCCGGTGCTGTACATGCCCGATGGCGGGATCGGCGAAGACTTCCTGCACGTGGCCGGCCTGATCCAGGTGCTGGTCGGCAATGCGGGCATGCGCCCGTTCCTGCTGATCGGCATCGAGAACACCGAGCGTCGCCGCGACATGACCGGGCCTACCGACGTGCCGGAGGATCGGAAGATCGCACCGCGCGTGGGCGGGTCGAGCGCGTTCCGGCGCTTCCTGCGTACCGAGCTGATGCCGCAGGTACACCAGCGCTATGCAACCACGGATGAGACCGCGATCATCGGCGAATCGCTGGCCGGGCTGTTCGTGGTGGAAACCCTGCTGCGCGAGCCGGATCTGTTCGACAGCTACATCGCGCTGGATCCGAGCCTGTGGTGGAACCGTGGACAGTTGGCCGATGACGCTGTGGCGTTGCTCACCGCGCACGCGACGCAAGGCAAGCAGCTGTTCGTGGCCAGCAGCAGCCAGCCCGACATTGCCAGGGCCAGTGCAAGGTTCAGCGCGCAGGTGAGCGGCAAGGTGCCCGGTGTACGCGTGCATTACCTGCCGATGCCCGCCGAAACGCACCAGACCCTCTACCATCCTGCCGCGTTGCAGGCACTGCGCGTGCTGTTTCCACCTGCACCGTCCAGGCCCTGAACGAGGCGATCGTGCACACCACGCTGGCCTTGCGGGGCGCACAATAGGACGTCTTTTTGCTCACTGATGTTGGAGGTGCCATGAACCGTTTCGTCCTGCTTGGGGTGGGGGCGCTTGCGCTCGCGGCCTGTTCCAAACCTGCGCCGTCCGATACCGCCACGCCCGCACCCGCGCCAGACACCGCCGCAACAACGCCCGCGCCGACCACCACGCCCCCCGCGACGGCGGCCGAGCCGACCCTGCAGCCGCCGTCGTTCGATTGCGCCAAGGCGCAGTCCGAGTCGGAGAAGCTGGTCTGTGGTGATGCCCGTCTGGCCGCGCTGGACCGCCAACTGGCGGCCCTTTACAAGGGCGTGCAGACCAGCCCGGACGAACTGGATATCGCGGCCGAACAGCGCGGCTGGGTGAAAGGGCGCGATGCCTGCTGGCAGGCCGTGGACCGCCACCGCTGCCTGGTCGAGTCCTACCAGACCCGGATCGTTGAACTGAACATCGGCAGTGGCGGCGTGCCCGCACCGACGCCGGTGAAGTACCAGTGCGACGACGCCAGCAAGCCGGTGAGCGTGGTGTTCTACAACGAACTGGATCCGCAGGCGGCGGTGGTCAGCTGGGGCAGGGACCAGGCGATCGTCTTCCCGGCCCAGGCCGCCAGCGGCAGCCGTTACACCCGCGAGGGCGTGGAGTTCTGGGAACATCAGGGTGAGGCCACGCTGGATTTCTACGGCACCACGATGAGCTGCAAGGCCGCCGGGTGACGCGTGTGGCCGGCGGTCTCCTGGCGACCGTCGGCCGTCGTCAGCGCACGCGGCGGTAGCGCACTTCGTTCTGCCGGTCGCCAACTTCGGTGGTGACAAAGCCATCGCGGCTCTGGCTGACGTCGAACACGCTGCCGCCGACATTGAGCTGACCGCCGTTGACCCAGCCGGACAGATTCTGTCCGCGCGCCTGCGCGGACATGCGCCCGTCATTGTCGATGCGCATGCGGATGTCGGCGCCGTAGATCGGGTTGTAGCCCTCGAACTCGCCGGTCATCCAGCTGGGCACGTACGAGGTATGCCGTGCGCCCTGGTAGTTATCGTCGCTGTAGCGGTCGTCCTGCTTGTTCGCGTTGTGCACCAACGCACCCAGGATCGCCGCGCCGACCAGGACGCCGGCGGCAACCTTGGCATCGTGGTTGTCGTGGTCGTCGTCATCGTGGCGCGCGCCACCGTCGTGGACGCGGAACGAGCCTCTGCACCCATCGTCCACCCAGACCTCGCGGCGGTCGTAGTCCCAGCTGCGGCCCTGTCGGCAATCGGCGCCGGACAGCTTGCGGTCCAGGGTGACATAGCCGGCGCGAGGTAGTGGGCAGGACTGGTAGCGGTTGTCGCGGCTTTCGCAGGTGACGAAGTCATCGGCGCGCGCGTCCGACAGCACGGCGGCCAACAGCAGGGGGGCGGTCAGCAGGAGGCGGGTCTGCATGGTGCGGTTCCGGCAGGAGAGGGCACATGCAAACGATGCCATCCATGGATGAAAACCGGATGAAAGCGTAGGCTTTCCCCGCGGCACAACGCTGCGGTGGCCACAGGGGGCCGGGATGGTGGGTCACGGACGACGCGGCGTCATGGCCTGGCTTTTAGTGCTGGCTTGCATGGCCAGCGCGGCTGCGCACGCGGGCAACACGCCCTGCTCCGGTGGCAAGGGCGGGATCTCGCACTGCGCGGCAGGCCAGTTTGTCTGCAACGATGGCTCGATCAGTGCCTCGAAGAAGGTGTGCAGCGCCGCAGGCAATGCCAGCGGCGCGCGGTTCGCACCCTCGGCCCCGGCGGCCGCGGCGGGCAGCTGTCCGTGCAGCGCAGGCCTGCTGTGCACGGGCCCGCGTGGCGGCCGTTACTGCCTGACGCCGTCAGGCAACAAGAGCTATAAGCCTCGCGACTGATCGGGTGCGCGCCTCAGGCGGCCTGCCCGGTTTCCATGTCGCCGAAGCAGGCGCGGATGGCGTCCAGCAGTTCGCTCATGGAATAGGGCTTGGGCAGGAAATGGATGCCGGGCCGCAGCCGCGCGGTGACCGTGGCCGGGTCCAGCCCGGAGGTGACCAGCACCGGCAGGCTGGGCTGGAACGCCTTGATCCGCTCGGCCGCGTCGATCCCGCTCAGGCCGCCCAGGCAGACATCGGTGAACACCAGGTCGAATCGCTCGCCGGCCAGCAGCAGGCCCAGCGCGGCTTCGGCCGAACTCACGGCGGCAACGTCGCAGGCCTGGCTTTCCAGCGCCATGCGGCTGAGCTCGCGGGTGTCTTCGGTGTCTTCGATCAACAGCACGCGTGGTGCGACGTGGCGCTTGGACAACAACATGACGCGGTGTTCCTTGGGGCTGGGGCGGAAAGGGCGCGCAATTATGCGGGGGGCCGCGGTGAGGAGATCGTGCACGCGGCGGCTGGCTAACGCGCAGCCTGCGCGGGAGGGCGCAGCCAACAGGCCAGGGTGAGCACGGCCATTGCCACGGCGGCCAGGCGCAGCGCGGTGACCTTCCAGTCAAGTGCCATCGCCTCATCGAGGATGAACAGGTTCCAGGCCAGGTTGAGCGAAATGTGCAGGGCCAGGCCGCTCCACAACGTGAGCCGGTCCAGATGGTTCAACCAGGCAAACGCCAGGCCGCCGACGATGATCAATGCCAGGATCTGCAGGGCGGTGGCGCCCCCGTCCAGGCCGCCAGCACCCAGCCAGTGCACGGCGCCGAACATCAGCGCCTGTGGCAGGGCCGCCAGCCAGGCCGGCCAGTGCAGTACCCGCACCAGGAAGATGAAGCCCAGGCCGCGGTAGAGGATTTCTTCGGCGAGTGGGAACACGAACGCGAGCATGAGCAGTGTCAGCGGCGCCGGTGCGGTGTCCAGCCGGCCGAGCGCGGCCAGGCCGATCCAGCACGGCAGCGTGGCCAGCAGCACCAGCACCGGACCGCGTGCGCCGTGCCAGCGCAGGCCCAGGCTGTCGGCCAGCGGCAGGTCACGCGGCTTCAGCAGCGCGGCCAGCAGCACGGCCGTCAGCACCGCCAGCAGGTTGTCGAGCAGGCTGCCGCCGAACGGCATCGGCAGGCGCGGTATGGGCAGGCCGGCGGCGGCACTTAGATCGCGCAGGTTCAGGCCGATGGCCACGCCCAACAGGGCCAGCAGCGAAGCCCACCCTCGGGGCGAAGTGGATGAAGGCATGGCGGCGACGATCCTTGTGGTCAGGGGGAAAGTCTGCCCCGGCGTCGGGCCAGGGGCGCGCGCCGGAAGTCCCGGTGCCGATGGTCATGGCCTTGGCGTGTTGCGTTTCAGTCATCCACATGCAGGTACAGTCGGGGCTGGAACAGGATGAGGATGCACAACGATGCAATGCCCCGTATGCAAGACCCAGGCGCTGGTGATGTCCGAGCGCCAGGGCATCGAAATCGATTACTGCCCGCAGTGCCGTGGGGTGTGGCTGGACCGTGGCGAGCTGGACAAGATCATCGAGCGCTCCACCGATGCGGCCGCGCCCGTGCGTGCCGCCGTTGCGCCGCCGCAGGCACCGTCGCCGGCGGTGCAGCATCGCGATACCCGCCATCTGGGTCAGCAGCAGTACGGTGACCAGCAGGGCTACCGCAAGAAGAAAAAAGAGAGTTTCCTGTCGGACCTGTTCGACTTCTGAGCCGGCGCGCCGGGCCTGTCGATCAGGGCCGGCGCAGGATGAACTCCAGGTCGCGGCTGTCGCCGACCACGAAGTCGTACGTGCCGACCTGCACACAGCCGTAGCGCGCATAGAAGCGCTGCGCCCCGAAATTCTCCGACCACACGCCCACCCACAGGGTGCGGCGTCGCGGTTCATCGAGCCACTGCAGGAACGCGTCCATCAGCCGCGCGCCATGGCCGCCACCCTGATGGCTGGCCAGCACGTACAGGCGCTTGAGCTCGACATCATCGGGGACTGCATCGGCATGCGGCAGGGTGTTGGCACCCGCCGCCAGATAGCCCACGGCCTGGCCGGCGTCTTCCAGCAGCCACACCGCGCTGCGTGGATCCGCCAGCTCCTGTCGCTGCGGGCCCGCGCTGTAGTGGTCGTGCAGGAACGCCTGCAGATCCTGCGGCGGATACGAATCGCCAAAGGTTTCGGTATAGGTGGCGACAGCGATCGCCGAGACGGCCTCGGCATCGGCGGGGGTGGCGCGGCGGATCTGCAGGGACATGGGCGCAGGCGCAGTGGATGGCCCGGCAGCGTACGCCATCGCGGCCAACGGGAGCGAAAACCACCGGCGGAATGGCGGAACCTGCTTTCCCGCGCATCACATCATTACCCGGGACAGCCAACGAGCAAGGCGCCCGGGTGTCGGACAGGCGACGACCGCGCCGCGCGCGGCAGCCTGTGACGCCCCGGATGGGCCCGTCGGATCCGGCATGCACGACCCCTGTTATCCCGGGCGCCCGCCGCGCCCGGGATCTTTTTTTGGCTTAGAACCAGACACGCACGCCGGCCACCCAGCGGGTGTCGCGGGCGCGTTCGCCGGCGGCCTGGTGATAATCGGCGGTATCGCCGAACAGGCGTTCATGGCTGATGCCGATGTACGGGGCGAAGCGACGGTTGAACTCGTAGCGCAGGCGCAGCCCGGCCTCGACCTTGTTCAGGCCGCTGCCGTTGCCATAGCGCGGTTCGTCCTTGGCGGTGAACGTGGCCTCCACCAGCGGCTGCAGGATCAGCCGGTTGGTCAGCAGCAGCTCGTATTCCACTTCCACGGTAGCGGCGACCTGACCGCCCTGGCCGACATAGGCCGTGGCCGAGGTCTCGAACTTGTACGGCGCCAGCCCCTGGATGCCGACCGCGGCCCAGGTGCGCGAATCGCCGCGACCGAGTTCCTGCCGGGCACCGACCAGCACGTCCCACCACGGCGACACGCTGCGGCCATACAGGACGTCCAGGTTGGCCGAGTCGGTGCGTCCACCGCTGCGCTCGCCTTCGCTGCGCAGCCATACCCGGTGGATGTTGCCACCGACCCAGCCGCTGGCTTCCCAGGCCTGGCCGTTGCCGTGCTTGCCGTCCCAGTGCTCCAGCCGGTTGACCAGCAGCATGCTGTGGATCTCGGGCGGGTGTTCCATCGCACCGTGTTCGATCGCAGGGAAGGCGGCGATGCGGTCGGCATCGGTCACCGTCGGTATCGGTTCCCGCGGGATGTCGGGGGCCAGTGGCTTGGCCGGGCCGTGGCCCATCGCGGCGTGGTCCATCGTCGAATGATCGGCGTCACCGTGGCGGGTCGGCGCAGGATCCATCTGGCCGTGATCCATGCTGCCGTGATCCATCTTCGAGTGGTCCATCCGGCCGTCGTCCATGGCGCCGTGATCCATTTTCGAATGGTCCATCTGGCCGTGGCCCATGCTGGCGTGATCCACCGTGTCTTCATCGACCGTCGGCACATCGGTGCCGGGCGGCGGCGTCATGGCATGGCCTGCGTGCGACTGCGCCCACGCCGGGGCGGAGAGCGCCAGCAGCAGCGCGCTGGTCAGGATCGACCTCGTGACAATCGGAGAACGGCTCATTCTTCGATCCTCACTTCGCGCATCATGCCCGCTTCCATGTGGTACAGCAGGTGGCAGTGGTAGGCCCAGCGGCCCAGCGCATCGGCGCGCACGCGATAGGTGCGGCGGGTGCCGGGCGGCATGTCGACGGTGTGCTTGCGCAGCTGGAACGCGCCGTCGGCGTTTTCCAGGTCGCTCCATACTCCGTGCAGATGGATCGGGTGCTGCATCATGGTGTCGTTGACCAGCACGATGCGCATGCGCTCGCCGTAGTTCAGGCGCAGCGGTTCGGCGCTGGCGAACGGGATGCCGTCAAAGGACCAGCTGAACTTTTCCATGTGGCCGGTCAGGTGCAGCTCGACCTCGCGGCCGGGTTCGCGGCCATCGGGATCGTCGAACAGGCTGTGCATCGCGGCGTAGGTGAGCACGGTGCGGCCGTTGTCGCGCAGGCCGATGCCGGGATCGTCGAGCTTGGGAGCGGTGGCCATGCTCTGCATGTCGATCAGCGGGTTGCCCTTCTCACTGGGCGGGTGCCGGGGCGTCTTGTCGGTGCCGCCGTGCGCGGCGTGGCCCATGTTGGCGCCGCAGCCGCCTTCCATGCCCTTCATGTCGTGCCCCGACATGCCGTTCGAGGCATGGCCCCTGTCGTGGCCCATGTCGCTCATCGTCAGCAGTGGCCGTGGGTCGCGCGCCGGGATCGGCCCCTGCAGACCGTGGCGGACGGCCAGCGTGCCGGCCGCATAGCCGGTGCGGCCCATGTCCTGGCAGAAAATCGTGAACGCGTCCTGGCCGGTAGGTTCGACGATCACGTCGAAGGTCTCGGCCGGTGCGATGCGGAATTCATCGATGCTGACCGGGTGGATGTACTGGCCGTCGGCGGCGACTACGGTCATCTTCAGCCCCGGGATGCGCACATCGAAGTAGGTCATCGAGCCGCCGTTGATGAAGCGCAGCAACACCTTCTCGCCGCTGCGGAACAGCCCGGTCCAGTTGCCGGCCGGGGCGGTGCCGTTGAGCAGGTAGGTGTAGGTATACGCGTTGATGTCGGAGATGTCAGTGGGGGTCATCCGCATCCGGCCCCACATGCCGCGATCGGCGGTGGCCGCCGCCCAGCCGTCCTTGCGCACATCGCGCAGGAAGTCGGGCAGGGTGCGCTTGTAGTAGTTGTCGAACTCGGCCAGCTTCTTCATGCGCCGGAACAGGGCACCGGGGTCCATGTCGGTCCAGTCCGACAGCAGGATCACGTGCTCGCGGTCGACGTGGTACGGCGCTGGCTGCAACGGGTCGATGATGAGCGCGCCGTACAGGCCGGCCTGTTCCTGGAACATCGAGTGGCTGTGGTACCAGTAAGTGCCCGACTGCTTGAGGGTGAAGCGGTACTGGTAGGCCTCGCCGGGGGCGATGCCGTTGAAGCTCAGGCCGGGCACGCCGTCCATGTTGGCCGGCAGCAGGATGCCGTGCCAGTGGATCGAGGTGGGGTGGCCCTGCAGCGCGTTGGCCACGCGCACGTTGACGGTGTCGCCCTCGCGCCAGCGCAGGATCGGCGCGGGCAGGCTGCCGTTGACGGTAATGGCCGGGCGGGTGCGGCCGGTGAAATTGGCCAGCGATTCACCGATGCGCAACTGCACATCAGGACCGCTGAGGACCTGCGGGGCGCCGGCCACGGCCGGGCCGGCGGCAGCGAAGGCGCGCGCGGGCAGGCCGCTGGCGACCAGGCCGGCGACCACGCCACCGGCGGCGGCGCCCTGCACGAACAGGCGGCGCGACGGCATGGGCAGGCTGCCCGGGCCGGGTGTGTTGGGGAAAGACATTGCAACTCCGAATCGGATCCGAATGGCACACGGGTGCCGTCACACCGCGCACGCAACGGCGTGCACGGCATCGCATCGCACAGGCGCTCGCGATGAGCGCCGGATCAGGCGATCGGGGGGCGGGTGATGCGGTCCAGCGGCGGCGTCGGCAGCGACGGGCGCGTGGGGCTGGTCGGTACCAGCGACAACGGCGGCGGGCTGGGAATCCAGCTGATCGCCGCGGTCAGGCTGGGGTGCTGCGCGCAGTTGCGCAGGCAGTCCTTGATCTTGCAGTGATCGCCGTCGTGCGGCGCCTGCGCGGCGGCGCCATCGGCGACGCTGGCGGTGTGATCGTGGTGGCGCGTCGGGGCCGGGGCGTCACCGTGGCAGGGCGGCGCGGGTGCGGCGGCCACCGGGGCCGCCATCGCCAACGCCATCGGTGCGGCCATGGCCACGTTCAGCCCGTTGAGCAACAGGCTGAGCATCAGGACCACGCGCAGGAGGAGGGAGCCGGCGGACATGCGGCTTACCCTAGCGCCAAACCGGCGCGCCTGCACCTGCGGCTGAACGCGATATTCAAGTCTGGAGACGGCTCCGTCGGGGCGCGTGCCTGCATCAGCCTTCTTCGCGGACGATATCCACCAGCCGCTCGCCGTAGCGGGCCAGCTTGGTGCCGCCGATGCCACCCACCCGGCCCAGGGCATCGATGCTGGTCGGGCGCTGTTCGGCGATGTTGCGCAGGGTGCTGTCGTGGAAGATGACGAAGGCCGGCACGTTCTGTTCCTTGGCCAGTTCGGCGCGCAGGCTGCGCAGCGCGTTGAACAGGGCCAGGTCCTCGGGCAGCACGGACAGGCCGGTCCGCTGGCCGCTGCGGTCGCGTTCGCGGGTCTTGGGGCTCTCCCGTCGCATCATGACCTTGCGCTGGCCCTTGAGCACCTCGCGGCTGCCGTCGGTGAGGCGCAGGCCGCCGTAGGCTTCGCTGTCCACTTCGAGCAGGCTTGCGGCGACCAGTTGCCGGAACACGCTGCGCCATGTGCGGGCGTCGAGGTCCTTGCCGATGCCGTAGGTGCTCAGTTCGGTATGCCCGAACTGGCGGATCTTGTCGTTCTCGCCGCCACGCAGGATGTCGATCAGGTGGCCAACGCCGAAGCGTTGGCCGCTGCGGTAGACGCAGCTGAGTGCCTTCTGCGCGGCAACGCTGGCATCCCAGGCGTCGGGCGGGACCAGGCAGTTGTCGCAGTTGCCGCAGGGCTGCGGGTAGGTTTCCCCGAAGCCGGCGAGCAGTACCTGGCGGCGGCACTGCATGGATTCGCAGTAACCGAGCAGGTGGTCGAGCTTGGAGCGTTCCAGGCTTTTGCGTTCTTCACCGGCCTCGGACTGCTCGATCATCTGCTTGAGCAGCACGACATCGCCCAGGCCATAGCAGAGCCAGGCTTCGGCAGGCTCGCCGTCGCGGCCGGCACGGCCGGTTTCCTGGTAGTAGCCTTCCATGGACTTGGGCAGGTCGGTGTGGGCGACGAAGCGGACGTCGGGTTTGTCGATGCCCATGCCGAAGGCGATGGTGGCGCACATGACGATGCCGTCCTCGCGCAGGAAGCGGCGCTGGTTGGCGGCGCGTACTTCGGCGGGCAGGCCGGCGTGGTAGGGGAGGGCGTTGAGACCTTCCTTGCACAGGAATTCGGCGGTTTCCTCGACCTTGCGCCGCGACATGCAGTAGACGATGCCGGCTTCCTGGCGGTGGACCTTGAGGAAGTCGAGCAGCTGGCGCTTGGCGTTGTCTTTCTGGACGACGGTGTAGCGGATGTTGGGGCGGTCGAAGGAGCTGACGAAGTGCTGGGCGCCGGTGAGGTCGAGCCGCTCGGCGATTTCGCGCTGGGTGGGCGGGTCGGCGGTGGCGGTGAGGGCGATGCGCGGGACGTCGGGCCAGCGTTCGTGCAGGACGGTGAGCTGGCGGTACTCGGGGCGGAAGTCGTGGCCCCACTGGGAGACGCAGTGGGCTTCGTCGATGGCGAACAGGGCGATGGTGCTGCGCGAGAGCAGCGACAGGAAGCGTCCGGTGAGCAGGCGTTCGGGGGCGACGTAGAGCATGTCCAGTTCGCCGGCCAGCAGGTCGCGTTCGACCCGGGCAGCGGTTTCGCCATCGAGGGTGGAATTGAGGTATTCGGCGCGCACGCCGAGCTGGCGTAGGGCTTCGACCTGGTCCTGCATGAGCGCGATCAGCGGCGAGATGACGATGCCGGTGCCGTCGCGGAGCAGGGAGGGCACCTGGTAGCACAGCGACTTGCCGCCGCCGGTGGGCATCAGTACGAGCGCGTCATTGCCGGCAGCGACATGTTCGACGATCGCCTGCTGCGGACCGCGGAATTCGTCGTAACCAAAGATGCGGCTGAGCAGGTCGTGCGCGGGGCGGGAAGACATCGGACTAGTTTACCCCGCCGGGCGGTCTGGCCGGGTCCGCCAACAGTGGATCGGTGGGTAGGGCTTTGCCCGTAGGCTTCCCGAGCCGAAGCCGAAGCCGAAGCCGAAGCCGAAGCCGAAGCCGAAGCCGAGTCCGAAGCCGAGTCCAAAGCCGAGTCACATGGCTCCCTTGCTGGTGGTTGGCGCGGGGTGGGTGGGTTGGCGGGACACGCCTTGAACCCATCCATGGGGGCTCGGTGTTGCCATCCATGGCAACACACGGTCCCGCCAACCCACCCACCCCACGCCCCGACAGTTGGCTGGTGCGGATGGGAGGGTGGGGCGAAGGCGAATGTGGGTCGGAGTTGGAGTTGGAGTTGGACCAGAGCAAAGGGCCAAGAGCGAAGGGCAAAGGGAAAAGGGCAAAGGGAAAAGGGCAAAGGGAAAAGGGCAAAGGGAAAAGGGCAAAGGGCAAAGGGCAAAGGCAGGAGGTAGGGCCAGGTCCAGAGCCGACGGCCAAGATCAGAGGGCAAAGTGCGGCGCCAATGCCGAGGCCGGGTCCAGAATTTTGTATTCAATCCAGGAAAAGAGGACCCATAACGCAGAACAGGCGCCACCGGGCGCCTGTTCTGCATGCTTTTCTCTCTTCCCAACCGCTGGGTGCACATCTCTCCGGGCGAGGGTCCGCCCCCCTTGCCGGGACCGTCGGGCGCCATGGATGGCGCCCGCGAGCCCCCAGGGATGGGTTTACGGCGTGTCCCGGCAAGGGGGGCGGACCCTCGCCGCGCGCAGGGAAAAACGCGCCAACAAACCCTTACTGCAACAAAGACCGCAACATCCACGCATACTTCTCGTGCGTCTGCAGGCGCTGGGTCATCAGATCTTCGGTCGGGGCGTCGTCGGCGTCGTCGGCCACGTCCAGCACCTTGCGGGCGGTACGGCACACGGCCTCGTTGGCGGTGACCAACTGGCGTACCATCTCACGCCAGTCCGCACTGTCGGTCAGGCCCGGCTCCTCGGCGATCGAGGTCAGGGCGGCGAATTCGCGGTAGGAGCCCGGGGCGTTGAAGCCCAGTGCACGGATGCGTTCAGCGACGTCATCCAGGGCCGCCCACTGTTCGGTGTACTGGGTCTCGAACATGGTGTGCAGCGAGTTGAACATCGACCCGGTCACGTTCCAATGGAAATTGTGGGTCTTCAGGTAAAGCGTGAATGCGTCCGCCTGGAAGGCCGACAGTCCATCGGCGATCTTCTTGCGATCGCCCTCCTTGATCCCGATATCGATGTTCGGGGCCGACGGGGCCGCCGCGCCGAGCTGCTGCTTGGCCGTCTTGGTCTTTGCCGGGGTCTTGGTCGTCTTCGCCATGGGAGAACTCCTTATGGATGGGATGAATCGGATGGCCTTCACAATAGATCAGACTACCCTTTCAGTAGTAAACAAAAGTTCTAAACGAATCGATTGATGAGCGCTATCGAAAAACCACATGCAGCACGCCTGGCCCAGCAGCAGTCCGCGATCAACGGGGCCATGAGCCGCGACCGCGGTCGTTTGCTGGGGATGCTCTCGCGTTGGCGGGCCAAACCGGGCGATGCGGGTCTGGCGGCGGCGTTCGAGCAGGCCTTGCAGGCGTCGGTGCAGCGCCGTGAAGCGCGTGCGCGGAATCTGCCGGCCATCACTCTGGACGAGCAACTGCCGATTGCGCGTGAAGCCGAGGCGATCACCGCGCTGATCCGCGCGCACCAGGTCGTGGTGATCGCCGGCGAAACCGGCTCGGGCAAGACCACCCAGCTGCCCAAACTGTGCCTGGCCGCCGGTCGCGGCGTGGCCGGCATGATCGGCTGCACCCAGCCGCGACGGATCGCCGCACGCGCCGTGGCGACGCGTGTGGCGCAGGAACTGAAATCCGAACTGGGCACCACCGTGGGGTACCAGGTGCGCTTCACCGACCGCGTCGGCGATGACACCCGCATCAAGTTCATGACCGACGGCATCCTGCTGGCCGAGATCAGCAGTGACCGCTGGCTCTCGCAGTACGACACGATCATCGTCGACGAAGCGCACGAGCGCAGCCTCAACATCGACTTCCTGCTCGGCTACCTCAAGCAACTGCTGCACAAGCGCCCGGACCTGAAGCTGATCGTCACCTCGGCGACCATCGACACCTCGCGTTTCGCCGAACACTTCAACGATGCCCCGGTGATCAGCGTCGAAGGCCGGACCTTCCCGGTGGACGTGCGCTATCGCCCGCTGGAAGGCGAAGGCGGCGGCGACGCGGACGGCGGTCGTGATGGCGAACGCACCGTCAATGAGGCCATCGTGGCGGCGGTGGATGAAATCACCCGGATCGATCCGCGGGGCGACATCCTGCTGTTCTTCCCCGGCGAGCGCGAGATCCGCGACGCCCACCAGGCGCTGGAACGGCGCAAGTACCGCGAGACCGAAGTGCTGCCGCTGTATGCGCGGCTGTCGGTCAAGGACCAGGACGAGGTGTTCAACCCGGGCGGCAAGCGTCGCATCGTGCTGGCCACGAACGTGGCAGAAACCTCGCTGACCGTGCCGCGCATCCGCTACGTGGTCGATCCGGGCCTGGCCCGCATCAAACGCTACAGCCCGCGGCAGAAGCTGGACCGGCTGCATATCGAAGCGGTATCCCAGGCCAGCGCCAACCAGCGCAAGGGCCGCTGCGGACGTGTTTCCGAAGGCATCTGCTACCGCCTGTATTCGGAGGCGGATTTCCAGTCGCGGGCGGAGTTCACCGATCCGGAAATCCGCCGCTCCAGCCTGTCCGGGGTGATCCTGCGCATGCTGCAGCTCGGCCTGGGCCAGATCGAGGATTTCCCGTTCCTGGAAGCGCCCGACGAGCGTGCCATTGCCGATGGCTGGCAGCAGCTGGGCGAGCTGGGTGCGGTGGATGCCGAGCGCCGCCTGACCCCGGTGGGTCGCCAGATGGCGCGGCTGCCGGTGGACGTCAAGCTGGCGCGCATGCTGGTGGCCGCGCAGGCCCAGGGCTGCCTGCGGCCGATGCTGGTGATCGCCTCGTTCCTGGGCATCCAGGACCCACGCGAGCGCCCGCCGGAGGCCCGGGGCGCGGCCGATGCGGCGCACGCGTTGTTTGCCGACGGGCGCTCGGAGTTCGTTGGGGTGCTGCGGCTGTGGGATGGCTATCGCCAGGCCCACGAGGACCTCACCCAATCCAAGCTGCGCGGCTGGTGCGAACGGCATTTCCTCGGCTTCCTGCGCATGCGCGAATGGCGCGAGCTGCATCGCCAGCTGCGCGTGCTGTGCGAGGAGCTGGGCTGGACCGAAGAACCCGCCGCGACCGCGCTGGAACCGCTGCTGGCCGGCTCGACCGCGCCGGCCCCGGCGCGCGATGACGAGGCCAAGGTCAAGGCGACCCGGGGGCAGCAGCATCGCGCCGCGCGCCTGGCCCGCGAAGGCAAAAGCGAGCCGCCGGCCGCGCCGGCGCCCGCCACGGCGGCGGCGGTCGAACCCCGAGAGGCGCGCGGTGGCTTCAGCGACAAAGTGCGCGCCGCCGCCTACCAGACCCTGCATCGCGCGCTGATTGCCGGCCTGCCCACGCAGATCGGCCACCGCAGCGACAAAGGCGATTTCCTCGCCCCGCGCCAGCGCCGCTTCCTGCCGTTCCCTGGATCGGTACTGGCCAAGCGGCCGCCGCCGTGGCTGCTGACCGCCACGCTGCTGGACACCCAGAAAATCTGGGGCCTGACCAATGCCGCGATCGAGCCGGACTGGGTGATCGCCGAGTTGCCGCACCTGCTGCTGCGCAAGCACTTCGACCCGCACTGGTCGCGTGCCCAGGGCCAGGTACTGGCCTCGGAGCAGATCAGTCTGTTCGGGCTGGTGCTGGCACCGAAGAAACCGGTGCACTACGGCCGCATCGCGCCCGGCGAAGCGCACGACATCTTCGTGCGGCAGGGCCTGGTCACCGGCGAGATCAACACCCGTGCCAGCGTCATCGCCGACAACCTCAAGGTGCTCGCACAGGCCCATGAGGAGGAAGCCAAGCTGCGCCGCGCCGGCATCGTCGCCGACGAAGGCTGGCAGGCGCGCTGGTACCTGGACCGGGTGCCGTCGGAGATCCACTCGGCCACCGCGCTGGATACCTGGTGGAAGGGCTTGGCCCCGGAAAAACGCCGCGCACTTGCCTGGTCGCTGGCCGACCTGCTGCCGGGCGAAGGCAGCGATGCCGAACGCTATCCCAAGTACCTGCCGCTGGGCGACGCGCGCCTGGCGCTGCACTACCGCTTCGAGCCGGGCAGCGAGGACGACGGCGTCAGCCTGGACGTGCCGCTGCACCTGCTCAATGCGCTGGATGCGGCGCGGCTGTCGTGGCTGGCGCCCGGCTTTGTTGCCGACAAGGCCTCGGCACTGATCCGCAGCCTGCCCAAGGCGATGCGTCGCAACTACGTGCCGGCACCGGACTTCGGCCGGGCGTTTGCAGAGGCGTTCCCGGACCCGAGCGCCGATGACATCCGCGGCGAACTGGCGCGCTTCCTCTCGCGCGCCACCGGTGCACAGGTGGCCGCGACCGATTTCGATGACGCCGCGCTGGACGCCCACCTGCGCATGAACCTGCGCCTGTTCGATGCCAACGGCACGCTGCTGGCCAGTTCGCGCGACCTCGATGCCTTGCGTGCACGTTTCGGCGGGCAGGCCGGCGAGGCCTTCGCCGCCCGTGCCGGACGCGCGCTGGCCGTGGCAGGGCTGCGCGATTTTCCGACCACGCCGATCCCGCTGCAGGTGCCTGGCGAAGCCGGTGTGCCGGCCTATCCGGCGCTGGTGGACGAAGGCGAGACGGCTGCGCTGCGGATCTTCGCCGACCCTGCCGAAGCGGCCGAACGGCATCCACTGGGCGTGCGCCGCCTGCTTGAAATCGCGTTGGCCGACAAGGCCAAGCAAGCGCGCAAGCAGTTGCCGGTGCCGCCCAAGACGGGCCTGCTGTACGCGGCGATCGAATCGCAGGAACGCCTGCGCGGCGATCTGGTCGATGCGGCGATGAACGCGATGCTGGCCGACGGCCTGGGCGATATCCGCGATCCGGCGACGTTCGCCCATCGCCGCGACGTGGCCGGCAAAGGCCTGTTCGGCGAGGCGATGGCGCGGCTGAAACTGGCCGAGAACATCCTGGCCCACGTGGCCGAACTCAAGCCATCGCTGCAATCGACCCTGATGGGCTGGGCACGCGGCAACCTGGACGACCTGGAGCAGCAGTTGGCGGCGCTGGTACATCCCGGTTTCCTGCGCGATACCCCGGCCGATGCCCTGGCGCAGTACCCGCGCTACCTGCGCGCGATGATCCTGCGCAGCGAGCGTGCCAAGCGCGATCCGCCGCGCGACCAGGCGCGCATGCTGGAATTGCGACCGTTCCTGGATGCGCTGGCCGAGGGCGAGGCACGCGGGTTGCGCCAGCGCCCGCAATGGCAGGCACTGCGCTGGGACCTGGAAGAATTGCGGGTCTCGTTGTTCGCGCAGGAACTCGGCGCGAAAACCGGTGTGTCGGCCAAGAAGCTGGCCCAGCGCGTGACCGCGTTGCGCCAGGCCTGAACCGGCCATGCCCCGTGCCGTAGGGGCACGGGGCAACGGGTCGGTCCACCGGCTTACTTGATCCGGCGCACCTTGGCGCGGATGTTCACCCCGTCCACGCGCATGTACCAGACCCCGGCCACGCCCGGGGTGATCGCGACCGCGGCGTCGGTCTTGCGCCCGCCCGACAGGGTCGTGTCGTCGGTCTGCTCCCATTCCTGCGCGTTGGCGAACACGTACTTGCGGCCCTTGCCGAAGCCGCGGAACTCGCCGGGCAGGGTGGTGGCGATTGGTTCCTTGCTGCCGAAGTCGAAGAAGCCGCGGTTCTTGACGATCACTTCCTGGCGGCCTTCTTCGCGCGCCTGTTCGCGGACCTGTTCGCGCACCTCGGCGGTGGCCGCGGCCACCTTGCCCTGCAGCCAGCCATTGAGGGCGGCCAGTTCGGTCGGGCTGAGCTTGTCGAGCCCGGCGGCCTTGAATTCGGCCGGCGACATCTGCTGCTGCAGGTCGCCCTCGACCACGCGCTGTGCCAGCGCGGGGCCGGTCATGCTCAACAGGACGGCCGCACTGGCCAACAAGCGTAGACGGGAAAAGCGCATGGCAGGTCTCCGGTGGTTTGCCGCAGTGTAGGGCCAGCGGCACCGTTCGGGGACGGGCGGCATGAGCTCATGCGCGCGGATACGCGCGTTTTGATTGTCCGCAGGCGGTCGCGGCGCTAGTGTAGATGCCTCTGTCTTGCCTGCATGATGCTGTGAACCGCGCTTCTGTCCCCGGCCTGGATGCCTTGTTGAACCGACCCTCGGCGGCGTTGCTGCCGCCTGCGCTGCGCGAGGCGCTGCTGCAGCGCTGGCAGCTGCCCGAGGCCGACCCACAGATGCACGCCAGCTGGTCGGTGCTGGCCGATACGCTGGACGCGCTGGCGCTGTTGTCGGCCGATGAGAGCGCCTTGCTGGCCGCGCTGCTGTTCGACCTGCCGTGGCTGCGTGCCGGCCTGGACGCCCTCCCGCTGGGGCCGTTGAAACCGGCCGTGGTCGGCCTGCTGGAAGGCCAGGATGCGGCCGACCAGGTCTGGGCACTACACGCCGGGCGCGATGCCGGGCGCAACAGCGAAGGCCTGCGCCGGCTGCTGCTGTCGATCATCCAGGACCTGCGGGTGGTGCCGGTGCTGCTGGCCCGGCAGTTGGCGCGCATGCGAGGTGCCGACCGCCAGCCTGAAGAAGAGCGCCGCGCGCTGGCCCAGCTGACCCGCGACATCCACGCCCCGCTGGCCAATCGGCTGGGCATCTGGCAGTTGAAATGGGAACTGGAAGACCTGGCCTTCCGTCACCTGGAACCGGAGACCTACCGGCGCATCGCGCGCGAAGTGGACGAGACCCGGCTGGCGCGCGAGCGCTACGTGGAAACGGTCAAGAAGGTGCTCTCGCGCGAGTTGCTGGCGCAGGGCATCAGCGCCGAGGTCAGTGGCCGCCCGAAGCACATCTACAGCATCTGGCGGAAGATGCAGAAAAAGAAGCTGGCCTTCGAACAGCTCTACGACATCCGTGCGGTGCGGGTCATGGTGCAGGACGTGGCCGCCTGCTACGCCGCACTGGGCGTGGTGCATTCGCTGTGGGCGCCGGTGCCCAGCGAGTTCGACGATTACATCGCCCGCCCCAAGGCGAATGACTACCGGTCGCTGCACACTGCGGTGATCGGCCCGGAAGGCCGCACCATCGAAGTGCAGATCCGCAGCCACGACATGCACGCCCAGGCCGAACTCGGCGTGGCCGCGCATTGGCGCTACAAGGAAGGCAGCAAGGGCGCTGAAAAGGCCTTTGACCGGAAGATCACCTGGATGCGCCAGCTGCTGGAGCATTCCCAGGACGGCCAGGCCGGTGAGCTGGCCGGCGCGCTGGATGCGGAGCTGACCGAGGACCGGGTCTACGCACTGAGTCCCAAGGACGAGGTGATGGACCTGCCGCAGGGCGCCACCCCGCTGGATTTCGCCTACCACGTACACACCATGGTCGGGCACCGCTGCCGTGGCGCCAAGGTCAACGGCCGCATCGTGCCGCTGACCTACCGGCTGCGCAGCGGCGACCGCGTGGAGATCCTGACCGGCAAGGAGGCCGATCCGCGTCGCGACTGGCTGCTGGTTTCCAACGGATACCTGGCCAGCAACCGTTCGCGTGAAAAGGTGCGTGGCTGGTTCCACAAGCTCGACCGCGCACGCAACGTGCAGGCCGGGCGCGACCTGCTCGACCGCGAGCTCAAGCGCCTCGGCCTGCAACATGCCGATCTGGCCATCGCGGCCAAGAAATTCCACGCCGACAGTGTCGATGACCTGTATATCCAGGTCGCGCTGGGCGACACCGGACCCAACCAGGTCAGCCGCGCGCTGCTCGAGGCCGAGCGTGCGGCCAGCCAGCCGGCCGCACCGGCGCTGCCCCGGCCGACCGCGCGCCGCGACAGCCTGGGTAAATCCAAGTTCACCGTGCAGGGGGTGGGCAACCTGCTGGTGCAGCTGGCGCGCTGCTGCCAGCCGGTGGCCGGCGAACCGATCGTCGGCTACCTCACCCGCGCCCGTGGGGTCACCGTGCACCGCACCGACTGTGCCGCACTGGCGCGGCTGTCGGCCACCAGCCCGCAGCGGATCCTGCCGGTGGAGTGGGGCCAGGCCGGCAGTGGCTATGAAGTGGATGTGGTGGTCGATGCGGTCGATCGGCGCTGGCTGCTCAAGGACATCACCAACCTGATCGCGCAGGAAGATGCCTACGTCCTGGATATCCACAGCGACAACGTACGCAACAGTGGCCGCGCGCACCTGCGGCTGCGGCTCAAGGTCAGCGACTACGGCCAGCTCTCCACCTTGCTGGGCAAGCTGGATGCTCTGCCCGGGGTGAGCGAAGCGCGACGTCTAGGCTGACCTCACGTGGCCCACGCTAGGCTCAGGGAATGAGCCACCCCCCTGACCACGAAGACGCCGCGCATGCCGCGCTGCGCAGGGTGCGCCGTGAGGGCCGCTGGTGGTGGCTGCAGGCGCGCCATGCGCGGCGTGTCTGGCGTTGGGTGCTGCCGATCGCCGCGCTGGTGTTCATCGCCCTGGTGATGCTGCGCGGCCCACTGGCCAACTGGTTCTGGAACGAGCCACAGATCGAACAGCTGCTCGATCAGGGCGACCGCGCGCTGGCTGCTGGCCGCCTGAGTGCAGACGATGGCACCGGCGCGCGCGAGTTGTACCAGGCCGCGCTGGCGCTGGATGGCGACCGCAGCCAGGCCCGTACCGGGTTGGCGCGGACCGCGCAGGCGGCGTTGCAGCAGGGGCGCGAGGCACTCGACCGCGGCGATATCGAGGCGGCGCAACGTGGACTTGCGCTCGCGCGCGCGCTGCAGGTGCCGCAGCGCGATGCCGAGCAGCTCGCGCAACGATTGGCCCAGCGTGGCACCGCCCATGCTGGCATCGCGGTGCTGCTGGGGCGCGCCGAGGCGGCCTTGCAGGCCCAGCGCCTGGACGGGGATCTGGACAGTGCATTGCCGCTGTTCCAGCAGGTGCTGGCGGTAGCGCCAAACCAGCTGCGTGCGCTCGAGGGCCGCGAGGACGCCTTGTCTGATCTGTTGCAGCAGGCACGCGATGCCTGCGGGCGCGGCGATCTGGCGCGGGCGTCGGCGCTGCTGGGCAGCGCGCGCGGCTACGACCCGGGGCATGTTGATCTGCCGGTCACCCAGGAAGCGCTGAACAATGCCCTTGAAGCACGCCTGCGGCAGGCGAACCAGGCACTGCGGCGGCAGCGCTGGGACAGTGCTGCGGCCGACTTCCAGGCGGTACTGGCGGCCGCGCCGGAGGACCCGGTGGCGCGGCAGGGCCTGCAGCACGTGATCGACGCGCAATTGGCCAACGCCACCCGGCTGGCGGGCGACTTCCGCTTCGAGCAGGCCGACCGCGCGCTCGCCGCGGCGCACGCGCTGGGCGCAACCGAGCGTGCGCTGGGCGCGGCCCGACAGGTGCTGGCGCAGGCACGCCAGGCCGCGCAGGCACTGAAGACGCCGGGGGCGCCGCGCGCACAGCGCGAGCGGCGTCTGCGCGCGCTGCTGGCGCGGATCGTGGACGCCGAGGCGCGGGGGCAGTTCCTGTCGCCACCCGGCGGGAGTGCGTATGACGCGCTGCGTGAGGCGCAGGCGCTGGCCGCCTATGACCCGCGCGTGCGCGCGGCGGCGCAGCGGCTGTTGCCGGCCAGCCGCAGCTGCTTTGAAGATCGCCTGCGCGAAAACCGGGTGCAGGCGGCGGGCGCTTGCCTGGAGGCTTGGCAGACATTGTCACCGGGCGAGGCCACGCTGTCGGCGGCACGTCGCCGCCTGGCCCAGCGTTGGTTGGCGATCGGCAGCGAGCGGCTTGGCGCGGGCGACCTGGCGTTCGCGCAGCAGGCATTGGCGCAGGCGCGGCACTGGCAGCCGGACCTGGCCGAACTGGGCGAGTTCGAGCAGCGCCTGCGCGATGCGGGCGGCCCGGGTTGAGGCCTCAGTCCAGGAATACCCGCTGCACGGTGTCGCGTGCGGTTTCCAGCGAGAAATGCGCGGCCACGTTGTGTCGCCCCGCACTCGACAGGCGTTGCCACAGCGCCGGGTCCTGGTACAGGCGCACCACTGCGGCGGCGAACGCGGCGGCATCGTCGGCCACCAGCACATCCTCGCCGTCATGCAGGTGCATGCCCTCGACCGCGCAGGTGGTGGCGACCACCGGCTGGCCGTGGGCCATGCTCAGGTTGATCTTGCCCTTGACCCCGGCGCCGAAGCGCAGCGGCGCCACCGCGATCCGGACCTGGTCCATGTAGGGCGTCACCACCGGCACGAAACCATGGATTTCGACGCCCGGCTGGGTGGCCGCCAGCGTCCGCAGCGCATCGGGAACATCGGCGCCGATGCAGTGGAAGCGGATCTGTGGCAGCTGCGCGCGGATCAACCCGAATACCTCGCCGATGAACCAGTGCATGGCATCCACGTTCGGTGGATGGCGGAAGCCGCCGACGAACACCAGGTCCTGACGGTCGGCCCAGTCGCCGCCGCCGGGCGCGACTTCGTGCAGGTTGGAGATCAGTTCCACTTCCAGGCCCGGCGCGTCGGTCTTCAACTGCTCGCGTTCGGCCGCGCTGACCAGCACGGTGACATCGCTGGCGGCCATCACCGCCAGTTCGCGCGCGCGGGTGCGCTCGGCATCGCGCAGCAGCCCGGCGTTGCCGGCCAGTTCGGCGCCACGGCGTTCGCGCAGGTAGTGCAGGTCCACGGTATCGAACACGGTGCGGGCCTGGGGCGCGTAGCTGCGCAGCAGCGGCAGGCATTCGCTGGCCACATGGTGGCGCACCATCATCACCACCGCAAAGCGCGGCCCGTGTTCGCGCAGCCACGGCCCGATGCCCTGCAGGAACGGCGCATACCAGACCTCCACGCCCAGCCGCTGCAGCGCCTCGGTGGGGGCGCCGGCATGTTCGCGGCGGGTCGGGACGAACACCACGTGGGCGCCGCCGTCGATCAGCATGCGGATCAGGTTGTACTGGCGCAGCGAGCCGGAATCGCGGTCGGGCTGCGGCACCGCTTCGTCCAGGATCAGGACCTGGCGCTGCCGGCGATGCAGCAGCGCGGGCGAGGGCACGCTGCCGACCGGTGGCTGGGCAAGCAGCGCCTGCGCCCATTTGTCGGCGAAGACGCTGCGGTTGCGCACCTGGTAGGCCTTGACCCCGCTGCCGGTGTCGGTGCCGTTGCTGGTGCCTTCGTCGTGCACCACGCGGCTGGCCGGCTGCACCAGCACGCGCAGGCCGGCGGCGCGCACGCCGAAGGCCAGGTCGGTGTCTTCGTAATAGGCCGGGCGGTAGCGGGTGTCCAGGCCGCCCAGCTGGTCCCACAACGCACGCGGGATCATCAGCGCCGCACCGGAGCAGTAATCGGCATCGCGCAGCGCGGTGTAGCGGGGATCTTCGGCCGATTCGAAGCGGCCGTAACTCCAGCCGCTGCCATCCTGGAAGACCACGCCGCCCGATTCCTGCAGACGACCGTCCGGATACAGCAACTGCGCGCCGACCAGGCCGGCCTGCGGCACCTGCACGAATGTGGCCAGCAACGCATCCAGCCAGCCCGGCTGCGGCACGGTGTCGTTGTTGAGCAGCACCACATAGCGGCCGCGCGAACGCGCCACGCCGTCATTGCACGCCTCGATGAAGCCGCCGTTGCGCTCGCGGACCTCGTAACGGAGCCCGTTGACCTGGCGCATCCATTCAGCGGTCTGGTCGCTGCTGCCGTCATCCACCACCAGGATTTCGCAGGCCGCGTGCGGCGGGTGCGCGGCCAGGGCGAGCAGGCAGGCCAGGGTATGCGCTGCCTGGTTGTAGACCGGGATGATGATGCTGACCACCGGTGCGTGGCTTTCGGGCACGCTGAACGGCGCGAAGGGCAGGGCGGCGGGCTGGTACAGCGGCGCGCGGCGCGGCGGAGGCAGTGCCTGGGTATGCACGCGGATGCGCTGCCAGGTGGCGCGCCAGCCCCGGGTACGCAGGCTGGCCAGGCTGCGGTGGAACAGACCGAGCATGCGGTTCAGGAAATAGCGTGCATCGGCCAAGGACATCGACATCCCGTTGCAACTCCAGCTTAAGCGGGGGAACCCGGGAGAACGCGCCGCTCGCGGTGGCTGCGTTAGACTCGCCGGAATTCATATTCTCGCATCCCCGTGCCCCGACGCTACGATTCCGACGACATCGACGAGTTCGAAGACGACACCGAAAGCCGCGGCCCGCTGTGGCGGCGACGGTTGATCACCTGGGGCATGGCGGCGTTCGCGCTGGCACTCGGGTTCCTCATTCCCTATACGGTGTACCTGAACAAACAGGTCACCCAGCGCTTCGGCGAGCTGCGTTGGCAGATCCCGACCCGCGTCTACGCCCGCCCGCTGGCGCTGGCGCCGGGCGTGGCGATGGATGCGGCCACGCTCAAGACCGAGCTGGCCGCCGCGGCCTACCGCGATGACGGCACCGGCAAGTCCGCGGCAACCTTCAGCCAGGAGGGCGGCCGCTTCGTCATTGCCAGTCGTGGCTACAACGATGTCGATGGCCGGGTCGCCCCGCGCCGCGTGGAGTTGAGCCTGTCCGGTGGCGAAATCGCCTCGCTGCGCGATGCCGACAGCCGCAAGGCGATCAAGGCCGCGCGGCTGGATCCGGCGCGGATCGCCACGCTATACGGGCAGAAGCAGGAAGAACGCCGGCTGGTGCGCATCGAGGACACCCCCGAACTGCTGGTCACCGGCCTGCAGGCGGTGGAAGACAAGGACTTCAACCGCCACCACGGCATCGACCTCAGCGGCATCGCCCGCGCGATCTGGGTGACCCTCCGTTCCGGCGGACAGAGTCGCCAAGGCGCATCGACCCTGACCCAGCAGCTGGCGCGCAGCGGCCTGCTCGGAATCGGCAAAGAGCAGACGGTCACCCGCAAGTTCAACGAGGTGCTGTACGCGCTGATCATGGAAGCGCGCTACGACAAGCGCACCATCCTGGAGGCCTACCTCAACCAGGTCTACCTCGGCCAGCGCGGCAGCCAGGCGATCCACGGCATGTCCTCGGGCGCCGAGTTCTGGTTCGGCCGCGATCTGTCTTCGCTCAACACTGAGCACGTCGCGCTGCTGATCGGGCTGGTCAAGGGTCCGTCCTACTACGACCCGCGCCGCAATCCCGAGCGCGCGCTGGACCGGCGCAACTTCGTGTTGGGCAAGCTGCACGAAAGCCAGTTGATCGATGACGCCGAGTACCAGCGTGCGCTGAAGGCGCCGCTGGGCGTGCCCAAGACCCCGGGGCTGATCGCCGCCAACCGTTTCCCGGCCTATGTGGACCTGGTGCGTCGCCAGCTCGGCCACGACTATCCCGAATCGGTGCTGCAGGGCGCCGGCCTGAGCGTGATGACCGGCATGGCGCCGTCGGCGCAGGCCTACGCGGAAGGTGCGGTCACCAAGACCATCAAATCGCTGGAGAGCAAGAAGCGCCCCGAGCTGCAGGCGGGTATGGTGCTCACCGACGTGCACAACGGCGATGTACTGGCCGTCGTCGGCAGCCGCGACGTGTCCGAACCGGGCTTCAACCGCGCCATCGAGGCGCAGCGGCCGGTCGGTTCGCTGCTCAAGCCATTCGTGTACCTGCTTGCCCTGGCCCAGCCGGACCGCTATTCGCTGGCTACCTGGGTGGACGATTCGCCGGTGACGGTGCAGCTGGGACGCGGCCGCAACTGGTCCCCCGGCAACGCCGACAACCGCAGCCACGGCACGGTGCGCCTGATCGATGCGCTGGCCCATTCCTACAACCAGGCCACGGTCCGGGTGGGCATGCAGGTCGGCCCGGAGCGGGTGACCCAGCTGATCCACGTACTGGCCGGGCTCAAGGCCGACCCCAACCCGGCGGTGATTCTCGGTTCCACCGACCAGAGCCCGTATGCGATGGCCCAGCTGTATCAGTTCCTGGCCTCCGGCGGCGAGATCCAGCCGCTGCATGCGGTGCGCGGCGTACTCGACCCGCAGGGCAAGCTGATGAAGCGTTATGACAAGACGCCTGCGCCGGCCCAGGAAGGCGACTCGATTGCCGCCAACCTGATCAGCATCGGCCTGCAGCAGGTGGTGGCCAGCGGGACCGCGCAGCGTCTGAACGCCGACGGCCTCGGCCGCCTGCAGCCGGCCGGCAAGACCGGCACCACCAACGACGGCCGCGACAGCTGGTATGCCGGCTACACCGGCGACCACCTGGCGGTGATCTGGATGGGCAACGACCAGAACGAACAGGCCGGGCTGTATGGCGCCACCGGTTCGATGCGGGTGTGGTCGGGCATATTCCAGCGCCTGCCCAGCGCGCCGTTGAAAGTCAGCAGCAAGGGCCTGGACTGGCAGTACGTGGATGCCAGCGGCACCGGCAGCACCGATGAAACCTGCCCCGGCGCACGTCGCTTCCCGTTCGTGGTCGGCTACGCGCCGGCGTATGCGCCGTGCACGGCCTCGACCGCCGTGCCGGAAGGCGAGGGCGGTGAAGCCACTGGCGAAGGCGGTGGCTGGCGCAGCTGGTTCGGGCTGGACAAGAAGCCCGAGCCTGCCGCCGAGCCGGCCCCGGCCGCTGCAACCCCTTCCCCAGCGCGATGATTCCGGAACGAGGCCGGCCCGCATGACCCACCGTACCCTGATCCGTTCCGCATCCCTGCTCACTCTGAGCCTGGCGCTGACTGCCTGCGTCACCCCGACCGCGCCGGTGAAGGCGCCGGTGGACACCACGACGCCTGCCCAGCGCATGGCGGCGGTGGACGCGGTGGCCGCCGGTGCCGACGAAAAGGAACTGGCGATACAGCCGCTGCGCGATGCCGAGATCGAAGACCTGCGCATGACCGCGCAGGCCCGGCGCCAGGCCAACGACCTGGCCGGCGCAGCCGATGCATTGAACCAGGCGCTGCTGATCTCCGAAGGCGATCCGTCGATCCTGCAGGAACGTGCCGAGATCGCGCTGCTGCAGGGCGACTGGGCGCGCGCGGAAACCCTGGCGCGCAAAGCGGTCGAGCTGGGCTCCAAGACCGGCCCACTGTGCCGCCGTCACTGGGCCACCATCGAGCAGTCGCGGCTGGCCCGTGGCGAAAAGGAAAACGCGGTCTCCGCGCACGCGCAGCTGGAAGGTTGCACGGTGCCCGGAATCAAGCGCTATTGATGTAGTGCCGGCCGCTGGCCGGCACTAACCTTCCTTCATGTCCCGCCTTGCCCATGCCAGCAGCGAAGCCCTCAGCGAGGGCGGCACGCTCGCCAGCCAGCTGGATGCCTTCGTCGCACGCCCGGCGCAGCTGCGCCTGACCGTGGCCATCGCCGAGGCCTTCGACCAGCGCGATGTGCTGCTGGCCGAGGCCGGGACCGGCACCGGCAAGACCTACGCCTACCTGGTGCCGGCGCTGCTGTCCGGGCTGAAGATCATCATTTCCACCGGCACCCGCGCGCTGCAGGACCAGCTCTACCATCGTGACCTGCCACGGGTGCGTGCCGCGCTCGGCGTCGGCCACAGCAGCGCCCTGCTCAAGGGCCGCGCCAACTATTTGTGCCGTTACCGGCTGCAGCAGGCGCGCGGTGAGCCCCGCTTCGTGTCGCCCGAACAGGTCGCGCAGTTCCAGCGCATCCTGGCCTGGTCGGGGCGCACCCGTTTTGGCGACATGGCCGAGCTGGACGCGCTGCCGGAAGATTCCCCGCTGTACCCGATGGTGACCTCCACCGTCGACAACTGCCTGGGCACCGAGTGCCCGTTCTGGGACGACTGCTTCGTGGTGCAGGCGCGCCAGCGTGCACAGGCGGCCGACGTGGTGGTGGTCAACCACCACCTGCTGCTGGCCGACCTGGCGCTCAAGCAGGAGGGCTTCGGCGAGATCCTGCCCGGCGCGCAGGCGTTCGTGATCGACGAAGCGCACCAGCTGCCCGAGCTTGCCGCCAACTTCTTCGGTGAAAGCTTCGGCATGCGCCCGTGGCAGGAACTGGCGCGCGACTGCCTGGCCGAAAGCCGCAGCGTGGCCGGCGCGCAGGCCGCGCTGCAGGTACCGGCGGCAGCGCTGGAACAGATCCTCCGCGACCTGCGCACCGCCATGGACGGGTTGCCCCCGCGTGGCACCCAGTGGCGGGCACTGACCGTGCCGCAGGTGCGCGACGGCTTCGATGCGGCGATGAGCGCGCTGGTGAACCTGCGCGATGCACTGGTTGGCGTACGCGAGGCCTCGCCCGGACTGGATGCCTGCCACGCCCGGGCGCTGGAAGCGGTGTCGCGGCTGTCGCGCTGGCTGGGCGACGACGCGCCGATGCTGGATTTCGATACCGACCCCGAGCACGCGCCGGCCCCGGCGGAAGTGTTGTGGTACGAACTGACCCCGCGTGGTTTCCGTTGCCAGCGCACGCCGATGGATGTGTCCGGCCCGTTGCGCGAGCATCGCCAACGCTCGATGGCGGCGTGGATATTCACCTCGGCCACGCTGACCGTGGACGGCGGCTTCGAGCATATTTCCCAGCGGCTGGGCCTGGACGATCCGGTCACGCTGCTGCAGCCCAGCCCGTTCGACTGGGCCACCCAGGCGCTGTGCTACCTGCCCACCGATCTGCCCGATCCTGCCGCGCGCGGCTTCGGCACCGCGCTGATCCGCGCGCTCACGCCGGTGCTGGACGCTTCGCACGGACGCGCCTTCCTGTTGTTCGCCTCGCACCGCGCGTTGCGCGAGGCGGCCGAGGCATTGCGCGATGCGCCCTGGCCGTTGTTCGTGCAGGGCGAGGCGCCGCGCGCGACGCTGCTGCAGCGGTTCCGCGAATCGGGCAACGGCGTGCTGCTGGGCTCGGCCAGTTTCCGCGAAGGCGTGGACGTGGTCGGCGACGCGCTCAGCGTGGTGGTAATCGACAAGCTGCCGTTCGCCGCGCCGGACGATCCGGTCTTCGAGGCCCGGCTGCACGCGATCCGCCGCGATGGCGGCAACCCGTTCCGCGACGAACAGCTGCCGCAGGCGGTGATCGCGCTCAAGCAGGGCGTGGGCCGGCTGATCCGCAGCGAGACCGACCGGGGCGTGCTGGTGCTGTGCGACCCGCGCCTGCTCAGCCGCGGCTACGGCCGGATCTTCCTGGATTCGCTGCCGCCGTTCCGGCGCACCCGTTCTCTGGACGATGTGCGCGGCTTCTTTGCGCCACAATGGCTGCCTGCCGACCTGCCGTCGCCGCCGGTTTCTGCGGCGGCCCCGTCCGTTGCCCCCGTGCTGCCCGCTGCACCTGATGATTTCCCCACTTCCCTGTTCTGACCGCCATGAAACTGCTTGCCTTTGAAACCGCCACCGAAGCCTGCTCCGTTGCCCTGTATGTGGATGGGCAGGTGCTGGAGCGGTTCGAGATCGCCCCGCGCCGGCATGCCGAACTGAGCCTGCCGTGGGCCGAAGCGCTGCTGGCCGAGGCCGGGGTGGCGCGTTCGCAGCTGGATGCGATCGCGCTGGGGCGTGGACCGGGCGCGTTCACCGGCGTGCGCCTGGCGATCGCCATTGCCCAGGGCATTGCGCTGGCGCTGGACCGCCCGCTGGTTCCGGTCTCCACGCTGCAGGTGCTGGCACTGCGCGCGCCGGCCGATGCCGACTACGTGCTGAGCAGCATCGATGCGCGCATGGGCGAGGTGTACGTGGCCCGTCAGGTACGGGTGGACGGCCAGTGGCAGTTGCAGGGCGAAGAGACGGTGTGCGCGCCGGAGGCGGTGGTATTGCCCGATGGCACGCGCTGGTTCGGCGTGGGCACCGGCTTCGGTGCGGCCGAGGGTGTGTTGGCCCGCCGCCTGGGCGACCAACTCGACGGCGTGGATGCCCAGGCGCTGCCGCGAGCGTCGGATGTGCTGGCGCTGGCGGTGCCGGCGTTCGCGCGCGGGGAGGGCATGGCCCCGGAACGAGTGGAGCCGGCGTACCTGCGCGACAACGTCGCCTTGACCCTGGTCGAGCAGCAGGCGGCGCGGGCGGCGAAGCAGGCGTCCTAGGAAGGCGCCAGCCACGCATGGCGTGGCTCTACCGGGGCGATCATCCAAGGGGCGAGGGCCGGCAAACGGGCGGCAGCGCCATGCCCTGGATGGCTGTACGGTCCGGCGATGCTGACGATCAGCGGTCGTCGCGCAGCGTGCCGCCGGGCAGGAACGCCCAGGTGCGGGTGACCTGCAGTATCTCCACGCCATCCTCGGTCTTGGGCAGGGGCGGGAACGGCTGGGCCAGGCGGATCACCCGCAGGGCCGCTTCATCCAGCAGCGGGGTGCCGCTGCTGCGCAGGATGCGGGCGCTTTCCACGCTGCCATCGCGGCGCACCCCGACGGTAATCACCACCTGCCCACCCAGCCGACGCTGACGCGCCTCATCGGGGTAGTTCAGGTTGCCCACGCGCTCGGCGCGGTCGACCCAGGCACGCAGGTAATTGGCGTAGGCGTATTCCCGGGTGCTGGCCGAGACGAACTTGCGGTTCGGGCGCTTGGCGTACTGCGCCGAGCGCAGGTGCACCTCGGCGGCCAGGCGGGCCATCTCGGCGTCGCGCTGCTCGCGTGCGTTCAGCGGTGCCTCCGGCTGCGGATGCTCGGGCAGCGGTTGCGGCTGGGCGCTGGCGACCTGCTCGGTGCTGTTGCGGCTGGACACCACCCGGGTCTGCGGCGGCGGTGGGCTGGCCGCGTCCTGGCGCTGCTGCGGCACCGGCGACAGCCCGGCCTGCGGCTGCGGCACGATCCCGGCCTGGTTGTCGCGCGGTCGCAACGCCTTGTCGTGGTCGCCGCCGCCCTGCTGGTTGGCCTGGGCCAGGAAGTCGGCCTGCTTGGGCGTGAGCGGGGTCTGGGTCTGGCTGAAGATCACATCCAGGGTCGGCACCAGCGAGGCCTTGTCGCTGACCGCAAAGCCCACGCCCAGGATCAGCAGCGCATGCACCAGCAGCGACAGCGCCAGGGTCGCGCCCAGGCGCTGCGATTCGCGTGCCTGCAACGGCACCAGCGGCGCGACCGTCGCGGTCATCGCGGCAGACCGGCCTCGATCGCATCGAACAGCGTCCCGGCGATGTTCAGCCCGAACTGGGCGTCCAGCTCGCGCACGCAGGTCGGGCTGGTGACGTTCACTTCGGTCAGGTAGTCCCCGATCACGTCCAGGCCGACGAAGCGCATCCCGCGGCGCTTCATCTCCGGGCCGACCTGGGCGGCGATCCAGCGGTCGCGCTCGCTCAGCGGGCGGCCTTCGCCGCGGCCGCCGGCGGCCAGGTTGCCGCGGAACTCGTCGCCCTGCGGGATCCGGGCCAGGCAATAGTCCACCGGCTCGCCATCCACCAGCAGGATGCGCTTGTCGCCGGCGGTGATGTCCGGGATGAACTTCTGCGCCAGGGCCAGCGTGCGCTCGCCGTCGGTCAGGGTTTCCAGGATCACGTTGAGGTTGGGATCGCCGGTGCCGCTGCGGAAGATCGAGCGCCCGCCCATGCCGTCCAGCGGCTTGAGCACGGCCTGGCCGTGTTCCAGCACGAACGCCTTCAGGTCGGCGTTGCGGCGGCTGACCAGGGTCGGCGGGCAGCACTGCGGGAACAGCAGCGCGGCCAGCTTCTCGTTGAAATCGCGCAGCCCCTGCGGATCGTTGACCACCAGCGCGCCGGCCTGCTGGGCCACGCTCAGTACATGGGTGTCGTAGATGAATTCGGCATCCACCGGCGGGTCCTTGCGCATCAGCACGACCTGGCCGGGGCCGAACACGGTCTGGCTGAATTCGCCCAGGCTGAACCAGTCGGCCTTATCCTCGCGCACCTGCAGCGGCGCGGTCCGGGCCACCGCCTGGCCGTCGCGCAGGGCCAGCCCACCGGGGCTGACGTAGTGCAGGGCGTGGCCGCGGCGCTGGGCTTCCAGCAGCATCGCGAAGGTGGTGTCCTTGGCAATCTTGATATGGGCGATGGGGTCCATCACCACGATGACGTTCAACGGCATGGTCGCAACCTGGCGGGCAGGGCGATGATGGTAGCTGCAACCGGGCCCGCCTGCCTGCCCCGGACCGGTGCAACGCAGTGTCCGGCGGCCGGCCCGGTTTGCGCAAAACCGGCGCCGGCCGTCACCGCCGACCCGCCTGCGGCTTGGCTGAAGTGGCCGCGCTTGAAGCCTGCGCCGGAAGTGCGATATAGATACGCTTTCGCAGCGGCGCCGGACCAAAGCAGAAGCGTCGCGCGCTCGGGGAAAGGTAATGACTGAAAACATGGCTGCGGGTGGGGAACTCGCAGGGCTCAGGGTCATGGTCATCGATGATTCGAAGACCATTCGCAGGACCGCCGAAACACTGCTCAAGCGCGAAGGCTGCGAGGTGGTGACCGCGACCGATGGTTTCGAGGCGTTGGCCAAGATCGCCGACCAACAGCCGCAGATCATCTTCGTGGACATCATGATGCCGCGTCTTGACGGGTATCAGACCTGTGCGCTGATCAAGGGAAATCAGCTGTTCAAGTCGACCCCGGTGATCATGCTGTCCTCCAAGGACGGCCTGTTCGACAAGGCGCGCGGCCGCATCGTCGGCTCGGAGCAGTACCTGACCAAGCCTTTCACGCGTGAAGAACTGCTGGGTGCCATCCGCACATACGTCAACGCCTGACCAGGGGGGAAAGGCACAATGGCTCGAATCGTTCTGATCGAGGATTCACCGACCGACCGTGCGGTGTTCACGCAGTGGTTGACCAAGGCCGGGCATGAGGTTCTCGAAGCGGACAACGCCGAGGACGGGCTGGTGCTCGTCCGCGAGCAGTCGCCGCAGCTGGTCCTGATGGACGTGGTGCTGCCGGGCATGAGTGGCTTCCAGGCGACCCGCGCGATGGCGCGCGACGCGGCGACAAAGCACATCCCGGTGGTCATCGTCAGCACCAAGGCGATGGAAACCGACAAGGCGTGGGGGCTGCGCCAGGGGGCCGCCGATTACATCGTCAAACCACCGCGCGAGGAGGACCTGATCGCGCGGATCAACGAGTTGGTGGTCTGATGCGTTCTCCTTTCGACATCCTCGAAGTCTACGAACGGCGCAGCCTTGCCCATGCCGTGCAGCTGCCCGAACGGCAGTTCGCGCAGGATCTGTGGCGTGGCGTCGGCTACCGGGTGGGCAAGCGGCATCTGGTCTCGGATTTCCGCGAAGTGGTGGAAATCGTGCCGATGCCGCCGATCACCCCGGTCCCCGGCGCACAGCCGTGGCTGCTGGGCGTGGGCAACCTGCGCGGCAATCTGTTCCCGGTGGTGGACCTGAAGTACTTCCTGGAAGGCGAGCGCACCGTGCAGCAGGAAGGCCAGCGCGTGTTGATCATGCGCCAGGCCGGCGGCGACGTCGCCCTGACCATCGATGAACTGTTTGGCCAACGCAGCTTCGAGCAGAACCAGGACATCGCCGTCGGCGACCTGGCCAGTGGTCGCTATGCGCACTTCATCGACCGCGCCTTCCACGGCGACGGTCACGACTGGGGCGTGTTCTCGCTGTCGCTGCTGTCGCGTACTCCCGAATTCAGGCAGGCCGCAGCCTGATCGCTGCTGCCTGTCTCACCGCATTGAAGATCGAGGTTGAACGATGAGTACTGCTTCGGAATCCGCCAAGGCCGGCAAGCTCGGGTCGGTGGGAACCAATTTCTGGCTCGGCCTGCTGGCCCTGTCGATGATCGTGTTCGGCGTCAATACCGGCGTGGCCACCTGGCAGGGCAGTCGCCTGGCCGGCGCCAGTACCGGCGCGGCCGACCTGCAGGTGTTGTCCCAGCAGCTGGCCAACCAGGGCCGTGAAGCGGTGCTGGGCAACGCGCAGGCCTTCACCGCGTTCAAGGAAACCAAGACCCGCATCGAAAGCACGGTGAGCAGCCTGCAGGGCCGCTACGGCAGCGAAGCGAACGTGTCCGGTCCACTCAGCCAGCTCAGCCAGACCTGGGAGCCGCTCGGCAAGAGCGCCGCCCAGCTGGTGGCAAGTGAGCCGGCCGTGCTGGCCCTGGCCGGCAACGCCAACAACTTCGTCAATGGCGTGCCGGCACTGCAGGCACAGCTCAATGAAGTGGTCCGCGCGATGTCGGCCGGTGGCGCGCCTGCCTCGCAGGTGTACAACGCGCTGCAGCAGGTCGTGGTGGTCGGCTCGATGGCCCGCCGCGTGACCGAAATGCGCGCCGGTGGCGGCGGTGCCGCCGCGGCAGGCGACGCGCTGGCGCGCGACTCGGTGGTGTTCACCCAGGTGCTGGATGCGCTGCGCAACGGCAACGAAGAGCTGGGCATCGCCCCGGTCCGCAATGCCGGTGCACTGGCGGCGCTGGAACAGTCCCAGAAGCAGTGGGACACCATGAAGAAGGACGCCGATGCGATCCTGGCCAGCTCGCGCCAGCTGTTCTCGGCGCAGTCCTCGGCCGCGGCCCTGACCGGCGGCGCGACCAGGATGCTGGATGACAGCAAGAAGCTGTTCGAAGCGTTTTCCTCGTTCGGCTCGGTGCGGGATACGCGCCTGTTCCCGAATTTCTGGCTGGGCGTGATCTCCGGCGCGCTGTCGCTGATCGCCATCATCGGCTTCGTCAGCAGCACCGTGCGCAGCCGCTCGCGCGAGCAGGACCTGCGTTACCAGACCCAGGTGGAATTCAACAGCCGCAACCAGCAGGCCATCATGCGGCTGCTGGACGAAATCAGCTCGCTGGGTGAAGGCGACCTGACGGTGAAGGCCTCGGTGACCGAGGACATGACCGGCGCGATCGCCGACGCCATCAATTACGCCGTGGACGAACTGCGCCACCTGGTGACCACGATCAACGACACCTCGGCCAAGGTCGCGCTGTCCACCCAGGAAACCCAGGCCACGGCCATGCAGCTGGCCGAAGCGGCCGGCCACCAGGCCAACCAGATCACCTCGGCGTCGGACCGCATTGGCGAAATCGCGTCGAGCATCGAACAGGTGTCGCGCAACTCGGCCGAATCGGCCGACGTGGCACAGCGCTCGGTGGTGATTGCCGCCGAAGGCGCCGGCGTGGTCCGCGAGACCATCCAGGGCATGGACCAGATCCGCGACCAGATCCAGGAGACCTCCAAGCGCATCAAGCGCCTGGGCGAGTCCTCGCAGGAAATCGGCTCGATCGTGGAACTGATCAACGACATTTCCGAGCAGACCAACATCCTGGCGTTGAACGCCGCGGTGCAGGCCGCCTCGGCCGGTGAAGCCGGTCGTGGTTTTGCGGTGGTGGCCGACGAAGTGCAGCGACTGGCAGAACGTACCTCCGGCGCAACCCGGCGTATCGAAGGCCTGGTCCAGGCCATTCAGGCCGATACCAACGAAGCGGTCAGCTCGATGGAGCAGACCACCGCCGAGGTGGTGTCCGGTGCGCGCCTGGCCGAAGACGCCGGTACGGCCCTGACCGAAATCGAACGCGTGTCCAACGCGCTCAACAACCTCATCAAGAACATCTCGATCGCCGCCCAGCAGCAGTCGTCGGCCGCGTCGGACATCACCCGCACCATGGGCGTGATCCGTCAGATTACCGGCCAGACCTCGCAGGGCGCGGGACAGACCGCCGAGTCGATCGGCCATTTGGCACAGCTGGCGGCCGACCTGCGCCGCTCGGTTGCCGACTTCAAGCTGCCGGCGTGAGCCGCGGGCAGGGCGGAGAGGGAAGGAATCAGCAGATGATGCATCGCGAGAATTCAAAGCACGACACGCGCGCCACCCTGCCGGGAGTCCCGGCATGAGCACGCTGCGCGATGCCATGAGCCACGCCGCCCTGGGCTGGGTCAAGCCGGAGCTGGATGAGACCCTGCGCCAGGTGCGCAACGAGGTCGAGTACTACGTGGAGGACCCTGCCGACGGCAGCCGCATGCGCTTCTGCGCCGGCTACCTGCACCAGGTGCAGGGCACCCTGCGCATGGTCGAGCTGTATGCCCCGGCGATGGTGGCCGAGGAGATGGAACAGCTGGCCAACGCGATCGGTGCCGGTGAGGTGCCCGACCGCGACGAAGCCTGCGCGACCCTGATGCGCGGCAGCGTACTGCTGCCTGACTATCTGGAACGCCTGCAGAACGGCCACCGCGACATTCCGATCGTGCTGCTGCCGCTGCTCAATGACATCCGTTCGGCGCGCGCTGCGCCGGGCATCAATGAAAGCGTGCTGTTCGCTTTCGCCCCGGACAGCGTCAGCGCCACCGAGGCCGAACTCGACCACGCGCGCGGCAGCCTCAGCGGCCGCAACCGCGAGCTGCTCGACACCGTCGGCAATGCGGTCAAGGAAGAACTCCTGCGGATCAAGGACGCGCTGGACCTGCACCTGCGCACCGGCGGCGAGCCGGTACAGCTGCAGACCCAGGTCAACGAACTCGGCGCGGTCGCCGATACCCTGGGCATGATGGGCCTGGGCGTGGCCCGTGGCGTGGTCGTGCAGCAGCGCGATGCGCTGCGCGGGGTGGTCGACGGCGAGCAGCAGATCGATGAGAGCCTGCTGCTGGATATCGCCGGCGCACTGCTGTACGTGGACGCGTCGCTGGATGACCAGGTCGCGCATCTGGGTGCCAACATCAGCGGTGAAGACGATCCGAGCGCGGTGGAAAACCGACGCACGGTGGAAGTGCTCGCGCATGAAGCGATCGCCAACTTCGCCGCCGCACGCGAACACTTCGTCGCCTTCATCGAAACCAACTGGAACCACCAGCAGCTGCAGGAAGTACCGCGTCTGCTTGGCGAGGTCGCCGGTGCGCTGCGCATGCTCGACCTGGCCACGCCGGCCGACTACCTGCAGGGCGTACGCCAGTACATCGCGGTGGAACTGATCGGCCGCCAGCGCGTGCCCAGTGGCCGCCAGCTGGATACGCTGGCCGATGCCATGGCCAGCCTGGAGTACTACCTGGAAGCGCTGCGCGAGCGTCGCCCGGGCCGCGACGAAATCCTGGACATCACCCGCACCAGCCTGGAAACCCTGCGTTACTGGCCGCTGCCCGATGCGCATGCCGCCGCCCCGGATGCCAGCGCCGAAGCGCTGCCGGTGGCACCGGAAGCGATCGAGCTGGCGCCCTGGGAAACGCCGGCGCCGGAACATATCGACACCGCCATGGCCGCGTCCGCACCTGCCCCGGGCAGCGTGCCGCCGTCGCTGCCGGATTTCACCTTCGACCCGCTGCCCGATGCGTCCGCCCCGGCACCCGCCGCAGACGCGGGCGATGCCGCCGGCCTGGTGTTTGCCGCCTCCACCGCCAGCGTCCCGGACGCGGTGCAGTGGACGCTGTCCGACCCGGCCACGCGCGATGACGCCGCCAGCTTCGTCCACTTCGACCCGGTGTTCGCCGAAGACACCACCGCGACCCGCTGGGACACCCAGCCGCCCATGCATGCCGCGCTCGACGCGCTGGATGCGCTGCATGCCCAGGCCGCGCCGTCCGAGGCGGTGGAGCCGGCCGACAGCCACGCGCCGCTGTCGTTCAGTGGCGGCTTCGACCCGGTCTCCGCCGAGCACGACGCGCTGGAGATCAGCGACGAGCCGATCACGTTCACCTTCGACGCGCCGCTGCACAACGCCGATGGCGTGCTGTCGCTGCAGATCGATGACGCCCCGGCCACGCCGGTGCAGGACGTCCTCGTCGACGCCGCGCCGGCCCTGGACGTTGAGCACCTGCCGCCGTTCCTGCAGGCCGAGGTCGATACCTTCGACGCAGGCACGGCAGAGCCGGCGCTGGACGTCGGAAACGCGGCAGCTGCCGCAGACCCCGCAGACGCCGCGGAAGCCGCAGACCCCGCGGAAGCCGAAGCTGCAGAAGTCACAGAAGTCGCAGAAGTCGCAGACGCCGATGAGGTCATCGAGGCCTTCGAAGCCACTGACGCCACTGACGCCACTGACGCGAGCGTGCCTGCGTTCGACGCCGATGCCGACGCCAACGCAGCTGACAGCGCCGATGCGCACGATCAGACGCCGCTCATCACCCACAGCAGCACCGGCGTGCATGCTGCGGTGATCAGCAAGATCGAACTGGACGACGAATCGGCGCGCTTCCTGGCCGAGCTCGACGCTGCTGCATCGCAGTTCAGCACCGAGCCGCAGGCCGCGCCTGCCGCCTCGCCTGCGGTCGCGGAAAGTGCGGCAGTCGACGAGGCCGACAGCATCGAGGCCGGCTTCGAGGACGACGGCGAGAACATCGACCAGGACATCCGCGAGGTCTTCATCGAAGAGTTCGACGAGGAACTGGTCAACCTCGGCAATCTGCTGCCGGTCTGGCGCGCCGCGCCGGACAACATGGACCGGCTGCGTCCGATCCGTCGCGTGTTCCATACCCTCAAGGGCAGCGGCCGCCTGGTTGGTGCACGCACCCTGGGTGAATTCAGCTGGAAGATCGAGGGCATGCTCAACCGCGTGCTCGACGGCACCCGTCCGGCGACGCCGGCCGTGGTGGCGATGGTCGGGCAGGCCTACGACGTGCTGCCGCAGCTCAACGCCGCGCTGCGTGGCGAGGGCCGGGTGACCGCCGACCTGCAGGCCATGCAGGCCATCGCCGACCGCGTTGCTGCCGGCGAAGAGACCTTCCATGTACCGCTGCAGCGTGCGTCCCCGGTCGTGGCGGCACCGGTTGAAACTGTTGAGACCATCGAGCCTGTTGTCCAGGCACCGGTGCAGGCGGTCGAGGCGACCGGCACGCCGGCCAACATCGATGAAGTCCTGCGCGAAATCCTTGAAGCCGAAGTGGACACCCACCAGGCGACCTTGCAGGCCTGGCTGCGCGAGGCCAGCGTGGCCCCGCAGCCGGTGACCGACACCCTGCTGCGCGCGGTGCACACCATGAACGGTGCGTTCGCGATGACCGACGTGCCGGAAATCACCGCGGTCACCGGCGTTGCCGAGAGCTACATCAAGCGCTCGCTGGCCGCCGATGCCACCCCGGATGCCGAAGGCGTGGACGCGCTGTCGGCCACCGCCGAGGCGATCCGCACCACCATGACCGCGCTGCAGGCCGAGGCGCCGCGCATTCCGGTGCAGACCGCGCTGGCCGCGCGCCTGCAGGCGTTGGCCGACACGCTGCCCGAGGCACGCTGGCCGGCGCTGGTCGCCGACGACGAGCTGGCGTTCGAGCAGGACGCGCTGGATGCCCTGGAACAGGAGGATGCCGCGCAGGCCTTCGCCGCAGATGACGCCGCCGTCGCCGCCCCTGGGCAGGACGCGCTGTCCACGCTGCCGCAGGCAGACGGGCAGGGCGGCTACGCCGGGCGGGATGACAGTGCCGATGCGCAACTGCAGCAGGCCGAGCTGGAGGCCGACGCGCTGTCGGTGGTCGACCTTGCGCCGACCGACGCCGAGGACGCAGGCCAGGGCGGTGGCCTGGAAGCGCACGTGCTGGAGAGCGACGCACTGGTGTTCGGCGAACTCACCGCCAGCGATGACCTGTCGGCGTACTTCGACGCCGAGCTGCCGACGACGCCCGCCGCGGTGAGCGCGGACGATGCCGCGCCGCCTGCAGATGGCCAGCAGCCGGACGAGGCGATCGCCGCGCAACGCGCGCACGACGGACTGGACGCGGTCGAACTGACCGGCGCCGAGGACCTGTCGCGCTACGTCGATCTGGATGTCACCCCGGCCGTCGACGCGCCCGTGGTGGATGCGCCGATGGCGGAAGTGGCCGTCGATGACGCGCAGACTGTCGACGCCGAACTCGGCACCGACGTCGAAGTCGACGTCGAAGCCGAAGCGGACGCCGACGCCGAAATCGCAGACGAACCACTGGTCGAGGCGGTCGAGGTCGAGGCTGTCAACGCAGACGCCGGTACCGCTGGTGTTGACGCTGTCGCGGAAGAGCAGGCGGAAACCCCCGCTTTCTCCGAGCGCGATGTCGACACTGCCACCGAAGAAGAACGCGAAGCATTGGAGGACGCGCTGCCTTCGACCCCGGCGTTCGGCGAGCTGGTCGACGAGCAGCAGGCGCTGGACGATGGCCTGACCGTCATCGACGCGCCGACGGCACGGGACGACACCGACAGCGTGCTCGGCCTGGATGCCATCCATGAGATGCAGGAGCAGCGCGACGAGGCCGATGCCTTCGCCGAAGACGCGGTGGATGCCGATGCCACCGAGACCGCCGCGCCCACGCCGTTCTTCGAACTGGAAGACGCGCCCGTGGTCGCGGCGGCCGGAACCGCTGCCCTGGCCTCGATCGCCGCCGGCACGAGCACGAGCGGCACGTCGGCTGCCAACGACGCGGTCGGCCTCGACGCTGAAGAAAGCGTCGAGGAAGACAGCACCGAGCCACTGGACTTCAGCGTTCTGGACGAGGAGCTGGTCGATATCTTCGTGGAAGAAGGCAAGGACCTGCTCGACCATTGCGATGGCCTGATCAGCGAACTGCGCTCCGCGCCGAATGACCGTGACGTCATCGCCGGCCTGCAGCGCGACCTGCACACCCTCAAGGGTGGCGCGCGCATGGCCGGGATCAACCCGATCGGCGACCTCGGCCACGGCATCGAGTCGTTGCTGGAAGCCGTTGCGTCCAACCGCACCGACATCGACCGCAGCGATGTGCACCTGCTGGAACGTGGCTTCGATCGCCTGCACCAGATGCTGACCCGCACCGGCCAGCACCGCAGCGTGGCGATGCCCGAGGACCTGATCGGCGCCTTCGAACAGCGCACGTTGGGCCGGATTGAACCGGTCGCGGCCGACAGCGCCGTCGATGCACCCGATGCCGCCCCGGTGGAGGTCGACACGGCCGTCGCCGAGGCCCCGCTGTCCGCGCCGTTGCCGCTGGAGGCCAGCAGCGAAGACGACATGCTGGCCCGTCCGCAGCAGGAGCAGGTGCGCGTGCGCGCCGACCTGCTCGACCGTCTGGTCAACCACGCCGGTGAAGTGGCGATCTACCGCTCACGACTGGAACAGCAGCTCGGTGCCTTCCGCGGTGCCATGGGCGAACTGGACCGCACCAATGCGCGTCTGCGCGACCAGCTGCGTCGCCTGGACCTGGAAACCGAGGCGCAGATCGTCGCCCGCTACCAGCGCGAGCAGGACCAGGCCGACCACAAGTTCGATCCGCTCGAACTGGACCGTTTCTCCACGCTGCAGCAGCTCAGCCGCGCGCTGAACGAGTCGGCGGCCGATCTGGGCGGCCTGCAGGGCGTGCTGGACGACCTGTCGCGCCAGTACGACGTGCTGCTGCAACAGCAGTCGCGGGTCAGCTCGGAACTGCAGGATGGCCTGATGCGGGCGCGCATGGTGCCGTTCGACGGGCTGGTGCCGCGCCTGCGTCGGGTGGTCCGCCAGGCCGGCCAGGACACCGGCAAGCAGGTCCACGTCACCCTGGATGGAACGCACGGCGAACTGGACCGCAACGTGCTCGACCGCATGGTCGCGCCGCTGGAGCACATGCTGCGCAACTCGGTCGCCCATGGTCTGGAAACCCCGGACCAGCGTCGCGCCGCCGGCAAGCCGGAGGAAGGCGAGATCGCCATCCGCCTGCGCCGCGAAGGCTCGGAAATCGTGCTGGAAGTGGCCGATGACGGCGCCGGGCTGGACCGCGAGGCGATCCGTCGCCGCGCCGAACAGCGTGGCCTGATCGAGGCCGACGCCGTGCTCGGCGATGCCGAACTGGACGCGATGATCTTCTCGCCCGGTTTCAGCACCGCCGAGCAGGTCAGCCAGCTGGCGGGCCGTGGCGTGGGCATGGACGTGGTGCACAACGAAGTGCGCCAGCTTGGCGGCTCGGTGGACATCCACTCGGTGCGCGGCCAGGGCGTCACCTTCACCCTGCGCCTGCCGCAGACGCTGGCGGTCACCCAGGCGGTGTTCGTGCAGATCGGCGAGACCACCTTCGCCGTGCCGGTGGCCTCGGTCAGCGGCATCGGCCGGATCTCGCGCGAGCGCTTCGAGACCATCGACGGCAGCTACCACTACGGTGGCGAAGCCTTCGCCCTGCACGATCTGGGCACGCTGATCGGCCAGGGCCAGGCCCGCGCCGAAGGCCAGGCCCAGGTGCCGCTGCTGCTGGTCCGCGCCGGTGAACTGCGCGCGGCCGTGGCCATCGACCAGGTGCTGGGCAACCGCGAAATCGTGGTCAAGCCGGTCGGCCTGCAGATCGCCTCGGTGCCGGGTATCTACGGGGCGACCATCACCGGCGATGGCCGGGTCGTGGTCATCCTGGACGTTGCCCCGCTGGTGCGCCGCTTCCAGGCCAATCCGCACAAGCCGATCGCCCCGACCACCCAGGTCAGCGACCGCGACGTGCCGCTGGTGATGGTGGTCGACGATTCGCTGACCATGCGCAAGGTCACCGGGCGCATCCTGGAACGCCACAACTTCGAAGTGGCCGTCGCCCGCGATGGCGTGGAAGCGCTGGAGCGGCTGGAAGAACGTGTGCCCGACCTGATGCTGCTGGATATCGAAATGCCGCGCATGGATGGCTATGAACTGGCCACCGCGATGCGTGCCGATCCTCGCTACAAGGACGTGCCGATCGTGATGATCACCTCGCGCAGCGGCGACAAGCACCGTCAGCGCGCCTTCGAAATCGGTGTCCAGCGTTACCTGGGCAAGCCTTACCAGGAATTGGACCTGATGCGAAACGTGTACGACCTGCTGGGGATCGCCCGTGTCCGCGAATGACCTGCCTTCGCTGTTGTCGGTAGCGCTGCTGGCGCGGGTCGGTCCTGCCCGTGAGCGCCTGCGTGAGGCGCTGGCTCAGGCCGGCGCCACCCTGGTGCTGGAGGAAGATCCCAACACGCTGGAGCTGCAGGCGCTGCGTGACGCCGCGCCGGGTGCGGTGCTGATCGCGCTGGAGCCGGCGATCGAAGACGCGCTCGAACGGCTGGACCCGGTACTGGGCTCGCCGTCGCTGACGCTGATTTTCGACGAAGCCGAACTGGCCGCACGCCGCGATGGCTGGGAAGCCCAGCGTTGGGCGCGGCACCTGGTGGCCAAGCTGCATGGCCACCACGACGTATTGCCGCCGGGTTCGGAACAGGACGGCCTGCTGCAGCCCGAGCCGGGCCTGCCGACCACGCCGGCACAGCTGCATGCCGATGCCCCGCTGGACTTCCATGTGCGCGAGGCCTTCGACGCCGCCGGCGACGTGCCGGCCGATGGCCTGTACCAGGCGCCGGATACGATGAGCGAGCCGATGTCGCTGGAAGAGGCGCTGGCCGCGCTGCAGCCGGCGCCGTCCGCGCCGCCGCCGGTTCCCGTGTCCGCCCCGCCGGCTGCGCCGCCGCGCGTACCGCTGGGCGATCACAGCAGCTGGTCGCTGGTGGATGACGATGCGGTCGAGGCGATCGCACCGCCGCCGTCGGCACCCGCCAGCGCCGCAGCGCCGCCGACCGATTTCGACATCGCGCGGCTGTCGCTGGTGGAACTGGAGGCCGAGCGCCCCGCCGACGGCGCCGCCGCCGGTGCCGTGCTGGTGCTGGCCGGCATCGGCGGGCCGGACGCGCTGCGTCGCCTGCTGGCCACGCTGCCGGCCGGGTTGGCCACGCCGGTGCTGGTGCATATGCGCCTGGACGGGGGCCGTTACGGCAACCTGGTCAAGCAGATGGCGCGCGTCTCGGCGTTGCCGGTGGTGTTGGCCGAAGCGGAACAGCCGGTGCAGGCCGGCAACGCCTACATCCTGCCCGATGACGTGGGCCTGGCCGTTCGCGATCGCGGGCTGTATTTCAGCGCCGATGCGCAGGGTGTCCAGGTCGGCACGCTGCCGCCGGCCGACAGCGCCGTGGTGCTGCTCAGCGGCGCCGATGCCAGCCACGTGGATGCGGTGCTGGCGCTGGCCGGAGAAGGCGCCTGGGTGGCCGGGCAGGTCGGTGAAGGCTGCTACGACCCCACCGCCGCCAACGCCGTGGTCGCCGCCGGCATGCAGGCCGGTGAGCCGCCGCAGCTGGCCCATAGCATCGTCGAACGTTGGGGCGTACGCGAGTAATCGCCGCGCCCCCTTCCAGGAATCACGCCATGAGTTACGCCAGCAACGACGAAATCCGCGGGGTATTGATCCAGGCCGGGCACGAACGCGTGCTGCTGCCCAATGCCACCGTGGCCGAAATGATGTCCAAGGTCGCCGTGCAGACCGTGCCCGACGCGCCGGCCTGGCTGGTCGGGCAGATCGCCTGGCATGGCTGGGACGTGCCCCTGCTGTCGTTCGCCCGGCTGTCCGGGCTGGGCGATGAGCTGGTGACCAGCAACAACAAGGTGGTGGTGCTCAAGGCACTGGGTGGCAACGCCAAGCGCCCGTACTTCGCCCTGCTGACCCAGACCTTCCCGCAGTTGATCGCGGTCCCGCGCGACGGCCTGCTGGCCGACGCTTCCGAGGAAACCCTGCCGCAGGGCGTGCACATGCGCGTGCTGCTCGGCGAGCAGAGCGCGCTGCTGCCGGACCTGGATGCGCTGGAAGCAGCGCTGGACGAGGCCTACCCCGTCGCGGGGTGAGTCTTCGCGTTACTTGCCTCCAGATCCCCGCGCCTGGCGGCGCGCCCCCTTGACTCAAGGGGGCTGTTCCACCCGATGCGTGCCGGATTGCCGGAGTGCCGGCGTGCTTCGGCGCCCGTGCCTTCCGCTGTATGTTGGCACCGCGTTTGGCACGGCGTTCGTATCGATCAACGACCCATACCTGCCGAACGCGCACGATTCGGCCCTCCGGTAGAGCCACGCCATGCGTGGCTGCTGTTGCCGTTGCCACTTACCCCAGGTCGCCCAACCGCGCCTGCACGGCGGCGATCGCGGCCAATCCGGCGGTTTCGGTGCGCAGGATGCGCGGCCCCAGTTGCAGGCCCTGGAAGCCGGCCTCGGCCAATGCCTGGCGGTCGCGTGGCGACCAGCCACCCTCCGGGCCGATCGCGATCACCACTCCGCCCGGTGTCGGCTGCAGGGTGGACAGGCGATGCTCGCCGAGCGGGTCCAGGGTCAGTTTGAGCGCCTGCGCCGGCATCTGCCGTGCGGCGTCCAGCAGCGATTGCGGTGCCGCCACGTTGGGAACCCGCGCGCGCCCGGATTGACCACACGCCGACACCACCACGCTGGTCCAGTGCGCCAGCCGCTTCTCGGCGCGCGCCGCATCCAGTTTCACCTCGGTGCGCTCGGCGTTGACCGGCACGATCGCCGCCACGCCCAGTTCAGTGGCCTTCTGCAGGATCAGGTCCATCTTCTCGCCACGCGCGATGCCCTGCAGCAGGGTGATGTGCAGCGGCGACTCGTTGTCCAGCGCGGTGGCCGCGTCGATCCGGACCTGCGCATCGCGCTTGCCCACCACCACCAGCGTGGCCGGGTAATCGTGCCCATCGCCGTTGAACAGCACGCAGCCGTCGCCCTCGCGCAGGCGCATCACCCGCACCAGGTGGTTGGCCGCCTCTTCGGGCAGCGACAGGGTCTGGCCCACCGCCAGCGGGATGTCGATATGGCACCGGGTCACGCGCATGCAACGGCCTCCTCGATTGCGGCCAGGGTGGTCTGGGCCAGCAGGTCCAGGTGTTCGTCTTCCACGCAGTACGGCGGCATCCAGTACAGCACGTTGCCCAGCGGCCGCAGCACCACCCCACGCTTGAGCGCGGCGGTATAGGCATGCAGCCCCACCCGCGCCTCGGCGGGGAAGGGCGTGCGTTTGTCGCCATTGCGGGTCAGTTCGAAGGCCACCACCATCCCGGCCTGGCGCACATCGGCCACGTGCGGGTGGTCGTTGAACGGAGCGGCCAGCGTGCGCATCACCTCGGCGGTGCTGCGGTTGCGCGCGATCACGTCTTCGCCGGCGAAGATGTCCAGCGTCGCCAGTGCGGCGGCGCAGGCCAGCGGATTGCCGGTGTAGCTGTGCGAGTGCAGGAACGCGCGCTCGCGCGAATCGTCCAGGAACGCGTCGTACAGCGCCTGGGTGGCCAGCACCGCCGACAGCGGCAGGAACCCGCCGGTCAGGCCTTTGGACAGGCACAGCAGGTCGGGCATCACCCCGGCCTGCTCGCAGGCGAACATCGTGCCGGTGCGGCCGAAGCCGGTGGCGATCTCGTCGGCGATCAGGAACGCGCCGTTGGCATCGCACAGTGCGCGGGCGCGCTGCAGGTAGACCGGGTCGTGCATGCGCATGCCGCCGGCACATTGCAGGCGCGGTTCCAGGATGACCGCGCAGATCTCACCGGGGTGCTGGTCGAACAGCGTGGCCAGCGCGTCGGCGGCCTGGTGGGCGCGCTGCGCGGCGCTCTGGCCGGGCTCGGCCAGGTAGGCGTCCGGCGAGGGGGCGAAGAGCGCCTCGGTCAGCAGCGGGGCATACACGCGGCGGTACAGCGGGATATCGCCCACCGACAGCGCGCCGAGCGTTTCGCCGTGGTAGCCGTTCTCCAGCGCCACGAAGCGGGTACGGTGGTGCTCGCCACGGTTGCGGAAGTAGTGGAAGGCCATCTTCAGCGCCACCTCGACCCCGGCCGAGCCGTTGTCGGCATAGAACACCTTGGCCAGCGGGTCGCGTCCGGCCTGGCGCGGGGCGATCGCCAGCAGGCGCTCGGCCAGACGCACCGCCGGTTCATGGCTGAAGCCGGCCAGCATCACCTGCTCCAGCTGGGTCGCCTGGTGGGCGATGGCGGCGCCGATCCGCGGCTCGGCGTGGCCGAACAGGTTGGTCCACCAACTGCTGACCCCGTCCAGGTAGCGTTTGCCGTCATGGTCGATCAGCCACGGGCCTTCCCCCCGGGCGATCGGCACCAGTGGCAGGGTGTCGGGGTGTTCGCGCATCTGCGTGCACGGGTGCCAGAGCACGGCCAGGTCGCGACGGCGCCACTGGTCGGCCAGCGATAGGGGGGCTGGGTCTGCTAGCATTTCGGGCTCATGAAGACGTTTTCACCAGCACCCATTCTAGAGAGGCTCGCATGAGTCGTCGCCTGCCCATCATCCACCGCATCACGGACGAGCAGAGCGGGCCGTTCCAGCGCCAGCACCTTGATCTGGAATTCTCCAACGGCGAACGCCGCTGCTTCGAGCGCCTGATCAGCCATGGGCATGGCGCGGTGGTGGTGGTGCCGATGCTGGACGATGAAACCGTTCTGCTGGTGCGCGAGTACGCCGCCGGCGTCCACCGCTACGAACTGGGCCTGGTCAAGGGCCGGATCGATGCCGGCGAAACGCCGGTGCAGGCCGCCAACCGCGAGCTCAAGGAAGAAGCCGGTTACGGCGCGCGGCGGCTGGACGTGCTGCGCGCGATGACCCTGGCGCCCACCTACATGAGCCACCAATCGTGGCTGGTCGTGGCGCGCGACCTGTACCCGGAGCGGCTGGTTGGCGATGAGCCCGAGGAACTGGACGTGGTGCCCTGGAAACTGGCCGACCTGGACCAGCTGATGCTGCGCGAGGACTTCTCCGAAGGGCGTTCACTGGCGGCGCTGTTCATCGCCCGCCAGTGGCTGGGCGGCCAGGAATGATCAAGCTCACCACCGATCTGCGCGAAACCGTCATCGCCATCGCCCAGGACGCGGCCGCCGCCATCATGGCCGTGTATGCGACCCCGTTCGATGTGGAAATCAAATCCGATCGCAGTCCGGTGACGGCCGCCGACCTGGCCGCCAACCACGTGATCGAGCGCGGCCTGCAGCAGCTCACCCCGGACCTGCCGATCCTGTCCGAGGAATCGGCGCAGGTGCCGTGGGAGGTGCGCCAGCACTGGGGCGCCTACTGGCTGGTCGACCCGCTCGACGGCACCCGCGAGTTCGTCAAGCGCAACGACGAGTTCAGCGTGAACATCGCGCTGATCTACCAGGGCGCGCCGGCATTCGGCGTGGTCCTGGCCCCGGTGACCGGTACGGTCTGGCACGCCATGCGCGGCGAACTGGCCTACCGCCGGCTGGGCATGCACGATTCGGTCCTGCGCGCCCGAACCCCGGCCACCGCGCCGCTCAAGGTCGCCGCCAGCCGCTCGCATCGCAGCGAACAGACCCAGGCGCTGCTGGACCGGATGGGCGACATCGAGGTGATCGCGCAGGGCTCGTCGCTGAAGTTCTGCCGGCTCGCCGAAGGCACGCTGGACGTGTATCCGCGGCTGGGCCCGACCTCCGAATGGGACACCGCCGCCGGCCAGTGCGTGCTGCACGCCGCCGGTGGCGCGGTGCTGTCGGCGGCCACCGGCAAGCCGTTCCGCTACAACCGCCGCGAGAGCCTGTTGAACGGCGATTTCATCGCCCTGGGCGACACCCGCCTGCCATGGCGGCAGTGGCTGCCGGCCTGATCGCTGCAAAGGAGCATGGGATGACCGCGACTGCTGAACTGGACCGCCTGCTGGGCATCATGGCGCGGCTGCGCGACCCACAGGGCGGCTGTCCGTGGGACCTGCAGCAGGATTTTGCCAGCATCGCCCCGTACACCATCGAGGAGGCCTACGAGGTCGCCGATGCGATCGACCGCGGCGACCTGGACGACCTTCAGGACGAATTGGGCGACCTGCTGCTGCAGGTGGTGTTCCATGCGCAGATGGCCAGCGAGCAGGGCGCCTTCGCGTTCGCCGACGTGGCCCGTTCGATCAGCGACAAGCTGCAGCGCCGCCACCCGCACGTGTTCGCCCAGGTGCAGGTGGATGGCGCCGAGGGCGTCAACGCCAACTGGGAAGCGATCAAGCGCGCCGAGCGTGCCGCCAAGGGCGACACCGACACCTCCGCACTCGCCGGCATTTCACGCGGACTGCCCGAATGGCAGCGGGCGATGAAGCTGCAGGCGCGCGCGGCGCGGGTTGGTTTCGACTGGCCCGGTCCTGCGCCGGTGATCGACAAGGTGCGCGAAGAACTGGATGAAGTCGCCGCCGAGTTCGCACAGGGCCCGGTCGAGCACAACCAGGCGCGCCTGCAGGAAGAACTGGGCGACCTGTTGTTCGTCTGCGCCAACCTGGCCCGCCACGCCAAGGTGGACGTCGGCGCCGCGCTGCGCCAGGCCAACCACAAGTTCGAGCGCCGCTTCCGCGCGATGGAAGCCAAGGCCGACGCGGCCGGGCAGGCGCTGGCCGCGCTGGACCTGGACGCGCAGGAAGCGCTCTGGCAGCAGGCCAAGGCCGACGAAGCCAAGCCGTGAAGACGCTGCTGCTGTTCGTGCTCACCGCCGTGGCGGAAATCGTCGGCTGTTACCTGCCGTGGTTGTGGCTGCGCAAGGACGGCAGCGCGTGGCTGCTGCTGCCGGCGGCGGCCAGCCTGGCGCTGTTCGCCTGGCTGCTGACCCTGCATCCGGCTGCCAGCGGCCGTGTGTATGCGGCCTACGGTGGGGTCTACATCGGCACCGCGTTGATGTGGTTGTGGCTGGTGGACGGCATCCGCCCCAGCCGCTGGGACCTGCTCGGCGTCGCCCTCTGCCTGGCCGGCATGATGGTGATCATGTTCGCCCCGCGCACCACCTGACAGGTGAGGTAGTGCCGGCCGCTGGCCGGCTCCTCGGAAAGCGTCCCCGAACGTGCATTGCCGGCCGCTGGCCGGCTCCTCGGAAAGTGTCCCCGAACGCGCACTGCCGGCCGCTGGCCGGCTCCCCGGCCGCCTTTTGCAGAGCCGGCCAGCGGCCGGCACTACCGGGACGCACGCGCTATGCTGGGTGCGTCCGGTTTCGCAAGGCGCGCCATGTCCCGCTTCGCCAATTTCCGCGAGTTCTATCCGTTCTATCTGGACGAGCACCGCAATGCGGTCTCGCGCCGGCTGCACGTTGTCGGCAGCTGCACGGTGTTGTTGCTGGTCGCCTTCGCGATCGTGCGCGGCCAGCCCGTCTGGCTGCTGGCAGCGCTGGCCTGCGGGTACGGGTTTGCCTGGGTGGGGCACTTTTTCTTCGAGAAAAACCGGCCAGCCACCTTCAAGCATCCCTTCTATTCTTTCGCCGGCGACTGGGTGATGTTCCGGGACATCCTCTGTGGCCGGATCCGGTTGTAATGGCAGCGTAGCCATGCCCGGGCCCGGCCCGGCATCAAAGGAGTGACGCGATGTTTCCGACCGTGCTGTTTTCGCTGGTGCTGGCCTTCGTGGCCGTGGTCATCCTGTTCAAGGCAGTGCGGATGGTGCCGCAGGGGTATGAATGGACGGTGGAGCGCTTCGGGCGTTACACCCACACGATGTCGCCCGGCCTGCATTTCCTGATCCCCATCGTGTACGGGGTGGGGCGCAAGGTGAACATGATGGAGCAGGTGCTGGACGTGCCGGGCCAGGAGGTGATCACCAAAGACAACGCGGCGGTACGCGTGGATGGGGTGGTGTTCTTCCAGGTGCTGGATGCATCCAAGGCCGCCTACGAGGTGTCCGTGCTGGAGGTGGCGATGATCGCGCTGGTGCAGACCAACATCCGCACCGTGATCGGCTCGATGGACCTGGATGAATCGCTCAGCCAGCGTGAGGTGATCAACGCCAAGCTGCTGAACGTGGTCGACCATGCGACCAATCCGTGGGGCGTGAAGGTCAACCGGATCGAGATCCGCGACATCCAGCCGCCGCGCGACCTGCTCGATGCGATGGCGCGGCAGATGAAGGCCGAGCGCGAGAAGCGTGCGCAGATCCTGGAGGCGGAGGGCTCGCGGCAGTCGGAGATCCTGCGTGCCGAAGGCGAGAAGCAGGCCGCCGTGCTCGAGGCCGAGGGGCGCAAGGAGGCCGCCTTCCGCGACGCCGAGGCGCGTGAACGCTCGGCCGAAGCCGAGGCCAATGCGACCCGCATGGTGTCCGAAGCCATCGCCCAGGGCGACGTGCAGGCGATCAACTACTTCATCGCGCAGAAGTACGTGGAGGCGTTCAAGGAACTGGCGACCTCCCCGAACCAGAAGCTGGTGCTGATGCCGATGGAGGCCAGCGGGGTGATCGGCTCGATCGCCGGCGTCGCCGAGCTGGCGCGCGAGGCCTTCGCCAAGCAGGAAGACAAGCGCGCCACGCGCGGCGTGCCGCCGCGGGTCGGAGGCTGAGATGCGCTGGGAAGTCGTCGGCTGGGGCGCGCTGGCGCTGGTCCTGTTCGCGGCCGAGGCGCTGGCGCCGGGCGCCTTCATGTTGTGGATCGGGATCGGTGCCGCGGCGGTGTTCGTGCTGGTGGCGGTGTTTGCCGACATCCCGTTGCTGTGGCAGGTGGTGGCCTTCGTGCTGCTGTCGGTGGTGTCCATCCAGTGCTATCGGCGTTGGGGACGTTCGCATGGGCGGCAGAGCGATGCGCCGCTGTTGAACCGGCGCGCCGAGCAGTTGATCGGCCGGGTGGTGGTGATCGACCAGGACATCGTGGCGGGCAAGGGCCGGGCCAAGATCGACGACGCGTTCTGGGTGGTGGCCGGCCCGGATCTGCCTGCCGGCAGCCGGGTGCGGGTAGTGGCGGTGGAGGGGATGACGCTGAAGGTGCAGCAGGTCTGACGCAACGCCGCAGGCGTTGTGAAGTCGGTTCTGGGATAATCGAGGTCTTGCCTTCATTCCCCCGGAAAAACGGTCATGACCCAGAAGACGCTTCTCAACGAGACCCACCGCGCACTCGGCGCCAAGATGGTCGATTTCGGTGGCTGGGACATGCCCATCCATTACGGTTCGCAGCTGGACGAGCACCACCTGGTGCGCAGCGACGCCGGCATGTTCGACGTCAGCCACATGACCGTGGTGGATCTGCGCGGTGCGCAGGTCAAGCCGTTCCTGCGCAAGCTGCTGGCCAACTCGGTGGACAAGCTCAAGGCGACCGGCAAGGCGCTGTACTCGTGCATGCTCAATCCGCGCGGCGGGGTCATCGATGACCTGATCGTGTACTACCTGGCCGACGATTTCTTCCGCATGGTGGTCAATGCCTCCACCCGCGAGAAGGACCTGGCCTGGATCCGCGAGCAGGCTGCCGCGTTCGACGTGGCCGTCACCGAGCGCGAGGACCTGGCGATCATAGCCGTGCAGGGGCCGACCGCGCGCGAGCGGGTGATCGGGCTGGTGGGCGAGGGCGACCGCGCGGCACTGGAGAAGCTGGGCCGTTTCGCCGCGCTCGAGGCGACCGCCAGCAGCGGCGCGCCGTTGTTCGTGGCGCGCACCGGCTACACCGGTGAAGACGGTTTCGAGATCCTGCTGCCGCAGACCGAGGTGGTCGCATTCTGGAACGCGCTGGCCGCTGCCGGCGTGCGTCCGGCCGGGCTGGGCGCACGCGATACGCTGCGCCTGGAAGCCGGCATGAACCTGTATGGCCAGGACATGGACGAAGACATCACCCCGTACGAGGCCGCGCTGGCCTGGACGGTGGCGCTTGATGAGGGCCGTGATTTCATCGGCCGCGACGTGCTGGAAGCGCAGAAGGCGGCCGGCGATGCGCGTCAGCTGATCGGCCTGGTGATGGACGAGAAGGGCGTGCTGCGCCACGGCCAGGCGGTACTGACTGCCAGCGGACAGGGCGAGATCCTGTCCGGCACGTTCTCTCCGACGCTGGGCAAGGGCATCGCGTTCGCGCGGGTGCCGGCCGGTGAACTGGGCCTGGTGCACGTGGACATCCGCGGCAAGCAGGTGCCGGTGCGCGTGGTGAAGTTCCCGTTCGTGCGCGAGGGCCAGGCCCAGCCGGGCGTGCTGGCCGACGCCTGATGTTTTTGACGGCGCCGACCTGTCAGCGGTCGGCGCCGATGGTTACACTACCCCCGTTTCTTGACCCCTGAAATTCCTCGGAGCAGTCCCATGAGCGAGATCCCCGGCGACCTCAAATTCCTCAAGTCCCATGAGTGGGCACGTGTCGAAGGCAACGGCCGCGTCACCATCGGTATTTCCGACCACGCCCAGGGCCTGCTCGGTGACCTGGTCTACGTCGAACTGCCGGCGGTGGGCGACGAAGTGAAGGCTGGCCAGCAGGCGGCCGTGGTCGAGTCGGTCAAGGCCGCCTCGGACGTCTACAGCCCGGTCACCGGCACCGTGGTCGAAGTGAACGAAGCGCTGTCGGACAAGCCGGAAACCATCAACGAAGATGCCTACGGCGAAGGCTGGATCTACGTGGTGGAGTTCTCGGCCAACGACGAGTTGAACGATCTGCTCGGCCCGGACGAGTACGCCGAGCTGCTGGAAAACGACGAACATTGATCGTCGCCTGATCGAAGGAACGGCCGCCTGGTGCGGCCGTTTTTTTTTGCCCGCGCGGTGGCGCACGGCGGGCGAGGTTGGTCGCCACGCCAGGTTTGGATCAACGTCGATGGCGCTGCCGTTATGTGTACGTGATGAAAAACCGGTGCGGCGCGCGCAAAGGATGATCCGGCAGGTACTCATGCGGAACGGTTGGGTCGACGTCGGCGTGGGTCATGAGGGTGCCTTTCGGTGTCCGCGCGCGCGCGTCGGGAACCGGCGCGGTGGTCGTACCCGGTGCGCGCGGCGCATCGGATCGGTACGAACCGAACGGTCGCGACGGTCTGAAAGTTTGCGCATTTGTGCAAATCCGATGGCAAAAAGCGATCGAGCATGTGAAAAGTTTTCGCGTCCGTTTGGGTGCCGTGTGGGTAGGCGTTCGGCCGTAAGCGCACGCACGCGCGGGTCAGGTGGTGCACATGCGCCGGGCGCGCGCTGAAAATACGAAAGTGCTTCTTTTAAGTGGTTTTCTTTTCGCATGTGCTGCGCGATGCACGTCGATGCGGTGCGTGCGGCGTGTCATGGCATGCCGCTGGCGGTGTTTGCAGCGGGGGTGGCGACGCCGTCGCGGGGACGCTCCATGTGAAATTTTTTCGCCCGGGTTGTTGACAGTGAAAAAAACCGTGATTAGGTTTCGCCACAGCAGACCTTGCTGCGAACAGAGTGAGCAGAATCGACATCCAGTCGCGAAGCACAACCTGGACATCCACCTCGCGTCCGAAGACGGTGGAGATGGCGTCGCTTCCCCCGGCGAACTCCAAGGCCCCTTCCCATTCGATACCTGCCCGGCCACCTGCGGTGGGTATCCCCGTATCCGTCACGACGCGCTTGACGCGACGGCGGTCCCCGCGATGTCGCACTGCGGGTTTGCTTTACCTGGGCGTTTCCACTCCATAGATCACTGACGAGGAGCCATCCCATGGCAACCAAGAAAGCTGCGAAGAAAAAGCCGGCCGCCAAAAAGGCCGTCAAGAAGGTAGCCAAGAAAGCCGCTGCCAAGAAGGCCGTCAAGAAGGTAGCCAAGAAGGCCGCTGCCAAGAAGACGGTGAAGAAGGCAGCCAAGAAGGCAACCGCCCGCAAGGCAGTGAAGAAGACGGCGAAGAAGGCAGTCCGCAAGGTCGCCAAGAAGGCCGCCGCCAAGAAGACCGCAAAGAAGGCAGTGAAGAAGACGGCGAAGAAGGCAACCCGCAAGGTAGCCAAGAAGTCCGCTGCCAAGAAGACCGCCAAGAAAGCCGTCCGCAAGGTAGCCAAGAAGGCCACGGCCAAGAAGGCGACCAAGAAGACGGCCAAGAAAGCGGCCAAGAAGACCGCCAAAAAGGCCGTCCGCAAGGTAGCCAAGAAGGCTACCGCGAAGAAGGCCACCGCACGCAAGGCGCCGGCCAAGAAGGCGTCCGCCAAGAAAGCGGTGAAGAAGGTTGCAAAGCGCAAGCCGGCCGTTCGCAAGAAGAAGGCCGCTCCGGTCGCCCTGCCGGCAACTCCGGCACCGCTGATCTAAGTCGTTCCCGATAGCCGTACCTGAAACCCCCTTCCCTGGCAGCCCAGCGGGGAGGGGGTTTTTTTATGGTTCTTCTCCCATCTGAGGGGAGAAGGCGCACGGCCGGCCAGCTAGATTGTGGT
>NZ_JALJRW010000039.1 GCF_024519465.1 Stenotrophomonas sp. Ste86 | reverse complement strand
CGCGTACGCCATCCATGGCGTACGACGGTCCCGCGAACCCACACACCCCCGCCCTGGACAGTTGGTTGGCGACCATGGGCAAGCAGGGCACGGCTCTATCTATTGCTTTTGCAAGTTCTGTGAGTGGCAGGGATGTGTGAGGGGCCGGTGGGAGTGGGGTGGCGGGACTGTTGGGCGCCATGGGTCCGGCGCATGCGCCGGACGGGTTGGGCAGGACGCCCAACCCCGGTCTTGCCGTTTGTGCAGGACTGCACAAACGAGCAAGGCGCACGCGAGCCTCCATGGGTGAAGGCGCATTGCATGCGAGGCATTGCCTCGCATGCGACTGAACGCACCGCCGCCAGCGGCTGGGCTGGGCCGCGGAGCGGGATTTACGGCGTGTCCCGCCACCCCACTCCCACCAGCCCAGCCCGACAAACGCGCGTACACGCACCGCTTTTGATCTATCGCTTCCAGCTGAAGAAAACAAAAAAAGGCGGCGCCCGAGGGCGCCGCCTTACTTCCATTCAACGGCTTGGAGAGAGTAAGCCGTAGATCAGAAACGCTGCTGGTACTTCATGTACATGTAACGGCCGATGTCGAAGCCACCGTAGTAGGTGAAGCTGCTGTTGGGCTGGCTGTACATGATCGGACCCTGGTGGTCGAACACGTTGTTGATACCCATCGACACCGTGCCGTTCCACGGCAGGATGTAGCGCATCTGGATGTCGTGGAAGGTGTTCGAACCTACCTTGTTGATGCCCTGGTTGCCCGTGTACGGCGAGCTGAAGCCCGGGTTGCTGCACTCGGTGGCATATGCGCAGTTTTCCTGCATGCTCGAGTAGTAGCGTGCCGTCCAGCCCAGGCCGAAGTTACCGTACTGCCAATCCAGGTTCAGGTTGGAACGCACGCGGAAGTTGCCTTCCCAGCCGGCGTACTGGCGCACCGGCGTGGTGTCGGCGTTGTCGTTCTTGCGTTCCAGGTAATCCACGTAGGTGGTGTTCCAGGACACGGAGAACTTGCCGATCGCCAGTTCCGGCAGACGATAACGCACGGCGATGTCATAGCCTGCGGTTTCCTGGTAGCCGGCGTTGAGCAGCGTGCGGTCCAGCGCGCTGACCTGGCCAATCGTCTTGCCCGACTTGGAACGGGTGAAGCGGTTGCACGCCGCATCCACGCCCTGCACGTAGCACTGGTTGAGCATGTCCGTGGCCGACTCACCGACAATCACGTCGTTGATGCGGATCTTCCACCAGTCCAGGCTCAGGTCCAGGCCCGAGACGAACTCCGGGCTGTACACCAGGCCCACTGTCCAGGTCTTGGCGGTTTCCGGCTTCAGCGCCTCGTTGGAGCCGGAGGTGAAGTCGGTGCCACCCTGCTGGCCCGGCACGGTTGCCGGATTGCCATCGGCCGCCAGCTGGCGGAAGTTGGCCGGCACGCCGCCGGCGCGGCAGCGTGCCTGCACCTGCGCGTTGTTGGCCGCGGCACCGAAGGTGGTGTCGCACGGATCGGTGTACGAATCACGCGTGGTGACCGTGCCGCCGTACAGGTTTTCCACCGTCGGGGCGCGGAAGCCGGTGCCGTAGGTGGCGCGCACCAGCAGGCTGTCGATCGGCTTCCACTTCAGGCCGAACTTGGTGTTGGTGGTCGAACCGAAGTTGTTGTAGTCCGAGTAACGACCGGCCACGTCCAGCGACAGCTCGCGGGCGAAGGCCATGTCGGCCAGCAGCGGCACCTGCAGTTCCAGGTAGGCTTCGTTGAGCGCGTAATCGCCACGGGTCGGCTGGCCGCTGGTGCCGGCGATCTGGCCGTTGCGCACCATCAGGTCCGGGTCGTAGCTGGCTTCTTCGCTGCGATGTTCGACGCCCATCGCACCCATGATGTCACCGGCCGACAGGCTGAACAGCGAGCCGGAGATGTTCGCGCTGGCCACCTTGGTGGTGCTCTGCATCTTGTCGGTGAAACGGGTGAACAGGTAGTCCTGCACGTCCTGGTTGCCCAGCGCGCCCGGGCCGGTGTAGCCCATCGGAGCCAGCGGATTCCACGGCGTGCAGCCGGCGATCACGTTGCCGACGCTGCCGCAACGCGCAACGCCCTGGCCGTCGATGAACGACGGGCCGACGGACTGGTTGACGTTCGGCTGGTACATGCTGCCCGTACCGATGCGCTCGCCTTCGTTGCGGTTGTACATGTAGCTGACGTTCCAGTCCCAGTACCGCGAACCGGTTTCGAAGCTGCCTTCCAGACCGACGCTGGCGCGCTTGGTGGTCAGGTTGTTCTCGGTGCCGCGCGGCAGTTCTTCGGTGCGGTGCGCGAAGGCAACGTCACGGCCGAACGGGTTGAACGCGCTGTCCTTGGACAGCAGCGCGCGCCCGCCGGTGCTCTGGTACGGGTAGCCGGCCAGCTGCTTGGTCGACTCGCGCTCGGTGTACAGCGCGTCGGCCACCAGGCGCAGGTTGTCGTTGATCGAGAAGCCACCGTTGGCAAACACCGACTTGCGCTGCAGACCGGTGAGCAGGCTCATGTTGGTCTTGGTGTTGGCATCGTTGGCCTTGTCGGCCGGCTTGAAATTGCCCAGCACGGTCGGGTCGCCGCCCGGGCCCACGCTGAGGTTCCTGCCATCGACGGTGGCATAGCCCCACGGGGTGACGCCGCTGAGGCCGTCGGTCGGGTGGCGCGGGCCGTTCGGGTAGGCGGTGAACTCGCGTGCGCCGCCCAGGATCGGATCTTCGTCGGAGTACTCGCCGCCGACGGTGACCCAGCCACGGTCGAAGGTTTTGCCGAAGGTGGCGCTGTAGCTGGTCTTCTGACCGTCGCCTTCGCTGTACTGGCCGACGTAGGCGTTGACTTCAGCGCCGTCGAAATTCTTGCGGGTGATGATGTTGACCACGCCGGCGATGGCGTCCGAGCCGTACAGTGCCGAGGCACCGTCGGTCAGTACTTCCACGCGGTCCACGATGGAGGACGGGATCGAGGCCAGGTCGGAGTAACCGGCGGCGGACACGCCCATGCGGCGGCCGTCGATCAGCACCAGGCTGCGTTCCGGGCCCAGGTTGCGCAGGCTGACGTACATGCCGCCGAAGTCGCGACCGGACTCCAGCGAGTTGGCGCGGCTCATGCTCGGCGCGCCGGCAGCGGTAACATCCTGCAGGATGTCGGCGACGTTGATGTAGCCCTTCTTTTCGATCTCGGCGCGGTTCAGCGCGACGACCGGCTGGGCGCTCTCGACGCTGGCCTGGCGGATGCGCGAGCCGGTGATTTCAATGCGATCCAGATTGGTGGTGCCGTCATTGGCGGTCTGGGCGAAGGCAGGGGCACTGCAGCTGGCGACAAGCGCGATGGCGATCGCGTTGCGCAGCGGGTGGGTCTTCAAATACATCCGTGCGATTTCTCTTTCTCGTAAAAAACAAGCGCCCTTGCGGGCGGCGTGGGGACAACATCACGACGCGGGGGGCGGGAGTCTAATGACTTTTCAAATTTTTTACTTTCATCTGAAAGCATAAAAACCGCTAAAAATGAACGCTCGCTGACAAATTCGCGGGTTGGCTAACAATCTTTTTTCAATGCGCGACAGTACGTGCAGTGCGCATCGCGTCGATGCAGGCAGAGGCACCGATAACGGCGATGGTCCGGTCAACTTGAGTGCACGTGGATCTGCATCGAAGGGAAGCGTTCAGTGTGTATCGACGGTTCGCGAAAGAATTTCCTTTACCTCCGCCTGACACCTATGAAGCGCGCTGTGAGCTTTTCCTGGTACGGCCGTCGGTGGGTCGGGCGCCGGGCCCCATGCCCTTTCCGGCGAATGTCCCCCGGCGTCGGCCTACGGCCGCCCCCTCCTCCTTTATTTCGCCTCCAAGGGCATGGGGCCCGGCGCCCGACCCACCAACGGCCTCGTTGGAAAGTCCGCTTGGCCCTACCGCAAGCCGAGCCCCGTAGCAGCCGGTAGGCCCCTGGGCAAAATAAAGGAGG
>NZ_JALJRW010000038.1 GCF_024519465.1 Stenotrophomonas sp. Ste86 | reverse complement strand
GGAGGGGGCGGCCGCAGGCCGACGCCGGGGGACATTCGCCGGAAAGGGCATGGGGGCCCAGCGCCCGACCCACCGACGGCCGTACCTGGAAAAGATCACAACGCGCCACACCGCAACCCCACAACCGCCTCTGCAGTTGCCCTGGCCGCTTCCGCCCCCAACCGGCGTTGTCCCTCATGTTGTTCAAGCAATTGCCAGTACACCCAGTGCCTGCCGGCGTTCCGGCCGGCCGCGGACCCGGACGTGGGGCGGCACGTCCACGGCCCCCAGACCTGCAGTGAATTCCGCCTGTGATCCTTTTCAGCAAGGTGACGCATGGCGGCAGTCCCTGATCTCCCGTCCCGGTGTGTGATCTGGTTTGGGCAACCGCAACCGGCCGAGCGCGCAGCGCTTGCGGCCGCAGGCTGGCAGGTCCGCGGCGTGGCCACCGACGACTGCGTGGCCATCGGCATGCGCGGCAACGATCAGGTCGTTGGCCTGCTGGACCTGCGCGGCGCGCTGCCGGCCAACCTGGCCCGGCTTGAGACGCTGCTCGAGGAGCACCGCCACATGACCCTGCTGGCCATCCTGCCCGCCGGCGCAGCGGCCGCCCCCCCCGCCCTGCAGCCCCTGCTGGCCGCCTGCACCGAAACGTGGACCGCGCCGATCGAACTTGGCCGCATCGTCCAACGCCTGCAACAGCTGTCCGGCCAGGCCGCACACCCCGTCGCGCACGGCCCCCAACATCTCATTGGCGAGAGCGCCGTCCTGCAGGTCACCCGCGCTGCGATCCGCAAGTTCGCCCCGGTCGACCTGCCCGTGCTGATCACCGGCGAAACCGGCACTGGCAAGGAGCTGGCTGCGCAGGCACTGCACGCGCTCTCGCCGCGTCATGACCGGCCTTTCCTGGCAGTGAACTGCGGTGCGATCCCGGCCGCGCTGGTCCAGTCCGAACTGTTCGGCCACGAGCGCGGCGCCTTCACCGGCGCAGCGGGCCGGCGCCTGGGCCTGTTCGAGACCGCCAACGGCGGCACCGTGTTTCTCGATGAGATCGGCGATCTGCCGCTGGATGCACAGACCAACCTGCTGCGCGTGCTGCAGGAAGGCACCGTCGAGCGCGTCGGCAGCAACCGGCCCCTGGCCGTGGACGTACGGGTCCTGGCCGCCACCCACGTCGACCTCGAGCAGGCCGTCGAGCATGGGCAGTTCCGCCGCGACCTGTTCTACCGCTTGAATGTCCTGCGCCTGCCGCTGCCGCCATTGCGTGATCGCAGCAGCGACATCCTGCTGCTGGCGCACCACTTCCTGGCGACCTTCCGCGATCGCCACGTCACCCGCGCCCGCGGCTTCAGTGCGGAGGCACGACGTGCGCTGGAGCGCTTCAGTTGGCCGGGCAACGTGCGCGAACTGCTCAACCGCGTACAACGCGCAGCGATCGTCACCGACGCTGAGCTGATCGGCGTGGCCGATCTGGAACTGGTACCGGCGCAGCCGCACGTACCGCAGAAGCTGCTGCACGACGCACGCCAACTCGCCGAACGCGAAACCCTGCTGCGCGCCCTGCGCCAGAGCGATTTCAACATCACCGCCTGCGCACGGCACATGCAGGTCTCACGCGTCACCGTCTACCGCCTCTGCCGCAAACATCAGCTGGCCCTGCCCGAGCTGCGCTGAACCGAAAAACCATCCAGTTCCTTCCGCAGTTCCATCCGAGGAGGAGGCCCCTTTGTTGAAGAGGGCGCGCGAATGCGCGGGGTCAGGTGCAGTGCATAGGCCTCCGGCAAAGCACGTCGCGCGCCGAAGGCGCAGCGGTCCAGGCGGAACGCACACCCGTACATGCCGTGCGTCGATGCGCTCACAGCATGTACGGCACCTTGAAGGCCAGGGTGAAGTCCGGCGCGTCCGGGGTGAGGCCGATCCCGAGCATGCTGACCAGGGTGGTGTTGCGGTTGAGCGCGTAGGTAATGCCCAGATTGAGCGTGCCGGCGTTGGCGTCGCTGCCAATCACCTTCAGCCATTGACCGTTGCGGTAGCGGGTGGAAGCGCGGCTGCTCAACTTGTCGCTGAAGGAAATGCTCAGGCTGGTGCGTTCATTGAACGCGAACGCCACCCCCGCACCGAAGTAATACGACCCACCCAGCTTCACCTCCCCGGGATTGACCGTGTCCGGATTCGCGTCCAGGTCGTCGAAGCTGCGCGGGAAGGAATGGATGTAGCCGACGTTGGCGAACAGGATCGCCGGATCAGCCGTCTTCACTGCCGACAGGCCGATGTTCGCCTGCCATACCCCATTGCCGGTGGGCTGTTGTTCGGGCACGGCGAAGCGGATGAAGTCGTCGTCGTCGCGTTCGAGTACCTTCCAGTCCACGCCATACGGCGCGCGCCCCGTCGGCGCGGTGGCACCGGCCGTCAGCACGGTTTCCGGCCAGCGGCCATGCTCGGCAAACAGCCGGTAGTTGGCACTCAGCCCGACATCGCCAATGCCGTTACCGGTGGTTTCCTCCTGCGCGATCGCCGCCGCCGAGCCCCCGGCACCGCCTTTCTGAAACACGGTCTTGCGCGCCAGGTAGGGCACGTCCAGGTTCAAGGTCAGCCGCGGGCTGACACCCCAGCGCGCGGCCAGGTTGTAGGTCAGCGTGTCCGACTCGACGTTTTCGATGGCGATGTTGCCCAGGAAAATCGCATCCAGGGCCAGGAAACCGTTGAGGGTGACCTGCTTGCGGTCATAACGTGAGTAGGTGAGGCTGTTTTCGATGGTGAAGCGACGGCTGAACAACGCCGCCTGCTGCTGTTTGACGTCATCCACGCTGCGTCGCGAGGCCTGCTTGGCCTGCTGCGCTTCGGCTGCACTGCTGGCATAGCCGTCGGCGCTGGGCGCGGCAGCCGGGGTGTCGGCTGGCAAAGGGGGCGGCCCTGCGTTGGCGCCCGCGATCGGCGCGGTCTTGCCAGACAGTCGCGCCTGCATCGCCTGCACCTGCATGTCCAGCTCGCGCAGGCGACGCACTTCCTGCGCGTAGTTGGCCTTGAGCGTTTCCAGCTGGGTGATCAGTGCCTTGACGTCGGCTTCGTCGGCCGGTGCGGGCTGCGCGTGTGCGCCGGCGGCCGCCATCAGTGCCAGCGCCGCCAGCGCCAACGGGGTTGCGTGTATCGAGGTGTGCATGTGCCTTGGCCCACGGTTGTGTTTTCACTCCCCCTGCCCGGCCCTGGATTACTGGCCGGGCCCCATGCCGACACCGCGCACCAGCGTCATCGCCTGGGCCACGTTCTGGCCGAGCGGGACGTTGCTGGCCAGCGACTGCCGGACAAGATCGATCTGCATGCGGTTGCTCACCGCCTGGCCATCGCTGCCGATGGCAATGCTCTGGCCGACGCTGCCGTTGCGGATCCACTGCTGCACCGCGCCGACGCCCTCGATCTGCACCTGCACCTTGGCGGTGTTGCCGTCCAGCTGCGCCACCGCGCTGACCCCGCCCTGCTGCACGCTGGCCAGGGTCGGCCCCGCGCTGCCTTCGGCCGGTGCGCTGCCATCGCGTACGTTGAGGTGGGTGGTGTTGCTGGCCACATTGCCGTCACCGGCGACCTGGATGCTCTGGGTCAGGCCCGCCACGTTCTGCAGGCCGCTCGCATCGATGCTGCGACCGGGCGTCACCGGCAGCGGCGCATCGGCGGCGGTCACCGTCACCGACGGACTGAAGCTGACTTTCGGCGTAGCACCGTGGCTGAAATCCATGCCCAGCGTGAGTGCGCTGCGCGCGGCCTGCCCGCCGCTGTTCCACTGGGTGATCATGGTCACCCCGAACCAGGCCACGCTGTTGCCGTTGACCGTATAGCGCCCACGCATCAGGCTCAGCTCGGGATCGGGTATCTCATTCAGGCCCTTGCCGGGCCGACCTTCTTCGGCGTGAAGCGGCGCTGCCCCCAGCAGGGTCAGCAGCAGCACGCGCTGCGTCCACAGTGCAATGTTCATGGTGCCTCCTAGAACAAGTCGGCGTGGGTGAAACCGAAATCGACCAGTTCCGCGTCGGTGATCGGCCCCTGCCGGGCGTACAGCGAACGCGCGCTGGGCCGTTCGCCGGGGAGCAGCAACACCGTGTTGCGATCAAAGTCACTACCGATCACGACAAACACGGCGCGCGACGGCCACGCCTGTAGAAATTCGCTGACGGGAATGCTGCGGTTGCCCAGGATCGGGTCGGCGACATCGACCACATCGTCGCGAACCTGCTTGAGGACCACGAAGTGGCGGAAGCCACGCACATCCATCAACACCAGCCCGGGCACGCGCAGTGAGCGCAGGCGCTCCTCGTTGACGCGGTAGCCGCGTCCGCGCATGCCCATCGATTCGACATACCGTTTGATGTCCAGCAGCGAGAACCCACGCTGGTGGACCAGTTGCGGGTCCGAGACCCCCATCATCCCTTCGATCACCGTGCCTTCGTCGGCGTCCAGGTGGTAGGCGTAACGCAGGATGGTGGCCAGCGCCGCCGCGCCACAGCTGTAATCGGTGTGTTGCCGCACCACGTTGCGGAAGCGCCGTTCCTGCATGCTTTCCACGCGCTGGGTGAGCACCGCCCCGTTGGGCAGCACCCCACTGAAGCCGACGTCACCGGCACGTGCAGTGCCGAACGGCAGCATCAGCCACAGCAACGATCCGCACAGCGCCTGCTTCAACATCGACGTCACTCCGGAAAAAGGAAGGAGCCCCTGCCCCAAAGGGGGAGGATGGGACAGGGACTCCCGGGGAGCCCGGCTACTGGCGGGTAGCCGGGTTTGTTGCGCTCAACGCGTACTGCTTGCGAAAACGGACATCACGTTACTCGCCGGTGCCGCCACCGCCGCCGGTGGACGGTTGCGCAACGGCCAGGGCCAGGCTGTTGGCCTGCAGGTTGCCGGTACCGGCCGCCACGTTCACCCCGATATTCCCGGAGGCGCCGGAGAAGGCACTGCCGGACAACGCCGCGGTGTTGGTCGCATCCACGTTCACCCAACGGGTGGTGGAGACGGTGCCGCTCAGGCTGGCATACAGATCGGCCACGCCCAGTTCGACGAACCGGCTGGTGCCACTTTCATCGGTATCGAAGGCGATACCGCCCACGCCTTCCCGGTTCGGGTTGGCCGTTGCGTTCTGGATCTCGTTGTCCATGTCGAGGTGGCCGGTCGCGTTGCCACCCGGGTGCGGCAGTTCACCGCTCCAGGAATCCAGGTAGTAGTTGTCCTTCTGGTAGGCGCTGCCACTGCCGCTGTAGGTGCCGGCGCCCACGGCCAGGGTGCCACCGGCGACGCGGCCACGCAGGCTGACGTTGATGGTGTCGGTCATGGAGCGCAGGTAGCCGGCGTTGGCCACGCTGTTGCCGGTGGAGACCTGGTTGGAGCTGATGCTCGAGGTCGCATAGGCGCTGGTCGCCACCGAGGCGGCGAGCGCGTTCTTCTGCTCGTTGTTGTTGCCCGAGGCGACGTTGGCACCGATGTTGCCCGACGCGTTGCTGAAGGCATTGCCGCCCAGGCCTGCGGCGTTGGTCACGCCGGAGTTGAGGGTGGTGTTGCCGGCGCCGTACTGGTTGACGAACACTTCGGCGTCGGCCATGCCGAAGCTGAAGGAGGCATCGGCCGCGGACAGCGACGCGGCGTTGTCCTGGGCGTTGTTGTCGCCAGCGGCGACGTTGAAGCCGAGGTTGCCCGAGGCATCGGAGCCGACGTCATCGGCGATCGAGGCACTATTGGTGACCAGGCTGTTGGAGGCCGCGTTGTCGGTGATCGACTGGCGGTTGTCGATGATGGCGATGGCGGCCGAGTCGAGGTCGATCGAGCCGGTGATTTCCGGATCCCCCGAGAAGTTCACGTCCGAACTCAGGCGCATGTCTTTTTCAAGGTTGACGTCGACGCCGTGGTTGTTCTTTTCCTGGCGCTCGTCGGCCTGGATGTTGCTGGTCTTGTTGACGTTCTCGTTGACGGTGACGTCGCGGGTACGGGTCACGCTGCTGTTGGTGGTGCTGTTGTTGGTGGTATCGGTGTTGCTGGTGGTGTTGTTGTTGCGGGTGTTGTTCCAGGTACGGTTCCAGGTACGCGAATCGTTGTCGTTGCGCGTATTGGTTTCGATGTTGGTGTCGATGTTGGTATCAACATCGGTATCGACGTTGGTGTTGAGGTTGGTGCGCGTTTCCACCACGTTGTGCAGGTGGTTGATGAACGCGCTCTGGTTCTGGTTGTCCTGCGCGGCGACGGACGCGGACGCGGCTGCGATCGCGATGGCCAATACGGTACGGTGCATGTTGGTGTTCATGGTGCCCTCTCTCTCATCACAGACAATCGGGTGGATGTGACTACTCACGGGGTGGACTGCACCGAGATGCTCAGTTGGTTTGCGGTGGCGTTGCCGGATCCCGCGATCTGATTGAGTTGCAGGACGCCGTCGAAGCCCTGCAGCGCGGTGCCTTCCACCGCGACGCTGCGGGTTCCGGCCGGCCGACCGCGATTGACGGCCCCCTGCCCCCCTGCTGACGCAAGCGCCCCCGACGCGGCCAAGGCCGCATCGTTCGACTCGCGTATGCCCTGTTGCGCCAGCGTGGCGGTGACGACGTTGCGCGTCGCGTTGCCGGTCCCGCTGGCCTGGTTGATCATGGCGACGCCACTGGCGCCGTTGAGTGCCTGTCCACCGATGCTGGCGCTGGCGTGCAGGGGACCGTCGCCGATCACCTGGTTGTCGGCCTGCTGCTGGCGCGCGTTGACGGCGATATGGGCGTTGCGGCCGTTGGCGATGCCCAGCAGGTTGGCCTGCTGGTTGAGGTCGCCGGCGACCATGTTGACGGTGATGGCACCCTCGGCGCCGGACAACGCGCGGCCGTCGATGCGGCTGGTGTTGAGGTAGGACAGCATGGCGGCGTAGTCATCGGCCTGCTGCGCGCAGAGCGGCAGCGGCGCGGCGATGACGGCGGCGATGAGCAGGATGCGCGGCAGGCGGTTCATTTGCCTGGCCCGCCTACCGGCTGGCCCAACGGGAACTGCGCCAGTGCGCCGCGCACCTGGTCGCCGATGCCGCGGGTGGCGCCGGTGACGGCGCCCATGGGCCCACCGATGGTGGTGCTGAGCTGGCCGCCGGACAGCATGCCGCTGTCGGTGACTTTGCCCAGTGTCGCGTTGACGGTATGTCCGGTGACGCGTTCGATGGTGGTCGGCGCATGGGTAACGCCGGCGCCGGTGTTGGAGCCCAGGGCGGCATAGTCGTCGTCGCTGAGTTCATCCATGCCGCTGGACGTGCCGAGGGCCTGGGCGACTTCGCGCTTGGGCGAGGGATCGGCGATCAAGGCCATCCCGGGCGGCGCAGGCCGGTAGGCCGACCGGGTGGAGACATCGCGCAGCAGGACGATTTCACCGGGCTGCGCCTTGACACCCTGGCGTGCGCCGGAGGCGTGCGCCGCGCAGGGCAACGCGAGCGCGGCGGCAAGCAGCCAGCCACCTGCGGGGATGATGCGGTATGCAACAACGCTGTCCATGGCGACCTCCTCGAAACGTACCGAGGGGTAACGCAGCATTCGTGCCAACGTCCAACGCCCGTCATTGCGGGCCTTTTCGGCAGCTCAGGGTGTAACGCGGCAACAGGGTTGTTACAGATCCGTTGGAAATAACATCTGCTGAACCAGCACATCACGCGCTGCACAGGCCCGCCGCTGCTCGCTTTCTTTCAGGTGTATCACCCGTGTTACACCTGCTGTTACACCCTTTACAGCGCGTGGTCAGGATCAGTGAAGACAGTGCGGCGAGGGTTATTCGCCCTTACTGGTCGGGTGGCCAGGTGCTACAGCAAAAGCCGATCAAGTATTCGGCTTCCATCCGGGCATCACGGCGTGCCTGGGATGTCTTCTCCGTTCGGGCCTGCCGCGAGCGCCAGGGCCCCGTAGCGGCCGGTAGGCCCCTGGCGCAAATGTCCCCCGGCCTGGCGGCCTCCTCCTTTATTTTGCCCAAGAGCCTACCG
>NZ_JALJRW010000037.1:3146-14715 GCF_024519465.1 Stenotrophomonas sp. Ste86 | reverse complement strand
CCTGGGCAAAATCAAGGAGGAGGCCGCCCCGCGGCCGGGGGACATTTGCGCCAGGGGCCTACCGGCCGCTACGGGGCCCTCACGCGCGCAACAAACCCAACCGAAGCCACAGCCCCTATCCACACACCGCCGACACTGACCGTCCACACGCGCAGCGGCGTGCTCACTCTGCGACGGCCCTTGCAACAAGATGCTCCCTCAGACGGGAGAAGAACCAAAAAAGAACGGGACGGCCAAGGCCGTCCCGTCCGGTGCTGCAGGAAACGCGCCTGTTACAGCGCAGCGTCCTTGAGCTTCTTGAGCGGACGCACCTTCAGCTTGGTGGAGGCCGGCTTGGCGGCGAACCACTGCTCTTCCTTGGTGAACGGGTTGATGCCCTTGCGCTTCGGCTTGGCCGCGACGCTGACGGTGGTAATCTTCAGCAGGCCCGGCAGGGTGAAGCTGCCAGCGCCCTTCTTGTGCACCGAAGCGGCGACGGCGCCTTCCAGCGAGGCGAGCACGGCGCGGACGTCCTTGGCGACAACGCCGGACGTTTCAACGATGTGTGCAACCAGACCAGACTTGCTCAGTACGTCCTTGATCGGCTTGGGAGCGGCCGGCTTGGCGGCTGCCTTGGTAGCGACTTTCTTTACTGCCTTCTTCGGGGCAGCCTTCTTAGCGGTCTTTGCCATGGTTTCCTGTTCCGTGAACGGTTGGTTGTTTGGTCGCGCCGAACCCGGTCGGCAAGCGAAATGTAGGGCAACAATGCGGCGCCGCCAATAGGCAATCGCATAAAAATTCGCGATTTCCCGCCTGTTGGTTACCGCAGTGCATCAGTACATGCCCGGAAAACAGGGGGCGCGACCACCCGGGAGGGACCGCGGCGGCACCAGGACGTTGCGCCGGATGCAGCGCAAACCCCTTGAAAACAGCGGTTATTTTTCTTCCGGCGGGCAAGGCGGGGCCTGCTCGGGGCATGCGTCGTCACGGCGGGCACACAGGCCCGACGCGGTGCTAACGCCGCATCGTCCATGCTGGCCCTGCCATTCATCCGCAGGAGACAAACCGATGGGTATTTCGCGTCATGCCACCGCGCACTGGGAAGGTGACCTCAAGACAGGCAAGGGACAACTGAGCACGCCACAGAGCGGCCTGATGGACAAAACCCGCTATGCCTTCAGCAGCCGCTTCGGCGATGAGAAGGGCACCAACCCCGAAGAACTGATCGCCGCCGCACACGCCGGCTGCTTCACCATGGCGCTGTCGGCCAAGCTCACCGAGGCCGGCTTCGTGCCCACCACGCTGGATACCGAAGCCAAGGTCGACCTGTCCATGGAAGGCGGCCCGCAGCTTTCGCAGATCACCCTGAAGGTGAAGGCGGTGGTGCCGAAGATCGATGCGGCGCAGTTCCGCGCGATTGCCGACGACGCCAAGCAGAACTGTCCGGTGTCCAAGGCACTGAGCGCGGTGCCGATCAGCCTGGAGGCCGAGCTGGCCAGCTGAGCGTGCCGCAGTGCGCATTGAGTGAACCCGGCAGGGGCGGCATAGTCGCCCCTGTTTCGTTGCGGGGAGCATCGTATGCGCGTTCGTGTTCTGGCTGTCCTGTTGTCCTGTCTGTGCGCGGCCCAGGCGCAGGCCGATGTCCGGCTGCTGACCGCCGCGACCCTCCACACCGGTGAGCCCGATGCACCGGCCGCTACCGCGCTGGCCTGGGACGATGCCAGCGGCCGTGTGCTGGCGGTGGGCGAGCGCAAGGCGCTGCTTGCGCTGTACCCGCTGGCGGCGCTGACCGACCTGGGCGATGCGACCGTGGTGCCGGGCCTGATCGATGCGCACGCCCACCTGATGTTCCTCGGCAGCACGCTGATGCAGGCCGATCTGACCGGCGCGACCAGCAAGGCCGAGATCGTCGCGCGGCTGCAGCGCTTCGCCGTCGACAACCCGGACGGCTGGCTGCTGGGCAACGGCTGGGACCAGAACCAGTGGACGCAGACGGATTTCCCGACCGTGGCCGACCTCGATGCGGCGTTCCCGGAGCGTCCGGTCTGGCTCGGGCGCATCGACGGACATGCCGGCTGGGCCAACAGCGCCGCCCTGCGTGCGCTGGCGAAGCAGCCCGGGCAGCGCGCCCTGGCCGGGCGCTGGCAGCCGGCGGGCGGGCGCATCGTCCGCGATGCGCGCGAGCAGCCCAGCGGAGTATTCATCGACGGCGCGATGGAGCTGGTGCGCGCGGCGATCCCGGCACCGAGCGAGGCCGCCCGCGAACAGATGCTCACCCGAGCACTGCGCAAAGCAGTCAGCCAGGGGCTGACCGGGGTGCATGACATGGGCGTATCGCGCGAGGACCTGGCACTGATGCGCCGTTTCGCCGATGCCGGCCAGCTGTTGCTGCGCATCGATGCCTATGCCGATGGCAACAGCGCGGCACTGGACGATCTGTGCGCGCAGGGCGCGTATCGGCATCCCGGTGGGCGGCTGGCAATGCAGGGCGTGAAGCTGTTCATGGACGGCGCGCTGGGCAGCCGTGGCGCGGCGCTACTGGCCGACTACAGCGATGACCCGCACAACCGCGGGCTGCTGGTGACCTCGCCGGACGACTTCGAGGCCGCCGTGCGCAAGGCCGATGGCTGTGGCGTGCAGGTGGCTACCCATGCGATCGGCGACCGGGGCAACCGCATCGCGCTGGATACCTACGCGCGCGTGCTGGGGCCGCGCAGCGACCGCGATCACCGCTGGCGGATCGAGCATGCGCAGGTGGTCGCGCTGCAGGACATTCCGCGCTTTGCCGAACTGGGCGTGATCGCATCGATGCAGCCCACCCATGCGACCTCGGACATGGGCTGGGCGCAGGACCGGGTCGGGCCCGAGCGCATTCTGGGCGCGTACCCGTGGCGGCGGATGCTCGCCGCCGGGGCGCATATCGCACTTGGCTCGGATTTCCCGGTGGAACAGGTCGACCCGCGGCTGGGGCTGTATGCCGCGGTGACCCGGCAGGATCGCGCCGGGCAACCGCCCGGTGGCTGGCGGCCGGACCAGCGCCTGAGCGCGGCCGAGGCGCTGCGTGGTTTCACCGCCGATGCGGCGTGGGCCGGCCACGACGAAGGCCAGGTGGGGCGACTGCAGCCGGGGCTGCGTGCGGACTTCGTGGTGCTGGATCGCGATCCGCTGACGGTGCCGCCGGCGCAACTGGCCGAACTGCAGGTGCGCTCGACGTGGGTGGATGGGCGGCCGGTGTACGAGGACGCGACGCACTGAGGCGCCGCGTCGCGGTTAGCGCTGCGCGCTGATCACCAGTCCAGCGTGCCGCGGATGACCGTCTGCACCTGGCCGCCGGACCACACATCGCCAGCGGCATCGATGTGCAGGCTGAGCCGCGCATCGTGGCCGACCTCGCGGCCCTGGCTGACCACGTAGTCGCGCGCACCGCCAGGCAGGGCGTCGCGGCTGTCCAGCCATGCGGCCAGCACCGCGTTGGCCGCGCCGGAGGCGGCATCTTCGAAGCGTCGGCCATTGCCGACGAACGCACGCACGGCCAGGTCCCAGGCCTGGCCCTGGCTGCGCGCATAGGCGAACACGCCCATGCTGTCGGTGCTTTCGGCGAGCGCGGCAATGGCATCCCAGTCCGGGCGGAGCGCGCGCAGGGTGGCCTCATCGCGCAGTTCCACCACCCACCAGCTGCGCCCGCCGGCCATCCGCGCCGGCGGCAGCGCGCCCAGCGCCCAGCCCTGCAGGGCGGCCTGCAGGCGCGGATCGGTGGCCTCGGTCACCTCGGCGACGCTGGCGCGCGGGGTGCGGATGGCGATGGTGCGGGCCGCGCCGTCACCGTCCACGCGCAGCGGCAGCGCCCCGGCGATGCCGTCCTGCACCAGCAGGCCGTCCACCGGCGCGGCCAGGCCGGCGTCGAGCACCGCATGCGCCGTGCCCACGCTGGGGTGGCCGGCGAACGGCACTTCCTTCTGCGGGCTGAACATACGGATGCGGTAGCTGGCCCCGGCCACTTCGGGGGCGAACACGAAGGTGGTTTCCGGCAGGCGGGTCCAGCGGGCAATGGCCTGCATCGCGGCCTCGTCCAGGCCCTCGGCGTCGAGCACCACGGCCAGCGGGTTACCGGCGCCGGGATGGGGGGAAAACACGTCCAACTGCAGGAAATGGCGAGAGCTCATGGCGGCAAGGATCGGCAAAACGGTCGGGCAGCTTATCAATCCCCGGGGGCGGGGAAGTACCCACCGAGGTCGCGCCGATGCCCCGCTGGCCCTGCCGGGGCCGGGCTTGGCATAGAATCGGGAGTTCGGCCGGTGTGCCGGGCGAATCCCCCTCCCACTACGAAACCCTTTTTACTTCCATGTCAGCTTCCCCCCTTGTCGATCGTTGGATCGTACTGAAGTTCGGCGGCACCTCCGTGTCGCGTCGTCACCGCTGGGACACGATCGGGAAGCTGGCGAAAAAACGTGCGGAAGAGACCAGCGCGCGGGTGCTGGTGGTGGTGTCGGCGCTGTCCGGGGTGACCAACGAGCTGACCGCCATCGCCGACGGTGCCGCCGACAGCCGTGCCCGCGTGGAGGCGCTGGTAACGCGCCACCGCGAGTTCCTGGTGGAACTGGGGCTGGATGCCGGCGCTCTCGATGCGCGCCTGGCCGGCCTGAGCGGGCTGCTCGACGATCCGCGCGCGGCCACCCGCCCGCTGGACTGGCAGGCCGATGTGCTGGGCCAGGGCGAGCTGCTGTCCTCCACGGTGGGCGCGGCCTACCTGCGCGCCAGTGGCCTGGATTTTGGCTGGATGGACGCGCGTGAATGGCTCGATGCACTGCCGCCGCAGCCCAACCAGAGCGACTGGTCGCAGCGCCTGTCGGTGAACTGCCAGTGGCGTGCGGACGCGGCGTGGGCCGCGCGCTTCCGCGCCCAGCCGACCCGCATGCTGATCACCCAGGGCTTCATTTCGCGGCATGCCGATGGCGGCACCGCCATTCTTGGTCGCGGCGGCTCGGATACCTCGGCGGCGTACTTCGGTGCGCTGCTCGGTGCCAGCCGCGTGGAAATCTGGACCGACGTGCCGGGCATGTTCAGCGCCAACCCGCGCGATGTGCCCGACGCGCGCCTGCTGACCCGGCTGGACTATTACGAAGCGCAGGAAATCGCCACCACCGGTGCCAAGGTGCTGCACCCGCGCTCGATCAAGCCGTGCCGCGATGCCGGCGTGCCGATGGCGATCCTGGATACCGAGCGCCCGGAACTGCCGGGCACCAGCATCGACGGCAGTGCCGCGCTGGTGCCGGGGGTGAAGGCGATCAGCCGCCGCAACGGCATCGTGCTGGTGTCCATGGAAGGCATCGGCATGTGGCAGCAGGTCGGCTTCCTGGCCGACGTGTTCGGGCTGTTCAAGAAGCACGGCCTGTCGGTGGACCTGATCGGGTCGGCCGAAACCAACGTGACCGTGTCGCTGGACCCGTCCGAGAACCTGGTCAGCACCGACGTGCTGGCCGCGTTGTCGGCCGACCTGTCGCAGATCTGCAAGGTCAAGATCATCGTGCCGTGCGCGGCGATCACCCTGGTCGGACGCGGCATGCGTTCGCTGCTGCACAAGCTGTCGGATGTGTGGGCCACGTTCGGCCGCGAACGCGTGCACATGATTTCGCAGTCGTCCAATGACTTGAACCTGACCTTCGTCATCGATGAAGCCGACGCCGACGGCCTGCTGCCGATCCTGCATGCCGAGCTGATCGACAGCGGTGCCATGCCGGTCGAAGAAGGCGAGGTGTTCGGCCCGCGCTGGCGCGAGATCGCCGGCACCGTGCGTCCGCGCGACACCGCCTGGTGGCGGGGCCAGCGCGAGCACCTGCTGACCCTGGCCCAGGCCGGTACGCCGCGCTATGTCTACCACCTGCCCACGGTGCGTGCCCGCGCACGCGCGCTGATGGCGATCAAGGCCATCGACCAGCGTTACTACGCGATCAAGGCCAACTCGCACCCGGCCATCCTGGAGGTGCTTGAGCAGGAAGGCTTCGGTTTGGAGTGCGTGTCGCACGGCGAGCTCAAGCACGTGTTCAACACGCTGCCGACGCTGTCACCGCGCAGGGTGCTGTTCACCCCCAGCTTCGCCCCGCGTACCGAGTACGAAGCGGCCTTCGCGTTGGGTGTGACCGTCACCGTGGACAACGTCGAAGCGCTGCAGCGTTGGCCGGAGCTGTTCCGCAACCGCGAGCTGTGGTTGCGCGTGGACCTGGGCCGTGGCGAAGGCCACCACGCCAAGGTGCGCACTGGCGGCAAGGACTCCAAGTTCGGCCTGCCGATCGCGCGGGTGGATGAGTTCGTGCGCCTGGCCGGCGAGCTGGGTACCCGCGTGGTCGGCCTGCACGCGCACCTGGGCAGCGGGGTGGAAACCGCGCAGCATTGGCGCCTGATGTGCGATGAGCTGGCCGGTTTCGCGCGCCGCATCGGCAGCGTGGAAACCATCGACATCGGTGGCGGCCTGCCCATTCCCTACAGCGCCGATGATGAGCCATTTGACCTGGACGCCTGGGCGATCGGCCTGGCCGAGGTCAAGGCCGTGCACCCGGCGTTCCGCCTGGCGATCGAGCCGGGCCGCTACCTGGTGGCCGAATCGGGCGTGCTGCTGGCCACGGCCACCCAGGTGATCGAGAAGGACGGCGTGCGTCGCGTTGGCCTGGATGCGGGCATGAACACGCTGATGCGCCCGGCCCTGTACGACGCCTGGCACGACATCGAGAACCTGAGTCGGTCGGGCGGGTACGCCGAGGCGGTGTTCGACGTGGTCGGCCCGATCTGCGAGTCCAGCGATGTGTTCGGCAAGCGCCGCAAGCTGCCGGTGTCCACCGCGCCGGACGATGTGATGCTGATCGCCGATGCCGGTGCGTACGGCTACGTCATGGCCAACACCTACAACCAGCGCGAGCTGCCGCGCGAGGACGTCATCGATGACGTGCCTTGACTGCTGCCTGCCGCCCTCTCAACCGGATACACCATGACTGCTTTCGATAAACACCAGGTTGCCGTTTTCCGCTTCGTCCGCTGCGATTTCGCTGCGGATACCGGCGTGGCGCACCTGGTCTACGCCTTCGACGACGGCCCCGAGCTGATCGAGACGGTGACCATTCCCGGCGCGCCCTTCGTGCTGGACGGCGCCCGCGCCGAGGCCGTGCAGCGCGCGCTGCGCCTGCTGCACCTCATTGCGGGCGTGAGCTACTACAAGGCCGGGGTGCCCGATCAGGTGCGCATCGACGGTTACGCCATCGATGCAGCCACCGCGGCGCTGGTGGAGGACATCTACCTCAACGGCCTGGGCGAGTTCGCCTACCGCAACGGGCTGAACCTGCGCGGGCGCTTCCGCCTGCCGGCCGACGGCGAGGCCTTCGCGGCACCGGCCGTGGGCCTGCGCGAGCACGCGCTGGTCGCCATCGGCGGCGGCAAGGACTCGCTGGTCAGCATCGAAGCGCTGCGCGGATTGGGCATCGCCGAAACGGTGACGTGGATCGGCGGTTCACAGCTGATCCGTGCCTGCGCCGAACGCACCGGGCTGCCCACACTCAACATCGGCCGCGCGCTGGCCCCGGAGCTGTTCGAGTTGAACCGCCAGGGCGCCTGGAACGGGCACATCCCGGTCACCGCAGTGAACTCGGCGATCATGGTGCTGGCTGCGCTGCTGCAGGGCGTGGACCAGGTGGTGTTCTCCAACGAGCGCTCGGCCAGCTATGGCAGCCAGATTCCCGGCACGGGCGAGGTGAACCACCAGTGGTCCAAGGGCTGGGCATTCGAGCAGGCCTTCGGCGAGCACCTGGAAAAGCACGTCGCCGCCGACCTGCACTACTACTCGTTGCTGCGCCCGCTGTCGGAGCTGGCCGTGGCGCGCCAGTTCGCCAGGAGCGACTACTACGACGCGCATTTTTCCAGCTGCAACCGCAACTTCCACATTCTCGGCGAGCGCCCGGTGAACCGCTGGTGCGGGGTCTGCCCCAAGTGCCACTTCGTGTTCCTGGCGCTGGCCCCGTTCATGCCCAAGCCGCGCCTGGTGGCCATTTTCGGCCGCAACCTGCTGGATGATCCCGAGCAGGCCGGCGGCTTCGACGCGCTGCTGGAATTCCAGGACCACAAGCCGTTCGAATGCGTGGGCGAAGGCCGCGAATCGCGTGCGGCGATGGCCACCCTGGCCGCGCGCCCGGAGTGGGCCGAAGATGCGCTGGTGAAGCGCTTCGTGGCGCAGATCCAGCCGCAGCTGGATGCCACCGAGCTGCACATCGAACCGTTGCTGGTGCTGGAAGGCGAGCACCGTATTCCGGCGTCGATCTGGGAGCGCCTGCGTGCGAATTTCGCAGCTTGAGGGCAAGCGCGTTGCCTTGTGGGGCTGGGGACGGGAAGGGCGCGCCGCATGGCGCGTGCTGCAGCAGCGGCTGCCGTCGCTGCCGCTGACCCTGTTCTGCCCGGAGGCTGAAGCCGCCGACGCGCGCGCCGACGCGGGCGATGTGCTGCAGGTGCGTTCGGATGTGAGCGGTGAGGCCCTGGCGGCGTTCGAGGTGGTGATCAAGTCGCCGGGCATCAGCCCGTACGGTGAGGCGGCCGTGCATGCCGTCGCGCACGGCACGCAGTTCATCGGCGGCACCGCGCTGTGGTTTGCCGAACACGCCGATGCGCAGGGCACCGTGCGCGACACCGTGTGCGTCACCGGCACCAAGGGCAAGAGCACCACCACCGCGCTGCTGGCGCACCTGATGCGTGCGTCGGGTGCGCGCACCGCGCTGGTCGGCAACATCGGCCTGCCGTTGCTGGAAGTGCTGGATCCGCAGCCCGCCCCGGATTACTGGGCGGTGGAGCTGTCCAGCTACCAGACCGGCGAAGTGGGACGCAGCGGCGCGCACCCGCAGGTGGCGATCGTGCTGAACCTGTTCCCCGAACACCTGGACTGGCACGGCAGCGAAACGCGCTACATCGAAGACAAATTGCGCCTGGTCACCGAAGGCGAGCCGCGCATAGCCGTGCTCAATGCGGCCGATCCGCACCTGGCGGCGCTGTCGCTGCCACGCAGCGAGGTGGTCTGGTTCAACCAGCCGCAGGGCTGGCACATGCGCGGCGATGTCGTGCACCGGGGTGAGCAGGCGGTGTTCGACACCGCGCATACGCCGCTGCCCGGTCGCCACAACCGCGGCAACCTGTGCGCGGTGCTGGCAGCGCTGGAGGCACTGGGCCTGGACGCGGTGGCGTTGGCAGCGGCGGTGCAGGACTTCCGTCCGTTGCCCAATCGCCTGCAGACCATCGGCACGTGCGATGGCCTCACCTTCGTCAACGACTCGATCAGCACCACCCCGCATGCCAGCCTGGCGGCGCTGGAGTGCTTCGCGGGGCGGCGTATCGCGCTGCTGGTGGGCGGACACGACCGCGGCCTGGACTGGCACGATTTCGTGGCGCACATGGCACACGACGTGCCACCGCTGGAGATCGTCACGATGGGTGCCAATGGCCCACGCATCCATGCACTGCTGCAGCCGCTGGCCGATGCCGGCCGTTTTGGCCTGCATGCCGCCGCCGACCTCGGCGAGGCGATGCAGTTGGCGCGCGCCGCATTGGGCGTGCAGGGTGGGGTGGTGCTGCTGTCGCCGGGCGCGCCGAGCTATGGCGTGTACCGCGATTACGTTGCGCGTGGACGACACTTCGCCGCGCTGGCCGGGTTCGATCCCGAGGCGATCACCGCCATCCCGGGGATAGGGATTTCGTAGAGCCGACCGTTGGTCGGCTGCCCTTGCAGGTAGAGCCACAACATGCGTGGCTGCGCGATCTGCGCCGAAAGCAGCCACGCATGGCGTGGCTCTACGCGGGGATGCGCGGGGTTGACCATCTACAGCGATGGGACGGTCAGGCGTCTTCGTCGATGAAGGCGTAATCGCCGTCGATGAGCTGCTGCAGGTACGCATCGAAGTTCGGGGCGATCACCCGGTAGCTATCCGGGTCGTGCAGGTAGCGCACCACCTGGCCGACTGTGCCGCCGGGGGCTGGATCGAAATCCAGGTACAGCACCGAGGTGCCACCGTTGTTCATGCAGTGCGAGAAGCACAGGCGCTGGCCCATCGGCAGGTCGGCATCGATGCCGTCGCCCAGTATCTCCGCGTCCTCCTCGAGCCATTCTTCGTAGATCGAGCGGATGCTCTCGCCCCAGCGTTGCCACTGCGCACTGTCTTCGACGATCTGATCGACCGAACGCAGGTAATAGGGGTAACGCCCCTCCCCGACGTCCGAGCCCAGCATCAGCACCACCACCTCACCCTTGGGGTAGGTGCGGAAATGGGTGCCGTCGACCCGGCCGAGGAGCACCAGCAGGCTCTCGGGCACCTGCGGCCAGCGCTCGCGCAGGCGCTGCAGATCGGTGCTGCTGGCGGCCTCGGTCCAGGCCCACATCGGCGCATCCTCTTGGGGCAGGCGCGGTAGCAGGCCGGCGAGGAAACGATCAACCAGGGTCATGCGGGGCATTCCTTACGCGGGGGGCGGCCAGCCTGCCAGATCGGGGGCGCGTACGTCGAGCCGTTGACGGGCGGGCTTTGCGATCCGTTTCGAGGCGCGGAGCGATTTCCGTGCCCGGTGCGGCGAAAGGGTCGCTGAGCGAAGGTCAGCCGACCAACGGTCGGCTCTACACGGCGTCGTCAGGTGGCCGGCATACACTCGGGATTCTTTCTGTCGGGAGCAGACGCATGAACAAGCAATGGCGGTGGGGTGCGGCGGTGCTGTTGGGCATGACGGCGTTGCCCGCGCTGGCGGCGATGCAGGCCAAGCCCGTGGAATGGACGCAGGATGGCACCACCTTCAGCGGCGTGCTGGTTTACGACGACAGCGACACCGACACGCGCCCGGGGCTGGTGATGGTGCCGAACTGGAAGGGCGTGAATGACTCGGCCATCGCCAAGGCCAAACAGCTGGCCGGCGATGACTACGTGGTGCTGGTGGCCGATGTGTACGGCAAGGGTGTACGCCCGAAGACCGACGCCGAGGCCGGGCCGGTGGCGACCAAGCTGCGCAATGACCGACCGGTGCTGCGCGCGCGGGCGCTGAAGGCGATCGAGGTGCTGAAGGCACAGGTCGGCAAGGCGCCGCTGGATGCCAGCCGGATCGGCGCGGTCGGGTTCTGCTTCGGCGGCACCACCGTGCTGGAAATGGCCCGGGCGGGGGCGCCGCTGGCGGGCGTGGTCAGCCTGCATGGCGGCCTCGGCTCGCCGCTGCCGGCCAAGGCCGGTGGCACGCATCCCTCGGTGCTGGTGCTCAACGGGGCTGACGACAAGAGCGTCAGCAAGGACGATATCGCCAGCTTCGAGCAGGAAATGAACGCGGCCAAGGTCGATTGGGAGTTCACCAACTACAGCGGGGCCGTGCACTGCTTCGCTGAAGCGGACGCCAACAGCCCCCCGGGTTGCCAGTACAACGAACGGGCTGCCAAGCGCGCGTGGAAGACGCTGGATGAGTTCTTCGAAGAGCGATTCGAGACAAAACGCCGGTAGCGCCGACCGTCGGTCGGCTGGAACGCGCAGGGCGCGGTGCATGTATCGGTGATCGTGGTGCGGGCGCGAAGAGCAGCCGACCAACGGTCGGCTCTACGTGA
>NZ_JALJRW010000037.1:0-3140 GCF_024519465.1 Stenotrophomonas sp. Ste86 | reverse complement strand
GCGTCGGTGATCGTGGTGCGGGCGCGAAGAGCAGCCGACCAACGGTCGGCTCTACGTGTCAGGGACCACGTCGCCCCGGCGGTCGGCCCGTACGAACGCTCCGGTGGAGCCGACCTTTGGTCGGCTGCAACGCGCAGGGCGTGGTGCATCCATCAGGCATCGCGGCGCCGGGAGGAAGGGCAGCCGACCGTCGGCCGGCACGCCCGCCGTCAGTGCGAGCGCTGTACCGCGTAACGGGCCAAGCCGCGCAGGGCGGCGACGGCATCGTTGTCGGCCAGGCCGTCGAGCGCACGCTCGGCGGCATCGGCGTATTCGACCGCGCGGGCGCGGCTGTATTCCAGGCCGCCGGTGGCGTGGATGGCCGCCAGCACTTCCGGCATCGCCTCGGCGTCGCCGTTCTGCACGATCTCGCGCAGGCGCTGCCGGGTGGTGGCATCGGTATGCGCCATCGCGTGGATCAGCGGCAGGGTGGCCTTGCCTTCGGCCAGGTCGTCGCCCAGGTTCTTGCCCAGTTCCTCGGCGTTGGCCGAGTAATCCAGCACGTCGTCGGCGATCTGGAAGGCGTAGCCCAGCGCCATGCCGTAGTCGTACAGCGCCTGTTGGGTGGCCTCGTCCACGCCACTGGCCAGCGCGCCCAGGCGGGTGCCGGCGGCGAACAGCACGGCGGTCTTGCGCTCGATCACGCGCAGGTAGGCGGCTTCGTCGGTGTCCGGGTTATGGACGTGCAGCAGCTGCAGCACTTCGCCTTCGGCGATGCGGTTGGTGGTGTCGGCCAGGATGCGCATGACCGGCATACGGTCCAGCTCGACCATCAGCTGGAAGCTGCGCGAGTACAGGAAGTCACCGACCAGCACGCTGGGGGCGTTGCCCCACAATGCATTGGCGGTGCTGCGGCCGCGTCGCAGGCTGGATTCGTCCACCACGTCGTCATGCAGCAGGGTCGAGGTGTGGATGAACTCGATGATCGCCGCCAGCTGGTGGTGCTCGGGGCCGGCCTGGCCGACCGCATGGCCGGCCAGCATGACCAGCATCGGCCGCAGGCGCTTGCCGCCGGCGGAAATGATGTGGTCGGCGATCTGGTTGATCAGCACGACATCCGAGGACAGTCGGTGGCGAATCAGCGCATCGACGGCGGCCATGTCGGGCGCGGCGAGCGTCTGGATCTGGGGCAGGCCCAGCGCGGAGCGGGTGTCTTCGGTGATGGTCATGCGGTCTGACTTTCAGGCTTGACCTGAATTATAGGCGGTGCGGTCGTTTTCCGCCCGCGAAGGCCATCCGGGGCGGACCGGGCCGGCCGGGGGGCGTGAATACGTATGCAGGTGGCGCCATCGCCGGAGACGCGCGGATAAGCTTGTCGCTACGTTCTGGCGCCCCGATGCGGGTGCCGTGGAAGCCCGGAGGGGGGCCCTCAATGTCGCAGACTCCATGGTGGCGTGGCGCCGTCATTTACCAGATCTACCCGCGCAGTTTCCTCGACGCCAACGGCGACGGGGTAGGCGACCTGCCGGGCATCATCGAACGCCTGGACTACGTGGCGGCGCTGGGCGTGGACGCGATCTGGATTTCGCCCTTCTTCAAATCGCCCATGGCCGATTTCGGCTATGACATCGCCGACCACCGCGATGTGGATCCGCTGTTCGGCACGCTGGCCGATTTCGACCGGTTGCTGGCCAAGGCGCATGCGCTGGGCCTGAAGGTGATGATTGACCAGGTCTTCAGCCACACCTCGATCGACCACGACTGGTTCCGCGAGAGCCGCCAGGACCGCACCAACCCCAAGGCGGACTGGTACGTGTGGGCCGACCCGCGCGAGGACGGCACGCCGCCCAACAACTGGATGTCGATCTTCGGCGGCGTGGCGTGGCAGTGGGAGCCGCGGCGCGAGCAGTACTTCCTGCACAATTTCCTGGCTGACCAGCCGGACCTGGATTTCCATAATCCGGCGGTGCAGCAGGCGACGCTGGATTACGTGCGCTTCTGGTTGGACCGGGGCGTGGACGGGTTCCGCCTGGATTCGATCAACTTCTGCTTCCACGACGCGCAACTGCGCGACAACCCGGCCAAACCGGCGGACAAGCGCGTGGGCCGAGGGTTCAGCGCGGACAATCCGTACGCCTACCAGTACCACTACTACAACAACACGCAGCCGGAGAACATCGGCTTCATCGAGCGCCTGCGTGGGCTGCTGGACGCGTACCCGGGGACGGTGAGCCTGGGCGAGATTTCGGCCGAGGATTCGCTGGCCACTACCGCCGAGTACACCGCGCCGGGCCGACTGCACATGGGCTACAGCTTCGAGCTGCTGGTGAAGGATTTCAGCGCCGGCTACATCCGCGACACGGTGTCGCGGCTGGAAGCGACGATGACCGAAGGTTGGCCGTGCTGGGCGATCTCCAACCATGATGTGGAGCGCGCGGTAACCCGCTGGGGCGGGCATCCGGCGCAGCCGCGGCTGGCACGCCTGTTGGTGGCGCTGCTGTGTTCGCTGCGTGGGTCGATCTGTCTGTACCAGGGCGAAGAACTGGGCCTGGGCGAAGCCGACGTGCCGTTCGAAGCACTGCAGGACCCCTACGGCATTACCTTCTGGCCGAACTTCAAGGGCCGCGACGGCTGCCGCACGCCGATGCCGTGGACCGATGCGGCGCTGGCCGGGTTCAGCAGTGGCGAGCCGTGGCTGCCGATTCCGGCCGAGCACCGTGCGGCGTCGGTGGCGGTGCAGGAACAGGACCCGCATTCGGTGCTCAACGCCTTCCGCCGGTTCCTGGCCTGGCGCCACACCATGCCGGCGCTGCTGGTGGGCGACATCGTGTTCCTGGAGACGGCCGAGCCGGTGCTGATGTTCGAGCGCCGCCATGCGGGCGACACCGTGCTGCTGGCCTTCAACCTGTCAGCCGAGCCGGTGCGCGTGGCGTTGCCGGTGGGGCCGTGGCAGACGCTGTCGGTGCCGGGGCCCGATGCCGGCCATGTGGAAGGCAACGAAGTGGTGCTGCCGCCGCAGGCGATGTACTGCGCGCGCCAGGGCTGAGCTTTTCCGGTAGTGGTGGTACGTTCGGGACGGAACCTTCGGGGTTCCGTCCTTTTTTTAGGTTCTTCACCCAACTCCGGGGAAGGCCGCCCGGATCTTCAGGAAGAAGTACGCG
>NZ_JALJRW010000036.1 GCF_024519465.1 Stenotrophomonas sp. Ste86 | reverse complement strand
ACGTGCAGCCGGACCACCTGGGCACCCCGCGGGTGGTGATCGATCCCGTCCGTGACGTGGCTATCTGGGAGTGGAGCAGCAAGAGCGAAGTGTTTGGTAACCAGGTGCCGAACGCGGATGCGGATGGGGACGGGGTTGGCTTCGAGTTGGCGCTGCGCTTCCCGGGCCGGCAGGCGACGGACGCTAGTGGGACGTTCTATCACTACCAGCGGGATTACGACCCGGCGGTAGGGCGATACGCGCAGAGTGATCCGATTGGGCTTGGTGGGGGCATCAATTCATACCTCTACGTATCGGCCGCTCCCACTCTGCGAGTCGATCCTGAGGGTCTTGTGGATGTATGGGTGTGGATGCCTCTGCCTTATGAAGGGGGGCTTCCAAGCTATGGGAAGCTGCACTCCTCCTTTGGTCATGTGTCATCTACGGCCTTAGGTGCTGACTACTCATTTTGACCAGGTGGGAACTCAGTTGGAACGGACTACGTTACTTTTTAGTTGGAACTGAGAACCGGAATAAAACACACTCTCAATATGAGCCCAAAAAAAGAGGCTGCAGTAGGTGCCTGCCTGGCGAAGGCGCAAGGAAAGTACAGTGCCCTCATGAACAACTGTGCTACACCCATCCAAGACTGCCTGCGCGAAAATGGGTTCAAGATGCCGCCAAATAATTTTGTGCTTCCTGAAACATTTAATCACTTTATGTGGTGCATGTTCGATAGTTCAATTGTTGTCCCTGCCAAGAGGTAGTTATGTATCGCACAATAATTTTAATTTATATCATGGCGCTCATTCTCTTGATCGGTTGCGCGCGCCACTCAGAAGAGCTTGTGCCGAATGGAGTGGTGAATGTATACGATAGTCCTGCGGGTGGAAGGCTGTTGGGAACTGCCGATGGTACGATGGATATAGTTGGATATGATTATCCTGATAAAACGAGATATGTTGTAAAGGTGTGCTTTAAAGGTGTCGTGGGTTATGTGCGGGATGGCTCGAAATCCATTCGTAGGGCGGGGGTGAAGCGGATGCCTCACTGTGTTGGGGAGGATTCGTAAATCGCTCACGGTCGACTGTCGCGGGGTTGGGCTGGGAACGGCTACGACTACGTCACGCTGGGTCGACTGACCCAGACCAAGGACGGCGCCACCGACGTGGCGATCGAGACGTATGCCTACGACGCCACCGGCAATCGCACCGCGCTGACTACGGCGGCAGGCACCGCCAGCTACACCTATCCGATGGACAGCCACCGCCTGCTCGCCGTCGATGGCGAGGCGCGCGATCACGACGCGGCAGGCAACACCATCAGCATTGGCGGCAAGGCGCTCAGCTACAGCGATGCCAACCGCATGAGCGCGGTGAAGCAGTCAGGGGCTGTCGTCGAGAGCTACACCTACAACCATCGGGGTGAGCGTGTGTTGCGCGCGCCTGTCTCGGCTGACGCACAGGTCACGGTGTATGACGAAGCGGGGCAATGGATCGGCAACTACGGTGCGACGGGTCAGCCGCTGCAGCAGGCTATCTGGTTGGACAACTATCCGGTAGCGTTGATCAATGCGCCGAGCGCCGGCGTGCCGGAAGTGGCCTACGTGCAGCCGGACCACCTGGCACCCCGCGGGTGGTGATCGATCCCGTCCGTGATGTGGCGATCTGGGAGTGGAGCAGCAAGAACGAGGTGTTTGGTAATCAGGTGCCCAACGTCGATGCGGACGGGGACGGGGACGGAGTTGCCTTCGAGTTGGCGCTGCGCTTCCGGGGCCAGCAGGCGACGGACGCCAGTGGGATGTTTTACAACTACCAACGGGATTATGATCCGGCGATGGGGCGATACGCGCAGAGTGATCCGATTGGGCTGGCGGGCGGTTACTCAACGTACAAGTATGTTGAAGCGCGACCAACAGGTCTGCTTGATCCACTTGGATTGCGCGCGAAATGCGAGTGTCTTGGCAATGGAAAGGCTAAAATTAACATTAATTCTAATTTTGTTGGTGAGGGCGCTACCCCTGAGGTGGTCAGCGCGATGAGGTCCTCGATCGAAACCAATTGGTCGGCTCCGGGATTCAGCGTCACAACTAGTCTAGGAGGGTGGCGCGCTTCAAAAATTACGGTTCCAACTGGCAAGGGTCGCTCTTTCGTCAAAGGAAATAGCGGGACTTGGTACGCAGATGAAGATCCTTGGGTGGCGGAGCATGAGGGCGGGCACCTAATGAGGCTGGAAGACCGTTATGACGAGATCGTACGGGGAGTGACAACTACTCATGTAGGCTGGGAGGGAACAATCATGGCGGAGCATAAGGGAGTAATTACGCCTGCGGACAGGCAGGCGATCCTGGATGCGTTCGGATGCAGGTGATAAAAGGAAATGGGATGGCCATTAATCGATCAAGCTTGTGTGTGATGGCATTGTTGGTTCTATCTGCTTGCGCAACCGGGAGGATAGGTGAATCCGTCAAGATTAACGTTTCCCGGTTGGTCGACAGTACTACGAAATCTTCGCGCTCCCAGATGAACGCGATGGAAGAGCTCGAGTCTCTGGGGGAGCCGGCAATTCCATACATCGTTTCTCATCTTAGTGATATGCGACCTGTCGCCTCAAGGAGCATCACATTCACCAACAAGTCGCAGCAGTCCTTTGAGGCGTTTCGCCATTACAAGCCAGAAACGGTTCACGATGCTCTTTCGGCGCTTTTAAATCAGATGACTGGACAGAGATTTGAGTCTGTGTCCAATGGTGCGACTTCTGTTCAGCGGCAGGAGAATGTGCGTGAATGGGTGCGTTGGTGTAAGCAGGCCTATCCTGATCAAGCGACGCGATGCGAGGGGCGTGACTCCGGATAGGGTGGCAAGAATGGCACAGGCACCAGTGTATCGGTCACGTACGCCTACGACATGCTGGGTCGACTGGCCCAGACCAAGGATGACGCCACCGACGTGGCGATCGAGACTTATGCCTATGACGCCACCGGGAATCGCACCGCGCTGACCACGGCGGCAGGTACCGCCAGCTACACCCAACCGGCTGACAGCCACCGCCTGCTCGCCATTGATGGCGAGGCGCGCAATCACGACGCGACAGGCAATCCGATGAGCGTTGGCGGCAAGGCATTCAGCTACAGCGATGCCAACCGCATGAGCGCGGTGAAGCAGGAAGGGGCTATTGTTGAGCGCTACATCCACAACCTTCGTGGTGAGCGTGTTCTGCGCGGACCTGCTTCGGGTGATGAGCTGTTCACGGTGTATGACGAGGCCGGGCAGTGGATCGGCAACTATGGTGCGACAGGGCAGCCGCTGCAGCAGGCCATCTGGTTGGACAACTATCCGGTAGCGTTGATCAATGCGCCGAGCGCTGGCGTGCCGGAAGTGGCCTACGTGCAGTCGGACCACCTGGGTACCCCGCGGTAGTGATCGATCCCGTCCGTGATGTGGCGATCTGGGAGTGGAGCAGCAAGAGCGAGGTGTTTGGTAATCAGGTGCCCAACGTCGATGCGGACGGGCACGGTGTTGGCTTCGAGTTGGCGCTGCGCTTCCCGGGCCAGCAGGCGACGGACGCCAGTGGAATGTTCTATAACTACCAGCGGGAATACGATCCGGTGGTCGGGCGGTATTCCCAGAGCGATCCGATTGGGTTGGACGGAGGGGTTTCAACTTTCGCCTACGTTGCAGGACAGCCTTTGATGAGCAGTCCATGCGGTCCATCCCGCAGCCGCGATATGCCCCGCCCGGCGGGTATCAACAGTACGACCCTGACTATCCAGATTTTTACACCAGCAGCAACGGCGGACCTTGCATTTATCCTGACAGATAGCCGAGCAAGCTCTGGCCGGACTGCTGTCGCATGCTAGCAGGATGTTGCCCTTGCTAAAGCCATTCTGGATGCAAAGTGAAAAGGTAGTCGACCCGACCGAATGCCCTCCCCAACGGGGACTTCCGAACAAAGGAGAGCCCAACACTTAGATCATCCGTACGGCAAGAGTTAGAGATATTATGAAAAAGATGGAGCTCCAAAATTTGATATTGATCGCGGTCATGATCACGGGCAGGGCAACCCACATGTCCATGAGTGGGTGAATAATAAGCGGCAGCCGGGAGTTCCGGTAGGTGATTGGCCAAAGAGGTAATTTAGTGAAGATGGATATCCACGATTTCGAAGTGACCGGAATACAGATCTCTGGCGGAGATTCATTTTTTCTAAGCTTATTTGATCCGCAGTGCTCTATTTCTTATGTGCTGAAGTTCGTAAATGTGCAAAAGTTGTATGTCGAAGGATTAAGTTTGCAGAACATAGTTCTCGACTTTAATGTATACACAAGGCCTTCCGGAGATTTCGGTTTCAATCGAATATGTGGGATGCTGGATCTCGATATGGCAGCTGCCGAGCTCATACTCGAAAAGGGAAGTTTGTTGCTTATCGAGGCGTCCTCAGGTGCTGAGATTGCTTGCATTCTTAGTGATTGCGGGATGCCTGGTATTTTGCGAACAAGTGATTAAGTTGCCACTTGTGGCGCGTGAGTGATCAGTATTGGCGGCAGCTAGATCGATCGCAGCGGCGCCACCGGATGAGCGGCGTTAAGCAATCTGGGGATTTCTTTGAGGGCTACATCACGACAAGACCCGTTATTGCGTTGGCGGCTTTGGCGGCAGGATCGAGTCGCGCATCCTCTGGCGACTTTTCGCAGCTGAAAAGTTCTAATAAACTCGATTCGATTGGCCTAAGTGGGATGTTCTACAACTACCAACGAGATTACGATCCGGCGGTGGGGCGGTACTCCCAGAGCGATCCGATTGAGCTGGCTGGGGGCGTCAGCGTCTACTCATAGGACGCTACCGGTAACCGCAAGACGCGCACGGACGCACGTGGCGTGACTGCCACCTATCACTACGATGCGCTCAATCGTCTCACTTGCATTGCCTATCCGGACCCCAACCTGGACGTTGGCTACAGCTACGACCTCGCGCCGAGTGTCTGTGCTGCCGACGAGCGCTTCACCAAGGGGCACATCGGCACGGTCGTGCACGCAGGAGGCAGCACCGCCTACTGCCACGACCGCTTTGGCCAAGTCACGCGCAAGGTGCAGACCGTCAACGGTGTGACCAACTCCCTGCGCTACGCCTATACCAAGGCGGGCCGGCTCGCGGCGCTGACGTACCCTGACGGTAGCGTCGCCGAGTACGTCCGCGATACGCAGGGGCGCGTAAGCTCCCACCGCAGCCAGACACCCGATAAGTAGAACTTTCTGGCATGTTTAACCAGCCAGGAGGTTGCATGCGCACATCAAGGTTCACCGAGACGCAGATCATGACGATCCTCAAGCAGGGCGACGCCGGGCGTGCGGTGAAGGATCTATGTCGCCAGGCCGGCATCAGCACGGCGACGTATTACCAGTGGAAGAGCAAGTACGGCGGGCTTGAGGCATTCGAGCTTCGGCGGGTCAAAAACCTTGAGGCTGAGAACTCAAAGCTCAAATGCATGTACGCGGAGATGGCGCTGGACAACGCAGCACTGAAGGATCTGATCGCAAAAAAGCTGTAGGGCCGGGTCAGAAGCGTTAGGCCTTGCTTTTCCTCACCGAGGTGCACGCACGGCCCCTGAGCCGGTCCTGCGGTTACCTGGGTTTGTGTCGTGCGGCCTGGTATGCGCCACCACTGGATGGGACGGTGCGTGATGCGGAGTTGATCTCAGCCGTGGCCAAACTGGTCGAGGAGCGGCCCAGTCGAGGTTTCTGGAAGTGCAGCGATCAGCTCCGCAAGAAGAGACCGGACTGGAATCCGAAGTGGATCTATCGCGTGTACAAGGCGATGAAGGTCAACCTGAGAAGGGCGGCCAAGCGCCGCCTGCCAAAGCGCGAGCGGGTGCCGCTGTATGTTCCCAGGCGCCCGGATACCGTCTGGTCCATGGATTTCATGAGTGATGCGCTGGCCTGCGGCAAACGATTCCGAACGTTCAATGTGGTCGATGACTTCAACCGCGAGGTGCTGCACATTGAGGTGGATACCTCGCTCAACTCCGGGCGTCTGGTGCGCGTGTTCGAGCAGCTCAAACGTGAACCCGGATTGCCGCAGGTTCTACAATCGGACAACGGCCCTGAGTTCCCGGGCGAAGCATTCACCCAGTGGGCCAAACTCAGCGGCGTGGCGCTCCGATACATCCAACCTGGCAAGCCCAACCAGAATGCCTTCATCGACCGTTTCAACCGCACCTTCCGAGAGGAGGTCCTGGACCAGCACCTCTTCGCACGCCTTGAGGACGTGCGCTAGGCAGCGCATTGGTGGATGATCGATTACAACGAGATCCGTCCACATGACTCACTCAGCGGCATTAGCCCCGTCGAGTACCGTACCGCTCACGCCAGAAGCTCCACTTTCGAGATGTCTGCTTGACGGGGGAGCTTGCGAATGAATTGTTAGGGCGCACTCTCGCGCACTTGGAAGATATTGCCCTCTGGGTCTACCGCATTGCGCACGACGAATTCTGGACCGGACCACTGCTCTGGTAGAACCTCGCCCCCAAGAGCAAATGCTGCCTGACTTGCTTGCTGAAGGCTTGGGACTGTAAAGAAGAACTTGTAGGCCGCATTGTCCCGCTTGGCTGGTGGGATAGAAATGTCCACTTGAGCGGCAACATGAGCAGGCATGGCATTGACTGTTATTAGAAGGTCCGGCGAGCGCAGCACTACTAAACCGGGTGCCGCGTGCGCGCGGGACATGCCGAGAAGCGTTTGATGGAAACTGGCAAGGCGCTCAAGATCTTTTGCATAAATGAAGAGGCCAGCGCGGGCAGGACCGGACTTCAAAGCGCCTTGTGTAAGTTGCGACGCACCTGCGGTGTGCCCTAACGCCTGAATTAAGCCGCGCCGCGAAGCGGCGTCGGATTGAATGAACTGTTAGGGCGCACCGAGACTATGCCCGATACGCCACAACACACCACTTGGATCAGTGAGAGTGAAGTCTCTCATGCCCCAGGGGCGATCTTGCAGGTCGCTAATGGCAACTCCAAACTTCTCGGCGATACCTAGCGACTCTAAGAGCTTGTGCCAGTCGTCTGCGCTCTTCACCAGCAAATGCATCTGGAAGTTGCGCGCATGTTACTTGACGAAGAAGCTCTGAAGCAGAAAACTCGCGTCTCCATGACGGATATAGGCCAACTCGTCAGATGACCATTCGACCGTAAAGCCATGAGCTTGGTAGAACCGCAATGAGAGCGCGTAGTCTTGCGCTGGCACAAATGCCTTGATCTCAACTGCTTGCAGATCGCCTGAAGTCATCTGTGCGCCCTAACGTCTGAATTGAGCCGCGCCGTGCCGCGAAGCGGCGTCGGCTTGAATGAATTGTTAGGTCGCAAAGCCGAATAGCGCTTTTGCGCCCGCGATTAACGTCTCAAGTGTGATCGCCTTCCCTGAGTCAATCAAATACTTCTTGAGCTTGTTCCAGTTGGAGTCGTCACGAATGGCTGCGAGGAAGTCGTGACCTGCCCACTCAACCCCCTGAACTACGACGCTGCTTGGGACATCTGACGCGTTCTCCATGTAGCTCATGTACTTCCCTTTGATCAGGCCAGCATCAATCGCAAGCATCTGATGGTAGCGAATTGCTTCCGGCGAGAACCCGTCGATCTTTGGGTAAGGCGGGCCTGCTTCCGCCGTAAGCAGAACTTGCCGAATCAGATCCATATCACGCCGCATAATTCTCCCCCTCGCTTCCTAACGCCCGAGTTAAGCCGAGCCGCGAGGCGGCGTCGGCTTGAATGAATTGTTAGAGCTCACCCCCAACGGCGCACCGCCCTTTTATACGCAGCGTACTCCGCCGGGAAGCGTGCCGACAAATGACGCTCCTCCGGCAAGATCTGAAATATCGTCACGTCGCCCACAGAGAAGGCAACTGCCACGACGCCGAGAGGTAGCCCTTGACAGACCCCCCAGTCCAATGGAGCCATGGCATAACCCACATACATCGGATTACGGGAGTAACGATACAGCCCCGGTGTGACCAATACAGAGGATCGCTCCGGATGCAGAGAATTGACCGTCGTACCGACATGCCGGAATAGAGTCTTGGGCCATGCATCGAGCGAAAGCCCGAGTACGACAAGTGGCACGCCGATCGCGATGCGTACAAGCGAGTAGGTCGATCCGGGGAGTGCCCAAACAACTGCAGCCAGCGCCAGCAGCAGGATTGGTGGTGGAACCCTCGTCTCCAAAGTCGAGAATATGTCGCCTATGAGCCCTAACGCCTGAGTTAAGCCGCCCCGCAGCGGGGCGGCGACTGCGTGCTAGCTTAGGATAAAGCACGCTGGCGTTGCTGCGCAGCTACCTGCTGCAGCAGTGGTATGCGTTGAGCGACCGGGGGATGGAAGAGGCGCTGTTCGGCTGATCATCTACGCCCAACGCGATCTCACTCTGGTGTCATTGCTACTTGTACTGCTGTTGGCGCGGCGGCACTGAGTCATAGCAATCACCTTGGTCGTGTTCTTTTCTCAGGTCTACTCCGTTGCCATAGCGTTGCACTGTCGCAATGCGTTTGTCCGCTCGTGAACCAGGGGCGGCGATCTCGGTGATTCAAGCGCTGGGCGACCGCGTCGTTCAAGGATGTCGGCAGCCGCGTCATAAGTTGATAGCGACACTGGCGAAGTGAATGCGCTGCCGGAATCCAGGCGGAGTGGTTTCCAGAACGACACCCTGAGCAAACGCATCCATTGAAATGATGTTGGATGTAAACGTTTGCATGCGACAGCGTGAATCGCCACGCGCAGAATCATCGAAACACTGCGTTGGTTACCTATCGGAATGCAGCCTAGGATGACCTGCGTCTCCTGCGATTGCGTCGCAATGTTCGCAACAGTGCGATGCATGACAGGGTCCGCGCCGTTGCCGTGGTGACAGCCGAGCAGCGCGTCTTCCTCCCCCCAATCTTCGCTGGTGCTTTCCATGAAACAGTTTCTGATGCTGTGCGTACTGCCGTGCGCGGTGTTTTTTCTGCTGGCCGCATGTCGAGGGTCGTCGACGTCCAGCGGGACCTATCTTTCTCCGGAACAGACCGCGCAGGTTCTGGCCAAAGCCCAGGGTGGCGACCTCCACGCCATCAAGCGGCTGATCTCGCACTACGAAGCCAGCGGCGACGTGGACGGGCTGGCAGGCCCGTGGCGGGTGCGGGCGCGGAAACTGGGGGATCCGTCGGAGTTGTACCACCACGCCGCGTGGTGCTTCGCCGCGTCACGGGAAGAGCAGGACCCGAAGGTGCGTGCGCAGTTGCTGGAGGACGCGTTGGCGTCGGCGAAGCGGGCGAGCGTGGTCGATTCCTCGGCGCAGTTGTTGGCCGACCAGATCGAGATGGAAGCCACGCGGGCCGAATAGGGCTGCGCGTCAGCGCATGATGAATTCGACCGGGAACGCAGTTCCACGGGCGCCGAACGGTCGTCGGGCACCGTGGGAAGCGGGGCGGCGCTGCGGAATGCCGCGTCCGCTGGCGGGACATGTTCCGCGCGACTACGCCGGGACGGCCTCGCGCAGTCAGCCGTGATCCAACGGCCTGGCCACCCGGAAAACAAAAACGCCGTGGCAAGCCACGGCGTTTCGCTGCCAAGGGGGTGTTGCACCTCACCCCAGCAGCTTGCGCACCTTGTTCAGGGCCACGATGAAGCGCTCGATCTCCTCATGCGTGTTGTAGAACGCCAGCGAGGCACGGCAGGTGGCGGCCACGCCGTAGTACTGCAGCAGCGGATGGGCGCAGTGCTGCCCCGAGCGGATGGCCACGCCTTCCAGGTCGAGCAGGGTGGCCAGGTCGTGCGCGTGCGCGCCTTCGATCAGGAAGGAAACCACGGCCGCCTTGTCCGGCGTGGTGCCGAAGATGCGCAGGCCGTCGATCTTGTTGAGCTCTTCGGTGAAGTGCGCCAGCAGCTCGGCTTCGCGGGTTTCCACGTGCGCCAGGCCGAGGGATTCGAGGTAGTCCACCGCTACGCCCAGGCCGATGAAGCCGGCAATGTTCGGGGTACCGGCTTCGAACTTGTGCGGGGCATCGTTGAACACGGTGCCCTCGAAGCTCACTTCCTTGATCATCTCGCCGCCACCGATGAACGGCGGCATCGCGTCGAGGTGTTCGCGGCGGGCCCACAGCGCGCCGGTGCCGGTCGGGCCGCACATCTTGTGCCCGGTGATGGCGTAGAAGTCGCAGCCGATGGCGGCCACGTCGACCTTGCGGTGCGGCACGGCCTGGGAGCCGTCGACCACGGTGATGATGCCGCGCTTGCGTGCTTCACGGCAGATCTCGCGCACCGGGTTGACCGTGCCGAGCACGTTGGAGACGTGGGCCACGGCCAGCAGCTTGACCTCGGCGGTCATGGCACGGCGCAGGGCGTCCAGGTCGAGCGCACCGTCGGGGGTGATCTCGGCCACGCGCAGGGTGGCGCCGGTGCGCTCGGCGACCAGCTGCCACGGCACGATGTTGGCGTGGTGCTCCATCCGCGAGACCAGGATGACATCGCCGGCCTTCAGCCGCGGCAGCGCCCACGAGTAGGCGACCAGGTTGATCGCGAAGGTCGTGCCGCTGCACAGCACCAGCTCGCTGGGGCGCACGTTGAGGAAGCGCGCCAGCTTGTTGCGTGCGCCCTCGTAGGCGTCGGTCGCCTCGGTGCCCAGGGCATGCACGGCGCGGCTGACGTTGGCGTTGTAGCGGCGGTAGAACTCGTCCATCGCGCCGATCACCTGCACCGGCTTCTGGCCGGTGTTGGCGTTGTCGAAATAGACCAGCGGCTTGCCGTGCACTTCGCGCATCAACAGCGGGAAATCCAGGCGCACGCGATCCCAGTCCGGGGCCGCCACGGTATCGGCAGCCGGGCGCGGGGTGGACAGGTTCATGCCACGCCTGCCCGTGCCAGGGCCAGGTCGAGCTGGCGGCGCAGCTGTTCGGTCAGGCGTGCGTCGAGCGCGTTCAGCGGTTCATGGCAGAACGCGGCGCTGAGCAGCTGCTGGGCCTGGTCGGCGGGCAGGCCGCGCGAGCGCAGGTAGAACAGCGCATTGGTGTCCAGCTGGCCAACGGTGGCGCCGTGCGCGGCCTTCACTTCGTCGGCGTCGATCACCAGCGTGGGCTGGGTATCGATCTCGGCGTCGGCCGACAGCAGCAGGTTCTTGTTGGACAGGTTGGCATCGGTGCCATCGGCGCCGGCGCGGATGTGGATGCCGCCGTGGAAGACCACCCGGCTGCGGTTGGCGGCGACGCCACGCCACACCATTTCCGAGGCGGTATCGCGCGCGATGTGCTCGATGCCCAGGCGGGTGTCGACGTGGCGACGGCCATTGCCGAGCAGCACGCCGTTGGCAGTCAACTGGGCGTTGTCGCCTTCCAGGCGCACGTTGAACTCGTGGCGGCTGAGCGCGGCGCCCAGTTCCAGGTCGATGCGACGGTACTGCGCGTTGCGGGCCAGCACGGCATCGGTACGCAGCAGGCTGGTGGCGCGGGTGGCGTCGGCCTGCACGCGGGCATGCGAGAGCACGGCGTCCTGGGCCAGGTGCACGTGCACCAGGGTGTTGCCCAGGTGCGCGGCATCGCCGACGTGCAGGTGATGTTCGACCACGCCGAGCGCGGCGCCGCTGCGCAGCTCGATCAGGTGGCGGTGGTGCCAGGCCAGGTCGGCGCTGCCGGCCACGCTGACAAACACCAGCTGCAGCGGCAGGTCGATCTTCGCAGCTTCGTCCACGCGCACCAGCACGCCTTCGTCGGCAAGGGCGGCGTTGAGGCGGGCGAACACTTCTTCGCTGCGCTCGAAACGACGGCCGAGGAAGCGCAGGGCTTCATCGCCGGCGGCCAGTGCCGAGGACAGCGTCTGCAACTGCACGCCGGCGGGCAGCGCGCCCAGGTCGCTCAGTGCATCGGACGGGCGGCCGTTGACGAACACCAGGCGCGGCGACGGGATGTCGGCCAGCAGCGCAGCATCGACCTCGGCGGCCGCAAGCGGCGCGGGGCTGAAGCTGCGACGCTCCAGCTGGCGCAGCGAGGTGTACTTCCAGGCTTCGGTACGCGGGCCGGGCAGGCCGGCCTGCAGGGCGGCATCCAGTTCGGCACGACGCGCGTCGCTGCCGCAGAAGCCGCTGGCGAGGGAATCCAGCAGGACGCTCATCAGACCGCTGCCTCGGGAACGACGCGATCTTTCAGGAAGTGGTAGCCGTGGGCTTCCAGTTCCAGCGCCAGCTCCGGGCCACCGGTCTGCACGATTTTGCCGTCGGCCAGCACGTGCACCACGTCCGGCTTGATGTAGTCCAGCAGGCGCTGGTAATGGGTGATCACGATGAACGAGCGGTCCGGCGAGCGCAGCGCGTTGACGCCGTCGGCCACGCTCTTGAGCGCATCGATGTCCAGGCCGGAGTCGGTTTCATCCAGGATCGCCAGCTTGGGCTCGAGCACGGCCAGCTGGAAGATCTCGTTGCGCTTCTTCTCGCCACCGGAGAAGCCTTCGTTGACGCCACGGTGCAGCAGCTCGTCCTTCAGGTGCAGCACGGCCAGCTTCTGCCGCACCAGCTTGAGGAACTGCATTGAATCCAGTTCTTCCTCGCCACGCGCCTTGCGCTGGGCATTGAGCGCGGCGCGCAGGAAGTAGGTGTTGTTCACGCCGGGGATTTCCACCGGGTACTGGAAGGCCAGGAACAGGCCGGCGGCGGCGCGTTCTTCCGGCGCCAGGTCCAGCAGGTCGCGGCCTTCGAACTGCACGCTGTCGGCGCTGACGTCATAGCCTTCGCGACCGGCGAGCACGTTGCCCAGGGTGGACTTGCCGGCGCCGTTGGGGCCCATGATGGCGTGCACCTGGCCCGGCTTCACGTCGAGCGAGAGGCCCTTGAGGATGTCCTTGTCGCCGATGCGGGCGTGGAGGTTGTCGATCTTCAGCATGATACGAATCCGGGGTAGAGCCACGCCATGCGTGGCTGAAAAATTCAAACGAAGGCGGCTGTGGGGTTAACCCACGGACCCTTCCAGCGAGACTTCCAGCAGCTTCTTGGCTTCCACCGCGAACTCCATCGGCAGCTCGCGGAAGACCTGCTTGCAGAAGCCGTCGACGATCATCGACACGGCGTTTTCCTGGTCGATGCCGCGTGCGCGGCAATAGAACAGCTGGTCGTCGGAGATCTTGGAGGTGGTCGCCTCGTGCTCCACCGTCGCACTCGGGTTCTTGACCTCGATGTACGGGAAGGTATGCGCGCCGGACTTCTTGCCGATCAGCAGCGAATCGCACTGGGTGTAATTGCGCGCGCCGTCGGCGTTGCGGTCGACCTTGACCAGGCCACGGTAGGTGTTCTGGCCGCGGCCGGCGCTGATGCCCTTGCTGACGATCTTGCTCTTGGTGCGCTTGCCGATGTGGATCATCTTGGTGCCGGTGTCGGCCTGCTGGCGATGATGGGTCAGCGCCACCGAATGGAACTCGCCCACCGAGTCGTCGCCCAGCAGCACGCAGGACGGGTACTTCCAGGTGATCGCCGAACCGGTTTCCACCTGGGTCCAGGTGACCTTGCTGCGCGCGCCACGGCATTCGGCACGCTTGGTGACGAAGTTGTAGATACCGCCCACGCCGTTCTCGTCGCCCGGGTACCAGTTCTGCACCGTGGAGTACTTGATCTCGGCATCTTCCAGCGCCACCAGCTCGACCACCGCGGCGTGCAGCTGGTTCTCATCGCGCATCGGCGCGGTGCAGCCTTCCAGGTAGGACACGTACGCCTTGTCCTCGCAGATGATCAGGGTGCGCTCGAACTGGCCGGTGTGGCCGGCGTTGATGCGGAAGTAGGTGCTCAGTTCCATCGGGCAACGCACGCCCCTGGGGATGAACACGAAGCTGCCGTCGGAGAACACCGCCGAATTCAACGCGGCGAAGTAGTTGTCGCCGACCGGCACCACCGTACCCAGGTACTGCTTGACCAGTTCCGGGTGTTCCTTGATGGCTTCGGACATCGAGCAGAAGATCACGCCCTTCTCGGCCAGTTCCTTGCGGAAGGTGGTGCCGACCGAGACCGAGTCGAACACCGCATCCACGGCCACGCCGGCCAGCTTGGCGCGCTCGTGCAGCGGCACGCCCAGCTTGTCGTAGGTGTCCAGCAGCTCCTTGGGCACGTCATCGAGCGAGGCGTACTTGGGGCCCTTGGGCGCGGAGTAGTAGCTGAGCGCCTGCAGGTCGATCGCGGCGATCTCCAGCTTGGCCCAGTCCGGCATCGGCATCGTCAGGAAGTGACGGTAGGCCTCCAGGCGCCACTGCGTCATCCATTCGGGCTCTTCCTTCTTGGCCGACAGGGCACGGATGGTGTCCTCGTCCAGGCCAGGCGGCAGCGAGTCCGATTCGATGTCCGTGATGAAGCCGGCGGCGTACTTGCGGCCGAGCTGCTCATGGATCTCGCGGTTGGGGGTATCGCCGGCGGCGACGGTGTCGAGGGTATCGGTGGCCATGGGGGCTGCCTGTGGATCAGGAGACGACATCCGCCGCGATCACGCGGCGGGGAGCGTCAACAAGGGGAAGAGGGGGCAGGATCTGCGCCAGGCTGACCGCACGCAGTGCTTCGGACACCACGTCGTTGATCAGCCGCCAGCTGCTGCGCGCGCCGCACTGCATCTCACGTCCGCACTGGCTGTGTTCGTGGGCGCACTCGGTCAGGCCCAGCGGGCCCTCCATGGCTTCCACGATCTCGAACAGGGTGATCTGGTCGGCCGCGCGGGTGAGGCGGTAGCCGCCGCGCACGCCACGCAGGCCTTCGACCAGCCCGGCCTGGGCCAGCGGCTTGAGCAGCTTGCTGACGGTGGGCGGTTCGAGGCTGGCGAACTCGGCCAACTCGGTGGCACTGAGCACCTCGCCCGGGCGGGCGGCGAGCACGGTCAGCACGACAGTGGCGTAATCGGTGAGCTTGGTGACGCGGAGCATGGGGAGGGCACAACCTTAAAGCGGACTGAAATTGTACGCTTTTCTCCGCGGGCATCCAACCCACCCCGTTCAGGGGCGTGGCGGCGGGGCCTCGCGGGGGCGGGCGCGCGCGTCGCTTTGGCAATCACAAAGATTAAGCGAGAATCGGTGCCTACCTCTCGCAACGGCCAGCCAGATGCCCAAGAAGATCCAAGCCCGCAAGTCCTCCATCCATGGCAATGGCGTGTTCGCGCTGGCGCCGATCAAGAAGGGCGAGCGGGTCATCCAGTACAAGGGGCTGCTGCGCAGCCACGCCGACGTGGATGCCGATGATACCGGGGACGTGGAAAGCGGGCACACCTTCCTGTTCACCCTGAACGACGATTACGTCATCGATGCCAACTACAAGGGCAACGATGCGCGCTGGTTGAACCACAGTTGCGAGCCGAACTGCGAAGCGGTGATCGAAGAGGCCGAGGGCGACAACCGCCGCGAGGACAAGGTGTTCATCGAGGCGATCAAGGACATCAAGCCGGGCGACGAGCTGACCTACAACTACGGCATCACCCTGGCCGAGCGCCACACCGCGCGCCTGAAGAAGATCTGGGAATGCCGCTGTGGTTCGAAGAAGTGCACCGGGACGATGCTGCAGCCCAAGCGCTGATCGCACCCCTGGCGTACCGGCCCTTGGTCGGTACCCGCTGCGCAGCGCGGTGGATACCGACATGGCGTGCACATGCCGGTCACTGTTGCCCAATGCGCAACTGCGCAGACTGGAGGCTCCTTTTCAACGGAGCTTTCCATGGCACACGCACTCAACGGCAAGCAGGTGGCGGTTCTGGCCACCGATGGTTTTGAACAGTCCGAGCTGCAGGAACCCAAGCGCCTGCTGGAATCCTGGGGCGCCACGGTAACGGTGATCGCGCCGGGCGACGCCAAGCAGATCCGCGGCTGGAAGGACAAGGACTGGGGCGAGAGTGTCGCCGTCGATCAGGCGTTGGCCGGTGCCAAACCCGAGGCGTATGACGCGCTGGTTCTGCCGGGTGGGGTGATCAACCCGGACAAGCTGCGCATCGATACGCAGGCGGTAGCCTTCATCAAGAACTTTGGCGCCACCGGCAAGCCGGTCGCGGCGATCTGCCACGGGCCGTGGTTGCTGGTGGAATCGGGGTTGGCCAAGGGCCGCGCGGTGACCTCGTGGCCATCGTTGAAGACCGACCTGGGCAACGCCGGCGCGCAATGGCGCGATGCCGAGGTGGTGGTGGACGGCAACCTGATCACCAGCCGCAAGCCCGATGACATTCCGGCGTTTGCCGATGCGGTCGCCAAGGCGTTGGCGGGTTGATCCGTGCGGGTACCGATTAACCGTCGGTACCCGCCGTACGTTCGGAGCTTGCCGAGCAACGAGCGGTATTTACCGGCCCAGCATCCCCGCCGGCACCAGCTTGCCCAAATCCTGGTTGAAGGTGACGACCAGCTTGCCGTTCTCGACCTGGGCCGACTGCACCTGCAGCGCGCCGAGCACGCCCGCCACGGCCGGGTCGATCTTGTAGATCGGCTCGCGGCGTGCGTAGTCGGTCAGCCAGGCGTTGAGCAGGCTGCGCGTGCGCGAATCCAGCCGGCCCCCGTTGTTGGCCGGAGTGAAGTCATCCACGGTCGGCTGGTCCAGATGGAAGCCCTGGGTCTGCGCGTCGTAGCGCAGGCCGCTGCTCAGCTTGACCTTGCCCAGTGCCGCCGGCGCACTGCCGGCGGTGGCCATGGCGATGTCGAAGCCCAGATCCAGACGGTTGCCCTGCGGCAGCGCCAGCTTCGGGTGGCTCATGGTCATCGCGATGAGGCCGCCGAGGGCGTCCTGGGTGCGCGGGAAGCTGCTGTCCAGGTACTGCTGGACGTCGGGAGCGCCGACAGACAACTGGCGGCCGGACACGCTCGGTGCGGCCTGTGCGCCCACAGCGGCGGCAATCAGTACGGTGCAGGCGGCAAGACGGGACAACAGCGGTCGTACGTTCATGGTGTCAGGCCGGGCAGGGAAGAGAGAGGCCAACGATAGCGCTTTCGGCTGAATCCAGCTTTGACGGCGCAAGGCGGCATGCACGGCGTTGCCGCAGGCTCAGTCGAGCACCGGTTGCAGTGACGCGCCGTGGATTTCCCAGCCGCTGTCATCGGCGCGCGGCTGCAGCCGATACCAGCCTTTGTAGCGCACGATCCGATCGGCGGTGGTGACCCGGAGGGTGACCGGCACCTCGCGCAGCCGCGAGGGCTGCGCTGAATCGCGGGCGATGGGAACATCGCTTTCCAGGCGGATGCCGCGTACGCCGGGCAGCTGCATGAGATCGTGCAGGGCGGCGTCGTCCCTGCCTGCCGCGCCGCCGCTCCACAAGGCCTCGGCGGCGGCATGATCGCGGCGCATCACCGCGTTGAAGTAATTGCGCACGACGGTGTTTTCGTCGGCTGCGTCGGGCGGCACGGCACTCAGTATTGCCGGCGCCATCGCGACCACCGCGCCCGCCTGCGCATCATCGGCCGCGGCAGGCGCGGCTGCGCGCGTGGTCGCATCTGCCTGGGTGCTGCCGGCGTCACCGGCATGGCGCTGGCACGAACATCCACCCAGCAGCAGGAGCGGCAACAGGATCACGGCACGACGCATGGCGGACTCTCCCCGGAGAAGGGGAGAGTGTAGCGGGCGGTCGGTCGCGTCAGGGGGCTTGCTGGATGTCCTGGAGCGCGCCGAGCACTTCACCCAGCTGCGGCTGCAGGCGGGTCAGTGGATGCGACGGTTCCTGCGCGTGGCGTTGGGCCAGGTCGTGCAGGAGCTGGGTGGCCACGATCGCCGCCGCACGCTCATCACCACTGAGGCCGCTCTGCCGGCGCGCGACTTCCAGCAGGCGCATCCAGTCCTGCTGGGCGCGGTGTTCCAGTTCGATCGTGCAGCGTCCGCTGCACTGCAACCCGTCCTTCTCGATCGGGGTAACGGTAATGCGGTAACGCTGGGAGGGGCTGGTCATGGCGGCTGGCGTTGGGGGGACAGGCCCACCATAGGCGGGCACATCGCCGGCGACGACCGGTGCGGTCGCACGCAGTGTTCCACCTTGTGCGTTCCAGGTGCAGGCCAATGCGTGGAAAGGGCTGTGGCAGCGGGCTTTGCGCGCCGGATTGTGCGATCGGACGCGTCCGGCAACGCTGTGTCTCGCTACCTGCGCGGCAGCGCAAAAAAAGGTTCTTCGCCTGCATATGGAGCAAGCACGAAGCGCGCCTTGAATCATTTTCCGCGTGGCGTTCGGTGGTTGGGGCGCTGGGCCCCCATACCCTTTCCGGCGAATGTCCCCCGGCCGCGGGGCGGCCTCCTCCTTTATTTCGCCTCCAAGGGCATGGGGGCCC
>NZ_JALJRW010000035.1 GCF_024519465.1 Stenotrophomonas sp. Ste86 | reverse complement strand
GAGCGCAACCTTGCCAAGGTTGAGGTCGCGAGTTCGAGTCTCGTTTCCCGCTCCACATCCAGACCAGGCCCCGTTCTCGGGGTCTTGTTTTATCGGGGTATGATTTCCCGGTAAGCGGTAAGGTCACCGGCCTGGTGGCAGAGTGGTTATGCACCGGACTGCAAATCCGTTGAGATGGGTTCGATTCCCGTCCAGGCCTCCAGATCGAGATACGCTCAAAGCCCGCGCAAGCGGGCTTTTTGCGTTTCCGCGTATGCGATCGTGTCGTAGGCGCTGCGGCAACGCCGCGACGAACGTTGCCGATGCTGGCAATCTGAACTATTCAGTGCGGCGCTTTATTCAGGTGGCTGAAAGTGACAGCATGACGCGTCACTTTCAGGATCAAGCCCATGCCCCTTCGTGCGATCGCCTACGTCAGCGAGGCGTCCGCAGACCTGTCCACTGCCGGTCTGGATGTATTGGTCGAGGACGCGGCTCGGTTCAACACGCTCGCCGGGGTCACCGGCGTGCTGCTGTTCGATGGCGAACGCTTCCTGCAGTACTACGAGGGTCCAGAGGACGGCATTGCCGCCGTGCACGAGCGCATCCTGCATGCCCGTAGCCACCGCGCCATCATCGAGTTGAACCGCGGCCCAGTACCGCAACGCAGCTTCCCTTACTGGGGGATGCGCTGGCTGGCCGTCGACACAGCGCTGATCCGGCAGTTGGCGATCGGCGACTGGGCCGGTTTTGCCCGTCGCATGGATGACGGCTCGATGGCGGGCAGTGGGCTGGAGCAATTGCTCACGCTGGTAGCGCGTGCCCTGGACGTGGCGCCGCCGCCGCTGCAGCCGCATACCGTCAGCTGATCCCCGCGACTCGCCTGCGCAGCCTTCACCCGTTCAGGACGAACGCCTGCCCAAGATGGGCATCGATAGTTCTGTGAGGTTCTGCCATGGCTCTGGCCCTGTTGTTCGCCGCCGCCGGTGTGCCCGGTTCGTTCTGGGATTCGCCCAGCAATGTGAGTGGCGTGATCTGGCTGTTGATCGGGCTGGCCGGCATCGGGTTCTCGCTGGTGCTCGGCCGCGCACTCAAGCGCTTCAACGGCCTGGTCTGGACCCTGTTGCTGGTGGGGATCGCGATCGGTCTCTACGGCGCCTGGCGGATGGCGTCGTAAGCGGCCGACTGGACTGACGGCATCCTGCCCACCCTTGCTACGCGATGTCGCAAGGGCTGCAATCGCTGCATCTGCAGCGGTTTACTGACATCACCCTGTCAACACATCCTGCGCATGCTGCCTGCTCAAGGGGGCGAAGAGAGTGTGAACGGTTCAGCGACGCTGTTGCCCAAATCGGTGTGCCGATTGACTTGGCGCGAAGACCGTGCAAATTTTGGGTGAAATGCAAGTGAATCCTTCGCTGTCTTTGTTACTTTTGCGCGGCAAGCTGCACACAGGGTGGTTGCTCGTCTCCAATGCAGGGCAAGTCCAAGGGAGGTCGTATGCAATACGGCGTACATGACTTGGCTGATGGCGTGCGCACCGAGCTGGAAGCCAGTTACAGCAAGCACGGCTGCGGCCCGGAATTCTGGACCACCTATCAACAGGTGTTGGAACGGCTGGTGCCCAAGGGTCGCAGTCGCACCCAGGTCACCAACGAGCTGGCGTTGATCATCGAGCAGCTGGGCATCGTCCGGCGCGCGCAGATGGTGCCGCCGCGGACCACCGGCACACGCTGATACCGGTTGGGGGACCGGCGCCGTCGATCGATGGCAGGCGCATAGCGGGGATGCCGCCGTTTAGAACCGATGCACACCGATGCCCAGCAGCACCAGCAGGGTGCCGAGGGCTGCCAGCGTGCGCGGTCGCAGCCAGCGGCGTGCGTGCTGCTGTACCCGATTGGGGCTGGCAGTGGCGATCAGCCCGGTCGGGAAGTGCCATGCGCGCATCTGCGCATCACAGGCATCCATGCAGGCACCGCAGGCGATGCAATCGGGGTGCGGCCCGCTGCGGATATCCAGCGCCATCGGGCAGACCGCCACGCAGGCCTCGCAGTCCACGCAATCGCCCAGACGGTCGTCGGGAAAGTGCGGCATCGGCCCGGCCAGGGCCGGGTGCGCGGCGCGGAAGGCGTAGTCGCTGGCACTGACCGGATCGAGCAGACCGCGCCCGCGTTGCGTCACCGCGCCCTGTCCGGGCGCACGCGGGCCGCGCGGTTCGCCACGGCGTGCGTCGTAGTGCACCTGGGGCGTATCGGTATCGCACAGGCTCGGGCAGAGCCGCGCGTATGGGCACAGGTCGATGCAGACCTGCTCGCGCAGGAAGCCGGCATTGCCCCACGTGGCCAGCGCATAGAACACCACCCAGAACGTCTCCCAGCCACTCCAGTCCGGTGGCCACAGGCCCGCGACCAGGTCACGGATCGGACTGAACAAGCCCACGAAGGTCACCCCGGTCCACAGCGCCAGCAGGGCCCAAGCCAGGTGCTTCACCACGCGCGCCAGCGCTGGCTGGCGCAGGCGCCGGGCGCTGCTGCGTTCGATCCAGCCGAACATGCCGCTCCACAGCGTCTGCGGGCAGCCGTAGCCGCACCAGACCCGCCCGGCCACGTTGGTCAGCAGCACCAGGCCGACGGCGAGTACCGCCAGCAATCCGAGCAGTACGCCCAGGTCCTGTGGCCACAGGGTCAGCCCGAACAGATCGAAGCGGCGGTTCGGCAGGTCGAACAACAGCGCCTGGCGGCCCTCCCAGCGCAGCCACGGCAGCAGATAGAAGCCGGCCAGCAGCGTGGACGAGAGCAGCGCGCGCCAGCGCAGTGCGGCGCGCGGACGCGGCAAGGGCGTTGCAGGCGGCGGCACCAGATGCAGATGGAGGCGTGCGGGCATGGTCAACCCAACGGCACATCGTCGTCGTCGCGGCGCAGCGGCCGCAACAGATACCAGGTGACGCTGCTGGCCGCAGCGGTCACCGCCCAGAACATGAAAAAGCCGAGCGTATAGCCGAGCTCGCGGCTGATCGCGTGCTGCGGAAAGCTGATGTCGCGCAACCGCAGCGGATCGACGAAGGCGAAGAACACCATGCTGGCCAGGCCGGCGGCGACGAAACTGGGCCACAGGATGGCGCCCCAGTGCTGGATGAGCAGCCGGCGCCGGCTGGCCTCGGGCGGGTCGTGCAGGTCGGTCATTGCAGCCACGGTCAGGAGGGAGGGGCAGGGCGCGGCTATACTCCCGGCGGTCGTGGACCGGGCGCGCGCAGCCTGTCTGGACTCACAGACTAGGGCGCGCGATCGGCGCCGACATTGATTCTGATCAAAGCCGCTGCGCTGCCCCTGCGCGCATGCTGGCCACCATCGGCCGTAGAGGAACGCCATGCCGGATCCAGCCCCCTTCCCGATGCCCGCGCCCTCGCTGGCGTTGTGCAGCGAAGACCAGGTCACCCGGCTGGTCCACGATTTCTATGCGCGCGTGCGCGACGAGCCGCGTCTGGCCCCGGTGTTCACCGCGCGCGTGGACGACTGGGACGCGCACCTGGCGCACCTGGTCGATTTCTGGTCGGCGATGCTGCGCGGCACCCGCCGTTTCAGTGGCGCGCCGATGCCCAAGCACATGGCCATGGACGAACTGGACCGCGATCTGTTCGACCGGTGGCTGGCGCTGTTCCAGCAGACCACCGCCGAATGTGGCAATGCGCCGATGCAGCGCCTGGCCGACGATGTCGCTGCGCGCATCGCCGATACCTTCTGGCGCCGGTTCCAGATGTTGCGTTGGCCGCAGTTGCCGGTGGTCGGGGCGTCGCGGCTGGATTGATCTGGCGCAATGCGCGCGTCCGGCTGCGCGCGCAAGCTGTCAGGCATGGACACGATCTCGCCTGCCGCCGCCGGGCTTGCCTGGCACTTCGACCCGGAACTGCTGCGTCGCCACGACCGGCCCGGCCCGCGCTACACCTCCTATCCGACCGCGCCGCATTTCCACGATGGCTTCGGCGAGCACCAGCTGCGCGCGGCGATCAGCGCCAGCAACGCCAGCGCCCGTCCGTTGTCCTTGTACGTGCACGTGCCGTACTGCAGCAGCCCGTGCTTCTACTGCGGCTGCAACCGGGTGATTACCCGCGACCACGGCAAGGGCGTGGCCTACGTGGCGCGCGTACTGAGCGAGGCGGACCAGATCGCACCGTTGTTCGATGTCTCGCGCGAGGTGATCCAGCTGCACCTTGGCGGTGGTACGCCGAACTTCCTCGCTGCCGCGCAGCTGCGCGAACTGGTCGACGGGCTGCGCCAGCGCTTTCGTTTCAGCAGCGCGGTCAGCCGCGATTTCTCGATCGAACTGGACCCGCGCTTCGTCAGCCGCGCCGACATCGCCACGCTCGCTTCGCTCGGTTTCAACCGCGCCAGCCTGGGTATCCAGGATTTCGATCCGGTGGTGCAGCGGGCGATCAACCGCGTGCAGGACGTGGAGCAGACGCTGGACATCCTGCGCGCCTGCCGCGACCACGGCATGCGCTCGGTCAACGTGGACCTCATCTACGGGCTGCCGCACCAGACCCTCGCCGGTTTCGCGCAGACCCTGGAAACGGTGCTGCGCGAGCGCCCGGACCGCCTGGCCATCTACGGGTATGCGCACCTGCCGCAGCTGTTCAAGGCGCAGCGGCAGATCCCCGACGAGGCACTGCCCAGCCCCGAACAGAAGCTGGCCCTGCTGGGACTGGCGGTGCGCCGGCTGTCGCTGGCCGGGTACCAGTACGTGGGGATGGACCACTTCGCGCTGCCCGACGAAGACCTCTCACAGGCGCAGCGTGCCGGCCAGCTGCACCGCAACTTCATGGGCTACACCACCCATGCCGACACCGACCTGGTCGGACTGGGCGCCAGTGCGATCAGCCATATCGGTGACAGCTACAGCCAGAACCCGCGCGAGCTGCCGGGCTGGGAGGCGGCCGTGGATGGGGGGCGCCTGCCGGTCTGGCGCGGCCTGCAGCTGGACGCCGACGATGTGCTGCGCGCCGAGCTGATCGGCCAGCTGATGTGCCAGGGGGAAGTGGACGGTGGCGCACTGGCGCGGCGGCATGGCGTTGACTTCGAGGCGTACTTTGCCGATGCGTTGGTCGCGCTCGATGCCCTGCAGCGCGATGGCCTGGCCGAGTACACCGACGGCGTGGTGCGCACCACCGAACGCGGTCGACCACTGCTGCGCCTGCTGGCGATGTGCTTCGACCGCTACCTGGCACGCCCGGATCAGCCGGCGCGCTACTCGCGGGCCATCTGATCGCAGGTCAGCGGTGCGGTGCATGAAGAAGAAGCTGTATTTCTGGGCGGTGTACCTGCTGTTCTTTGCGATCGCGTTCCCGTGCATCCTGTATTACACGCTCGGTTATCCGGTGGACGACGTCGATCGGGTCGCGCCGGGATGGGGCGGGCTGTTGCTGGCCGTGTCGACAGCGCTGTGGTCACTGCTGGCCTGGGCCTATGCGTGGACGCTGCTGGTGGCCCCGTTCCGGGCGCGGGCGCCTTCGCAGGCGATCCAGCGCGCGGCGATACGCCGCCGGGCACGCGTGGTGCAGGCGAAGGACACCGGGCGGCGCCTGCGCGGTTGGCCGGTCTGGAACCTGACCCTGGCCTTCGACAACCTGTCGGGCACGCCGATCCAGGACGAGATGCTGGCCGTGGACAGCAAGCCGCAGCTGCACCGCTTCGCCGTGGGCAACACCCTCGACGCACTGCTCAGCGACGATCCTGGCCGCTACCCGAACCTGCTGCTGGAGGCGGCAATGCCGGAAGTGGACCATGCGCGGGTGATCCGGCGCGGCGTGATCGGTGTGCTCCTGCTGGCGGCGCTGCTGGGCTACTACGCGTGGTCGTGGAGCGACCAGAGCCAGGGGCAGGGATGGACCTTCCTCACGCCGTGGCACCCGCTGATCGTCATGCCGGCGAGCCTGTGCGTCTATCTGCTGCTGGGTTGGCTGTTTACCCGCAGGGTCGGGATTGATCGCCGTGCCGAGGCGTTGAACTACCGTGGCGTCGGCACCGAGGCACGGGTCGTACAGGTGCGCCAGACCGGGGCGGAGGTCAATCAGCAGCCGGAGGTCGAATTCAGCCTGGCGTTCGAGGACCGCCAGGGCCGCGCGCATACCGCTACCGTGCGCAAGGTGATCAGCCTGCTGGACCTGGACCGCGTCCCACGCGAACGGGCGCGCATCCTCTATCACCCCGACGACCCCGCGCAGGTGGGCATGCCCGACCTGTGAGCCGTCGCATTCCCAAATCGGGCCGGATCAGGCACCCTATGCGCGCCGTGGCCCGGATGGCGAAACTGGTAGACGCATCGGACTTAAAATCCGCCGGAGGCAACTCCATGCCGGTTCGATTCCGGCTCCGGGCACCAACGGTGTGACGCAAACGCGGTGGTTTTTGCCGCTAGCATGGCGGTTCCCTTCCTGCCCGCGCAGCGACCGTCATGCTCACCCTCCATATCGGCAACAAGAACTACTCGTCCTGGTCGATGCGCCCGTGGGTGCTGATGACCCAGGCCGGGATCGCGTTCGACGAAGTGCTGCTGCGCTTCGACAGTTTCGATCCGGATTCGCAGTTCAAGCGCCAGGCCACGGCGCTGTCGCCCTCGGCCACGGTGCCGGTGCTGGTGGATGGCGATCTGGTGGTGTGGGACACGCTGGCGATCGCCGAGTACCTGGCCGAACGTTTCCCGGACAAGCACCTGTGGCCGCAGGCGGTGGCCGAGCGCGCACGCGCACGCAGCGTCTGCGCGCAGATGCACAGCGGCTTTGGTGCGTTACGCCAGTACTTCCCGATGAATATCGAGGCGAGCCTGCCCGATGTCGGCGCGCGCGTGCTGCGCGAGCGACCGGCGGTGGTCGAAGACCTGCAGCGGGTGCAGTCGTTGTGGGAGGACCTGCTCGCGCGGCATGACGGTGCGCTGTTGTTCGATCGTTTCAGTATCGCCGATGCGTTCTTCGCGCCGGTGGTGATGCGTCTGACGACCTATTCGCTGCCGGTCACGCCTCGCGTCCAGCGCTACCTGGATGCGGTGCTGGCGCTGGCGGGTGTGCAGCAGTGGGTGGCGGGTGCCCTGGCCGAGCAGGACTTCCGCCCGTTCGAAGAGCCTTACCGGGATGCGCCGACGCCGCGATGACGGGGCGTGCCGCCGCGGCGGGGTGATCAGGCCGGAGCCGACGGCAGCGCAGCGCCCAGTGCCAGCAGCGCGTGCGCGTACTTGTCGGCCAATCGCTGCTGCACCTCGGCCGGCAGGTAGCGCAGGCGGGCCGGGTCGCTGTTGTCGGCGATGTCGGCCAGCTTGACCTTCAACGCCAGCGGGTTGGCGCGGATGGCGGCGTAGTAGTCCTCCGCAGGGAGATCCTTGCGCCGCGTCAGGCACGCCACCGCGGCACGGATGTGCGCAGGGAACGATGCCACCTCGGCGGAGAACGCAGGGCAGTCTTCGACCACATCGTGCAGCCAGGCCACCGCTTCGGCGTCGGCATCCCCCTGCACGCGGGCAGCCACGCGTGCGACGTGGCCGATGTAGGGCTGGCCGGCCTTGTCGATCTGGCTGGCGTGGGCGCGGCGGGCGAGGGTCTGGGCGTTGCGCAGGGTGTCGATGGGCATTCTCCTTGTGACCGGTCGCTGCATTATGCGTGCGGCGGCCAAACGCAAACTTTACGCAGCCGTGCGCGCGCCCCCGTAGGCTGCGCTCGACCCCCAACACAGGCAAGGCAACATGGCCAGCGCGGCACGGACACGGATGGCATGCATGCTCGTAGCGGCGATGGCATGGGCAACGGGGGTGCAGGCGCAGAGCCCGCCCCCTGGCACGCCGCCGACGGTGGTTGATCTGGCACCGGTGGTGGTGTCCGGCGTACAGCCCGGACCGGGCATGTGGAAGGTGACCGCCGGCAACGGGCATGTGCTGTGGATTCTGGGCACGGTGTCGCCGCTCCCGGCCAAGCTGGAGTGGCGTGCCGATGAGGTCCGGGCGGTGATCGCCAGCGCCGGCGAAGTGCTCGGCACCCCGGGCTGGACCGTCGATGCCGACGTCGGCTTCTTCAAGGGCCTGACCCTGTTGCCTTCGGCAATGAAGGCCGCACACGATCCGCAGGGGCGACGGCTGGAGGAGATCCTGCCGGCGCCGCTGTACGCGCGCTGGCTGCCGCTCAAACAACGCTATCTGGGCCGCGACGGCGGGGTGGAAAAGGACCGTCCGCTGGTCGCGGCGACCCGCCTGTATGCCGAAGCGTTGAAGTCGGTCGGGCTCGGCCGCGGCACGCCGGTGTCCGCCATTCTGGACAAGGCCTACAAGGCGCGCGGGTTGAAGCCGGTGGTGACCCGGGTGGTGATCAAGGTCGATGATCCGCGCCAGGCACTCAAGGAAGTGCGCGCCAGCACATTGCAGGACGTGCAGTGCTTCCAGCGCACCCTGGACGTGGTGGAACACCAGTTGCCGCTGCTGGTGGAACGCGCCAATGCGTGGTCGGTGGGCGACACAGAGGCGCTGCAGCGGCTGGCGGTGCAGAGCCAGTACGACGCCTGCGTCGGCGCGGTCGCCGACAGCGAGTTCGGTCGGCGCCGTGGGCTGCTGGGCGTGGAGCAGCAGGCGGCCGACAAGTGGCTTCAGGTGGCGCGCGCGGCACTGGCTCGCAACGCGACGACCTTCGCGGTCGTCCCGGTGCATACGCTGGTGCAGCCGGGCGGCTACCTCGCCCGTCTGGAGCAGGACGGCTTCCAGGTGGAAGCGCCCTGAGCCTGCGGCATCTGGACGCAGGTCAGCGTGTGCTGGCGCGCACAGTTCTCATCGACCTGGGTGTACAGCTTCGTGGCATAGTCTGGGTAGTCAACAGGGGGCTACACGAGCATGCCATTGCGTGCGATCGCCTATACCAGCGTCGCCTTTGAAGGGATCCAGGCATCGGATATCGATCGGATCCTGATGGCGGCATCCAGTTTCAACAAGGTGGCCGGCGTCACCGGGGTGCTGATGTTCGATGGCACCCGTTTCCTGCAGTACTTCGAGGGACCCGAAGACGGCGTCGATTCGGTCTACCAGCGGGTGGCCAATGCGCGAAGCCATCTGCACCTGCGCGAACTGGCGCGGGGAACCGTGGCCACCCGGCATTTCCCGCGCTGGACGATGACCTCCGCGGCGATCGAACCGGCTGTGCTCACCGGCATGATCGAACGGCCCTGGGAAGGCTTCAATGTGGCCCCGGCGTTCGACGGGCACGGCCCGGTCGGCTTTGCACGGCTGCTTGAATTGTGGACCGGCGTGTCGGGTGAGCTGGAGCCGGCGGCGGTGATGCTGGGCTCGTAACGGAACGGTTCTTTACTCGTAACACGATTCTCACGAGTGGTTGCCTACTATCTTCCTACCAGCTGTGACCGGTCCTGCGGAAATTCCGTCAGGCTGTTCTGAAAGGGTAGTAACCGCAGCTGGACCACTTGTTGGCCGTCGTCCGTACTCTCCGCGGACGGCGGCTTTGTTCTTTGTGGCGGCGGTGCTCCCGCGTTAGGCTTGTACTACTCGTTCCCTGGCGCAGCCCCCTCCATGAGTTCTTCCTGCTTCCTGCGTTGCGCTTTCCGTGCCGATCCCGCGCGGAGGCAGGGCTGATGGCCGCCGCTATCGGCGCTGCCGTGCAGGCGCGGATCGCGGTGATCGGGCTGGGCTACGTCGGCCTGCCGCTGACCGTTGCCTTCGGGTGCCGCCAGCCCACCGTGGGCTACGACATCGATCGTGCGCGCGTACAGGAACTGCAGCGTGGCCACGACCACACCCTGGAGATGGAGCCGCACGAACTGGCGGCGGCGGTGCAGGCGCGTTACAGCCACGACCCGGCCGAGCTGGCCGGTTGCAACGTCTATATCGTGACCGTGCCGACCCCCATCGACGCCTTCGAGCAGCCGGACCTTGCACCGCTGCGCAGCGCCTCCACGCTGATTGCCAACGTGCTCAAGCCGGGCGACCTGGTCATCTACGAATCCACCGTGTACCCGGGCACCACCGAAGAAGTGTGCGTGCCGCTGCTGGAAGCCGGTTCTGGCCTGCGCTTCAACGAGGATTTCTACTGCGGCTACAGCCCGGAGCGGATCAACCCGGGGGATCGCCAGCGGCGCCTGGCGGACATCCGCAAGATCACCTCCGGGTCGACCGCCGAGGTCGCCGCGGTGGTCGATGCGCTTTACGCCGGGATCATCACCGCCGGCACCTGGCCGGCACCGTCGATCCGCGTGGCCGAAGCGGCAAAGGTGATCGAGAACATCCAGCGCGACGTCAACATCGCGCTGGTCAACGAGCTGGCGTTGATCTTCGACCGGCTCGGCATCGATACCCAGGACGTGCTCGACGCGGCCGGCAGCAAGTGGAATTTCCTGCCGTTCCGCCCCGGCCTGGTCGGCGGCCACTGCATCGGCGTGGACCCGTATTACCTGCTGCACAAATCCGAGAGCGTGGGCTACCACCCGGATCTGATCCACACCGCCCGCCAGGTCAACAACCGGGTCGGCGCCCACGTGGCGCAGCGTGTGCTGGCCCTGCTGGCCGGGCGCGACAAGGCACCGTCCGACGCGCGCATCCTGGTGCTTGGGGTGACGTTCAAGGAGAACTGCCCGGACCTGCGCAACAGCCGTGCGCTGGAGCTGGCGCAGACCCTGCAGGCCAGTGGCGCGCACGTGGACGTGCAGGACCCCTGGGTAGGCCCGGCGGCGCTGGCTGGCAGTGGCGTGCACTGGGTGGAGCAGGCCGCGCCCGGCGCGTTCGACGCGGTGGTACTGGCGGTGGCGCATGACCAGTTCCGCGCCTTCGATGCCGCCGCCATCGGCGCGCTGCTCGCGCCCGGTGGCGTGGTCTACGACGTCAAGTCGGTATGGCCGCGGGACGTGGTGGACGGCCGGTTGTAGACTCGAACGCGTTATTGATCGAGGAAAGCCATGCATCGTTACCTGGTTTACATGCTCGCCATCCTGCTGTTTCCGGTCTGCCTGTGGCTGGCCACGATCTGGCCGGCCTGGTACTGGGGCGTGGGCGTGACCGCCGCGCTCGCCCTCCTGGGCACCTGGGATCTGCTGCAGAAACGCAGCACGCTGCGTCGCAACTACCCGGTGATGGCGCACTTCCGTTACGGGCTGGAATCGATCGGCCCGGAGATCCGCCAGTACTTCGTGCAGAGCGACCTGGAGGACGTGCCGTTTTCGCGGCAGCAGCGCGCGCTGATCTACCAGCGCTCCAAGAATGAAATGGACGTGGTGCCGTTCGGTACGCTGCGCAGCACCTATGCGGTGGACTACGAGTGGATCAACCATTCGCTGGCGCCGACCGAGATCGCGCACAGCGATTTCCGCGTGCTGATCGGGCCCAACTGCGCCAAGCCGTATTCGGCCAGCGTGTTCAATATTTCGGCAATGAGCTTCGGCTCGCTGTCGGCCAATGCGATCCGCGCACTCAACGAAGGCGCGCGGCGTGGCAGTTTCTACCATGACACCGGCGAAGGCTCGATTTCGCCGTATCACCGGGAAATGGGCGGTGATCTGGTCTGGGAAATCGGCTCGGGTTACTTCGGTTGCCGGGGCGATGATGGGCACTTCAGCGAAGAGAAGTTCGTCGCCAACGCCACCCATGACCAGGTCAAGATGATCGAGATCAAGCTGTCGCAGGGCGCCAAGCCCGGTCATGGCGGGGTGCTGCCGGCAGCCAAGGTCAGCGCGGAAATCGCGATCACCCGCGGCGTGCCGGTGGGCGTGGAGTGTGTGTCGCCGTCCAAGCATTCCGCGTTCAGTACCCCGGTGGAGCTGCTGCAGTTCGTGGCGCGGCTGCGCGAGCTGTCCGGTGGCAAGCCGGTCGGCTTCAAGCTGGCCATCGGACATCCGTGGGAGTGGTTCGGTATTGCCAAGGCCATGCAGGAAACCGGGCTGCTGCCGGACTTCATCGTGGTCGATGGCGCCGAAGGCGGTACCGGTGCGGCCCCGGCCGAGTTCGTCGACCATGTCGGCGTGCCAATGCACGAAGCGCTGCTGCTGGTGCACAACACCCTGGTCGGGCTGGACCTGCGCGACCGCATCAGGATCGGCGCGGCCGGCAAGGTGACCAGTGCGTTCGAGATCGCCCGCACCATCGCGCTTGGCGCGGACTGGTGCAATGCCGGGCGTGGCTTCATGTTCGCGCTGGGCTGCATCCAGTCGCTGAGCTGCCACACCGACAAGTGCCCGACCGGTATCGCCACCCAGAACCCGAACCGCTGGCGTCACCTGGATGCCGTGGACAAAGCCACCCGCGTGCACAGTTACCACGACAACACCGTGCGCGCGCTGCGCGACCTGCTGTGCGCGGCCGGCTTGAACCACCCGTCCGAGCTGGGACCTGAGCACATCCTGCGGCGGGTGTCGCCGGTGGAAATCCGCTCGCTGGCCTCGCTGTACCGTTATCTGAGTCCGGGCGAGCTGCTGCGGCAGGTGCCCGATCACGCCGTGTTCCATGATTACTGGGGCGATGCGCGCAGTGATTCGTTCCAGCCGCCGGCGCGGATCCAGGCGCTGCGCACGAGCAAGTCGCGCTGATGGCGGATGCGGTCGGACCGCCACAGGACGCGCATGCAGCCGGGCAGGGCCCGATATTGCGGCGTGGACGCCCGGAGGAGGCCGATGCCCTGTGGGTGCTGCGCACCCGCTGCGTGCGCGAGCTGTGTAGCGCAGCCTATCCGCCCGAAGTGATAGCGCCATGGGCAGCGTCGCCGCCGCCGGCGCATTATCGTGAGCTGATCGGACAGGGCGGCTGCATCGTCGCCGAGGACGATGCGGGCACGCTGCTGGGCTATGGCGTGATCGATCAGCAGGGCAACGAAATCGATGCGTTGTTTGTCGACCCCGACTACGGCGGGCGTGGCATCGGCAGCGTGCTCATGCACGCGCTGCAGGCGCTGGCCGATCCGACCCGCCCGCTGGTATTGTCGGCCTCGCTCAACGCGGTGCCGTTCTACCAGCGTGCCGGATTCAAACCGCTGCGCGAAGAAACCTACGCGCACCCCAGTGGCGTCGCCCTGGCCTCGGTGCGCATGCAACGCGGCTGATCCCGGCCGGCGCGCACCACCGTCGCAACCACCCCGCTATTGCCGGCCGCTGGCCGGCTCCTCAGCACCGCCGGAAGCACCAAGGTAGTGCCGGCCGCTGGCCGGCTCCTCAGCATCGTCAGAAGCACCAAGGTAGTGCCGGCCGCTGGCCGGCTCCTCAGCATCGTCAGAAGCACCAAGGTAGTGCCGGCCGCTGGCCGGCTCCTCAGCATCGTCAGAAGCACCAAGGTAGTGCCGGCCGCTGGCCGGCTCCGCAACACCGTCGGACGCATCCGGCAGCGCCGGCCAACGGCCGGCACAGCCGGTCACAGGTTGCGCAGGTACTCCACCACCCCGCGGCCCGCCCGCAACCCGCTCGCATAGCAGGCAGTGAGCAGGTAGCCCCCGGTCGGCGCTTCCCAGTCCAGCATCTCGCCGGCGCAGAAAGTACCCGGTAGATCGCGCAGCATCAGCTGCGTATCGAGCGCTTCCAGCCGCACGCCACCGGCGCTGCTGATCACCTCCGCGATCGGACGCGGGCGCAGCAGGGGCAGCGGCAGGCGCTTGAGAGCGGCGGCGATGCGCGGCGGTGGCAATTGACCGGCGTCCTTGCCCAGGATTTCGAACAGCAGCGCCGATTTGACCCCGCCCAGGCCCAGCTGGCGACGCAGGTGCTCGCCGAAACTGCGGCCCTGGCGCGGACGTTGCAGCTTGTCCAGGACCTGCGCTTCGGTCTGGCCCGGCAGCAGGTCCAGGTGCAGGTGCACCCGGCCGTCGCGGGCGAGGGTGTCGCGCAGGTCGGCGGCCATCGCATAGATCAGGCTGCCCTCGATACCGTCGGCGCTGATCACGCACTCGCCCTGCTGCGACCGGAGCTGGCCGTCCAGCGCGGTCCAGTAGGCCACCACCGGCTTCAACGGGGCGCCAGCCTGGCGCTCGCGGAAGTAGGTGGTCCAGTCGATGTCGAAGCCGCAGTTGGCCGGCTGCAGGGGAGCGATGTCCACGCCACGCGCGGCCAGCGGCGCCACCCATGCGGCGTCGGAACCCAGCTCGGGCCAGCTGCCGCCGCCCATCGCCAGCACCACCGCATCGGCGTGCACGTCCACCTCGCCGTTGGGCGTGTCGAAACGTAGTGCGCCATCGTCCTGCCAGCCGGTCCAGCGGTGCTGCACATGCAGGCGCACGCCCTGTTCCTTCAAGCGGCGCACCCAGCCGCGCAGCAGCGGGGCGGCCTTGCGGTCGACCGGGAATACCCGGCCCGAGCTGCCCACGTAGGTGTCCACCCCGAATCCGTGGGCCCACCCGCGCAGCGCCGGCCCGTCGAAATCGGCCAGCCATGCGCCCACGTCGGCCGCGCGCTCGCGGTAGCGCGAGACGAACAGCGCGTGCGGATCCGAATGCGTCAGGTTCAAACCGCCCTTGCCGGCGATCAGGAACTTGCGTCCCGGCGACCCCTTGGCTTCATACACATCGACGTGGTGGCCGGCGGCGCGCACGGTTTCGGCGGCCATCAGCCCGGCCGGGCCACCGCCGATGATCGCCACGCGATGCGGCGCGCTGTCTGGACTACGCATGCGGCAAACTCAGTTCGGCTTGACGTCGAGCAGCTCGACATCGAACACCAGCGAAGAACCGGGGCGGATCGGGCCGGCGCCACGGTCGCCGTAGCCGTACTCGGCCGGGATCATCAGGGTGCGCTTGCCGCCCACCTTCATGCCGGCAAAGCCTTCGTCCCAACCCTTGATGACCTGGCCCTGGCCCAGGTTGAAGGTGAAGGGTTCGCCACGGTCGACCGAGCTGTCGAACTTCTCGCCATGCTTGTCAGCGGCGCGCTCGTCATAGATCCAACCGGTGTAATGCACGGTGACCTTGTTGCCTGGCGTGGCCTCGGCGCCAGTGCCCGGCTGGGTATCGATCTTCTCGAACTGGGCGATGCTGCCACCCGGCGGCGGGCCAGGCGGGGTGCAGCCGGCGAGCGCCAGCAGTGCCAGGGGAGCAAGCAGGTAGGAGGACAGGCGACGCATGGCGGCTCCGGATCGCAAAAACGGGACGCAAGGGTAGCGCATCGCCGGGCGCTATCATGGGCACATGTCGAAACTGCTGCTCAACCTGCGCTACGTCGCGGACGATGAAATCCAGGACGTGACTGCCCTGCTGGACCAGGCGGGCATCGCCCATTACCGCACCGAACCCAGCCCGTGGGGCATCTCCTGGGGCGGAATCTGGATCCGCGACAATGACGACCTGCCGCGCGCCAAGGCGCTGATGGCGCCCTACCAGGAGGCCCGCGGCGTGCGCGTGCGTGCCGAACGGGAGGCCGCGCTGCGTGATGGCACCGCCGAAACCTTCGGCAGCCTCCTCCAGCGTCGACCGCTGTTCGTGGTCGCCATGCTGCTGGGCATGCTGGCTGCGGCGGCGCTGGTACTGCTGCCGTTCGTACTGCTGCGGGGCTGAATCACCGCCGGCGGTGGGCCCGGCGGTGCGGCCGGCGCGATTTATAATGGGCCGATGATCGCCAATACCGCCGCCTACCACTTCACCCCCATCGCCGACCCGGATGCGCTGTGCGCGACCCTTCTGGAGCGGGCAACCGCGGCAGGGCTGCGCGGCACCATCCTGGTGGCGGGCGAGGGCATCAACCTGTTCCTGGCCGGCAGTGAGCCGGGCATCGACGGCTTCTACGCCCCTTTGCAGGCCGACCCGCGTTTTGCCGGGCTGCGGGTCAAGACCAGCTACAGCCAGATGCAGCCGTTCGCGCGGCTCAAGGCCAAGGTCAAGCCGGAAATCATCAGCTTCCGCATCGATGACGGCCAGCCGCTGGCCTATCCGCGCGCCCCGTCCGTCGACCCGGCCACCGTGCAGCGCTGGCTGCGCCAGGGTCACGACGATGCCGGCAAGCCGGTGGTGATGCTGGATACCCGCAACACCCAGGAAATCGAGTACGGCACCTTCCAGGATGCGCTGGTGCTGCCCATTACCAAGTTCACCGACCTGCCGGATGCGCTGGCTCCGCACCGAGAGGCCCTGCGTGACAGCACCGTGGTCAGCTTCTGCACCGGCGGCATCCGCTGCGAGAAGGCCGCGCTGTGGATGCGCAATGACGGCATGGACAACGTGCTGCAGCTGGACGGCGGCATCCTCGGTTATTTCGAGGCGGTGGGTGGTGAAGGGTATGCGGGCCGCTGTTTCGTGTTCGATGAGCGCGTGGCGCTGGACGCCGAGTTGAAGCCGCTGGTTGATCAACCGGGGACCGGGGCGGCCTGAGGGCGGTTTTCCGAGGGTGCCGGGGCGGCCGGTCACCTGTTTCAGGTAGTGCCGAGCCATGCTCGGCAGCCCAGCAACCTGCGGCCCGAGCTTCATCGGGCAACCTCACGAACCCGAACCGCAGGAATCAGCGTCCCGCTGCCGGCACTGGCGGCACGTCAGCGCCGGCCCCATGTCGGTGGCATGACTTCTGGATGGAACGCGCGCATGCAACTGTCGATTCTTGATCTGGCCCCGGTCTGTGAGGGCAGTGACACGACCCAGGCCTTCGCCAACATGCTGGACCTGGCCCAGCACGCCGAGGGCTGGGGCTTCCATCGCTACTGGCTGGCTGAACACCACAACATGCCCGGCATCGCCAGCGCCGCCACTGCGGTGCTGATCGGCCACGTGGCCGGTGGCACCCGCCGCATCCGCGTCGGCGCCGGCGGGATCATGCTGCCCAACCACTCGCCGCTGCAGGTGGCCGAGCAGTTCGGCACCCTGGCCTCGCTGTATCCGGACCGCATCGACCTCGGCCTGGGCCGTGCGCCCGGCACCGACCAGCCCACCGCCCGCGCGCTGCGTCGCTACTTCGACAGCGCCGACCAGTTCCCGCAGGACGTGCGCGAGCTGCTGCACTACTTCGAACCGGCGCAGGCCGGCCAGGCGGTGCGTGCCGTGCCCGGCGCGGGCATCCCGGTGCCGGTGTGGCTGCTTGGCTCCAGCTTGTTCAGCGCTCGCCTGGCTGCCGCGATGGGCCTGCCCTTCGCCTTCGCCTCGCACTTCGCCCCGGATGCGATGGACCAGGCGCTGGCGGTGTACCGCAGCGAGTTCCGTCGTTCGCAATATCTGGACGCGCCGTACGCGGTGCTTGGCCTGAACGTGGTCGCCGCCGAATCCGAAGCGGAGGCCAAGCGCCTGTTCACCACCCAGCAGCAGAGTTTCGTCAATCTGCGCCGTGGCAAGCCCGGCCTGATCCCGCCGCCGATCGACGACATCGAAGCGTTCTGGCAGCCGCATGAAAAGCAGGGGGTGCAGAGCGCACTGGCCTGCGCGGTGGTGGGCGATGTGCGCCAAGTCGGCGAGGGCATGGCGGCGTTCGCCGCGCGGCACAAACCCGATGAAATCCTGATCACCGCCAACATCTACGACCACGCCGCACGCAAGCGTTCGTTCGGTCTGGCGATGCAGGCGTGGAAGGCGAACAGTTAAGCGCCACGCCATGCGTGGCTGACGCAATTCCGGCCTTGTTGAAGAGTGCAGCCACGCATGGCGTGGCTCTACCCGGGAAGGATGCGAAGGTGGTGTGACCCTGCGATTCACACGGCCGTGGCTGCCGATCGGCTGTGATGGTGGCTCCCGTTGCAGGAGTTACCCCATGGCAGAGCTCGATCGCCAACAGCACATCAAACAACTCGCCGGCATGATCCGCGATGTCGACATCGCCATGTTCACTACCGTCGGCGTCGATGGGCGTCTGTACAGCCGCCCGCTCGGCACCCAGGAAGTCGAATTCGACGGTGACCTGTGGTTCGCCACCGAAGCTCACAGCCCCAAGGTGGCCGAACTGGCGCTCAATCCGCGCGTCAACGTGTCTTACTCCTCGCCGTCGGGCAACACCTATGTGTCCGTCTCCGGCACCGCGCGCGTGGTGGATGACCGCGCCAAGATCGAGGAACTGTGGTCGCCGGCGATGAAGGTGTTCTTCCCGGGCGGCAAGGACGATCCCAACCTGCGCCTGATCCACGTCAGCGCCGAATCGGCCGAGTACTGGGATGGCCCGGGCGGCTTGCTGGGCAAAGCGCTGTATTTCGTGTTGTCGGCGGTGACCGATGATCCCGGTACGTTGTCCGATACGGGCACCGTGGATCTCAAGCCCGGGGCATGACGTCCCGGTGGCCGGGGTGCAGCCGACCCACGGTCGGCTCTACCCGGCGCCTCAGAACCAGCGCTGGAACTGCTCCACCGTGTAGCTCAGCAGCTGGCCCGAGCTGAATCCGAAGAACAGCACTGCGGCGACCGCGCCGATCCAGTTGAACAGCATCAACATCCCATCGCGTTCGAGCAGCGCCAGCGCGAACAACAGCAGCTGGAAGCCGAACAGGTAGTTGGTGAAGGGAATCGGCAGCGACAGCAGCACCGCGACCAGGATCAGCAGCAGCCCGGTGAACGCATGCGCCGGATACGGCACCACCAGTGCCGGCATGCGCGGCTTCAGCAGCCGGTCCAGGCGCCGCAGCGGCCTGTCGATGCGCGCCAGGAAACGGTGCATCGTGCCGCGCCTGGGCCCGCGGCGGGCAATGAATTTCGGCAGCCACGGCCGATGCAGGCCGAACAGCATCTGCGCCCCGATCAACAGGATCAACGGACCGCTCACCGCGCCGGCCACGCCGGGGATCGGGATGAACGCCGGCAGGATCGCCACGAACAGGAACACCCCGAACGCGCTCTGCTGCAGGTCCTGGAGGATCTTGCCCAGCAGCAGCCGTGCGTCCGGATCACCCTGGTCGAACATCGCCAGCAGGGTCCGGATGCCCTCGTTGCGGTACTCGTCCGGACCCGGCGCCGGGGTCGGCGGATCAGCCGGTGAGTTCATCGGTCTCTTCTTCGGACAGCGTGCGCAGCAGCAGCTTGTCCACACGCGCGCCATCAAGGTCCACGATCTCGATGCGCCAGCCGGCCCAGTCGAAGTACTCGCCCGCGTGCGGGATGCGCCCGAAGTAGTGGATGCACATGCCGGCCAGCGTGTAGTAGTCGCCGTCCTCGCCATCGGGCAGCTCGGCGTTGCCCATCAGTTCGCGCAGGTCCTCGATCGACAACGAGCCATCGACCAGGAACGAGCCGTCTTCGCGCATCACCACCAGCGCGTCCTCGTCCACGTTTTCCACCGACTGCAGGCGTCCGACCACCGCGCCCATCAGGTCGCTGATCGTCACCAGGCCCTGGATTTCACCGTACTCGTCCACCACCAGCGCCATCGACTGCTGTTCTTCGCGGAAGATCTCCAGCAGTTTCATCGCATGGGTGGACTCGGACACGTACAGCGGTTCGCGCAGGTTCTGGAACAGCGAATGGTCATCGCGCACCAGCCGGGTGACCAGGCTTTTCACTTCCAGCACGCCGACGATGTCCTGGTCGTTGCCGCGATACACCGGGTAACGCGAGAACTCGTTCTCGCGCATGGTGGCGATGTTCTTCTCCGGGTCGGCCATGGTGTCCAGCCAGGCGATCCGGTTGCGCGGGGTCATCAGGCTGTCGGCGGTGCGGTCGCCCAGGCGCATCACCCGGTTCATCATGTCGCGCTCGTGCGCGTCGATCACGCCGGCCTCGTGGCTCTCGGCCACCAGCATGCGGATCTCTTCTTCGGTCACCGACGCGGCCTCGTCCTTGCCCAGGCCCAGCACGCGCAGCACCAGTCGGGTGCTGTGCGAGAGCAGCCAGACCGCCGGGAAGGCGATCCGTGACAGCCAGCCCATCGGCCAGGCGACCAGGCCGGCGATATCCTCCGAGCGGGTGATCGCCAGTCGCTTGGGCACCAGTTCGCCAAAGATCAGCGTCAGGAAGGTGATCAGGGCCACCGCCAGCGCCTTGCCCACCTCACCCGAATAGGCAAAGGCCGGGAACATCCCGTGCAGCCACGTCGCGATGGCCAGGCCGATCGCCTCGCCACCGAACACGCCGGTCAGGATGCCGATCAGGGTGATCCCGATCTGGACCGTGGAGAGGAAGCTCTCCGGCTTTTCAGAAAGTTCCAGGGCGCGCTCGGCGCGCTTGCTGGTGCTGGCCATCTGCTTGAGGCGGCTCTTGCGCGAGGTCATGACCGACATCTCGGACATGGCGAAGAAGCCGTTGAGCAGGATCAGGGCCAGGACAATAATCAGTTCAAACACGGGCGTCGTCCCCGGTTGGTGGCAGGGAGGGCGTGTTCAAGCGATGTCGGCTACCGGAGGGCGCGTAAGCGCGGCGGTGCGGCGGGGGGTAAGGGTCGTCGTCCATAGAGTGCGCCCGAAGGCGCCCGCGCATCTTAACAAAAGGCCGGGGCAGGGGAGCAACCAGAGTCGTTCAGACTGGGCCGTTCCAGCGTGAAGATGACGGGGAGTACCCGGATTGGACATCAAACCGTCATAATTCCGCCCGGTGCCGTCCTTCCTCGACGGCGAATAGGTTTCTCAATGTTCTCTCTGCAGACCATTTTCGGCTCCGGCAAACAGTTCTACACCCTGCTGGACGAGGCTGCCCAGGCCGCCCAGGACAGCGCCAAGGCGCTGCACGCGATGCTCCGCGACGCCGACCGCCAGCCTGCGCTGGACGCCTTCAAGCTGGCCCGCCTGCGCGAACGCGCCGCCTCGGACAAGATCAGCCAGGCGCTGGTGGACAGCTTCATGACCCCGATCGAGCGCGAGGACATCGAAGCGCTGGGCTCGGCGCTGTACAAGATTCCCAAGCAGGTCGAGAAGTTCGCCGACCGCTATTCGCTGGCCACCCAGCACCTGGAGCACATCGATTTCGCGCCGCGCGCGGCGATGCTCGAGCAGGCCGCCAGCGTGGTGGTGGAGATGGTCAACGACCTGCGCCACATGAACCTGGACCGGATGACCGCGCTCAACGAGCGGCTGCGCTCGCTGGAGAACGAGGCCGACCGGCTGATGCTCGAGCTGTACCGCGACATCTACTCCGGCCGCCTGGACAACCTGCAGATGTTCCTGCTCAAGGAGTTCTTCGAGATCCTGGAAAAGGCCATCGACCGGTGCCGCGAGGCCGGTGTGGTGGCGTACCAGATCGTGCTGAAGAACAGCTGACGGACGCCACAGCATGCTGACCCTTGTCCTGGTGGTGATCCTGGCCGCGCTCGTCTTCGAGTTCATCAACGGCTTCCACGACACCGCCAACTCCATCGCCACCGTGGTGGCGACCAAAGTGCTCTCGCCCGGCTGGGCGGTGATGCTCGCGGCCTTCATGAACCTCATCGGCGCCCTGACCGGCACCGCCGTGGCGCTGACCATCGCCTCGGGCCTGCTCAACACCAACGTGGTCGATGTGACCCCGCAGGTGATCCTGTGCGCGCTGCTGGGCGGCATCATCTGGAACCTGATCACGTGGTGGAAGGGGCTGCCGTCCTCATCCTCGCACGCCCTGATCGGCGGCCTGTGCGGCGCCGGCCTGGCCGCGGCCCACAACAACTGGGATGCGCTGATCTGGTCCGAACGCATCGGCACCTGGGCCCAGAACAAGGGCCTGCTGTGGAAGGTGTTCCTGCCGATGATCACCTCGCCGATCGCGGGCTTCCTGCTCGGCATTCTGGTGATGCTGCTGCTGTGGGCGATCATCGCCGGCATGGCCAAGGCCGGTGGCTGGCTCGGGCGCATGGCGCGGCCGCGCATCGTCAATGCGTTCTTCGGCAAGGCACAGATCGCCTCGGCGGCCTACATGGGCTTTGCTCACGGCCACAACGATGCGCAGAAGACCATGGGCATCATCGCCATGACCCTGATCGGCGCCGAAGCGACCGGTGCGTTGAACGACCTGCCGTCGTGGCTGGCCTTTATGCATCCGGACGCGAGCGCCGGTGACGGCATCGCGATGTGGATCGTGCTGACCTGCGCCGTGGTGATGGCCGCCGGTACCGCGTCGGGCGGCTGGAAGATCATCAAGACCCTGGGCCACAAGATGGTCAAGCTGCACCCGATCCACGGCTTCGCCGCGGAGACGAGCTCGGCCACGATCCTGACCCTGGCGGCGCACTTCGGCATGCCGGTCTCGACCACGCACAGCATCTCCACCGCGATCATGGGCGTGGGCTACGCCAAGAACCCGCGTTCGCTGCGCTTCGGCGTGATCGAGCGCATCGTCTGGGCCTGGATCCTGACCATCCCGGCCGCCGGCGGCTGTGCGTACCTGATCCTGCGCCTGTTCGAGCTGTTTGGCTGGGCGTAAGTCGCGTTGAATCGGTAGTGCCGAGCCATGCTCGGCTGCAACGAAAAACCCGCCGAAAGGCGGGTTTTTCGTTTTTTCTCCCAAGGAATAGGGGGAGCGTGTTGTTGCAACTGCCGCAGTAGAGGGCGCGCGGCGGTTGGTTTGTCCAAGAGTGGCGTGGATCAGGTGACGTCTTCGCTTGCGCCTTTCGCGAGCGTCAGGGCCCCGTAGCGACCGGTAGGCCCCTGGCGCAAATGTCCCCCGGCCTGGCGGCCTCCTCCTTTATTTTGCCCAGGAGCCTACCGCCCGCTACGGGGCTCGGCTTGCGGAGCTAAGCGGAACCTAGGCTTTCTTGGCGCTGGTCGGTGGGTCGGGCGCTGGGCGCCCATGCCCTTGGAGGCGAAATAAAGGGTTCTTCTCCCATCTGAGGGGAGAAGGCGCACGGCCGGCCAGCTAGATTGTGGT
>NZ_JALJRW010000034.1:7599-27925 GCF_024519465.1 Stenotrophomonas sp. Ste86 | reverse complement strand
CGGCGTCGGCCTACGGCCGCCCCCTCCTCCTTTATTTCGCCTCCAAGGGCATGGGAGCCCAGCGCCCGACCCACCGACCGGCACAAAAAGCCTGGCTTTCCCCTGCTTACCGCACACCTAGCCCCGAAGCGGCCGGTAGGCTCCTGGGCAAAATAAAGGAGGAGGCCGCCCCGCGGCCGGGGGACATTTGCGCCAGGGGCCTACCGGCCGCTACGGGGCCCTCACGCACGCGAAAGTCCCGAGCGGAGACGCGGCCCTCTCCACAACGGCGCCGGGACTACCCGACGACACGCGTATCGCCCTTTGCCATGTGCTCCGGCCCTGGAACAGGACGCTGTCCTGCATTGGGACAAAAACCCAAAAAAAGACCGGCTTTCGCCGGTCTTTTTTCGATTCAGTGGCGCCGGATCACTCCGATTCCCACCACATCCAGAAGCTGTCCCACAGACGCTTGAAGAAGCCGGCTTCTTCCACGGCGGCCACGGCCACCAGCGGCGCTTCGGCGACCACCTTGCCATCCAGCGTCACCTTCAGCGTGCCGATTTTCTGGCCCGCGGTGAAGGGCGCTTCCAGCGTCTTGGGCACGTCGATGGTCGGCTTGAGGTCGTTGTAACGACCGCGCGGCACGCTCACCAGCATCGGCTGGGCCACGCCCAGCTGCACCGTGTCGGCCTTGCCCTTCCACACCTTGTGGTCGGCCACGGCCTTGCCCGGCTCGTACATGCGGTGGGTTTCGAAGAAGCGGAAGCCCCAGTTGAGCAGGGCCAGACTGTCATCGGCGCGCTGCTTTTCCGAACTACCGCCCAGCACCACCGCGATCAGCCGCTGGTCGCCGCGCTGCGCCGAACTCATCAGGCAGTAGCCGGCCTCGGAGGTATGGCCGGTCTTGATCCCGTCCACGCTGCCATCGCGCCACAGCAGCAGGTTGCGGTTGGGCTGCTTGATGTTGCCGACCGTAAATTCCTTCACCTTGTTGTAGGCGTAGGTTTCCGGATAGTCGCGCACCATCGCCCGGCCCAGCAGCGCCAGATCGTAAGCGGTGCTGTGGTGACCCGGCGCGGTCAGGCCGTGGGCGTTGATGAAGTGCGAGTCCTTCATCCCGATCTTGGCGGCATAGCTGTTCATCAGCGAGGCGAAGGCTTCTTCGCTGCCCGCCACGTGCTCGGCCAGGGCAATCGCGGCATCGTTGCCGGACTGGATCGCCATGCCCTTTTCCATATCTTCCAGACGCGCGGTCTGGTTGACCGGGAAGCCGCTGTAGCTGCCGTCGGTACCGGCGCCGCCTTCGCGCCAGGCCCGCTCGCTCATCATCACCTGGTCATCGGCACGGACCTTGCCGTTCTTGACCTCGGCGGCAACGACATAGGACGTCATCACCTTGGTGATGCTGGCCGGGGCCAGCTGCTCATGTTCGTTTTCGCCAGCCAACACCTGGCCGGTGGCGTAATCCATCAGCACCCAGGCCTTGGAGACACTGGGTTTGGGCGCCGGCGGGGTGGCGACGGTGGCCGGGGCGGCGGCAGGCGCAGGCACCGGCTGGGGGGCCGGCTGCGGGGTCTGGGCGGAGACCATGCCCACGAACAGGGTCGTGGCCATGGCAGCAGCGGCAAAGCGGAATTTCATTGGACAGCAAGCTCCTGGTGGGGCGCCAAGGTGGGAAGACGGAGTGCGGCCATTGTAGGCCGATGCAACGGTATGCGCGGGACGCCGCCGCTCGCGGCGGCGGTCAGTCCTTCACGATCTGCGGCGCACCAAAGCCCAGACCGGCGATGCGGCCGGCAAGTTCCGAGGCGCTGGCGTGGTCGGCCGCCGGCACGCGCAGGCGCCAGAGGGTGCGGCCGCCGCTGACGATGTCGCTGATGCTGGCCCCGACGATGCCGGCCGAAGACAGCTGGCCCAGCGCACGGGTGGCGTTGTCGCGGCTGGCGAAGCTGGCCACCTGCAGGAACACGCTGCCCACCTGCTGGGACAGGCTTGCAGGGGCGGGCACCGGTACGGGGGTCGGGCGGGCCACCGGGCGCGGCGGCACGACGGCGGCCACCAGCGGCGCGGCCGGCAGCGCACTCACGGTAACCGGCGCATCGTCGATCTGTGCGGCCTGGGTCGCGGCCGGGCGGCCACTGGCCACCGTGGTGCCCGCGTAAGCCGGGGCCGTGGCGGCTGGCAGGCGGCCGACCAGCTTGTCCATGTCGCTGGGCGAACGCGTCGGCGCGGCGGCGGCCACGCTTGCGGCCGCGCGGCGCTCGCGACGCGAGGGCTTGTCGGCCAGCAGGTTGTCTTCGCCCGGCGTCAGCGCGCGCACTTCCACGTTGCCGGTGCCGCGCTGGGTAATGCCCAGACGCACGGCGGCGGCATAACTCAGGTCGACCACCCGCCCATCGTGGAACGGGCCGCGGTCGTTGACGCGCACGATCACCGATTCGCCGTTGTCCAGGTTGGTCACCCGCGCAAAGCTCGGCAGCGGCAGGGTCTTGTGGGCGGCGGTGAAGGCGTACATGTCGTACACCTCGCGGTTGGACGTCAGGCGGCCATGGAACTTGGCACCGTAATACGAGGCGGTCCCCTTCTCGGCATAGCCGCTGGTCTTGTCCAGCACCTGGTATTGCTTGCCCAGCACCACGTACGGCGACTTGTTGCCGACCGGCGATCGCGGCAGATCGACCACCTCCGGCTCGGGGATGCAGGCCACGTTGGGAATATAGGTGGGGGTGCTGTCGTTGACGCCGGGCTTGTACAAGCCGCCGGCACGGTAGTCGCCGCGGGTAGTCGGATCTTCGGTGGCCGCCTTGTAGGGCGACCCGTCCGGGCAATGCGCCGGGCGGTTGCCCTTGCCCTGCACCAGGGTGCCGCTGCCGGGCTTGGCGCTGCCGGCGCTGGCCGGCTTCTTCGGCGCGCTGCTGCAGGCGGCGAGCGCCAGGACCAACAGACCGGGGACCAGCCATCTGCAGCGTGCGCGTCCGTTCATGCCGGCGGCAGCTCCTGTCCGGCGATGGCCTGGGACAACTGGTACACGGCCATCGCATACATCTTGGAAAGGTTGTAACGGGTGATCGCGTAGTAGTTCTGGAAGCCCAGCCAGTACTGCTTGCCGGTGCTGCCTTCGAGCGTGATCGGCGTGGCGGTCAGGCCTGCCGGCACCGGCGCGCTGGGCTGATAGCCGCGCTGGGCCAGCTCGGACAGGGTCCAGGTGGGCGCCCACTCGGTCGGATTGAATTCTTCGCGGCCGGCGGCCAGTGTGGCCGGCACCGCGACCGGACCGCCACGCACCCAGCCGCCCTTCTTGACGAAGTAATTGGCGATCGAAGAGAACACGTCGTCGTAGCTGTTGAACAGGTCGCGGCGCCCATCGCCGTTGCCGTCCACCGCGAAGTCCAGGTAGCTGGACGGCATGAACTGGCCCATGCCCATTGCGCCGGCGTAGCTGCCCTTGATCGCGGTGATGTCCAGCTTCTCGTCGCGGGTCAGCGCGAACAGGCGCGCCAGTTCGTCGCGGAAATACAGCTCACGGCGCACTTCGCGCTCGAGCTTGGCCGGATCGCCACTGCGCGGGTACTTGAAGGCCAGCGTGTACAGCGCATCGAGCACGCGGTAGCTGCCGGTGTTGCCGCCGTAGCTGGTTTCCACCCCGATGATCGCCACGATCACCTCGGCCGGCACGCCGGTGCGTTGCTGCACGCGCATCAACTCGTCGCGGTGCTGGGCGAGGAATTTCTTTCCGCCGTCGATCCGCGCCTGGCTGATGAACATCGGCCGGTACTCGTTCCACGGCTTGACCCGCTCGGCGGGTCGCGACATCGCTGCGATGATCGGATCGCGCACCTGCGCCTGGGCCAGCGTGGCCTCGATCTGGGCAGCGGGAATGCCATAGCGTTTTGCGGTGTCGCGCACGAAGTTGGCGCGGGCCACCTCGAACGGCACCGGGGTCAGGTCCACCGGCGCAGCCGTAGCGGCAGCGGCCTCCGGCGCGGCTTCGGCCGGGCCCTTCTGCCCCGGCAACGGCTTGTTGGGGGCACCGGACGCCTGCGGCGACGGTGACGGAGAAGGCGGTTGGGTCGCGCAGGCGACCAAACCGAGCGTAAGCATGCAGGCCAGAGTGCGTCGAATCATCGCGGCAGGTTAGCAGGTCAAGGATGAATTAAAACCCCTAAGACCATGAATCACAACGAATTGCCTGCGATAAGGGACAATCGTTAACGCTGCGTCTACAGTGATCGCAGTCAGATTCCCCATTCAGCCATGGATGCATCCGGGCCCCTGACACATCAGGTGCGGGTCAGCGGCAATTATTAAGGTCTGCCGGTTACGTCCCCATCCCCATGGACGCAACCGGCCAAACCGACCCGGTCGGTACCGGCGCGGCGCGCAACTCCCCAGCGCGCGCCTCGCCCCTTGTACCCGTTGGGTCAACTACTCCCCACCAAGCTCCCCAGGCATGTCGCTTGGCTCGACATACCCCTGCTGGCGGGCCGCCATTGTGCCGTCCGTTTACGACAAGTCCATTGATCAGGATCAACGCACTTCATATCTGTGCGCCACATCTCACTTTTCCGTCACTTTGTTGACGATCCGTGCACCAAACCCGCCAAACCCTGACGCTATAAACCTGCTTTGTCGCATATCCGACCACTCCCAGCCGACCGCAGAGGCGAGCCTTCGCTTCCCCCGCTCAGCCGATGAACCATCCTGCCGCTGGGGGCAGGCCCTGACGGGACCTTGGGCAGCACAGTTGCTGCGATGCGCGGGCATCCCTTGCCGCCGCGCGGACCTGAGCCGATCCCGACCGAGCGCGGAGCGCAGCCGCTCGTCGAGGAGGGCGGGCAGTCAGCGAACAGCAGCCACGCATGGCGTGGCGCTACCCAGGGGTCAGCCGTAGCCGCCGTGGACGGGCTGATGCTTGCGCGCGGCCATCACCAGGCCGAAACCGGCCAGCAACGACACCGCCGACGTGCCGCCGTAGCTGATCAGCGGCATCGGCACGCCCACCACCGGCAGCAGGCCGGAAATCATCCCGCCGTTGACCAGCACGTACACGAAGAACGCCAGGCCCGTGGCACCGGCCAACAGCCGCGAGTACGAATCGCGCGATTGCGAGGCGATCCACAGGCAGCGCCCGATCACCACCAGGTACAAGGCCAGCACCGTCGCCACCCCGATCCAGCCGAACTCCTCGCTGAGCACCGAGAACGCAAAGTCCGTGGTCTGCTCGGGAATGAAGTTCAGGTGCGACTGCGAACCCTGCCCCCAGCCCTTGCCATCGAATCCGCCCGACCCGATCGCGATCTTGGACTGGATGATGTTCCAGCCTGCGCCGAGCGCATCCATCTCCGGATCCAGGAACATCATGATGCGGTCCTTCTGGTAGGGCCGCAGCAGCCAGAACCACGCCACCGGCGCCGCTGCCGCCACGCCGCCGACCGCCACGCCCACCCACCACCACGGCAGACCGGCCAGCAACAGCACGAACGCGCCGCTGGCCGCGATCAGCACGCCGGTACCGAAGTCCGGCTGCAGCATCACCAGCCCGGTCGGCACGCCGATGATCACCGCGCTGACCATCACCGTGGAAAAACGCGGTGGCAGCGGCATGCGGTGCAGGTACCAGGCCACCATCATCGGCAGACTGACCTTGAGCAGCTCGGCCGGCTGCAGGTAGAACAGTTTCAGATCCAGCCATTGCCGACCGTACTTGCCCGTGCCGAGCACGAACACCGCCAGCAGCGGGATCATCGAGATCGCATAGATCAACGGCGTGGCCGAGCGGATGCGCAGGATCGACACCCGCGAGATCGCCCACATGGCGCCCAACCCGACCACGAAGCGCGCGCCCTGGGCGAACACCAGGCCGTCGCCGCCGGCGCTCTTGAGCACCGCCAGCCCGATCAGCATCAGCGCACCCAGGGCCAGGCACAGCACCCAGTCCAGCGTGCTGCTGAAACGCACGACCATGTCGGTCGCCCAGCGCAGGAAGACCTTCATCGCGCACGCTCCGGGGTTGTCGGCGGCGGTGCGGCGGCCGGCACCGGCGCGCCAGGGGCAAGCGGTGACGGCGCGGGAACCGGCGCGCTCGGCAGGCCCACCACGATCGGCAGCGATTCCAGCAGCGCAGCCGCGGCATCGCCGGCGGCCCGCGCGTTGCTGTCACCGCTGTCGAACCCGGTGATGCCGATCGCGGTGGTACCCCGCTCGCTGTCCAGGGGTTCCAGCCCGTCGGGCATCTTGCCCAGCAGCCACGCATCGAACAGCTTGCGCGCGATCGGCGCTGCGGCCGAGCCGCCGTAGCCGCCGCCCTCGACCGCGATCGCCACGGCGATCACCGGGTTCTCGGCCGGCGCGAAGCCGACAAACAACGAGCGGTGACGCAGGTGCATCGGCAGGCTCTTGGGGTTCACCGCCGCCGTACCACGGCGGCTGATCACCTGCGCGGTGCCGGTCTTGCCGGCGATCGTGTACGGCGCGCCGGCCGCGGCCCGCGCGCCACTGCCGCCCGGGCGCATGGTGCCCATCATGCCTTCGCGCACGGCCTGCAGATTGCCGGGATTGGGGCTGACCGGCTTGGTCTCGCCGGCCGGCACCGGGGTCCAGTCGGCATCGAAGCCGGCCCGCTCCTGCATCACCAGGTGCGGGGTGCGCAGCTGGCCGTTGCCGATCCCGGCGATGCCGTGCACCAGCTGCAACGGGGTGACCTTCCAGTCACCCTGGCCGATGCTGACATTGACCGTGTCGCCGGGATACCAGCGCTCCTTGCGGGTTTTGTACTTGTGCTGCGGCGAGGGCAGGATGCCGCCGATCTCGCCGGTGAGGTCGATGCCGGTCGCTTCGCCGAAGCCGTAATAGCCCATGTAGTGGTCGAAGCGCTCGATGCCCATGTCCAGCGCCAGCTTGTAGTAATACGTGTTGACCGACTGGGTGATCGACTTGCGCAGATCGGTCCAGCCATGCCCGCCGCGGTTGGCATCGCCCCAGCCGCGCGAGGTGCCGGGCAGGTAGAACATGCCGGTGGACAGGATCTTGTCTTCGGGCTTGCGCGTGCCGCTGTCCAGGCCGGCCAGGCCGATCAGCGGCTTGATCGTCGAACCCGGCGCCACGCCACCCAGCACGAGCCGGTTGAACTGCGGCCGCGAGGGGTTGTCGTTGAGCGCCTTGAAATCGGCATGCGAGATGCCATTGACGAACAGGTTCGGGTCATACGAGGGCAGGCTGACCATGGCCAGCACCTCGCCGGTGCGCGGGTCCATCGCCACCGCCGCGCCGTCGAAATCGCCGAAAGCGGCCACCATCGCGCGCTGCAGATCGGCATCGATGGACAGCCGCAGATCGCTGCCGGACTGCGCGGCGACCCGGCCGATGGTGCGGATCGCGCGGCCCTGCACGTTGGTCTCGACCTGCTCGTAGCCGACCTTGCCGCGCAGTTGCTGCTCATAATAGCGCTCCAGCCCGGACTTGCCGATGTGGGTCAGCGCCGCATTGCCCTCGCCGAGGATCTCCAGGTCCTTGTCATCGACCCGGCCGACGTAGCCGATGATGTGCGCGAACAGGTCGCCGTACGGGTAGCGACGGGTCAGGTACGGCTCCAGCTCCACGCCGGGATAGCGCCAGCGGTCGACCGCGAAGCGCGCCATTTCCTCATCGCTGACGCGCAGCTTGAGCGTGACCGGCAGGAACTTGCGGCGGGCCTTGCGCGACTTGTTGAAGGTCTCGATGTCCTCCGGGCTGAGGTCGAGGATCTTCGCCAGCCCGGCCAGGGTGGCGTCCATGTCCTTGACCTTGTCCGGGGTGATGTCCAGCCGGAACGCAGGCACGTTCTCGGCCAGCAGGCGCCCGTTGCGGTCGTAGATCATCCCGCGCCCGGGCACCACCGGCCGCGGCTTGATGCGGTTGGCCTCCGAGCGGGTGGCATAGACGTCGTGGTCCAGCACCTGCAGCTTGAAGTACCAGCCGCCCAGCCCGATCAGGCAGACCAGCACGCCAAGGAAGCCCAGCGCGGCACGGCGCCGGAACTGTTCCGCTTCGGCGTGGGGATTCTTGGCCTGGCGGCGCACGTACATGTCAGCGACCGCGACGCCCGAAGCGCACCGCATCGAGCAGCACGAACAGCAGCGGCCACAGGCCCATGCCGAGCAGCGGCGCCCACCAGTACGACCACGGCAGGGTCGGTTCGCCGACCACGATATGCACCACCGAACTGACGATGCGGTCGTTGAACAGCAACCCGCCGATGGCCAGCATCTGCTGGGACATCGGGAAGAAGCGGATGCGGGCGCGGAAGCGCTGCAGGATGAAGGTGAGCATCACCAGCCGCAGTGCCTGTTCGCCCAGCACCCCGCCGTACAGCAGGTCGGCGACCACGCCGCTGGCAAACGCGATGCCCAGCCCGACCCGGTCCGGCGCTTCGATCACCCAGTAGGCCAGCACCAGTGCCAGCCAGTACGGCCGCAGCGGCTGCAGCAACGCCGGCAGCGGCAGCAGGCCCAGCAGCAGCGCCAGCACCACGCTGACCGGCAGCACCCACGGTTTGTCGCGCAGGCGGCTCATTCGCGGTTCTCCACCGATTCCGGCTGCCGAGCATGGCTCGGCACTACCGTGGATTCAGGGGCGGCGGCGGCCGGTGCGGGCGTCGGTGCCTGGCGCGGCTTGGCCGGCGTCGACGCTGGCGCGGTCGTGGGTGCGCCGGCCGCTGGGCTGGCCGGGGGCGCACCCGGCACAGCCGTCGAGGCTGCGGGCGGAGTCGTGGTCGCTGCGGCGGGCGACGCGGGGCCGGCGGTGGCGTCGGTCGGCGCCTGCTGCAGCGGCGTGGTGGCAGGGCCACCGGCTTCGCCTTGAAGCCGCAGGTTCGGCGGAATCCGGATCGCCGCGCCCGGGCGCAGCAGCAGTACATCGCGGCCGCGATCCAGCTGCGCGGCTGGCTTCAACTCACCCACCAGGAACGCGTGGGTGTCATCGGGCCGCAGCGCGGTGATCTTGCCTACCGGGAAGCCGGCCGGGAAACGCCCGCCCAGGCCGGAGGTGACGATCTCATCGCCCACTTCCACCCCCGCGCTGAGCGGAATGTCGCGCAGTTCCAGGGTGTCCCCACGCCCGTACACGATCAGCCGCACGCCGTTGCGCGCCACGGTCACCGGCACCGCGTGGTCCGGGTCGGTCAGCAGCAGCACGGTGGCATTGCTGCCGGTGGTGGCGATCACTTGGCCCATCAGGCCACCGGCATCGATCACCGCCTGTCCCAGGTGCACGCCGTCGCGGCTGCCGGCGGCCAGCACCAGGCGTTGCCGCACCGGGTCCAGGTCGATATCCAGGATCGGGGCCAGTTGCACGTCCAGGCCGCTGCGCTCGGCCACGTTGAGCAGTTCGCGCAGCTGTGCGTTGTCCAGCGCGGCGGTCTGCAGGCGGGTCAGGCGCGCGTTGGCGATCAGCAGCTTGTTGCGCAGCTCGCGGTTTTCATCGACCAGCTGGCCATGGCTGGCCGCGTTGTCCTTGACCTGGGTGCCCAGGCGGCCCGGCAAGCCGGCCAGCGCCCACACCGGCTGCACCAGCACGTTGGCCTGGGTGCGCAGACGCGACAGCCAGCCGGCCTGGTCGTCGAGCACGATCAGGGTGATGGCCAGGGCCAGGTAGGCGAGCAGCCGCAGTGGACTGGCGGCATCGCCCTGACGGGAGGCTACGGGGGGACCGGCGTAGGGCGGCACGACTGGCTTCGACTGGAGGACGACAGGAAGGGGATGCGACAACGCCCCGGCGCTGCGATGCCCGGCGTGGCAGGCACGCAGCGGGCATCACGCCGCAGGGGCGCGTCCATGGAACAAAGCGGGTGCCGCTTACTCCGGCGCAAAGAACTCGTTGCCGTGCATGTCCACCAGCTCCAGCGCACGACCGCCACCACGGGCCACGCAGGTCAGCGGATCGTCGGCCACCTGCACGTGCAGGCCGGTCTCTTCGGAGATCAGGCGGTCCAGGTCGCGCAGCAGCGCGCCACCACCGGTGAGCACGATGCCGCGCTCGGCGACGTCGGCACACAGTTCCGGCGGGGTCTGTTCCAGCGCCAGCTTGACCGCGCTGACGATGCCCGACAGCGGCTCGTGCAGGGCTTCCAGCACCTCGTTGGAGTTGATCTTGATCATCTTCGGCACGCCCTCGGCGAGGTTGCGGCCGGAGATTTCCATCTCGATCACTTCCGCCTGCGGGTAGGCGCAGCCGAGCTCGACCTTGATCCGCTCGGCCGTCGCTTCACCGATCAGCATGCCGTGGTTGCGGCGCACGTAGTTGGTGATCGACTCGTCGAAGCGGTCGCCGCCGATGCGCACCGAGGCCGAATACACGATGCCGTTGAGCGAGATGACCGCCACTTCGGTGGTGCCGCCGCCGATGTCGATGACCATCGAACCGCGCGCCTCGGTCACCGGCATGCCGGCGCCGATCGCGGCGGCCATGGGCTCTTCGATCAGGAACACATCACGCGCACCGGCCTCCTCGGCCGATTCCTTGATGGCGCGGCGCTCGACCTGGGTCGAGCCGGCCGGCACGCAGACCAGCACGCGCGGGCTCGGGCGCAGGAAGCGCGACTTGTGCACCTTCTTGATGAAGTGCTTGAGCATCGCCTCGGTGTAGGTGAAGTCGGCGATGACGCCGTCCTTCATCGGGCGGATGGTGGTGATGTGGCCCGGGGTACGGCCCAGCATCTGCTTGGCTTCGGCGCCCACGGCAGCCACGGAACGGGTGCCACCAATGGCACGGTCCTGGCGCACGGCGACCACGGACGGCTCATTCAGCACGATCCCCTGCCCACGCACATAGATGAGGGTGTTGGCCGTGCCCAGGTCGATGGACAGGTCATTGGAGAACATGCCGCGCAGTTTCTTGAACATCTGGGTGTTGATCCTGAGGGGTGTCGCGCCCAACGCGGGATGGCGAAAAAATGGGCAGAATTCGAGGCCGACAAGCCTAGCAATCCCCCTGTGTGCGAGCAAGGACAAATCTGGTGCAAAGCCAGCCTTCACGGCCATTCAGCCGAAAATTTCCGACGCTGGACAGTCCCGGTTCTGGCCCAAAGCCGCCTCACCCGTTAACCTTTGCGCCGCAGGGCGCCGCAGGGCGCCGTTTCGTTGCCCGCCTGGCGGGCCTCAAACTCCTTTCCGCATAGGCCTTAATCGATGTCCGCTTTGATCTGTGGTTCTCTTGCCTTCGACACCATCATGGTGTTCCCGGACCAGTTCAAGAATCACATCCTGCCGGACAAGGTGCACATCCTGAACGTGTCGTTCCTGGTGCCGCGCATGCGTCGTGAATTCGGGGGTTGCGCAGGCAACATCGCCTACAACCTGCACCTGCTGGGCGGCGATCCGATCCCGATGGGCACGGTGGGCTCGGACTTCGGCCCGTACCGGGAGTACTTCCAGGGGTTGGGCATCGACCTGGCCCGGGTCAAGGTGATCGACGAGCTGTTCACCCCGCAGGCGTTCATCACCACCGACCACGACAACAACCAGATCACCGCCTTCCACCCGGGCGCGATGATGCGGTCCTACGAGAACCACGTGAAAGACGTGCCGGGCGTGACCCTGGGCCTGGTCGGCCCGGACGGGCGCGAAGGCATGATCCAGAATTCCGAGGAATTCTTCGCCGCCGGCATCCCGTTCATCTTCGACCCCGGCCAGGCCATGCCGCTGTTCAACGGCCCGGAGCTGCGCACCTTCATCGAGCAGGCCGACTACGTGGTAGTCAACGACTACGAGTCCAACCTGCTGCAGGAGCGCACCGGCTGGGACGAAAAGGCGATCGTGAGCCGGGTCAAGGCCTATATCACCACCCGAGGCCCGAAGGGCGCGGTCATCCACACCCCCGAAAAGACCTACGACATCCCGCCGGCGCACGAGCGCCGCGTGGTCGACCCGACCGGCTGTGGCGACGCGTTCCGCGCCGGCCTGATCTACGGCATCGAAAAGGGCTACGACTGGCTGACCATCGGCCGCATGGGCAACCTGATGGGCGCGCTGAAGGTCGAGCATCCGGGCACGCAGAACCAGCGTTTCACCTTTGATGAGTTCAACGAGCAGTTCAAGCAGCAATTCGGTTACGCCCTGAACGTTTGATCGCGGTGCGATCAAACGCTGCCCACGATTCGCTCTGGCGAATCGCGGGCCCCTGGGGCATGCCACCTCATCCCCGCGCCGTTGGCGCGCCCCCTTGAACATCAAGGGGGCTCTTGACCAGCGGTGGATCGGGACGTGTCGGGGTAGAGCCGGGCCATGCCCGGCTGCTTGCGGTACCGTTGCCGCGACGCCGTGAATCGCTCGCCGTCCCCGGCGGTAGGGTCGGCTCCGGATCGACCGCCGACCGTGCTGGCCACTGCTGGAACGCATGACGTTGGATCACGGCGGCTTCTGCCGTTACCGCGGCGCAGATCGCTGCGTTGGTCGCGCCGATCGGTGATGACGGCAGTCGATCGGGATCCGACCCGACCGGTATCGCCGACCCGGCACAGCGCCTGCTCCGCCGGGGGCCAGCGATCAGGCCGAGGGCCCCTGCCCTGCCCACTCCGCCAGCACGTCGCCACAATCGGCGCGGTGCCAATATGCCAGGCCCGGCCACGGGTTGTCCGGGGCATTGACCAGCAGCGTGCGCGTGCCGGCGGCGCGGCCGCATTCCAGGTCGAAACGGTGGTCGCCGACCATCACCACCTGCTGCGGGTCGATCTGCCAGCGTTGCACGAAGTACTGCAGCCCCGCCGGCGACGGCTTGGGCGTGGCCTCGTCGCGGCCGACGATGTCATCGGCGCCGAACACGTCCGCCAGCCCGATCGCCTGCAGCGTCACCTGCGCCAGTTCGCGCGCGTTGCGGGTGAGGATGCCCAGTCGGCAGCCGGCGGCGTGCAGCGCGCGGACCAACGCCACCGCGCCGGGTGCTGCGCGTGCGCCCTCGGCCAGGTCGCGCTCATGGGCAAGCAGCCAGGCGTGTTTGGCATCGGCTTGGTCGGCCGGCAGCGCGGCCAGGTGGGCGAGGATGTCTTCCTCGAGCGGAATCGCCAGCGCACGCTTGATCTGTTCGAAATCGTGCACCGCCACGGTCAGCGTGCCGTCCATGTCGAACACCCAGTGATGCATCGCCGACAGCGGCAGCGCTGCCGGCGTCAGCGCTGCGCCGGTCATTCCCACCACTTCGGCATGCGGTGGGTGTCCACGCCACCGGTCTCGAACTCCGCCGTGCGGGTGCCGCCGGCCTTGACCGGGAATTCAACGCTGATCACCTTGGCCTTGCGCGCCAGCTTCCACAGCGCCTTCTGGTCGGTGATGAACATCGCGATGGCCTCGTCGGTCTTCGGCCGCCAGGCCGCCATCGCGATCGGCTTGCCGCCGTCCACGCTGACCTGCACCTTGCACTGCGGGCAGCGGAAATCACCGGCCTGCAGCACCAGGTAGGCGTGGCGCTTCCACTCCGGATGGTCGCGGAACACCAGCTGCACCGGCTTGGGGCCGCTACCGTCCACGTCCACGCGCGCCTTGCTGAAGATCTGCGCCGAGAACTGCGTTCCCTTGGTGCCGACAGGAATCTGGTTGTACTGCCACAGCCCCTGCATGCGGCGCAGGTCGCGGGCGGCGTCGCCCTTGGCCTGGACCTCGGCGAAGCCCGGCTCGATCCGCGCGGCCACGTCGGTGTCCTTGTACTGATCCAGCAGCGCGCCGCCGTGGATGCGTGCGCGCTCCCAATCCTGCGCGGCCACGGCCATATCGTATTCCTTGGCCACGCCTTCGGCCTTGGCTTCCTGCTGCGCCTTGGCGGCAGCGGCGGCGGCTTCCTGCGCCTTGCGTTCTTCCTCCGGGTTGCTGCAGGCCGCCAGCGCGAAGGCACAGGCGGCGGCCAGGATGAGTCGTTTCATTGCGTACTCCGTGATTGGCAAGGCGCCCGATGGCGTCACCCAACTACTGTATCGCCTGAGGCAGCGAAGAGCAGCCGGGCATGGCCCGGCTCTACCGAATCGCGGGATGCGGCGAAGCGCAGCCGGGCATGGCCCGGCTCTACCGAATCGCGGGATGCGGCGAAGTGCAGCCGGGCATGGCCCGGCTCTACCGAATCGCGGGATGCGGCGAGGCGCAGCCGGGCATGGCCCGGCTCTACCGAATCGCGGGATGCGGCGAAGTGCAGCCGGGCATGGCCCGGCTCTACCGAGTCGCGTGATGCGGCGAAGCGCAGCCGGGCATGGCCCGGCTCTACCGAATCGCGGGATGCGGCGAAGTGCAGCGGGCAGCCCGGCTCTATCGGTGCGCTACGCATGCCCGACCGGCATTGCGCCCGGCTCGCGCGGTACCGGAGCGGTAGTGCCCTGCTCGGCAGCGGCACCACGCGGACAATAAAAAAACGGCGGGTTTTCCCGCCGTTTCCAGGCATTGCGTCGCACCGTAGCCGCTGGCCGGGGATGCCCCGGCCAGCGACGGGCATTATTTCGCGCTTGCCTTGTCCAGCATGTCCTGCACCGAGGCGGTGGTGATCGGGTGGTAACCCGGCTTGGCCTTCTCGAAGGCAGCCTTGGCGAACGCCAGGCCTTCGGGCGTCTTCACCAGTTCGGCGTAGATCGGCAGGATCAGCTTGCGGCGACCGACGCGTTCGATGAAGGCCGCGGCCGGCTCATTCGCTTCGGTGTAACCGCTGCGGATGGCCAGCGGATACCAGCGCATCGCGATTTCGCCATTGGCGGTACCGGTGAAGTGGTAGGCCTTGTCCAGCGCCGCCAGCTTGTCCACCGGCAGGGTCTTGCCCAGGCCGTCGATGAAGTGCACCCATTCCTGGGTGACCCACTCGCCGGTAATCTGCGCGCTGGGCAGCGTGCCACTGCCCTGCCACGCAATGCGCGCGGTATCGACGATGGAGAAGTTGCGCGAGCGGGCCTTGGTGGCGAACGCCGGGATGCCTGGCTCGTCCAGCCACGCCTTCAGCTCGGCGTCGGTGACCGCGCCGGGCTTCTTGTCGAGCAGGTTCTTCTTGAGGTACACCACGAACTGGTCGGTGTTGGCGCTCTGGAAGGCATGGTCATCGAACCAGCCGCGCAGGAACGGATCAAACGTTGCACGGCCGAAACGCTGCTCCAGGAACTGCAGGAACCACGCGCCCTTGACGTACGCAACCTGGCTCAGCGCATCGTCCGGATCACGCTCGGTCAGCGGCGGCAGCGCCAGGGCCTGGTCGGCCGGGCTCATGTCCTTCACTTCGGCGAGCAGATCGTTCTGGTCGATCTCACGCTCCATCTCGGCCATCTCCTGGCCGTACAGCGCCTCGGTGATGCGGCCCTGGACGTAGGTGGTGAAGCCTTCGTTGAGCCAGATGTCCTTCCAGCTGGCATTGGTCACCAGGTTGCCCGACCAGCTGTGCGCCAGTTCATGGGCGACCAGCGAGACCAGCGACTTGTCACCGACGATCACCGTCGGGGTGGCGAAGGTCAGGCGCGGGTTTTCCATGCCGCCAAACGGGAACGACGGCGGCAGCACCAGCATGTCGTAGCGGCCCCAGCGGTATTCGCCGTAGAGCTTCTCGGCGGCACCGATCATTTTCTCGGTGTCTTCGAACTCCTTGGCGGCCTTGCCGACCATGGTCGGCTCGGCCCACACGCCGGAACGGCCGGAGATCGGTTCGAACACCAGGTCGCCGGCGGCGATGGCCAGCAGGTAGGACGGGATCGGCTGCGGCATCTTGAAGGTGTAATCACCGTCACGCGCGGCCTTGGGATCGTTGTCGGCGCTCATCAGCACCATCACGTCCGGGCGCGAGACCACGTGCGCGCTGTAGGTGAAACGCACGCTCGGGGTGTCCTGCAGCGGCACCCACGAACGGGCGTGGATGGCCTGGGACTGGCTGAACATGAAGGGCAGCTTCTTGCCCTCGGTCATGGACGGCTCCAGCCACTGCAGGCCCGACGCGGTCGGCGCGGTGTGATACGTGATCACGACCTTGGACGGCTGATCCGGGGCCTCGATGCTCAGCTTGCTGCCGAACACCTTGTCGGCCGGGGCCAGCACGAAGGGCAGCGGCGCGGCCTTGCCGTCGGCGGCGATCGCCTCGACCTTCTCCACGGTGAGTTCGCGGGTGTCCAGCACCAACTGCTTGGCCGCCTTGTCCTTCCACTCCAGGGTGTAGGTGGCGGTGCCGCCGATCTGCTTGCTGTCGAAATCCAGCTTCAGGTCCAGCGCCAGGTCCTTGACCACGACCTTGTCCGGCTCGGCGTAGGAACTCTCGTCATGACTGCGGCTGTCGGCTTTCATGGCAGTGCTCGCCGGGGCGGTGGCAGTGGGCGCGGCGGTAGGTGCCGCAGGTTCTTTGGAACAGCCGGCGGCCAGCGCCACGGCCAAGGGAATGAACAGGAACGGAGATCGCATGGACATCGGGACCGATCAGGGTGAAACGACCAGTTTACCCCTGTAAGCGCCACCCGGCAGCGCAGCTGCGACGCGTTGCGTATTCAGTCGCCATCGCAGCACAGACGGGCACCGCCTGCGTACTTGGCCCGGTACATCGCCGCGTCGGCGCGCCGGTACAGTTCGCGCAGGTCTTCGCCGGCGCGGTAGCCGGCCCCACCCGCACTGGCCTTGAGGGGAATCTCCTCGCCGACGATGCCATCCATCGCCTGCAGCCAGCGGCGCAGGCGTTCGCACGCCACCTCGTGGCTGGCGTGCACCGCCAGCACGAACTCATCGCCGCCCCAGCGCCCGATCCAGTCGCCGGGCTGCAGCCACTGCCGCGCCGATTCCACCAGCCGCACCAGCACCTGGTCGCCGACCAGATGGCCGTGGGCATCGTTGATCGGCTTGAGGTTGTCCAGGTCCACCACGAACAGGCTCAGTGGCTGCCGACGTGACTGCGCCTGCCGCGCCGACTCGGCCAGCGCCTGCTCACAGCCACGACGGTTGAGCGCCTGGGTCAGCGGATCCAGCAGCACGCTGCGGCGCAGGTCGCGCAGGCCGGCATCGACCCCATGCAGGTTGCGGTTGATGCTGCGCAGCAGCCGGCCGATCTCGTCGTGGCCCAGGTCGGGCAGATGCGGCAGGCGCTGTTCGTCGTAGTAGGCCTCCAGCGCGTCGGCGGCCTGGCGCAGCGGCGCCATCAACCGGTACAGCGCCATCATCGCCATCGCCGTGCCGACCAGGGTCGCGGCCAGCACCACCCCGACCACCGTCCACATCGTGTCGCGCTGGTAGTGGCCGGTAAAGGCGAGCCACAGCAGTAACACCAGCAGCGGCACATGCAGGCCCACGAACACCACGCTCATCAGCTTGGCGCTGAACGAGCGTGGGAAGACGCGGGCCAGGCCGCGGTACAGACGCATGGCAGGCCCTCTCTGACAGCCTGCCCGCAGTGTGGCCGAGCGTGCTCAGCCGGAACCGGAACTGGGTCTCAAACCTTGTAGCCGGAGTGAATCGAAACGATGCCGCCGGTCAGGTTCTTGTAATGGCAGCGCGCGAAGCCCGCCTCACCCATCATGGTCTTGAGCTGCTCCTGCGGCGGGTGCTTGCGGATGCTCTCGGCCAGGTACTGGTAGCTGTCGCCGTCACGGGCGAACAGCTGGCCCAGCTTGGGCAGGATCTTGAACGAATGGAAATCGTAGATCGGCTTGAACCAGTCCGCAGTGACCTCGGAGAACTCCAGCACGCGTGCCTGGCCGCCCACCTTGAGCACGCGGTACATCTCGCGCAGGCCGGCGTCCTTGTCGGTGACGTTGCGCAGGCCGAAGGCGATGGTGACCAGGTCGAAGCTGGCGTCCGGGAACGGCAGCGCCTCGGCGTTGCACTGGACGTACTCCAAGCCCTTCACCAGCCCGCGGTTCATCAGCCGGTCGCGGCCGACCGAGAGCATGCCGGCGTTGATATCGCCCAGCACCACCTCGCCCTCGTCACCCACCCGCTCCTTGATCAGCGCGGCGATGTCGCCGGTGCCGCCAGCCAGGTCGAGCACGCGGTCGCCCGGCTTCACCTGCGCGGTGGCCACGTAGTAGCGCTTCCACGCCCGGTGGATACCCAGGCTCATCAGATCGTTCATCAGGTCGTAGCTGCGCGCGACCGAGGTGAACACTTCGCCCACCAGCTTCTGCTTGTCCTTTGCAGCGACGTCGCGGAAGCCGAAGTGGGTGGTGCCAGTCTTGTAGGGGGATTCGCTCATGGGTGGATTATCGCACCGCTGGCAGCGCTGCGGCACCCGGGGGCTGCGACCCGGTGCCGCGGCGGCGGCGGGCCACTATCATGGCGGTCCAGATACGTATGGAATGCCCATGATCACCACCCCCGACTACGCCGCCCTGCTTGAAACCGCCATCGCCGAAGCCCGCCAGGGCCTGGCCGAAGGCGGCATCCCGATCGGCGCGGCCCTGTACCACACCGATGGCCGCCTGCTCGGCTGCGGCCACAACCGCCGCGTGCAGGAAGGCGACCCGTCGGTGCACGGGGAGACCGACGCGTTCCGCAAGGCCGGCCGCCAGCGCCGCTACCAGGACACCATCATGGTGACCACGCTGGCGCCCTGCTGGTACTGCAGCGGACTGGTGCGCCAGTTCAACATCGGCACGGTGGTGGTGGGCGAATCGGTCACCTTCCAGGGCGGCATCGAGTGGCTGCGCGAGAACGGGGTCAAGGTGATCGACATGCAGAGCCAGGCCTGCATCGACCTGCTGGGCGGCTTCATCTCGGCACACCCCGAGGTCTGGAACGAAGACATCGGCGAGTGAGCGAAATGCGCTGCGACGTCGGGTCGCAGCGCGCCCACTCTGAACGCTTCAGTTGCCGACAGGTACGTGAACACGCTGTGCCAGCAGCGTCTTGCGCGCAGGAACGCCCGCAGCAGGCACACCTGCAGCACCCCGTGCTTACGCGGTGCTAACAAACCGGCCGCCGCGACGGCCTATGGTGGGGACACAGGGGCAACAACGTCGAGGAGACGTCATGAACGCCCGAATACGCCCCGCCGCTGCCCTTGATCCCGCGTTGTCCGCGGCCTGGGAGCAGCTGCAACGACACTACGCGGCGCATCAGAATTCCGCGCCCTTCTGGAGCGCCTACCAGGCCATCCAGGACGCGTTGACGCACCGTCATCCCCAGCACCGGATCGATGTCTGCAACCGACTGGCCACCCTGGCCGAGCGCCTGGGCGTGGTGGCTCACGCACAGCTGCTGGCCGAGCGCCGGCCTGAACGTGTCAGTGTCGACCGCCACGCAGGCTCCACGCCTTCATAACGTCGCATGCACTGCGCTTTACGCACTCTTGCTGGACTCCCTTCTTGCATATCGAAACAACCATGTCTTCCGCCCAGATTTCCATCCCCGCCGTGATCGACGTCGACGCCGAAGTGGCTTACTGGCGCCAGCGCCATGCCGACGGCAACCTCGGCACGGGCTCGTTCGGCCATTACGTACCGTGGATCAAGTTCGCCTGCGATTCGCTGATCACTCAGCCGCGCGCCACCGATGAGCAGCGCGATGAGATGTTCCAGACCCATTACGCGCTGCAGATCATGCCGCGCCTGAGCGAAGAGCAGGCCCGCGTGTTCGTCGAGCAATGCTGGGAACATGTGTACCTTGCCAGCCGTCACGACGTGGCCTCGCGCCCGCGTCTGGGCGCCGCGCGCGCCTGATTGTTCCTGTGCGCTGGCGGCTGCCGACCCGCCGTCACTGCACGATGCGTACACGGCGCGCGGCCAATGATGAGGCACCTTCGCTACCCGTAGTACCGCATGAAACTGCGCAGTGTGTTCAACCTGGTCGCCAAGAAGGCGTCGTATGCCGCCGGCACGCCGTGGACCTTCCTGGCCGCCGTCACGATCGTGGTGCTGTGGGCGCTCAGCGGCCCGATCTTCAAGTTCAATGACACCTGGCAGCTGGTGATCAACACCGGTACCACCATCATCACCTTCCTGATGGTGTTCCTGATCCAGCACAGCCAGAACGCAGACGCCGCCGCCGTCCAGATCAAGCTGGACGAGCTGATCCGCGCCACTGCCGAGGCCAACAACGAGCTGCTCGACCTGGAAGAACTGGACGAGAGGCGGCTCGAAGAAATCCGCAGTGAATACGAGCGCATGGCACGCGAAGCGGGCGATGCGCTGGAACGAGCGCGACGCTGCCACGGCGACGGACGCGCCGACGACCGTTGATCCGGGCGTCCATGACGGCGGAACGCAGAGCAGCCGAGCATGGCTCGGCTCTACCCGATGCCAAGCACCGCGCCGCACCGGTAGTGCCGAGCCATGCTCGGCAACCGCGCACCGCGCGGCACCTCCATCCGGCGCCAATCACCCGAACGGCGATATGTCGCGCCTGCAACGCAGAGCAGCCGAGCATGGCTCGGCTCTACCCGATGCCAC
>NZ_JALJRW010000034.1:0-7584 GCF_024519465.1 Stenotrophomonas sp. Ste86 | reverse complement strand
GGTAGTGCCGAGCCATGCTCGGCAACCGCGCACCGCGCGGCACCTGCCTCCGGCGCCAGTCATCCGAACGGCGATACGTTGCGCCTGCAACGCAGAGCAGCCGAGCATGGCTCGGCTCTACCCGATGCCAAGCACCGCGCCGCACCCGGTAGTGCCGAGCCATGCTCGGCAACCGCGCACCGCGCGGCACCTGCCGCCGGCGCCGATCACCCGCGCTCGTGCCAACCGCCGCCCAACACCTTGTACAGGGCCACCTGATTGGACTGCTGCGCCAGCTGCGTGCTGACCAGCGACTTGCGCGCGGTGTACGCGGTGCGACGTGCATCGAGCAGGGTCAGGAAGCTGTCCAGGCCGGCATCGTAGCGGGCCTGCGACAACGTCTGCGCCTGCTCGGCGGCAGCCACCAGCGCCTGCTGCGAGGCCAACTGCGCATCCAGGCTGTCGTTGAGCACCAGCGCATCGGCGGCCTCGCGGAAGCCGGACTGGATCGCCTTTTCGTACTGGGCCAAGGCGATGTCCCGGTCGGCGGTGGCCACGCCCAGATTGGCGCGCAGCTTGCCGCCCTGGAAGATCGGCAGATTGAGCTTGGGCATGAAGCTCCACACCCGCGTGCCGCTGTCGAAAAGACTGGACAGCTCCGAGGAGGCCGAACCGATACTGCCGGTGAGACTGATCGACGGGAAGAAGGCCGCGCGCGCCGCGCCGATGTTGGCATTGGCCGAGAGCAGCGTGTGCTCGGCAGCCATCACGTCCGGGCGGCGCAGCAGCACCTCGCCGGGCACGCCGGCCGGCAGCGGACGCAACGCCGCCACCTCGGTCACCTCGGTGGTCGGCAGCAGGGTGTCATCGACCGGCCCACCGGCCAGCAGCACCAGTGCATTGCGGTCCTGCGCGACCTGCCCGGCGAAGCGGGCCACATCTGTGCGCGCGGTTTCCACCAAGGTGCGGGTCTGGCTCAGCTCCAGTGCCGAGGCACCCCCAAGCTGGCGGCGCGCCTCGGTCAGGCGCAGAGAATCTTCATAACTTGCCAGGGTGGCCTGGGCGATGCGCAGCTGTTCGTTGTCCGCGCCCAGCGTGAGCCAGGCATTGGCGACCTCGGCGACCAGGCTCAGCTGCGCGCTGCGTCGATTGGCCGCTTCGGCGAAATACTGCTGCAGGGCGGCCTGGCTGAGATTACGCACCCGGCCGAACAGATCCAGCTCGAACTCGACCACGCCAAGATTAGCGCTGAACTGTTCGCTGACCGGCGCATCGCCGCCGCTGCGGGTCATCTGCCCCTGCACGCCGACCGCCGGCACGCGGTCGGCGCGCTGGATGCGGTACTGCGCGCGTGCCTTTTCGACATTGAGCACGGCCACGCGCAGGTCACGGTTGTTGTCCAGCGACTGGTTGATCACCGACTGCAGGCGCGGATCGACGAAGAAATCGCGCCAGCCGATGTCGGCCACGTCGACCGTGCCGGCAGCAGCCGCGGCGGGCCACTGCGCCGGGATCGCCGGGGCGACCTCGGTGCTGCGCGGCACCAGCGAGGCGCAGCCGGACAGCGCCACGGCCATGGCCACGGCGAGCAGGGAGGGAAGCTTATTCATGCGGACCACCTTCGGCCTTGTCGCCGTTCTGGGTCACCGCCACCGGGGCGGTGCTGTCGTCGGTTTTCGTCGGCGGCGTGCCGCCACGATTGAACACCCGCTGCACCACCACGAAGAACAGCGGAATGAAGAACACACCCAGCAGCGTGCCCACCACCATGCCGCCTAGCACGCCGGTACCGATGGCCTGCTGTGCACCCGAACCGGCGCCGGAGGCGATCGCCAGCGGCAGCACGCCCAGGCCGAACGCCAGCGAGGTCATGATGATCGGGCGCAGGCGGTCACGCACGGCGTGCATCGTCGCGTCGATCAGGCTGGCACCCTTCTCCAGGTTTTCCTTGGCGAACTCCACGATCAGGATCGCGTTCTTGCTGGTCAGGCCCACCGTGGTCAGCATCGCCACCTGGAAGTAGATGTCGCGCTCCATGCCACGCATGGTGTTGGCCAGCACCGCGCCGAGGATGCCCAACGGCGCCACCAGCAGCACCGAGGTCGGCACGCTCCAGCTTTCATACAGCGCGGCCAGGCACAGGAACACGATCAGCAGCGACAGCGTGTACAGCAGCGGCGTCTGCGAACCGGCCTGGCGTTCCTGGTAGGACAGCGCGGTCCACTCGATGTCGAAGCCGGCCGGCAGCTGCTTGGCGAGCTTCTCCACTTCGCTCATCGCATCACCCGAGGCCACGCCGGGCGCGGGCTCGCCCTGGATCTCCATCGCCGACACGCCGTTGTAGCGTTCCAGACGCGGCGAACCGTAGTCCCAACGCTGGCTGGCGAAGGCGGAGAACGGCACCATCTCACCGGCCGTGTTCTTGACCGACCACAGGTTGAAGTCTTCCGGGTTCATCCGGAACGGCGCATCGGACTGCACGTACACGCGCTTGACCCGGCCACGGTCGATGAAGTCATCGATGTAGCTGCTGCCCCAGGCCGCGGCCAGCGTGGTGTTGACCGCCTCCAGCGACAGGCCCAGCGCGCTGGCCTTGCCGACGTCGATGTCGATGCGCAGCTGCGGGGTGTCTTCCTGGCCATTGGGGCGCACGTTGGCCAGCAGCTTGCTCTGCCCGGCCATGCCGAGCAGCTGGTTGCGCGCGTCCAGCAGGGCCTGGTGACCGGCACCGCTGGTGTCCTTCAGGAAGAAGGTGTAGCCCGAACCGATGCCCAGCTCCGGCATCGCCGGCGGCGGGAAGGCGAAGATGAAGGCGTCCTTGATGCCGCCCAGCGCAGCCATCGCCCGGCCGGTGATCGGCATCGCGCCCTGGTCCTTGTCGCGCTCCTTCCAGTCCTTGAGCTTGACGAAGGCCATGCCCGCGTTCTGGCCCATGCCGGCGAAGCTGAAACCCTGCACCGAGAAGATCGACTCGATGGCATCGGCCTCGTTTTCCATGAAGTGCTTTTCGAGCTTGTCGATCGACTCCAGCGTGCGTTCCTGGGTGGCGCCGACCTGCGTCTGCACCAGCGCCATCAGGATGCCCTGGTCTTCATTGGGCAGGAACGAGCTGGGCAGGCGCATGAACAGCAGGCCCATCACCAGCGCCAGCGCGGCAAACACGCCCATGAAGCGCCACGGACGCGCCAGGATGCCGCGCACGCCGCGCTGGTACTTCGCACTGGAGGTGTCGAAACCCCGGTTGAAGGCATTGAAGAAACGACCCGACCAACCCGTGTGGGCGACATGGTGCTCGCCCTTCTTCAGCGGCTTGAGCAGGGTCGCGCACAGCGCCGGCGTCAGCACGATGGCAACCAGCACCGACAAGGCCATCGCCGAGACGATCGTGGCCGAGAACTGTCGGTAGATGACGCCGGTGGCGCCGCTCATGAAGGCCATCGGCACGAACACCGCCGACAGCACCAGGCCGATGCCGACCAGCGCGCCGGTGATCTGGCTCATCGATTTGCGCGTGGCCTCCAGCGGCGACAGGCCTTCCTCGGACATGATCCGCTCGACGTTCTCCACCACCACGATGGCGTCATCGACCAGCAGGCCGATCGCCAGCACCATCGCGAACATGGTCAGCATGTTCACCGAGAAACCCAGCGCGGCCAGAATGCCGAAGGTGCCCAGCAGCACCACCGGCACGGCGATGGTGGGGATCAGCGTGGCGCGGAAGTTCTGCAGGAACAGGTACATCACCAGGAACACCAGCACGATGGCTTCGATCAGGGTCTTGATGACGCCCTTGATCGAGACCTGCACGAACGGCGTGGTGTCATACGGCACCACCGCCTTCAGCCCGGCCGGGAAGTTCGGCTGCATTTCATCCAGCGCCGCACGCACACCGGTGGCGGTGGCCAGCGCGTTGGCGCCGGTGGCCAGGGTGATGGCGATGCCCGAGGACGGCTTGCCGTTGTAGCGGGTCACAAAGTCATACGACTCGGCGCCCAGCTCCACCCGGGCCACGTCGGACAGGCGCAGTTCGGCGCCATCCTGCGCGCTGCGCACGATGATGTTGCGGAACTGCTCGGGGGTCTGCAGCCGGTCCTGCGCGTTGATGGTGGCGTTGAGCTGCTGGCCCTTGATCGACGGCGCGCCGCCGAGCTGGCCGATGGCGACCTGCGCGTTCTGCGCGGTGATCGCCGCGATCACTTCGGCGGTGGACAGCTTGTAGGTGTGCAGCTTGTTGGGATCCAGCCAGATGCGCATGGCGTACTTGCCACCGAACACCTGGATGTTGCCCACGCCCGGCACGCGGCTGAGCGGATCGACGATATTGGAGCCGACGTAATCGGAAATATCGTTGGCGTCCATGCTGCCGTCTTCGGACACGAAGCCGAGCACCTGCAGGAAGCCGCTGCTGGACTTGGCCACGTTGATGCCCTGACGCTGCACTTCCTGCGGCAGCAGCGGCATGGCCAGCTGCAGCTTGTTCTGCACCTGCACCTGGGCGATGTCCGGGTCGGTGCCGCTCTGGAAGGTCAGGGTGATTGTCGCCTGGCCGTTGGAGGAGCTGTTGGAGGAGAAGTAGATCAGGCCGTCCAGGCCCTTCATGTTCTGCTCGATGATCTGCGTCACCGAGTCTTCGACCACCTTGGCCGACGCACCCGGGTAGCTGGCGCTGATCTCGACGGCCGGCGGTGCCACTTCCGGGTACATCGACACCGGCAGCTTGAGCACCGCCAACGCACCGGCGAGCATGATGATGATCGCAATCACCCACGCGAAGATGGGGCGATCAATGAAATAACGTGCCATGGAATTCTCCGGTTACTGCTGGGCGGCGGCGGCCGCCGCCGGCGCGGCGGTCGGCTTGGCCGGGGTCGCGCCCATCTCGGTGGCCTGCACGGGCATGCCCGGCTGGATCTTCTGCAGGCCTTCGACGATGACCTTGTCACCGGCCTTGAGCCCGTCTTCCACCAGCCACTTGTTGCCCAGCGAACGGCTGACCTTGACCGGCCGCACTTCGACCTTGCCGTCCTTGCCCACCACCATGGCGCTGGTATCGCCCTTGGGATCGCGGGCGATGCCCTGCATCGGCACCAGGATCGCGTTGTCGCGCACGCCGCTGCCGACCTGGGCACGCACGTACATGCCCGGCATCAGCACCTGGTCGGGATTGTCGACCTTGACCCGCAGCGCGTAGCTGCCGGTGGTCGGGTCGACGCTGACTTCGGAGAATTCGAGCGTGCCCTTGTGGTCGAACGGCGTGCCATCGTCGAGCAGGATCGTCACCGGCAGGGTCTGGTTGTCCTGCAGGCGGCCACTGGCCAGTTCGCGGCGCAGCTGCAGCAGTTCGCTGGCCGACTGGGTCAGGTCGACATAGATGGGGTTCAACTGCTGCACGGTGGCCAGCGCATCGGCCTGGCCCGCGCTGACCAGCGCGCCCTGGGTGACCGAGGACTTGCCGATGCGGCCGCTGATCGGGGCGGTGATGCGCGCATAGCCGAGGGTGACGTTGGCCGCATCGAGGGCGGCGCGGGCGGCACCGACATCGGCTTCGGCGGTCTTCAGCGCGGCGATGGCGTTTTCGTTGTCCTGGGTGCTGACCGCCTCGACCTTGGCCAGCTCACCGATGCGCTTGGCGCTCAGGCGCGCGGCATTGGCGGTGGCTTCGGCGCGGGCGAGCTGGGCGCGGGCGCTGTTGGCCTGGGCGCGGTAGCTGGCGTCATCCAGCTGATACAGCGCCTGCCCGGCGGTGACCAGGCCGCCTTCGGTGAACAATCGCTTGGCGACGATGCCACTGACCTGGGGGCGTACTTCGGCCACCAGGAAGGCGTTGGTGCGGCCCGGAAGCTCGCGGGTCAGGCCGACCTGCTCAGCCTTCAGCGTGGCGACGGTGACCTGACCGGGGCCGCCCTGGGGGCCCTCCTGGCCTCCACCGCCACAGGCGGACACGGTCAAGGCGATCGCGAGGGACAGCGCGAGGAGACGGTACGGGGATCGGGACATGGTGGGGGCTCACGGCAAACGAAAAGGGTCGCCCGAAGCCGGATTCTCGCGATAAAGCGAAGAAAAACAGTCAACAGGACGGCAAAGTGCTGCAAATCCATGGGTTGCGGCCGTTTTTCGGATACGCGCGGTCCACACCGAGGATCAGTGGGAGGGAAATATACATACATGCATGTTTGTTTGTAAAGCGGTACAATTCAGGTCGGTTTCATCCAGCAATTGCACAGCGCCATGGCCAGAAAAACCAAAGAAGAAGCGCAGGCCACCCGCGAGGGCATCCTCGACGCGGCCCAGGTCTGTTTCCATGAATACGGGGTCGCGGGCACCAGCCTGGCGATGATCGGGGCGCGCGCGGGCTATACGCGCGGCGCGGTGTACTGGCACTTCAAGAACAAGACCGAGATCCTGACGGCGATGATCGATCGGGAGCGGGTTCCGTTCATCGAGCGGTTGCGGCGGACGACGTCGTCCAAGCGCTCCACGCCGGTGCTGGACCTGCGCTCGGCGTTGCTGGTCTCCTTCCAGGAGCTGGCCGACGATGAGCGGCTGCGCAACATGATGGAGATCATGCTGCGCAACGATCTGTCGGTGGAAAGCCAGGCGATGCAGGAATTGCAGCTGGAGGCGTCGCGCGAAGAGCTGGGCATTTTCGCGGCGGCCTTCCAGCGCGCGCGCGAGTTGGGCCAGTTGCGCGAGGGGGTGGACGTGGACACGGTGGCGCGGATCGTGAGTACGAGCCTGACCGGGGTGTTGTACAGCGCGATGCTGGAGCCGGAGCTGTTCGAGATCCGCCGCGACGGCGCCGAGACGCTGGATGCGATCCTCAGTGCGTTCGTGAAGCCGGGTGTGTTCACCCCGGGCGCGGCGCCGACGGCGTTGCCTACTGAGGATGAGGCGTAAGGCTTAAGGCTTGAGGCATGGAGCCGAAGCCGGAGCCGAAGCCAAACGCGGGTTCCGCCTGCGGACTTGCTGGGTGGGGGTGTGTGGGTTCGCGGGACACGCTGCAAGTACGTCCATGTAAGCTCGCGTACGCCATCCATGGCGTACGACGGTCCCGCGAACCCACACACCCCCACCCTCGACAGTTGGCTGGTGGCCTTGGCGGAGCGAAGCGGGAGAAGCGGGAGAAGCGGGAGAAGCGTCGGCTTGTTGGGTTGGCTCTGCCGCACGGGCGAAGCCTCAGGCTTCATTCGATGGGTTTGAAAGCAATGCAATTGCAGGCCAACCCGTCCGCGCAAAGGCAATGCGGGGTTACTCCTCCACTGCGCGGCAGCGCTGTCTCCCAACCCAAGTACGTGCTGGCAAAGGACACGGTGCTTGGCCCTCATCTATGCGAAGCGATGTCTCGATAGTGAGGGGTGTTCTTCCACTGCGCAGCAGCGCTGGCCCCAACCCAAGTACGTGCTGGCAAAAGGCACAGTGCTTGGCCTTCATCTATACGAAGCGATGTCCCGATGTAGTGCGGCAGCATCTGGGCAAAGAGCCAGCGCAAGCGCCTGACGTTTTTCCGTACCGAGGCCACCAGCCAACTGTCTGGGGCGGGGGTGTGTGATTTCGCGGGACCGTCGTACGCCATGGATGGCGTACGCGAGCCTCCAGGGATGGATC
>NZ_JALJRW010000033.1 GCF_024519465.1 Stenotrophomonas sp. Ste86 | reverse complement strand
CGCGTACTTCTTCCTGAAGATCCGGGCGGCCTTCCCCGGAGTTGGGTGAAGAACCTTTTATTTGCGGCGTTGGAAACTGCCCGCGCGGCGCCGGCCATCCCTCCCCTATTGCCCCGTATTGCCGCCGACCACATGCGCGCCGCATGCTGTGACCTGGATTGGGGAGACCGGAATGAGCGATCTGTTTGCATTGGCCATGCCGTGGTGGGAATTCATCCTGCGCGCGGTGGTGGTGTACGTGGTGGTGCTGGGCATGGTGCGGTTGTCGGGCAAGCGCGCGCTGGGCCAGATCACCCCGTTCGATGTGCTGCTGATCGTGCTGCTTGGCAACGCAGTGCAGAACGCACTGCTCGGCAAGGACACCTCGCTGGGCGGTGGCCTGTTGCTGGCCGCCACGCTCATCTCGATCAATTACGGCGTGGGTTGGCTGTCCACGCGCAGCCGACGCGTGGAAAATCTGGTCGAAGGCGAGCCGGTGCTGATCGCACGCGATGGCAAGGTGCTCGATTCAGTGCTCAAGCGCGAGCTGGTGACCCCGGCCGACCTCGACGCGGCGCTACGCCAGCAGGGCTGCCTGTCCATCGACGACGTCGCGCTGGCGGTGCTGGAAATCAACGGCCACATCACCATCGTGCCGAAGAAGGGGTAGCGCCACCGGATGGATGGAGGCTGTCCGGGGAGTGCCCAGCCACGCATGGCGTGGCTCTACCGTGGCGGGGCCACCACCGGCTGTGTGCGATATCCAGCCGGTGCCGGCGCCACTACCGGGCGCATGCGATATCCATATCCGGTGGAGCCACCCGATGGGTGGCTGCTTTCAAGCGGTGATGCAGCCGGCGAGGGGCGCATCGCTCACACCCAGTCGCGCGGCACCAGGTAATCGGCCAGGCGCGCTTCATCGCTGCCGGCCTCGGGCTGGAAGCCATATTCCCAGCGCACGCGCGGGGGCAGGCTCATCAGGATGCTCTCGCTGCGCCCGCCACTCTGCAGGCCGAACAACGTGCCGCGGTCGTAGACCAGGTTGAATTCGACGTAGCGGCCGCGGCGGTACAGCTGGAACTCGCGCTCACGCTCGCCGTAGGGCATGTTCTTACGGCGTTCCACAAGCGGCAGGTAGGCCTGCAGGAAGCCATCGCCGACCGCGCGCAGGTAGGCGAAATCGCGCTCGAAATCGCCGTGCAGGTCATCGAAGAACAGCCCGCCCACGCCGCGCGTTTCATTGCGGTGGCGCAGGAAGAAGTATTCGTCGCACCAGCGCTTGTGCGCGGCGTAGCGTTCGGGCCCGAACGGGGCGCAGAGATCGCGCGCCATCCCATGCCAGTGCTGCACGTCTTCATCGAACGGGTAGAACGGGGTGAGGTCGAAACCGCCCCCAAACCACGAGGCCACTTCCACGCCGTCGCGCTCGGCGCGGAAATAACGCACGTTGGCGTGGGTGGTGGGCAGGTACGGGTTGGCCGGGTGGAACACCAGTGACACCCCGGTGGCGCGCCACGACGCGCCCGCCAGTTCCGGCCGGTTGGCCGACGCCGACGGCGGCAGGCGCGTGCCGGCCACATCGGAGAAGCCGATCCCGGCCTGCTCGAACACCGCGCCATCGCGCAGGATGCGGGTGCGGCCGCCACCGCCCTCGGCGCGCTGCCACACGTCTTCGGCGAACCGGGCGCTGCCGTCGGCGGCTTCGATCGCCGCACAGATGCGGTCCTGCAGGTCGGTCAGATAGGCGCGCACGCGCTCGAATTCGTTCATGGCGCGTACTTTACCGCAGGCCGGCGTACGGCCTGCGTGCACTCAACGGCCGCCCTTGCGGTTGCTGGCCGGCCGTTCCTTCGCCTTGGCCGGCGCATCGGGTGGGCTGTCGTCGTCCTCCGCCTCGGCAGCCATCCGCGCGGCAATCGCTTCCAGCCCGGCGCTGACCTGCAGCAGCGCCCAGTTCCGCGTGGCGTGCACATCGCAGGCCACATGCGTGCCCTTGCCATCCTTGGCACAGATCGCTTGGATCTGTGCGGGGAGCTGTTCGTCGCCGGTGTGCTCATACACGCTGGCCAGGTTCTCGCAGCCTTCGCGTACGCCGGCCGCGCAGAGCTTCAGGTAGAACGGCGTGGCGTCCGCCCAGCGATCGGACAGTGCCAACTGGTGGCCGGCGGCGTTGCAGCCCTGCAGCTTGCCTGCCGCGCAGCAGGCCTGCGCAGCGCCGGGACGGCCGATGCCCGGGCAATCCTGCGGCAGCGGGGTTTCCACATACACCACCGGTGCGCTGCACTGCTGCGCCTCGCCGACGCGCTGGTAGTAACCAAAGCGGTTCCAGCTGTCCATGCCGATCAGGTTGCCGTTGGCGAGCGTCTTGAACACGAAGTCGTCGCCCTGGTCATGGCGCACGCGGATGTCGCCATCGACCAGACGGGCCCGCAGCTTGCCGCCGAAGCCGCTGTCGATCATGCCGCCATCGCCGAAGGCCAGGTGATCCATCAGTCCCTGGTCGGCCAGGTAGCTACCGCAGGGCAGGGCGGTGGCCGCGACCGGGGCGAGCGCCCTCGCATCCAGCCCGGCCAGCGGCGCCGCCCGCTGGCAGGCGCGCGGGTCCTGGCCGCGCGTGCAGGCCAGCTGCAAGGCATCGCGCGCCGGTAGCAGCCGCCCTGCGGCCCACAGCGCATCGGCTGCCTTGGCGCAGAACGTACCGGCGGTCTGCGCCCTGCACAGGGCGGTGATCTCATCCAGCTGCGCGGCCGGCAGCGGTGCCGGGTCGCCGGCGGCCAGCCCGCCGAGCAGGGCCTTGGCCATCGCCTTGCCCATCACCTCGCGCGCGGCCTCCAGGCAGGCCGCCTGGTCGTAGCTGCCCGAGTCCGGTTTGCACACCGCCGGTTCGGCCAGCTCGGGGTCGTCTTCGGCCGGGGTTGCCGCGTTGGGCGCGTCGCGGGCCTCCGACTGGTAGTTGGCGAGCAGGCCCTTGCACGCTGCGGGCACGCCCTCCTCGCACCACTGGCGCAGCGTGGCGCTGTTGGCCAGCGGGAGGTCATGCAGACAGGTGCCAATCTGGGCGCGGCACGAGGTGGGCGGGAACACGCTGGCGGGCTGGCAGCGGGCCGCCCGTTGCAGCCGGTACGCGCTGACGCCATCGCTGAGGAGGCGCCCGCCCTCCTGCACGGTCAGCGACCAGACACCGCCGTTGTCCAGGTCGGCCAGCTTCATTTCGTTGCCCAGGCGGCTGACCAGATACGGTTCGGGCGGCTGTTCCGGAATCTGCCGGAACCCCTGGTTCGGGCTTTGCAGGGTCAGCGTGGTGCCGGTGTCTTCGGCCGTGAACGTGCCGCACTGCATCGACTCGGCGGCGGCGGGCAGGCTGGTCAGCGCCAGGACGAACACCATCAGGCAACGCGCAGCCAGGGCGCGGCGGAACGTGGATACAGCAAGGGTCACAACATCATCCTTGAGGGCGGAGCGGAGAAGGGGGGATCAGCGACGAAAGTACGCCAGCACATCGGCGCGCAGCAGGCGCACCACCAGCCACACATGCAGCACCGCAAAGGCGATCGAGGTGCCCAGCGCGGTACCGGTGAAGAACAGCCGCTGCAGGCGCAGCTCGCGCATGTCGCTGGCGTCGGCGTGCGGGGCCAGGTACGCCAGCAGGTGGCGGACGGCATCGTCGATCACCCAGGTAGCGGCGAAGTTCGACGCGGCGGTGGCGACCAGCAACACGATGAACAGCCACAGCGCCCAGCCCTGGCGGCGCAACATGCCCCAGCAGGCGGCCACGCCGGCCAAGCAGGTCAGCAGCCCGGCCACGCTCACCGCCACCGCGTGCGCGCCCAGCCAGTGCAGCGCGGGCGACAGCCAGGACAGGTCGTGGCCCTGGACCATCTGGCGGACCCACTCGGCGCTGGAGGCCGACGCGGCGAGGGGCACCAGCAACAGCCAGGACAGCGCCGATGCGGCGCAGACCACCAGCACCGACTGGGCCAGGGGGGCGAGGAATCTTGGCGGCGCGCCCGGCGCGAGCGTTGGCCTGGCGTGCGGCAGTTGCGGGGGAATCGTTGACATCCGGTGTCCTGGTGGGCCGGCGGCGACCGTCAGGTCGTCGCCACCGCGAGCGCGGCCGCCGGCAGGATATGGTCTGCACTCAATGCTGCCAAGCGCCGCCCATGCGGCGGATGCAGCGGGACCCAGGCCAGTTCGGCGATTTCCGCCTGTGGCCGGGGCGTGCCGATGACGGTCACCCAGAAGGCGCGGGCACGCACGCGGTGCCCGGCTTCGTGTACCGCCCAGGCCTCGAACCGGCCCAGTGCGCGCGCGCTGGCAGGTTCCAGGATGACCCCGAGTTCCTCATGCAGCTCACGGCCCAGCGCGGCCAGCGGTGCTTCCCCGGGCTCGGGCTTGCCGCCGGGCTGGATGAAGGTATCCGAGCCATGTTTGCGCACGACCAGCACGCGGCTGCGGGCATCCAAAACGACCGCGGCGACGATATCGATCGTCGCCGCGGTGTGCTGTGCGTCAGTGGCAACCGACGTCATCGCGGGCTTACTTCAGGTTTTCTTCGAACAGCTTGAGGATGCGCTTGTACTGGTCCAGCCAGGAATCCGGACGCACGTAGCCGTGGCGCTCCAGCGGGTACGGCGCGATGGACCAGTTGTCCTTGTGCAGTTCGATCAGCTTCTGGGTGAGGTTGACCGAATCCTGGAAGAACACGTTGTCATCCATCATCCCGTGCGCGATCAGCAGGTGGTCCTGCAGGCCTTCGGCATACTCGATCGGCGAGGAGATGCGGTAGGCCTCCGGATCGATGTCCGGGGTGTTGAGGATGTTGGCGGTGTAGCCGTGGTTGTACTGGTGCCAGTCCACCACCGGGCGCAGCGCGGCACCGGCCTTGAACGTGCCCGGTGAACGGAACAGCGCCATGAAGGTCATGAAGCCGCCGTAGGAGCCACCGTAGATGCCGGCGTGGTCACGGGCACCCTGTCTGGTCTCCACCAGCCAGTCCAGGCCGTCCTTGTAGTCTTCCAGTTCCGGGTGGCCCATGTTGCGGTAGATCGCCGTACGCCAGTTGCGGCCGTAGCCGGCGCTGCCGCGGTAATCCATGTCCAGCACGATGTAGCCCTTCTGCACGAGCAGGTTGTGGAACATCTGCTCGCGGAAATAGGCCGGGTACTGCTGGTGCACGTTCTGCAGGTAGCCGGCACCGTGCACGAACATGGCGATCGGGTACTGCTTGCCCGGCTCCGGGTTTTCCGGGCCGTAGTACTTGGCCCAGACCACGCCGGCGCCGTGCTTGGACGGCACCTGCACCAGCTTGGGCTGGATCCACTCGCGGGCTTTGAAGGCGGCGCTGCGGGTATCGGTGAGTACCTTGGCCTGGCCACCGGCAGCGGGCACCACGGCCAGCTGGGTCGGCAGGTAGGCGCCGGAGTAGCGCACCAGCAGCTGCTGGCCATCCGGGGACAGCGAGAAGTCTTCCACGCCGTTGAGCGAGGTCAGTTCGCGCACCTGCCTGCTGGCATTGTCCACCGCGCACACTTCGTAGTCGCCCGGGCTCTGCTGGTTGCAGAGGAAGTAGAAACCGCGGCCGTCGGCGCTGGGCACCGGCATCGAGGTTTCCCACTTGCCGCCGGTCAGCGCCTGCGGCTTGGCCGTGCCCTGCTGGGTGTACAGGTGCGAGTAGCCCGATTCCTCCGACAGCAGCCACAGCGTGCGGTTGTCGTTGGACCAGCCGAAATCGTTGAAGCTCCAGTTGATCCAGGCCGCGTCGGTCAGGCGGTGGCGGTTTTCGAGTTTGGCGCCGGCCGGGCTGACGCTGGTGAGCCAGCGGTCCTTGTTGTCGTTGGCGCGCAGCATGATCGCGGCCTGCTGGCCATCGGCGCTCCAGCGGATGCCGGGAGTGCCGGGGCCGGCCAGCACTTCGACCGGACGGTTGCCCTTGAGCGCGTCCTTGCCGGCGGCCTTGCGCAGTGCGGCGAGCGGATCGGTGCCGATACCCGGCAGGCCGTCCAGCGACAGCGGCTTGACCGTGCCGGTCACCGCATCGACCAGCCACAGCGTGTGCGGTTCGGGATCGTTGCGGCCCACGCGGGTGCGGGTGTCTTCGAATTCCTCGTAGCCGGATTCGGTCACGTACTTGGGCATCTTGCCGCCGCGGCCTTCATCGAAGCTCTTCGGTTTGGTGACCACGATCAGGCTGCGGGTGTCCGGGGACAGCACGCTGTCGACGATCTCCACCTCGGCGCCCAGGTACACCGGGCCCGGCGCACGGGTGCCATCGGCACGGCGCCAGCTGGCTTCCTGCGCCTTGAGCGCGTCGCGCTGGGCGCGGTCGTTGCGCAGCGTGGCCAGGGTGCGCAGCTGCTGGTCGCGCAGCACGTCGGCCTTGGGCGCCTCGTCGGGATTTTTTTCGGCTTTTAGGCTGGCCACCTGCTGCACGCCGCCGGCGGCGGTCCAGTGGAACCAGTTCTGCCCGGTGCACCAGATCACCCCGCCATCGCGGGCGAAGTTGACCGCGCTGGACTTCTCCGAGCTGCGGGTCAGCTGGGTCAGCGCGCCGCTGCGCAGGTCGCGCAGGAACACATCGCCATTGCGTACGAACACCGCACGCTGGCGCGCGCTGTCGTACACCGGGCTGTCCACGTCGAGGGTGCCGCGCTGGTCATCGGCGACCTGGGCGGCCACGCCGCCATTGACGGGCTGGCGGAAGGTGTCGCGCACGGGGCTGCCGGTGCGCTTGAGCTGGTACTCGACCTGCTGGCTGTTCCAGGACCACCAGGCGCTTTCGACCGGCGGACCGATCCAGTCCGGGTCGGCCATGGCCTGCTCGATGGTGATCGGCGTCGGCGCCGCGTGGGCAGCACCGCCTAGGGCGGCGAGCAGCAGCAGGGACAAGGGCAGCGTTCTGGGCATTGCGGGCGGCACCGTAGAGGAAAACCCGGCAAGCGTAGCAGCCGCAAGGGCCGGGGGAGGGGGCCACAGGTCATGGGCGCTGGTGCGGAAGACAAGCGGTTGTCGGTGGGTCGGGCGCCGGGCCCCTCTACCCTTTCCGGCGAATGTCCCCCGGCGTCGGCCTGCGGCCGCCCTCTCCTCCTTTGTTTCGCCTCAAGCGGCTGTCGGTGGATCGGGCGCCGGGCCCCTCTACCCTTTCCGGCGAATGTCCCCCGGTGTCGGCCTGCGGCCGCCCCCTCCTCCTTTATTTCGCCTCCAAGGGTAGAGGGGCCCGGCGCCCGACCCACCGACCAGCGCCCAAAAACCCTGGCTTCTACTTGCGGTAGCCTCCGGCCGAAGGGCCATGCCCGCTGAATCCCCCGCCAATCCACGACCGGGCTCCACCTGCGACAAAGTGAAGCAGCGCGTCACCGGGTCGCATGTGCCTTTCACGGATATCGGCCCAGACTGGTGCGGATTTCCAGAAACCAGTCGGAGGCGTCACGTGGACGCGTTGTTGTTGTCGCGGATCCAGTTCGGGTTCGTCATCAGTTTCCATGTGCTGTTCCCCGCCTTCACCATCGGCACCGCCAGTTGGCTGGCGTTCGTGGAGTCGCGCTGGCTGCGCACCGGCAACCCGGTCTGGCGCGAGCTGTATTTCTTCTGGCAGAAAATCTTTGCCGTGTCCTTCGGCATGGGCGTGGTCAGCGGCATCGTCATGGCCTTCCAGTTCGGCACCAACTGGCCGCGGCTGAGCGAAGTGGCCGGCAGCGTGATCGGGCCGCTGCTCACCTATGAAGTGCTCACCGCGTTTTTCCTGGAAGCCAGCTTCCTCGGCGTGATGATGTTCGGCTGGGGCAAGGTGTCGCCGCGCCTGCATTTTCTGTCCACCTGCATGGTGGCGCTGGGCACGCTGTTTTCCACGTTCTGGATCCTGTCGTCCAACAGCTGGCTGCATACGCCGGCCGGCTACGCGATGATCGATGGCATCGTGCACCCGCAGAACTGGTGGCAGGTGGTGTTCAATCCCTCCTTCCCCTATCGCCTGGCGCACATGGCGCTGGGCTCGTTCATCACCACGTGCTTTGTGATCGGCGGCATCGGCGCGTGGTACCTGCGCAAGGGCACGCACGTGGAAGCCGGGCGCACGATGCTGCTGGCGGCCGTGGCGTTCGCCGCGCTGACCGTGCCGGTGCAGATCTTCGTCGGCGATATGCACGGGTTGAACACGCTCAAGCACCAGCCGATGAAGATCGCCGCGATGGAAGCGCACTGGCATGCCGAAGGCGAGGGCAAGGGCGTGCCGCTGGTGGTGTTCGCGCTGCCCAATGAAAAGGCCGAGCGCAACGATTACGAACTTGCGATCCCGCGCTTGGGCAGCCTGATCCTCACCCATTCGCTGGAGGGCACGTTCGATCCGCTGACCTCCGTGCCGGCCAGCGATCGGCCGCCGGTGGTGCCGGTGTTCTTCGCCTTCCGCATCATGGTCGGGCTCGGCTCGCTGATGCTGCTGCTGGCGTGGGTATCGGCGTTCCAGTGGTGGCGCGGCAAGCTGCTGCAGTCGCGCTGGCTGATCCGCGGCTGGAACTGGATGCTGCCCAGCGGCTTCATCGCGCTGATTTCGGGCTGGTTCGTGACCGAGATGGGGCGGCAGCCCTGGGTGGTCTATGGCGTGCTGCGCACCGCCGATGCGGTAGGCCCGCAGAGTGCGTGGATGACGGCGCTGTCGCTGGGCGTGTACGTGGTCGGCTACGCGTTCGTGTTCGGCTGGGGCATCTGGTACCTGGTCAAGATCATCCGCACCGGTCCCAAGCCGCATGAGCCGGCCCCGGCGTTGGAGGCCGGCAGCCACACCCCGGCACGGCCGCTGTCCGGCGCCGACGAACCGCTGGAGGAGCGCTGACATGGAGATGACGACCTGGCTGCCCGTGGCATGGTTTGCGGTGATCGGCTTCGGCGTGCTGATGTACGTGGTACTGGATGGGTTCGTGCTGGGCATCGGCATCCTTGCGCCCATGGCCGAGGACGAAGAACAGCTGGACATCATGATGAACACCGCCGCGCCGATCTGGGACGGCAACGAGACCTGGCTGGTCCTGGGCGGTGCGGGACTGATGGCCGCTTTCCCCAAGGCGTATGCGGCGTTGCTGTCGGCGTTGTATCTCCCCGTACTGCTGCTGGTGGTGGCGCTGGTGTTCCGCGGAGTGGCGTTCGAATTCCGCTTCAAGGCGCACCGCTCGCGCCGGCTGTGGAGCGTGGCCTTCGGGCTGGGCTCGCTGCTGGCCGCGTTCGCGCAGGGCGTGATCCTGGGCGCGCTGGTGCAGGGCCTGCAGGTGGTGGATGGGCGTTACGTGGGCGGGGCCTTCAGCTGGTTCAGCCCGTTCTCGATGCTCACCGGTGCGGCGGTGGTGTTCGGCTATGCGCTGCTGGGCAGCACCTGGCTGATCCTCAAGACCGAGGGGCGCGAGCAGACCTTCGCGCGCACGCTGACGCGGCCGCTGGTGGTGGCGGTGATCGTGTTCATGGGCCTGGTCAGCACGTGGCTGCCGTTCCTGGACTCGCGGCTGATGGCGCGCTGGTTCAGCGACGGCAACTTCTGGTGGCTGTCGCCGGTGCCGTTGCTGACCCTGGGCGTGGCGGTGGCGCTGTGGCGCAGCGCGATGCACCCCAAGCGCGACCTGCCGCCGTTCCTGCTGACCCTGGCGTTGTTCATCCTGGGCTTCATCGGCCTGGTGCTGGGCATGTGGCCCTACCTGCTGCCGCCGAGCATGACCTTGTGGCAGGCGGCCGCGCCGGCCTCGTCGCTGGGCTTCAGCCTGGTCGGGCTGGTGGTGCTGCTGCCGGTGATCCTGGGCTACACGGCCTGGTCCTACCGGGTGTTCCGCGGGAAGGTGCGGGCGGATGTGGGGTATCACTGAGGGAGCGGCAGGGGCTGCAGCCCGTCATTGATCCGCTTGGGTCGCGGGGTGCCAGCGCATGCCGGGACACGCCGTGAACCCCGCTCCGTGGTTCGGCCCAGCCGCCGGCGGCTGGACGTTCGGGCGCATGCGAGGCAGTGCCTCGCAATCGATGCGCCCTCACCCATGCGGCTCGTTCGCCGCATCCATGCGGCGCACGGTCCCGGCATGGGCTGGCACCCCCGACCTGCGGGCGCTTGGATGTCAGTGGGAACAAGAACCCGCGGAAGAAGGGTCAAGAGCAGCCGACCATGGGTCGGCTCTACCGGGGCGGGTCGCGTCTTTGAGTGGCGGTGGCGTGGTCGGCAGGTGCACGGCCGGGTGAAGACGGCTGTTGTGACTGTTCCATGCGCACCAGCCAGCTGTGGAGGGTCGGTGTGGGTGGGTGGGACCCTCGTGCGCCATGGATGGCGCACGCGAGCCTCCACGGATGGATTTACGGCGTGTCCCGCCCGCCCACCCACACCGACCCCAATCAGCATGTGTTGAGCGTTGAAGGGCGTTGGCAGACATGCAGCCGACCAACGGTCGGCTCTACGTAACGAGCAGCCGACCAACGGTCGGCTCTACGGTCGAACCATGGTGCGTTCCGCGCAGGACGCGGCTCAGCCGTGCAGGCCTTCGATCTCGACCAGCAGTTCGGCGCGACAGACCTCGGCGTGCAACACCACGAAGGCCGGCGCGCCCGGCAGCGCGGCCATCTGCGCGGCTACCGCCGGCATGTCCTCGGCGCGACGCACGTAGACCTTCAGCACCGATCCGGCCCCCAGCGTCGGTGACAGCGACGGCCGTTGCCGGCGGGCCGCGTCCACCAGACTCTGCAGATTGGTCAACGTCTCGCGCAACTGTTCATCCACCGCCCCGGTGTGCTGGGACACATGGCCCACGATCGCCGCCGTTCCCGACTGCAGCAACGGCAAGCCTGTCGCCGCCGGCGCCAGCAGCGCCCGCGAAAAACTCGGCGACTGCGGGCCATATTGGCGTGGATAACGGAACGCGCTCACCTGGCGCGGATTTTCCAACGGCAGCCCGGCGTCGCGCCCTGCCAGCCAGTACACCTGCAGACGCCGCTCGCCGTCGAAGCGCCCGATGCACGTCGCCGCCGGCAACGCCGCCTCGTCCAGTTCGCGCAGCCCCTGCACCCGCCCCACGCAGAAGCGCCGGTACCGCTCCTGGTCGCCGTCGCCCTCGGTCACCGCATCCAGGTAATTCCACGTCCGCAGCAGGTGCGGGAATCCCGAACTGGTCAGAAAGCTACTCATTCTTGCGTAGGCATCTGCTGCGGCCGAGGCGATATCCCCGTCCACTTCTTCAATTTCCAGTACCCCGAACAGCACCGTCTCGTTGTGCGACCACCGTACCCCGTCGGTCACCCCGCAGCGCACCGGCGTCGGCGAACGCCATACCTCCACCTGCGCTGGACCGTGCTCGGCCAGCGGCACCTGCAGCCAGCGCGGATCCCCGTCCAGCCGCGCATCACGCGCGCCGAAACCGAAGATCGCCAGCGTGCACGGATCGGCCAGGGCCGCATCGCGCAACGACGCAGGCGCATAGCCCACGCTGAACAACGCCGGTCCGGTCGGATGGGAAGCGACCGCCGGGGCCGATGCGTCGTGGATCGTGCTGCTCATTTCAGATTGTGAATGCTGCCAGTGCCAAGGGTGTCATGATAGCGTGCGCTCCTTTTTACGGCGGTGCGTTGGGATGTCCCAGCCGCGCCACCGGGAAGATCGCGTCGCCACGCGCCTGCTGCCCACTCCACCCACGGGGAAGTGTCTGCGGGTCGGGCAGGCCCTGTCCAAGGCGTCGGCGCACCCCTTTCAAGCACTGCGCCCCGGGTGCCCATCAACATGTTGGCGTGAATGATCGAGTTTTCAGTGGTGGATTGGTCGGCCTGGGCACCGGGCCTGACCTCGAAGGAAGCCTGGCAGGCCTGGTCGCAGGCACCGGCATTGCCGCAGGGCGATGACACCCCGGCGTTGTCCGAAGTGCCCGCCATGCAGCGCCGGCGCATCGAGCGGCTCGGGCGCATGGCCATCCAGGCGGCCTGCTGGTGCGAGCAACCCGATGACGGTGGCCAGGTGCCGCTGGTGTTTGCTTCCCGGCATGGCGATGTCGCCCGATCGATGGAGCTTCTGGACAACCTGTGTGCCGATAACGGGATGTCCCCGACCGCCTTCGGCCTGTCGGTGCACAACGCCGTGGCCGCGCTGTACTCCATCGCCCGCGGCCACCGCGGCAACTACCTGGCCCTGGCCGCCGGCCGGGCCACGGTCGAGACGGCCTGCGTGGAGGCATATGGCCTGCTGGCCGACGGCGCCCCGGAAGTGCGCGTGGTCATCTACGAATCGCAGTTGCCACCGGTCTACGCCGGCTTCGCCGACGAGCCGGACCCGTACTACGCTTGGTGCTGGCGCCTGGCCAGGGCCGACCGTCCCGGCGCCCGGCTGTCGCTGAACTGGAGCGCTGCCGACGCCGACAGCCCGGCCGCCGCGCTACCGCACGGCCTGGAGGCGATGCGCTTCCTGCTTGCCGGCGATGCGAGCCTGCAGCTGGCCGCCGACGGCCAGCAGTGGACCTGGCAGCGCCATGGCTGAGCGCTGGCCGGCCCGTCTGAATCATGCCTGGCGCGTGTTCGGCACCGGCGTCAGCTTTGCCGTGTTCGGTCTGGGCGGCCTGCTGCTGGGCGGGGTGCTGTTCCCGCTGCTGTTCCTGGTCCGCAACCCGCTCCGGCGCCGCGCACTGGCCCGGCGCCTGGTCCAGCTCAGCTTCGCCAGCCACGTCGGCCTGATGCACCGTCTGGGGGTGATGACCTATGAAATCCGGGGGGCCGAGCGCCTGCAGCGCACTGGGCTGCTGATCCTGGCCAACCATCCCACCCTGATCGACGTGGTCCTGCTGATCGCCCAGCTCCCCAACGCCGACTGCGTGGTCAAGCGGGCCGTGGCCTGCAACCCGTTCATGCGCGGCCCGGTGCGGGCGGCCGGCTACGTCTCCAACGACGACGGCGCCGGGCTGATCGACGACTGCATCGCCGCCGTCCAGGCGGGCGGCAACCTGGTGATCTTCCCCGAGGGCACCCGCACGGTCCCCGGCCAGCCGCTGCGGCTGCAGCGCGGGGCGGCCAACATCGCCGTGCGCGGCCGGCTGGACATAACCCCGGTCAGGATCACCTGTACCCCGCCTACCCTGACCAAGGGCCAGAAATGGTATCGTGTGCCATCACGGCGTTTTCACGTTCAGCTGGAAGTCGGGGAAGATCTCCCGATCGCCCCCTTTCTGGTCGTAGCCGGCGACACGCCCAGGGGGGATGCCTTGGCGGCCCGACGCGTGACCGATCATCTTGCCCATTACTTTGACTTCGCTGGAGAACCGAGCCGTGCAGGCACTTGAGCACGAGATCAAGGAATTGATCATTTCATCGCTTTCACTGGAAGACATCACTCCCGAAGACATCGATCCGGCAGCACCCCTGTTTGTTGAGGGACTGGGCCTGGATTCGATTGACGCGCTTGAACTTGGTTTGGCCCTGCAGAAAAAGTACGGTGTCAGCCTGTCCGCGGATTCGGAAGAGACCCGTCGCCATTTCTCCAGCGTGCGTGCCCTGAGCGAGTTTGTCGCCGCACGCCAGCCGTCGTAACGGCGCGTCAGGATTTGCCATGACCAAGAACGAACTTTTCGATCGCATCGTCAAGATCCTCAAGGACAGCTTTGAGATCGAGCCGACGCGCATCACCCCCCAGGCCCGTCTGTACGACGACCTGGACATCGACAGCATCGACGCGGTCGACCTGATCGTGCAGCTCAAGCCGTTGCTCGGCCGCAACCTGCAGCCGGAGGCATTCAAGTCGGTGCGCACCGTGCAGGACATCGTCGACGTGGTGCACGGGCTGTTGCCCGGTCAAGCAGCCGCCTGACGGCTGCCGCAGGACACTGACCATGGTCCGGGTGCGCGTCGCGGCGTTTGCGTTGCTGTCGTTGGCATACCCGCTGGTGGTGTACCTGTCGCTGGGCCGGTTCGAGCCGCGCTGGCTCTCGCTGCTGTTGTTCGGGATGGCCGCGCTGCGCGCGCTGACCACCCGCCAGCCGGTGTGGTGGGTGGCCGCGCTGGGCACCGGCGTGCTGGCGCTGGTGGCCACCGCCTTCAACCAGGCCCTGCCGCTGAAACTGTACCCGGCGCTGGTGAACGCGGTGATGCTGGTGATCTTTGCCACCAGCCTGCGTTTCCCGCCCAGTGCGGTGGAACGCCTGGCGCGGTTGAGCGAACCGGACCTGCCGCCGTTCGCGGTGATCTATCCCCGCCGTGTCACCTGGGTGTGGTGCGGTTTCTTTGTTCTCAACGGAAGTCTGGCCCTGGCCACGGCGCTGTGGGCGTCCAACCAGGTCTGGGCGCTCTACAACGGATTGTTGGCGTACGTGATGATGGGTGCTCTGTTTGGCGGGGAATGGCTGGTGCGGCGACGGGTGAAAGCGGCGCACGCCCATGGCTGACTGGATCGCACTGGACCGGCTGGCAGTGTCGCCCTTGCCCGGCCGCATCGTGGGTGAAGCGGCGCACGGCGCCGTGGGCCATCCCGAATTCAGGCAGCAGGTCCTGCGCTGGCAGCAGGCGTTCGCGCGCGCGCCGGGCAGCGACTGGGCGCTGTATTTTGATGACGCCCTGGCCTTTGCCGCCGCCCTGCTGGGCGCCTGGCATGCCGGCAAGCGCGTGTTCCTCGGGGGCGACAACCTGCCGGCCACGCTGGAAGGGCTGCGCCCGCGCGTGAGCGGTTTTGCCGGTGACGTGCCCGCCGGCCATGCACCGCTGCAGCCGGACGCCGACGTGCGGACCGATGCGCCGCTGCTGCCGCTGGACGAGAACCAGCTGGAACTGGTGGTGTTCACTTCCGGCAGCACCGGCGCGCCAAGTGCGATCGTCAAGCGCATGCGCCAACTGACCCGCGAAGTGGATGCCCTGCAGGCCGCCTTCGGCGAACAGCTGGAAGGTGCGCAGGTGCATGGCACGGTGTCGCACCAGCATATCTATGGGCTGCTGTTCCGCGTGCTGTGGCCGCTGGCGGCCGGGCGCGCGATCCAGCCACGGCGGTTCTTCCACGAAGACCTGGTCAGTGCGCTGGCGCAGCAGCCCTCGGTGCTGGTGGCCACCCCGGCCCACCTCAAACGCCTGCCCGAACAACTCGACTGGTCCTCGCTCCAGGGCCAGCTGCGCGCGGTGTTTTCCTCCGGTGGCCCCTTGCCGGAAGACGCGGCGCTGCAGGTGCGTGCGCTGTTGGGCGTGGCACCGACCGAAGTCTTTGGCAGCAGCGAAACCGGCGGCATCGCCTGGCGCCGTTGGAGCGCCGACCAGCCGCAGTGGCATCCGCTGCCGGGTGTGGCCTGGCGGGTCGACGATGGCTGCCTGTCGGTGCGCTCGCCGCACCTGCACGATGAGGACTGGTGGCAGACCCAGGACCGCGTCGACGCCGATGCCGGGCGCAGCTTCCGCCTGCTCGGGCGTGCCGACCGCATCGTCAAGATCGAAGAGCGGCGGGTGTCGCTGGATGCGCTGGAACAGCAGCTGCGCCTGCATCCACACGTGCAGGACGTACGCGTGCTGGTGCTGCCGGGCGCGCGCGAACAGCTGGCGGCCGTGGTCGTGCCACAGCCGGCCGATGTGGCCGGCTGGGACGATGCGCAGCGCCGCCGCCATGCGCAGGCGCTGGGCGCGCACCTGGCCAGCAGCCACGATGCGGTAACGCGTCCGCGGCGCTGGCGCTTCGTCGACGAACTCCCGCTCAACGCGCAGGGCAAGGTCACCGCTGCGGCGCTGGCGGCGCTGTTCCGGCCGTTGTTCCCGGCGGTGCAGTGGCAACAGCGCGATGCCGACGCCGCGCGCCTGCTGTTGCCGCTGGATGCGGACCTGATCGCCTTTGACGGGCATTTCCCGCAGGCCAAGATCCTGCCAGGCGTGGTCCAGTTGGACTGGGCGATCCACTACGCGCGCGAGGTTTTCGCCATGCCGCCGCGTTTTGCGCGCATGGATGCGCTGAAATTCCAGCACGTGGCCCGGCCCGGCGATTGCCTGCAGCTCACCCTGGGCTGGGATGCGGTCAAATCGGTGCTGAGCTTCCGCTATGTCTCCGACCACGGCGTGCACGCCAGTGGCCGGGTGGTGTTCGGCGATGCATGAAGCCGCGCGACGTGGCAGGCCGGCGGCGCCGTTCACGCCACTGGTGGTGATTCCGGTCTATGACCATGAACACGCCATCGGTGCGGTCGTGCGCGGCGTACTCGCCAGCGGGCTGGCCTGCCTGCTGGTCGACGATGGCTCGCATGCCGGCTGCGCGCAGGTGCTCGATGCACTGGCCGCCGACCCTGCGGGACAGGTGGCACTGCTGCGCCTGCCGGTCAACCAGGGCAAGGGCGGTGCGATGCTGGCCGGGTTCGCCGAGGCGGCCCGGCGCGGGCACAGTCACGTGCTGCAGATCGACGCCGATGGCCAGCACGATCCCACCGACATCCCACGCTTCGTCGCCCTGGCGCGGCAGCATCCCGATGCGGTGATCTGCGGCATTCCCGCCTATGACGACAGCGTGCCCAAGGCGCGGCTGTACGGGCGCTATGCCACCCACATCTGGGTGTGGATCAACACCTTGTCGCTGCAGATCCGCGATTCGATGTGCGGCTTCCGGCTGTATCCGCTGGCACCGGTGACGCGGCTGGTGGGCGAGGAGACCATCGGCCGGCGCATGGATTTCGACAGCGAGATCCTGGTGCGCCTGTTCTGGCGCAACGTGCCGGTGATCAGCCTGTCGACCCGGGTGACCTATCCCAGCGACGGCGTGTCGCATTTCCACGTGTGGCGCGACAACGTCCGCATCAGCCGCATGCACACCCGCCTGTTCTTCGGCATGCTCCGGCGCGCACCGCGGCTGCTGTGGCAGCGTGCTGCCGGAACGCGCGTCGCATGACCGCGCCGGCACCGGCCAACGCGCCGCACTGGGCCGACCTGGGTGAAACCACCTCGGCGGCCGGGGTGCTGTTCCTGTGTTGGGTGCACCGCTGGTTCGGGCGCTGGCCGTTCCGCCTGTGCGTGTACCCGGTGGTGCTGTGCCATTGGCTGGGCAATCGCGTAGCGCGGCAATCCTCGCGGCAGTACCTGCAGCGGCTGCAGGCGCATACCGGCGTGCTCGGCCGCGCGCCGGGGCGCTGGACCAGCCTGAAGCATTTCGCGCTGTTCGCCGACACCCTGCTGGACAAGCTGCTCGGCCTGGGCGGGCGTTATCCGCCCAGCCACCTCCGCCTGCAGCGCGACCTGATGCTGGAAAAGATCGCGCGTCGCGAGGGCGGGTTGATCCTCACCGCGCATATCGGCTGCCTGGAACTGTGCCAGGTGCTGGCCGAACAGGTACCTGGCTTCCGCATCACTGTGCTGGTGCACACCGCGCATGCGCAGCGTTTCAACCGGCTGATGCAGCGGCTGGATCCGCTGGCCTCGGTGGAGCTGATGCAGGTCACCGACATGGGCCCGGCCACGGCGGTGGAGCTGCAGCGGCGGGTCGGCGAGGGCGGCTTTGTGGCCATCGTCGGCGACCGCGTGCCGCTGCGTGGCGGCCGCACCGTGCCCGCGCCGTTCCTCGGCCACGTGGCGCAGTTCCCGATCGGCGCGTATGTGCTGGCCTCCGCGCTGGCCTGCCCGGTCTACACGATGGCGTGCCTGCACGAGGGCAATGGCTACCGCGTGCGCTTCGAGCACTTCAGCGATCGCATCGTGCTGCCCCGTGGCTCGCGCGATGCCGCGCTGACCGCGCAGGCCGAACAGTTTGCCCGTTGGCTTGAAGTACAGGTCACCCAGGCACCCTTGGACTGGTTCAATTTCTTCCCCTTCTGGGATCAGGCATCTCATGGCAAGTAAGTCGTCCCCCATTCGCTTCGGCGATGCACCGCTGACCATCGAAGACGTGGTCGCGCTGTCCCAGCGCAAGGCCGAGGCCGTCGTCACCGATGATCCGGCCTTCACCGCGCGCATCCAGCGCGGCGCCGACTTCCTCGACCGCCTGCTGCGCGAAGATGGCGTCATCTACGGGGTGACCACCGGCTACGGCGATTCGTGCACGGTGAACATTCCGCCGGCGCTGGTGGCCGAGCTGCCGCACCATCTGTTCACCTACCACGGCTGCGGCCTGGGCCGGTTCCTGGATGAAAGCGAGACCCGCGCGGTGATCGCCGCGCGCCTGGCCTCGCTGGTGCGCGGCATGTCCGGGGTCAGCCACCCGCTGCTGCAGGGCCTGGCCACGCTGCTGCGCCATGACGTGCTGCCGCTGATTCCGGCCGAAGGCTCGGTCGGTGCCAGTGGCGACCTCACTCCGCTGTCGTACGTGGCCGCCGTGCTGTGCGGCGAGCGCGAGGTGATGTACCAGGGTGCGCGGCGCGCCGCCGCCGAGGTGCTTGCCGAGATCGGCATGACCCCGCTGCGACTGCGCCCCAAGGAAGGCCTGGCGATCATGAACGGCACGGCGGTGATGACCGCGCTGGCCTGCCTGGCCTATGACCGCGCCGACTACCTGACCCGGCTGGCCACCCGCCTGACCGCCTTCAACGTGTTGGCCAGCGACGGCAACGCGCACCACTTCGATGAAATGCTGTTTGCCGCCAAGCCGCACCCGGGCCAGATGCAGATCGCCGCACGCCTGCGCGAAGACCTGCACAGCGATCGTCCACCGCGCAACGAACAGCGCCTGCAGGACCGTTACTCGCTGCGCTGCGCGCCGCACGTGATCGGGGTGGTCCAGGACGCGCTTCCGTTCTTCCGCCAGTTGATCGAAACCGAACTCAACAGCGCCAACGACAACCCGCTGATCGACGCAGAGGGCGAGCGCATCCTGCACGGCGGACACTTCTACGGTGGCCACATCGCCTTCGCGATGGACGCGCTGAAGAACACCATCGCCAACCTGGCCGACCTGCTCGACCGGCAGATGGCGCTGGTGGTGGACGCGCGCTTCAACCATGGTCTGCCGGCCAACCTGTCGGCCGCCACCGGCGAGCGTGCGGCGATCAACCACGGCCTGAAGGCGCTGCAGATCAGCGTGTCGGCGTGGACCGCCGAGGCGCTCAAGCAGACCATGCCGGCCTCGGTGTTCTCGCGTTCCACCGAATGTCACAACCAGGACAAGGTCAGCATGGGCACCATCGCCGCGCGCGACTGCCTGCGCGTGATCGAACTGACCGAACAGGTCGTCGCCGCGTTGCTGATCACCGCCCGGCAGGGCGTGGCGCTGCGCCAGCGGGCAGGCATGAACGCCACCCTGCATGGCGATCTGGACGTGATGTACCAGGATCTTTGCGCGCGCATCGCCCTGGTCGAGGAAGACCGCGCGCTGGATGGCGAATTGCGCGGCCTGCTCGACGACATCCGCGGCCAGCGCTGGGAGTTGTATGTCCAGTCCTGACCTCAGCATCGAAGTGACGTTGTCGCCGACCTTCCACGACTGCGATCCGATGCACGTGGTGTGGCACGGCAACTACTTCAAATACTTCGAGATCGCGCGCTGCGCGCTGCTGCAGCGCTACAACTACGACTACCCGCAGATGCGCGACTCCGGCTATCTCTGGCCGGTGGTGGACGCGCGGGTGAAGTACATCCGCCCGCTGCTGTACGGGCAGGCGCTGCGCGTGCGCGCCACCATCACCGAGTGGGAAAACCGGCTGAAGATCGTCTACGAGATCCTCGATGCCGACAGCGGCACGGTCCTCACCCGTGCCCACACCATCCAGGTGGCGGTGGACGCGACCACCAATGAAATGCTGTACCTGTGCCCGTCCGTACTGTGGGACCGTCTGGGAGTGGAAGTGAAATGAATGCTGTGCTGCGCACGCTGGTCGTGCTGTTGTCGTTGCTCGTGGCGGTGCCGGCGTTGGCCGCGCCCGCCACTGCCGATGTCGATCTGGTCAAGCAGCGCGTGGCCAAGGTTGGCGTGCTGCATGGGGAGTTCACCCAGGAAAAGCAGGTCGCCGGCTTCAAGAATCCGCTGCGTTCGCAGGGCCGCTTCGTGCTGGCCCAGGACCACGGCGTGATCTGGACCACGCTCAAGCCGTTCCCGTCCGAGGTGGTGGTGACCCGTGACCGCATCCTCAGCCGGCAGCGCGATGGCAGCAGCCGGGTCGAACTGGATGGCCGCCAGCAGCCGGCGATGCGCTCGGTCAACGCGATCATGTTCGCGCTGATGAGCGGCGACGCACAGGCGTTGTCGGCGCAGTTCACGGTCAAGGTCGAGGCGCTGCCCGACAACGGCTGGAAAATGCAGCTCACCCCGCGCTCGGCGATGCTCGGCAAGGTGTTCACCGCGCTTACCCTGAGCGGTGACCGCTACGTGCGGCAGGTGCAGATCACCGAAGCCAACCAGGATGTCACCCGCATCCAGTTCGCCGGCATGAGCGAGACCCCGGCACAGCTGAGCGCCGATGAGGGTCGCAAGTTTGAATGAGTCGCTGCGCAACCGGCTGGGCAATGCCTTGACCCCGAACGGGCGGCTGCAGCGCGTGTGGCGCTGGCTGGCCATCGTCTGGCTGCTGGTGCTGATCGGCCTGGGTGCACAGCAATGGCACCTGTGGAAAAGCCAGTCGCGGATCGACACCGACATCCTGGCGCTGTTGCCGCAGGATGCCAACGACCGGCTGCTGTCCGACGTCACCCGGCGCATCGCCGATGCCAACGCGCGGCAGATCGTGGTGTTGCTGGGCAGCGCCGACGCGGCGCAGACCAAAGCGGCCGAACAGGCCTTCCGCGCCTCGCTGCGCGACAGCGTCGAGGGCAAGGCGCTGCTGGTGGAAAGCGGGTCGATCGAAGGCTGGTTCGAACAGGCGCGCGCCTTTTACGCGCCCTACCGCGACCGTCTGCTCACCAGCGACCAGCGCCAGCGCCTGCAGGCCCAGCCGGTCGATGGGCTGGCCGAATCGGCACTGGCGGCGCTGTACGGCCCGATGGGCGCGCCCCGGCTGACCGAATGGCGGCAGGACCCGCTGTCGCTGTGGCCGCAGTGGTGGCAGGAGCGTGCGCTGGGGTCGGGCCTGCGCGTGGGCGATGACGGCCTCCTTGAAGCCGATGGCAAGCATTGGTCGATCGTGCAGTACGACACGGTCGGCTCGGCGTTCCAGCTCGATGGCGAGCGTCATATCGACACGCTGCTGGATGCGGCGACCGCCGCAGCCGACCGGCAGGCACCCGGGCTGGAGGTACTGCGCGCCGGCGTGCCGCTGCATGCTGAAGCGGCCGCGGTACAGGCCAACCGCGAGATCAACACGATCGGCTGGGGCTCGCTGGCCGCCGTGCTGCTGCTGGTCTGGCTGGCCTTCCGTTCGCTGCGCCCGATCCTGCTGGTGGCCGCCTCGCTGCTGATCGGCTGCGGCGTCGCGCTGGCGGTGACGGTGCTGGTGTTCGGCAAGGTGCACGTGCTGACCCTGGTGTTCGGTGCGTCGCTGGTCGGCGTGGCCGAGGACTACGGCATCCACTGGTTCGCTTCGCGCCAGGCCGAGCCGGCCGACCGCCGCTGGAAGCTGCTGCGCCACCTGCTGCCCGGCCTGTGGCTGGCCCTGCTGACCAGCGCGCTGGCCTACCTGGCGCTGGGCCTGGCCCCGTTCCCCGGCCTGCGCCAGATGGCGCTGTTCTCGGTGGTCGGGCTGGCGGGCGCGTTCCTGACCGTGATCTTCTGGTTCCCCTGGCTGGATGGCGGCGAAATCCGCGCCACCGGCTTCTCGCGCTGGCTGGGCAACACGCTGGAACGCTGGCCGCGCCTGCACGGGCGCAAGGCCGTGCTGTTCCTCGGTGTGGTGGCTGTGTTCTCGGCGGTCGGCATCGCGCGGCTGGGCAGCAATGACGACCTGCGCAGCCTGCAGTCCTCGCCCAAGACCCTGATCGACCAGCAGATCCGCATCAGCCAGATGCTGGGCATGCCCAGCCCGGCGCAGTTCTACCTGGTGCAGGGCGATGACGCCGAACAGGTACTGCAGCGCGAGGAAGCGCTGGTCGAACGCCTGCGCGTGCTGTCCACCAGGAAGCAGATCGGCGGCTACCGCGCGATCAGCGACTGGCTGCCGTCACGCCAGCGCCAGCACGCCGATGCCGCACTCACCGCCAAGGTCGAGCCGCAGGTGCTCGGCAAGGTGGGCCAGGCGGTCGGCGAACCGCTGGTGCGCCCGGATTACGCGGCGCAGGACCTGGACGCCGACGCGTTCCTGGCCTCGCCGGCGGCGATGCCGTTCCGGCATCTGTGGCTGGGCAAGGTCGGTGGCGGACTGGCGTCGGTGGTGATGGTGGACGACCTGTCCCGCACCGATGCCCTGACCTTGCTGGAAGCGCAGGCCGAAGGCATCCCGGGCGTGCGCTGGGTCGATCGCACCGCCGATTTCTCCAAGCTGCTCAAGCACTACCGCAAGCTGATGAGCGTGCTGCTGCTGGTCGGCATCGTGCTGGTATTCGCGGTGCTCTACTGGCGCTACCGCGCCCAGGCGTGGCGCGTGTTCGCCCCGACCCTGGTGGCCGGCGCGCTGACCCTGGCCCTGCTGGGCCTGTTCGGCCAGCCGCTGCAGCTGTTCAATGTGCTGGCGCTGATGCTGCTGCTGGGCATGGGCATCGATTACGGCATCTTCCTGATCGAGCACCGCGGCGATGCCAGTGCGTGGCTGGCGGTGTGCGTGGGCGCGGCCAGTACGTGGCTGTCGTTCGGCCTGCTTGGCCTGTCGGCCACGCCGGCGCTGCGTGCGTTCGGGCTGACCCTGTTGTTCGGCATCGGTCTGGTGTGGATGATCTCGCCGCTGTTCCGGCCGCCGCCGCACGACGCCCCGCAGTGAGTCGCCCGCCTGTCCTTCCTTCTCCCACGTTTTCCTGATCAAGGATGTATCGATGAACCCGCAAGTGGAAACAACCGAGATCCTCGTCATCGGCGCAGGCCCGGCCGGTTCCGTTGCTGCGGCCATGCTGCGCAGGCAGGGTCGTCAGGTGCTGATGCTGGAGCGCCAGCAGTTCCCGCGTTTCTCGATCGGCGAGAGCCTGCTGCCGCAGAGCATGGAGTACATCGAAGCGGCAGGCCTGCTGCAGGATGTGGTGCAGGCCGGGTTCCAGTACAAGAACGGCGCTGCCTTCGTGCGCGGCGAGGCCAGCACCGAATTCGATTTCCGCGACAAGTTCTCGCCCGGTTGGGGCACCACCTACCAGGTACAGCGCGCCGACTTCGATGACGTGCTCGCGCGCGGCGCCGAGCGCATGGGCGCTACGCTGCGCTTCGGCGATGAAGTGCTGTCGGTGCAGCCCGGTCGCCCGGCGCGGGTGCAGGTACGCCGTCCCGATGGCAGCGAGTACACCATCGACGCCGGCTTCATCCTCGATGCCAGTGGTTTCGCGCGCTTGCTGCCGCGCCTGTTGAACCTGGAATCGCCGTCGAACTTCCCGGTGCGCGGGGCGATCTTCTGCCACGTGCGCGACCACATCCCGGCCGGCGCGGGCTTTGACCGCAACAAGATCCTGATCACCACCCATCCCGAACACGTGGACGTGTGGTACTGGACCATCCCCTTCTCCAACGGCTGCTGCTCGCTGGGCGTGGTCGCCGAGCCGAGCTTCTTCGAGAAATACCCCGGTACCGACCTGGAGAAACTGCAGGCGATCGTCGGCGAAGACCCCAACCTGACCCGCCTGCTCAAGAACGCCGAATGGGCGGTGCTGCCGGTGCGCACCATCACCGGTTATTCGGCCAACGTCAGCGCGCTGTGGGGCGAGGGCTATGCGCTGCTCGGCAATGCCGGCGAATTCCTCGACCCGGTGTTTTCCTCCGGCGTCACCATCGCCTTCAAGTCCGCGCAGCTGGCCAGTGACTGCCTGGCCCGCGAACATGCCGGTGAAACCGTGGATTGGGAGCAGGACTTCTCCATCCCGCTGCGCGCCGGGGTGAAGACCTTCCGGCGCTTCGTCGAAGCCTGGTACGCCGGCGGCTTCCAGAAGATCATCTACCACCCCGCCCAGCAGCCCGAACTGCGCCGCATGATCTCCTCGATCCTGGCCGGTTACGCGTGGGACACCAATAATCCGTACGTGGCCGATGCAACCGGTCGCCGCCTGCGGGTGCTGGAGGAACTGTGCACCGTCTGATCGCCTCCCTGCTGCTGTGCCTGCTGCTGGCGTCCTGCGCCAGCACCCGCATGCTGGTGCAGCTGCCGACCCTGCAGTTGGCGCCGTCGGCGCTGCCGCAGCCGCTGCAGTTGCAGCAGCGCCTGCAGTTCCGCTTCGGCACCCACGAACGCGAACTGGATGCGCTGCTCGAGGCCGATGGCAGCCAGGTACGTCTGGCGGTGCAGGCAATGGGCCAGACCGGCGTGCGCATGGTCTGGGACGGCACCACGCTGGAACAGACCCGTGCGCCCTGGCTGCCACCGCAGGTGCGTGGCGAGCGCGTGCTGGACGACCTTCAGTTCGCGCTGTGGCCGGCCGCGGCGATCCGCGCGGCGCTGCCGGCCGGCTGGACGCTGGTGGACTCCGGTGGCGAGCGTCGGTTGGAGCAGGGCGGCAAGGCGTGGTTGCTGTTGGAACCGCTGCCCGATGGCCGGGTGCGCCTGCGCAACCTGGCCGAAGGCTATGAACTGGTGATTGAATCGTTGGACATGGAACAGGCACCGCCGTGAGCAGTAGCAGCCGCGCGATCTATCTGAATGAACTGGGCGTGGTCTGCGCGCTCGGCGGCGACCGCGCGCAGGTGGGTCATGGTCTGTTCGCCGACCAGCCTGGCGGCCTGCGCGACAACGACCAGCTGATCGCCGGGCGCACCCTGGCGCTGGGCGAAGTGGCCACGCCGCTGCCGGACCTGTCCGCGCTGCCGGTGGCGCTGCGCGGGCGCAACAACGCGCTGCTGGAAGCGGCCCTGGTGCAGATCCGCCCGGCGGTGGATGCGGCGATCGCCCGTTACGGCGCGCAGCGCGTGGCGGTGATCATCGGCACCAGTACCTCGGGCATCGGCGAATCGGAAAATGCCCTGCGCTGCCACCGTGACCACGGCCATTGGCCGGACGACTTCCATTACGCCCAACAGGAAATGGGCACCTCGGCGCGTTTCGTGCGCGAGCGCATTGGCAGCAGCGGCCCGGCGTGGACGATCTCCACCGCGTGTTCGTCCAGCGCCAAGGCGCTGATGTCGGCCGCGCGCCTGCTGCGCGCCGGGGTGGTCGATGCGGTCGTCGCCGGCGGCGCCGATTCGCTGTGCCGCTTCACCGTGGCCGGCTTCAGCGCGCTGGAGTCGGTCTCGGCCGCGCGCTGCAATCCGTTTTCGGCCAACCGCAACGGCATCAATATCGGCGAGGGCGCCGCGCTGTTCCTGATGACCGCAGAACCCGGCCCGGTGCGTCTGTCCGGCTGGGGCGAGTCGTCCGACGCGCACCACATGTCCGCCCCCGATCCGCAGGCACGCGGCGCCATCGATGCGATGCAGCAGGCGCTGGACCGCGCCGGGCTGTCGGCCGCACAGGTGGACTATGTCAACCTGCACGGCACCGCCACCGGCCACAACGATGCGATGGAAAGCCAGGCCGTTGCCGCCGTACTGGGCACGCGCGTGCCAGCCAGTTCGACCAAACCGCTGACCGGGCACACCCTGGGCGCGTCCGGGGCGATCGAGGCGGCGCTGTGCTGGATGGTCCTGGCCGACAACCCGCGCCAGCAGCTGCCCACCCACTGGTGGGACGGGCAGGCCGACGCCGCGTTGCCGGCACTGGCCCTGGTCGCGCCGGGCACCCTGGCCGCGCACCCGCCGCAGCATGTGCTCAGCCACTCGTTCGCCTTCGGCGGCAGCAACGCCGTGCTGGCACTGGCACGGGCATGAGCATGCCGCTGCCGCACAACATCGATGACGTGCTCCCGCACCGCGACAGCATGCGCCTGATCGACCGGCTGCTGGACTGGCAGCCCGAGTCGATCGTGGTCGAAGTGGACGTGCCCGCGCATGGCCTGTTCACCACGCCTGAGGGCGTCCCGGCCTGGGTGGGCGTGGAATACATGGCGCAGGCGATCGCGGCCTGGGCCGGGTGCAAGGCGCGCCAGGCCGGACGCGAGCCGTCCATCGGTTTCCTGCTGGGCCCCCGCCGCTACACCGCGCACCAGCCGTACTTCGCGGCGGGCACCTGCCTGCGTGTAGAGGCACAGTGCGAGCTGATGGGCGAAAATGGCCTGGGCATGTTCGCCTGCCGGATCCTGGCAGGTGCTGACGAATTGGCGGTCGCCAACGTTTCCGTGTTTGAACCACGCGATGCGATGGCCTATCTGGAGAGTGGAGAGGCATGACAGGGAATCTGACGGTGCTGGTGACCGGCGCCAGCCGGGGCATCGGCCGCGCCGTGGCGCTGCGGATCGCGCGCGACGGCTTCGACGTGGTGGTGCATTGCCGCAGCCGCATCGAGGAAGCACAGGCGGTGGTCGCCGATATCCAGGCGCTGGGCCGGCAGGCGCGCGTGCTGATGTTCGACGTGTCCGACCGCGATGCCGCGCGTACCGCGCTGGAGGCCGACGTGGAAGCACACGGCGCCTACTACGGGGTGGTGTGCAATGCGGGCATCGCCCGTGACGGCGCTTTCCCGGCGATGCCGGCCGAGGACTGGGACGCGGTGGTGCACACCAACCTGGACAGCTTCTACAACGTGCTGCACCCGCTGGTGATGCCGATGGTGCGGCGGCGCAAGCCGGGCCGCATCGTCACCCTGTCCTCGGTGTCGGGGCTGGTCGGCAACCGTGGCCAGACCAATTACAGTGCGGCCAAGGCCGGCATCATCGGTGCCACCAAGGCGCTGGCACTGGAACTGGCCAGCCGCGCGATCACCGTCAACTGCGTGGCGCCGGGGCTGATCGAGACCGAGATGGTCAACCAGGAAGTGCTCGACCACGCGCTGAAACTCATTCCCGCCGGACGCATGGGTCAGCCGGACGAGGTCGCCCACGCCGTCTCCTTCCTGCTGTCCGAATCGGCCGGCTACATCACCCGCCAGGTGATCTCGGTCAATGGAGGCATGGTCTGATGCGTAGAACCGATCGTCGCGTGGTGGTCACCGGTGCCGCCGCGCTCAGTCCGCTGGGCCACGACTGGCCGAGCATCCGCGAGCGTCTGCACGCCCGCGTCAACGCGGTGCGTTACATCCCCGAGTGGGAAGTCTTCGACGGCCTCAACACCCGCCTGGCCGCGCCGGTACAGGACTATGACCTGCCGGCGCACTACAACCGCAAGACCACCCGCAGCATGGGCAAGGTGGCGGTGATGTCGGTGCGCGCCACCGAGCTGGCGCTGGAAGCGGCCGGCCTGCTCGGCCACCCGGTGCTGCGCAGTGGCATGGCCGGCGTCGCCTACGGGTCGTCCTCGGGCAGCCACGAGGCCACCGCCGAGTTCGGTCGCATGCTCCACGAGCACACCACCGAGGGCATCAGCGCCACCACGTACCTGAAGATGATGAGCCACACCTCGCCGGTCAACATCGGGGTGTTCTTCGGCCTGTCCGGGCGCGTCTACACCACCTCCAGCGCCTGCACCTCGGGCAGCCAGGGCGTGGGCGCCGGCTACGAGGCGATCCGCAGCGGCAAGCAACTGGTGATGGTCACCGGTGGCGCCGAGCAGCTCGATGCGACCGCCGCGGCGGTGTTCGACACGTTGTTTGCCACCAGCGTGCGCAACGATGCGCCGCAGACCACGCCGAGCCCGTTCGATGCCAACCGCGACGGCCTGGTGCTGGGCGAGGGCGCCGGTACGCTGATCCTGGAAGAGCTGGAGCACGCGCAGGCGCGCGGTGCCACGATCCTGGCCGAGGTGGTGGGCTATGGCACCAACAGCGATGGCCAGCACGTCACCCAGCCGAGCGCGGACACGATGGCCCAGGCGATGCGCCTGGCGCTGGAAGATGCGGGCCTGGACGCGGCGCAGATCGGCTACGTCAACGCGCACGGCACCGCCACCGACCACGGCGACATCGCCGAGACCCAGGCTACCGCGCAGGTGTTCGGGCCAGGCATGCCAATCAGTTCCTTGAAGAGCTACGTGGGCCACATGCTCGGTGCCTGCGGCGCGTTCGAGGCCTGGATGACGATCGAGATGATGCGCGAGGGCTGGTTCGCGCCGACCTTGAACCTGCACGCGGTGGACCCGCGCTGCGGCGCGCTGGATTTCATCCAGGGCGAAGGCCGCGCACTGCAGACCGACTATGTCATGAGCAACAATTTCGCCTTCGGCGGGATCAACACGTCGTTGATCTTCCGTCGCTGGCAGGACTGATGTACCCGGCCCGGATCCGGGTCGGTTTCCCACGCACTACCCTGCGCCCCACCAACAAGGAGAAGTTTGAATGCGTCGTTTTGCCCTGATTGCCGCCACCGCGCTGCTCGCCGTCGCCAGCACCGCCCAGGCCCGTGATACCCGTGTCGAACAGTCGCTGCGTGAGCTGGTGAGCTCGCAGGCCGCACGCGATGCCGGGATCGACGGCAGCGTGCGTTTCTACCTGGCCGGCGAGAAGGTCAACGTCCAGCAGCGCTTCGGCGAGGACGTGACCAACAAGAAGACCAACGCGGCCAACAAGAGCGACGAGGAGGCCTGCCGCTGGGTGGCCCTGTCGGCGCTGCGCGCGCTGCAGGACGGCGCCAAGTCGCGCAACGCCAACGCGGTGGTGGACATCGTGAGCTACTACAAGAAGAACGAGTTCAAGAGCGCGACCAACTACGAGTGCTACGCCGGCACCATCATGGCCGGCGTCGCCCTCAAGGGCACCTACGCCAAGGTCAAGTAAGGCCTCCGTGCCACCGCTCTTGTTGAGCGGTGGCCGTGGATCCAGAAGCAACCGCTACAGCTACAGCTACAGCTACAAGCCGCTTTTGCCCTACTACTGTCGCTGGCAGGGCAGGCGTGTGTGGGTTTCCGGGGCACGCCGTAAATCCGTCCATGGAGGCTCGGTGTTGCCATCCATGGCAACACACGGCCCCGGCAACCCACACACGCCCGCCCTTCGACAGGTTCACGGTGTGCAAGGGAAAGCCCAAGCCGAAGCCCAAGGCCTGCTTCGCCAGCACCTACCGCGCGGCCCAAGATCCACCGGTAGTGCCGAGCCATGCTCGGCACCTCTTCCCCACCCAAACGAAGGCTGATGCTCCGGCTCCTGATTGCCCAGACACGCCGACCATTTCCGGAAGGGATGGGGCGGGTGGGTGGCCGGGACCGTCACACGCCATGGATGGCGTGTGCGAGCCTCCAAGGGTGAAGGCGCATGGCCTGCGAGGCACCGCCTCGCATGCGACTGAACGCACAGCCGCCAGCGGCTGGGCCGGGCCGCGGAGCGGGA
>NZ_JALJRW010000032.1:9569-35236 GCF_024519465.1 Stenotrophomonas sp. Ste86 | reverse complement strand
CACTGCTGTCGCCGCCGATGACCAGCTTGTCCGAGGCGGCATCGTCGCCGGCCAGTGCGGTATTGAACAAAAGCGTGCCGCCATTACCGCTGTAGTTGCCGCTGACGTTCAACGTATTGAATGCACTACCGTCCCCCAAAGCGATTTCGCTGCCGGCACCCAGCGCAAGCGTGCCGGCGGAGCTGCTATCGGTCAGCTGCCAGCGCGCGTTCTCCAGAGCCATCGATGTGACATTTCGCGTCGCACCCATCAACGTTGCGCCGTTGAAGAGCGAAACGGAGATGACACTTGCACCCATATTGTCAATGTTGCCTTGCAGTTGGCTGTTATCGACCGCCAGGCTCACCTCGGCCCCATCGCCGTTAACCAGAGCGATATTGCCGTCGCCACCACGGAGCTGAGCGCCATTGCGAATCGTGAATGCTGCGAGGAAGGGATCACGGCTTCCATCTGCATCAATGTAGATGGCGGCGCCAGTTCGGCCTTCCACCGTAGACCCATCGATAACGACATCTGCGGGGTCGTCAGGGGTGAAGCGGACATCAAACTGCCCGGCAATGCCGTAGGTGTCGCCAATGATGGTGCTGCCGTTGCGTGCAAGCACATTGGCGCCACCTGCCAGCCAAAGACCCGAGCCAGCATCGAAGGGATCGCTGGCTGATACAGCGCTGCCCTCGACGCTGCTGGCGTCCAATTCGAGCGTGGTCCCACCGGAAACAACGGCCCCTATTCCTCTGCCTGAGAGAACGCTACGCAGGATGCGCGCCGCGCCGCCCCCACCCGTAGTGGGGCCCGAGGCGTAGTTCACACTAAGCGCACGTCCAGACTCGCTACGCACCGTTGTATCCGTCATCTGCAGAATCGAGTCGCCAATGACTCGGATTCCCAAAGCCGAACCCGAGGCAGAGATGAAGGCACTGGCCTGATTGAACGTGACGTTTGAGCCTACGGATGCGTTGACGTCCAGCGTACTGGCGCCGGGGCCGACGACAAGTTCTGCGCCGCTGAGCGTCCAGCTCTCTGGCGTATCTCCTGCGTTGACTTCGGCGCGTTGTCCTGGGCCGAGTGTGCCCGCGACTGCGGGACTGGAAAAACCAAGAATTAGGCAAGCAATGAGCGGATTCAGCTTCATGGAAAGAAGCTTGGAAGCAGGGGAGTGGACAGTCATGGGAACTCCATTAGGTGGACACGCAATTCGGTCAGGCCGTCCCGGTCACAACGTGGCGGCATGGGAACTCGGTAATCTGTGTTACTCACACACCGCGCCAAGCCGTGCACGCGCGCTACGGGAGGTGCTATGCCGTTGAAGGCGTAGATCGGTCAATTGACCGCATCGACGAACATCCGGGCATCGATTAGTCGAAGCTACGGTTGCGGATCTTGCTCACCTGTCTGGGGTCCCTCCATACAACAAGTTGCGATTCTCTGAAACTGAACGAAACCGTTGGCGGGCATTCATTCTTGGGCAACCGCCGTGATGCAGCTGTTTAGGCATTCATGGCTACGGGTGCGCCACCGATTGCAACTCGCATCGCGCGGACTGTCCCAGGTGGCTCGCTACGGCACCCCTGCGCGGCCCCCTGCCGATGGGCACGTTGTGGAACCGTCGGCACCATGCTCGAATCAGGCCACCCGGTCGTCCAGGAGCATGTCGGATGTCATTCAGATCCCAGGCACGGCACTTCGTGTGCATGGCCGTTCTTGTGCTGGCGCCCCAGTGGGCCAGCGCCCAGGCGGGCGACCCGACGCGCCAGGCGCCTGCGTTGGTGACGGTGGGCTACGACGACGCCTTTGATCTGTTCAATCTGCTGGACAACCTGCCCGATTGGCTGCCTGGCTACACCAACGCGATCTACCAGCAGGACTGGAAGCGCGGGTTCGGCCTGGATGCGAAGGATCGGGCCGCGCTCGAGGCATACGCGCGGTTTCGTCAGCGCACGTCTCCCATGGCCCGTGATGACGCGGGCAAGCGGCCCCTCGCGGATAGCCTGTTCGCCGGCAGCGATACACGCATTGGCGACCCATACACCGGCTACTTCCAGAACGCGGCGTCCTTCACCGCTGCCACCGAGGCCGCGATCGCCGCGCAGGCACCTGGCGACCGCGAGCTGTTGCGGCGCTACTACGCGCGCTTTGCGCCCCGTGCGCGCGCGCTGCTGGCCGGGACGGCGCGCTTCAGTCGACAACAGGAGGCGTTGACCAGGGAAATGGCGGCGCCGGAAGCCGCCGCGTTTGCGTCGCGCATGCGCACCTTCTACGGCGCCGAGGCGGCGCCCCTCTTCCACGTGCGCTTCGTATGGTGGCCATACGCGGACCGCACCCAGGCCAAGCTTCGCGGTGGCTCCATCGTGCTGTTCTCCGAACTGGGCGTGGAGGAGGACTGGGCACCGATCGTGCTGCACGAGTACGCGCATTTCCTGTCGGCGGGACTGCCCGCAGCCAATCGAGAGGCGTTGGCTGCGGCGTTCGCGCGGCGGTGCCCGGGTGCCCTGGCGCTGCCCAATCCGTTGAACGCACTTGAAGAGCCGTTGGCCATCTACTGGGGCCAGTACCGGTTCGAACGGGAAGTGCGTGGAAAAGCGTTGTCCAGCGATGCGTCGTGGTACATCCAGCCGCACGCTGACCGCGCAGCCAAGGCCATCGCGGTGGCGTTTCCGGCCGATCGTCCGGCGCCGGCGCTTGCCGTGGGGCCGCTGTTGGAGGCGGCCGCCTCGGCCTGCGAGTGAGGCCGAGCGATTGCTGCCGCCCCGTCATGGCGGATGGCTGATTTCCATCAATCAGTGGAAATATCCCGACCGCTCGATCAGCGCATCCACCGCCGCCACATCGTCATACCGCAGCTCCAACAGCGTGGCGATCGCGTTGGCCTTGTCTGGCTGTGCCGCGTAATACGCGCTGGCGATGCGGTAACCGACGTAATACCCCAGGTCGCTGACCCCGAAGCGGTTGCTGCTGCTGTTGTACAGCCAGTCGCGGTAGTCATTGCCACGTCGGTCGGCCAGGAACTGCTGCTTGAGCCGCGCCTCATGGGCCGGGCCGTACACGTACAGCGGAAGGTCGGGCTTCTTCCCGGTGACAAGCTCGGCCACCCGCTCCGCCACGCCTTCGCGCAGCGCGTATTGGGCCAGGGTATCGCCGGCCTCGACCTGCTGGGTGTGGATGTACTCGTGGATGTTGTTCTGGCCGTTGTTGTGGAACGGCTGCGAGGCATAGAACGTGCGCAGACGGGTCTGCAGCGGTTCGGGAAGCTCGGATACGTCGACACTGGCGTCGCCCAGGGCGAGTTCGGCACCGATCAGCACCTTGTCGTCCAGGGTGGTTCCGCCGGTGCGCAGCACGCCGATCGCGTAGGTGATGGTGGCCGGGCGCAGGGCCGGATACAGGCGTTTGAGCTGGGCCAGGTCAGCGTCGAGGGCGGCGGTTGCGGCCAATGCACGGCCGGTCAGGGGGCGCACCGAGGCCCAGTAACGCGGCCAGGCATCGATTGCCGCCACGTACTGCTCGCCGGTGTAGCCGCGTGCCTCCATCAACGCATGTAGGCCGGGCGTGCCCTTGTCGATGTAGAGCGTCTGGATGCGCTGCAGTTTGCGTGCGGGATCGGTTTCGCTGCGGACCGCATCGTGGGCGATCCAGAAGTTGTCGATGTCGCGGGTATATACCTGCGGCGGGGCTGGCTGAGCTGCGGCGGTCACTGTCAGCGTGCCTGCAATGAGAAAGGCGGAGAGTCTTTGCTTCCATACCGTCATGTCATTCGCCTTGCCGGTGGGTATCCACCGTTGGATGCGGGAGCGAGTCAGAAGGTTTAATTCGTGTTTGGTTGGGTGCTGCCGGCTTTGGTCGCAGCGGCGATTTCCGCATCCGCGCACCTGTTGGCCTGGCCGGCGGTGATGTGGAGCGTCCGCCGTGTTCGCGGCGGAGCAGCGCCGACAACGCGCGCCCCCCCCATGGCGCACGGAGTTCAGCGCAGCAACGAACGCGCCTGGTCGATACGCCACGTGCCGTTCAACGCGAGCACCACGGCGACGTTGCCGCACAGCAGGACCTCCGCTTCGTTGTCCTGGCGCAGGCAGCGGTCGGCACCCGGCAGCAGGAGTACCTCGACCTCCCCGATATAGTCATGCCGGTCGTGGTGGCGGGCACGCACCCTCGATCGGTACGGTCCACGCACCGTGCGTGCGACCGGGCGGTTGCCGGCGGTGCGGGCTGCCCGGGCCAGGTCGATGACGTTGCCACGCGGCATCCGCCAGACGACGGGCTGGCCGAACCAAAGCAGCGCGTCTGTTTCGCGGGGATGCAGCGCACGGGTGGCTGGCGTGCGGCTCAGTACCTGCCATTTCCTTCCGTCACGTCCAACCCCCCGCAACGCGGGGAAAACCGGCCATTTTGCCATCGGGCAAGACGCGTGCGCGTGGGAGGGATGGTGGATGGCTGTGCGCGTGCGTCGCGGTTCGGCCTGCCGGCATACGACCGATACCGGCGTCATCACTGCACGGAACAGGCCGGTGTACGCCACCGACGGCGCGATGGCGGCAACGGGCAATGGGCAACGGGCACCCTGCGGGCGCGCGAGGTGCGGCGGCGCTCGTTCCCGCAAGCGTTGCGCTTGCCGATGGTCAGCCAGGGTGAAGTGGCCGAGCCGACCAACGGTCGGCTCTACCAGGTGGCGCCCGCCGACGGCGGCGCCTGGAGACGATCAGGTCGGTGCGAAACCCTTGCTGGTCTTCTTCTCATTCTTCTCCGCCTTCTTTTCCTTGGCGGTCTTGGCGGGCTTTTTCTTCTGCTCTTTCTTGCTGTCCATGCTCTTGGCCATTGCGGTGTCTCCGTGGTGATTGCGCGGAGCATGGCACAGTTGGAGGCAGGTCGACGCATCGGCAGTGATGGCGGGCCCTTTGGCACTTGAAGGTCGTGCCGCCGCATGGGAAAAGTGGTGGCCACGGCGAGGTCCTGGCCAGACCACCGGCAGGGTCCGCCCTCCGCCGCGCCGCCACCTCTCGATGAACAGGGGAACTGCCATGAAGCCGCTCCAATCCGCCAGCATCCTGCTGCTCCTGACCATCGGCGCAGGCGCCGCCTGGGCCGCGCCGACCAGCGCCGAGGCCACCGGGGCAGACCTTTCCCGCACGATCACCGCGCTCGACCAGAAGGTATTCGACGCTTACAACCGCTGCGATCTGGATACGTTCGGCCGCTATTTCTCGCCGACCGTGGAGTTCTACCACGACACCGGTGGGGCCACCTTCGACCGGGCCACGGTGGTGGCCAATACGCAGAAATACATCTGCAACAAGGTACGTCGCGAGTTGATCCCCGGCACACTCAAGGTGTATCCGATCAAGGACTTTGGCGCGATCGAGGAAGGCGAGCACCGCTTCTGCGAGCTGGCCAGCGGCACCTGCGAAGGCAGCGCCAAGTTCGTCATGGTCTGGCAGTTGAGCGACGGCCAGTGGCAGCTGACGCGGGTACTGAGCTACGGGCACCGCGCGCTGACGGATGCGGAGAAGACCGCGCTTGGTGGCGCTAAATAGCGCTAATCAGTGCCATTCAGCGCACCGCATGCTGCTACGGCGTGTGCACGGACACCACGCTGTAGCCCAGCCAGACTCCCTACGCTGGCTGCGAAGTAACACCCTTGCTGATGCGTCGCCCTGAGCGACAGTTGCAGTACCCGCGCATGGCACGCGCCGAGACATCGAGCACGCAGCGGTTCTGCGCCTGCGCCGGTTGAGCCGGGCCGGTGGCTGCGCTATCCTGCGCGCCGCTTCCGCCCCCCCTGCTGGATTGTTGTGATGACGCCACCCTGATACCGCGTTGACCACGCGCCCGTGCCACGGCCGGGTCCAGGGAGTGCCTTGTCCTCATCACACAACGCGCCGTGCGCATCGCCGGTGCGTGGAGCTTTTTCCATGTCTGTTTCCTATCCGCTGCGCCAGCAATGGCTCGGCAATATCCGCGGTGACCTGTTGTCCGGCACGGTGGTCGCGCTGGCCCTGATTCCCGAAGCGATCGCGTTTTCGATCATCGCCGGGGTCGACCCCAAGGTGGGGCTGTACGCCTCGTTCTGCATCGCGGTGGTGACCGCCATCGCCGGCGGGCGCCCGGGCATGATCTCGGCGGCAACCGGGGCGATGGCGCTGGTGATGGTCGATCTGGTCAAGGACCATGGCCTGCAGTACCTGCTGGCGGCGACGATCCTGGCCGGCGGATTGCAGCTGCTCGCCGGAGCGCTGAAGCTGGGGGCGCTGATGCGCTTCGTGTCGCGCTCGGTGATCACCGGCTTCGTCAACGCGCTGGCGATCCTGATTTTCCTGGCACAGCTGCCCGAGCTGGTCGGGCGCTCCTGGCATGTCTGGGCAGTGTGTGCCGCCGGGTTGGCCATCATCTACCTGCTGCCACGCGTCACCCGCGCGGTGCCCTCGCCGTTGGTGGCGATCGTGGTGCTCACCGCGCTGTCGATCGGCCTGCACTGGGATGTCCGCACGGTGGGCGACATGGGCGCGCTGCCTGACAGCCTGCCGGTGTTCCTGTTCCCGGATGTGCCGTTGACCTGGGACACCCTGCGCCTCCTGCTGCCGGTGTCGGCGACGCTGGCGGTGGTGGGGCTGCTGGAATCGATGATGACCGCGCAGATCGTCGAGGACATGACCGATACACCCAGCCAGCGCAACCGCGAGTGCGCCGGGCAGGGCCTGGCCAACATCACCGCCGGCCTGTTCGGTGGCATGGGCGGCTGCGCGATGATCGGCCAGTCGGTGATCAACGTGTCCTCCGGCGGGCGGGGCCGGCTGTCGTGTCTGGTGGCCGGGGTGCTGCTGCTGTTGCTGGTGGTGTATGGCGCCGAGTGGGTGCGGCAGATTCCGATGGCGGCACTGGTGGCGGTGATGATCATGGTCAGCATCGGCACCTTTCATTGGCGCTCGTTCCAGGAACTGCGCCAGCACCCCAGGAGCTCGTCGATGGTGATGCTCGCCACCGTGGCCGTGACCGTGGCCACCCACGACCTGGCCAAGGGCGTGCTGACCGGGGTGCTGTTGTCGGCACTGTTCTTCGCGCGCAAGGTCGGACGGATGCTGCAGGTGGAGGATGCCGTCGAGGCGGACGGCACCCGCGTCTACCGCGTCAGCGGGCAGGTGTTCTTTGCCTCGGCCGGGCAGTTCGCGGCCAGTTTCGATCTGCAGGAGGTACCGGCTCGGGTGGTGATCGACCTGGCCGATGCGCACTTCTGGGACCTCAGCGCGGTGGCGGCGCTGGAGCGGGTGGTGGAGCGGTTGCGCGCGCACGGCGCGCAGGTGGAGGTGCGTGGGCTCAACGCCGCCAGCCAGACCGTGGTCGAACGGCTCGGGCGGCGCAGCGCCTGACGGGGCGCGACCCGGTCAACACTGAACAGGGTCAGGAAGTGGTCCTCAACATCGGCGCGCGGGCGCCGTTATCCAGCTCAATGCCCCGATACCTCCGAGATCGGGGCAAGGGTCGGGCGTGAGTTGCACCGCGCCGACCTGGACCGCAATGGATTGCGTGAAGCCGTAGTTGGCGCCCAAGGGCGCCGGCTGATCCGTACCCCTTTCCGGAACCGCCCCCATGCCCGCGTCCCGCACCACTTCCCCGCGTCCCGGCAGCATCGCCAACCGGCTGATGCTGGGTACCGCGCTGATCGCCATGCTCTGCTTCGGCGTCACTGCGGCCATCAGCTACCACGAAGCCAGCCAGGCGCTGATCGAAGCCTCGCGGCAGACCATGCAGAGCCAGGCCGATGCCGAATCGCGCCGGGTCGGTGCGGAACTGGCCGCCGCGTTCTCCACCAGCCAGGCGCTGGCCGACAGCCTGGTGGTGCAGCACAGCGCCGGGACGCTCTCGCGCGCGACGGCATCGCAGGTGCTGCAGCAGCAGTTGCGCTCGCACCCTGAGTGGGTGGGTCTGGGCACGTTGTGGGAGCCGCAGGCGTTCGATGGCAAGGACGGCGAATTCGTCGATGCCCCGGCGCACGACGCCAGCGGCCGCTTCATGAGCTACTGGTCCTGGCAGGACGGCACCCCGGTGGAAGACGCGCTCAAGGGCTACGACGTGCCCGGTGACGGCGACTGGTACCTGCGCCCGCGCGCGCTGAAGCGGCCGACCGTCGCCGAGCCGTACCGCTATGAGATCGCCGGCAAGCCGGTGCTGATGACCACGCTGTCCACCCCGGTGCTGGACAAGGGCGAATTCCTTGGCGCGGTGACCGTCGATGTCGGCCTGGCCACGCTGCAGGAACGCCTGGCCGCGCTGCGCCCGATGGGCGAGGGCCATGTGGAGCTGATCTCCCCCGGTGGCATCGTGCTGGCGGCCAAGGACGCCAGGGAAATCGGCAAGCGTCGCGACGATGCGGCCACCCGCGGCATCCTGGCTGCGGTCGCAGCGGACAAGCCGTTCCAGGACTTCAATGAGGACGCCGCCGGTGACGTCAAGGCGTACGTGCCGCTGCGCATCGGCAACAGCCAGGAGCGCTTCGCGCTGGGCGTGATCGTGCCGCATGACCTGATCACCGCGCAGGCGCGTGCGCTGCTGTGGATCATCCTGGCCGTGGGCCTGGGTGCGGCACTGGTGCTCAGTGCCAGCGTCTACGTGCTGCTGCGCCGTCAGGCCATCCGCCCGCTGGCCGATGCGGTGCGCCTGTCCGTCGACGTGGCCGAAGGCCGCCTGGACACGCCGCTGCCGCCGCCGCGCAATGACGAAGTGGGCCGGCTGCTGGAATCGATGCAGCGCATGCGCAGCCAGCTGCAGGCGGTGATGGCCGCGCAGGCCGACATGGCCCAGCGCCATGAGGCGGGCGAGCTCAGCTACCGGATGGATGCGCAGGCCTTCCCCGGTGCCTACGGGCGCATGGTGGACGACAGCAACCAGCTGGTCGGGGCGAACATCGCCGTCACCCGGCGCCTGGTCGAGGTGATGCAACGCTATGCGGTCGGCGATCTGTCCCAGGACATGGATCGCCTGCCGGGCGAACAGGCAAGCTTCACCGAGGCGATGGACACCACCAAGGCCAACCTGCGCGCGATCAACACCCAGATCCGCGACCTGGCCGGCGCGGCGGCGCTGGGCGATTTCAGCCAGCGCGGCGACGTGGTGCGCTTCGACCACGACTTCCGCGGCATGGTCGAGAACCTCAACACCATGATGCAGGTCAGCGACGACAACCTGCAGCAGATCTCCGCACTGCTGCGCGCGATCGCCGCCGGCGACCTCACCGCGCGCATGCAGGGCGAGTTCCACGGTGTGTTCGCGCAGATGCGCGACGATGCCGATACCACCGTCACCCAGCTGACCGACATCGTCGGCCGCATCCAGCAGGCCACCGACAGCATCAACCTGGCCGCCGGCGAGATCGCCTCGGGCAACAGCGACCTGTCGCGCCGCACCGAGCAGCAGGCCGCGAGCCTGGAGGAAACCGCGGCATCAATGGAGGAGTTGACCTCTACCGTGCGGCAGAATGCCGACCACGCCGTGCAGGCCAACCAACTGGCCGCCAATGCAGCCGAGGTGGCGTCGCAGGGTGGGCAGGTGGTGGGCCAGGTGGTGACCACCATGGCCGGCATCGAGTCCTCGTCCAAGCGCATCGCCGAGATCATCTCGGTGATCGATGGCATCGCCTTCCAGACCAACATCCTGGCCTTGAACGCGGCGGTGGAAGCGGCGCGCGCGGGTGAGCAGGGGCGCGGTTTCGCCGTGGTCGCCTCGGAGGTGCGCGCGCTGGCGCAGCGCTCGGCCGGTGCGGCCAAGGAGATCAAGACCCTGATCGACGACTCGGTGGACCAGGTGACCCAGGGCTCGGCGCTGGTGCGGACCGCCGGGCGCACGATGGAAGACATCGTCAGCGGCGTGCGTCGGGTCAACGACATCATGGCCGAGATTTCGGCGGCCTCGAAGGAGCAGTCGGCCGGCATCGAGCAGGTCAACCAGACCATCACCCAGATGGACGAAACCACCCAGCAGAATGCCGCGCTGGTCGAAGAGGCCACTGCCGCCGCGCGGGCGATGGAGGAACAGGCGCAGCAGCTGGGCACGGCGGTGGCGATCTTCCGTATCGAGGCTGCCGCAGGCCGTTCGGCACCGGGGGGCCGGCGCGTGTCAGCGCCGGCCGGGCGGGTGTCCGCCGCTGCGCGCGGTGCCGCCCGCGCGCCGATGGCGGCCGTGGCCGGTGACGACTGGCAGACGTTCTGAGCACCCGGCGCGCCTTGGATCGGCGCGCATGCGGATCAACGCGTGGGATCGGTGCTGCCCGTGGCAGCGGTGCGATGGCCGTTGATGGCGGCCAGCACCCGATGCCCGGCACGGATGCCGGGCACTTCAATCAGGCGATAGCCCACGTAGGCCAGTGGCACTGCGATGGCCAAGGTCAGTACGGCGCATAGCAGGTAGGCCAGATCGGCCTGCGGTACCAGCAGCTGGATGCGCCGGAATACGGGTATCAACAGCGCCACGACGATGGGGTGCGCCAGATACAGGGAATAGCTGATCTGGCCCAGGTAGGTGGTCACGCGGTTGACCACCAGCGACAGGGGAAATCGCGACATGCCGATCAGCAGTGCGGCATACGCGGCGCCGAACAGTATCCAGCCGATGCCGGCACTCACGGCGGCGCGCGCGCTGCCCCAGGTCAATCCCACCAGCAAGAGGCCCGTGCCGACCAGCACCGTCATGCAGCAACGGCGGACAGGGTTGGATGGCATTGCCTGCAGGGCCATGAACAGGTGGTAGGCAAGCAGGCCGTACAAGAACACGGGCAGGTGGCGCAGCAGGCCGTAGTCGCCTACCGCTGCTACACCCGCCGGACCCAGCACCCCTGCTCCGGCCAGCAGGCTGGCCAGCGTACCCAGGACAGCGGCGCCCCAGGCGCGCCGCGGGCGGTCGATGATCCGGAACAGCAGGGGAAACACGGCATAGAACAGCATCTCCACGCCGATCGCCCAGCTCGCCCAGACGATGCCGGCCTCCCATCCTTCGAAGAGGTTGAAGGTGAAGGTGACGTTGGCCAGGATTTCAGCGCTTGGATGACCCGCATGGCTGCCGCGACCGTCGCGCCAGATCGAGAAGGCCAGCAGCACGAAGAACAGCGGTGCGATACGGAACACCCGATGCAGGTAGAAGCTGAGCAATGGGGTCGGCGTGCGTGCATGGCGCGGCATCGTGTATGCCAGCGAGAAGGCACTGATGACGAAAAACAGCGCCACGCCGGTGCCGCCCATCGCCAGTACCGCGCCCATCACCGCTCCCGTCGCAAGCGTGGGTGACGGCATCGCCATGACGTGGAACAGCACTACATAGACGGCAGCCAGACCGCGTAGGGCATCCAGGAAAGCGAGTCGGTTTGGTGCGGCCATGACGGTCCTTGTCCAGGCGGGCGGCGATCATCGTCGGCTCGGCAGATCGCGCACAGAATGGGAGAAATGATCGGCGCATGCTACCACCGGCGTACCGCGTCGCCCGGTGTGGCTACTCACTTTGCCGACGCCACGCCCAGATACGCCTGCACCTCGGCCACCGTACTGCGCGCGCTGCGGGTCACGCCGATCAGCGTGGCCGAGGCCATTCCGGTCCACTCGCCGTAGCCCACCAGCCAGAGTCCGGGCAGGTCGCGTGCGGCGGTGCCATCCAGCGCCACCCGGCCGTCCACGTCGATCACGCCAAGCGCGTCCAGGTGTTCGAGGGCCGGGCCGAAGCCGGTGCACCACACGATCGCATCGAAGGTGCGTTCGCTGTCATCGGCCCAGCGCGCACCGCGTGCGGTGAGGGCATCAAACATCGGCAGGCTGTGCAGCACGCCGCGTGCGCGTGCATCACGAACACTGTCGACCATCACGATGTCGCCCAACCCGCCGCTCGGCGGAGGGGGCGTCTGTCCGGCCTGCAGCGCGCGCCAGCGCTCGGTAGCGCGCTGGAACAGTACGTGCCCGTCCACATCGTCGGGCAGGAAGCGTGGGGGTGTCAGCGTGATCCAGTCCGAGTGTGCATGCTGCGACAGTTCCGCGTGGATCTGCGCGCCCGAGTTGCCAGCGCCCACCACCGCCACGCGCTTGCCTGCCAACGCGTCCGGGCCACGGTACTGCGCCGAATGCAGCTGCAGCCCGTTAAACGCCGCCTGGCCGGGGTAAGACGGCCACTGCGGGTTGCGCCAGGTGCCGGTGGCGCTGATCACCGCACGGGCATGCCAGTGGCGGCCATCATCGGCGATCAGCGCAAACCGGCCATCGAGGCGCTCCACGCGCTGCACGCGTACCGGTCGCTGCACCGGCAGTGCGTAGCGTTGCTCATAGCGGCGGAGGTAGTCCACCACTGCATCGCGATCAGGGTAGCTGTCGGCAGGCAATGGCATCGGCCAGCCGGCGATACCACTGGAGGATGCCGGCGAGAACAGCCGCAGCGATGGCCACGCGTGCTGCCACGCGCCGCCCGCCGAGGGTTCGGCATCCAGCAGGCAGAACGTCAGGCCGCTGCGACGCAGGAAATAGCCCAGCGCCAGTGCGGCCTGGCCGCCGCCGATGACCACCACGTCATGGGTCATCGCGGCGAGGCGGCCCGCGCGGTTCACGCCTCGGGCGGGGGCGTCGGTACGCGCGCCACCAGCTCGCTCAGCAGGTCGATCTGGCGTTGCTGCTGCTGCAGGATCTGCAGCAGCGTGTCATGGCTGACCGCATCCACTTTTTCATGCAGCGACATGATTTCCAGCTCGGCCTTGAGGTTCACCTCGTAGTCGTAGGCGGCCATCTGCCGGTCCTTCATCGCCTGCCGGTTCTGGCTCATCATGATCACCGGTGCCTGGATCGCCGCCAGCATGGACAGCATGAGATTGAGGAAGATGTAGGGATACGGATCGAACGCTGTCTTGCCCAGGATCTCGCTGTTGAGCGCCACCCAGATCACCAGGGCGGCACCGAACAGCAGGATGAAGTGCCACGACCCACCGAAGCTGGCGACCTTGTCGGCCAGCCGCTCGCCGAAGGTGGACTGCTCGGCCAGGCGACGGTTGGGGTCATCGACCACCACGCGCCGCCCGATCGCGCGTTTGGCGACGGCGTCCAGGTCATGGGTCTGTCGGCCCAGCCAGCGCGCGGCGCGTTCGAGGCGATCATTGTTCGGCGTAGTAGACATGCTGGACTCCAGGACGCGGTTGCCGGCAGGGTGATCGGCGCTGGGGAAAGGACGGGTGAGGGTCGCGCCGCGGCCCATGCGGCAGAACGAAAAGGCCCGGTCTTTCGACCGGGCCCTGGATCAACGTCAATCCTGCAAGGCAGCGCTTACCAGCGCATGCCCGCAAAGGGGTTCCAGCTGGTGTCGCCCTTCACTTTCTCCAGGTAATAGGAGTAGTTGGTGGTGAGCGCGATGAGCAGCGACCAGGCGATGCCGACGCCACGGCCGACGACGTCGGGCATGAACGACACCAGGATCATCAGCACGATGGTGATGCCCAGGATGGTCAGCGCCTTGCGCCACATGCCCAGGATGAGCAGGTAGATCCAGCTGAAGAACAGGGCGAAGAAGTTGAAGTTGACCTTGATCTTCTGGCCGAACGGCAGCTCCTTGTAGGCGGCCTTGAACGCCGGGGTATTGGGCGCGCCGTAGGTGTTGAAGAAGTTGAAGCGGAACTGCCACTTCGGGCTGAACTGAGGGGTAGAGGTGGAATCCATATCCGTCTTATGTGGGTTGTAAACGGTTACATGATAGCGGCTGCCTATGTGCGGCCGCCAGTTTTCTGTCGCGCCGGGCGGGTTATCTGCCGTAGTGCAGAACCCGTCACACATCTGTCCGCAATTTCATATAGGGTGCGCATTCCGCGCGGCAGGGGGCCCCGCGGGAATTGGAATGCAACGAGATAACCAGACCATGTCCAGTGTTGTGATCACCGCTGAGCGTCCGCAGGCAGGCCCGCGGATCGCGCCGTGCCCGCAGGCTACCCAGGCCCAGCATCTGCTGGCGCACCTGCAGTTTTCCCAGCTCGGTTCGCGTGCGCTGACCAAGCCGCCGCTGGATGCCGACATCGCCGTGGCGGCGACGCCGGCCTGATCGGCCAGCGCGCGGAGCAGGCTCCGCGCGCTGCATCAGCGTCGCCTCAGAAGCGCGCGGTCATCCCCAGGAAGTAGCTGCGCCCGGCCACGAAGTAGTCGGTGGCGCCTTCGGCATACAGCTTCTTGTCGGCGATGTTGCTGACGCCCGCGCGCACGGTCAGTGCGTCGTTGACGTGCCAGGCCGCGGTCAGGTCGTACAGCGTGTAGGCCTTGATGAAGGTGCTGGCCACGCCATCCTGCTTGCCGGTGTACTGCGCCGAGACCGTGGTCGAGAACGCATCGATCGGGGTCCAGTCCACCGACGAATAGCCGGAGAACTCGGGGGTGTCGATCAGGTTCTCGCCGGTGGTGAGGTTCTTGGCCTCCTTCATCCAGGTGGCCGAGGTACGCCAGCGCCAGTGCTCACCCAGGCTCAGGTTGAAGTTGCCTTCCATGCCGCTGGTGCGGGCGCGGTCGACGTTGTCCATGCGCGTCCACCAGTACCCGTTGAAATAGCCGAGGGGTTCGTACTCGATCTTGTTCTTGAAGTCGGTATGGAAGTAGGTCAGGCCGGTATCGACGGTGCCGTTGTCGAAGTTGAAGCCGACCTCGCGGTTGGTGCTGGTTTCCGGGTCCAGGTTCGGGTTGCCGGCCATGTAGCAGCTGCCGCTGATGTAACCCAGCGGGCGCAGCGAGCCGCAGCCGCGGCCACCGGATTCGGTCGCGGCCGAGGCGGCGTTCTCGGTCAGGCTGGGGGCGCGGAAGCCCTTGGAGATGCCGCCGCGCAGGGTCCAGCTTTCGGCCGGATGGTAGACCAGGTACGCACGCGGACTGACGTGGCTGCCGAACTGCTCATGGTGGTCCAGCCGCGCCCCCAGGGTGAGGGCAAGCGTTTCGTGCAGCTTCAGTTCGTCCTCGACGAACACCGCCCAGGTATCCACCTCCAGCGTCGAGCCTGCCACCGGGTTGCCGGCGTAATCGATCGGGGCCTGGCCGATGGTGTCGGTGTTGGTCAGCTGCTGGCGCTTCCACTGGCCGCCGACGCTCAGCTGGTGATCCACCCACAGCGTGAACGGCGTGCTCAGGCTTCCCTCCAGGATCATGTCCTTGGCCTGCGAACGCCCGTTCGGACCGATGTCGTTCTTGAACTCGGTCCAGTAGCCGGTGACCTTGGAGGTGCCGAAGGACCAGTTGCCGGTGTGGCTCAGCGACAGGCTGGTGCGCTTGAGCTCGCTCGCGCCCCAGGCACCGTCGCCCTCGTCTTCCAGCGTGGTACTGGCGAAGGCCTGCTGCACGCCGTAGCCGGCCTCCAGCTCCAAGCGCTGCGCCTCGCTCAGCGTCCAGTCCAGCAGCGCGTCGACGTTGCGGTCCTTTTCACCGCCATACGCATTGCCGTAGACACCACCGTTGCTGCGGTCGGAGGCGCGGTGAGTGTAGTTGGCCCCCAGGCGCATGCCGATGTTCTCGGTGAGCGGGCCGGAGAAGTTGGTGCCGATCTGCTGGGTATCGCCGCGCTTGCTGTCCTGCGGGGAGGTGTAGCTGTGCGTCGCGCTGCCGCCCCAGGTGTCACCGATGCGGCGGGTGATGATGTTGATCACCCCGCCCATGGCATCGGACCCGTACAGCGAGGACATCGGGCCGCGCACCACTTCGATGCGCTCGATCTGGTCCGGCGAGATCCAGTTGAGGTCCTGGCGGCCAAGATCGGGGCGATAGTTGGTCGAGGCCGAGCTGCCCACGCGCTTGCCGTCGATCAGGATCAACGTGTAGTTGGAGGGCATGCCGCGCAGCTTGATCTTGGATTGTTCGCCGGCGGCGCTGAGACCGCCGGTGACGCCGGGAACGCGGCTGAGCAGGGTGCCCAGGTCATGCACGGGCTGGCGTTCGATGTCTTCGCGGGTGATCACGCTGATGCTGGCCGGCGCATCCTTGATCCACTGCTGGTTACCCGAGGCGGTGACCACCACGGTATCCAGGTCCTTGGCGGCAGGATCGGCGGCAACCTCGGCCAGGGCGATGCCGGGGCTGGCCAGCAGCAGGCAGATGGCGACGGCGAGCGGGGCGCGGACCGGCCGCGCGGGGGAGGAGCAGAAAACAGACATGAGGGTCTTCCATGGAGGGAAATGGATCCCCGACCGGGAAGCGTCTGGCGATGTCAGTACGACGAAAGCAGGCAACCCGACCGGTGGGACTGCGCACGGCGGAGTGCCGGCGCGTCTGGGTGGGTAGTGCGGTATCGCATGCCTGCCTGGTTAACGGAATGATAACCGTTTACAAAATGAATGGGCAGAGGTCCACGGCGCAAGGCCTGCGGCTTTCCGTCGCAGCCGAGGCACGCCCGGATTTGCTGAATGGGGACAAATCGACACACCAGCCTTCGCGCGCGGCTTACATTTGGCCCCCTATGCTGGGCCGCATTTTTCGCCTCAGTCCCGTTGGAGAGTTCGTGGGTTCCGGTAGTGACACACAACAGCTGGGTGCCGGTCACGGCCCTGCGCAGGTAGGATGCAAGGGCGCCGCTGGGCGTACCGGGATCTGGATGACCCTCTCCGCACCGGGCATGTCCGGGATGGCACCACTCACGCAGGATAGCCGCCGATGAGTGTGCAATCAGTCAAGACCGTGGTGGACGCCGGGCGCGCGACGCTGCCGGCCGAAGCGCCGATGCCGATGCCCGAGCAGTCCTTCCGCGACGGCCGGCTGAAGGTGCCGCGCCAGCGCACCGCACCGCGGTTGATGGCGCTGCGCCGCTTCTACATCCTGGGTGGCACCGCGGCGATGACCATCGGCGCCACCGTGATGATGTGGAAAGTGCTGGCGATGAACGGCATCACCGTGCTGGAGGCGTGCCTGCTGGTGCTGTTCGTGGCCCTGTTTGCGTGGATCGCGCTGTCTTTTGCCGGGGCGGTGGCGGGCTTCCTCACGGCGGTGTTCGACCGCGGCTACAAGCTGGGCATCGACCCGGACCAGCCGCTGCCCGTGGTGCATACCCGCACCGCACTGCTCATGCCCACCTATAACGAAGACCCGCGCCGGCTGCTGGCCGGCCTGCAGGCCATCTACGAATCGGTGGCCGAAACCGGGCAACTGGCGCAGTTCGATTTCTTCGTGCTCAGCGATACCCGCCGCGACGACGTCGGCGCGGCCGAGGAACAGGCCTTCGCCGACCTGTGCGATGCGGTGGGTGGGCATGGGCACCTGTTCTATCGTCGCCGTGGCGACAACAGCGGGCGCAAGGCCGGCAACATCGCCGACTGGGTGCGCCGCTTCGGCGCGGGCTACCCGCAGATGCTGATCCTGGACGCGGACAGCCTGATGACCGGGGACACCATCGTGCGCCTGGTGGCCGGCATGGAGCACAACCCCGACGTCGGCCTGATCCAGACCCTGCCGGCGGTGATCGGCGGGCGGACGCTGTTTGCGCGCATGCAGCAGTTCGGCGGCCGCGTGTACGGGCCGGTGATCGGTCGCGGCGTGGCCTGGTGGCACGGTGCCGAGAGCAACTACTGGGGCCACAACGCGATCATCCGTACCGAAGCCTTCGCCGACAACGCCGGCCTGCCCGCGCTGCCCGGCAAGCAGCCGTTCGGCGGCCACGTGCTCAGCCACGATTTCGTCGAAGCCGCGTTGATGCGTCGCGGTGGCTGGGCCACGCACATGGTGCCGTACCTCAAGGGCAGCTACGAAGAAGGCCCGCCCACCCTCACCGACATGCTGGTGCGCGACCGCCGCTGGTGCCAGGGCAACCTGCAGCACGCCAAGGTGGTCCGCTCCAAGGGCCTGCACTGGGTCAGCCGCATGCACATGATGATCGGCATCGGCCATTACTTCACCGCGCCGATGTGGGGGATGCTGATGCTGGTGGGCATCGCCATCCCGCTGTTCCAGGGCGGCATCGACTTCAACGAAGTACTGCATCTCTCGCCCGGCGTTTACTGGCGCCACCAGGACGAAGAGAAGGTGATCCGCATGTTCGCCATCACCATGGTGGTGCTGTTGACCCCCAAGGTGCTGGGCTACGTGGCAATGCTGCTCGACCGCGTCGATCGGCGTGGCTGTGGCGGCGGCATCCGCGCATTCGTGTCGATGCTGCTGGAAACCGTGCTGGCTGCCCTGATGGCGCCGGTGGTGATGTACGTGCAGTCGCGCGGCGTGGCCGAGGTCCTGGCCGGCAAGGATTCGGGCTGGGATGCGCAGCAGCGTGACGATGGCGGCATCTCCTGGCCGGCGCTGATCCGCGGCTACGGCGGGCTGAGCGTGTTCGGGCTGTTCATGGGCGCGTTGGCCTATGCGGTGTCGCCCTCGCTGGCGGCCTGGATGGCCCCGGTGGTGATCGGCATGGTGCTGGCCATCCCGGTGGTGGCGCTGACCTCCTCGCGCAGCGCCGGCACGCTGATGCATCGCCTGCGGCTGATGGAGATTCCCGAAGAAACCGCACCGCCCAAGGTGCTGGTGCGCGCCGCGCAACTGCGCCGGACAGCGGCCGAGCACACCACCGCGGGCTGACCGGCAGGCCCGGCGGCGCTGCATAATGCGGCTTCAATGTCTTGGAGTCGCCCCATGCTGGACAGCGTCATCAATGAAACCGGCACCGACCCGCAATGGGCGGTGCTGTGGCTGCACGGCCTCGGTGCCGACGGCAACGACTTCGCGCCGATCGTGCCCGAACTGCTGCGCCCGCACTGGCCGGCGATCCGCTTCGTGTTCCCGCATGCGCCGGTGCAGCCGATCACCATCAACAACGGCGTGCCGATGCGGGCCTGGTACGACATCGTCAGCATGGACTTCCGCTCGCGTGCCGACGCCGCCGGCGTGGATGCGTCGGTGCAGGCGCTGGATGCGTTGATCGAGCAGCAGATTGCCAGCGGCATTCCCGCCGAGCGGATCCTGCTTGCCGGCTTCTCGCAGGGCGGTGCGGTGATCCTCAGCGCGGTGCTGCGCCGCACGCGCCCGATCGGTGGGCTGATCGCGCTGTCCACCTACCTGCCTGACCCTGAAAATGCGGCTGCGCAGCGTGCGCCCGACGGCATCCGGCCGCCGGTGTTCATGGCCCACGGTACGCAGGACCCGGTAATCCCGCAGGCGATCGCCGCGCAGACCGCGCAGACCCTCAAGGACCTCGGCTTCCCGCTGGCGTGGCATTCCTACCCGATGGCCCACCAGGTCTGCGCCGAGGAACTGCAGGCGCTGGGTGACTGGCTGGACGCGCGTTTCCAGGCCGCCTGAGCCATGACCGATCCCCGCCAGCTGCCCTGGTTGCCCGAACTGTGCCGCCTGCCGCGGCTGGCGGCGATGCTCGGCCTGGCCGAACTGGTGGTGGTGGTGGTCGCGCTGGCGCCGGACGGCAGCCGTCACTGGCGCCTGTCCGACTTCCTGTCGGCCAGTGGCTTCGCGGTGTGGCTGGCGCTGGCGGTGACGGTATGCCTGTGCGTGGCGCGCACTGCGTTGTCGCGCCTGCCGGAGGCGGTCGGCACTGCGCTGGCGGTGACCATGACCGCATTGATCGCCGCGCTTTGCGCCGGCGTCGTGCATGGCCTGTACGGCGTGCTCGACACCCAGGGGTTCGCCCAGCAGGTCGGGTTCTGGCGCTTCACCCTGGGCAGCGCCACCATGACCGCGTTGATCGTCGCGCTGGCGCTGCGCTACTTCTACGTCAGCGATCGCTGGAGCGCGCAGACCGTGGCCAACGCGCGCGCGCAGGCCGATGCGCTGCAGGCACGGATCCGTCCGCATTTCCTGTTCAACAGCATGAACCTGATCGCCAGCCTGGTACGCCGGGATCCAGTCGTTGCCGAGCGCGCGGTGCTGGATCTGTCGGATCTGTTCCGTGCCGCGCTCGGGGCGGGCGAGGGGGATTCCACGCTGCGCGATGAGTGCGAACTGGCCGAGCGCTACCTGTCGATCGAATCGCTGCGGCTGGGCGAGCGGCTGCAGGTGCGGTGGGAACGCGACGAACCGCTGCCGTGGTCGCTGCCGATGCCGCGGCTGGTGCTGCAGCCGCTGGTCGAAAACGCCGTGCTGCACGGCATCTCGCGCCTGCCCGGGGGCGGCACCATCGTCATCGCGCTGTCCTGCACGGGCAACCAGCTGCACGTCCGCGTGCACAACCCGGCGCCGGATCCGCAGGCACGGGCGCTGCCGCTGGCACAGGGCGCCGGCCACGCGCAGCGCAGCATCGCGCACCGCCTGGCTTGGCGCTTCGGCCCGTCCGCGCGGATGACGGGGGCATGGAGCGACGGCTACTATGCCTGCGACATCACCGTTCCGGTGCCCTGAGGAAACAGACGTGAAGGTGGTCATCGCCGACGACGAACCGCTGGCCCGCGAGCGCCTGCGCAGCCTGCTGGCCGAGCAGCCCGGGGTAGAGGTGGTGGCCGAGGCCGAAAACGGCGAGCAGGCCCTGCATGCCTGTGCCGAACTGCAGCCGGATCTGGTGCTGCTGGACATCGCCATGCCCGGCCTGGATGGCCTGGAGGCCGCGCGTCACCTGGCCACCTTCGACCCGCGCCCGGCGGTGGTGTTCTGCACCGCCTACGATGCGCATGCGCTGTCGGCGTTCGAAGCGGCGGCGATCGACTACCTGATGAAGCCGGTGCGTCCCGAGCGCCTGGCCGCCGCGCTGGAACGCGCGCGCACCTTCCTGGCCGGCCGCAGCGGGCAACCCAGCGCACCCAGCCAGCAGGTGCGCACGCTGCTGTGCGCACGCCTGCGCGGCAGCCTGCGGCTGATCCCGATCGAAGACATCCATTACCTGCAGGCCGAAGAGAAGTACGTGGTGGTGCACCACGCCCGCGGCGAGGACCTGATCGAAGAATCGCTGAAGTCGCTGGAGGAGGAATTCACCAACCGCTTCGTGCGCATCCACCGCAACTGCCTGGTCGCCCGCCATGAGCTGATCGAGCTGCGACGAAATGGCGCAGGCCAGGTCCAGGCCGTGCTGCGCCATGGCAAGGCGCCGCTGGAAGTGAGCCGTCGCTGCGTGGCCAGCATCAAGCAGGACCTCAAGCACCTGTAAAATGGGGGCATGAAGACCCTGCGCATCGCCACCCGAAAGAGCCCGCTTGCCTTGTGGCAGAGCGAACACGTCGCCGACCGCCTGCGTCAGGCGCATCCGGGGCTGGACGTGGTGCTGGTGCCGATGAGCACCCGCGGCGACGAAGTGCTGGACCGCTCGCTGGCCGCGATCGGCGGCAAGGGCCTGTTCCTGAAGGAACTGGAGCTGGCGATGCTGCGCGGCGAGGCGGACTGTGCGGTGCACTCGCTCAAGGACGTGCCGATGGAGCTGGACGCGCCGTTCGCGCTGCCGGCGATGCTGACCCGCCACGATCCAGCCGATGGCTTCATCTCCAACCTGTACGCCTCGGTGGACGCGCTGCCGCTCGGCGCACGCGTGGGCACCTCGTCGCTGCGTCGCCAGGCCCAGCTGCGCGCGCTGCGCTCGGACCTGGAACTGCTGGACCTGCGCGGCAACGTCAACACGCGCCTTGCCAAGCTGGACAACGGCGGCTACGACGCGATCGTGCTGGCCGTGGCCGGGCTGGAGCGGCTCGGCCTGGGCAATCGCATCGTGGCCCGGCTCACCGCACCGGCGTGGCTGCCCGCACCGGCGCAGGGTGCGGTGACGGTGGAATGCAACGGCGAGGACGCCCAGGTGATGGCGCTGTTCGCCGCGTTGGACGATGCGCGTACCCGCGCCTGCGTGGAAGCCGAGCGTGCGATGAACCGCGCGCTGCATGGCAGCTGCCATGTGCCGGTGGCCGGCTTTGCCCAGTGGGAAGGCGAAGATCTTTTCCTGCAGGGCCTGGTCGGCGGCGTGGCCGATGGGCGCACCGTGCGTGCCGAGGCGCGTGGCCCTGGCAGCGATCCGGAGGGGTTGGGGCAGTTGGTGGCGCGTGGGCTGCTGGACGGTGGCGCGGGTGAACTGCTCGCGGTGTGAGGGGCGCGCTCAGCCGACCAACGGTCGGGTTTACGAGGTGTCGGCAGCCGACCAACGGTCGGCTCTACGGGGTGTCGGTGGCCGACTAGCGGTCGGGTTTACGGGGTGTCGGTGGCCGACTAGCGGTCGGGTTTACGGGGTGTCGGTAGCCGACCAACGGTCGGCTCTACGTTGACGCCGGGCTTGGGGGCGCGGATGCGCCCACGGCCGTCACTTGAACTTGTACACCACGTTCATCGTGGTCAGCGTGTCGGTCTTACGCTTGTCTTCGGCCACGTCGCTGTTGTAACGCGCCTGCCAGCCGGCCTTCAGCGCCAGGTGCTCGTTCATGCTCACCGACACGCCGAAATCGTTCTGGCCGAAGGTGTTGTACGAGCCCGATTCGACCAGCAGCGTGTTGACCAGGTCGGTATTGGGGGTCAGCGAATACTTGACGTCGAACAGGCCACGACCGATCAGGCCGGTGCGGGTGGCATCGTCTTCGGTGTTGTGCGTGCGACGCACACCGGGGCCGATCTGTGCGTCCATGTAGAAGCGGTCGCCTTCCACCAGCCGGGTGCCGTAACCCAGGCCGAACGAGCTCTGCCGGTCGTAGGTGGCGAAATCATCGCGCTCGTAACGCACCGTGGCGGTCAACTGGCGGTGCTCGCCCAGCTGCAGCGCGCTGCCGGCACTGCCGGTGTAGCGGTTGGCGGTGGTGTTGCTGCGCTTGATGGTGGAGCCGTCGTCGTTGGTTTCAATGTATTCCGAACGCGAACGCAGGCCGAACAGGTCCAGGCTGTGCACCCAGTCGTCGTCGGTGTAGCGCAGGCGCAGGCGGCCGTTGGCGCTTTCGGTGTTGCTGTTGCCGCGCGCCGAGGCGAAGCCGAATTCACCACCGCTGCCGCTCCATGGCGAGGTCATCGCGGCCGGGTCGGTGGTGTCCTGTGCGAAGGCCACAGGGGCACACAGCAGCAGGGGAACAAGCAACGAGACGCGCAGGGACATCAACGGTTCTCCGGATCGAACGGTGGGGGACGGGCAACGGGGAATGATACTTGATGCGTCCCGCGCGTAATTCCGCCATCGCCCCGTGCTTTAGCAGGGGTTCGGGCAGATCGCCTGTTCAGGGTAGTTCGATGCGCAGCGTGGGGTCATCGAAACGCGCGTAGCGCAACGTGATCCGGTAGGTCTGCCCATGGGTCTGGCCATCGCGCTCGATCTGCACCGGCAGGCCCTGTGCGTTGATCCAGTACAGCATCCCGTCCGGCGCGGCGCTGGCGTGACGCACGCGGTACTTGTGCGCCGGCTGCCCGCCGATGGCCTCGGTGCCAAGATCCTCCACCTGCAACTGGGCCGGGGCAAGATCGGCCGGCAGCGGGTTGCGCCACTGCGCCAGCAGGCCCGGCGGCACCGGCACCTGGCGCACTTCACCGGCACGCTGCAGGAAGAAGGTGTCGCCGATGATCAGCTGCGGGCCGTCGTCGGTCTGCAGCCGGTAGCGGTCCGGGGCGACGAAGTCCATCGTGGTCTCCACCGTGCGCGGCCCCTGCATGCGCAGGGTGGCGTGGAAGCTGCGCAGCTGGCCGAAGCGCTGGCTGGCACTCAGCACCGCCTGCACCGGATCGACCGCGACCGGCACCGTGCCCGGCGCCGCAGGCGCGACCGTGGCCGTCGGATCGGCGCTGCCCCCGCAGCCGGACAACAGCGCGGACAGGAGGATGGCAGCGGGCAACAGGCGCATGGCAGGCGGCAAGGGGTGGGTTTGGGGCCCTCACGATAGCCCAAGATGCGGCCGGAGCCGCCACAACGACGGCGACTCGGACATAATCGGGTCATGGACCGATATGAACGCATCAACGCCCTGCATCGTCTGCTGAAGTCCGCGCGCTATCCGGTGACGGTGGCGACCCTGCAGGAAAAACTGGAGTGTTCCCGCGCCACCGTCTACCGCGACCTGGCGTTCCTGCGCGATGCGCTGATGGCGCCGGTGGAGGGCGACGGCGAGGCCGGCTTCCGCTACCAGGACGACGAGAGCGACCGCTTCGAACTGCCGGGGCTGTGGCTCAGTTCCGAAGAGCTGCATGCGCTGCTGGCCTCCCAGCATCTGCTGGCGCGGACCGGTGGCGGCGTGCTGTCCTCGGTGCTGGCGCCGCTGCAGCAGCGCATCGAAGGCCTGCTCGCGGCCCAGGCCGGGGTCTCCACCTGGCCGGTCGACCGGGTCCGGGTGATCCCGCACCGTGGCCGCAAGTTCGACGAAGCCAGCTTCCGTGCGGTGGCCTCGGCGGTGCTGGAGCGCAAGCAGCTGGCCTTTGAATACCGCGCCCGCTCCACCGATGAGGCGACCAAGCGCACGGTCTCGCCGCAGCGCATGACCCACTACCGCGACAACTGGTACCTGGACGCCTGGGACCACGGTCGCGAGGGCCTGCGCAGCTTCGCGGTGGACCGCATCTACAAGGCGCGGGTGGTGGACACCGTCGCCCGCGATGTCGATGACAACGAACTGGACGAACAGCTGGGCGCCAGCTACGGCATCTTCTCCGGCCCGCCCAAGGGTTGGGCCACGATCGTGTTCAGTGCCAAGGCCGCGCGCTGGGTGGCCGACGAACACTGGCATTCCAAGCAGCAGGGGCGCTTCCTGGCCGATGGTCGCTACGAGTTGAAGGTGCCTTACAGCGTCTCGCGCGAGCTGCTGATGGACGTGCTGCACTACGGCTCGGATGCGGAGATCATCGAGCCGGTGATGCTGCGCGAACAGGCCAAGGCGCTGCTGGCGCTGGCGTTGACCAACTACGAGTAACGGCGCGGCGGGCGGACGCCCGTCCGCTTGGCTCATGCCCGCCGGTCATATGGCTATGGATACCGCACGGCCGGGGCGTACGGTATGGTTGGGCGCTATCGATGCCCCGGATACCGCCCCCCATGAAGAAGACCCTGCTGCTCCCGCTGCTTGCCGCCGCGCTGGCCCTGTCCGCCTGCGGCAAGCCCAACGCCGATTCCCAGAAGCTGGTGGTGGCCGCCACCGCCGTGCCGCATGCTGAGATCCTGGCGGTGGTCAAGCCGATCCTGCAGAAGGAAGGCCTGGAGCTGGACGTGCGCGTGTTCAACGACTACGTGCAGCCCAACGACCAGCTGGTGCAGAAGCAGGTGGACGTCAACTACTTCCAGACCGAGCCGTACCTGGACGCCTACAATCGCGACCGCAAGACCGATCTGGTCAAGGTCGTGGGCGTGCATATCGAGCCGTTCGGTGCGTACTCGCGCCGCTTCAAGTCGCTCGATGAAGTGCCCACCGGCGCCGACGTGGTGATTCCCAACGATCCGAGCAACAACAGCCGCGCACTGATCCTGCTGCACAAGGCCGGCCTGATCACGCTGAAGGATCCGACCAACGCCCTGGCCACCCAGCGCGACATCATCGCCAACCCGAAGCAGCTCAAGTTCCGCGAGCTGGATTCGGCGATGCTGCCGCGCGTGCTCGACCAGGTCGACCTGGCCCTGATCAACACCAACTACGCACTGGATGCCGGGCTCAATCCGACCCAGGATGCACTGGCGATCGAAAGCAAGGAGTCGCCGTACGTGAACTTCCTGGTCGCCCGCCCGGACAACAAGGACGATGCCCGCGTGCAGAAGCTGGCCAAGGCGTTGACCAGCCCGGAAGTGAAGGCCTTCATCGCCGAAAAGTACAAGGGCGCGGTGCTGCCGGCGTTCTGATCCAACGGCGGGCCGACCCA
>NZ_JALJRW010000032.1:0-9560 GCF_024519465.1 Stenotrophomonas sp. Ste86 | reverse complement strand
TTTTTTTTTTTTGCCGGTCGCGAGCGACCATCGCGGCAATGATCGACACGCGGTAGGCCACGCCACGCGCGGCGATGATCGACACCGGGTAGAGCCACGCCATGCGTGGCTGGCCGCGCAACGCGCGGCAATGATCGACACCGCGTGCGGCGTCACCCCACCCGGAACCCCATCGTGGCCTGTACCGCCTGCTGCCAGCCGGCGTACAGCGCTTCGCGCTGGTCCACCGCCATCTGCGGCATGAAGCGCCGGTCCACCGCCCACTGCGCGGCGATCTCTTCCCGGCTGCCCCAGAACGCCGTGGCGAGCCCGGCCAGGTAGGCCGCGCCCAAGGCAGTGGTTTCAGCCACCTGCGGGCGCACCACCGGCACGCCCAGGATGTCGCTCTGGAACTGCGCCATGAAGTCGTTGCCGATCGCACCGCCATCGGCGCGCAGCTCCTTCAGTTCGATTCCGGCATCGGCCTGCATCGCGGCCAGCACGTCGCGGGTCTGGTAGGCCATCGATTCCACCGCCGCCCGGATGAAGTGTTCCTTGCTGGTGCCCCGGGTGAGGCCGAACATCGCGCCCCGCACATCGCTGCGCCAGTACGGCGCGCCCAAGCCTACGAAGGCCGGCACCAGGTAGACCCCGCCGGTGTCGGGCACGCGTTCGGCATAGGCCTGGCAGTCGCTGGATTTGCCGAACACGCGCAGCCCGTCGCGCAGCCACTGCACCACCGAGCCGGCGACGAAGATCGATCCCTCCAGCGCGTACTCGACGCGCCCGTCGATGCCCCATGCCAGCGTGGTCAGCAGGCCGTTGTTGGACACCACCGCCTTGTTGCCGGTGTTCATCAGCATGAAACAGCCGGTGCCATAGGTGTTCTTGGCCATGCCCGGCTCGAAGCAGGCCTGCCCGAACAGCGCCGCCTGCTGGTCGCCCGCGATCCCGGCGATCGGGATGCGCTGGTCGAAGAAAAACTGCGACTGGGTGCTGGCATACACCTCGCTGGAGCTGCGCACCTGCGGCAGCATCGCGCGCGGGATATCCAGCAGTTGCAGCAGCTGCTCGTCCCAGTCCAGGGTGTGGATATTGAACAGCAGCGTGCGCGCGGCATTGCTGTAGTCGGTGACGTGGGTGGTACCACCGCTGAGGTTCCACACCAGCCAGCTGTCGATGGTGCCGAACAGCAGCTCGCCACGTTCGGCGCGGGCCTGCGCACCGTCCACGTGATCCAGGATCCAGCGGATCTTGGTGGCCGAGAAATACGCATCGATGAGCAGGCCGGTCCGCTCGCGCACCAGCGGTTCGTGGCCTTCGGCCTTGAGCCGTTCGCAGATGGCATGGCTCTGCCGCGATTGCCAGACGATGGCGTTGTGGATCGGCTGGCCGGTGGCCTTGTCCCAGACCACGGTCGTTTCGCGCTGGTTGGTGATGCCGATGGCGGCGATCTGGCGCGCGTGGACCTGCTCGCGGTTGAGCAGCTCGGTCAGGGTGGTATAGACGCTGGTGAGAATCTCGCGCGGGTCGTGCTCGACCCAGCCCGGTGCCGGAAACAGCTGGGCGAACTCGCGCTGTGCGCTGCCGACGATGCGGCCCCTGCGATCGAACAGGATCGCGCGGGAACTGGTGGTGCCCTGGTCGATGGCGAGCACGTACTGCTTGTCCATGCCTTGCTCCGTACGACGAATCGAGGTGACGCCACAGCCTACGCCATCGCCGCCAGGCGGTGCTGCAGGTACTGCGCCAGCGCGTCGCGTTGCGCTGCGTCCAGGCGCAGGCCCAGCCAGGTACGTCGCCAGAGCAGGTCGTCGAGCTGGCGTACCCATTCGTGGCCGATCAGGTAGTCGACCTCGCGCTGGTAGAGGCCCGCACCGAAATGCGTGCCCAGCTGCGCCGGCGTGGTCGCCGACCCGAGCAAGGTGGACGCGCGCGTGCCGTAGCGCCGCGCCAGGCTCGCCAGCAGCGTCGCCTGCTGGTTCGGATAGAGCGACTGCAGGCGCGCCAGCACGGTGGGCGCATCGCCGCCATCGCCACCGGGCAGGGCAGGCCCGGTGGCGGTCCAGGCCGGTTCGCTGCGTCCCAGTACCGGCCCAAGCTGATCGACCGCTTCTTCGGCGAGGGTCCGGTAGGTGGTGAGCTTGCCGCCGAGCACGCTGAGCAGCGGCGCCTGGCTGGCGTCCAGCTGCAGGCGGTAGTCGCGGGTGACGTTGGCCGCCTCATGATGGTGGTCTGCCAGCAGCGGGCGGACCCCGCTGTAGGTCCAGACCACGTCGGTCGGTTGCACGGGTACGCGCAGCCAGCGGTTGACCGCCTCGCACAGGTAGGCGACCTCACTGTCGGCGGCCTTTACCTGCGCAGGATCGCCGTGGTAATCCACGTCGGTGGTGCCGATGAGGGTGAAGTCCTGTTCGAACGGCAGCACGAATACGATGCGTTGATCCGGTTGCTGCAGCAGGTAGGCGCTGTCGTGCGCGTACAGGCGCGGTACAACGATATGGCTGCCCTGGACCAGGCGCAGGCCGATCGGCGCATCCATGCCGGCGCGTTCGAGCAGATTGCCGGCCCACGGTCCGGTGGCGTTGACGACGGCGCGGGCGCGCAACCGCTGCACGCTGCCATCGGCGCTACGCAGTACCGCCCACCAGTGATCGCGGTGGCGGATGAGCTGTTCGCAGCGGGTGCGCACGCGGATCTGCGCGCCGCGTTCGTGGGCGTCCAGCGCATTGAGCAGCACCAGGCGGGCATCGTCGACGCGGGCATCGGCGTAACTGAAGCCGCTGCGGAAGCCGGGCTGCAGCACGGCGCCGCGCGGGTCGCGACGCAGGTCCAGTCGTTGCGAGCGCGGGAATGCGGCGCCAGCGTGGCCGAGGTGGTCATACAGCCACAGTCCGGCCTGCAGCATCCAGCCGGGGCGCAGGTGCGGGGCCTGGGGCAGGACGAACTCGGTGGGGACAACCAGGTGCGGGGCGAGGCGGTGCAGGACGCTGCGTTCGCGCAGGGCTTTGCGGACCAGGCCGAACTCGCCGTACTGCAGGTAGCGCAGGCCGCCGTGGATGAGTTTGGTGCTGGCGCTGGAGGTATGCGCGGCAAGGTCGTCCTGTTCGCACAGGCACACCGACCAGCCGCGGCCGGCCGCGTCCCGGGCGATGCCGGCGCCATTGATGCCGCCGCCGACGACCAGAAGGTCGAGCATCGGGTCCGTTCCGGTTCCTTCCATCCCCGTCCCCGGTAGTGCGATGCGGGCAGTATCGGCGGTGGTGGGACAAAGGCGAATGAAAGGTGGTTGTTCTGGTGTTGGCCAACAGCCAACGGCAGTGCGCCGACTGTTCTGGCAGGGCAGGGGGCTGTGAATTGGCGGGACACGCCGTGCATCCATCCATGGAGGCTCGTGCGCCGCATCCATGCGGCGCAACGGTCCCGCGAATCCAGAGCCCCCTGCCCCTGGACAGTTTGGCGGTGGCCTTGGCGAAAGCGTGAGGCCACTGCAACTGCGGCGCACAGGCAACCGCGTCCGGCATGGGGCGGGAGTGGATGAGGCTGCTCTTCAGACCGTCGGCCAGCCAACTGTCAATGACGGGACGCGGCTGCCGGGCGCCACGGAGGGTGCCTGGCCCTCATCCAAGGGAAAGCGAAGCCGGCAAACGACAACGGGCCCGCGAGGGGCCCGTTGTTGTACCGCAATGAACGCGTGTGGCTGGCGCTTAGAAGCGGGCGCCGATGCCGAAGCCCACGGTCCACGGATCCAGCTTGGCCTTGTCGCCGGTCTTGTCACCGTTGACGGTCAGCTCCGGACGCGAATGCATGTAGCGGGCATCGGCGCGGGCAAACCAGGTGCTGTTGATGTTCATGTCCACGCCGACGGTGCCGATCGCGCCCTTTGCGGTCTTCAGACCGATGTGGCCCACGTCACTGGCCAGGTCTTCATTGCTGAAGTTGGACTCGTAGTAACCGGCGCCCACGAACGGACGGAACACGTTGTCGGCCTGGCCGAAGTGGTACTGGCCGCTCAGCGCGATCGGCTGCTGCTCGACCGTGCCCAGGCGCGCACCGTCGGTGCCGCGCACGCGGTGGTCGAACTTGTCGGCAGCGCCCCACAGCTCAACGGCCCAGTTGTCGTTGATGTAGTAGCTGAAGCTCAGGGTCGGGGCCGGACCACCGTCCACCTTGCGCACGCCGTCGAGCGGATCGTTCTTCGGCTGCAGCAGCGAGACGCCGCCAACCACGGCAAAATGCTTGCCCGACGCGGTATCAGTGGTGGAGTCCTGCGCGAATGCGGCCGGTGCGAAGGCCAGTGCGGTCAGGGTTGCCAGGGTCAAAGTGCGGATGGAGCGCATGGGGGAATCTCCTCAAGATGTTTTTGTTCTGGTCCCCGTTGTTCCGGGGCGAGGCAAACGTAGTCCCCACAACATGAATCGAATCCGACGCGCGTTAAAATTTAGTTTGTTCCGTTCAGCGAACAGCAGAAAAGCCCTGCAAAATCGGCAATTGTTACGCTGGAGGATGTTCATGCACCTGGTGGAGATGTGATGGAAGAAACGACCTGCATCGGCTTTCCCGCGCAGGTGTCCGGCGATTGCCGTGTGCTGGTGCTGGGCTCGATGCCCGGATTGGCATCGCTGCAGGCCGCTCAGTACTACGCCCATCCACGCAATCGTTTCTGGCCGCTGATGCAGGTGTTGTGTGGTGTCGATGCGGCGTTGCCGTATGCAACGCGCATCGCCGCGTTGAATGCCAGCGGCGTCGGTCTGTGGGATGTCATCGGCCAGTGCCGGCGACGTGGCAGCCTGGATGCGTCGATCGTGCGTGGTAGCGAAGTGCCCAATGCGCTGGGCGCACTGATCGCCACGTTGCCGCAGTTGCGCGCGGTCGCCTGCAATGGTGGTACCGCGCACCAGGCCTTCCAGCGTTTCGTCGCGCCGACGTTGGCGCCGGCCGGCCGGCCGATGGCGATCTGGTCGTTGCCCTCCACCAGCCCGGCCAACGCGGCCTGGCCGCTGCCGAAGCTGCAGGCGGCATGGCAACCGCTGGCCGATGCACGGCGGCCGTAAGCGGCTGACTCCGGCGCGCGGCGGCGGACAATACGGTACCGACTGGAAAATACTGCTTCGTGCTGTACCAAGCGCAAGCCGGGCAAAGCAGGCCGCTGCAACAGGTTGTCTCGGGACAGGGGGCGCAAAAGTTCGCCCAGCCGGTTGGCGCTGACGCCTCCTGCCCCCACAATAGGCGATTCCCTACACCAGATTGCCGGAGTTATCCCCATGGCCGAAATCAAGGAAGCACTTGTCCCCGATATCGGTGACTACAGCGATATCCCGGTAATCGAGGTGCTGGTCGCCGTTGGAGACACCGTCAAGAAGGACCAGGGCCTGGTCACGCTGGAATCGGACAAGGCCACGATGGAAGTGCCGTCCTCGGTGGCCGGCGTCGTCAAGGAGATCAAGGTCAAGGTTGGCGACAATCTGTCCGAGGGCAAGGTCGTTGCCCTGATCGAAGTCAGCGAAGGCCAGGCCCAGCCGGCCGCTGCCGCTGCGCCTGCCCCGGCGGCCAAGACCGAAGCGGCCGAGACCGCGACCAAGGTCGAGCCGGTCGCCACCACCGCCGAGCCGGACAAGCTGGCCGCCCGCGATATCGAGCAGGCCGCCGCAAAGGCGACCCAGCCGGCCCCGGCCGCTGCCGCACCGTCCGCCGGTGCCCCGACCAGCCCGCCGGTGCAGTTCAATGCCGACAGTGTGCTGCCGCAGAAGGTGCCGTATGCCTCCCCGGCGGTGCGCGTGTTCGCCCGCGAACTGGGTGTGGACCTGAACCAGCTGAGCGGCACCGAGAAGGGCGGCCGCATCACCAAGGGCGACGTGCAGAAGTTCGTCAAGTCCGCCCTGACCGGTGGCGGCGCGTCGAACGGTGGCTCCGTTGCCGCCGGCGGCGGCCTGAACCTGCTGGCCTGGCCGAAGGTCGACTTCAGCAAGTTCGGCGAGGTCGAGGTACAGCCGCTGTCGCGGATCAAGAAGATCTCCGGCGCCAACCTGGCCCGCAACTGGGCCATGATTCCGCACGTCACCCAGTTCGAACAGGCCGACATCACCGAGCTGGAAGCCCTGCGCGTGGCGCTGAACAAGGAAAACGAGAAGGCCGGCATCAAGCTGACCATGCTCGCCTTCCTGGTCAAGGCCAGCGCCGCGGCGCTGAAGAAGTTCCCCGAGTTCAACGCTTCGCTCGATGCCAGCGGCGAGAACCTGACCCTGAAGAAGTACTTCAACATCGGTTTCGCCGCCGATACGCCGAGCGGCCTGGTCGTGCCGGTGATCCGCGACGTCGACAAGAAGGGCGTGGTGCAGATCGCGCAGGAATCGGGCGAACTGGCCAAGAAGGCGCGCGACGGCAAGCTCGGCCCGGCCGACATGAGCGGCGGCTGCTTCTCGATCAGCTCGCTGGGCGGCATCGGTGGCACGGCGTTCACGCCGATCGTCAATGCACCGGAAGTGGCCATCCTCGGCGTGTCCAAGTCGTCCATCCAGCCGGTCTGGAACGGCAAGGAGTTCGCACCGAAGCTGATGCTGCCGCTGTCGCTGAGCTACGACCACCGCGTGATCGACGGCGCGCTGGCCGCGCGCTTCACCACCTACCTGTCCCAGGTGCTGGCCGACATGCGGCGCGTCCTGCTGTGAGGCAGCGCCTGGCAGTGATGCTGATGCTGGCGGTGCTGCCGGCGTCGCAGGCGGTCGCGGCGGAATGCGCGTCCGGCCTGGGGCGCGGCTGGCCGCCGGCCGTTGGCAACTATGGCCAGGCAGTGGAAACCCTGTTCGAGGGCAAGGCGCAGCCGGCGCTGTCGTTGGTGACCCTGCCCAAGAGCGGGGTCGAGACCGGCGTAGCGCTGCTGCCCGGTACCCAGGAAGCGGAATGGACGCTGCGTTTCAGCCGCGCCGATAAGCGCGTGTACAACTGGAACAACAGCGCCCGTGGTGGCGGCCTGGAACTGCGCGTGGACCAGTCGCCGGACCAATACCAGGTCAGCATTCCGGCCGCGTTGGCGCAGCGGCTGCTGCGCAGCTGGCAAGCCGCGCTCGATGCGGCGGTGCCGGTTGATCGCAAGGCCGCGGTGCTGGACGGTGAAGTGCTGTCCTTCCAGGTGGATGGGCAGCGTTTCAGTGGCCCGCGCCCGGAGTGCGGCAGCGGCAGGCTGATGATGAAACAGGTGGCGCTGCTGATCGAAGCCAGCGACACCAAGGAAAAGAAGCTCGACCGTCGCTGGAAAGATCTGGACGAGTCGCTCGACGAACTGCAGCAACTGCTCGCCGGCAAGGCCGGCTGAGTCCCAGGAGAACAACAATGGCCGCAATTGAAATCAAGGTTCCCGACATCGGCGATTACAGCGGTGTCCCGGTGATCGAACTGCTGGTCGCCGTGGGTGACACGGTGAAGAAGGACCAGGGCCTGGTCACGCTGGAATCGGACAAGGCGACGTTGGAAGTGCCGTCTTCGGCGGCCGGCGTGGTCAAGGAAATCAAGGTCAAGCTCGGCGACAACCTCTCCGAAGGCGACGTGGTGCTGCTGCTGGAGGCCGAAGGTGAGGCCGCCGCACCGGCCGCACCGGCCAAGGCCGACGCGCCCAAGGCCGAGGCATCGGCCAGCAAGCCGCCGGTGACCCCGTCGCACCGCGCCCCGGCCGAACCGGCCGCACCGCAGCCGGCGCTGTCCTCGGGCAAGCCGGCTGACATCGAATGCAAGATGGTGGTGCTCGGCGCGGGCCCGGGCGGCTACACCGCCGCCTTCCGGTCGGCCGATCTGGGCGTGGACACGGTGCTGATCGAGCGTTACGCCAGCCTCGGCGGCGTCTGCCTCAACGTCGGCTGCATCCCGTCCAAGGCGCTGCTGCATGCGGCGGCGGTGATCGACGAAGTCGCCCACGCCGGTGATTTCGGCGTGGAGTTCGGCAAGCCGACGATCACCCTGGACAAGCTGCGCGGCTACAAGGAAAAGGTGGTCACCCAGCTGACCAAGGGCCTGGCCGGCATGGCCAAGCAGCGCAAGGTGCGCACCGTGCAGGGCCTGGCCAAGTTCGTCTCGGCCAACGAGCTGGAGATCGTCGGCGACGACGGCAAGACCCAGCTGCTGCGCTTTGAGCAGTGCATCATCGCCGCCGGTTCGCAGGCGGTGAAGCTGCCGAACTTCCCGTGGGACGACAAGCGGGTGATGGATTCCACCGATGCGCTGGAACTGGCCGACGTGCCGGGCAAGCTGCTGGTGGTCGGCGGCGGCATCATCGGCCTGGAAATGGCAACGGTGTACGCCGCGCTGGGCAGCAAGGTGACGGTGGTGGAGTTCATGGACCAGCTGATGCCGGGCGCCGACAAGGACCTGGTCAAGCCGTTGGCCGACCGCTTGAAGAAGCAGGGCGTGGAGGTCTACCTGAAGACCAAGGCGACCGACGTCAAGGCCGACAAGGCCGGCGTGACCGTGTCCTTCGAGGCGGCAGTGGACGGCGAGAAGCCGGGCCTGGAAGCAAGCGCCTTCGACCGCGTGCTGGTGGCCGTGGGTCGTTCGCCGAACGGCAAGAAGATCGATGCCGAGAAGGCGGGCGTGCAGGTCACCGACCGTGGCTTCATTCCGGTGGACCGTCAGATGCGCACCAACGTGCCGCACATCTTTGCGATCGGCGATATCGTCGGCAACCCGATGCTGGCCCACAAGGCCACGCACGAGGGCAAGCTGGCGGCCGAAGTGGCTTCGGGCGAGAAGAAGGAGTGGGTGGCGCGGGTGATTCCGTCGGTGGCCTACACCAACCCGGAAATCGCGTGGGTGGGCGTGACCGAGACCGAGGCGAAGGCCAAGGGCTTGAAGGTGGGCGTGGCCAAATTCCCGTGGGCGGCCAGCGGTCGTGCGATCGGTATCGGTCGCACCGAGGGCTTCACCAAGCTGATCTTCGATGAAGAAACCCATCGTATCGTCGGTGGCGCGATCGTGGGCGTGCACGCCGGCGATCTGCTGGCCGAGATCGGTCTGGCGATCGAGATGGGTGCGGAGGCCGAAGACATCGGTCACACCATCCACGCGCATCCGACGCTGAGCGAATCGGTGGCGATGGCGGCGGAGATCTACGACGGCACGATCACCGATCTGTACATGCCGAAAAAGAAGTAACCGGCGGGTCGCCGCCATGGGTGGTGACGCTGCTGCAACGAAAAACCCCGGCGAAAGCCGGGGTTTTTTGTTGGCCGGTGGTCTCTTCGATCAGGATGGCTTCGCTTCGCCGCGCAGGCCGCCTTTGCTGGACCAACCGGAAAGCAAAAAGCTTCTTCGCCCGTATGCGGGGCAGACACGAAGCGCGCCCTGGATCTTTTCCCTCGCGGCGGTCGGCGGATCGGGCGCTGGGCGCCCATGCCCTTTCCGGCGAATGTCCCCCGGCGTCGGCCTGCGGCCGCCCCCTCCTCCTTTATTTCGCCTCCAAGGGCATGGGAGCCCAGCGCCCGACCCACCGACCAGCCCAAAAAGCCTGGCTTCCGCCTGCTTACCGCGAGCCGAGCCCCGTAGCGGCCGGTAGGCTCCTGGGCAAAATAAAGGAGGAGGCCGCCAGGCCGGGG
>NZ_JALJRW010000031.1 GCF_024519465.1 Stenotrophomonas sp. Ste86 | reverse complement strand
CGCGTACTTCTTCCTGAAGATCCGGGCGGCCTTCCCCGGAGTTGGGTGAAGAACCAAATAAAGGAGGAGGGGGCGGCCGCAGGCCGACCACGGGGGACATTCGCCGGAAAGGGTATGGGCGCCCAGCGCCCGACCCACCGACCACCGCCGAGCGTGGCTCGGCGCTACCCACTCAGCGGGCGCGCTCCCGTGCCAGCAACCCGTACAACGCCGAATCGGACAGCTCCCCGCCCACGCACCAGCGTTCGCGCAGCAGGCCTTCGCGCTGGAATCCGATGCGCTCCAGCACCTTGGCAGACGGTGCGTTGCGCGGATCGATCTCCGCTTCCAGCCGGCGCAGGCCGCGGTCATCGAACAGGTAGTCGACAAAGCACTGCAGCGCCTCGTGCATGTAGCCCTTGCCCTGTGCCTGCGGGGCGAGGTTGTAGCCGATCTCGGCGCGCCCGGAGGCCTCCTCGATGCCGAACACCACGCAGATGCCCAGCAGTGGGCCGTCGGCCTGCTCGCGGATGCCGAGCTTGAGCTGGATGCCCTCGTCCATCGCGGCGAGGTCGTCGAGGATCTGCGCGTAGGCCTGCTTCAACTCCGTCCAGGCCGCGTGGTTCCAGTAGCGCATCACCGTCGGGTCGGACTGGATGGCAAAAAGCGCGGTACCGTCGCTGGCGCGGATCGGGCTCAGCACCAGGCGCGCGCTGTGCAATTGCAGGGTCGAATCGAAGTGCATGGGAGTCCGTGTCGGCAGCCGGCACAGGGCCGGTCGTGTCGGGGAATTATGGCGTGGCCGGGAACAAAAACAGGTGCCTCTCCCATTCTGGATTTTTATGACGCGACGGTCGATGGGGTCGGGCGCTGGGCCCCCATGGCCTTTCCGGCGACGCCCCCGGCGTCGGCCTGCGGCCGCGTCCTCCTTTGTTTCGCTGGCATCCTGCGACTTGCCGAGCATGGCTCGGCACTACCGGCCTCGTCCAAGGTCATGGGGGCCCAGCGCCCGACCCACCGACCAGCACCGGAAAAGTCTGGCGCCCACCTGCTTGCCGCAAGCCGAGCCCCGTAGCAGTCGGCAGGCCCCTGGGCAAAATAAAGGACGTGGCCGCCCCGCGGCCGGGGGACATTTGCGCCAGGGGCCTACCGGCTGCTACGGGGCCCTCACGCTCGCGACAGACCCGAGCGAAGACACCGCCCGATCCAAGACACCGCCCGATCCAAGACACCGCCCGATCCAAGACACCCCGTCCGGCCGCGCATCGCCGTACTCAAACTGCTGCGGACCCTGGATCAGCCGCCCCTTGATCGGGACGGGAACCCAAAAAAAGCCCGCCATGAGGCGGGCTCTCCTGCGTCGGCGTCAGGCGCGGATCAGACTTCCAGCGATGCCAGATCGCCCTTGTTCTCCAGCCACTGCTTGCGGTCGGAGGCGCGCTTCTTGGCCAGCAGCATGTCCATCAGCGAATGGGTCTGCTCGCCATCATCGATGGTCAACTGCACCAGCCGACGCGTATCGGGATGGATGGTCGATTCGCGCAGCTGCGGCGGGTTCATTTCGCCCAGACCCTTGAAGCGGGTGACGCTGACCGTGCCCTTGATCTTCTCGCGCTCGATCTTGTCCAGCATCGTGCGCTTCTCTTCTTCGTCCAGGGCGTAGAACACCTGCTTGCCCACATCGATACGGAACAGCGGCGGCATCGCCACGAACACGTGGCCGGCATCGACCAGCGCCGGGAAGTGCTTGAGGAACAGCGCCGTCAGCAGCGTCGCGATATGCAGGCCGTCCGAGTCGGCGTCGGCCAGGATCACCACCTTGCCGTAGCGCAGCCCGGTGATGTCGTCCTTGCCCGGATCGCAGCCGATCGCAATGGCCAGGTTGTGCACTTCCTCCGAGGCCAGCACGCTGCCCGAAGAGACTTCCCAGGTGTTCAGGATCTTGCCGCGCAGCGGCATGATCGCCTGGAAGTCCTTGTCGCGGGCCTGCTTGGCACTGCCGCCGGCCGAGTCGCCTTCGACCAGGAACAACTCGGTGCGCGAGAGATCCTGGCTGATGCAGTCGGCCAGCTTGCCGGGCAGGGCGGGGCCCTGGGTGACCTTCTTGCGGGTCACCAGCTTTTCGGTTTTCAGGCGCGCGCTGGCGCGCTCGATGGCCAGTTGGGCGATCTTCTCGCCGATCTCCACGTTCTGGTTCAGCAGCAAGCTGAAGGCGTCGTGCGCGGCGCCTTCGACGAAACCGGCGGCCTGGCGCGAGGACAGGCGTTCCTTGGTCTGGCCACTGAACTGCGGATCGGTCATCTTCAGCGACAGCACGAACGACACGCGGTCCCACACATCTTCCGGGGCCAGCTTGACGCCGCGCGGCAGCAGGTTGCGGAAGTCGCAGAACTCGCGCAGCGCTTCGGTCAGGCCGGTACGCAGGCCATTGGCGTGGGTGCCGTGCTGGGCGGTCGGGATCAGGTTGACGTAGCTTTCCTGGACCAGCTCACCCTCGGGGATCCAGGCCAGGGCCCAGTCCACGATTTCATTTTCTTTCTTGAGGTGGCCCACGAACAGGTCGGCCGGCAGCATCTCGCGCTCGCCGAGTTCGGCCTTGAGGTAATCGCTCAGGCCATCTTCGTAGTACCAGCTGTCCTGCTCGTCGGTGGCTTCGTCGCGCAGCTTGACGGTCAGCCCCGGGCACAGCACGGCCTTGGCGCGCAGCAGATGGCGCAGCGCGCGCAGGTTGTATTTGGGCGTATCGAAATACTTCGGGTCGGCCCAGAACCGCACGCGGGTACCGGTGTTCTTCTTGCCGACGCTGCCGACCACTTCCAGCGGGGTGGCGCGATCGCCATTGCGGAAGGTGATGCGGTGTTCGCTGCCGTCGCGCTTGATATGCACCTCGACCAGGGTCGACAGCGCATTGACCACGCTGACGCCTACGCCATGCAGGCCGCCGGAGAAGGTGTAGTTCTTGTTGTTGAACTTGCCGCCCGCGTGCAGGCGGGTCAGGATCAGTTCGACGCCGGGGATTTTCTCCTCGGGGTGGATGTCCACGGGCATGCCACGGCCGTCATCGCTGACCTCGCAGCTGCCATCCCTGTACAGGGTGACCTCGACCGTACGGGCATGCCCGGCCAGGGCTTCGTCGACGGCATTGTCGATGACTTCCTGCGCCAGATGGTTCGGGCGCGCGGTGTCGGTGTACATGCCGGGGCGGCGCTTGACCGGGTCCAGGCCGGACAGGACTTCAATATCGGCGGCGTTATAGCGGGCGTTCATCTGTCTTCATAAAGCGCAAAGCGACGGCGAAGTTTGCGGTCTGGACGGTTTTTTTGCACGCCACACGTTCAGGGCCCGGCCGACCGGGGTTCGATAGACTGTGCCTGGTGGAATCCGTCCCCCGGAATCCCCATCCCAAGCCGAGACCGCGAGGAGCCATCCCATGAAGAAGCTGCTGACCATCGTTGCCATTGCCGCCGCCGTCCTGGCCGTGCCGCTGGCTATGGCGCAGAACGCCGGACAGGGCCAGCCCACGCCGCAGCTGGGCGAGCAGGCCGACAAGGCCCAGTCCGAGGCCGACGCCAAGGCCAAGCGCCGCGCCCAGGCCACCGCCGAGATGAAGGCCAAGGGCGAGCAGGCCCCGCAGAAGGAAGAAGAGGAAGAGGCGAAGAAGAAGCGCTGACCCCTTCCGATGCCCTCATGGACGCCCCGGCACTGCCGGGGCGTCTTTTTTTTGTGAAGGCCGCATGCCAGCGCTTGGGCTTGTGGCCTTCAATCTGTAAACTAGCGCTTTCCGGGAGCAGTACGTGTCATCCATCAGCGAATGGACTGGCCTGATCGTGCGCGATCGCCAGCAGGGTAGGCAGGAGGTGACGGTCCATTCAGCGACCGGCACGGCCAACCCGACCTCGCCGACCGGCTGTTTCGCTGCTTCCCCGATCCCGTCCCCGGCGCGTGTGTCCTCCGCAGCCGGCGGCCCGATCGTCCCCCATTTCCCCTTTGCGTCGTCCGTCGCCCCGCGCGCCGGCGTCGTCTCCCCCTTCCTGACAGGACACCCCCAGCCATGACTCCCTTGATCTTCGTAACCGGCGGCGTAGTGTCCTCGCTCGGCAAAGGCATTGCCGCCGCGTCACTCGCCTCCATCCTTGAAGCCCGTGGCCTGCGCGTCACGATGATGAAGCTCGACCCGTACATCAACGTCGACCCGGGCACTATGAGCCCGTTCCAGCACGGCGAGGTCTACGTCACCGACGACGGCGCCGAGACCGACCTGGACCTGGGCCACTACGAGCGCTTCGTGCGCACCCGCCTGAGCCGCAAGAACTCGGTCACCACCGGCCGCATCTACGAGAACGTGATCCGCAAGGAGCGCCGCGGCGACTACCTCGGCGCCACCGTGCAGGTCATCCCGCACATCACCGATGAAATCCGCCGCTGCATGGACGAGGCCACCGAAGGCTTCGACGTGGCGCTGGTGGAAATCGGCGGCACCGTGGGTGATATCGAATCGCTGCCGTTCCTGGAGGCCATCCGCCAGGTCCGCACCGAGCGCGGCCCGGAGATGGCGCTGTTCATGCACCTGACCCTGGTGCCATACATCGCCGCGGCCGGTGAGTTGAAGACCAAGCCGACCCAGCACTCGGTCAAGGAACTGCGCTCGATCGGCATCCAGCCGGACGTGCTGCTGTGCCGTTCCGAGCAGGTTGTGCCGGATTCGGAACGCCGCAAGATCGCCCAGTTCACCAACGTTTCCGAGCGCGCGGTGATCAGCGTGCCGGACGTGGACGTGCTGTACCGCATCCCGATGGGCCTGCACGCGCAGGGTCTGGACGAGATCGTCATCAACCAGCTCAAGCTGGGCGACAAGGCCGGTCCGGTCGATCTGTCCGAGTGGGAAGCGGCGGTGGACGCCACCCTGCACCCGCTGGACGAGGTCACCATCGCGGTGGTCGGCAAGTACGTGGACCACCAGGACGCCTACAAGTCGGTCGGCGAGGCGCTCAAGCATGGCGGCCTGCGCCAGCGCACCAAGGTCAACCTGAAGTGGCTCGAAGCACAGGAGCTGGAAGGCACCGACATGGCCGCGCTGAAGGATGTCGACGGCATCCTGGTGCCGGGCGGCTTCGGCGACCGTGGTTTCGAAGGCAAGGTGCTGACCTCGCAGTTCGCCCGTGAGCAGAACGTGCCGTACTTCGGCATCTGCTACGGCATGCAGGCCGCAGTGGTCGATTTCGCCCGCCACGTGGCCAACCTGGACGGTGCCAACAGCACCGAGAACGACCGCCAGTCGCCTAATCCGGTGATCGGCCTGATCACCGAATGGCGCACCGCCACCGGTGATGTGGAAAAGCGCGACGACAAGAGCGACCTCGGTGGCACCATGCGCCTGGGCCTGCAGGAGCAGCGGCTCAAGCCGGGCACGCTGGCCCGCGAGCTGTACGGCAAGGATGTCGTGTCCGAGCGTCATCGCCACCGCTACGAGTTCAACAACCGCTACCGCACCCAGCTGGAAGACGCCGGCCTGGTGATTGCCGGCAAGTCGATGGATGACACCCTGGTGGAAGTGATCGAGCTGCCGCGCGACCAGCACCCGTGGTTCCTGGCCTGCCAGGCGCATCCGGAGTTCCTGTCCACGCCGCGCGAAGGCCATCCGCTGTTCATCGGCTTCATCCGTGCGGCGCGCGAGCGCAAGGCCGGCGGCGCGTTGCCGCAGGCAGCAGGCGTCTGATCGCCGCATGCAGCCGCCATCGGTGCGGGCGGCCGGCATGAGCCAGGATCCGTGGGCGGCGCTGGAAGCGCGCCGCCAGCGCCGGCACTGGCGCGCCTGGCCGTGGGGCTGGGCCGCGCTGCTGCTGTCGATCGGGGCTTGGGCCTGCGCCTTCATGTTGATGGTGCTGGTCATGGCCAGTGTCGGCATGCCCGGTGACGGCAGCCACGCGATGCAGGCCACCGCGCCGTACCTGTACGCCACGCTCGCGCTGGGCGGGGCGACCCTGCTCGGCGGCCTCATCGCCAGCGTGCTGGCCATCCGGCTCCATCGGCAGGCCGTCGGCGGTGGCGCCGCGCTTGCGCTGATGGCGTTGCTGCTGGCCGTGCTGCTGGTGCCTGCGCTGCTCTGACCGCGTGACTCGGCGTTGGCCGGCGACGGCGTCGAAATGCCGATTTGGCAAGCGGCAGGCGGATGGCGATAATCACGCGGCAGCTTTTCAACGCTACTTTCTGGCGTTTCCCCTTCCTGACTGGTAACCGGCCCGCTATGACCACGATCCGCAGCATCCACGCCCGTGAAATCCTCGACAGCCGTGGCAATCCCACGCTGGAAGCTGAAGTCATCCTCGAGGACGGTTCGTTCGGCCGCGCCGCGGTTCCGTCGGGTGCCTCGACCGGCACCAAGGAAGCGGTGGAACTGCGCGACGGCGACAAGACCCGCTACCTGGGCAAGGGCGTGCGCAATGCCGTGTCCAACGTCAACACCACGATCGCCAATGCGCTCAAAGGCTTCGATGCCGCCGACCAGGAAGGCCTGGACCGTCGCCTGATCGATCTGGACGGCACCGAGAACAAGGGCCGCCTGGGCGCCAACGCGCTGCTGGGGGTTTCCCTGGCCAACGCGCACGCCGTGGCGGCGTCGAAGAAGCAGGCGCTGTGGCAGCACCTGGCCAACGGCCGTGATGTGACCCTGCCGGTGCCGATGATGAACATCATCAACGGCGGCGCGCATGCCGACAACAATGTCGACTTCCAGGAATTCATGGTGCTGCCGGTCGGCTTCACCTCCTTCTCCGAGTCGCTGCGCGCCGGCACCGAAATCTTCCATTCGCTCAAGTCGGTGCTCAAGGGCCACGGCCTGAGCACCGCGGTGGGCGACGAAGGCGGCTTCGCGCCGGACTTCCGCAGCAACGTCGAAGCGCTGGACACCATCCTGGAAGCCATCGGCAAAGCCGGCTACACCGCCGGTGAAGACGTGCTGCTGGGCCTGGACGTGGCCTCCAGCGAATTCTTCGAGAACGGCAAGTACAACCTGGTCGGCGAAAACAAGCGCCTGACCTCCGAGCAGTTCGTCGACTTCCTGGCCGACTGGGCCGCGCAGTACCCGATCATCACCATCGAAGACGGCCTGGCCGAGAACGACTGGGCCGGCTGGAAGCTGCTCACCGACCGCATCGGCAACAAGGTGCAGCTGGTCGGCGACGACCTGTTCGTGACCAACCCGAAGATCTTCAAGGAAGGCATCGAGTCCGGCACCGCCAACGCGATCCTGATCAAGGTCAACCAGATCGGCACCCTGACCGAGACGCTGGAAGCGATCGCCATGGCGCACGCGGCCAACTATGCCTCGATCGTCTCGCACCGTTCGGGCGAAACCGAAGACACCACCATCGCCGACATCGCCGTGGCCACCACCGCCACCCAGATCAAGACCGGCTCGCTGTGCCGCAGCGACCGCGTGGCCAAGTACAACCAGCTGCTGCGCATCGAAGAAGCCCTCGGTGCCGGTGCGCGTTACGCCGGTCGTGACGCGTTCGTGTCGCTGAAGCGCTGATCCCCATGCGCAACTGGCGCTGGACGCTGCTGTTGCTCGCGCTGCTGCTGGCGTGGCTGCAGTACCGTTTCTGGTTCGGCCCGGGCAATTCAGGGGAAGTGATGACCCTGGAGGCCCAGGTCGCCAACCAGCAGCGCGACAACGCCGGTCTGCAACAGCGCAACGACGCACTGGCCGCCGAGGTCAAGGACCTCAAGGAAGGCCAGGCCGCGATCGAGGAACGCGCGCGTAGCGAGCTGGGCATGATCAAGCCTGGCGAGAAGTTCTACCGCGTGGTCGAAGATGCCCCGGTCGCGCCTGCGCGCGGACCGGCGGCCATGGCGCCGCCGGAAGCGCTGCCGCAGGAAGTGCCCTGATGGGCACGGTCTGGGCGGTGGTGCCGGCCGCTGGTCGCGGCACCCGTTTCGGTGGACAGACACCCAAACAGTACCTGGTCGCAGGCGACCGGGTGCTGCTGGCGCATACGCTGGAAGCCCTGCTGTCGCACCCGGTGGTTGCCGGGGTGATGGTGGCCATCGCCGAGGGCGACACCGACTGGCCGGGCTGGCAGGCGCTGGCCGACAAGCCGATCCTGACCTGCATCGGCGGCGCTACCCGTGCTGCATCGGTGCTGGCCGGGCTGCAGGCGCTGCCCGAAAGCGTGCGTGCCGATGATTTCGTGCTGGTGCATGACGCCGCGCGGCCCAACCTGGCCGCCGCCGATCTGGGCCGGCTGCTGGAAGTGGGGCGCAACGATCCGGTCGGGGCGATCCTGGCCGCGCCGGTGCGCGACACCCTCAAGCGTGCCGGTGACGACGGCGGCATCGATGCCACTGAACCGCGTGCCCGCCTGTGGCGCGCGCTGACCCCGCAGCTGTTCCGCCGCCACCAGTTGGCGCGCGCGCTGCAGGACGCCGCCGACGCCGGCGTGGAGGTCACCGACGACGCCATGGCGATGGAGCGGCAGGGGTTGCGCCCGTTGCTGGTGGAAGGCAGCGAAGACAACTTCAAGGTCACCACGCCGGCCGATCTGTCCCGTTTCGAATTCGAGCTGTCGCGTCGCGGATACTGAGTCCGCGCGCGGCGCCACAACCGCAGGTTTTTTGCAATGAACACGCCTTCCTTTCCTCCGGTCCGCATCGGACAGGGCTACGACGTCCACGCCTTCGGCACGGGCGACCACATCATGCTCGGCGGTATCCGCGTGGCGCACAGCTGCGGCGTGGTCGCCCACAGCGACGGCGACGTGATCCTGCATGCGCTGTGCGATGCGATGCTCGGTGCGCTGTCGCTGGGCGATATCGGCCAGCACTTCCCGCCCTCGGACATGCGCTGGAAAGATGCCGACAGCAGCCGCTTCCTGGCCCATTGCAACAGCCTGCTGCGCGAGCGTGGCTGGCAGGTCGGCAACACCGACATCACCGTGATCTGCGAGCGTCCCAAGGTGGGCCCGCATGCGCTGGCCATGCGCGAGCGCATTGCCGCGCTGCTGGGCGTCGCGCTGGATGCGGTCAGCGTCAAGGCCACCACGTCGGAGAAGCTGGGCTTCACCGGGCGTGGTGAGGGCATCGCCGCGCAGGCCGTCGTGCTGTTGGTGGAACTGTGATCCCGCTTCCGCTGGCATTTGGTGCGCCGCTGCTGAGCGCGAAGATCCGCAGCGTTCCGGAAGATTTCCAGGTGGACGAGCTGCCGGCGTTCGAGCCGAGCGGGGAGGGCGAGCACCTGCTGCTGACCCTCCGCAAGCGCGGCGCCAACACCGTGCACGTGGCCAAAGTGCTGGCCCGGTGGGCCGGATTGCCGGACATGGCGGTGAGCTACGCCGGCATGAAGGACCGGCACGCGGTGACCACCCAGCGTTTCAGCGTGCACCTGCCCAAGCGCATCGCACCGGATCCGGCGCTGCTGGCCTCCGATGAGATCGAGGTGGTCGAGTCGACCTGGCACAACCGCAAGCTGCAGCGCGGCGCGCTGGCGGGCAATCGGTTCAAGCTGGTGTTGCGGGACGTGCAGGGCGATGCGAAGGCGATCGACAAGCGACTGTCGCTGATCGCCGCGCGGGGACTGCCGAACTGGTTCGGCGAACAGCGTTTCGGCCGCGACGGCGGCAATGTGCCGGCGGCGCTGGCGATGTTCGGCGGCCGACGCGTGCGCCCGGACCAGCGTTCGCTGCTGTTGTCGGCGGCACGCTCGGCCCTGTTCAACCAGGTGTTGGCCGAGCGCGTCGCGCAGGGCAACTGGGACACGCCGCTGGACGGTGAGGTGTGGATGCTGGACGGCAGCCGCAGCGTGTTCGGTCCGGAACCGTGGACGGATCTGCTGGCCGACCGCCTGGGCCGCTTCGACATCCATCCCAGTGGCCCGTTGTGGGGCGAGGGAGCGCTGCGCAGTACCGGCGCGGCCGCCGATCTGGAGCTGGGCGCGGTATCGGACGAACAATCGTTGGCGCTGCGTGCTGGCCTGGAAAGCGCGCGCCTGAAGCAGGAGCGCCGCGCGCTGCGCCTGCGCCCGGCGATGCTGCAGCACACCTGGGTGCAGCCGGATGTGCTCGAGCTCAGTTTCGCGCTACCGCCGGGCTGCTACGCCACCGCCGTGCTGCACGAGCTGGGGCCGGTGGAAGACGCAAGCCAGACGCTCCTGACGGCGGATTGATTGCGGCAGCCCCCATCAGGGGGGGCGGTAGAGCCACGCCATGCGTGGCTGCGCTCCGATCCGGCACCGCGCACAAGCCACCCATGGGGTGGCTCTACCGCGATCGGTCGTCATGTGCAGGCACCTAGCGGGCGGTCTTACCGGTTCGCCAGCAACACCACGACCGCGCCGGTACCGCCTTGCCCAGCCGGCGCCGAATGGAAGGCCAGCACGTCGTTGCGCTGGCGCAGCAGGCGGTCGACCAGGTTCTTCAACACCGGTGCGCCACCATCGGACTGCAGGCCCTTGCCGTGGATGATGCGCACGCAGCCGCATTCGTGCGCGTGCGCTTCCAGCAGGAACTGGCGCAGCAGGTTTTCCGCCTGTACCACCGTGGCCCCGTGCAGGTCCAGCTCGTCCTGCACCGAGTACTGGCCACGCTTGAGCCGCTGGAACATCCGCGCCGGCAGGTTGTCGCGCCGGTAACTGGCGGTGTCGCCCGCTTCCAGCGGGCTGCTGTCGCGCAGCAGGCGCGCGAATTCGCTGCGCGCTTCGTCCTCGTCACGTTCGGCCATGCGCGCGCGCGGCTTCGGCCGCGGCACGGCCGGCGGCGCGGCCGCAGGCTTGCGCAGGGGTTTGACCTCGCCGATTGCCGAGCGGAACAGGGCGGCGGGGTCGTCGTCTTCAGAATGTGACATGCGTACAGCGTAATGCCAGGGGATGGCCGCTGCCTACCGTCATCCGGGGTAGGACGATCTGCCCGCTTGCGGCACAATAGCTGACGCACTTGCGCGGTCGGTGTTCCCCAGACCGGGGAGGGCCGGCCCCGCCAACGCTGGAAAGTGATGGAATCGAAGTCTTGAAAAATCAAGCGGTTAAATCGCAGATGCGGATCCTGGTCAGCAACGACGACGGTGTCGACGCGCCGGGTATCAGGATGCTCGCCTCGGTACTGCGTGACGCCGGTCATGAGGTGACGGTGTTCGCGCCGGACCGTGACCGCTCCGGTGCCAGCAACTCGCTCACCCTGGACCTGCCGATCCGCGTCAAACGCATCGATCATTACACCTGCTCGGTGGCCGGTACGCCCACCGACTGCGTGCACCTGGCGCTGACCGGCGTGCTCGAGTACGAGCCGGACATCGTGGTCTCCGGCATCAACAACGCGGCCAACCTGGGCGATGACGTCATCTACTCCGGCACCGTTTCCGCGGCGATGGAGGGGCGTTTCCTGGGCCTGCCGGCCGTGGCGATGTCGCTGGTGACGCACAACCACGAGCCGCGCAGTTTCGAGACCGCCGCGCGTGCCGCGGTCGAGATCGTGACCCGGCTCAAGGCCGATCCACTGCCCGCCGACACCATCCTCAACGTCAACGTGCCGGACCTGCCGTGGCGCGAGATCCGCGGATTCGAGGTGACCCGGCTGGGCAACCGCCACCGCGCCGAGGGCTGCATCGCCCAGCGCGATCCGCGCGGCAACGAGGTGTACTGGATCGGTCCGGCCGGACGCGAGCAGGATTCCGGCCCGGGCACCGATTTCCACGCGGTGCGCAACGGCTTCATTTCGATCACCCCGATCCAGGTCGACCTCACCCGCTACCAGGCGCTGGAGAAGGTGGCCAGCTGGGTCGGCGGGCTGACGGCCGCGCTGGATCGCCCGGCATGAGCCAGCGCCTGCGCCTGCAACCCGAAGCGGTCGGTATCGGCATGACCTCCCAGCGCGTGCGCGACCGCCTGGTCGAGCGCCTGCGCGAAGCGGGCATCGTCGACGAGAACACGCTCAACGCGATCCGCGTGGTGCCGCGCCACCTGTTCATCGACGAGGCGCTGGCCTCGCGCGCGTACGAGGACACCGCGCTGCCGATCGGCCACGGGCAAACCATCTCCCAGCCGTGGGTGGTGGCGCGGATGACCGAGGCGGTGCTGCATTGCTCGCCGAAGAAGGTGCTGGAAGTGGGCACCGGTTCGGGCTACCAGGCCGCGATCCTCGGCGCACTGGGGTTGGAGGTCTATACGGTCGAGCGCATCGGTGACCTGCTGCGCCAGGCGCGCAAGCGTTTCCGCGCACTCGGCATGAACATCCGCACCAAGCATGACGATGGCCGCGTCGGCTGGGCCGAGCACGGCCCGTTCGATGCGATCGTGGTCACTGCCGCCGCACCGGCGCTGGTCGACGCGCTGGTCGAGCAGCTGGCCATCGGTGGGCGGCTGGTGGCGCCGGTCGGTGGCCCGGGCGCGCAGTCGCTGGTGCAGTTGACCCGTCGCGATGACGGCAGCATCGAACAGCAGGTACTGGCACCGGTCACGTTCGTGCCGCTGCTGTCTGGCATGCTGGATTGATTCACAGGAGCGTTGCGTCATGAAGATCTTTGGTCCGCTGTATGAGCGGGCGATGAAATGGGCCGCGCATGAGCGCGCGCCGACCTATTTGACGGTGTTGAGCTTCATCGAGGCGATCATCTTCCCGGTGATGCCCGAGGTGATGCTGGCGCCGATGTGCGTGGCCCAGCCCAAGCGCGGCTGGTGGTTTGCCACGCTGAGCCTGGGCGGTTCGATGGCCGGAGCGCTGGTCGGCTACGCGCTGGGGCATTTCGCCTTCGAGGCGCTCAAGCCGGTGTTCGCCGCGCTGGGGATGCTGTCGAGCATCGAGAGCGGCATCGCGGTGGTCCAGGCCAAGATGGCCGAATCGCCCTGGGCGGTGTTCACCTTCCTGGTGCTGGGCGGCTTCATGCCGATCCCGATGAAGGTCTTCACCTGGGCATCGGGTATCGTCGGCGTGCCGTTGCCGCAGTATTTCCTGAGCATGTTGATCGGTCGTGGCAAGCGCGTGTTCGTGCTGGCCGCGGTCATCCGTATTGGTGGTCCGCGCGCGGAAGCTGCGCTGCGGCGTTGGATTGAACCGCTGGGCTGGATCGCGACCGTGCTGGTCGTGGCGCTGGTCGCCTGGCTAGTCTGGAGGGCGAAGTTCGCATGAGTGCTGATCGTTTGAGCAGGGGGCTGCGTGTTACCGCGCTGGTGCTGGCGGTGTCCACGTTGGGCGCATGCGGGACGGCCACGGTGGTCAAGCCGTCGTCGCCGGGTCGCGGTGCGCATCCGACGCCGCAGGCCTCGGTGGCCAAGCCCGGGCAGACCGCCGTGGTGCGACGTGGCGATACGCTGTACGCGCTGGCACGCATCCACAACATCACCCCGCGCGACCTGGCCGCCTGGAACGGGCTGGCCGAGCCGTACACGATCTATCCGGGGCAGACGCTGAAGCTGTATCCGGGCGGTGGTGCACCGGGCCGTGCGCCGACCACGGTGGTAACCGCGCCACGTCCGGGCACAACCGCGCCCGCGCCGGCCCCGACCCCGTCGCCGACCACGGCGATCAAGAGCAACATCAGCTGGCGCTGGCCGGCCGATGGCGCGCTCGTGGGCAAGTTCGTCGGTGCCGATGTGACCAAGCAGGGCGTGGACATCGCAGGTACGAGCGGACAACCGGTACGGGCGACCGCGCCGGGCGTGGTGGTGTATTCCGGCGCGGGCCTGGTCGGGTTTGGCGAGCTGATCATCATCAAGCACAGCGATCAGTGGCTGTCTGCATACGGCCACAACCGCAAGCGGCTGGTCAACGAAGGCCAGAGCGTCAAGGCCGGGGAACAGATCGCCGAGATGGGCCGCACCGGCACCACCCGCGACATGCTCCACTTCGAGATCCGCTACAACGGCAAGCCGGTCGACCCGCTGCTGTACCTGCCGCCGAAGTAACCGCCGCGTCCCGTACGGTCGCGCTGTTCCTGGGTAGAGCGACGCCATGCGTCGCCAGCTCGGTGCGGGCTCCGTGCGCCGGTTGGGTGTGCAGCCACCCATGGGGTGGCTCTACCGGGTCGGGTTCGCGCGCCGGTTGGGGTGTGCAGTCACGCATGGGGTGGCTCTGCCGGGTTGGGTTCGCGCGCCGGTTGGGGCGTGCAGCCACCCATGGGGTGGCTCTACACGCACAAAAAAGGCCGCCCCTGGCGACCTTTCCTGAACAAAAACGACCGTCTTCACCCCTTCAGGATGAACGCCGCAGCCACTTTGCGGCCTTCGCCGGCCAGGATGTTGAAGGTCCGCGCGGCGGCCGGGTTGTTCATCACTTCCAGGCCGATCCCACGGGTCAGGCACGCGGCCATGACCGCCGCGGGCGGGAACACCTGGGTATCGCCGGTGCCCAGCACGACCAGCGCCGGGTTCAGCGCCAGCACCGGCTGCAGGTGTTCCGGGGTCAGGGCGGCGATATCGGCCACCGGCCACGCTTCGATCAGCGTGTCCGGGGTCAGCACGAAGCTGCTGGCCAGGGTGCGGTCATTCACTTTCGCGGTGCGCCCATCGGCGGCACGCAGGGCGTAGGCGTAATCGGGCAGTTCGTGGCTCAGTTGCATCTTCAGGGTCCGGGATCAGCCGCGCGGCAGCACGATCTGGCGGTGTTCCTTGCTCGGGCGGTACAGCACGGCCACATGGCCGATGCGCTGCACCAGGGCACTGCCGGAGGCGGTGGTGAGTTCGGCGATCATCGCGTCGCGGGCGTCACGGTCTTCGGCGGCCACTTTCACCTTGATGAGTTCATGGCGTTCCAGAACTTCCTCCAGTTCGGCCAGGAAGGCCGGCGTGACCCCCTTGCCGCCGATCTGCAGCAGGGCTTTCAGATCATGGGCATGGCCGCGGAGGAAGCGGGTCTGGGCAGAGGTCAGGGCAATAGACATTCAGGAACAAGCGGTTAACTGGGGCGATCAGGGTATCATGACCACCCGTTCCGGCCCTATTACCAATGGTATCGCGCAGCAAGAGCAGTCAACGCTGGTTGAAAGAACACTTTTCCGACCCCTTCGTGAAGAAGGCGCAGGCAGAGGGCATGCGCTCGCGCGCCGCGTACAAGCTGGAGGAGCTGCTCGCGCGTGACCGGTTGCTGAAGCCGCACATGGTGGTGGTCGACCTGGGCGCCGCCCCGGGCGGCTGGTCCCAGCAGGTGCGCCGGCAGATCGGCGACACCGGCCGGGTGCTGGCCCTGGACATCCTGGAGATGCCGCCGCTGGCCGGCGTGGAGTTCCTTCACGGAGACTTCAGGGAGCAAACCGTCCTATCGCAGTTTGAAGCCATGCTCGGGGACCAGGCGGTAGACCTTGTGCTCTCGGATATGGCCCCCAATAAAAGTGGCATGGACGCGGTCGACCAACCGCGGATGATGCACCTGGCGGAGTTGGCGTTGGAATTTGCCGACAACCATCTCAAGCCGGGTGGTGCGTTCCTGATCAAGCTGTTCCAGGGCGTGGGCTTTGACGACTACGTGCGCGAGATGCGCCGCCGGTACGACAAGGTCGCCATCCGCAAGCCGGAAGCGTCCCGCAAGCGCTCTCCCGAGGTGTATGCCTTGGGGCAGGGCAAACGCGCGCAGATCAAGTAAGCTCAACCATACGAATCGCGTCAGGAATTAGAGGAACACCGGAGCCAATGAGGATGAACGACTTGACCAAGAACCTCCTGCTATGGGTGGTCGTCGCCGTGGTGCTGATGGTGGTGTTCCAGAGCTTCTCGCCAAAGAGCAGCGGCGCGGGCGCCCAGGGCGCGACGTATTCGCAGTTCCTGGACCAGGTGGACAGCGGCAACGTCCAGAAGGTGACCTTCGCCGGGGATGTCCGCGGCGGCACCAGCCAGCTCTCCTACACCACCCGTGGCGGCCAGTCGGCCACCATCACCGCGCCCTACGATCGCGACCTGATCAACGTGTTGCGTGGCAAGAACGTCGAAATCGTCCAGGAAGAGCCGTCCAGCGGCATTTCGCTGGGTGCGATCCTGATGAACTTCCTCCCGGTGATCCTGATCATCGGCTTCTGGCTGTTCATCATGCGGCAGATGCAGGGCGGCGGTGGCGGCTCCAAGGGCGCCATGTCCTTCGGCAAGTCGCGCGCCAAGCTGCAGGGCGAGGACCAGATCAAGGTCACCTTCGCCGACGTCGCCGGCTGCGACGAGGCCAAGGAAGAAGTCAGCGAGCTGGTCGACTTCCTGCGCGACCCGACCAAGTTCACCAAGCTGGGCGGCAAGATTCCGCGCGGCGTGCTGATGGTCGGCCCGCCCGGTACCGGCAAGACCCTGCTGGCCCGGGCCATCGCCGGTGAAGCCAAGGTGCCGTTCTTCTCGATCTCCGGTTCGGATTTCGTGGAAATGTTCGTCGGCGTCGGCGCCAGCCGCGTCCGCGACATGTTCGAGCAGGCCAAGAAGCAGGCGCCGTGCATCATCTTCATCGATGAAATCGACGCCGTCGGCCGCCATCGTGGTGCTGGCCTGGGCGGCGGTCATGACGAGCGCGAGCAGACCCTGAACCAGTTGCTGGTCGAAATGGACGGTTTCGAGGGGGGCGAGGGCGTGATCGTCATCGCTGCCACCAACCGTCCGGACGTGCTGGATCCGGCGCTGCTGCGTCCGGGCCGCTTCGACCGCCAGGTGGTGGTCGGCCTGGCCGACGTGCGCGGTCGCGAGCAGATCCTCAAGGTGCACATGCGCAAGCTGCCGCTGGCCGACGATGTCGAGCCGATGGTCATCGCGCGCGGTACCCCGGGCTTCTCCGGTGCGGATCTGGCCAACCTGTGCAACGAGGCGGCGCTGTTTGCCGCGCGTGGCGGCGAGAAGGAAGTCCGCATGGACCACTTCGACCGTGCCCGTGACAAGATCCTGATGGGGGCCGAGCGTCGTTCGATGGCGATGAGCGAAGAAGAAAAGACGCTCACCGCCTATCACGAAGCCGGTCACGCCATCGTCGGCCGCCTGGTCCCCGAGCACGATCCGGTCTACAAGGTCACCATCATCCCGCGCGGTCGCGCGCTGGGTGTGACCATGTACCTGCCGGAAGGCGACAAGTACTCGATGAACCGCGTGGCGATCGAATCGCAGCTGTGCTCGCTGTACGGCGGCCGCGTTGCCGAAGAGCTGATCTTCGGCACCGACAAGGTCACCACCGGTGCCTCCAACGACATCGAGCGCGCCACCAAGATGGCCCGCAACATGGTCACCAAGTGGGGCCTGTCCGACGAACTGGGTCCGATCGCCTATGGCGAAGAGGACGATGAAGTGTTCCTCGGCCGGTCGGTCACCCAGCACAAGAGCGTTTCGGACGACACCGCGCGCCGCATCGATGAAGTGGTGCGCAGCATCCTGGACAAGGCCTATGCCCGGACCACCGAGCTGCTGACCGCCAACCTGGACAAGCTGCACACCATGTCCCAGCTGCTGCTGCAGTACGAAACCATCGACGTGCCGCAGATCGATGCGGTCATGGAAGGCCGCGATCCGCCGCCGCCGATGGGCTGGGACAAGTCCAACAAGGACGGTGGCAGCAACAACAACAACGACAAGGGCGGCGACGCCCGTCCGGTGACGCCGATCGCCGGTCCTGCCGAGCAGCTGTAAGCACGGCAGGGTGAACACGAAGGCCGGGGAAAGCCGGCCTTCGTCGTTTCCGCGCCATAATGCGCCCTTGTTCCTGCCTTCTGTTCCGGAGTCGCCATGTCCACCACGCCCCCACCACCGGTGTCGCACACCGTCGAGATGGTGATCGCCACGGTTGTCGGCGTCGGTATCGGTCTATTCCGCGACAACTTCCTGCTCGGCGCCGGTATCGGTATCGCACTCGGCATTCTGTTGAGCATCGCCAAGACCCTGTACGTCGATCGCAAGCGCCGCCAGCGCTGACCGGTTGCGCTGCTGGCGCGCGGGCGGCAGCATGCAGCGGTGCAGGTCGCATGCTGCGACCACGCGCCACTTTTCCAGGGGGAAACCATGCGTCATTCGTTGTGCGTCGCTGCCGCGACGCTGTTGAGCTGTGCCACGCCCGCGCTTGCGGCCGATATCCACGTGCAGGATCCGGTGCCCTTCGCGGAGTCGGCCTACATTGCCGACAACATCAAGGCGGAATGCCGGATCGGCGCGCAGCTGGCCAGTGCACTGGGCGCGAAGGCGCCGGTGCATGGCAACCGGATCCTCTTCGACACGGCGCCGATGACGCGTGACAGCGGTCGCGTGCTGCAACTGGAACTGGTCGAAGCGCAGAGCGCGGGCAATGCCTTTGCCGGTCATTTCAAATCCGCCACGGCGCGGGGCGTGTTGTTTCAGGACGGCCAGAAGATCGCATCGGTCACGGCGCGGCGAACCTCGCGGGGCGGCGCGTTCGCCGGCTTCAAGGGGTCTTGTGACGTGCTCGAACGCACCGTCAACGCGATCGGTAGCGACCTCGCCGAATGGCTGGCCAATCCCGTCGATGGCGCCCGCCTCGGCGATCTCTGACGGCCGCTGCGGTACGCCAGCGTAAACTACGCGCTGGCGTACTTCGTGGACCTGCCCATGTTCGACATTTCTCCCCAGCTCGATTGCGGTGGCCGTGCGCTGCGGCTGGATCGCCCGCGCGTGATGGGTATCGTCAACGTCACCCCCGACTCGTTCTCCGACGGCGGCGTGCATGACACGCTGGAGGCTGCCGTCGCCCACGGGCTGCAACTGGTCGCCGAGGGTGCCGACCTGCTGGATATCGGCGGCGAATCGACCCGCCCGGGCAGTGCGCCGGTGCCGCTGGAAGAGGAGCTGCGCCGGGTGATCCCGGTGATCGAGCGGCTGGCGCGGGAAACCCACGTCCCGATCAGCGTCGATACCTTCAAGCCGGAGGTGATGCGCGCGGCGGTGGCCGCTGGCGCCGGCATGCTCAACGACATCCACGCACTGCGCCAGCCTGGTGCACTGGCCGCCGCCGCCGACCTCGGCGTGCCGGTGGTGCTGATGCACATGCAGGGCGAGCCCGGCAGCATGCAGGACACCCCGCACTACGATGACGTGGTCGCCGAGGTGCACCGTTTCCTCGCCGAGCGCCTGTTTGCCGCCGAGATGGCCGGCATCGCGAAAAAGAACCTGGTGATCGACCTGGGCTTCGGCTTCGGCAAGACCACCGAACACAACATGATCCTGCTCGCGCGCTCGGCGCGTTTCCTGGACCTGGGCGTGCCGCTGCTGGCGGGCCTGTCGCGCAAGCGCAGCATCGGCGAGCTGACCGGGCGCGAACAGCCGCGCGACCGGGTGGCCGGATCGGTGGCCGCGCACCTGATCGCCGCCCAGCGCGGCGCAATGCTCCTGCGCGTGCACGACGTGGCTGCCACCGTAGACGCGCTCAACGTGTGGGCTGCGGTCGATGCCGTGCCGGCACCGCGCGTGGACGCTGCGCCGGCCATGCCGCGCTGGCCGGACGAGGACTGATGGGCACCGACCAGCGCCCGCTGGCGATCGCGGTGATGGGCCCGACCGCGTCGGGCAAGACCGCCACCGCGATCGCGCTGGCGCGGCAGCTCGGCGGGGAGATCGTCAGCGTCGATTCGGCGCTGGTCTACCGCGGCCTGGACATCGGCTCGGCCAAGCCCGACGCCGCCGAGCGCGCGCAGGCGCCCCACCATCTGCTGGACGTGCGCGACCCGTGGCAGACCTATTCGGCGGCCGAATTTGCCGCCGACGCGGCCCGCGCCGTCGCCGACATCCTCGCTCGTGGCCGCATGCCGATCCTGGCCGGCGGCACCGGGCTGTACTTCCGCGCGTTGCTGCAGGGCCTTTCGCCGATGCCGCCGGCCGATCCGGATACCCGCGCGCGCATCGCCGGGGAGGCCGCAGCCAAGGGCTGGGCCGCCCTGCACACCGAGCTGGCCAGCACCGACCCGGCCGCCGCCGCGCGCATCCATGCCACCGATCCACAGCGCATCCAGCGGGCGCTGGAGGTCTACCGGCTCAGCGGGACCCCGATCAGTGCGTGGCAGAAACTGCCCGGCGTGGACCGCTTGCCGGTCCGCACGCTCAAGCTGGTGCTGGCCCCGCGCGAGCGCAGCGTGCTGCACCAGCGCATCGAGACCCGTTTCGACGCCATGCTCGGGCAGGGCTTCCTGGACGAGGTCCGCGCACTGCGCGCGCTGCCGCAGATGGCCCAAGTGGCTGCGCCCCTGGACCTGCCGGCGGTGCGGGCGGTGGGCTACCGCCAGGCCTGGGAGTTCCTGGACGGGCAGGGCACGGCCAGCCAGTTCCGTGAACGCGGCATCCAGGCCACCCGCCAACTGGCCAAGCGCCAGCTCACCTGGCTGCGCGGCGAGCTTGATGTGCGCTGGTTCGATCCCCATCTTGATCAGGCTTCGCTGGCAGAAGCGGTGTCGACCTTCGTCGCACGCTGACTCCACGCCTTCCCCACTCCAGCCCGTGTACCATCAAGGATTCCGGTGGGCGGCGGGGGCCGCGGAAACTGCCGGAAGACCATAAAAACAATAATCAGGAGTTAGCAATGTCCAAGGGGCAATCGCTGCAGGACCCGTTTCTGAATGCACTTCGGCGCGAACGCGTGCCGGTTTCGGTGTACCTGGTCAACGGCATCAAACTGCAGGGGACGATCGAATCGTTCGACCAGTTCGTGGTGCTGCTGCGCAATACGGTGAGCCAGATGGTGTACAAGCACGCCATTTCCACCGTGGTGCCGGCGCGCAACGTACGGGTTGGCCCGGGTGGCGGCTATGTACAGTCCAATGAAGGTGGCGCCGAAGGCGTCCAAGGTGAAGACGACGTTGAGTAATGCGTTGAGTATTTCTGGAGAACTGCGTGTTTGACCGTTCCAAGCGAGGCGAACACGCACTCCTGATCCAGCCGCACTTCGGCCGGCTCGAAGAAGACGTGCTTGAAGAGTTCACGGACCTGGCCCGCTCGGCCGGTGCGAGCATCGCGGCGACGCTGACCGCGCGCATCGACCGACCGAACCCGTCGATCCTGATCGGCACCGGCAAGCTGGACGAGGTGAAAGCCGCGGCCGATGCCACCGGTGCCGATCTGATCCTGGTCAACCATGCGCTGACACCGGGGCAGGAGCGCAATCTCGAGCGCTTCCTGGAGCGGCGCGTGATCGACCGGAGCGGGTTGATCCTGGACATCTTCGCCCAGCGCGCACGCAGCCATGAGGGCAAGCTGCAGGTGGAGCTGGCGCAGCTGCGCCACATGTCCACCCGGCTGATCCGCGGTTGGACCCATCTGGAGCGCCAGCGCGGCGGCTCCATCGGCCTGCGCGGCCCGGGTGAAACCCAGCTGGAAACCGACCGTCGCCTGCTGCAGAAGCGGGTCGAACAGCTGCAGAAACGGCTGGAAAAGGTCGAGGTGCAGCGCACCCAGATGCGCCGCGCCCGCGTGCGCAGCGAACTGCCGCGCGTGGCCCTAGTGGGTTACACCAATGCCGGCAAGTCGACCCTGTTCAATGCCCTGACCGGTGCCGAGGCCTACGCCGCGGACAAGCTGTTCGCCACGCTCGACCCGACCGTGCGCCGCATCGCGGTGCCGGGTGGCAACGTGGTGCTGGCCGACACCGTCGGGTTCGTGCGCGATCTGCCGCATGAGTTGGTGGCCGCATTCCGCTCGACCTTGAGCGAAGCGCGCGAGGCCGATTTCCTGCTGCATATCGTCGACGCCGCCGATCCGCACCGCGAGGACCGCATCGCCCAGGTCGACGAAGTGCTGGCCGACGTGGGTGCGGGCGATCTTCCGCAGCTGCTGGTGTTCAACAAGATCGACCGCATCGAGGGAGCCGAAGTGCGTCACGACGCACAGGACGGCATCCCCGATACCGCCCGTCGCGAACGGGTATGGATCTCCGCGCGCGACGGGCTCGGCCTGCCGCTGCTGCAGTCGGTGCTGGGCAAGCGCCTGGGCCTGCAGCACATCACCGGCGCGCTGCGTTTGCCGCCGAGTGCCGGACGCCTGCGTTCGCGCCTGCACCAGCTGGAAGTGGTGCGTGGCGAACAGGCCGACGAAGACGGCTGGCTGCTTGAGGTCGATCTGCCGATCGCCGAGGCCGAAAAGCTGGCGGCCGGCGAGGGCGGCGAGCCGATCCGCGCGATGCTGCCGGAGAAGCTCCCCGAGTGGTGACACGGTAGTGCCGGCCGCTGGCCGGCGCCCCCGGAGGTTGGCCACGGGCAGGCGGGCGCGCGCGACGCTGCGTCGCGCCCCCGCACACGACATCCGCGCCGATTTGGGCTAAAACGGGGCGTCCTTCCCCCCGATCCAGGATCACCATGAGCGTCCCCACCGATGCCGAACTCGGCGTCCTTGCCCGTGATGTCGGCCAGCGCCTGCAGCAGGCATCGTTGCAGCTGGTCACTGCCGAGAGCTGCAGCGGCGGCTGGATCGCCAAGGCGATGACCGATGTGGCCGGCTCCTCGGCATTCTTCGACAGCGGCATGGTCGTCTACAGCTACGAGGCCAAGCAGCGCTTGCTCGGTGTTCGCGCGCACACGCTGGAGCAGTTCGGTGCGGTCAGCCGCGAAACCGTGCTGGAAATGGTTTCCGGTGCACTGATCAATTCCGGCGCCGGCATCGCCGTGGCCGTGACCGGCATTGCCGGGCCGGGCGGCGGCAGTCCGGACAAGCCGGTCGGCAGCGTGTGGATCGGCTGGAAGCAGCGCGGTGGCTATGCCCGCGCGCAGCTGTTCCGGTTCGACGGCGACCGCGAAGCCATCCGTCGCCAGACCGTGCAGCAGGCGCTGACGGGAATTTTCGCACCGGTGTGACATCCTGACCGCGTGCGTGGACAGGAGTGGCACCGATGTGGGAAACGCTGGGAACCGTACGCGACCTGGGCCGATTGCAGGAAATCGCCTCGGTCCTGATCCGCTATGGCTTTGGCGATCTGGTACGCCGGATCGGCCTGGCCGATGTGCTGGAACGGGCCGGGCGGCTGCTGCACTGGAACGACACGCAGATGCTGCGCATGACCGCGCCCGTGCGGGTGCGGCGTGCGATGGAAGACCTGGGTCCGACCTTCGTCAAGCTCGGCCAGGTGCTGGCCACGCGCGTGGACCTGTTCCCGCCGGACTGGATCGCCGAGTTTTCCGAACTGCAGAACGCGGTACCGCCGCTGCCGTATGCGCAGGTGCGCGAACAGCTGGAAGCCGATCTCGGCGCACCCGCCACCGAGGTCTTCGCCTGGCTGGATGAAGCCCCGATGGCGGCCGCCTCGCTGGCCCAGGCGCACCGCGCAACCCTGCACGACGGCACCGCCGTGGTGCTGAAAATCCGTCGCCCCGGCATCCGTGAGGTGATCGAAGCCGATCTGCGCCTGCTGGCACGCCTGGCTGAAATCGTGGAAGCGCGCCTGCCGGACCTGCAGCGGTATCGCCCGGCCGAAGTGGTGCAGCAGTTCCAGGTCTCGCTGCGCCGGGAGCTGGATTTCGCCGCCGAATGCCGCAACGCCGAGCGCATCGCGCGCAACTTCGCCGGGCGCGAAGACATCCTGATCCCCAACGTGCATTGGCAGTGGACCTGCGAGAGCCTCAACGTGCAGGACTTCGTCGACGGCATCCCCGGCCGCGACCTGGCCGGCGTCGATGCGGCCGGGCTGGACCGCGTGCAGCTGGCCCGTCGCGGCGCGCACATCGTGCTCAAGATGGTGCTCGAAGACGGCTGTTTCCACGCCGATCCGCACCCGGGCAACATCATCTACCTGCGCGACGGCCGCATCGGCGTGATCGATTTCGGCATGGTCGGGGCGATCTCCGAGCAGCGCCGCTTCCAGGTCGCCCAGCTCCTGCATGGGTTGGTCAACCAGGAGCCGGAATCGGTGGCCGACGTGCTGCTCGATTGGGCGGGCGGGGTGGACGTGGATGAGTCGCGGCTGCAGCAGGACATCAGCACGTTCGTCGACCAGTACCGGGGCGTGCCGCTGAAAGACCTGCACATGGGCCTGATGCTGGGCAACATCACCACCTTGCTGCGCCAGTACTCGCTGACCCTGCCGGCCGACCTGGCCCTGATGATCAAGACGTTCCTGACTCTGGAAGGCATGGGCCGGCAGTTGGACCCGCAGTTCGACATGGCCAGCGCCGCGCGTCCGTACCTGGAGCGGGTGATGTGGCAGCGCTATGCGCCCGGCGCCGTGCTCAAGCGGGGCAAGCGCAGCCTGGTGGGGGTGATGGAGCTGCTCGGCGACCTGCCGCGCGACGTGCGTCGGCTGCTGCAGATGGCTCGGCGTGGTCGCCTCCAGCTCAAGGTCGAGACCACCGCGCTGCAGGGCTTCGGCGACCAGGTCAATCGCGCCGCCAACCGTCTGGTGATGGGCATCGTGACCGCCGCGCTGATCATCGGCTCCTCGATCGTCATGCACAGCGTCGGTGGCGTCTCCAGCCGCTGGCTGCTGGCGCTGGGCGTGGCGGGCTTCATCGGCGCCGGCATCTGCGGCGTGTGGATCCTGTTTTCGATCTGGCGCAGCGGCAAAAACCCGTAGGGTTCTCGCCGCCGGGATCCGCAGGATCCCCGCAACGTGCCGCAAACGCGACCCAACCCCGTAGAGCCGACCGTTGGTCGGCTGCTCTACCCGGCCGGCCTCATGACCGCCGACCTTCCGTCCGCCCGGCCTCACGCGCGACCCAACCCCGTAGAGCCGACCGTTGGTCGGCTGCCTTCTCCCGGCCGCCTCCTATGATCGCTACCCTTCGTCTGCCGCCCATGAGCGCCTGACCTATGGGGTTGCACGCGCTAAACCCCGGAGACAAGACCGAAACCGACACGCGAACGCACCGTCACGCATTGCCGCGCGTTCGCGCGGTCACCGACCAACGGTCGGTGGCTACACGAACTGCCGACGGCTTCGGTGGGGGGATGATCCTGCTGATTCCTGCTCTTCTTCTGTGGGCACTTGCGTGCCCACATCGTTAGTAGTAATACTACTAACCATGGAACTGACCGACACCCAGCAGGCGATCCTGCAGTTGATCGCCGAGCGTATCGAGACCGATGGCGCCCCGCCGTCGCAGACTGAAATCGCACGTGCCTTCGGCTTCAAGGGGGTACGCGCGGCGCAATACCACCTGGAAGCCCTGGAGCAGGCCGGGGCGATCCGTCGCATCCCCGGCCAGGCGCGTGGCATCCGGCTGGTGCAGGCACCGGCGCTGCAGGACGGCCTGCCAGGCTCCCTGTCCGTGCCTGCGCTGCCCGACCACGTGCTGCGCCTGCCGGTGCTGGGCCGGGTCGCGGCGGGTCTGCCGATCGGCGCAGACATCGGCTCGGACGATTTCGTGGTGCTCGACCGGGTGTTCTTCTCGCCGGCGCCGGACTACCTGCTCAAGGTGCAGGGCGATTCGATGATCGACGAAGGCATCTTCGACGGTGACCTGATCGGTGTGCACCGGACCCGTGACGCCCGCTCCGGGCAGATCGTGGTGGCGCGCATCGATGACGAGATCACCGTCAAGCTGCTGAAGATGGGCAAGGACCGTATCCGCCTGCTGCCGCGCAATCCCGACTACAAGCCGATCGAAGTCCTGCCCGACCAGGACTTCGCGATCGAAGGCCTCTATTGCGGCCTGTTGCGGCCCAACCGCTGATCCTTCTACAACGCATTACCTGCACGGTCTTTTGTGGCGATTCTCTGGTTCCGCTGAGGTTGGTACGGATGTCCGATAATTTTTTTCCGAACGCCGGGCAGAATCTCAGCCTGTGCGATACGCCAGCCTTAAAGTGAACCCATGGCCAAGAAGACTTCCAAAGACAGCACCTCCACCGATACGACCTCTGCAAGGACCACTCCGATGGACGAGAACAAGAAGCGCGCCCTCACCGCCGCGCTGAGCCAGATCGAAAAGCAGTTCGGCAAGGGCGCCGTGATGCGCATGGGCGACCGTGTCGTCGAGGCGGTCGAGGTCATCCCGACCGGTTCGCTGATGCTGGACATTGCACTCGGCATCGGTGGCCTGCCCAAGGGGCGCGTCGTGGAAATCTATGGTCCGGAGTCCTCCGGCAAGACCACCCTGACCTTGCAGGCCATTGCCGAATGCCAGAAGAAGGGCGGCACCGCAGCCTTCATCGACGCCGAGCATGCCCTCGACCCGATCTACGCCGCCAAGCTGGGCGTGAACGTGGACGACCTGCTGCTGTCGCAGCCGGATACCGGTGAGCAGGCGCTGGAGATCGCCGACATGCTGGTGCGCTCCAGCTCGGTGGACATCGTGGTGGTCGACTCGGTCGCTGCGCTGACGCCCAAGGCGGAAATCGAAGGCGAAATGGGCGACCAGCTGCCGGGCCTGCAGGCCCGTCTGATGAGCCAGGCGCTGCGCAAGCTGACCGGCAACATCAAGCGCTCCAACACCCTGGTGGTGTTCATCAACCAGCTGCGCCACAAGATCGGCGTGATGATGCCGGGCCAGAGCCCGGAAGTGACCACCGGCGGCAACGCCCTGAAGTTCTACGCCTCGGTGCGCCTGGACATCCGCCGCATCGGCGCGATCAAGAAGGGCGATGAGATCATCGGCAACCAGACCAAGATCAAGGTCGTCAAGAACAAGCTCGCGCCTCCTTTCAAGCAGGTCATCACCGAGATCCTCTACGGCGAAGGCATCAGCCGCGAGGGCGAGCTGATCGACATGGGCGTGGAAGCCAAGTTGGTCGAGAAGGCCGGCGCCTGGTACAGCTACGGCGATGAGCGTATCGGCCAGGGCAAGGACAACGCCCGCGGCTACCTGCGCGACAACCCGCAGATTGCCCAGCGCCTGGAAGCCGAGCTGCGCGAGAAGTTCCAGCCGGAAGAAGCCGCGCGTGAAGGCGGCGACGACGTCGAAGACGACGCCGAATGAGTTTCCTGCGGGGCAGGGCGGCGCCGTCAGTGACGCCAACCCTGTCCCGCGGTTTCCGTATTCCCCCGACGGGGGGAGCGCCAAGGACGGCGCATTTGATTGAAGGTCGCTATGTCCGAGTCCGACGCCCCGGCCCCGCGCCGCAAACGCCGTGTCAGTGAGCAGACCCCCGTCCAGCGGGCGTTGGCCCTGCTGGTGCGCCGCGAGCATTCGCGCAAGGAGCTGACCCGCAAGCTGCAGGCGCGTGGCATCGAGAACGACGCCGCAGTGGCTGCGGTCGACAAGCTCAGCGAGGCCGGCTGGCAGGACGACACCCGCTTTGCCGAGAACCTGGTCCGCATTCGCGCCAACACCGGCTATGGCCCGATCCACATCCGCGCCGAACTGGGCACCCATGGGCTGGACAGCGACCAGATCGCCGTCGCCATGGACACCTTTGAAGGCGACTGGAACGAAAACGCGCGTGACCTGGTCTGCCGTCGCTTCGGCGAGGCCGGGCCGCAGGAGCTGGCGCAACGGCGCAAAGCCGCCGATCTGCTGGCCCGTCGCGGGTTCCCGGGGGACAGCATCCGCCTGGCGACCCGTTACGACCCGGAGGACTGAGCGCCCCGGGCCTGATACCCTTTGTGGTTTCGGCGGTCCTGCTGTTGACACCCGGCCATTGGGGCTGCGTGCCATGGACTGACCGGCCCGCATGAAGCCATCCCCCATGAACGCATCCGTCAATTTCACTACCTCCCAGATCCGCAGCGATTTCCTTGAGTTCTTCAAGGGCAAGGGCCACACGATCGTGCCGTCGGCGCCACTGGTGCCGGGCAATGATCCGACCCTGCTGTTCACCAACTCCGGCATGGTGCAGTTCAAGGACGTGTTCCTTGGCGCCGAGAAGCGCAGCTACGTGCGCGCCGCCGACGTCCAGCGCTGCCTGCGTGCCGGTGGCAAGCACAACGACCTGGACCAGGTCGGGTACACCGCGCGCCATCACACCTTCTTCGAAATGCTGGGCAACTGGTCGTTCGGCGATTACTTCAAGAAGGATGCCATCGCCTGGGCCTGGGAGCTGCTGACCCAGGTCTGGAAGCTGCCGGCCGACCGGCTGCTGGTCACGGTCTACCAGACCGATGACGAGGCCTACGCGCTGTGGCGCGACATGGTCGGCATTCCGGAAGACCGGATCGTGCGCATCGGTGACAACAAGGGCGCACCGTTCGCCTCGGACAACTTCTGGCAGATGGCCGAAACCGGCCCGTGCGGGCCGTGCACCGAGATCTTCTACGACCACGGCGACCACATCGCCGGTGGCCCGCCGGGCTCGCCGGACGAGGATGGCGACCGCTTCATCGAAATCTGGAACCTGGTGTTCATGCAGTTCGACCGCCAGCCCGACGGCACGCTCGTGCCGCTGCCGGCGCCGTGCGTGGACACCGGCATGGGCCTGGAGCGACTGGCCGCGATCCTGCAGCACGTACACACCAACTATGAAATCGACCTGTTCCAGGCGCTGATCCGCAAGGCCAGCGAACTGACCGGCATGGCCGACCTGGAAAACAAGTCGCTGCGCGTGATCGCCGATCACATCCGTGCCTGCTCGTTCCTGATCGTCGATGGCGTGCTGCCGTCCAACGAAGGCCGTGGCTACGTGCTGCGCCGGATCATCCGCCGCGCGCTGCGCCATGGCTGGATGCTGGGCGTGCGCCAGCCGTTCTTCAGCAAGCTGGTGCCGACCCTGGTCGAGCAGATCGGCGTGGCCTATCCGGAACTGCCGGCGCAGGCCGACACCGTGGTGCGCGCGTTGCAGGCCGAGGAAGAGCGTTTCGCAGAAACCCTCGACTCGGGCATGAAGATCTTCGACGACGTCGCCGCCAAGGTCACCGACGGCGTGATCCCCGGCGCGGACGCGTTCCGCCTGTATGACACCTACGGTTTCCCGGTCGACCTCACCGCCGACATCGCGCGTGAGCGCGACATGCGCGTGGACATGGACGGCTTCAACGCCGCCATGGACAACCAGCGCGAGACCGCGCGCGCAGCGGGCAAGTTCGGCGGCGGCGTAACCCTGTCCGCCGATCTGGTGGCCACGCTCAAGCCGACCGTGTTCCTCGGCTACGACCGCCTGCAGGCCGACGGCCTGACCGTGGTGGCCGTGCTCAAGGACGGTCGTCCGGTCACGTCCGCCCAGGCTGGCGATGAGGTGATCGTGATCACCGACCAGACCCCGTTCTACGCCGAATCCGGCGGCCAGGTCGGTGACACCGGCGCGCTCAGCGGCGCGGGCCTGCAGGTGCAGGTCAGCGATACGCAGAAGTTCGCCGGCCAGTTCCATGGCCACGTCGGCAAGATCACGTCAGGCAGCCTGAAGGTCGGCGATACGCTTGCCGGGCAGGTCGACGGCCAGCGCCGCGGCGCGACCATCCTCAACCACTCCGCCACCCACCTGCTGCACGCCGCCCTGCGCGAGGTGCTGGGCACCCACGTGCAGCAGAAGGGCTCGCTGGTGGCACCGGACCGCCTGCGCTTCGACTTCGCGCACTTCGCCCCGATCAGCGCCGAGGACCTGGCGGTCGTCGAGCGCAAGGTCAACGCGCAGGTGCGGGCCAACAATGCCGTCGAAGTGCACAACATGGCCATGCAGGAAGCGCTGGACTTCGGCGCGATGGCGCTGTTCGGCGAGAAGTATGGCGAGAACGTGCGCGTGCTGAAGATGGGCGATTACTCCACCGAACTGTGCGGCGGCACCCACGTGGGCCGCACCGGTGACATCGGCCTGTTCAAGATCACCTCCGAAGGCGGCGTGTCCTCGGGCGTGCGCCGCATTGAAGCGGTGACCGGGCAGGGCGCGCTGGATTACGTGGCCCACGAAGAGGCCGTGCTTGGCGAAGCGGCGTCGCTGCTCGGCGGCAACGCCGGCGACGTGGTCGACAAGATCCGCCAGCTCGGTGAGCGCCAGAAGAAGCTGGAACGCGAACTGGACGCATTGAAGGCCAAGCAGGCCGCGGGCGCCACCGCCGATCTCGGCGCGTCGGCGGTCGAGGTCAACGGCATCAAGATCCTGGCCGCGCGCCTGGAAGGCTTCGATGCCAAGGCGCTTCGTGACGCAATCGACCGCCTCAAGCAGCAGCTGGGCGACTCGGTGATCGTGCTGGCCGGAACCCAGGACGGCAAGGCAGCCTTGGTCGCCGGCGTGAACGGCAGTGCAATGGGCAAGGTCAAGGCCGGGGAACTGTTGTCGCACATCGCCAGTCAGACCGGGGGCAAGGGCGGCGGCCGCCCGGATCTCGCCCAGGGTGGTGGCGAGGACGGGCCCGCCCTTGCTTCTGCCCTCGCCGCCGTCGTCGACTGGGTCACCCCGCGTATCTGAACATCCTGAAGCCTCCTGCTCCTTGAAGGGTTGGGAGGCCTGACGGTACTATGGCTAATACTTTCCCCCTTTGTCGTGGGGCGCTCCTTGGCTGGGCGCCAAGCCGGTGGGGAAAACACCACCGGTTCCCTGGAGACTTGCAAAAATGTTGATCCTGACTCGCCGTGTAGGCGAAACCCTGATGATCGGTGACTCGGTCAGCGTGACCGTGCTCGGCGTCAAGGGCAACCAGGTGCGTATTGGCATCACCGCTCCGAAGGACGTGGCCGTGCACCGGGAAGAGATTTACCAGCGGATCCAGCGCGGCGACGAGCCGAATGCATCCGGAAGTGAAAATTCTTCGGATTAAGGCTTTACCTTCGGGTGCGAAAAAAGTTATTCTTCGCGCCCCCGCTGAGATGAAACAGCGCAGCGGCGGATCAAGAACACTGGAGCGGTGCCCGAGTGGCTGAAGGGGCTCCCCTGCTAAGGGAGTATAGGGCTTAAAACTCTATCGAGGGTTCGAATCCCTCCCGCTCCGCCAGATGTAAAGAAAGCCCCTGAGCGCAAGCTCAGGGGCTTTTTCTTTGGCTGTTTGCCGGCCGATTCTGCCTGCGTGCGCCTGGCGACCCGTAGTGCGCGGACCGTCTCGCAGCACCACCGCAGGCCGGTCACCTGCCAGGTGTCGCAATCGCCCCAGTGGCGTAGAATGCCGCTGCCGCCGCGGCGATGCATTGCTTGCCCGGCACTCCCTTTTACCTCGAGCCGCCGCCAGAGGATTTTCTTTCCTTTCTGGAGGCGTTGCCGTGTCCGTTGCTCCGATTCGTGTTGCCCAGGCCCTTGCGGGTCGCCGTCGTGCCGATCGTTCGTCGCTGCCGCAGATGTCCCCGCTGAGCCAGGCGATGGCCGGCGTGCTGGGTTTGGCCCTGTTTGCCGCCGCTGCACAGGCCGAAGAGGCGCCGGCGCCACCGAAGCAGGATGCCGCGCAGACCCTGCAGACGGTGCAGGTCACCGCCAACCAGCTGGGTACCGTCACCGAAGGCAGTGATTCCTACACGCCCGGCACGATCGCCACCGCTACCCGGCTGGTGCTGAGTCCGCGCCAGACACCGCAGTCGATCAGCGTGATCACGCGGCAGGAAATGAACGACTTCGGCCTCAACGGCATCGACGATGTCATGAAGGTCACCCCCGGCATCAGCATCGTCACTTACGACAGCGAACGCACCGAGTACTACGCGCGCGGCTTTGCCGTGCAGAACTTCCAGTACGACGGCATTCCGATGGCGCGCGACTCGGCGTACTCGGCGGGCAATACGCTCAGCGACATGGCCATCTACGATCGCGTCGAGGTGCTCAAGGGCGCTACCGGCCTGCTGACCGGCATGGGCGATCCGGGCGCGACCATCAACCTGGTGCGCAAGAAGCCCACCCGCGAACTGGCCGGCAGCGCCACGCTGGGCGCCGGCGCATGGGACAGCTATCGCGCCGAGATCGATGTCGGTGGGCCGCTGACCGAGAGCGGGCGCGTGCGCGGTCGTGCGGTTGCCGCTTACCAGGACAAGCACTCCAACGTCGACCACTACCAGCGCACCAACCAGGTGTTCTACGGCATCCTCGAGGCCGACCTCACCGACAACACGCTGCTCACCGTCGGCGCCGACTACCAGGACAGCGATCCGCAGGGCTCCAGCTGGGGTGGCATTCCGCTGCTGGACAGCCGGGGCAACTTCAACAGCATGCCGCGTTCGTTCAACAACGGAGCGCGCTGGAGCAGCTGGGCGCAGTACAGCCGCACCGCCTTCGCCACGCTCGAACACACCTTTGGCAACGACTGGGTGGCCAAGCTGCAGCTCAACCACCAGGTCAACGGCTACGACGCCCCGCTGGGCGCGGCGGCCGGTGGCAATCCCGACCCGGTGACCGGCGCGGGCGTGAGCATGTGGGTGGGCAAGTACGTCGGCGAGACCACCAGCAACGCGGCTGATCTGTACGTGAGCGGCAAGTTCGAGTGGTTCGGGCGCGAGCACGAGCTGGTGGTCGGTGGCAGCGTGTCGCGCAAGCACTGGATCAACAACGGTTACTCGCCGCAGCCGGGCTACGCGACCGGCGTGGCCGACTACTACGCCTGGACCGGGGATGTGCCCGAGCCGAACTGGCAGTGGGGTTACGGCGATGACCAGATCACCCGCGAGAGCGGTGCATACGTGGTGGGTCGCTTCGACCTGGCCGATCCGCTCAAGCTGATCGTCGGCAGCCGCATCGCCAACTATAAATCGCCGGACACCGACGAAAGTGGCGTGATCGTGCCGTACGCGGGCCTGGTCTATGACCTCAACCGCAACTTCTCGGTGTTCGCCAGCTACAGCACCATCTTCAAGCCGCAGGGCAACCAGGATGAGCAGGGCAGGGTGCTCGACCCGCTGGAAGGGCGCAGCTACGAAGCGGGCCTGAAGGCGGAGTTCTTCGACGGCCGCTTCAACGCCAGCGCAGCGGTGTTCCAGCTGGACCAGGACAACTTCGCCGAACCCACCGGCGGGCTCACTCCCAGCGGCGGGATCGCCTATCGCGGGTTGATGGGCGTGCGCACCAAGGGCTACGAGCTGGAGATGTCCGGCCAGGTCGCGCCGGGCTGGCAGGTGCAGGGCGGTTACGCGCACAAGATCGCACGCCAGCAGTCCACCAAGGTCTCCACGCTGGAGCCGGAAGACCAGTTCAGCCTGCACACCAGCTATCGCCTGACCGGGCCGATGCAGGGTTGGAGCGTGGGGGGCGGGGCGCGCTGGCAGGGGACCACGTTCGGCACGATCACCAACCCGGCCAACGGCCAGAGCCAGGTCCATCGCACCGAGCCGTATTGGCTGCTGGATGCGATGGCGCGCTACCAGTTCAACGACCAGTTGTCGGCCACGCTCAACGTCAACAACCTGCTCGACAAGCACTACTACACGATCTTCAGCTGGTACAGCACCTACACCTGGGGAGAGCCGCGCAACGTGCGGCTGACGGTGACGTACAAATTCTAAGGTAAGTGGTATCGGCACCCCGGCCGGTCCAGGCCGGGGTGCTTTAGCGCGCCTGCTCGCGGTGGGGTGTCGCGCGCCCTGCGCCTACAATCGGTAAGTGGGTTCCAGATCGCGTCAAGGCGACGCCACGACAAGGGGAATTCCTACTTCAGGCGAAATGCGTCCTCTGTAGCTTCAGGCTTCCGCGCAAAGGCGGAAGCAAGCGCGACATTGCGTCCGCCTGCAGCTCAACGGAGGCCCTGATGGAGGAGTCGAACGTACTGAAGTTGGTGATAGCAAGTCTGCTGGCGGCCGGGGCGGCGGGGATGATTCCGGCCGCAGGTGCCGGGAATACTGCAGCATCCAGACCGGTTGTCAGGTCATCGGATACCGCCCGCCCGGCGGCGGGTTTGGAGGAGGAGGATCATGGGGATCCGGCGATGGATCATCCGATCCCAAGCACGATAACCAGCGGATCGAATAGTGCCAGGACTCTCCCGCCATGGTCTGGGAGGGCGCAGGTTGCGACGTCCACAATCCGCCGCCGCTGCAGGTCAACGGTTGCGGTGCTGCAGGTGGTCCTGGTGTGCCCGATTACCTTATCGCCCCCCCTGCGTTGCAGCCGGGCGCGGCGTATTTCGGATCCGTCTTCCGTCAGGCTTGCGACGTGCATGACATGTGTTACGGCACGGCAGGATCGGACAAGCACCAATGCGACGAAAGGCTGCGTGACGACATGATCGCGCAAGCCCAGCAAAGTATGGGCGATTCTGCCTTTGTGGCGTTCGGCGTGTTCGTCGTCGGACAGGCCACCGCATACGCCAAATTCCTGCAGTGGGAGTGGGTTGAGCCGTGGACGTCCCTGCCTGCATTCATCAAGGCGCAGGAAGAAGCTTTCTGTCGGCAGGACAGCGGCATCTTCAAGGGATTGTGTGGATGACGCTCCGGGCTGCCAATTTAAAAGGAAAGAGGGCGGCGTCGATGGGTGCGGTTGTCGTTCTCGGCATCGCCGGCCTTGGATGCTGGCAGTGGTTGTCCACACGGGATGGAACGGAGGCTGAGCTCGCGACCCAATTCGAATCCTTGAATGATTATGCGCAGGCGGACCGTCGTTTTCGCGAGGAGAGGTCTGGCATAAGGGACCTCAAGACGGCCAGCAACGTGGTCGCCAGACAGACAAGCGTGCAGGACCTTTTCGCGAGAGACCCGCGCCTGCTGGCGTTGTCTGCCGATGAGGCGGCGTGGCTGGATCGGCACTATTATCCAGCGCGGAAGGACCTGGAAAGCCTGGCGTCGCTGGACACTAAGGCGCTGCGGGGAACTCCGGATCCCCGCCTGGCCACGCTGCACGGGTTGGCATTGATTGAGCGGAAGCAGCTCTCAGGCGCGACGGCGGTCCTGATGGGGGCAGCCGCCATGGGCTCGATCTACGCGAGTGAAGAGGCGGCGGTAGCCGAGCGCATGCTGGTGCAGGAGCGGCTCGGCGTTGGTAAGCCGGACCTCGACGCGGTGTATCGCGCTCGTCTCGAGGTTGCAAGGATCCTTGGTGATCACACGGTCCAGTTTCTCATTGACCGGGACATTGCCGAGTTCGATATGTCCGCGCGAGGTGCAGATGTGCAACGGCACACGACAGAATTTCTTCGACACCTGGGTGACGACGCCCAGCTTCGTGGAATTCCTGCACCAGGCCTCGATCCACGTCCAAATGGGGCTCAGTGGTCGGACCTTTACCAGCTGCATCGCGCTGGAGGAGGTGCAGATGTGATCACAGTTTATGAGCGCAAGTAGCGTGAACGCGTGTTTTCGTTGTTCCGATGCCTGGATTGATGGCGCTTTTGCACAGCTTCTGGATTGGGAGCCGAAGGCCCAGCCCAGGACGTTTGACGCGCGTGCGCAGCCATGGATGGCCGCCTTCCTCGTGAACGGCAGCTTCAATGGTGTCGATGACTATCTGGAAAACGTGGCCCGGTTTCGGCGATTGGCTGCAAGCGGTCGATTGGGGCGCAGTCTCGAGGCGACGCACCGGGCGGCGAGTTTCCGGGAACTGAAAAAATCGCTGGGGGCACTTACAGGGCTGTCGGCGTTTGCCCACCTGGGCGGCATGCGAATCAACACGGCCAATCCGTTCAGTCGAGGATTTTTGCCGCCCCACCCGAACCAGGCCCAGCGCGCCATGCGGTGCTTGATTGAGCGGCGACGGGAGCTGAGCGCGACGGGGCGGCTTTCGATAGGAGGGGCCCTGGCGTCGTACATTGTCTTTTTGACGATCCACTTGCTTAGCGACGGCAACGGACGTTCAGCGCGCATGATGTTTGCTGCGGATTGTCTAGCAACCGTGCCTGAGATATCCGCACAGAGGATCATGGGTTTGGTGATGTTGCACCAGATGCGAGGCACGTCCTTTCACCTCGCTGTTGCGTGCGCCAGGGCAGGAGATATGTCCATGATCGCGACATGCTTCGAGCGCGCAGTCGTAGACTCGGGTCCATTGCTCGAGCAGCTGGCGATCGCACTGGCATGGGAGGAGGGAGGCACTGGAGGCCAATTGCCCCCGCACCCCATCAGAGAGCTTCATCGCATGATCGAGATGAGACTTGGCTTCTCTCCCAGCGCCGAAGCGGGCGGCAGGCACGCCGCGCCCCGAGCAGCTCGGGACGCGTAAGGTGGGGCCTTACAGCGGCAGATCGAAGACGATCACTTCGGCGTCGCTGGCGTTCTCCAGCGTCACCTGGGCCTCGTCGCGGATCTGCAGCGCATCGCCGGTGTCCAGGGTGATGCCGTTGACCTGTACCTGTCCGCGGGCAATCTGCACATAGGCGCCGCGGCGCGGGGCCAGCGGCAACTGCACGCGTTCACTGCCATCGAGGAGGGTGGCGTAGAGGTTGACGTCCTGATGGATCAGCAGCGAGCCGTCGCGACCATCCTTCGAGGCGATCAGCCGCAGCTGTCCACGCTTGGTCTCCGGCGCGAAGTGGGTTTCCTGGTAGCTGGGGGTGATGTTCTCCTGGTCGGGGAACAGCCAGATCTGCAGGAAGTGCACCGGTTCGTCCGCCGAGTGGTTGAACTCGCTGTGGCTGACGCCGCTGCCGGCGCTCATGCGCTGCACATCGCCGTAGCGCAGCACCGAGCCGGTGCCCATCGAGTCCTTGTGCTCCAGTGCGCCGCCCAGCACGTAGGAAATGATCTCCATGTTGGCGTGGCTGTGGGTACCGAAGCCCTGGCCGCCCTGCACGCGGTCTTCGTTGATCACCCGCAGTGGACCGACGCTGACATAGCGCGGGTCGTGGTAGCCGGCAAAGGAGAAGGTGTGGTGGGAGGACAGCCAGCCGTGATCGGCGTGGCCACGGCTGTTGCTCTTGCGGATCTGCAGCATGGGATGCTCCTTGTTCGACAGTTTCGATGATGGTCGGGGTGGCGTTTGCCGCTTCCCTTTCCTGTTGGCGCCAGTATCCGCTTGCACCCCGGGTTTGAAAAACGGATAGTTTCGCAAGTCATCATCGAAAAATTCGAATGCTCAAGCTCAGCCTCGACGCCCTGCAGATCCTGGATGCCATCGACCGACGCGGCTCGTTCGCGGCGGCCGGCAAGGCGCTGCACAAGGTGCCTTCGACCATTTCCTACACCGTGTCCAAGCTCGAGCAGGACCTGGGCGTGCAACTGTTCGACCGCATCGGGCCGCGCGCGCAGCTGACCGCGGCCGGGCAGGCGCTGCTGGAAGAGGGGCGGCACCTGCTGCGGGCGGCCCGCGAGCTGGAGATGCGGGTGCGCCGGGTAGCGTCGGGCTGGGAGGCGGAGCTGACCATCGCGGTCGATTCGATGTTCCCCCCGTCGCTGCTGGCTGAGGACGTGCGCGCGTTCAATGCGGTGTCCGAGCAGACCCGGGTGCGGCTGCTGTGCGAGTCGTTGTCCGGCACCTGGGAGGCGCTGCTGGACCGGCGTGCGGACCTGCTGGTGGGGGCGGCAGGCGAAGGGCCGAGTGGTGGTGGCTATGTGGTCGAGCCGATGGGCGTGGTGGAATTCGTGTTCGCGGTGGCGCCTTCGCATCCGCTGGCCGCGGTCGCCGGTCCCCTGGACCGCGAGCAGCTGGCCGCGCATTGCGCGATCGCGGTGGCTGATTCGGCGCGTCGGCTGCTGCCGCGCACCGTCGGCCTGCTGATGGGGCAGGAAACGGTGACCGTGCCGGACATGGTCAGTAAGTTCCGTCTGCAGTGCGCCGGGCTGGGCTTTGGCTTCCTGCCCGCGCCGTACGTGCGGCACGCGGTGGCGCAGGGCCGGTTGGTGATCAAGCCGGTTGAGGAACCCAAGCCGGACGAGACGTTCTGGCTGGCCTGGCGGCCGGGCGAGGAGGGGGCCGCGCTGCGCTGGTGGCGTACGCGGATGCAGGGGCCGCAGGTGATGGCGGGCTGGTGGCCGACGATGGAGGCGTGGCTGGGGTGAGTGCGGCGCCGCCGGCGACTCCAGGCATCGGCGTCCGCAACGGTCGCGCCCTTCAAGCTGAATCATTGCCGCCGTGTCATCGGATGGTCATACGGATGCGATAGAGCGCCGACCGGGCGATCGGTAACCTGCCTGACTCAATCGGTTTCCCCTGTATCCCCATGAAGCGCCTGCTGCTGTTGTTGCTGGCCGGGGCCGGCCTGTGGCTGGCCGCCTGCTCCCCGCTGACCTCCACCTCCCGCTCGACCTCGCTCAGCGATCGCCTGGTCGCGCCGGGCGGGGTGTCCACGTTGCTGGACACCCCGCGCATCGCCGAGGCCGTGGACAGCGTGCCCAACCGGCACGGCCGGGTGACCGGGCGTGCCGGTGTGCCGATCTTCTGGCGGGCCTTCGACCCGGGCCAGTACGGGCTGCGCTACGCCTATCTGGCCCAGCAGCACGACAACGGCGAGCCGCTGCGCACCGGCCTGGCGCTGGACCTGCCGCATCCGTTCCAGCCGCAGGCACCGCGCGGCACGGTGGTGCTGCTGCACGGCTGGATGATGAACGGCGATGCGATGCTGCCGTGGTCATTGCAGCTGGCCCAGTCCGGCTACCGTGTGGTCACCATCGACCTGCGCAACCATGGGCATTCCGGTGCCGGACCGTCGGGGTATGGCACGTTTGAATCCGATGACGTCATCGATGTGATCAATGCGCTGCAGGCGCGGCATGAAGTGGTTGGGCCGCTGTATCTGTTCGGCGTGTCCTACGGCGCGGCCACCGCGTTGTTCACTGCCGACAAGCTGGGCGACCGGGTTGCCGGTGTAGTGGCGATGGAGTCCTTCGCCAACGCCGGCGATGCCATCCGCAGCATGATTCCGCACCTGATGTCATTGCAGCCCAGTGGCTGGAAGGCGCAGGCGATGGCCGCCTACGGGCGCTGGCGCTACGGCAGCCAGGACATCAACCAGGTGATCGCCGCGGCCAGCCAGCGCCTGGACCTGGACCTGGACCGCGTGGATGTCGCGCGCGCGCTGGCCGATACGCGCGCCTGCGTGCTGTTGCTGCACGGCCAGGACGACCAGCACGTGCAGGTGAGCCAGGGGCGTCGACTGGCGGCGGCCAGTCCGCGCGTGCATTACATCGAGATGCGCGGCGAAGACCACATCACCTTGCCGTTGCGAGTGGATCTGCTGGGCGGGGTGGTGGACGACTGGCTGGCGCAGGAAGGCCGTGCCGGGGCCCAGTGCGCGTCGCCGGCGTTGCCGGAGGAGGCCGATCGAATGGCGATGGCGCAGGCAGCGGCCACGCCGCGCGGATGATGCGCCGTTCCGTAGTCGGGTAGTGCCGGCCGCTGGCCGGCTCCAGGCGGTCTTCCCGAGTGCATCGCGCCGTGTCCTCGCTCGGGTCTGTCGCGAGCGTATGGGCCCCGTAGCGGCCAGTACGCCCCTGGCGCAAATGTCCCCCGGCCGCGTGGCGGCCTCCTCCTTGATTTTGCCCAGGGGCGTACCGGCCGCTACGGGACTCGGCTTGCGGTAAGCAGTTAAAAGCCAGGCGTTTCTGAAGTGGGTCGGTGGGTCGGGCGTTGGGCCCCCATGCCCTTTCCGGCGAATGTCCCCCGGCGTCGGCCTGCGGCCGCCACCTCCTCCTTTATTTCGCCTCCAAGGGCATGCGGGCCCAGCGCCCGACCCACCGACTCGCCGACCCGCTGCGTGGGAAAAGATCCAGAGCGCGCTTCGTGCTTGCCCCGCATGGGAGCGGAGAACCAAAAAAAAACAGCAGCCGATGGCTGCTGTCTTCGTCTATGCAATGGTGCGCCCGGAGAGATTCGAACTCCCGACCGCCTGGTTCGTAGCCAGGTACTCTATCCAACTGAGCTACGGGCGC
>NZ_JALJRW010000030.1:37500-40953 GCF_024519465.1 Stenotrophomonas sp. Ste86 | reverse complement strand
GAGCAGCGGGGTTTTTGGGTATAAACCCTGGCGATGACCTACTCTCGCATGGCTTGAGCCACACTACCATCGGCGCAGCTGCGTTTCACTTCCGAGTTCGGGATGGGATCGGGTGGTTCCACAGCGCTAATTTCACCAGGGAGGCTTTTGGAGTGTCGCCGCAGGTCGTGTCTTTGCAGGGAGCGGGCACGGATGTGCCGGCTTTACAAAGAGACGCGCCTGAGCGCCTGCCTCTCGTTTGGTCTTGTGACGTAGCGTGCACTTGGGCTCTATCGACATGTCATGTCGGCCAAGGCAACTTGAGGTTATATGGTCAAGCCACACGGATCATTAGTATCAGTTAGCTCAATACATTGCTGTACTTACACACCTGACCTATCAACCACATAGTCTATATGGTTCCTTCAGGGGGCTTGTGCCCCGGGAGATCTCATCTTGAGGCGCGCTTCCCGCTTAGATGCTTTCAGCGGTTATCGCTTCCGAACATAGCTACCCGGCAATGCCACTGGCGTGACAACCGGAACACCAGAGGTTCGTCCACTCCGGTCCTCTCGTACTAGGAGCAGCCCCTCTCAAATCTCCAACGCCCATGGCAGATAGGGACCGAACTGTCTCACGACGTTCTGAACCCAGCTCGCGTACCACTTTAAATGGCGAACAGCCATACCCTTGGGACCGACTACAGCCCCAGGATGTGATGAGCCGACATCGAGGTGCCAAACACCGCCGTCGATATGAACTCTTGGGCGGTATCAGCCTGTTATCCCCGGAGTACCTTTTATCCGTTGAGCGATGGCCCTTCCATACAGAACCACCGGATCACTAAGTCCTAGTTTCCTACCTGCTTGATCCGTCGATCTTGCAGTCAAGCACGCTTATGCCTTTGCACACAGTGCGCGATGTCCGACCGCGCTGAGCGTACCTTCGAGCTCCTCCGTTACTCTTTAGGAGGAGACCGCCCCAGTCAAACTACCCACCATACACGGTCCCCGATCCAGATTATGGACCTAGGTTAGAACGTCAAGCACGACAGGGTGGTATTTCAAGGATGGCTCCACTGCAGCTAGCGCCACAGTTTCATAGCCTCCCACCTATCCTACACAGACGAACTCAACGTTCAGTGTAAAGCTATAGTAAAGGTTCACGGGGTCTTTCCGTCTTGCCACGGGAACGCTGCATCTTCACAGCGATTTCAATTTCACTGAGTCTCGGGTGGAGACAGCGCCGCTGTCGTTACGCCATTCGTGCAGGTCGGAACTTACCCGACAAGGAATTTCGCTACCTTAGGACCGTTATAGTTACGGCCGCCGTTTACTGGGGCTTCGATCAAGAGCTTCGCCTTGCGGCTGACCCCATCAATTAACCTTCCAGCACCGGGCAGGCGTCACACCCTATACGTCCACTTTCGTGTTTGCAGAGTGCTGTGTTTTTGATAAACAGTCGCAGCGGCCTGGTTTCTGCGGCCCTCTTCAGCTATAGCTCGCATGAGCCACCAAAAAGGGCGCACCTTCTCCCGAAGTTACGGTGCCATGTTGCCTAGTTCCTTCACCCGAGTTCTCTCAAGCGCCTGAGAATTCTCATCCTACCCACCTGTGTCGGTTTACGGTACGGTCTGCGTAAGCTGAAGCTTAGGAGCTTTTCCTGGAAGCGTGGTATCAGTGACTTCGCCTTAAAGGCTCGTCTCGGTGCTCGGTCTTGAAGAATCCCGGATTTGCCAAAGATTCAAACCTACCTCCTTTCCCCCGGACAACCAACGCCGGGTACACCTAACCTTCTCCGTCCCTCCATCGCACTTACGCGAGGTGCAGGAATATTAACCTGCTTCCCATCGACTACGACTTTCGTCCTCGCCTTAGGGGCCGACTCACCCTGCGCCGATTAACGTTGCGCAAGGAAACCTTGGGCTTTCGGCGTGCGGGTTTTTCACCCGCATTATCGTTACTCATGTCAGCATTCGCACTTCCGATACCTCCAGCAGACTTCTCAATCCACCTTCAACGGCTTACGGAACGCTCCTCTACCGCGTACATATAAATATGCACACCCCAAGCTTCGGTTCACTGCTTAGCCCCGTTAAATCTTCCCCGCAGACCGACTCGACCAGTGAGCTATTACGCTTTCTTTAAAGGGTGGCTGCTTCTAAGCCAACCTCCTGGCTGTCTGTGCCTTTCCACATGGTTTTCCACTTAGCAGTGAATTTGGGACCTTAGCTGTGGGTCTGGGTTGTTTCCCTTTTCACGACGGACGTTAGCACCCGCCGTGTGTCTCCCATACAGTCCGTCTCGGTATTCGGAGTTTGCAATGGTTTGGTAAGTCGCGATGACCCCCTAGCCATAACAGTGCTCTACCCCCGAGAGGATACATATGAGGCGCTACCTAAATAGCTTTCGAGGAGAACCAGCTATCTCCGGGTTCGATTAGCTTTTCACTCCTAATCACAGCTCATCCCCGTCTTTTGCAACAGACGTGGGTTCGGGCCTCCAGTACCTGTTACGGCACCTTCACCCTGGCCATGACTAGATCACCCGGTTTCGGGTCTACTGCCCGCGACTATGCGCCCTTATCAGACTCGGTTTCCCTTCGCCTCCCCTATACGGTTAAGCTTGCCACGAACAGTAAGTCGCTGACCCATTATACAAAAGGTACGCAGTCACCCCTTGCGAGGCTCCTACTGCTTGTACGCACACGGTTTCAGGATCTATTTCACTCCCCTCTCCGGGGTTCTTTTCGCCTTTCCCTCACGGTACTGGTTCACTATCGGTCGGTCAGTAGTATTTAGCCTTGGAGGATGGTCCCCCCATGTTCAGACAGGGTTTCACGTGCCCCGCCCTACTCGTCTTCACTGGAGTGGCCCTTTTAAATACAGGGCTATCACCTTCTATGGCCAGCCGTTCCAGGCTGTTTTTCTAGAACCATTCCAGCTTAAGGGCTAGTCCCCGTTCGCTCGTCGCTACTCAGGGAATCTCGGTTGATTTCTTTTCCTCTGGTTACTTAGATATTTCAGTTCACCAGGTTCGCTTCCAGCAGCTATGTATTCACTGCAGGATACCCGCAAGCGGGTGGGTTTCCCCATTCGGACATTACCGGATCAAAGCTTGTTGCCAGCTCCCCGATACTTTTCGCAGGCTGCCACGTCCTTCATCGCCTCTGACCGCCAAGGCATCCACCGTGTGCGCTTATTCGCTTGACCATATAACCTCAAGTTGCCTTGGGTTACATATATGACCTGGGGGTACAAAGCCCAGATACGAAATATAACGACTCAATTAATAAGAAGACATTTAAGTCTTCCGCCTTAGCCTCACGACACGTCAAGATAGAATCTCAAACGCTCGCTACGTCACAAGTTTTAAAAGAACACGTACCGGCCACAATGCCGATGCGTAATAAATTCTTTGTATGCGCTAGTCATTCAGAGTGGTGGGTCTGGGTAGACTCGAACTACCGACCTCA
>NZ_JALJRW010000030.1:0-35000 GCF_024519465.1 Stenotrophomonas sp. Ste86 | reverse complement strand
ACCGTGTTGGTCGGCTTCGCCAGTTCGGCGGTGATCGTGTTCCAGGCCGCACGCGCAGTCGGTGCAACGCAGGCGCAGATCGCCTCGTGGATGTGGGCGTTGGGATTGGGCATGGGCATCACGTGTATCGGACTGTCGCTGCGCTACCGCGTGCCCGTGGTGACGGCCTGGTCCACCCCGGGTGCAGCGATGCTGGTGGTGGGCGCCGGTGCAGTGGGCTACAGCGATGCGATCGGTGCGTTCGTGCTTGCCGCGGTGCTGGGGATGATCGCCGGTTTCTCGGGGATCTTCGCGCGCGTGATGCGGCGAGTGCCGATGGCACTGGCCGCCGGGATGCTGGCCGGTGTGCTGCTGCGCTTCGGGCTGGAGGTGTTCGTCTCCATGCAGACGCAGTTGGGGATGGCACTGGCGATGTTCGTCACCTGGTTGGTCGGTCGGCGCCTGTTCCCACGCTATGCGGTGATCGCCACCTTGCTGGTGGGTGTAGCGGTGGCGGCTTCTCAGGGACTGCTGCACATGGAGACGGTGCGGCTGGAGCTGGCCACGCCGGTGTTCACCTGGCCGACGCTGTCGTGGTCGGCAGTGATCGGCGTTGCCCTGCCCCTGTTCGTGGTGACCATGGCCTCGCAGAACATCCCCGGCGTGGCGGTGATCCGTGCCTCGGGCTACGACACGCCGATCTCGCCGGTGATCGGCTGGATCGGGGTGGCCAATACGCTGCTGGCGCCGTTCGGCGCTTTCGGGTTGAACCTGGCGGCGATCACCGCGGCGATCTGCATGGGACGGGAGGCGCACGAGGACCCGGCGCGGCGTTACACCGCAGCGGTGGCCGCCGGTGGCTTCTATATCGTGGTGGGCCTGTTCGGGGCGACGGTGGCGGCGGTGTTCGCCGCCTTCCCCAGGGAACTGGTGGCCTGCGTGGCCGGTATTGCCCTGTTCGGCACGATCGCCAACAGCCTGTCGATGGCGTTGCGCGAGGAGGCCGACCGCGAGGCGGCGCTGGTGACGTTCCTGGTCACCGCTTCAGGGGTGTCGCTGGCCGGGATCGGTTCGGCCTTCTGGGGGCTGGTGGCCGGAGGTATCTGCCTGCTGGTGCTGCGACCGCGCACGCCTGCCGGCTGAGTCGGGTCACTCGCCGGCCAACACCCGAATCAGGACATACAGAACGAACCCCAGCCCCAGGGCCACCTTGCTCACGCCGCCACGGCGGTCGAGTTCGGCAGCGATGCGTGCCGGTTGATCGCGGTAGCGGGCCTCGGTGCGGGCCACCAGACGCCGGCAGTGCCACAGGTACACCGCGTTGGCGGACAGCCCCAGCAGCACTTTCGTACCGATCAGCAGGACCAGGCTGCCGTTCTCACCGATCCAGCTGAACGCCACGGCGGCCCCGACGCCGAATTCCAGCACCAGCATCAGCGCGGCCGCCAGATAGAGGCGCCGATACAACAGCCAGAAGAAGTCGAACAGGAAGGCCGGCCAGTGCCAAGGGCGCGGCCATCGACCGGTTGGGGCATCCAGATGCCAGCGGCGGGCATACACGCCGAAATTGTCGCCGACCGCCCTGGCCAGTTGCCGGTGCCGGTCGTGGACGCCGGCCGCACGCTCGATGGCCAGGTCGATTTCCGCCTCGATGACCGCGGCCGCAGGCGCGGCATACGGGTCGTGGGGGCTGGCACTCACAACGGCAGCACCGAGAACGTCTGCTGCAACACGTGGCGCCCACCCGGCGCGAGGGTCACCACATCCGGGCCGGCGTTGGCCGCTTCCAGGCAGACATAGTTGCGCCAGCCGCTACCGACGTCGGCCATCTTGGCCGCGCCGGCTTCGCCCGGGTTCCAGGCCACCAGCGAGTGGCTGCCCTGGGTGGTGATCTCGATGCGCCGCTTCAGGGTGGAGTCCTTGAGGACATAACGGCCACCGGCCTGGGTATAGATGCGATCGCTGCGGCCCGGGTCGCGCGGGTCGCGCAGGTTCCAGTCGCCCTGTTGGAGGCGCGGGGTGGCGTAGTCCTCGAACTTGTCCAGGTAGGTGAGGCCGTCGAGCCCCTGCACGTCCACGCCGGTGGCGTCGCCCACCTTGAAGTAGTTGTGCAGGGCCTGGGTGAAGCGGACCGTCTGGGCGCTGGTGTTCTCGGTGACCAGGCGCTGTTCCAGGGTGCGGCCGATGCGCAGCTCCATGTGCAGGCGCAGGGCCAGGTTGTCCAGCGTGGGCGGGGCGAGCGAGAGCACGAGCGTGCCATCGGCCTCGCGCCGCGCGTCCTTCAGGGTCCACGGCAGGGTACGCACGAAGCCGTGCGAGGGCACGTCGCTGCCCTGCCCCTGGCGGCCGAAGAACGGCCAGCACACCGGGCTGCCACCACGGATGGGGGTGGGCAGCGCCTGCGCGCTGGGCGACAGCCACAGCACGTCCTGGCCGCCCTTGGGGATATAGGACAGCAGCTGCCCGCCGAACACCGCGATGGCGGCGGTCGCGAACGGGGTCTCCACCTTCCAGGCATCGAAGCCCTGCACCTTGCCCAGGCTCAGACCTTCGACCTTGGGCAGGGCCGCGCCGGGGCCGGCCGGGGACTGCATGAGGCGGGCGTGGTTGGGCGGCAGGGTGAACACGGTGGATGCAGGCATGGCGGTCGGCGGGGTCTTGATGGGAGGGGCGCTGCGCAGGGCGGTGAGGATGCGTTGACCGGCGCGGCCGTCGGTGGTGGTCCAGCCCAGGCGCTGCTGCTCGACCTGGATGGCGCGCCGGGTGGCGGTGCCGACCATGCCGTCGGCGGCGCCGATGTCATGCCCGCGGGCGAGCAGCAGGGTCTGCAGCTCACGGCGCTCGCGGCGGCCGATGCCGGGATCGTCGGTGGGCCAGGCCGCCACCGTGCCGTTGCCGCCGCGCAGGCGGTCGGCCAGGGTGGCGATGGCCAGCGCATAACTTTCGGCGGCGTTGTAGGCGTAGATCGCGTCGTAGTTGCGGAACACCAGCCACGCCGGGCCCTTGGCGCCGGTGGGCAGCAGCAGGGCGGCGTTGCTGTCGGCGGGCAGGCCGGCAGGGGCGAGCGCGCCACCGCCGACCGGGACGATGCCCAATGCACGCCAGTCGCCGAGCGGCTTGCGCTGGGTGCGCCCGGCCAGCGACGGGTTGAAGCCCGCCGGCAACGTGACCTCGATTCCCCACGGCTGGCCGCTGCGCCAGCCCGCTTTGGCCAGGTAGTTGGCGGTGGAGGCCAGGGCATCGGGAATGCTGGCGACGAGGTCGCGGCGACCGTCGCCATCGCCATCCACGGCGATGCGCGCATAGGTGGAGGGCATGAACTGGGTGTGCCCGAAGGCGCCGGCCCAGGAACCGGTGAGGCCGTCGGCCTGCAGGTCCCCGGCATCGAGCAGCTTGAGCAGGGCCAGCAGTTCGCCGCGGAAGAAGGGCTGGCGGCGGCCGTTGCACGACAGCGTCGCCAGCGACTGCAGCAGCGGACGCTTGCCGAACACGCGGCCGTAATCGCTCTCCACGCCCCAGACCGCGACGATCGTGGCCGGATCGACGCCGTACTGGGCCGATACCCGGTTCAACAGATCGCGATGCTCGACCAGACGCGCGCGGCCGTCGTCCACCCGCTGGCTGTCCACCAGCGCGGCCAGGTAATCCCACAGCGGCGTGGTGAACTCCGGTTGCGCGTCCATCAGCGGCAGCACGCTCAGGTCCGGGGTGAGCCCGGCGGTGAAGCGGGTAAAGCCGGCGGCACGGATGCCCTGCTTGAGCGCCTGCGGTTGCAGGGTGGCCAGGCAGCGGTCGAAATCATCCTGTGGCGCGGCGGCAACCGGGGCGCTGGCCAGGCACAGTGCGCCGAGCAGCCAGCCGGGGAGAAGCCTCATTGGCGGGAATCCTTGCAGCCAAGTGGACCTGCATCATAGCGGGCTGGCGCCGATCAAACCGGCGCTTCAGGCCGGTTGCAGCAGGCGCAGGCCGAACGCCGGCGCGGCGGCATTCCATTGCGCAGTGACGCGAAGACCTGCCTCGGCAACCAATGACGCGAACGAGACGTCGGTGTACTTGTGGCTGTATTCGACGGTCATCGCTTCGCCTTCGGCAAAATCGAAGGGGTGCCCGGCTACGTGCACGCGCTGGGCGCGGGTGCTGACCAGTTCGGTTTCGATGCGCAGGCGCGCCACGCTGTAGCGCGCCCGGTGCTGGAAACCATCCAGGTCGAAGTCGCTGCCGATCTCGCGGTTGAGCCGACGCAGCAGATTGAGAGTGAACTCGGCGGTGACGCCAGCGGCATCGTTGTAGGCCGCTTCGATCAGCGCCGGGTCCTTGTGCAGGTCGATGCCGATCAGGGCCATGCCATCGCGCCCCATCGTCTGGCGCATCGCCTGCAGCAAGGCGACCGCGTCGGCGTGGTCGAAGTTGCCCAGCGTGGAGCCGGGGAAGAACAACAACCGTCGCGCGGGTTCGCGTTGCGGCTCGGGCACCTGCACCGGGTGAGTGAAGTCTGCGCAGACCGGGAGCATCTCGATGTCCGGCAGGGCCTGCGCCAGCCGCGCGATGCTGGCCAGCAGCGCCGCGCGCGAGATCTCGATGGGGGTGTAGGCGACCGGATCGGCCAGCGCGTGCAGCAGCAACTCGGTCTTGCGACCACTGCCGCTGCCAAGTTCGACCACGTGCAGACGTGGGCCGACCACCTTGGCGATGGCGGCGGCGCAGTCCTGCAGCAGCTGCAGTTCGGTGCGGGTGGGGTAGTACTCGGGCTGGTGGGTGATCTGCTCGAACAGAGCCGAACCGCGCGCGTCGTAGAAGTACTTGGACGGCAGCTGGCGTGGCGTGGCGGACAGGCCGTGCAGGATGTCGGCGGTGATGCGGCCGCGATCAGGCTGCAGGTCGGTGAGCGCCTCGAGCGCGTCGCTGACCGTACTCACGCCAGGTCCCTTGCCAGGCGCACGCCGGCGAACTGCCAGCGTGCGGAGGGCGCGAAGAAGTTGCGGTAGCTGGCGCGGACGTGCCCGTCCGGGGTGGCGCAGCTGCCGCCGCGCAGGATCCATTGGCCGTTCATGAATTTACCGTTGTACTCGCCGAGGTTGCCGGCGAAGGGGCGAAAGCCCGGATAGGCGCCGTAGGCGCTGCTGGTCCATTCCCAGACATCGCCGAACAGCTGCAGGAGGGCGTCATCGTCGCCCTGCCCGTCTGGGGCGATGCCGGCAGGGTGGAGGCGGTCAGCGTCGGCGAAATGGCCGGTCGGCGCGTGACCGGCGGCGGCGGCTTCCCATTCGAACTCGGTGGGCAGGCGTGCGCCCTGCCAGCGGGCAAAGGCGTCGGCTTCGAAATAGCTGATGTGGGATACCGGCGCATGCAGGTCCAACGCCCGCCAGCCGCCGAGGGTGAACTCGCGCTCGAGTGCGTCATCCCAGTACAGCGGGTGCTGCCACTGTTCGGCCTGGCACAGCGCCCAGCCTTCGCTCATCCACAGCCCGACCTCGCGGTAACCGCCGGCCTGGATGAACTGGCGGTACTCGGCGTTGCTGACCGGTCGATTGGCCAAGCCATGGGCCGGGACGAGCACGCGATGCACGGGCGATTCGTTGTCGTAGGCGAAGTCCGCGTGCGCCGGCCACGCGGGAGCACCGATCTCCACGATCTGTTCGGGGCTGCGCTGCCAGCGCAGCGGCACGGCGATGGCGTCGCTGCGGCTCAGATCATCGCGGTAGGCCGGCTGCAGCGGATTGCACCACAGCGCATGCTTGATGTCGGTCAGCAGCAGCTCCTGGTGCTGCTGTTCGTGGTGCAGGCCGAGCTGCAGCTGATGGCTGGCCTGCGCATCGAGCGCACCGGCCTGCAGCAGGGTGATCACCTGCTGATCGACGCGGGCCCGGTACTGCAGTACTTCCTCCAGCGACGGCCGCGAGAGCAGGCCACGCTGCGGACGCGCATGGGCCGGACCGATGCTCTGGTAGTAGCTGTTGAACAGGTAGTGCCAGTCTGCGTTGAACGGCTGATGGCCGGGCTGGCTGGCCAGCACGAAGCGTTCGAAGAACCAGGTGGTGTGGGCCAGGTGCCATTTGGCCGGGCTGGCGTCGGGCATGCTCTGCACCATCGCATCTTCGGCGCTGAGCGGGGCGGCCAGCGCGATGCTGCGCGCGCGGATGCCGGCATAACGGACGGCCAGTGCGGCGGCGGGCGATGGGGCGACGGGCGGTGGTGAGGCGACGGCGGTATTCATCGCGGTCAGGATCGACCAGCGGTGGTGAGCAGGACGTCATGGCAAGGCTCACGCGATGTTACGCACTCAAGTTGAATACGCAGTGGCCGCTATCGGAAAGACACCTCGCCTGCGTGGTCCCGGTCTGCACGTGCGGCCAGGGCGCGCCGGCCCGCTTTTGTGGAACCGTCTTGCGGAATCACCTGCTACGCCAGCCCGGTCACTATCTGTTCCTGCTGCCCGCCGTGCTGGTGGGGCTGGGATTGTGGTCGGCCACGCCGGCCGACGAGGTGGGCAGCCCGGTGCATCGCATCCTGCCGCTGGTACTGACCTGTCTGGGCATCGGCCTGGGCCTGATCTACAACCGGGTGCGCGCGGTGTGCCTGCTGCTGGTGATCGCGCTGGCGTTCGCGATCCTGCATGGGCTGGTGGGCAGTTTCCTCAATACCGGCGCGGTTACCGCGCTGACCCCGTTGTTGTTTCATTCGGTCTCGCTGTGGCTGCCGCTGCTGTTCGCGCTGCATGGGCTGTGGCCCGAGCGCGGCCGACTGCGCCAGGACCTGCTGCTGCGCGGGGTGGTCAGCGGTGCGGCGATCGGTGTGTTCGCGCTGCTGGCCGCACAGGGGCCGCAGGGAATGCACGACCTGCTCTCGGACCAGCATTGGCCGTGGCTGCCGACCGGCTGGAGCCGGTTGGCGCAGGTGCCGACGCTGCTGTTCGTGGCAGCGATGATCGGGCTGGCAGTGCAGGCGCTGCGCCAGCCGCGGCCCCTGCATACGGCGATGCTGGTCGCGCTGCTGGTGGTGTGGGCGATGTTGCCGCGGGTGTTCCTGTCGCCAGCGCTGCTGCCGGCGCTGGCCAGCACCGCGCTGCTGCTGATCGTGTCGGCGATGCTGCAGGAATCTTTCCATATGGCCTACCGCGACGAACTGACCGGCCTGCCCGGTCGGCGCGCGTTGAACGAGTGCCTGCAACGGGTGGGGGCCACGTACACGATCGCGATGGTGGATGTGGACCACTTCAAGCGCTTCAACGATACCCACGGCCATGACAACGGCGACGACGTGCTCAAGCTGGTGGCCGCGCGCCTGGCCGAGGTGGGCGGCGGCGGACGCGCGTTCCGTTATGGCGGCGAGGAGTTCGCGCTGGTGTTCCTGGACCGCCCTGCCCCGGCGTGCGTGGAGGCGGTGGAAGCGGTACGGGCGATGGTGGAAGCCACCCGCCTGCAGCTGCGCGATCGTGCGGCGCGCGTGCAGGACGACGCGGTGGGCCGGCTGCAGCGCGGCCGCGGTGGCGACGGCACGGTGGTGCAGGTGACGGTGAGCATCGGCATGGCCGACAGCCGCGTGGGCGACGGCGCGCAGGCGGTGATCAAGGCCGCCGACCAGGCGCTGTACGCGGCCAAGGATGCCGGGCGCAACTGCGTGCGCGCCCACGGCCAGCAGCGGCCGGTGGCGGTGCGCAGCCGCGAGCCGGCTCAGGGCAGCGCGTCGAGGTAGAACCAGCGACCGTCTTCGCGGACGAAGCGGCTGTGTTCGAGCATCTTGACCGCGCTGCCGCCGCCGACCTTGTAACGGGCGGTGAAGTTGACCTGGGCGTGGTCCGGGTCGGTGGTGGTGTGCGTGTGGATTGTCAGTCCCAACCAGCGGGTGCGCTGGCCGGGGGCTTCGTCCAACGATAATTCCTGCGGGCGCGTGGACGGATGCCAGCTGGCCAGCAGGTAGTCCGGCAGCTGCTTGACGTAGGCGCTGTAGCGCGAGCGCATCAGGGCTTCGGCGTCGGGTGCGTTCGCGCCGGCGTGGTAGAGGCCGCAGCAGGCGGTGTAGGCCAGTGGGCGGCCGCAGGGACAGGGGTCGGGTGTGCTCATGGGGCTATTGTCGCGCGTTTGCTTGGGTCCGCCGTGGATGCGGACCGTGGGTATGGGCGTGCTGAATGCGCCGTAGGTACCGAGCGTTGGTCGGTACGTGTGTGCGGTGGCGCAGGGCAGCCGACCCACGGTCGGCTCTACCCGGTGTGGGGGTCCGGGCGTATGCTTGCGCGCCTTGTGTCGCGAAGTTGCTGCCGTGCTCGAGCTGGTTCCCCCTGAGCTGTTGTGGTTGGTGGCGATCGCCTTCATCGCCGGCCTGGTCGATGCGGCCGTGGGTGGCGGCGGGCTGGTGCAGTTGCCCGGCCTGTTCACGGTGCTGCCGCAGCACACCCCGGCGATGCTGTTTGGCACCAACAAGTTCAGTTCGATGTTCGGCACGGCTGCGGCCGCGTTCCGCTACGCGCGCAACGTGCGCTTCCCGTGGCGACCGGTGCTGTTCGCGGCGGGCACCGCCTTCGTGTTTTCCTTCGCCGGGGCCACGGCGGTCAGCCTGCTGCCCAAAGACGCGGTGCGCCCGCTGGTGCTGGTGCTGCTGGTGGCGATGCTCGGCTACACGCTGTGGAAGAAGGATTTCGGCGCGTTGCACCGGCCGCGCGAGATCGGGCGCCGGGAGCTGGCCATGGCGCTGGGCATCGGCGCGGTGATCGGCTTCTACGACGGGTTCTTCGGGCCGGGCACGGGCAGCTTTCTGATCTTCCTGTTCGTGCGCTTCTTCGGGCTGGACTTCCTGCGTGCCTCGGCCGCCTCGAAGGTGGTGAACCTGGCCACGAATGTCGCTGCCATTTCCTTCTTCGTGCCGACCGGCAACATCCTGTGGCTGTTCGCGCTGCCGATGGCCGCCGCCAACATCGTCGGCTCGGTGGTGGGCACGCGGCTGGCGCTGCGCGGCGGTACGCCGTTCATCCGCAAATTGTTCGTCGGTCTGGTGGTGGTGCTGATCGCGCGGATGGGCTGGGATACGTTCGGCGGATAACGCGTAGAGCGGGGCGCTGCGGCGACCGGTGATGGTGGAGCAGCCGACCAACGGTCGGCTCTACGTGGGTGCGGGATTTCCGTTGCCGGTGCGGGATTTCCGTTGTGGGTGCGGGATTTCCGGTGCGGGTGCGGGGTTTCCGTTGCCGGTGCGGGAAATGCCGTTGTGGGTGCGGGATTTCCGTTGCCGGCGCGGGGATTGCCGTTGCCGGTGCAGTGTTTGCCGTGCGGGTGTGGGGATTGCCGACCGGTCAGGCGACCGGTTCGGCGTCCTGCTGGCGGCTGCGCTCCGGCAGCTTGAGCCGCTTGGCCTCTTCGTCGTACTCGATCAGCAGCACGCCGGAGTCGTGGCGGCCGCTGATTTCGACGAAGCAGGCACCACCGATGAACGGTTCGAGCGTCATCACCGACTTCAGCGGCGTGGCCACCACCATCTGGAAACCGAAGTTCTCGAAGATGTTCATCGCCAGGGCGGTGAACTCGTTGTCGGCCTTGTCGAACGCTTCGTCGAGCACGACGGCGGCGTAGCTGGGCAGCTGGCTTTCGGCGCCGCCGAGCTGGTAGCGCAGCGCTGCAGCCAGGCAGGTGGTGGCCAGCTTCTGCCGCTGTCCACCGGACTTGCCAGCGCCGCTGCGGTAGATCTCCACCTGCTGGCGGGTAGCGGCGTCGAGCTCGACGCCGATGAACTCCACATGCAGGCGCACGTCGAGCACGTTTTCGCGCCAACGGCGGTCCTCGCCTTCCTGTGAGCCAAGGCGTTTGACCAGCTCGCGCAGCACGGCAAACTGCGCCTCGGCCACCTCGCGCTCTTCGGTCTGATGGTGCGACAGCACGTCGCGCAGCTGCTGGTGGAACTCCAGCACCTCCGGCAGGCGCCGGTCGCTGAGCTCGATGGTCAACAGGGTGCCGCGGTTGAACGGCACCTGCTCCAGCGAGGCATTGACCTCGTCCAGGCGCTGGCCGATCGACTTGCGTGCCTCGGCGCTGTGCCGCTGCAGGGCCAGCAGGTTGTTCTTGCTCTGGTTCTGCAGCAGGTCGAAGAAGCGTTCTTCGTGCTGCGGCAGGCCATCGCGTTCCAGCCGCTGCAGGCGGGCAAGGTAGTCCTCGGCCGAGGCGACGGACGCGGTGAAATCGCCGGACTCTTCCGGCCACGCCTGCGCGAAGCGCCGGAAGCAGGCCACCAGCTGCGTCTCAACGCGGTGCACGTCCTGCTGCGAGGCGGCGAGGCTTTCGTTGATGCCCTTGCTGATCTCGCGCATGTGCGCTTCCAGCGTTTCCAGGCTGAGGCCGCCCAGGCGCTCAAGGCGCGACTGCAGCCCGGCTTCCTGGGTGGCACCGAGGGCCGGCAGCACCAGGGCGCGGCTGCGCTGGCGCTGGGCATCGAGCTTGTCGCGTTCGCGTGCGTGCTGGGCGAGCTCGACGCGGGTGTCTTCGTAGGTCCGGCGGGCCTGCGCGATATCCGCGCGCGCCTGGTCGATCTGCTGCGCCAGGCGGGCCAGGTCGGCGTTGCCTTCCTTCAGCTCGTGCAGCGACGATTCGATGTCCTGCAAGCGCTGGACGGCCGTGGCGACATCCACTTCCTCCCAGCTGAAATTGACCAGCTGGTTGCAGGCCAGGCGCCGATCGTTGTCGCGATCGCGCTGGCTGCGCAGCCGTGCGACATCTTCGTCGCATTCGGCGATGCGTTGCGCCAGCTCCTGGGCTTCCTTGCGGAACAGCGCCAGCTTGTCGCTGTTGCTGAAGCCCAGCAGCCAGCGGCGACGATCACCGATTGCGTTGCGGTCGTCTTTCTCGAAGCGATCGCCCGGGTGCTTGACCTGGCCTTCGCGCGAGATGCCGCGTTCGACATCGCGCAGCTGCTTTGCCTCGACGCACTCGTAGTCGTAGCGCTTGCCGAGCTCGCGGCGCAGCCACGGCTCGAACACGCTGTCGCGGAATTCCAGTTTGTGCAGCAACGAACGCTTGGAGGGGTCACGGGCAATGGCATCGTCATTGCGACGCACGCGGTAGTAGGTGAGCCGCATGCCGATGTGGGTGCGGTTCACCCACGCGTTGACTTCGTTGTAGTGCTTGTCTTCCACCAGCAGCGACTGCGCGAACCCGAACAGCACGCGCTCGATCGCGCCCTGCCAGGCGCCCTCTTCCTGGCGGACCTGGATCAGCTCGCCCACGAACGGCAGTGCTGCTTCGGGAACACCGGTTTCCTCGGCCAGGCGGCTGCGCAGCTTCTGCAGCGGGGCGGGAATGCTCGACGGGTTGCGCTCCATCGCCTCCAGTTCCGCGCGGACATCGCCGAAGCGGCGCGTGTCGTCCTGTTTGCCGGACAACCGCTCGGTGATGGCATCGTCCAGCGCGGCAGCCGCCTGCTGGCGGTTGTCCAGCTCGCCCTGCGCGCGGCTGATCAGCTGCGCGAAGCCGTGCGCGTCATCGGGCAATGCGTCCTGCAGTTTGGCCGCGGCCTGGTTGGCCTGATCGCGCTTTGCCTGGCGTCGGTCGCGCTCGGCCTGGGCACGCCCTTGTTCGCGTTCCAGCTCCTCGATGCGCTCGCCGCCCTGCTGGCGTCGCTGCAGTTCCAGTTCGGCCACGTGTTCTTCGTGGTTGGCCAGCGTCTGGCGACGCTGGGTTTCCTCGCCGAGCAGGCCGCGGTGGCGCACGTCGATTTCCTGCAGCCGCTTGTCCAGCAGCAGTTGCAGGCGTGATTCGCGGAAGCTGTCCAGCCCGAGCTTCAGGGTTTCCTCGTCCGCGCGCTGCAGGTTCATCGCCTTCAGCTCGGCGTGCAGCGCACGCGCGGGCAACAGGGTTTCGACCTGGCGCCGCGCGGTGACCACCGACTTGTGCGCGCCGTCCAGCTCGGCGAAGTCACTGACCAGGCGTTCGGCGGCATCGAAGGTCTTGGGCGTATCGAGCATGAAGTCGCGCAGGAAGACGTTCAGGTCGCCCAGGTTCTTGGCCGACTGCGTCTTGTGCAGCAGGCGCAGCGCCATTTCATTGTCGATGCCCAGCAGGTGGCGGAAGCGCTCGGCGTAGCCGACGAAGCTGTCGAAGTGGTGCACATCGCCCAGGCGCTGCTTGAGCTTGCGCAGGTCCAGGTCGAACCCGCCGAGGTCCTTGGCGATATCGAAGGGACGCTCGGCGATCAGGTAATGCTTGCGCACGTCGGCAGCGGCCGCGCCATTGCCGGCGATCCAGAACAGGCGCACCAGGCTGACCACGCGACCGTCGCCGGCCCGGTATTCCAGCACCAGCGCGGTCCAGGTAGCACCCTTGCGCAGGTACTGGGTGGCGATTTCGCCGGTGCCACGGTCCTGCTGGTCGGCCCAGGCGCCACGCACGTAGGAGACCAGGTTGCGGTCGCGGCCACTGCGTTCGGCCTCACGCGCGGCGGCGTTGAAGTCGACGATCGAGGGCGGCACCAGCATCGCCGACATGGCATCGAGCAGGGTCGACTTGCCCGAGCCGGAGCGGCCCACGAACAGGAACCCCCGCTCGGCGATCGGCACCTCGGTCAGGCCGTTGAACGTGCCCCAGTTGTGCACCTGCAGGCGGCGCATGCGGAACTGCTGCAGCCGCGGGTCCGGCAGCCCTTCGGTGAACAGGGCGGGGGTGTGCTTGGAGATGGCCATGCGTTATCGGTCGGTCCGTTCAGGCTTTTGCAGCAGGGGTTTCGCGCAGCTGGCGGTACACCGACGACAGCGCGGAGACATCTTCGGCGGAGAACAGCAGCTTCAGCGCCGGCGACACTTCGTGTCGGTCGTCCTGGCCGGCCAGGCGGGTCAGGATGTGGTTCTCTTTCATCTTCTGCACGGCAGCGGCGACACGGCGATTGAAGCCGGCGCGGTCGGTGGAGAGGTTTTTCTCGTAGATGGCCAGTGCTTCGGCCATCTCGGTGTCGGCCACCACGGCGCGGTTGCCGCGTGCATCGGCCTCAGCCAGTTGCTGGCGCAGGTACAGCAGTAGCACCGAGTCGATGAAGGTCAGCGGCGAGCTGCGCAGCAGCACCGGCGCGTCGATGTCTTCGGTATCGGCCTGGCGGGTGAAGGCCACGCCGCTGTCGCGGTCGAGCACCAGCTCCAGGAACAGGTCCGCCAGCGCCGAGCGGATGGCCGCTTCGCTGCGGATCAATGCCGGCCACAGCTTGGCGTGGCGCAGCTGGTCGATGCTGGGGCCGATCAACAGCTGGCACAGCGCGCGGCGCCCATCCAGCGGCAGGCGGCCGGTGTCGCCCATGTAGAACACGTCGTTGTTGCGACGCGGCGGCGGCGTGATCACGACCGGCTCTGCGTCCTGGTCGTCTGCCGGCCCGTCGATCGGGGCGGCATCGTGGGAATCTTCATGCCAGTTCATGGCGTTTCTCCTGGGTGAACCAAACCAGCGGGATGCGGGCGCGTCGCCACTGCCCATCGCCGCCACGCCAATGTGCGGTTTCCTGTTCGCCGTCGACCACCACGCCGTGGCGGGTGCCCAGCGACAGGTAGCCGATCACGCTGCCCAGTCCCTGCGGCGCTTCGCGCTGCGACAGGGCCTGGGCGATGCTCAATTTCGGTTGCACGCCGAGCAGCTCGTGCAGGTCCCGGCGCAGGGTGCGGAAATCGATTTCCGAGGACGCGACCAGGTCGCCGACGCTTTCCAGGCTGATGCTGGCCGCATCGTTGCGCTGCACGCTGCCATCCACCTGTGCGCTGCGCGGATCGTGCAGTTTCCATTGCGACCACGAGCGCAGGCGGCTGGTGGTGAGCTGGAGGTCGCGGCCGATCGGGCGCTGGGCGGAAAAATCATCGCGCAGTGCCAGCGCTTCGGACTGGGCCTGTTTAAGCAGCTGGTTGAGCCGGCGCTGTTCCAGGTACCCACGGCTCTGCACGAACCCGCGCAGGCTGCGCGCAAAGTGCTGCAGCACGTCGTGGACCTGGCCACCGCGGTCGAGCATGGTGCCGGTGAAGCCGCGCAGGAAGGCGCGCTCGTCGCGGTCGAGCTTGCGGGCGAAGCCGCGTGCCAGCACCGCTTCCAGCGCGGCGTCGAGCTGGGCGCTCTGCTCGGCATCGTTGAGCAGCCGCCAGAAGGCCTGGAAGCTGCGCCCGGCATCGCTGTCACCGATCACGTCCACGCCCTCGAACAACCGGGAGAGCACCTCGCCGCGTTCGCTTTCATCGTCGATGATGCGTTCGCGGAACTCGCGGTTGAGGCGCTCGAAATCGTCGCGGACACGGCGGAAGTCTTCGGTGAGGTCATCGGCCAGGCCGATGATCTGCCGCGCGCGTTCCAGCGCGCGCTTGCCATCCAGCGCCACCACGCGGCCCTGGCCGACCCGCGCGATCTCCGCGTCGATGCGGTCGCGTTCGTCGCGCAGCGCCGACAGGCGCGCATCCGGGTTGGATTCGGTCTGCGCGGCCAGTTGCGAGAGCTGTTCGATCACCAGCGCCAGCCGGCTTTCGGTGGCCGCCACGCGGGTCTGCTCCAGGCTGTCGGCGAAGCGGATCGCCTGCAGGGCCTGGGTGGACAGCTCGTACTGCTCCTGGTCGGCCCCCTCGGGCAGGCGCCGCTCCAGCCAGCCCTGCGCCAGCCAGTGGGCGATGTAGGCCTGGGCGGTACGCGGCAACTCGCGCGAGAGTTCCTCGCCATTGAGCTGGTCCAGCGCGCGCTGCAGGCGTTCATGCAGCGCCGCGGCCGGCAGCGTCCGCTCGCCATCCATCAACAGGCCCTGCAGCAGGCCGATGATTTCAGGGGCGTTGGCGGCCGCCAGCAGCTTCCACTGGGGTTGCTCGCGCAGGGCGCGGTAACGGGTGATGCGTTCGTGGTGCTTCATGCAGCCAGGACATCCGGAAAAACACCGCGCGGCCGGACGCCGCGCAGCGGGAAGGGGAACGGCCCGGCAGAGCGCTGCCGGGCGCGCGGCAGGTTCAGCGCTTGCCGCCCACTTCGATGAAGCGCAGGAACTCGGCGCGGGTGCGCGCATCCTCGCGGAAGCTGCCCAGCATCTTGGAGGTGACCATGCTGACGCCACGCTTGTGGATGCCGCGGGTGGTCATGCACTCGTGCGCACCTTCCACCACCACGCCCACGCCGACCGGCTGCAGCACGTCCTGGATGCACTGGGCGATCTGCGCGGTCATCTTTTCCTGCACCTGGAAGCGGCGTGCATACGCCTCGACCACGCGGGCCAGCTTGCTGATGCCCACCACCTTGCCGGCCGGCAGGTAGCCGACGTGCACGCGGCCGATGATCGGCGCCATGTGGTGTTCGCAGTGGCTTTCGTACTCGATGTCGCGCAGCACGATCAGTTCGTCGTAGCCGGCCACTTCCTCGAAGGTGCGCTCCATGTAGGCGCGCGGATCGTCGCGGTAGCCGCTGAACCAGTCGCCGTAGGCCTCGGCCACGCGCCGCGGGGTATCCAGCAGGCCTTCGCGGGTGGGGTCTTCACCGGCCCAGCGCAGCAGGGTGCGCACGGCCGATTCGGCATCGGCCTGGGTGACCGGGGTGGCGTCGTTGTCTTGTTTGCTCATTACATACAGCACCCGAAGGGGGGCGAGCATCGTACCCGACAGACCCCTCGGACGTCCCCCGCCATGCTGTCCGGGCCTGCGGCGGCGGGCCCGGCGTTGGGCTGCGGTTGGGCCAGGGTATTGATAGGATGGAAATTAGTAGTATCCTATCGAACTGCCATGAAACGAACCCTCGACGAACGCACCCGGCTGCAGATGCAGCTCAGCTCCGGCCTGCTTTATGCAGGGCGGCAATGGCAGCGCCTGGCCGACCAGGCCTTGGGCAGCTACGGCATTTCAGCGGCATGCACCATGCCGCTGCTGATGATCGGGCGTGCCGGCGGGGGTATCCGCCAGGTGACGCTGGCCCAGCAGCTGGGCATGGAAGGTCCGTCGCTGGTGCGGCTGCTGGACAAGCTCTCGGCCAGCGACCTGGTCCGCCGCGAATGCGATGCCAGCGACCGCCGCGCCAACCTGCTGTGGCTGACCGACAAGGGCGAAGCCCTGGTGAGCCAGCTGGAAACGGAGTTGATCGGGCTGCGCCAGGGCGTGTTCGGCGAGCTGTCGCTGGATGAACTGCGCACCGTGCTGAAGCTGTGGCAGCTGCTGGCCGATGCCGCCGAACGCGTGACGTAAGCCGTTTCCCCCTTTTTTCCGCCCGGTGCCGTGTCACGACGCCGGGCGCCCCCCTTTCCGCTCCCCCAGTGAACCCTTTGCCTCGATGTACGGTGAATTCAGTCTCTATGGTGTGTTCGTCCCGACCCTGCTCGGGCTGATGCTGCTGGCGTACCTGCTCAAGAGCGGGCTGCGCGTGGTCCTGCAGCGCACCGGCGCCTACCGCCACATCTGGCACCCCGCCCTGTTCAACCTGGCCGTGTACGTGATCGTGCTTGGCGGGTTGTTTTCCCTGATGCGTTGGATGCAATCGTGAACAAGATCCTCAAGCGTGCTTTCCCGGTCGTGCTGACCGTCGTGGCGGTGATCGCCGCCGTGCTGGTGCTGCGCCATCTGTGGTCGTACTACATGGACGAGCCGTGGACGCGCGATGCGCACGTCAGCGCCGACGTGGTGCAGGTGGCACCGGACGTGTCCGGGCTGGTGGAGGCGGTGAAGGTGACCGACAACCAGCCGGTGGCGCGCGGCGACGTGCTGTTCGTGGTCGACCGCGCCCGCTACCAGATCGCGCTGGAACAGGCCCAGGCCGCCCTCGGCGAACGCCGCGCCACGCTGGACCAGTTGCGCCGCGAGATCGCGCGCGACCGCAGCCTGTCCGACCTGGTCGCCGCCGAGGATGCCGAGGTACGCCGCGCCAAGCTGCTCGCCGCGCAGGCCTCGATGGCCACCGCGCAGGCGGCCGTGGACCTGGCCAGGCTCAATCTGGCGCGTACCGAGGTGCGCAGCCCCAGCGCCGGGCACGTCAACGACCGCACCGTGCGTGCCGGCGATTACGTCACCGCGGGGCGGCCGGTAATGGCGGTGCTGGATACCGGTTCGTTCCGCGTGGATGGCTATTTCGAGGAAACCCGCCTGCGCGGCGTGCACGCCGGGCAGAAGGTGGATATCCGCCTGATGGGCGAGGCACAGCCGCTGCAGGGCCATGTGCAGAGCATCGCCGCCGGCATCGAGGACCGCTACCGCAGCGAAGGCAGCAGCCTGCTGCCGAACGTGACCCCGGCCTTCGACTGGGTGCGGCTGGCCCAGCGCATCCCGGTGCGCATCCATATCGACCATGTGCCGGCCGGGGTCAACCTGATCGCCGGGCGCACCGCCACGGTCACCATCGTGCCGGACACGGTCCAGGCGACGCCGGCACGACCGGCACAGGCGGCGTTGTGAGCCGCCCTGCCCTGCACCGCATCGCGTTGGGGCTGGCGTTGACCACCCTGGCCGCGTGCAAGACCGTGGGCCCGGATTACACCGTGCCCGCAGGATCGGCCTTCCAGCGGCCGGAGGCCAATGCGGCTTTCATCGACACCGGCAACCCGCAGGTGGCCGCCGGTGCCGAGCTGCCCGCGCGCTGGTGGGAGCTGTACCAGGACGACACCCTCAATGCCCTGGTACAGCAGGCACTGCGCGACAACGTGGAGCTCAAGGTGGCCGATGCCAACCTGCGCCGCGCTGCCGCCGTCTACGAGCAGGCGCTGGATGCCGGTGGTTTCGAGTACGAGGCCGAGGCCGGGGTGAGCCGTGCGCAGCTGTCGGCCGAATCGTTCCTGCTGGAACACGAACTGCCGCCGATCAACCTGGCCGACGGCAAGTTCGCCGTGTCCTACCAGTTCGACCTGTTCGGCAAGCTCAAGCGCGCTTCCGAGGCCGCGCATGCCGACGAGCAGAGCGTGGCCGCCGCCCTCGACCTGGCCCGCGTGTCGCTGGTGGCGCAGGTCGCCGGCAGCTACGTGGAGATCTGCCATGCCAACCATGAGCTGCACGTGGCCGAGCATTCGCTGCAGCTGCAGCAGCGCAGCCGCGAGGTCACCCAACGGCTGATCAACGCCGGCCGCGGCACCCCGCCCGAGCTGGCCCGCGCCAACGCCCAGGTAGCGATGCTGGAAGCGGCGCTGCCACCGCTGCGCGCCCAGCGCCAAGCCTCCGAATACCAGTTGGCGGCCCTGCTCGGTCGCACCCCGGGGCAGCTGCCCGACGGCGTGGGCGACTGCAGCCAGCCGCCGACCCTGGCCCAACCGCTACCGGTGGGCGATGGCCGCGCACTGCTGCAACGTCGCCCGGACGTGCGCCAGGCCGAACGCCGACTGGCAGCGGCCACCGCGCGGATCGGCGTGGCCACCGCCGAGCTGTATCCGGACATCCGCCTGGGCGCCTCGGTCGGTGCGGCTGGCCTGCTGGAAGATTTCGGCCAGCCGTTGACCCAGCAGTGGTCGATCGGCCCGCTGATCTCCTGGACGCTGCCGTCCTCGGGCACGCATGCGCGCATCCACGCCACCGAGGCGGGCGCGGACGCGGCGCTGGCCGAGTTCGACCACAGCGTGCTGCAGGCGCTGCGCGAAACCCAGACCGCGCTCAGCCGCTATGCGCACGACCTGCAACGCCTGCAATCGCTGCAGACCGCCCAGCAGCAGGCCGAACTGGCCGCCAGCCAGAACCGGCGCCTGTACCAGGGCGGCCGCACCCCCTACCTGGCCAGCCTGGATGCCGACCGCACGCTGGTCTCGGCCGATGCCACCCTGGCCGCCGCGCAGGCGCAGGTATCGCGTGATCAGATCCAGCTGTTCCTGGCGCTGGGTGGCGGCTGGAACGCCGACGCCGTGGCCGCCGGCAAGGCGACGAGGTAAACGCGATGGTGCTGCTGGACCGTCAGGCGTGGCTGTTTTCGGTGAAGACCTTCCTGGCCGCGCTGGCCGCGCTGTACATCGGGTTGGCCGGCAACCTGTCGCGCCCGTACTGGGCGATGGCCACGGTCTACATCGTGACCCAGCCGATGCTCGGCCCCACCCGCGCCAAGGGCGTGTACCGCATCGTCGGCACGCTGATCGCCGGTGCGGCAACGCTGTGGATGCTGCCGCACCTGGTGGAAATGCCGCTGCTGCTGAGCGCGGCGATGTCGCTGTGGTTGTCCGGCTGCCTGTTCATCGCCCTGCTCAACCGTGGTCCGCGCGGCTACGCGTTCCTGCTGGCCGGCTACACCACCGCCTTCATCGGCTTTCCTGCGGTGACCTCGCCGGACACCATCTTCGACACGGTGGTGGCGCGCAGCGAAGAGATCATCCTGGGCACGGTGGTGGCGGTGCTGTTCGCCTCGCTGTTCTTCCCCACCTCGGTGCGGCCGATGCTGCGCTCGCGGGTCAGCAACTGGATGGGCGATGCGGCGCAGTGGTCGCGGCAGATCCTGCTGCGTGGCCAGGCGCATGGCCCGCGCAACCGGCTGGCCGCCGACCTGGTGCAGTTCGAGGCGCTGATCGAGTTCCTGCGTCGCGACGATCCCCGCCATGCCGGCGCGGCGGTGTCGATGGAGCGGCTGCGCGAACGCATGCTGTTGATGCTGCCGGTGCTGTCTTCCATCGCAGACCGCCTGGGCGCGCTGCGCGCCGGGGGCCGTGCGCTGCCGCCGGGCCTGGAGCCGCTGGTGACCGACATCGCACAGTGGCTGGAGCAGCCCGGCCGCTCCAGCGCCAGCGAATACGCCGCGCTGCGCGCCCGCATCCTGGCGCTCAAGCCGGCGGTGGACGGCGAGCTGGACCACCTGCTGCTGGTGACCCTGCTGCTGCGGCTGGAGGAGCTGGTGGACCTGTGGCAGGACTGCGGCACCCTGCAGGACGCCATCGAACAGGGCAGCGCGCCGACCGATACCGCCCACTACCGGATCCGCGCCACGCGCAGCAGTGATGCACGGCATGTGGATTACGGCATGGCGCTGTTCTCGGCGGCCAGCGCCGGCGTGGCGTTGATGACCTACTGCGCGCTGTGGATCGGGCTGGGCTGGGAAGGGGGTGGCAACGGCGCCATGATGGCCGCGGTGGCTGCTGCGTTCTTCGCCGCGCAGGACGATCCGGCACCGAGCATGCTGTCCTTCCTGCTGTGGGCGATCGTGGCCAGCCTGGTGGCCGGGGTGTACCTGTTCGGCGTGTTCCCGGCGGTGCATGACTTCGGCAGCCTGGCCATTGTGCTGGCGGTGGTGTTCCTGCCGCTGGGCCTGCTGCTGCACAAGCCGCAGACCGCGCTGATCGGGCTGCCGTTGACGGTCAACCTGGTGGCGCTGCTCAACGTGCAGAACACCTACAACGCCAACATCCAGAGCTTCATCAATTCCTCGGTGGCGATGTTCATCGGGATCGGGTTTGCGGTGGTGATGACCCGGCTGTTCCGCTCGGTCGGTGCCGAATGGACCGCACGCCGGCTGGTGCGGCAGGGCTGGACCACGCTGGCCGAGGCCGCCGAAGGCCGTGGCCAGCAGGATCGCCAGCAGTTCGCCGCGCGCATGCTGGACCTGCTCGGCCTGCTGGCCCCGCGCCTGGCGGCGACCCCGGAAGGCAGCGACATCGCCTCGGTGGACATGCTTACCGAAGCGCGCATCGGCCTGAACATCCTGCAGCTGCGCCGCGCCCGCCATGGCTTGCCGCCGGCCAGCATGCAGGCGATCGAATCGATCCTGGACGATGTGGGCGCGCACTATCGCGCGCAGGTGGCACGGCGGGCGCCGCTGCCGGCACCGGCCGGCCTGCAGGCCAAGCTGGAGGCCTCGTTGCAGCGGGTGCAGACCGTGGACGCGGGCAAGGCGCGCGATGAGGCGCTGATGGGCGTGCTGGGGCTGCGCTATGCGTTGTTCCCGGACGCACCGGTGGCCGATGCGCCTGCCGATACGGCCGCCGTGGCGCCTGGCCTGCCGGCGCCGCGCTGAACCGGCCCCGCGCGGGCCGGCCGGTCCGCGCCGATCAGGGCTATCCTGACCCATGCATTTGCGCATGGATCAAGGTGATTCCCGATGAGTTACGACCTGATGGTGTTCGACCCCGCCGTCGCCCCGCGTGAGGCGGAAGCCTTCCTGCAGTGGTACGACGCGCAGACCGAGTGGAACGAGACGCACGACTACGACGATCCGAAGGTGTCGGTGCCGGCGCTGCAGGCGTTCTTCGCCGCGCTCGCCGAGCACTTCCCGCCGATGGACGGCCCCCTGGCCGATGACGAGGATGAGCGCCCGGAAGTGACCGACTACAGCGTCGGCCAGCACGTCATCTACGCGTCCTTCGATGATGAAGTGGCCGAGAACGCACATGGCCTGGTGCAGGTGCTGGCCAATACCCACCAGCTGGGCTTCTTCGATGTCAGCGGTGACGGCGCCATCGTGTTCCCCGATGGCACCGTGGTGATTCCGGAATAAGCCGGGAGCGGGGCTAGAACAACTGCCCCTGCGCCGGTGCGGCGACCGCTGTGTCGCCCACCGGCGGTTCTGATGCGTCTGGCGCGTCTGGCTGGCCATGCAAGCGCGCGGCCAGCCCGGAGATGCGGCTGGCATGCCGCCTGAGCGCGGCCTGGATGACCTCCGCGCTGCCCAGCACATGCAGCGACTGCCGCGCGCGGGTCATGCCGGTGTAGACCAGCTCACGTGACAGCACCCGGTTGTCGCGACGCGGCAACTGCAGCCAGACCTCGTCGAACTCCGAGCCCTGCGCCTTGTGCACGGTCATGGCGAACGCACTTTCATGCGCCGGCAATGCGCCCGGATGGAAGCCGCGTGGCTGGTCGGGCGTGTCGCCGGGGAACCAGGCGGTCACTGCGCCCTGTCGATCCCGCAGGCAGATGCCGATGTCGCCGTTGAACAGGCGATGGCGATAGCTGTTTTCAGTGATCAACAGCAGACGCCCATGGAAGTAACCCGGCGCCATGCCCGGACGCGGTACCCCGGCCAACAGGGCTTCGATGCGGGCGTTGAGTCCACGTGCGCCCTGCGCGCCTTCGCGTACGGCCGTGAGCAGGCGGATACGACCGGCGTTGGCCAGTGCCTGCGCCGGATCGGCGGCCTCGCCCAACCCGCGCCAGTGCGCCAGCAGGTGATCGCGGTGCTGCAGCGGATCGGTCTGGTCTTCATGGAAGTGCACGCCAGCCAGTCGGCCACTGCGTAGCAGCGCCAGCGCGGCGTCACTGTCGCCGTCGCGCACGGCATGCGCCAGCGGCACCAGGTCCAGTGCATCGGTCTGCCGATAGCCGCGTTGCAGCTGCACGCGTCGGCCCCCGAAGCGCGTCCCGGCGGCCAGCGGCTGCAGCGTGGCCGGTGCCAGCAGCGCGCGCAATGCGTCGGCATCGTCGGCGCGGGTGCCCAGGCCATCGCCGCTGGCGCGCAGGATCGCGCTGAGGACGTCGCCGGCTTCCACCGACGGCAGCTGGTCCGGATCGCCGAGCAGCACCAGCCGGGTACCGGAGGCGACCGCCTCGACCAGCTTGGTCATCAGCGGCAGGTCGATCATCGACGCCTCATCCACCACCACCACATCGAACGGCAACGGGTTGTCGCCGTGGTGACGGAAGCGCGGTGAATCGGGAATGGTCCCAAGCAGGCGATGCAGGGTAGTGCCGGTGGTGGGCATGGCATCGCACAGTGCCGGGGCGATACCGACCAGGCGCAGTCGCTGCACGGCCACGCGCAGGCTTTCGGCCATGCGTTCGGCGGCGCGACCGGTGGGCGCGGCCAGCGCCACCCGCGGCAGCGGCTGGTCGGCCTGCGCCGCCTGCGCGGCGAGCAGCACCAGCAGGCGCGCGATGGTGGTGGTCTTGCCGGTGCCGGGCCCGCCGGTGACCAGCACCAGCGGATGGCGCAGCGCCACGCCGGCCGCGCGAGCCTGGTGGTCGCTGCCGTCCTGCGCCTGCGGGAACAACTGCCCGAACAACACCGCCAGCGCGCCGGGATCGGGCTGGGCCAGCGGATGGGTCGCGATGCGTTGCAGGCCGGCGGCCAGGCGACGTTCGTACTCGCGGTAGCGGCGCAGGTAGAGCAGCCCGTTTTCCAGCACCAGCGGGCGGTCGGCGGTGGCCTCGGCAGCGTCCGAGGCCGGCACATCCACCCACGGCGAAGCGCGCAGCTGCGCAAGCCAGACTTCGGCGTCGGGCCAGTCGACGTCGGTGTCGACCAGGCGCTGCGGGTGCCGCGGATCCAGCCCGGCATGCCCCTGCGACACCGCCAGCGAGGCCAGCGCCGCGGCCGCCAGCACCGCATCGGGGGTGTCCGGCTGCAGCCGGCGCAGGCTCTGCGCCAGCGCGTGGTCGAGGGTGCGCAGCGCGTTGCCGCGTTGCAGGGCGGTGAGCAGGCTCATGCCTCACCCCGTGCGCGTTCGGCCATGCGGGCCTGGGGCTGTTCGCCACCGGCGAACAGCGCATCCATCGCATCGACCAGCGCCGGGTCGAAGCGGTGTGCGTACACGCCGGGGCTGTCCGCGCGCGCGGCATCCAGGCCACGGCAGAACAGGTAGCGGATGCCGCCCATGTCGCGGGCGTAGTCGTACTGCGCGCCCAGCCGGAAGCGCAGCCAGCGGTGCAGCGCCACGGTGTAGATCAGCGCCTGCAGGTCGTACTCGCTGTGTTGCATCGCGCTCTGCAGCCGCGCGGCGTCGTAGCCGGGCAGGCGGTTGGATTTGTAATCGAGCACGTACCAGCGCGCATCGCGTACGTAGGTGAGATCGATCTTGCCGGTCATCAGCCCCTCCAGCCGCCGTCGCACGCCGAAGCCGCGACGCTCGCGAACCAGGCCGTGCGCGTGCAGCAGCTCTAGCAGTGCCGGCACCGCCGTGGGCTGCATGGCGAAGTGGAACTCGATTTCGGCGCGGCGCGCATCGGCCGGCAGATCGTGCAACGCGCCTCCTTCGGGCAGCGGTACGGTCAGGGTCTGGCCGACCAGTGCGGTCAGCACCGCCACGCCATCGTCGAGGTCTTCATCGGCATAGCCTTCTTCGCCCAGACAGGCGCGCAGCACCTGCGCTTCATCGTCCGGCGCGGGCTGTCCCGGCTGCCAGTGCGCCCAGCGCGCGAAGTCGGTGTTTTCCAGCGCATCGTGCAGCACGTTGCCGAAGCGGCTGCCCATGAAGCGCGGGTCGATGACTTCCTCACTGGGCAACGCCGGTTGCTCGGCGTCCAGGGTGAGGTCCACGCCGACCGGTTCATCGGCAGCGGGGGCGGGAATTTCGGTGGCGGCCGCGTCGGTGTCGTGGCCGGCATCGGCGTGGGCCAGCTGGGTGAAGCTGTACACCCACCAGTCGTGCGGGATGCGCCGGGTCAGCGCGCGCACCGGCGGTAGTTCGCCGTCGCGTTCGAACGCCAGCTGCGGCGGGCGCGGTTCCAGCGGCCCGTCGACCACGGCGATGTCCGGATGCGCACGTAGTGCGGCCATGTCCGAGAGCATCGGTGCCAAACGGGTCTTGGCCAGCCCCGCCAGGTCGCCAGCGGCGATCCACAACGCGTGTTCGGCGCGGGTCAGCCCGACGTACAGCAGGCGCGCATCTTCGGCCTCCTGCTCCTGCGCGCTGCGCGTGCTGGCCGCGCTCCACGCCTCGTCCTTGTCCAGTTTCCAGTGCAGCTCGCGGCGGCCGTTGGCATACACCGTGCAGTTCGTATCGGTATTGGGTGCGCTGCCCCCGATGCCGACGAACGGCAGGAACACCAGCGGATACTCCAGCCCCTTGCTCTTGTGCAGGGTGATGATCTGCACCCGGCGCGCGTCCGATTCCAGCCGCAACAGCTGCTGTTCGTCGTTCTGGTCGGCGTGGGCCATCTGTACCTGCAGCCAATCCAGCAGGCCATGCATGCCCAGCGTCTGCGCGGCGGCCTGCTGCAACAGTTCGCCCAGCTGCAGGTAATTGGTCAGCCGACGCTCGCCATCGAGCAGGCCGAGCAGACGTTCGGCGTGTTCGGCGCACAGGTCGGCGATCACCGCGAACGGTCCGCCGCGCTGCCAGCGCTCGCGCCACAGCAGCAGGCGGATCTGCACGCTGCGCTGCGCGTCGCCCTCGCGCTCCATCGCATCGATCGCGGCGGCGTCTTCGCCCAGCAACACGGTGGACAATGCCGCGCGCAGGCGCCCTTCGTCTGCCGGCTGCAGCAGCGCCAGCAACAGCAGGCGCAGGTCCTGCGCCTCGGGCGTGGCGTACAGGCTCTGCTTGCCGGCGGCCACCGCCGGAATGCCGACCGCGCTGAGCGCGTGCTGGATGCGCGTGGCGTCGCGGTGAGAGCGCACCAGCACGGCGATGTCGCCGGGCTGCACCGGCTGACCACGCAGTAGCGCGCGGCCCTGGCGGGCATCGCTGAGCAGCTGGTGGATCGCGGCCACGCAGGCATCGCTGGCCTGCTGCCGCGACGGATCGGCCTTGAGAGTGCCGCCATCGCTGTTGTGCAGCACGCGCACGGTCAGGCCCGGCGCAGGAACGCCGTCGCGCAGGAAATCGGCATCCACCCGCGTGCTGCCCGCATGCACCGGCTCGAAGCCGATGTCCGCTTCGAGGAAGGCGCCGTCGCCGGCATGGGTGTACAGCGCCTCGATGGCGTGCAGCACTGCCGGGCGTGAGCGGAAATTGCGGTCCAGCGGCGGCGCGGCATCGGCCTGGCGCTTGGCCTTGAGATAGGTGTGGATGTCGCCGCCGCGGAAGCCGTAGATCGCCTGCTTGGGATCGCCGATCAGGAACAGCGCCGGCGCCAGACCGGCAGCGCGGGTTTCTGCCGAATCGCCGAACACGCGCTGGAAGATGCCCCACTGGCGGTCATCGGTGTCCTGGAACTCATCCACCAACGCGATCGTGTACTGCGCGCGCAGCTGCTGCACCAGCACATCGCGGTGCGGGCCTTCCAGCGCATCGGCGACGCCATCGATCAGGTCGTCATAGGTCTGCACCCGGCCGATCCGCTTGAGCTCGGCCAGGCGCGCGCGTGCCTGGTCGCGCAGCGCGTGCAGGAAGGCGATCGCCTGGCCGCGCTGCCACAGCGCCAGCGCATCGGCCGCGGCCAGGTACACGGCAAGGGCGTGCTGCAGCGGCGACTGCGGCGTCCTGCCCGCGTGGGCCTTGTTGGTGCGCGCGGTGAGTTCTTCGACGGTCAGCCGGCGCAGCCGCTCCGGGTCGGCATCCAAGGTTGCGCCCGGCGTGTCATCGGCCGCCCAGCGGTGCAGCTGCACGGCCAATGGTTCCAGCCAGGCCAGTTTGTAGCTGTTGCCGTTGAGCACTTTGTTCTCGACTGCCGAACAAACGTCGCCCAGGAAGGCTTCCCCGTGCTGGCGGTAGTCGGCGGCGAACTGGCGCGCGGACAGCGCGTGCGCCGGACGCGGATCGTGGTCCAACCCGATGGGCACCGGCGGTAACAGCGGCAGCGGCTTGATCAGCGTGGTCAGGTCACCGGCCAGCGCCTCGGGCGTGGACCACAGCCGCGTCAACGCATCCACGGTGGCTGCATCATTGGCATGCACGCGCCACAGGTCGGCGGCCAGTTCGTCGTGCAGCGCGCGTTCGCTGGGCAACAGGGTCGGTGGATCGAAGGTATGGCCACTCTCCAGGGCGTGTTCGCGCAACACGCGGGTGCAGAAGCCATGGATGGTGAAGATCGAGGCCAGGTCGATTTCATCGGCGGCGGTCTGCAGCCGGCGCGCGAGCGCCGCCGGCGTTTCTTCGCCCAAGGCCAGCTGGCGCTGCAGGATCATCCGGGTCAGCAGCACCTCGGGGGTGTCCGCATCGGTCGGCGCGCGCTCGACCAGCTGCGCGGCCAGCGCCAGCCGCTCGCGGATGCGCTTGCGCAGTTCCTGGGTGGCCGCATCGGTAAAGGTCACCGCCAGGATCTGGCCGATGCGCCAGCCCTTCTCCACCACCAGCCGGGTGAACAGCGTGGCCAGGGTGAAGGTCTTGCCGGTGCCGGCACTGGCCTCGATCAGGCGCACGCCGTCCAGCGGCAGCGTCAGGTAGGGATCGTCGAGAAGGTCGTGGTCACTCATGCTGTCGCGCCCTGGTCATCGAAGCCGGGGAAGACCCGGCCCTCGCGCACCGCGGTGAAGACCACGAAGCTGTTGTGCAGCAGTTGCCGGTAGCTGTCTGGCGTGGCGAAGGGATCGCGTCCGCGCAGGGCCAGCAGGTAGCCGGCGCCGCTGGATTCACCCCACGTCCGGTCGCTGCCGTACCACCTTGCCCGGCCCTCGGTTTCGCGCTTGGCCTCGGCGGCGGTGTAGATCGCCCACGCGGTGGACGGCGCGTATGGCAGCGGCGCGCGCAGCCCTTCGCTGCGCAGGTGCAGCAGGCGCCGCAGCACCTGCCGGGCCTGCTCGGGCGGCAACGGTGGCAGCACGTGCGGGCCCAGCCCGTCATCACCCGCATCGTGGAACTGCACCAGCGCCAGCGCGTCGCCGGCGGCATTAGCCAGCAGCCAGTCCAATCCCTGGCGGATCGCCGCACGACCGTTGAGTGGGCCCGGGCGCAGCCGCACCAGGCCGCGCGGATGCACGCCGTCGATGCGGCCGTGCAGGCGCACGCCATCGATCTCCACTTCGTACCGGCGGCTGTCGGCGTCGGTGCCGGCGTGCCATTGGGCCAGCGCCTGCGCGTAGGGGCGGGTCTGGGCCTGCAGCGCCTCGAACTGGCGCTGCCCCAGCGCGCCGGAGGGCAGCAGCGCGCGGGCGCGCAGCCGCGGATAGAGCGGCGCATCGTCCCCGTCCAGGGTGGCCTCGATCACCGCCTGCTGCAGCAGCAACGTATCGCTGCCGCGCGCGGCCATGACCAGCGGTTCCACGTCATCGGCATCGCCGAGGTCCTCGGGCAGGCGCAGGCCCAGCCGCTGCGACAGGAACTGGCTGGCCGGATCGGTGAGGAAGCGGCGCAGCGCGTCCAGGCTGAGTTCGGCCTCGCCCGGCAACGTGTCCGGGATGGGTAATGGCTGGTCGAACCACGGCGCCAGCGCGCGCCGCTGTCCGCCAAGCGAACCGGCGGCCGGGTGCCACTGCTGGCGATAACTGAAACGCCGCGGCTCATCGCCGCCGCCAAACGCGGCCGGGGCGAAGGGCTGCAGCGAGTGGCGCACGGTCAGCTCCCTCGCCGCGCTGGCCGGTGCCAGGTGGTAGTCGGCGGCGGCGTCGATCAGTTCGCTGACCAGCACCGAGGGTTCGCGCACGCTGCCATCGCGCGGGTCGGCACCGAGATAGCTCAGGTAGAACACGTCCTGCGCCGAGGCGAACAGCTGCAGGAACAGGAAGCGGTCGTCCTCGCGCAACGAACGATCGCCATGCCGGCGCCTGGCGGTGCCCAGTTCGGCGGTGAGCTGGTTGAGCCCGGCAGCCGGGTCGCGGCGCGGGAAATCGCCGTCGTTGAGCCCCAGCACACAGATCACCCGGAACGGCAGCAGGCGCATCGGCACCATGCGGCCAAAGCTGATCCCACCGGTCAGCAGCGGGGCGCGGGTGTCGGCCTCGGCCAGCACCCCGGCGAAGTGCGCACGCAGCACTTCCGGTGCCACCGTGCCGTGGAAACCGGCCTGCTCTGCATCGCGGGCGAATTCGTTGATCAGCTTGCGCAGGCGCTCCAGCGCGCGCTGGCTGTTGGCCGCCTGCGGCGGCTCGGGCAGCAGCGCGTCCAGCAGCGCCAGCAGGCGTTGGCGCCACTGTGCCGGCGGCAAGGCGTCGCCCAGCGCCTTCTGGTACCGGGCCAGCACGCGCAACAGCCCAAGCAGGCGGTCCAGCGCCTCCAGCGCGCTGCCTTCCAGCTCCGGCCACGGCGCCACGCCGGCGATATCGCCGTCGCTGCCGCTGGCATGGCCCAGCAGCAGGCGATCCAGCGCGAACTGCCAGGTGAAGGCATCATCGCGCGGGGCCTGGTGCTGGCTGCGGTGGTGGGCATCCAGCCCCCAGCGCGCGCCGGCGGCCTGCAGCCAGTCGTGCAGGCGATCGAAGTCGGCCGCATCCAGCCCGGCCGCCTCGGCCAGCGGCGCGCTGGCGAGCAGGTCCAGCACTTCGTTCAAACCGAACCGCGACACCGGCAGGCCGAGCAGGTGCACGAAGACATCGGCCAGCGGCTCGCCGGCCAAGGGGCTGGTATCGGCCAGTGCGTACGGAATGTGGTCGTCCCCCCCGCTGCGACCGCCGAACACCGCTTCCAGGTAAGGCACGTAGGGGTCGATGTCCGGGGCCAGCACCGCGATCTCACGGGCCTGCAACGGCGGATCGAAGCGCGGGTCCTGCAGCAGTCCGCGCAACTGGTCGTGCAGCACCTGCAGTTCGCGCAGTCGGGTATGGCAGGCATGCACCTGCAGGCTGGGATCGTCGCGGCGCAGGCCATCGCGGCGCTCACCGGAGGGCTGTCCACGGCGGTGGAACAGATCGCGTTGCAGCCGATGCAGCAGGCTGTCGGACAGTCCACCCGCGTCCATGTCCGCACGCGCATCGTCTTCGGGATCGTCATAGGCGGCGATCTCACCGGACGGATGCACTACCTCGTAGCTGCCCAGCACCGCCATGAAGTCGCGCCCGGCCGCGCCCCAGGCCTGCAGCAGGCGGTTCTCGCCGGCCGCGTCGCCGAACGGATCGGGCGCGCCGCTGCGCAGTTTCTCGCCCAGGGTCTGCAGGTCGCCCCAATACGCCTGGGTCGGGGTGGGCAGGTAGAAGTGCATCGTGCCGACCCGCGCCTGGGTGGCCATCACCCGCAGCACGTCGGGCGAAATGTTGAGCGTGGCGAAGGCGAACACCCGTGCCGGCAGGCCCTGTGGCAGTGCCTGCCCTGCCCCTTCGAAGCGCGACAGGTAAGCATCGATGCGACGGGCGCGGTACTGGTGGCCGCTGGCGATGTGCCGCCACAGGATCGCCTGTGGATCCTGCGCGTCGGCACCGGCTTCCCAACGCAGCAGCCAGTCGCGGCGCCAGGCCTGGTACTTCTCGAACACCGCGGCCAGCTCGCCGGCCAGCGCCCAGGGCTTGAGCGGATCGGCGGCCGACAGGTAGGCCTGCAGCGCGCGCATCGGCGCCTGCCCCAGCAGGCCCGGATCACGCAGCGCGGCATACAGCTTCCAGCGCAAGGCGGCGGCGCTGAGGTCATCGTGCTCGCCCGGGACGTTGGCGTTGAGCGCGCGCGCGACGAACTCACCGGGGGTGAGGAATTCCAGATTGGCGGCAATGCCATACTCGACCGCCAGGGTGGACTGCAGCCAGCGCCGCATCGCGACCTGCGGAATCAGCACCACCTCCGGGACCAGGATCGACTGCCCCGGCACCGGCGTACGCACCGCGGTGGCCAGCAAGGCGGCCAGGACGTCGAGTGAATTGGAGTGGTACAGGCGGAAGTCGGACGCAGCATCAGTCATCGCGCCAGTGTGCCGCAGCCGTCGCACGATCACGAGGGTGGCCGGCGACGGTCTGGCCCTACGGCCTGGCTGTCGTCGCCCGGTACGGTGTGTTGCGAGCGCGGTCTCAGGCCGACCGGTAACGGTCGTGCGACAATACTGCACGGTCCAGTTCGGTTATGTTCAGCCGTTCACCACGATCTTACAACGTTGGAATTTTGTTAATGGCTTCCATGACGGCTTCCGCAGAACCTCTGGTGCAGTTGTCCAACGTGCGTATCGATCGCGGCGGTCGCAGCATCCTGCGCGACGTGTCGCTGCAGGTGCCGCGCGGCAGCATCACCGCCGTGCTGGGGCCGTCGGGCAGCGGCAAGTCGACCTTGTTGGCGGCGCTGACCGGCGAACTGCGCCCGGTGGCCGGCCAGATCACCCTGTTCGGCAAGCCCATCCCCTCCGGCACCGGCGCGCTGCTGGAGATGCGCAAGAGCGTGGGCGTGCTGCTGCAGGGCAATGGCCTGCTCACCGACCTCACCGTGGCCGAAAACGTCGCCCTGCCGCTGCGCACCCATACCCGTCTGCCCGCGGCCGTACTGAACCGGCTGGTGCAGATGAAGCTGCACGCGGTGGGCCTGCTGGCCGCCGCCGATGCCTGGCCGCGCGAGCTGTCCGGCGGCATGGCCCGGCGCGTGGCGCTGGCCCGTGCGCTGGCGCTGGACCCGCCGCTGATGATCTACGACGAGCCGCTGACCGGGCTGGACCCGATCGCCTCGGGGGTGATCATGAGCCTGATCCAGCGCCTCAACCACAGCCTGGGGCTGACCAGCATCATCGTCAGCCACCATGTGCATGAGACCCTGCCGATCTGCGACCAGGTGATCGCCATTGCCAATGGTGGCGTGGTGTTCCAGGGCAGCCCGGCCGCGCTGGAGTCCAGCCAGGACCCGCTGCTGCGGCAGTTCCTGCATGGCCAGCCCGATGGTCCGATTCCGTTCGATGCCGCGCCGCGCGCGAGGGTTGCCTGATGCCGTTCGTTGACGCCACCCGCTCGCTGGGCCGCGCCGGCCTGTTCTCGCTGACGGTGCTGCGCGGCTCGCTGCCGACCGCCGACTTCCTGGCCGAACTGACCCGCGAGATCTACAAGGTCGGCGCGCGCTCGCTGCCGATCATCGCCGTCGGCGGTGCTTTCGTCGGGCTGGTGCTGACCCTGCAGGGCTACCGCACGCTGACCACCTTCGGCGCCGCCGACGCGCTGTCCACACTGCTCGGCCTGTCGCTGTACCGCGAACTGGCGCCGGTGCTGACCGCGCTGCTGTTCATCGGCCGCGCCGGCAGCTCGATCGCCGCCGAACTGGGCCTGATGCGCGCCACCGACCAGATCAAGGCGCTGGAACTGATGGCCATCGATCCGGTCGCCAAGGTGGTGGCGCCGCGCTTCTGGGCAGCGGTGCTGACCGTGCCGCTGCTGACCGGCATCTTCTGCTCGATGGCGATCAGCGCCAGCTACTTCGAGGCCGTGCACGTGCTGGGCCTGGACAATGGCGTGTTCTGGTCGGCGCTGAGCAACAGCGTGGACTTCTGGGACGATTTCGGCGTGGCGATGCTGAAGTCGGCCATCTTCGGCGGTACCGCGGCACTGGTGGCGTCGTACGTCGGCTTCCACGCCGAGCCGACCATCGAAGGCACCTCGGTGGCCACTACCCGCGCGGTGGTCAACGCCTCGCTGCTGGTGCTGATGTTCAACTTCGTGCTGTCGGCCATGATGTTCCGGTAATTCCCGGAACGGTATGCAACGCAACCCCGCCCCGGCACCCGTCGGGGAACCTGACAAAAGAACAGTGAGATAACCCCATGGCCATCCGCGGTCCCAGACTCGAATTTTCCGTCGGCGCTTTCCTGCTGCTGGCGCTGGCCTCGCTGCTGGTGCTGGCCATGGCCTCCACCAACCAACGGTGGGGCCTGGGTGGCGACGGCTACGAACTCAAGGCGCGCTTCACCCAGATCGGGCAGCTGCGCAAACAGGCGCCGGTGAAGATCGGCGGCGTGGTGGTAGGCCAGGTCGCCGACATCGAGCTGGACCCGACCAAGTTCGATTCCATCGTCACCCTGAAGCTGGACGGCAAGTTCAAAGACCTGCCGGCCGACACCTCGGCGGGCATATTCACCAGCGGTTTGCTCGGCGAGAGCTATATCGGACTGCAGCCGGGCGGTGATCCGGACGTGCTCAAGTCCGGCGACGAGATCGTGTTCACCCAGCCGGCGGTGGATCTGCTGCAGTTGGTCGGCAAATACATGTTCAGTGGCCCGGCCAATACCGGCGGCGCCGCTCCCCAGGATGCTCCCGGTGCGGAAGCGCCGGCTACGGAAGCGCACAAATGAAAACCAAACTGATCCCGGTCCTGCTCGCCTCGGCCCTGCTGGCCGGTGCTCCCTCGCTCAGCTTCGCCCAGGCCGCACCGGCCGCTGCCAGCGCCCAGCAGGGCCAGGCCAGCACCATCGTGCTCGATGCCAGTACGCGCATCCTGTCCACCCTGCAGCAGCGCCGCGCCGAGTTCCGCAGCAACCCGACCGCGCTGCGCGGCTTCATCAACGGTGAGCTGACCAAGACCTTCGACCGCGACTACGCCGCCCGCCTGGTGCTGGGCGTGCACGGCCGTGGCGCCTCCGACGCCGATGTGAAGCTGTTCGCCGATGCCATGGCCGACAACCTGATGCAGCGCTACGGCTCGGCACTGCTGGATATCCAGGGCAAGCCCAGCTTCCGCCTGAAGTCCGAATCGCCGCTGCCGGGCAACCGCGGCGTCAAGGTGTCCACCGAACTGGTGCGCGCCGGCAGCGAAGCGACCCCGGTCGACTATCTGATGCGCAACGTCGGCGGCCAGTGGAAGATCTTCGATGTGATGATCGAAGGCATCTCCTACGTGCAGACCTTCAAGACCCAGTTCGACGCCCCGCTGCGCCAGAAGTCGATCCAGCAAGTGGCCACCGAGCTGCGTAACGGCAGCATGCAGGCCGCCCCGAGTGGCAAGTAACCCGGCCAGCGTCAGCGTGCAGGGCACGTCGCTGGTGTTCAGCGGCGTGCTCGACCGTGCCGCGGTGACGGCCTTGTGGCCGTCGCTGCAGGCCACGGCCGATGCGCAGGTGCTGGACCTGACTGCGGTGCCGCGGTTGGACAGCGCCGGCCTGGCGCTGCTGGCCGAACTGGCCGCGCGCCTGCGCAGCAAGGGCATCCAACCGCGTTTCAACGGCGCTCCCGCCGGCTTCACCGAACTCAGCGCAGCCTACCGGTTGGCGCCGTCCCTGGATTTCAATGCCCCCTCTGCCGCGAGCTGACATGAACGTCATACGCACCCTCCCTTTCCTCGTGCTCGCCCTGGCGTTGACCGCCTGTGCCGGCAAGCCCGCCCGCGAGGCCGCACCGGCCAGCGTGGCCGTGGACGCTTCGGCGCCGGTCGACGCCCCGGTCGCGGTCGACGACACGGCCAGCGTGCCGGCCGCGGCAAGCGCCGCACCGGCCACTGCGCCGGTGGCCACCGACCGCCCTGCCGCCCAGACCGCACAGGTGGGCGGCCAGGCCGCGCCGACCGATGCCGAAGACGACTTCGCCGCGCTGTACGGCGGCCCGGCGCCCTCCGCCGACGGCGCCGAACCCGGTCGGGCTGCCTACGATCCGTGGGAACCGTTCAACCGCAGGGTGCACAGCTTCAACAACGTGGTCGACCGCGCCGTCGCCCGTCCGCTGGCCACCGCCTACACCAAGGTGGTGCCGCGCTTCGCCCGTACCGGCGTGACCAACTTTTTCAGCAACCTGCGTGCGCCGGTGACCATCACCAACCAGGTGCTGCAGGGTCGGCCCGGCGATGCCTGGGACAGCCTGGGCCGTTTTGTCATGAACTCCACGCTGGGCCTGGGCGGCCTGTTCGATCCGGCCAGCAAGGCGATGGTGCCGCGCCGCAGCGAAGACTTCGGCCAGACCCTGGGTGCCTGGGGCTGGCGCGGTTCGCGCTACGTGGAACTGCCGTTCTTCGGCCCGCGTACCGTGCGTGATGTGTTCGGCCTGGCAGGCGACATTCCGCTCTCGCCGATCCGCACGATCGAAGAGGACAAGGTGCGCATCGGTCTGCAGGGTCTGCAGCTGGTGGACATGCGTTCGCAGCTGATGGCACTGGATGACATCCGCGACAGCGCCGTGGACGAGTACGCGCTGACCCGCGATGCCTGGCTGCAGCGCCGCAACTACCAGATCGAGAACGATCTGCGCGACAAGCGCACGCGTGGCAAGGATGCCGACGACACCGCGCCGATCCCGGTCGATGCGATGCCAATGCCGAACTGGGGCAACTGAGCCAGGGCGTACCTGCCAACGGTGGGTACCTACCCGCAGGAAGCCGACAAAAACCCCGCCTTGGCGGGGTTTTTTTTGGTTCCTCTCCCCCGTAGAGGGCGCGACTTGTTCCAACCGGCGTAACAGATTGGGCACAGCTGCACGCGTGCGGTCGGACAGTTCGGGGGCCGTGTTGGATCGGGTGGCGTCTTCGCTCGGAGCTGTCGCGAGGGTGTGGGCCCCTTAGCGGCCGGTAGGCCCCTGGCGCAAATGTCCCCCGGCCGCGTGGCGGCCTCCTCCTTTATTTTGCCCAGGGGCCTACCGGCCGCTAAGGGGCTCGGCTTGCGGTGAGCATGCCGAAGCCAGGCTTTTTCTGACGTTGGTCGGTGGGTCGGTCGCTGGGCCCCCATGCCCTTGGAGGCGAAATAAAGGAGGAGGGGGCGGCCGCAGGCCGACGCC
>NZ_JALJRW010000002.1:332621-346382 GCF_024519465.1 Stenotrophomonas sp. Ste86 | reverse complement strand
GGGCTCTGCCGACCCGCGCCACACGCAGAAACAACGCGCCGACTGGCACAGCCCTTGCACCACTCCCCCCATCGTCCCGTGGGAGCGCGCCATGCCCAATCTGATTTCCGACTATCTGGGGGTCCATGCCCAGGCCATGCCGTTGCGCGAGCAGCGGATGAAGCTGATCGCCAGCAACCTGAGCAATGCCGACACCCCCGGGTACAAGGCCCAGGACCTCGACTTCGATGCCGCCCTGCGCAATGCCCAGGGCGTGGACAGCAACGGCCTGATGAAAACCACCAACGAACAGCACTACGCCGTTGGCGGCGGCCTCAACCCCTTCCAGATCACCAAGGAAGGCGTCCAGCCCAGCATCGACGGCAACACCGTCGACCCCGATGCCGAACGTGCCGCCTACGGCCGCGCCGCGCTGGAATACCGCGCCTCGCTCAGCTTCGTCGAATCCAAGGTGCGCTCCATGCTCACCGCCATCACCGGGCAATAAGCCATGAGCAACCTCCCCATTTTCGACATCGCCGGCTCCGCCCTCCAGGCCCAGTCCGTGCGCATGAGCACCATCGCCTCCAACCTGTCCAACGCCGACACCGTCTCCGGTTCGGCGCAGACGGTGTACAAGCCGCTCGAACCGATCTTCCAGTCCGTCACCAGCCGCACCGACCCGAACATCACCACCGTTCAGGTCAAGGAAATCAGCAAGAGCGACGCCGCGCCGATCAAGCGCTACGAGCCCGGCCACCCGCTGGCCGATGGCGACGGCTACATCTACCAGCCCGACGTCGATCCGGTGGCGCAGATGGTCAACCTCATCTCCACCTCGCGCAATTACCAGGCCGGCGTGGAAATGCTGACCACCGCCAAGGAACTGGCGCTGGCCACCCTGACCATGGGTCGCTGACCCTTTTCTTTACAGGACATACCGTCATGAGCAGCACCAGCGGCGTCGGCCAGAACGGCAGCGATATCTACAGCGCGCTCGGCCTCAACGCGCCCAACAGCGACACCAGCAAGAAGAAAAGCACCCTGGACCAGGCCGATTTCCTGCGCCTGATGACCGAACAGCTGCAGCACCAGGATCCGCTCAAGCCCATGGACAACACCCAGATGGTGGCGCAGATGGCGCAGCTGTCCCAGGTGCAGGGCATCACCGACCTCAACACCACGGTGAAGGGCTTCCAGGACCAGATGTCCAGCGACCAGATCCTGCGCGGTGCCGCGCTGGTCGGCCATGACGTGCTGGTGCCCTCGACCAAGTGGCAGCTGGAGGCCGAAGGCAACACCAACGGCATGGTCGCCGCCTCCGGCGCGGGCTTTGTCAACGTGGAAATCACCGATGCCAACGGCGTCAAGGTCAACACGCTGAGCGTGGAAGCCAAGGCCGCCGGCGAAGTGACCTTCGACTGGGATGGCAAGGATGCCAACGGCAATCGGCTGCCGCCGGGCAGCTATTCCATCGCCGCCACCTTCACCGACGGCGCCGGCGCCAAGAACAAGGTCAACACCTACGTCGAGGCCCCGGTGGAGAGCGTCACCGTCGGCTCGGACGGCCTGTACCTCAACCTCAAGGGCCTGGGCACGGCCCCGATCGACTACGTGCTCCGCATCAGCTGAGCCGCCCTACCCCGCATACCAGGAGCAATCCCATGGGCTTCAACATTTCGTTGTCCGGCATCAACGCAGCCAATGCCGACCTGAACGTCACCGCGAACAACATCGCCAACGTCAACACCACCGGGTTCAAGGAATCGCGCGCCGAGTTCGCCGACCTGTTCTCGGCCACCAGCTATGGCCTGTCCAAGAACGCGGTCGGTTCGGGCGTGCGCCTGACCAACGTGGCCCAGCAGTTCTCGCAGGGCAACAACGAACAGACCGGGCGCAGCCTGGACATGGCCATTTCCGGTGAGGGCTTCTTCACCATGTCCATGAACGGGGCCCGCGTGTATTCGCGCGCCGGCAACTTCCAGACCGACCAGGCCGGCTACGTCACCAACCCGCAGGGCGCGCGCCTGCAGGTGTTCGCCCCCAACGCCGACGGCACCAGCTTCGATGCCGGCCGCCTGGTCGACCTGCAGCTGCTCACCACCGACAGCCCTCCCAAGCAGACCAGCAAGGTCAACGTCAGTTTCACCCTGCCGGCCGACGCCAAGGTGCCCACGGTGGGCGTGTTCGACCCGACCGATTCCAACAGCTACAGCCAGTCCACCGGCGGTATCACCGTGTACGACTCGCTGGGCGTCAGCCACACCCAGACCTCGTACTTCGTCAAGACCGCCGATCCGAACCAATGGCAGGTCTACAACTACGTCGATGGCCAGGCCGCCGGCGCGCCGACCACGCTGACCTTCAACAACGCCGGCGCGTTGACCGCCCCGGCCAACGGCCAGATCACGCTGGCTCCGTTCACGCCGAGCACCGGCGCCGGCCAGCTGGCGCTGACCCTGGACATCAGCGGGTCCACCCAGTACGGCGAGAAGTTCGCCCTGCGCAATACCCAGCAGGACGGTTACGCCGCCGGCAAGCTCAACGAAGTGACCGTGTCCGAGGAAGGCGTGGTTTACGCGCGCTACTCCAACGGCGATGACAAACCGCTGGGCCAGGTTGCGCTGACCACCTTCAACAATGCACAGGGCCTGGAAGCCAAGGGCAACAACCTGTGGGTGGAAACCTTCAGCTCGGGCACGCCGCGTACCGGTGCACCGGACAGCTCCAACCTGGGCAAGGTCCAGGCCGGTTCGCTGGAAGCCTCCACGGTCGACCTGACCGAGCAGCTGGTCAACATGATCACGGCCCAGCGCAACTTCCAGGCCAATTCGCAGATGGTCTCGACCATGGACCAGATCACCCAGACCATCATCAACATCCGTTGATGAGCCACTGACCGCATCACGGGATTACAACGATGGACAAGGCGCTCTACGTAGCGATGACCGGTGCACGTGCTTCGCTGCAGGCACAGGGCACGCTCTCGCACAACCTGGCCAACACCGATACCCCTGGTTTCAAGGAAGCCCTGGCCAATACCGAGGCGTTCCCGATCAAGGGCACCGGCTATGCCTCGCGCGTGGACGCCCTGCACGTCGACGCCGGCTTCAACCGGCGCATGGGCGCGCAGCAGATCACCGGCAACCCGCTGGACCTGTCGCTGCAGTCGGGCAACTGGCTGGCGGTGCAGGCCCCGGCGGGCGGCGGTGAGGCCTATACCCGTGGTGCGGCACTCTCGATCACCCCCAATGGCCAGCTGGTGACCGCCGGTGGCCATCCGGTGCTGGACGAGAACGGTGCGCCGATCGCCATTCCGCCGCACCAGGCCATGGACATCGGCAACGACGGCACGATCTCGATCATCCCGCTGGGCGAAGGCCCGCAGACCATGGCCAACATTGGCCGTATCCGGGTGGTCGCCGCGGCCGATGAACGGCTGGAGCGCGGCTTGGACGGGTTGATGCGCAACACCGACCCGCAGCAGCCGTTCGTGCAGGCCCAGGGCAAGTCGCTGGAAAGCGGCCAGCTGGAAGGCAGCAACGTGGACGCGGCCGGCGCGCTGGTGCAGATGATCCAGCTGCAGCGCCAGTACGAAATGCAGGTGAAGGTAATCAAGCACGGCGACGACAACGCCCGCAGCGCCAACAGCCTGCTGCGACTGGGCGGTTGAGCCGCGGGGATGCGCGATTGACGGGGCACCCACGGGGCCCCGACGGAATTCCGGCGCGGTTCTGGCACAGCCCATGCATCGCTCCCCGTGACGGCCGCCCCGGGTGGCCACCCGCAACAGACAAAGGAACATCGCCATGAACCAGGCATTGTGGATCGCCAAGACCGGACTGGATGCGCAGCAGACGCGCATGTCGGTGGTTTCCAACAACCTCGCCAACACCAACACCACCGGTTTCAAGCAGGACCGTGCCAGCTTCGAAGACCTGCTGTACCAGCAGGTGCGCCAGCCGGGCGGTTCTTCGTCCGCACAGACGCAGCTGCCCACGGGCCTGCAGCTGGGCACCGGCGTACGCGTGGTGGCCACCTCGAAGAACTTCGAGCAGGGCAGCCAGCAGCAGACCGGCCGCGCGCTGGATGTGATGGTCAACGGCCGCGGTTTCTTCGAAGTGCAGATGCCCGACGGTTCTTCGGCGTATACGCGTGATGGGTCGTTCCAGCGCAACCAGGATGGCGAGCTGGTGACCAACAGCGGCTACCCGGTGCAGCCGGGCATCCAGATCCCCGAAGGCGCGCAGTCGCTGACCATCGGGACCGACGGCACCATCAGCGTGAAGATGGCCGACGACGCGGCGTCGGTGGAAATCGGCGCGCTGACCCTGACCGACTTCGTCAATCCGGCCGGCCTGCAGGCCCGCGGTGAAAACCTGTTCCTGGAAACCACCGCCTCCGGCCCCGCGCAGAACGGCAACCCCGGCCTGAACGGCCTGGGCAGCGTGGTGCAGGGCGCGCTGGAAGGCAGCAACGTCAACGTCGTGGAAGAGCTGGTGTCGATGATCGAAACCCAGCGCGCCTACGAAATGAACGCCAAGGCGATCTCCACCACCGACGCGATGCTCGGCTACCTCAACCAGAACGTCTGATCGGTCGAACCGGGAACCCTGCCATGTCGTACCTGCGCCCTACCCTCCGCCTGCTCTCGGCCAGTGCCGTTGTCGCCCTGCTCGGCGGCTGCGTCATCGCCGGCGATGTCCGCCCCTACCCGGCGATGGCGCCGGTCACCCCGATCATCGCGCCCACCGCGCAGGCCACGGCCGGTGCGATCTACGCCGCCGGCCCGGGCCTGCAGCTGTATTCGGACCGGCGCGCACGCGATGTCGGCGACCTGCTGACCATCACCCTGACCGAGAACACCACCGCGCAGACCACCGCCAACACCACCACCGCCAAGGAATCGGACCTGAGCATCGGCACCCCGACCGTGTTTGGCGCGCCGGTGACACTGGGCGGCAAGGACATCCTCAGCGCCACCGCCAAGGGTTCGCGCGACTTCGCCGGCAAGGGCACCACCGCGCAGAGCAACCGCCTGCTCGGCAGCGTGACCGTCACCGTGGTGCAGCGCCTGCCCAACGGCAACCTGGTGGTCCAGGGCGCCAAAAACCTGCGCTTGAACCAGGGCGATGAGCTGGTGCAGGTGCAGGGCATCGTGCGCGCGGCGGATATCTCCCCGGACAACACCATTCCTTCCAGCCGCGTTGCCGATGCCCGCATCGTCTACGGCGGCCGCGGCCCGGTCGCCCAGTCCAATGCGATGGGCTGGCTGAGCCGTTTCTTCAACTCGGCGTTGACGCCGTTCTGAGCCTGACATGACCTTTTCCTTCTCCCTGTTCGGGCCGCGACGCAGTGCGTCGCTCTACGCGGTGCGTGCCGTGGTGGTGCTGCTGGCGGTGTTCGCGCTGGTGGCACCGGCGTCTGCCGAGCGCATCAAGGACCTGGCCCAGGTCGGCGGCGTGCGCACCAATGCGCTGGTCGGCTATGGCCTGGTGGTCGGCCTGGACGGCAGCGGCGACCGCACCAGCCAGGCGCCCTTCACCGTGCAGAGCTTGAAGAACCTGCTCGGCGAACTCGGTGTCAACGTACCGGCCAACGTCAATCCGCAGCTGAAGAACGTGGCCGCCGTGGCGATCCACGCCGAGCTGCCGCCGTTCGCCAAGCCGGGCCAGCCGATCGACATCACCGTGTCTTCGATCGGCAACGCGGTGTCGCTGCGCGGCGGCTCGTTGCTGATGGCGCCGCTGCGCGGTGCCGACGGCCAGGTCTACGCGATCGCCCAGGGCAACCTGGTGGTCGGTGGCTTCGGCGTGCAGGGCAAGGACGGTTCGCGGGTCTCGGTGAACGTCCCCAGTGTCGGTCGCATTCCCAATGGCGCCACGGTCGAACGTGCACTGCCGGACGTGTTCAACGGCGGTGGCGACATCACCCTGAACCTGCACAAGAACGACTTCACCACGGTCTCGCGGATGGTTGCCGCGCTGAACACTGCCTTCGGCGATGGCGCGGCGCGGGCGATCGACGGTGTCACGGTATCGGTGCAGTCGCCGAGCGACCCGGGCGCCCGCATCGGGATGCTGGCACGTATCGAAAATCTGGAACTCACTCCCGGCAGCGCGCCGGCCAAGGTGGTGGTCAACGCACGTACCGGCACGGTGGTGATCGGCTCGCAGGTGCGCGTCGGCCCGGCGGCCATTTCGCATGGCTCGCTCACCGTGACCATCAACGAGAACACCAACGTCAGCCAGCCCAATGCCTTCGGCAACGGCCAGACCGTGGCCTCGCCGCAGTCCACCATCACCGCCACCAACGATGGCAGCCGCATGTTCAAGTTCACTGGCGGCACCACGCTGGACGAGATCGTGCATGCGGTCAACGCGGTGGGGGCGGCACCTGGCGATCTGATTGCGATCCTGGAAGCACTCAAGCAGGCCGGCGCACTGAGCGCCGAGCTCGAGGTGATCTGACATGCGCATCAACCCGGCACTGGAACTCAATCCGGCCCAGGCCAACAGCCCGGCCAAGGTGGACAAGGTGGCGCGCCAGCTGGAAGGCCAGTTCGCGCAGATGCTGGTCAAGAGCATGCGCGATGCCAGCTTCGGCGACTCGCTGTTTCCTGCCGAAAACACCATGTTCCGCGAGATGTACGACCACAAGATCGCCGAGGCGATGACCCGTGGGCGCGGGCTGGGCCTGTCGGCGATGATCACCCGTCAACTGGGTGGCGCCGAGGCCGAGGCCGCCAAGCCGACCGACACCGCCTTGAACCCGGCCGCCGCGCTGCGCGCGTACCGGCTCAACGCACCGGCGGCGGCGCCGATGGCGCTGCCCGCCTCGACCATGCCGGCCGGCACGCCGAGCGAAGTGGAGATGCTGCAGCAGTTGCGCGGCGCCGATCCGTCAACGGTGCTGCAGCCGATGGAACGTGCGCTGGATCTGATCGCCGGCCGCGAGAGCAGCCAGATGCACGAGGCCATCGGCCGTTCCGATCCGTATTCGGCGGCGTCCGACGTCAGCGATCCGACCGAACAGAACTGGGCCGCGCTGGCCGATGACCGCTGGCGCGACGTCAACGGTACGGCCGCCGCGCGGGGACCGAGTGCGGTCGATACGCTGGCCGCCAACACCGCTGCCGCCCAGCTTGGCCCGCACACGCCGGAAGGTTTCGTGGCCAGCATCTGGAACCACGCCCAGCAGGCCGCGCGCGAACTGGGCGTGGATGCCAAGGCGCTGGTCGCCCAGGCCGCGCTGGAGACCGGTTGGGGCCGCAAGCTGGTGCAGCGCAACGGCGGTGGCAGCTCGCACAACCTGTTCGGGATCAAGGCCAGCGGCTGGAGCGGCGAACGCGCCACCAGCGGCACCCATGAATACGTGGACGGCGTGCGCCGCAACGAAACCGCCAGCTTCCGCGCCTACACCTCGGTTGGCGACAGTTTTGCCGACTACGTGAAACTGCTCAAGAACAGCCCGCGTTACCAGAATGCGCTGCAGGCCGGCGGCGATGTCCGCGGCTTCGCCCAGGGCCTGCAGAAGGCCGGCTACGCCACCGATCCCAGCTACGCGGCCAAGATCGCCGCGATTGCCGGCGGCCCGACCATCGAGCGCGCAATCGCCGCCGTGGGCAATGCCAGCCAGCGCCTGGGCCAGACCTTTGCCAGCACCGCCAGCCCGACCGGGCTGGGCGTCATCCGTCGTTGAGGTAACCCATGTCCAGCGTACTTTCCACCGGCACCAGCGCCCTGCTCGCTTTCCAGCGGGCGCTGGCGACCACCAGCCACAACGTCGCCAACATCAACACGCCGGGCTACAGCCGGCAGAAGGTCGACTTCGCCACCGCCAATCCGCAGAACTTCGGCTATGGCGACGTGGGCAACGGCACCCGGATCAGCGATATCCGCCGGGTGGCCGACCAGCTGGCGATCTCGCGGTTGCTCGATGGCAGTGGTGAACTGGCGCGATTGAAGCAGCTGTCGAGCATGGCCGACCGTGTGGATGCGATGTTCTCTGATACCGCCACCAACGTGTCCGGGGTCTGGTCGAGCTTCTTCGACACGGTCAGCGGCCTGTCCTCCAACGCGTCGGGTACGGCCGACCGGCAGAACATGCTCGACGGCGGCAAGACCCTGGCCAGCCGCTTCCAGCAGCTCAACGGCCAGCTCAATACGCTCAACGGCGAGGTCAACAACGGCCTCATCGCCGGCGCGTCGGAGATCAACCGGCTCGCCAAGGAAATCGCGCAGCTCAACGGCAGCATCGGCGGCAACGCGGCCAACGCCGCGCCGGACCTGCTGGATCGCCGCGATGCGCTGATCGCCAACCTGGTCGGCTATACCGGCGGCAACGCGGTGATGCAGGACGGCGGCGTGATGAACGTCTACACCGCCGGTGGCCAGGCGCTGGTGGTAGGCACCACCGCCTCCAAGGTCACCACCGTGGCCGATCCGTACATGCCCGAGCGCCTGCAGCTCGCGCTGGAGAGCGCCGGCCAGAAGATCACCCTGGAACCGAAGACCCTCGGCGGCCAGATCGGCGGTCTGCTGGAGTTCCGCGATACCGTGCTGACGCCCACCCAGGCCGAACTGGGCAAGCTGGCCGTCGGCATGGCCAGCAGCTTCAACGATGTGCACCGCCAGGGCGCGGACCTGTACGGCAACCTGGGCGGGGACTTCTTCAACATCGGCAGCCCGCGCATCACCGGCAACGCCAACAACACCGGCACCGCCAGCATGACCGCCAGCTTCGGCGACCTGTCCAAGCTGGACGGGCAGAACGTGCTGCTCAAGTTCGACGGCACCCAGTGGCAGGCGACCCGCGCCGACACCGGTGCGGCGATTCCGATGACCGGCACCGGCAGCGCCGCCGACCCGCTGGTGATCAACGGCGTGGAACTGGTGATGACCGGTGCCCCGGCCGTGAACGACCGCATGCTGCTGCAGCCCACCGCGGGCGTGGCCGGCACCCTGTCGGTGGCGATCACCGATACCTCGCGCATCGCGGCGGCGGCACCGATCAAGGGCACGGCCGCACTGACCAATACCGGTACCGGCAAGCTCACCGGGGTCAAGGTGACCGACCACAACAACGCGGCGCTGCGCAATCCGGCCGCGATCGTGTTCACCAGCGCCACCCAGTACACCCTCGATGGTGCCGGCCCGTTCACCTACACCGCCGGCCAGACCATCAGCGCCAATGGCTGGAGCTTCGTGCTCGACGGTGCGCCCAAGACCGGCGACACCTTCGGCATCGGCCCGACTCCGGCCGGTTCCTCGGACAACAGCAACGCCCTGTTGCTGGCCAAGGTGGAACAGGCCAAGGCCTTCAACGACGGTACCGTGACGCTCAGTGGCGCGCTCGGTGGTCTCACCACCCAGGTTGGCGCCGCCGCGCGATCGGCAGATTATTCGCTACAGGCCCAGCAGGTGATCACCGACCAGGCACAGTCCGCGCGCGATGCGATCTCCGGGGTCAACCTGGATGAGGAAGCGGCCGACATGCTGCGCCTGCAACAGGCCTACCAGGCCGCCTCGCAGCTGATTTCCACCGCCGACAACATGTTCCAGACCATCCTCGGAGCCGTGAGCCGATGAACAGCCGCATTTCCACCGGGATGATGTTCCAGCAATCGGTGTCGTTGATGATGGCCAAGCAGGCCAAGATGAGCCACCTGGAACAGCAGATCGCCACGGGCCGCCGCCTGGTGACCGCCAAGGACGACCCGGTCGCCTCCGGCGCCGCCGTCGGCCTGGACCGCACGCTGGCCTCGCTGGACCGCATGCAGCTCAACGCGGGCAACGTGCAGAACCGGCTGGGCCTGCAGGAAAACGCACTGGCCCAGGTCGGCGACATGATGGGGCGCATCACCGAGTTGACGATCTACGCCAATAATCCGGCGCTGGCCGCCTCGGACAAGCAGTCGATGGTCACGGAAATCGAGGCGATCCGCGGGAACCTGCTGGCGCTGGCCAACAGTACCGACGGCACCGGGCGCTATCTGTTTGGCGGTACGGCCGATGACAGTCCGCCTTTCAGCCAGATCGATGGCAAGGTGGTCTACAACGGCGACCAGAACCAGCGCCAGGTCGAGGTCGGGCCGGACACGTACGTGCTCGATGCCCTGCCCGGCAGCGAGATTTTCCTGCGGATCGGTACCGGCGATGGGCACGTGGACGGGGCCGCCAGCACGGCCAACACCGGCACGGGCGTGCTGACCAATGTGACGCGCGACGGCAGCGACAGCTGGAACGGCCAGGGCTTCAGCGTGCGCTTCACCGCTGAAGACCAGTACGAGCTGCTGGATGCCGGCGGTACGGTGGTGTCCACCGGTACGATGAAGGCAGGCGACGATCTGGTGCTCAACGGGGTGCGTTTGCACATCGACGGCAAGCCGGCGGCCGGCGATACCTTCGAGGTGAGTCCGGCGACCAGCCGGGATATTTTCAGCACGTTGGACAGTCTGATCGGGTCGTTGAAGATGGATACCGGGAGCGCGTCCAAGTCGGCGGCGCAGCAGAATCTGCTGCAAAGTGGTCTGCGCGACGTTGCGCGGGCCTCTGAGCGGATGATCGATTCGCGCGCGGCCGGTGGTGCGCAGTTGAAGGCGCTGGACAATGCGGCGGACATGCGTGAGTCCAATACGGTGACGCTCAAGAGCACGCTGTCGCAGATGCGCGATCTGGACTACGCCGATGCGATCAGTCAGTACCAGCTGGAGAGCACTGCCCTCCAGGCCGCGCAGACGCTGTTCTCGCAGATGCAGCAGATGTCGTTGTTCAACGTGTTGCGCTGATACCGCGACACGAAAACCTGGATGGCCTGAAGGCCGCGATGCATTGCGCATCGCGGCCTTTTTGCTTTTTCCTCTACGCATCCAAAGGCAACAGCGCGGATGATCCTCTGCTCATGGCATGGGCGGGGGTGTGTGGGTTCGCGGGACACGCCGCAAGTACGTCCCTGTAGGCTCGCGTGCGCCATCCGTGGCGCACGACGGTCCCGCGAACCCACACACCCCCTCCCTCGACAGTTGGCTGGTGGCCGCGGAAGAGCCGAAGAGCGGTAGATCGACAGACCGACGAACAGGATGTTCGCCAGCCAGCAATTCACACGGCTCCTTGCTTGCGTACCCGCACCCTGTCCAAGGGCTGGCACGGGTGGGTTGGCGGGACCGTCATGCGCCATGGATGGCGCATGCGAGCCTACAAGGACGTATTCACGGCGTGTCCCGCCAACCCACCCGTGCCAGTCCTCCCCCCAGGTGCAGCAGACCCAATGCTCCTGCCGTGGCCGTGGCCGTGGCTCTCGCCCCAGATCCGACCATGAAAACTCAAAACCCCCTTGAATTCCCGCTTTCCCTGCCGTTAACCCTTATGTCCGGCAAGCCCGCCATGGCCCCGGATGGCCCACCAGACAGCCTCAGCGAAATTTCCGCCTAAAGGTTGTTGACAAAGCGCCGTTATTCATTTGGCAACAGCGAAGCACACAGCCAAACAAAAAAATCGGCGGCGCTTCGTTCCATTCACCACCGGGATTCCAATAAGGGAGACGACCCATGGCACAGGTAATCAACACCAATACGATGTCGCTCAACGCTCAGCGCAACCTGAGCACCAGCGGCAGCTCGCTCGCTACCACCATCCAGCGCCTGTCGTCGGGCCTGCGCATCAACAGCGCGAAAGACGACGCCGCCGGCCTGGCCATTAGCGAGCGCTTCGGCACCCAGATCCGCGGCACCGACGTGGCCATCCGCAATGCCAACGATGGCATCTCGCTGGCCCAGGTCGCCGAAGGCTCCCTGAGTGAAATCGGCAACAACCTGCAGCGCGTCCGCGAACTGGCCGTGCAGGCCTCCAACGCGACCAACTCCGCCAGCGACCGCAAGGCCCTGCAGGCCGAAGTCACCCAGCTGGTCAGCGAAATCGACCGCGTCGCCAAGCAGTCCGACTTCAACGGCACCAAGCTGCTGGACGGCAGCTTCACCAGCCAGCTGTTCCAGGTCGGCGCCAATGCCGGCCAGGCGATTGCCATCAACAGCGTCGTCGATGCCAAGGCCAGCTCGCTGGGCAACGCCAAGTTTGCCGCCCCCGTCGACAGCACCGGCGACATCGCCACCATCACCGACCTGACCGGCGTCACCATCAACGGGGCCACCATCGGCACCATCACCGGCAAGACCACTGCCGAGTTTGCCGCCTCCGCCGCCGCCCAGATCAACAGCAGGATCGGCGAAGCCGGTGTCTACGCCGAAGTGGTCACCACCGCCGGCACCCCGGACACCCAGCGCCTGAAGCTGACCTCGGTCCAGGCCGACCGCGACCTGGTCATCACCGGCGCCACCCAGCTCAGCCTGGCCGACTCCACCGTCGCCGCCCCCAGCTCGGTTGCCGCCACGGCCACCTCCAGCTTCGTGCAGGACCTGGACGTCTCGTCCTACGTCGGCGCACAGAAGGCGCTGGAAATCGTCGACAAGGCGCTCGAGTCGGTCAACAGCGTGCGCGCCGACCTCGGCGCCATCCAGAACCGCTTCACCTCCGTGGTGGCCAATCTGCAGACCTCCTCGGAAAACCTGTCGGCATCGCGCAGCCGCATCCGTGATACCGATTTCGCCAAGGAAACGGCGGAACTCACCCGTACCCAGATCCTGCAACAGGCCGGCACCGCGATGCTGGCCCAGGCCAACCAGGTTCCACAGAACGTGCTCAGCCTGTTGCAGCGCTGACATGAGCCGCTCCTGAAGCACGTCAGGAGCGTCTAACCCATCGTACGTGCACTGCTCAAGGACCTCTCCTCATGGCACAAGTCATCAACACCAACACGATGTCGTTGAATGCTCAGCGCAACCTGAGCACCAGCGGCAGCTCCCTGGCCACCACCATCCAGCGCCTGTCCTCGGGCTCGCGCATCAACAGCGCCAAGGACGATGCGGCCGGTCTGGCCATCTCCGAGCGCTTCGGCACCCAGATCCGCGGTACCGACGTGGCCATCCGCAATGCCAACGACGGCATCTCGCTGGCCCAGGTCGCCGAAGGTTCGCTGACCGAAATCGGCAACAACCTGCAGCGCGTCCGTGAACTGTCGGTGCAGGCCTCCAACGCCACCAACTCCGCCAGCGACCGCAAGGCCCTGCAGGCCGAAGTCACCCAGCTGGTCAGCGAAATCGACCGCGTCGCCAAGCAGTCCGACTTCAACGGCACCAAGCTGCTGGACGGCTCGTTCTCCAGCCAGCTGTTCCAGGTTGGCGCCAATGCCGGCCAGGCGATCGCCATCGACAAGGTCGTGGACGCCAAGGCCAATGCCCTGGGTGGCGCGCAGTTCTCCAGCGGCACCGCCACCGCCATTGCCGGCGTGGCCGATACCGATACCGCCATTGGTGCCTTCACCATCACCGACAGCAAGGGTGCGGTGGTCAACTTCGCCGCGCAGACCGTCAAGAGCGTGGGTGACGTGGCCGCCAACACCGCTGCCAACGGCAAGGCCGTGGCTGCCTCGATCAACGCCAAGATCGGTGAAACCGGCGTTTACGCCGAAGCCGATGCCGCCGGCGCCCTGACCCTGACCTCGGTCAAGGACAGCGTCGACGCCACTGGCGCCTTCGCGAACATCGCCAGCTCGCTGGCCGGCTTCGCCGCCACCGCCCCGGCCGACGGCAAGCAGTTCGCCGACAAGATCGACGTGTCCACCGTGAAGGGTGCCCAGCAGGCACTGGAAATCGTCGACAAGGCCCTGGGTGCGATCAACAACACCCGCGCCGACCTCGGTGCGATCCAGAACCGCTTCACCTCGGTC
>NZ_JALJRW010000002.1:281877-331970 GCF_024519465.1 Stenotrophomonas sp. Ste86 | reverse complement strand
ACTTCAACGGCACCAAGCTGCTGGACGGCTCGTTCTCCAGCCAGCTGTTCCAGGTGGGCGCCAACGCCGGCCAGGCCATCGCCATCGACAAGGTCGTGGATGCCAAGGCCGACGCCCTGGGCGGCGCGCAGTTCGTCACCGCCACCGCCGCTGCCCCGACGGTCGCCGCCGACGGCACCTCGACGGTCGCCGCCTTCAGCCTGACCAGCGCGTCGGGCACGGTGTCCTTCGCCGAGCTGAAGCTGACCGAGACCACCACCGCCAAGGCGGGCCAGTCGCTGGCCGCGCACATCAACGCCAAGATCGGCGAAACCGGTATCTACGCCGAAGCCGATGCCACCACCGGCGCCCTGACCCTGACCTCGGTCAAGGACAGCGTCGACAAGGACGGTGCCGTGGTGCAGCTGAGCGGCACCGACATCACGCTGGCCGGCAACGCCGCGGTTCCGACCAAGCAGTTCGCCGACAAGATCGACGTGTCGACCGTGAAGGGTGCCCAGCAGGCGCTGGAAATCGTTGACAAGGCGCTGAGCTCGATCAACAACACCCGCGCCGACCTCGGTGCGATCCAGAACCGCTTCACCTCGGTCGTTGCCAACCTGCAGACCTCCTCGGAAAACCTGTCCGCGTCGCGTAGCCGCATCAAGGACACCGATTTCGCCAAGGAAACCGCAGAGCTGACCCGCACCCAGATCCTGCAGCAGGCCGGTACGGCCATGCTGGCCCAGGCCAACCAGGTGCCGCAGAACGTGCTCAGCCTGCTGCGCTGATCCACGCGTCCACGCCGCCGGCCAACGCCGGCGGCGCGGGCAAACCCCGAAAAGACAGCCAACTGTCGCGCAGGAACGGGCCATGGCCATGGGCCGGACTCTCTCCCGGTCGCCACATCCACCGTGGCCATGGCCCGCCCCTGCGGCCCAACCGTTATCAGCGCTGCTTGTTTGACTGAACTCCCCGGGTGGCTTCGTCTCCCCCCGCTTTTCAGTAGCCTGAGCCCTCCTCTACTTTGGAGGAGGGTTTTTTACAGACCCCTGGCCGGACCTGCACTGCGTCCCGCCCCTATGCCCCTGCAAAGCGCGTGCCATTCCTCCGCGCCACGCCACTGGCACAACTCCTGCATCAACGTGGTTCTAAAGACCTGGCGGCTACGGCCGCTACCTTCGTTGACAGCACGGCCACGCGGCAACGCCGCGGCGGCACACAGACAGGAGATACAACGTGGCTGACTTTGGTTACGGCGGCATCGGTTCCGGACTGGATATTTCCGGCATGGTCGCCAGCCTGGTGGCGGCAGACCGCAAACCTTCGGACAACGCACTCAACCTGCAGCAGTCCAAAGCCAAGATGCAGCTGTCGGCGGTGGGCACGGTCAAGTCCGCGTTCGACCTGCTGAGCACGTCGCTGAAGGCGCTGAAGGCCTCTACCGCGTTCGACGCCCGCCTGGTCAGTGCGACCAAGGAAGGCACCGACGATATCTTGACAGTCAGCAGCACCAACTCGGCCGCCACCGGCAACCATGTCATCCAGGTCGACCAGCTGGCCACGGCGAACAAGTGGATCGCCGACACGGCGGTGTCCAAGACCAAGACCTTCGGCGCCGGCACCCTGTCGCTGGAGGTGGGCGTCGGCGACAAGAAGAAGACGCTGGAGATCCAGGTCGAAGCCGATGACACCCTGTCTTCGATCCGCACCAAGATCGAGAAGGCCGGCCGCAGCCTGGGCGTGCAGTCGACCCTGATCGCCTCTGGCGACAACCAGTTCCTGTCGTTGTCGCAGGAGAAGTCCGGCACCGCCAATGCGATCAAGCTCAGCGCCGGGTCCGGCAACGCCGAGCTGACCGCGCTGGCCAACAGCCTGACCGAACGCACCCCGGCCGCCGACGCCAAGCTCACCATCGACGGGGTGGAGGTGGTGTCCAGCGAGAACACCGTCGCCGACGTGGTGCCCGGCCTGACCCTGAACCTGAAGAAGCCGGGCAAGAGTACCGTTACCGTCAGCACCGACGTGGCGGCCGCGCGCAAGGTGATGCAGGACTTCGTCACCGCCTACAACGGCGCGATCAGCGCAATCAGCACCGCCACCAAATACGACATCGAGAACAAGGAGCCCTCCTCGCTCACCGGCGATGCGCAGATGCGCGGGGCCTCCAGCCAGCTGCGCGCGATGATGGGCGGCGTGCTCAAGGACCTGGCCGCCGTTGGCCTGGACCCCAAAACGCTGGGCCTGCAGACCCGCGCCTATCCCAATGCCGATGGCAGCCTGGTGCTGGATGCCACCAAGTTCGAGGCGGCGCTGGTCAACCAGGCCGGTGCGGTGCGCCAGGCGCTCACCGGTGATGATGGCGCGGCCACCAAACTGTTCAACATGGTCGACGGCTACGTCAGCACCACGGTGGGCAAGGAAGGCGCCTTTGTTTCGCGCACCAAGAGCATCAACGCCACCCTGACCGACATCGACAAGCGCCGCAAGGCACTGGACGTGCGCATGGCCGGCGTGGAGGAACGCTATAAAAAGCAGTTCCTGGCACTGGATGCGTTGATGGGCAAGCTGAGCCAGACCACCTCCTCGCTCACCTCCCAGCTCAGTCAGCTGGCCCGCTGATCGACACGGCCGCCTGCTCAAGTAAATCGCACACGCGGCCGATACTGGTACCAACGCAGCAGCCATTGCAGCAGCCAACGCAGGCTCCACCCCGGTGCCGCAGACCCCGCAAGGCACGCGGCCCCGCACGAAGGAGACATGATTGATGTACGGTTCAAACCGTCAATTCACCGAGCAGTACCGCAAAGTCGGCGTGCAGAGCTCGATCGTCGACGCCGACCCGCACAAGCTGGTGGCGTTGCTGCTGGCCGGTGCGCTGGAACGCGTGCGGCTGGCCCAGGCCTGCCTGGAACGTGGCGATCAGGCGCGCAAAGGCAAGGCGATCGGCGAGGTGTGCGCGATCGTCGGCCACCTCAACGGCTCGCTCGACCATGAAGCCGGCGGCGAAATCGCCGGCAATCTGTCGGCCCTGTACGATTACGTCATGCAGCGCCTGACCGAAGCCAACCTGCACAACGACCCGGAGGCCCTGCGCGAGTCGCTGGAGCTGCTGGGCGAGATCGACGCGGCGTGGAATGCGATCCCGCGCGACCAGCGCGCGCCCGCGCAGGCCGCCGTGTAATGGCCACCGCGCCCACCCTGGCCGACCTCAACACCGCCCTGGACACGCTGGAAGCCGCCCTGCTGGCCGGTGACCACGAGCGTGCCGGCGCCTGCCTGGACACCCTGCACGCCGACCAGACCCAGCTGTTGGCGCAGCCCGGCGGACTGGATGACGTCGCCGGCCTGCGCGCACTGGAAAGCCGCCAGCAGCGCGTCATGGTGATGATCATGAGCCAGCGCGACGAAGCGGCCGGCCACGTGCGCAAGGGCGCTGCGGCCAACCGCGCCGCGCATGCCTACCTCACCGCGGAATCCCTGTCATGAACGAGCCGCGTCCCAGCGCCATCCATCATCCAGCCGAAAGCGAGCTGTTCGATGAAACGCTGAGCTGCGAGGTCGCCTTGCCGGCCGAGTTCCGCCTGGGCAGCGCGGTGGTGCGCCCGGGCAGCGCCGAGACCCTGCTGCGCAGCGTCGCCCTGGTGGAAGATTCGCGCGGCGATGACGGCCACGACGAGCGCGGCGAAGCCACCGCGCAACTGCAGCGCCTGGAGGCCAAGCTGGACCTGACCATGGTCCTGCTCGGGCGGCTGGTGCGACAGACCGCGCAGGACCTGGACCTGCGCCCGCTGCGCTGGTCACGGCGCGGCATCCGCCTGGAACAGGGGATGCGTACCGGCGCGGCGGCCGGCAGCCTGGGCGTGATCCGGCTGCAGCCCTGCGATTGGTTGCCCGACCATATCGACCTGCCGGTGTCGGTGCTGGCCGAAGCGGCCACCGGCGCCGGCGCGCACTTCCTGTGGTTGCGCTTCGAGCCGATGAGCGATGCGCTGGAGATGGCACTGGAACGGCACCTGTTCCGCCTGCACCGCCGCCAGATCGCGCAGGCGCGGCTGGCCGACCGCCGTCCGCTGGACCCCTGAGCGACGTTTTTACGGGTTGCCGGCCAACGGCCGCCACTACCGTGACGGGATCGGCTTGGCGGTAGGCCGCCACTCCGTTAAGGTGGTCACCCCGCCTTAACATCTGCCGAAGCCTGCCTGTGCGCGTTCTCATCGTCGACGATCACACCCTGGTCCGCGCCGGCCTCAGCCGCCTGCTCCAGGGCTTTGCCGACGTGGACGTCGCCGCCGAAGCCAGCAATGCCGAACAGGCGCTGCAGCTGGCCATCCAGCACAGTCCGGATGTGATCCTGATGGATCTGTCCCTGCCCGGCCGCACCGGCCTGGAAGCCCTGAGCGACATCCTGCTGCGCGCGCCCGGCACCCGGGTGGTGATGATGACCATGCATGACGATGCGGTGCACGTGCGCGATGCGCTGGACCGTGGCGCGGTCGGCTTCGTGGTCAAGGATGCCGCGCCGCAGGAGCTGGAGCTGGCCCTGCGCGCCGCGCATGCCGGCCAGGTGTTCCTGAGCCCGCAGATCTCGGCCAAGATGCTGGCGCCGATGCTGGGCAAGGAAAAACCGGTGGGCGTGGCGGCGCTGTCGCCGCGCCAGCGCGAGATCCTGCGCCAGATCGGCCGGGGCGAGAGCAACAAGGAAATCGCCGCGGACCTGGGCATCAGCGTCAAGACGGTGGAGACCCACCGCGCGCGCATGATGGAGTCGCTCGGCTGCCGCCGCGCCAACGATCTGCTGCTGCTCGCCGCGCGCCACCAGCACGAACTGGAGTGAGGCGCCAGGCAGTCGGCGTCGGTTCCCCGACACGCTGAAGGCTTCAGACTTGGCAGCGTCGGGATTTTGAACAGGCCCCAGCCGCCTTGGCGACTGAAACACAAGGGTTTCCGCCGCAGGCAGCGTCAAAAGTCCGAGGTGTTGTAGTGGTTTTCCTGACAAGGTGTCAGGAAACCAACGACACCACTCAGGAACCCCCTGATTACGGTGTCGGGATATCACAAGCAAGATGCGTTCCATAACGCACCGGGGAGTCGGTGCGACGGGGAAAACGCATGAAGCCGACGATGTCGACCCAGCTGGGTCAGCAGCTCCACCTCACGCCGCAACTGCTGCAGTCCATCCGACTGCTGCAGCTGGACGGCATGCAGCTGGAGCTGGAGATCCGCCGCGCACTGGAAACCAACCCGCTGCTGGAACTGGAAGAGGCGCCCGACGCCCCGGCCGATGACACCGCCGAAACCACCACCGTGCAGGAAATGGCCGCCTTCGACGAGCTGCCGGAAAGCGCGATGTGGGACGTGCCCGGCGCCAGCTGGCAGGACGGCGACGACGACCGCATGCAGCGCATTGCCGCCGACGAATCCAGTGACCCCCAGCTGCGCGCCCTGCAGCGCCTGTCGCTGGAGCTGGATGCGCGCGAACTGGGCGTGGCCAGCTTCTGGCTGGAGCACTGCGACGACGCCGGCTACCTGGACGCGCCGCTGGCGCAGCTGCAACTGCTGGCCAGCGCCCACTGCGATGTGGATGCCGCCGGTGTCGAAGCCGTGCGCCAGCAGATCCTGCACGGCGAGCCGGCCGGGCTGGCCGCGTGCGACCTGCATGAATGCCTGAGCGTGCAGCTGCGCGCCCTTCCCGGCCGCGTGCCGGCCCGCCACCTGGCCCAGCGCGTGCTGGATCAGGGTCTGGCCAGCCTGGCTGCGCACGACTACGTTGCCCTGGCCCGCGAACTGGATGCCGAAGTTGCCGACATCCATGAAGCGGTGCGGCTGATCCTGTCGCTGCAGCCGCGCCCCGGCGACAGCCTGCGCCCGGACGACACCGGCGTGGTCATCCCCGATGTGATCGCCTGGCATGCCGACAACCAGTGGCGCGTGGCGCTCAACCCGGCCACCAGCCGTCGCCTCAGCATCAACCCCGGTTACGAAAGCGCCCTGGCCGAGGCCGGCGATGCCGCCCAGCCGCTGCGTGACATGCTGCAGGAGGCGCGCTGGCTCACCCGCGGCCTGTCGATGCGCTATGACACCCTGCTGCGCACCACGCGGGTGATCATCGAACGCCAGGCCGGGTTCCTGACCCGCGGCGAAGAGGCGATGGCACCGCTGACCCTGAAGGAAGTGGCCGATGCGATCGGCATGCACGAGTCCACCGTCTCGCGCATCACCACCGGCAAGTACCTGCAGACCCCGCGCGGCACCCTGGAACTGAAGCACTTCTTCGCCGTGCGTCTGGAAGGTGCCAGCGTCTCCGGGCAGGCGGTCAAGGCCATGGTGCGCCGCCTGATCGATGCCGAGCCGTCCGCTCGCCCGCTGGCCGACGAAGCCATCGCCGGCCTGCTGTCCCGCCAGGGCGTCAACATCGCGCGCCGCACCGTTGCAAAATACCGCGAACAACTGGACATCGCTCCGGCTCGCGAACGCCGTCGGATCAATGCCCGCACCCCGCAACTGGCCCGGGTGGGCTGAAGGAAATGGAAGACATGAACAAGCTCACCGTCCTGCTGGTCGATGACCACGAAGGCTTCATCAACGCGGCGATGCGCCACTTCCGGAAGGTCGAGTGGCTGGACGTGATCGGCAGCGCCGCCAATGGGCTTGAAGCCATCGAGCGTTCCGAATCGCTGCGCCCGCAGGTGGTGCTGATGGATCTGGCCATGCCGGAGATGGGCGGCCTGCAGGCCACCCGCCTGATCAAGTCGCAGGACGACGCGCCGTACATCGTCATCGCCAGCCACTTCGACGATGTCGAACACCGCGAGCATGCCCTGCGTGCCGGCGCCGACAACTTCGTCAGCAAGCTGTCCTACATCCAGGAAGTCATGCCGATCCTGGAAGGCCTGAAGGGGAATGGATCATGAGTGAGTCGCGCATCTTGGTGCTGGATAACGACGCCGTGCGCGCCGAGCGCACCGTCGCCCTGCTCGAATTCATGGATTTCAACCCGCGCTGGGTGGCCGACGCGGCCGACATCGACACGGCCCGTCACCGCCCCAACGACTGGGTGGCGGTGATCATCGGCAGCCTGGACCCGGGCGCGGGCAGCGATGCGCTGTTTGCCTGGGCCGGCAAGGGCGCGCTGCCGCCGCCGGTGATGCTGATCGACGGCGATGCCGCCCGCTTTGCCCAGCAGCACGGCCTGCACGAAGCCAACGTGTGGCCGCTGGAGGCACCGCTGCGCCACGCGCAGATGGAGGCCCTGCTGCGCCGCGCCAGCCTCAAGCGCCTGGATGCCGAGCACCAGGCCGGTGCCGTGCAGGAAACCGGCCCGACCGGCGACGGCGCGGCGGTGAGCGCCTTGCGCCTGATGATCGAACAGGTCGCCGCATTCGACACCACCGTGCTGGTGCTGGGCGAATCGGGCACCGGCAAGGAAGTGGTGTCGCGCTCGATCCACCAGCGCTCGCCGCGTCGCGATGGCCCGTTCGTGGCGATCAACTGCGGTGCGATCCCGGCCGAGCTGCTGGAGAGCGAGCTGTTCGGTCACGAAAAGGGTGCTTTCACCGGTGCGCTCAGCGCCCGCAAGGGCCGTTTCGAAATGGCCGAAGGCGGCACCCTGCTGCTGGATGAAATCGGTGACATGAGCCTGCCGATGCAGGTCAAGCTGCTGCGCGTGCTGCAGGAGCGCAGCTTCGAGCGCGTGGGCGGCAACCAGACCATCCGCTGCAACGTGCGGGTGATCGCCGCGACCCACCGCGACCTGGAGTCGCGCATTGCCGACGGCAAGTTCCGCGAGGATCTGTTCTATCGCCTCAACGTCTTCCCCATCGACGTGCCGGCGCTGCGCGAGCGCAGTGAAGACCTGCCGGCACTGGTGACCACCATCGCCGCGCAGCTGGCACGCACCGGTCGCGGCGAAGTGCGCTTCACCGCCGAAGCGCTGCAGGCGCTGGCCACGTACGAATGGCCGGGCAACGTGCGTGAGCTGACCAACCTGGTCGAGCGCCTGGCCGTGCTGCATCCGAGCGGCAACGTGCGCGTGCAGGACCTGCCGGCGCGCTACCGCGGTGATTTCACCGCCGCCGCGCCGGTGGTCGTGGCCGCCCCGGCACCGGTGGCCGACGAGCGCCTGGACCTGCGCAGCTTTTCCTTCCACACCCCGGCCCCGGGCGTGGCTGCTTCGCTGGAAAACGGCATCGGCCCGGTCACCCGCGCCGCCGGCCTGCCCGATGCCGGCCTGGACCTGCGCAACCACATGGCCAACATCGAGTTGACGCTGATCAACGAGGCCCTCGAGCGTACCCAGGGCGTGGTCGCCCATGCCGCCCAGCTGCTCGGCCTGCGCCGTACCACCCTGGTGGAGAAGCTGCGCAAATACGGCATCGAACGCGACCAGACCGAACTGGCCGGTTGAGCCCACCGCACGCTGGAATGACACAGAAGCCCGGGCCTGTCCCGGGCTTTGTCGTTGTGGCGTTCGCGGCAACGGCCGGCAGACAGATTGCAACGTTTCCTACAGACCCGCGCCATGCACTGACTAGCATCAAAGGCACATCCCCTTGGAGGTCATCCGATGCGCCAGTTCCCCGTGTTGCTCCTGCTGGCCCTGCTGCCCACCACCTCCCTGGCCACCCCGGCCTGCACCTTGCCGACCACGCTCGACGCGCGCCAGTTCATCAATGTCAGCGATCCGCTCTATCGCCCCGACAACCCCAACGCCGGGCGGATGGTGCAGGTGAATTTCGCGGACGACCAGTACGTGCTGGAAATTCTGGGCACCCCGATCCGCGTGCAGGGCACCTATCGCTACCAGCGCCACGCCCCGCACCTCGGTGAAGTCCGCATGCGCGAAGCGTTCCCGGGCGGTGCGGCCGCCTACACCCTGCTGCTGACCTGCCTGACCGACAGCGAGGGCATGTTCGTCTTCACCCAGCACGCCGGTCCCATCGCCCCGGCCCGCCGCCAGAACAGCGGCCGCTGGACGCTGACGCCCTAGGAAGAGCAGCCACCCATGGGGTGGCTCTACCCCGATACCGCCCCGCGGGTAGCCGCACCACCGGCACACCCCCGGTAGAGCCACCCCACGGTTGGCTGCACGTCCCCCCGCCGGTTTTCCGACGCCGGCTCCCCGACACGCACGCCGCGTCAAAACGCCGCAGCAACATTCCGTCGCGCGCCGCGACCGGCCGCCCATTCGCCGTCGCCGCGTGAAGGCGCAAGCCCTTGTGCCACCAATAAAACTGAACCGGTAAACGGTTTCGGCACGGCACTTGCAACGTATTCACTCGAAACCCCATCCCAGCTTCGGAACGTTCCAGATGTCGCACTCCGTCACCTCCGTCCTTTCCCAGATCCGCACCCTCCAGACCCAGATGGGGCAGTCCGCCGTCAGCCCGCTGACCGAGGCGCCGAAGAGCAATGCCATTCAGGGCCTGGTCTCCCCGCAGGACGTCCAGGGCCCGAGCTTCACCGACACCCTGCGTGGCGCCATCGCCGGCGTCAACGAAGCACAACAGAAATCCGGCGCCCTCGCCAAGGCCTTCGAACTGGGTGAACCCGGTGCGGACCTGGCCAAGGTCATGGTCGCCTCGCAGCAGTCCCAGATCGCCTTCCGCGCCACCGTGGAAGTCCGTAACCGTCTCGTCCAGGCTTACCAGGACGTGATGAACATGCCGCTGTAAGGATAGAAACGCATGGCCCTGTCGCTCTCCAAAGAATCCCTGAACACCGAAAAGGCTGGGCAGTGGTTCGACCGGCTGCAAAGCCTGCAGATCACCCGTCGGCTCGGACTGATGGCGATGATCGCCGTGGCCGTGGCGGCAGGCCTGTTCGTGTTCTTCTGGTCGCAGAAGCCGGGCATGGTGCCGCTCTACACCGGCCTGGACCAGAAGGCCACCGCCGAGGCCACCGACCTGCTGCGCACCGCGCAGATTCCGTTCGAACTGGACCCGGCCACCGGTGGCATCACCGTGCCGGAGAAGAACCTGCACGATGCGCGCCTCAAGCTGGCCGGTTCGGGCCTGACCGACAGTGGCCGGCTCGGCTTTGAGCTGATGGAGCGCGATCCGGGCTTCGGCGTCAGCCAGTTCATGGAAAACGCGCGCTACCAGCATTCGTTGGAAACCGAGCTGTCGCGCACCATCAACACCCTGCGCCCGGTGCGTGATTCGCGCGTGCACCTGGCCATTCCCAAGCCCAGCGCCTTCACCCGCCAGCGTGATGTCGCCAGCGCCTCGGTGGTGCTGGAACTGCGCGGCGGCCAGCAGCTGGAACGCGGCCAGATCGATGCGATCGTGCACATGGTGGCCGCCAGCATCCCCGACCTCACCCCCGAGCGGGTGACCGTGGTGGACCAGAGCGGGCGCATGCTCAGCGTGTCCGATCCGAACAGCGAAGCGGCGTTGAACGCGGCGCAGTTCGAACAGGTGCGCCGCCAGGAAACCTCCTTCAACCAGCGCATCCGCGAACTGCTCGAACCCATGACCGGTCCCGGCCGGGTCAATCCGGAAGTCAGCGTGGACATGGACTTCTCGGTGATCGAAGAAGCCCGTGAGCTGTACAACGGCGAGCCGCAGAAGCTGCGCAGCGAGCAGATGAGCGAGAACAGCAGCAGCACCCCCGGTCCGCAGGGCGTTCCCGGTGCGGCCAGCAATACCCCGCCCGGCCCGGCCGCCGCCCCGGCCACGGCTGCGGCACCGACCGAAACCTCGAAGAACGCCACCCGCAACTACGAGCTGGACCGCACCCTGCAGCACACCCGCCAGCCGGCCGGCCGCATCAAGCGCGTGTCGGTGGCGGTACTGGTGGACAACGTGCCGCGTGCCGGTGCCAACGGCAAGATGGCCGACCAGGCCCTGTCGGCGGCCGAACTCACCCGCGTGGAAGCACTGGTGAAACAGGCGGTCGGCTTCGATGCCGAGCGTGGCGATACCGTGTCGGTGATGAACGCGCCGTTCGTGCGCGAAGTGACTCCGGTCGAAGGGCCGAAGTGGTGGGAACTGCCGCAGGTGCAGGACGGCCTGAGGCTGCTGCTCGGTGCGATCGTGGTGCTTGCCCTGGTGTTCGGCGTGCTGCGCCCGGCACTGCGCTCGATCACCGGCCAGCCCAAGAAGGCCGGCGATGACAGCCTGGAACCGCACCGCGCCGACGTGCAGCTGGTCGATGACGGCGAAGGCCTGCCCGCACTGGGCAGCGAACGCCTGAGCGCGGCCGGACATGAAACCCTGGCACTGCCGGTGGACTCCTACGAGGAACGACTGCGCATGGCGCGTGAAGCTGTAAAGACCGATTCCAAGCGCGTGGCCCAGGTGGTCAAGGGCTGGGTGGCCAATGACTGACGCCGGCACCGCCCCCCTGTCCGGCGTCCAGCGCGCCGCCGTCCTGCTGCTCTCGCTGGGTGAACTGGACGCGGCTGAAGTGCTGCGCCACATGGAGCCCAAGGAGGTGCAGAAGATCGGCATCGCCATGGCCACCATGACCGACATCACCCGTGTCCAGGTCGAAGGCGTGATGGACCAGTTCAACAGTGAACTGGGCTCCAAGACCTCGCTGGGCGTGGGCTCGGACGACTACATCCGCAACATGCTGATCCAGGCCCTGGGCAGCGAGAAGGCCGGCAACCTGATCGACCGCATCCTGCTTGGCCGCAACACCACCGGCCTGGACGCGTTGAAGTGGATGGACCCGCGTGCGGTGGCCGACCTGGTCCGCAACGAGCATCCGCAGATCATCGCCATCGTGATGGCCCACCTGGAAACCGACCAGGCCGCCGATGCGCTCAAGCTGCTGCCCGAACGCACCCGCGTGGACGTGCTGCTGCGCATTGCCACGCTGGACGGCATCCCGCCGAACGCGTTGAATGAACTGAACGAAATCATGGAGCGCCAGTTCGCCGGCAACCAGAACCTGAAGTCGTCCAACATCGGCGGCGTGCAGTGCGCGGCCAACATCCTGAACTTCATGGACAGCGGCCAGGACCAGGCCATCCTGGGCGAGATCGCGCGCATCGACGCCCCGCTCAGCGGACGCATCCAGGACCTGATGTTCGTGTTCGACGACCTGGTCGACCTGGACGATCGCGAACTGCAGCTGGTGCTGCGCGAAGTCAGCGGCGAACGCCTGGGCCTGGCCCTGCGCGGCGCCGACATCAAGGTGCGCGACAAGATCACCCGCAACATGTCCCAGCGCGCCGCCGAAATCCTGCTCGAAGACATGGAAGCACGCGGTCCGGTGCGCCTGTCGGATGTGGAAGTGGCGCAGCGCGAGATCCTGGCCATCGTCAAGCGCATGGCCGATGAAGGCACGGTCACCATCGGTGGCAACGCGGAGGCGATGCTGTGAACAACGCCGTGCGCTGGCTTGCCCCGGATCTGCTGGCGGTGCCCGAACCGCCGCAGGACGAGCAGTTCGAACTCACCGGGCCCGATCTGGAGCACGAACCCGAACCGTTGCTGCAGCTGCCCACCCTGGAAGAAATCCAGGCAATCCAGGACAACGCGGAAAAGGATGGCTTCGAGCAGGGGCACGCCGATGGCCTGGCCCAGGGCCAGGCCGAAGTGCGTCGCCTGATCGCGCAGATCGAAGGCATCCTGGACAACTTCAGCCGGCCGCTGGTGCGGCTGGAAAACGAAGTGGTGGCCGCGCTCGGCGAACTGGCCGTGCGCATCGCCGGCACCCTGGTCGGCCGCGCCTACGAAGCCGATCCGGCGCTGCTGGCACAGTTGGTCAATGAAGCGGTGGACGCCGTGGGCGGTGCCAACCGCGAGGTCGAGGTGCGCCTGCACCCCGACGACATCGCCGCACTCGCCCCGCTGCTGCAGCTGTCACCGACCCAACGCCTGACCGCCGACCTCAGCCTCAGCCGTGGCGACCTGCGCGTGCATGCCGAGGCCGTGCGTCTTGATGGCACCCTCGAAGCGCGCCTGCGTGGTGCGCTCGATGCGGTGCTGCGCAAATCCGGAGCCAGCACATGAACACCGAACCCCTGACCGCCCCCGCCGCCGAGTGGGCCGCCGCGCGCAACCTGCGCCTGGCCGCGCGCCTGGACAGCATCAAGCCCGATGGCAACCACGGCCGTGGCCTGATCCGCGAAGGCGTGCTGCGCCGCGCGGTCGGCCTGACGTTGGAAGCGGTCGGTTGCGAATCGCCACTGGGCGCCAGCTGCAAGGTTGAAGTTGCCGATGGCGGCTGGGTGGATGCCGAAGTGGTCGGCTTTGCCGGCGAACGCACCTATCTGATGCCCAGCGCCGAACTGCACGGCCTGCTGCCCAACGCCCGCGTCGTGCCGGCACTGGGCCGCGGTGGCGTGGAAGTCGGTGAAGGCCTGCTGGGCCGGGTCATCGACAGCGACGGCGTACCGCTGGACGGCAAGGGCCCGATCCGCGCCGAAGCCACGGTCGGCATGGCGGGCGTGTCGATCAACCCGCTCGCGCGTGAGCCGATCACCCAGCCGCTGGATGTGGGCGTGCGCGCGATCAACGCGCTGCTGCCGATCGGGCGCGGCCAGCGCGTGGGCCTGTTTGCCGGCTCCGGCGTGGGTAAATCGACTCTGCTGGGGATGATGACCCGGTATACCGCCGCCGATGTGATCGTAGTCGGGCTGATCGGCGAACGTGGCCGCGAAGTCCGCGACTTCGTCGAGAGCACGCTCGGCGAGGAAGGCCTGCGCCGCGCGGTGGTGGTGGCCAGCCCGGCCGACCGCCCGCCATTGGCGCGCCTGCATGGCGCCTACCGTGCCACAGCCATTGCCGAGTGGTTCCGCGACCAGGGCCTTAACGTGCTGCTGTTGATGGATTCGCTGACCCGTTTTGCCCAGGCCCAGCGTGAGATCGGCCTGTCGGTCGGCGAGCCGCCGACCACCCGCGGCTACCCGCCGTCGGTGTTCGCCAAGCTGCCGGCCCTGGTCGAACGCGCCGGCAACGGCGCCAAGGGCCGCGGCTCGATCACCGCCTTCTACACCGTGCTGACCGAAGGCGACGATCCGCAGGATCCGATCGCCGATGCCGCGCGCGCCATCCTCGATGGCCACATCCTGCTCTCGCGCCGGGTAGCCGACAGTGGCCTGTACCCGGCCATCGACGTGGAATCCTCGGTCAGCCGGGTGGTCACCGAAATCGCCGACGAACCGTGGCGCCTGCGCATCCGCAAGCTCAAGCGGCTGGTGTCGGCCTACTCGTCCAACCGCGACCTCATCGCGATCGGCGCCTACCAGCGCGGCAATGACCCGGCCACCGACGAAGCGTTGGAGCGCTGGTCGGACATCGTTGAATTCCTCAGCCAGGACGTCGCCAAGGCCGCCGACCTGCCGCACAGCCAGGCCGCGCTCAAGCGCCTGGTGGAACCAGAGGCATAACCCATGATCCAGTCCAAGCGCATCGATCCCCTGCTCAAGCGGGCCCAGGACCACGAAGACGAAGTGGCACGCGACCTGGCCGAACGCCAGCGCACGCTGGACACCCATCTGTCACGGCTGGATGAGCTGCGCCGGTACGCCGAGGAATACGCCAATGCGCAGATGGCCGCGACCAGTCCGGCGCAGCTGCTCAACCGGCGGGCCTTCCTGGACCGCCTGGACAGCGCGGTGGCCCAGCAAAGCCAGACCGTGGACAGCAACCGCGAGAAGGTTGAAGCCGAGCGCGCCCGCTTGATCCTGGCCAGCCGCGACAAGGCCGTGCTGGAACAGCTGGCGGCCAGCTACCGCGCGCAGGAAAAAGTGGTGACCGACCGCCGCGACCAGCGCGACATGGACGACATCGGCGCACGCCGGAGCCGCCAGGCCCAGCGCGAAGATGCCGACAACGAGACCGGAGGCACGCCGTGATGCCGCCCGCACTGCTGGGCAGCGGCGCTGCCACCGTCACCCCCAAGACCGCCGCCAACAGCCCGCGCAACGACAGTGCTGGCGGCGACCGCCAGGACTTTGACGCGATGCTCAAGGGCGATGCCAACACGCCGAAGCCGTCGGATCCAACCGCCAGCAAGCCGGCCAAGCCAGAGGCGAGCGGCAAGCCGACGCCCGACGCGGACGCGGCCAAACCGGGTGATCCGGGCAAGCGCCCGGTTAGCGAGGACAGCGGCGAATCCGCTAGCGAGGTCGCTGCTGCTACGCCTGCCACCCCGGCCAAGCCGGGCGAGGACACCGCCGAAGACACCGATGCCGCGCCCTGGCCGCCGTTGGGCCTGGCCGGCCTGGCCCTGATCGGGCTGGAACCGGCCGCAGCGCCTGCGCCACCGCGGCCCCCGGCAGCAACCGGCACAGCCACCGATCCGCTGTTGGCCGCGGCCCCGCCTGCGACCGCCGCGGCGGCACCCGCGCTTCCCGCCACGGGCGCTGCCGGCACCGCCGCCCCTGCCGCACCGGCCGCTGCGATCGTGCTGCCGACCGATGCCGAGGTGACCGACGACCGCCAGCTGCTCAAGGCCGTCACCGATGCCATCGCCGGCAACGACGGCGGCGATGCACCGGCCACGCCACTGCTGCACGCCCTGCATGCCGCCGCGGAACTCAAGGGCACTGCGGTCAGCGCCGCCTTCACCGGCAGCCCGACCGCCACCCCCGATGTCGGCGCCGATGACTTCGGCGACGCCATGAGCGCGCGGGTCGGCTGGCTGGCCGACCAGAAGATCGGGCATGCGGTGATCCGCGTCACCCCGCACGACCTTGGCCAGGTGGAAGTGCGCCTGCAGATCGACGGCGACAAGGTCCACGCCAGTTTCAGCAGCGCCCATGCCGAGGTCCGGCACGCGCTGGAAACCAGCCTGCCACGCCTGCGGGAAATGCTCGGCGAGCAAGGTTTCCAGCTGGGCAACGCTGATGTCGGCCACCAGCACACGGCACAGGATGGCAAGGCGGGGGGAGACCGCACCGGCCACGGCGGTGGTGACGGGGAACCGACGTTGGCCGATATCACCGTGTCCCCCGCGCAGCTGATGCGCCAGCGCGGCCTGGTCGACGCCTACGCCTAAGCGCCCCAGGTAGTGCCGGCCGCTGGCCGGCTCCCCGCAATGCCGGACGGAGCCGACACGGCCGGTAATGCCGGCCGCTGGCCGGCTCCCCGCAATGCCAGACGGGGTAGATAAGGCCTCACCCACGCATGGCGTGGCTCCACCCGTAGGCGGGCGGACCGGTAGAGCCACGCCATGCGTGGCTGCCTTTCGTTCCGACCACGCCATGCGCGCAACACCGCGCACCCGCCAGAAACACGACGCGCCCCGCCTCCGGCATTCAGGCACGCCCTTTGCATGTAGCCAGGAAGCAATCCAATGGAGCTTCCCCTCGTGGCCGCAGCCGCCGACAAAACCAAGAAATCCGCCGACAAGGACAAGGCCGCCAAGCCGCGCAGTCCGTTGTTGATCACTGCCCTGGTGGCCGTGCTGGCTGCCGGTGCCGCCGGTGGCGGTGCGTGGTATTTCGCCACGTCTTCCCAGCACGACACGAAGACAGCCAAGCCCGCCGCCACCAAGGCCGTGCCGGCCCCGGCGCAGTACTTCGGCCTGGAGCCGCCGTTCGTGGTCAACCTCAACAGCAGCTTCGACGGCCCGCGCTACCTGCAGGTCGAAGTGCAGCTGATGACCCGGGACCCTGCCGCGCTGGAGGCGATCAAGCTGCATGCGCCGGCCATCCGCGCCAAGCTGCTGATGCTGTTCTCGCAGGTCGAGCCGACCCAGATCGCCGATCGTGCCGGCAAGGAACGCCTCCAGGCCGACTCGCTGGCCGAAGTGCAGAAGCTGCTCAAGGCCGAAACCGGCACCAAGGGCGCCGACGAACTGCTTTTCACCAGCTTCGTCACCCAGTAAGGGCACACCATGAATGACCTGCTTTCCCAGGACGAGATCGATGCGCTGTTGCATGGCGTGGATTCGGGTGCGGTCGAAACCGATGTGGATGCCCCCACCCCCGGCGAGGCGCGCAATTACGATTTCGCCAGCCAGGACCGCATCATCCGTGGGCGCATGCCGACCCTGGAGATGGTCAACGAGCGCTTCGCGCGTTTGTGGCGGATTGGCCTGTTCAACCTGATCCGGCGCTCGGCCGAGCTGTCGGTGCGCGGCATCGAGCTGATCAAGTTCAACGACTACATGCACTCGCTGTACGTGCCGACCAACCTCAACCTGATCCGCTTCAAGCCGCTGCGCGGCACCGGGCTGATCGTGTTCGAACCCACGCTGGTGTTCGCCATCGTCGACAACTTCTTCGGCGGCGACGGACGCTATCCGACCCGCATCGAAGGCCGCGAATTCACCGCGACCGAAATGCGCGTCATCCACCTGCTGCTCAAGCAGACCTTCGCCGACCTGCAGGAAGCCTGGGCGCCGGTGATGGACGTGGAACTGGAGTACATCAACTCCGAGATCAACCCGCACTTCGCCAACATCGTCACCCCGCGCGAGTACGTGGTGGTGTGCCGCCTGCACGTCGAACTCGACGGCGGTGGCGGCGACATCCACGTCACCCTGCCCTACTCGATGCTCGAGCCGATCCGCGAGCTGCTCGATGCCGGCATCCAGAGCGACCGCAACGACCGCGATGCCAGCTGGGGCGTGATGCTGCGCGAACAGCTCAACGTCGCCGAAGTCACCCTGTCCAGCGTGCTGGCCACCAAACGCATGAGTCTGCGTGAGCTGACCCGGCTGAAGATCGGCGACGTACTGCCGATCGAGCTGCCCAAACAGGTGCCGGTGTGTGTGGAGAACGTCCCGGTGTTCACCGGTGAGTTCGGCGTCGCCAACGGTTTCAACGCGGTGAAGATCACCGCCACCCATCCGCCGGGCACCCGCCCGCGTGCTCCCGTACTGCAGGAAGACCCGCAATGAACGATATCGACACCAACGAACCGGCACCGGCGCAGTTCACCCAGCTGCAGTCCGACGACACCTCGATCGGCGACGAGCTCAACCTGGATGTGATCCTGGACGTGCCGGTGACGCTGTCGCTGGAAGTAGGCCGCGCCCGCCTGCCGATCCGCAACCTGCTGCAGCTCAACCAGGGCTCGGTGGTGGAACTGGAACGCGGCGCGGGCGAATCGCTGGACGTGTTCGTCAATGGCACCCTGATCGCGCATGGCGAAGTGGTGGTCATCAACGATCGCTTCGGCGTGCGTCTCACCGATGTGGTCAGCCCCAGCGAACGGATCCGGAGACTGCGTTGATCGCATCGCTGCTCATCGCCGCCGGCACGCCGGCGGCCAAGGTCGGCCAGCACGCGGCCGCCGCACCGAGCATGTTCGGTGCGGTGCTGGCGCTGCTGGCGGTGCTGGCCTTGATCGTCGGCCTGGGCTGGCTGCTCAAGCGCATGCCCGGCAGCGGCTTCCGCCCGGCCGAGGGCCTGCGCGTGGTGGCCAGCCTCAACGTGGGCGCCAAGGAGCGCGTGGTGGTGGTGGAGGTCAACGGTGAGCAGCTGCTGCTGGGCGTCACCACCGGTGGCATCAACACCCTGCACCACCTGCCCGAAGCGCTGCCGACGCCGGTCCCGGCACGCCTGCCCGACTTCAAAAACCTCCCGAATTTCGCCCAGCTGCTGCAACAGCGGCTGCGCAAGGAACCCTGATCATGCGTGGCCCGAACGCCTCCTGGACCCGTTACCTGCCGTTGCTGCTGACCCTGCTGCTGTGCGCGCTGCCCGCGCTGGCGATGGCCGCCCCCGGCCTGCCCGGCACCCCGTCGCTGCCGGACGTGAATGTCGGCAAGATCGGCGGCCAGGCGGTCAGCCTGCCGCTGCAGACCCTGCTGCTGATGACCGCGATCACCCTGATCCCGTCGATGCTGCTGGTGCTGACCGCCTTCACCCGCATCATCATCGTGCTGGGCCTGCTGCGCCAGGCGCTGGGCACCGGCCAGACCCCCTCCAACCAGGTGCTGCTGGGCCTGGCCCTGTTCCTCACCGCGATGGTGATGCTGCCGGTCTGGCAGAAGGCCTGGGGCAGCGGCATGGCGCCCTACCTCAACGGCGAGATCGACTTCCAGACCGCCTGGACACTGACCACCGAGCCGCTGCGTGCCTTCATGCTGGCGCAGATCCGCGAGACCGACCTGATGACCTTTGCCGGCATGGCCGGGCACGGCACCTACTCCGGCCCGGACGCGATTCCGTTCCCGGTGCTGGTGGCCTCCTTCGTCACCAGCGAGCTGAAGACCGCGTTTGAAATAGGCTTCCTGATCTTCATTCCGTTCGTGATCATCGACCTGGTCGTGGCCAGCGTGCTGATGTCGATGGGCATGATGATGCTGTCGCCGATGCTGGTCTCGGCACCGTTCAAGATCCTGCTGTTCGTGCTGGTCGATGGCTGGGTGCTGGTGGTCGGAACCCTGGCGGCCAGCTTCAACGCGGTGCAGTGACATGACGCCCGAACTTGCCCTGACCGAACTGCGTGGTGGCCTGATCGTGGTGCTGTGGGTCGCCGGCCCGCTGCTGCTCACCGTGCTGATCGTCGGCGTGGTGGTCGGCGTGGTGCAGGCCGCCACCCAGCTCAACGAGCCGACCATTGCCTTCGTCGCCAAGGCCGCCGCGCTCACCGCGGTGCTGTTCGCGCTCGGCAGCCTGCTGCTCGGCCAGCTGGTGGAATACACCACGCTGCTGTTCCAGCGCATTCCCCACCTGATCGGGTAGCAACGATGGATTCTGCCACCCAGATGGCCGCCGACGGCCTGCAGGCTTTCGGCATGATCGGCACCATCCTGTGGACCATGCTGCGCATCGGCGCGATGATCATGGCCATGCCCTTGATCGGCACGCGTGCGGTGCCGTCACGGGTGCGCGTGGTGCTGGCCGGCGCGCTGGCCGTGGCGTTGTCGCCCATGCTGCCGCCGGTGCCGGCGTGGACCGGTTTTGATGCGGCCACCGTGCTGGGCATCGCACGCGAGCTGGCGATCGGCGTGTCGATCGGCTTCCTGCTGCGGCTGGTGTTCGAGGCCGGCGCGATGGCCGGCGAACTGGTCGCCCAGGGCACCGGCCTGGCCTTCGCGCAGATGAGCGATCCGCTGCGCGGCGGCAGCTCGGGCGTGATCGGGCAGTGGTTCTACCTGCTGTTCGGCCTGCTGTTCTTCAGCAGCAACGGCCACCTGGCGCTGATCTCGCTGTTGATGGACAGCTACAAGGCGGTGCCGATCGGTGCATCGCTGCCGGATATCGATGCCTTCCTCAGCGCGGCGCCGACCTTCGCGCTGCAGGTGTTCCGTGGCGCGCTCGGCCTGGCCCTGCCGTTGACGGTGGCGATGCTGGCGATCAACCTGGCCTTCGGCGTGCTCGCGCGCGCGGCGCCGGCGTTGAACCCGATCCAGCTGGGCCTGCCGGTGGCCCTGCTGCTGGGCCTGTTCCTGCTCACCGTGCTGGCCGGCGAAATGGGCCCGCCCGTGCAACGCCTGTTCGATGCCGCCTTCCAGGCCGCCGACGGCGTGACCCGCTGATTCACCCCGCCCTCACGAAAAAGTGTGCGCGGACACTTGCTCTCCCCCCCATCGTTGGCGGTAGGCTGTAGTCACCGCCCGCGTTCCGGGGCCGGGAGCCGCACACGCCGGGGAATGGCACGTGTGGCCTGCATGCCCAACGCCATTGCAGATGTGCGGACCAAGGAGAGTCATCGATGCTCGACGGCAGCTACACACCGTGGTTGGTCGTGGTTTCGCTGCTGGTCGCCATGCTCGCGTCGTTCACCGCGCTGGACATGGCCAATCGGATCACCACCGCGCCCAGCGCGCGGTTGAGCACCTTGTGGCTGTTCGGCGGTGGCTGCGCGATGGGGCTGGGCATCTGGTCAATGCACTTCATCGGCATGCTCGCCTTCCGCCTGCCCATCCCACTGGGCTACGACCTGGGCTGGACCGCAGTGTCGCTGCTGGCCGCGATGGCCTCCTCGATCTTCGCGCTGTGGCTGGTGTCACGCCCCACCCTGCCGCACTCGCGGCTGGCGCTGGGCGCCCTGCTGATGGGCAGCGGTATCGCCTCGATGCACTACCTGGGCATGGCGGCGATGCGCATGCAGCCCGGCATCGATTACCACCCCGGCTGGGTCACCGCGTCGCTGCTGATCTCGCTGGCGGCCTCGTGGACCGCGCTGTTCGTTGCCTTCCGGCTGCGCCACAGCCAGCGCCGCATGCGCCACCGGCTGATGCCGGCCGTGCTGCTGGGCAGCGCCATTGTCGGCATGCACTACACCGGCATGGCCGCCGCACGCTTCCCGGCCGACAGCATCTGCGGCGCCGCCGCCGGCGATGGCCTGCAGGCGCAGTGGCTGGCCGCGCTGGTGCTGGTGCTCACCACGGCGATCCTGGCTGTGGTGCTGATCGTGTCCTGGCTGGACCAGCGCATGCAGGCGCAGCTGCTACGGCTGCGCAACGACACACTGCGCAGTTCGCTGGACGTCGCCCAGGCCGAACTCACCCAGGCCGCCCTGCACGACCCCCTGACCCGCCTGCCGAACCGGCTGCTGCTGCAACAGCGCATCGAGCAGGCCCTGGCCGAGGCCGAGCAGCGCGGCAGCCGCTTCGCGGTGATGTTCATGGACCTGGACGGGTTCAAGCAGGTCAACGACGCCTACGGCCACCAGACCGGCGACGCGCTGCTGGTGGCCGTGGCCGAGCGCACCCGCCTGCTGCTGCGCCCTTCGGACGTGCTGGCCCGGCTCGGCGGCGACGAGTTCGTGCTGGTGGTGCGCATCGACAATGACGAGGACATCGCCACCCTGGCCAGCCGCATCATCCAGACCGTCGGTGGCGGCCCGCTGCTGCCCGACCACGATCTGCAGGTCACCGCGAGCATCGGCATCGCCATCTGCCCCGACCATGCCGCCAGCGAACGCCAGCTGATGGCCTTTGCCGACGCGGCGATGTACCAGGCCAAGGAAGCCGGGCGCAACGCCTACGCGGTATTTGCCGATTGGATGAACGACAGCGCCGAGCAGCAGTTCCAGCTGCTGGCCGACCTGCGCCGGGCGATCGGCACCGAGCAGCTGTTCCTGCATTATCAGCCCAAGATCCGCGTCGCCGGCCACGGCGTCAGCGGTGCCGAAGCACTGATCCGCTGGCATCACCCGCAACAGGGCCTGATTCCCCCGGACCGTTTCATCCGTCTGGCCGAACGCAGCGGCGTCATCAACGAAATCGGCCGCTGGGCGTTGGACGAAGCCTGCCGCCAGCTGCGCCAGTGGCAGAACGCCGGTCACGAAAGCTGGACGGTGTCGGTGAATCTGTCGCCCATCCAGTTCAGCGCGCCGCACCTGCTGCAGGAAGTGCGCGAGGTACTCAAGAAACACCGCCTGGAGCCGCGCCGGCTGGTGCTGGAAATCACCGAAAGCACGGTCATGCGCGACACCGACGCCAGCCTCAAGCTGCTGCAGGCGATGGCCAGCCTGGGCGTGGGCATCTCCATCGACGACTTCGGCACCGGCTATTCCAGCCTGCTCTACCTCAAGCGACTGCCCGCCACCGAGATCAAGATCGACCACGCCTTTGTGCGCGACCTGGAAAACAGCTCCGAGGACGTGGTGATCGTCTCGGCCATCGTCGCCCTCGGCCACGCGCTGGACATGGACATCGTCGCCGAAGGCGTGGAAACCGCCGGGCAGCGCGCGTATCTGGAGCGGCTGGGCTGCGATTACCTGCAGGGCTACCTGCTCGGCCGTCCGGTGGACCCGGCGCGCTTCATGCAGCTGCATGACCATCGGCGACCGCGGGTGGAGGTCGCGGCTGGCGCTACCGGCAACGCCGCGGGCGCCAGCAGCCGGTAGGGTCGCGCCGCACCCGACTGCCGATCTTCGGCAAACGTTCGAGGTTGGCATGACCATTGAACGCGGCCGGCGGCAGGCAACCAGCGCGCCAGGATCGGTCCCGGCCGCTGGCGGATTGTCCATGGGACCTTGAGGCATCGCCTGGAGCCGGCCAGCGGCCGGCACTACCCGGATCGCGCGCGGCCGTGGGTGGCCGGCCCCCGTCACGGAACGGTTCTTGCACGACACGGGTAGTCCCCCCGTGTCGTGCAGCCCATGTCCGAAAACGAACAAGCCGGCGAAAAGACCGAGCTCCCTACCGAAAAGCGCCTGCGCGATGCCCGCGAGCAGGGCAATATCCCGCGTTCGCGGGAGTTGGCCACCGCTGCGGTGTTCGGTGCCGGCGTGCTGGCCCTGATGGCCTACTCGGGCAGCATCAGCACTGGCGCCAAGGACTGGATGAAGCTGGCACTGAGCCCGGAGCCTGGCCTGCGCATGCACCCCCAGGCGCTGTTTGGCCACTTCGGCCAGTTGCTGCTGCAGTTGCTGCTGGCGATGTGGCCACTGGTGCTGATCTGCCTGCTGGCCAGTTTCCTGGCGCCGGTGGTGATGGGCGGGCTGCGCTGGTCCAACAAGTCGCTGATGCCCGACCTGACCCGGCTCAGCCCGATGGCCGGCCTGAAGCGCCTGTACGGCCCGGAGGCGATCGCCGAATTCACCAAGTCGCTGCTGCGCATCGCCTTTGTCGGCACCGCCGCCGGGCTGGTGGTGTGGCATGGCATCCGCCCGCTGCGCGACCTGCTCAACCAGCCCCTGGAAGCGGCCATGGTGCACGGCCTGGGCTTCACCCTGAAGCTGATGCTGGCCACCGGCGGGGCCATGATGCTGCTGGCCGCCATCGATGCGCCGTACCAGCGCTGGAACTGGATGCGCAAGCTCAAGATGACCCGGGAAGAGCTGCGCCGGGAAATGAAGGAAAGCGAAGGCAGCCCCGAGGTGAAGGGCCGCATCCGCCAGCTGCAGCAGCAGCTGTCCAACCGCCGGATGATGGAAGCGGTGCCCACCGCCGACGTGGTGGTGGTCAACCCCACCCACTACGCGGTGGCCCTCAAATACGAGGGCGGCAAGATGGGCGCCCCCACCGTGGTGGCCTTGGGCGTGGACGAAACCGCCCTGCGCATCCGTGAAGTGGCCGACGGCAACAAGGTCGCCATCGTCTCCGCCCCGCCTTTGGCACGCGCCTTGTATCGGGAAGGTCAACTTGGAAAGGAAATTCCCGTGAGACTGTATTCGGCCGTGGCCCAGGTTCTGTCCTACGTGTACCAGCTGCGCACCTGGCGCGGCGGGCCGATGCCGGCTGCGCCCAGCATCGATGTGGATGAATTCGGCAAGGGAGGCCGCCCATGAGCGCCCAGCCCGCCAGCGCCGGCATGAACGCGCGCAAGGCCCTGGACATGATCCGCAACGGCCTGGGCGCGCCCCTGATCGTGCTGGCGCTGCTGGCCATGGTGGTGGTGCCGCTGGCCGCGCCGGTGCTGGACGCGCTGTTCACCTTCAACATCGCCATCTCGCTGATGGTGCTGCTGGCGGTGGTGTACGTGAAGCGGCCGCTGGACTTCACCATCTTCCCGATCGTGCTGCTGATCACCACCATGCTGCGGCTGGCGCTGAACGTGGCCTCCACCCGCGTGATCCTGCTCAACGGCCAGAACGGCCACGAGGCAGCCGGCAAGGTGATCGCCGCCTTCGGCGAGTTCGTGATCGGCGGCAACTACGCCGTCGGCATCGTGGTGTTCGCGATCCTGACCATCATCAACTTCGTGGTCATCACCAAGGGCGCCGGGCGCGTGTCCGAAGTGACCGCCCGCTTCATCCTCGATGCCATGCCCGGCAAGCAGATGGCCATCGATGCCGACCTCAACGCCGGTTTGCTGACGCGCGAGGAGGCCAAGGCCCGGCGCGAGGAAGTGCGCGAGGAAGCCGACTTCTACGGTGCGATGGACGGTGCCAGCAAGTTCATCCGCGGCGACGCCATCGCCGGCATCCTGATCCTGTTCATCAACCTGCTCGGCGGCCTGGCGGTGGGCGTGCTCCAGCACGGCATGCCGTTCGGCGAAGCCGCCGCAACCTACACCCTGCTGTCCATCGGTGACGGCCTGGTGGCGCAGCTGCCCGCCCTGCTGGTGTCCTCGGCGGTGGCGATGCTGGTCACCCGCGCCTCGCGCTCGCAGGACATGGCCCAGGCCATGATGGGCCAGGTGTTCGGCCAGTACCGGGCACTGACCATCGCCGCGGCGATCATGGGCGTGGTCGGCCTGGTCCCGGGCATGCCCAACGTCGCCTTCTTGACGCTGGCCGCGATCCTGGGCTTCGTGGCCTGGAAGGCCTGGAAGAAGAGCAACGCCGCTGCACGTGCCGCCGAGACCCCGGCCGCCGGTCGCAGCGACGCCCTGGGCCTGCCCGGTGCCACGCCCTCGCCCACTGCCGAACTGACCTGGGACGAACTGCGCCCGGTCGATCCGCTCGGCCTGGAAGTGGGCTACCGGCTGATCCCGCTGGTGGACAAGAACCAGGGCGGCGAGTTGATGGCGCGCATCAAGGGCGTGCGCCGCAAGCTCACCCACGACATCGGCTTCCTGATCCCCTCGGTGCACATCCGCGACAACCTGGAGCTGCCGGCCAGCGGGTACCGCCTGCTGATCCACGGCGTGCCGGTGGCCACCGCCGACATCCATCCCGACCGCGAGCTGGCACTGGACCCGGGCAGCGCGCTGGGCACGCTGGAGGGGATTGCCGGCAAGGACCCCGCCTTCGGGCTGGACGCCACCTGGATCCAGCCGCACCAGCGTGCGCATGCCGAATCGATGGGCTACACGGTGGTCGATCCGGCCACGGTGGTGGCCACCCACCTGTCGCACCTGATCCGCGAACACGCCCCGGAACTGCTCGGCCACGAGGAAGTGCAGCAGCTGCTGGCCAACCTGGCCAAGAGCGCGCCCAAGCTGGTGGAAGACCTCACCCCCAAATCGCTGCCGCTGTCGGCCGTGGTGCGCGTGCTGCAGAACCTGCTCATCGAGCGCATCCCGATCCGCCAGCTGCGCAAGATCGTCGAATCGCTGGTGGAGAACGCGCCGGTCAGCCAGGACCCGACGGTACTGACCGCCGCGGTGCGCAACGCGCTGGGACGTTTCATCGTGCAGGAGATCGCCGGGATGTCCGCCGAGCTGCCAGTGTTCACCCTCAACCCGCAACTGGAACGCGTCTTGCAGGAGTCCACACAGGGCAACGGCGCTGCACTGGAACCCGGACTCGCCGAGCGACTGCATCAAAGTCTGGCCGATTGTGTCAGCAAGCAGGAAGCGAAGAACGAGCCCGCGGTCGTGCTGGTTCCCGGCCCGGTACGTGCCGCGCTGGCACGGCTGGTGCGCCACAGCGTCCCCTCGCTGTCGGTGCTGGCCTACAGCGAGGTGCCCGAGGACAAACGCTTGAAGCTGGTCGGCACGATCAGCTGACGCCGGAACGCCGACGGCAACGCGCCAGAAAACAGACACACCCCATTCGATATCAACGCAGCAGGACATAAAGGGAAACCCGGACCGTGCAGACCACCGACAACCAGCGCTTCCCTTCGACTACTCCGCCGCCCCAGTCCCGGTACCACAGCATGAAAATCAAACGCTTCGTCGCCTCCGATATGCGCTCGGCCATGAACCTGGTGCGCAAGGAACATGGTCCTGATGCGGTGATCCTGTCCAACCGGCGGATCGAGGAAGGCGTCGAAATCGTGGCGGCGGCGAACTACGACGAAGGCGCGGTGCAGCGTGCGCTGGAAGCGGCACGCAAGGATGTCGCGCCGCCGCCGGTGCCGCGTCCGCGCAATGCCGCCGATGCAGTCATTGCCGCAGTGACCCGTCGCCGGCCCGCCGCCGCCGCGCCGGAACCGGTGGCCGCCACCACCTCGGCCGTGGCCGCCCTGGCCCGCGCCGCCGTCGGCGCGACCGGTCGCACCCTGGATTCGGCCAACGAAATCGTGCCGCCGCGCGGCAGCAGCGGTTTCGCCGCCACCCTGGCCCACGCCAGCGCACCGTCGATGGCCGCAGCGTCGCTGCCGGAACAGATCTTCGCCCCCTTCAATGTCGAACAGGCCGCCGCCGCTGCGATGGCGCAGGACGAGCCCGCCGTGGCGATCGCCGTCGCTGCACCGGCCGCCGTCGCTGCCCCGGCCCCGATCAACCGCGCCCGCTTCATCATCGATCCGCCGATGGACGATGAGCCGCACTTCCAGATGCACGTGCCGGCCGCGCAGGTCGCCATGCCGCCGCTGCCGGTCAGCATGGCGGTGCCGGTCGAGCTCACTCCGATGGCCGCCCCCATCGTCGAGGCCTTGCCCACCCCGGTGCCTGCCGTACTGGCTCCGCCGGTTGAGACCGCGCTGCAGGCGCCGGCGCCGCTGGCCGCCGCCGAACCGGCGCAGGCCCAGCCGCTGCCGGTGACCACCGAACTGATGATGGTGCCGCGCGATGACGAAGAGATCCGCCAGCTGCGCCACGAAGTGGCCGGCATGCGCCAGGTCATCGAACGCGAAATGCACCGCTTCACCGACGAGCGCCTGCGCGGCGCGCCGGTGCGTGCCGCCGCGCTGGACCTGATGGACGAATACGGCTTCGACGCCGGCATCAGCCGCGACGTGGCCATGCAGATTCCGCTGGACACCGAAGCCCACCGTGGCCGCGGGCTGATGCTGGGCCTGCTGTCCAGGAAGCTGCCGATCGCCCCGGTCGATCCGCTCGAGGCCGGCGGCGTGATCGCCCTGGTCGGCCCGACCGGCGCCGGCAAGACCACCACCATTGCCAAGCTGGCCTCGCGCTTCGCCGAGAAGCACGCCGCCCGCGACGTTGCCCTGGTCACCACCGACACCGGTCGCATCGGCGCCCGCGAGCAGCTGTACGGCTTCGGCCGTCAGCTTGGCATCGCCGTGCACGAGGCCAGCAGCGGCAGCGACCTGAACCGGCTGCTGGAGCGCCTGAAGGACTACAAGCTGGTGCTGATCGACACCGCCGGGCTGGGTCCGCGTGACCGCGCCCTGGCCGCCCAGCTGCAGTGGCTGCGCGCCGCCGAGCAGATCCGCACCCTGCTGGTGCTGCCGGCCAACACCAGCTTCGGCGACATGGACGAGGTTGTCCGCCGCTTCAGCGCCGCCAACCCGCAGGGCGTGGTGCTGAGCAAGCTGGACGAAACCGGCCGCTTCGGCACCGCCCTGTCGGTGGCCGTGGACCACCGCCTGCCGATCACCTGGGTCACCGATGGCCAGGACGTTCCCGAAGACCTGCACCGGGCCAGTGCCGCCAATCTTGTACTTCGCCTTGAAGATTTGCGCCGCGCGGCCGATATGCCCTGCAACCCGGAGTTCAACCATGCCGTCGCGTGAGTACGCCAAGCTGACCAAGACCTTCCCGCTGTCTGCCACCCGCAGCCAGCCGCTGGGCCCTGTGCGCACCATCGCCGTCACCGGCGGCAAGGGCGGCGTGGGCAAGACCAACGTCTCGGCCAACCTGGCCGTGGCGCTGGCCGACATGGGCAAGCGCACGCTGCTGCTGGATGCCGACCTCGGGCTGGCCAACATCGATGTGATCCTGGGCCTGCAGCCCAAGCTGACCCTGGCCGACCTCGTCGCCGGGCGCTGCACCTTGGAAGAAGTGATCCTGGAGGGCCCGGGCGGCGTACTGGTGGTACCGGCCGCGTCCGGTCGCCGCCACATGGCCGAACTGCAGCCGGCCGAACACGTCGGCCTGGTCAACGTGTTCTCCGAACTGGAGCGCGAGCTGGACTTCATGGTGGTGGACACCGCCGCGGGCATCACCGATGGCGTGCTGACCTTCTGCCAGGCCGCGCAGGATACCGTGGTGGTGGTCTGCGACGAGCCGGCCTCCATTACCGACGCCTACGCGCTGATCAAGGTGCTCTCGCGCGAGCGCGGCGTGGACCGCATCCAGGTGGTGGCCAACATGGTCCGTGACCCGAACGAAGGCCGCGTGCTGTACGAAAAACTGACCCGGGTCTGCGAGAAGTTCCTCGCCGATGTGTCGCTGAACTACCTCGGCTGCGTGCCGCAGGACGACTGGCTGCGCCTGTCGGTGCAGCGCCAGCAGCCGGTGGTCAAGGCCTACCCGTCCAGCCCGGCCGCGCTGGCCATCACCGAGATCGCCCGCCGCACCGCCCGCTGGCAGGCACCGACCGAGCCACGTGGCGGGGTCGAATTCTTCCTGGAACGCATCCTCAAGCAACGCGGGGTGACCGCATGAAAGGCGCCGCAAGATACAAAGAAGTCCAGCGCACGGCCGCCAACGAGTGCATCGCACAGCACTCCGACCTGGTCCGGCGCATCGCCCACCACCTTGCCGCGCGCCTGCCGGCCAGCGTGGAAGTGGATGACCTGATCCAGGCCGGCATGATGGGCCTGATCGAGGCTTCGCGCAGCTACGATGCCGACCAGGGCGCCTCGTTCGAGACCTACGCCTCGATCCGCATCCGCGGCTCGATGATCGACGAGATCCGACGCGGCGACTGGGTGCCGCGTTCGGTGCACCGCCGTGCCCGCGATGCCGCCTCCACCATCCGTCGCCTGGAACAGAGTACCGGCCGCGCCGCCAGCGCCACCGAGGTGGCCGCCGCGATGGACATGCCCCTGCCCGACTACCTGCGGCTGATGGAAGACGCCGCACGCGGCCAGGTGCTGAGCCTGGAGTCCCGCATTGAAGACCAGGGCGAGCTGGACACCGTCGCCCAGGGTGGCCCGACCCCGCAGCAGGTGCTCGAACGCGGCGAGTTCGGCCGCGAGCTGGGCAATGCGATCGGGCTGCTGCCCGAGCGCGAACAGCTGGTGCTGTCGCTGTACTACGAGCAGGAACTGAATCTGAAGGAGATCGGCGCGGTACTCGGTGTGAGCGAGTCGCGTGTCTGCCAGATCCACGGCCAGGCGGTATTGCGCCTGCGTGGCCGACTGAAGATCTTCGAGGCGGCCGACGCCGGCCTCGAGAACCATTGATACCGAGGAAAGTGCTTTGAACAAGAACATGCGTATCCTGATCGTCGACGACTTCTCGACCATGCGTCGTATCGTCAAGAACCTGCTGGGCGATCTGGGCTTCACCAATACGGCCGAAGCCGAGGACGGGCATGCCGCACTGTCTCTGTTGCAGAGCCAGTCGTTCGATTTCGTGGTCACCGACTGGAACATGCCGGTGATGACCGGCATCGACCTGCTCAAGGCGATCCGTGCCGACGCCAAGCTCAAGACGTTGCCGGTGCTGATGGTGACCGCTGAAGCCAAGCGCGAGCAGATCATCGAAGCGGCCCAGTCCGGCGTCAACGGCTACATCATCAAGCCGTTCACCGCCCAGACCCTGGAAGAAAAGCTGGGCAAGATCTTCGAACGCCTGGCGGCGAGCGCCTGATGGAAACCCTTCGCGACAAATCGGCGCTGGTGCAGCGCCTGCAGGATGCCCTGGCCGCGCTGGAAAGCGGCGATGAAGCCGGCTGGCGTCGGGAAATCGACGCCCTGGCCGCGCTGCGCACCCAGCCGATGATGGCCGGGCTGAACCGGCTCGCCCGCGAACTGGGCCAGGCATTGGGCGAACTGCCCAGCCTGCCCAGCGAAGCCGGCGAGCTGGACGATGCCTGCGCGCGCCTGGACCACGTGGTGGCGATGACCGAACAGGCCACCCACCGCACCCTGGACCTGGCCGAGGAATGCCGCGCGCTCACCGAGCAGCTGCGCGCCAACGGGTTGACGGCCGACCAGGACCAGCAGCTGGACAAGATCCGCCACAACCTCACCGAGATCGCGCTCACCCAGAGCTACCAGGACCTCACCGGGCAGATCATCCGCCGCGTGGTCGGCATCGTGCGCCGCGTGCATGAGGGCTTCGGTGCGCTGGGCCTGCCGCCGCAGGACGACAACGCGCACAAGCGCGACAACGGCCTGGCCGGCCCGGCCGTGAGCGGCCTGGATCGCCACCAGGTGTCACAGGTCGACGCTGACGACCTGCTTTCCGATTTGGGGCTGTAAAACCATGAGTGCTGTTCCAGACGATATTGCTGCCGATTTCATCCTCGAGGCCCAGGAAATCCTGGATCGCCTCGGCGAACAGCTGGTGTCGCTGGAGCAGTCGCCCCAGGACAGTGACCAGCTCAACGCGGTGTTCCGCGGTTTCCACACGCTCAAGGGCGGTGCCGGCTTCCTCGGCATCCAGGCCATGGTCGAGCTGTGCCACGCCGCCGAGGAAACCCTGGGCATGGCACGCTCGGGCAAGGCGGTGCTGCAGGCCCATCATTTCGATGCGGCCCAGCAGTCGCTGGATTACCTGCAGTCCATGCTCGATTCGGTCGCCGCCGGCACCGAGCCGGGCTATGCACCGCCGGAGCTGATCGCGCAGTTCGACGTCAACGGCCCGGCGGTGCCGGCACCGGCCGCCGCCGCGCCCGGCGGCGACGGGCTGATCACCGACGACGAATTCGAAGCCCTGCTGGACACCCTGCACGGCGGCGCCGCACCGACGGCGGTGACACCACCGAAGAAGACCGACGACGGCCTGATCGGCGAAGACGAATTCGAAGCGCTGCTCGACCAGCTGCACGGCGGCGGCGCCCCCGGCGCCAAGCCCGGCGCTGTCGCCGCACCACCGGCACCGCGCGCCCCCGCCGCCGCGCCGGCACCGGCGGCCAAGCCCGCCGCCAACAAGCCGGTCGCCGAAGCCGAGCACACCGTGCGCGTGGATACCAAGCGCCTGGACGCGATCGTCAACCTGATCGGCGAACTGGTGCTCTCGCGCAACCGCCTCAAGACCCTGCGCGCGCGCCTGCACGATGAGGAGCTGGACCGCGCCGTGTCCACGCTGGATATCGCCACCGCCCGCCTGCAGTCAGCGGTGATGCGTACCCGCATGCAGCCGGTCGGCAAGGTGTTCTCGCGCTTCCCCAAGGTTGCCCGTGACGTGGCCCGCAACCTGAAGAAGGAAGTGGAACTGGAGCTGGTCGGCGCGGAAACCGAACTGGACCGCAACCTGGTCGAGGCGTTGGCCGATCCGCTGGTGCACCTGGTGCGCAACGCGATCGACCACGGCATCGAAACCCCGGACCTGCGCGAAGCCCAAGGCAAGCCGCGCAACGGCCACGTGCGCCTGTCGGCGCAGCAGGAAGGCGACTACGTCAGCATCGAGGTGCAGGATGACGGCGCCGGCATCGATCCGGAACGGCTGCGCCAGAAGGCCCGCGAAAAGGGCCTGATCGATCCCGAAGCCGCCGCCCGCCTGAGCAGCGAGGAATGCCTGCACCTGGTGTTCCTGCCCGGCTTCTCGACCAAGCAGGAAGTGACCGACATTTCCGGCCGCGGCGTCGGCATGGACGTGGTGCAGTCGCGCATCCGCGAACTCAGCGGGCAGATCCAGATCCAGTCCGAACTGGGCCGCGGCAGCCGCTTCATGATCCGCGTCCCGCTCACCCTGGCGATCCTGCCGACCCTGCTGGTACAGGCCGGCGAAGACGTCTACGCCCTGCCGCTGGCGCGCGTGATGGAGGTGCTGCACGCCCCCAACACCTCGCTGGGCTGGTTCGACGGCCGCGCCGTGCTGGACCGCAAGTCGCACACCCTGCCGCTGGTGGACCTGCGCCATTGGCTGGCGGTGGAACCGGCGGCCTCGCCGCTGCTCACCATCGTGGTGCTGCAGGCCGGCGAAGCCCGCTTCGGGCTGGTGGTGGACCAGGTCCGTGGCCGCGAGGAAGTGGTGATCAAGCCATTGCCCAAGGCACTGCGCGGGCTGCGCGGCTATGCCGGGGCGACCCTGATCGGCGACGGACGGATGTCGCTGATCCTGGACGTGGACGGGTTGCGCACCCAGCACGATTGACCGCCTGACCCCTATAAAAGTGTGACCGCTGCAACACCTGCCGCCGTCGGTGTCTCAAGTCCCATTCACACAAGCCGATAACGGACCCATGGACAGACTCAGCCTCATTGGACTTTTCCTCGCCCTGGCCTCACTGGTCGGCGGCAGCATCCTCAAAGGGGCCGGCCTGGCGTCGCTGTGGTCGCCGGCGGCCTTTGTGATCGTGATTGTCGGCACCATCGCCTCGATCCTGCTGCACACCTCCCCGGCGGTGTTCAAGCACGCCTTCAAGATCGTGCGCTGGGTGATCCTGCCGCCCAGCAGCGACCGCCACGACCTGATCAAGCAGATCGTCGAGTGGAGCAACATCGCCCGCCGCCAGGGCCTGCTGGGCCTGGAAGCGCACGTCGACGCACAGAGCGACCCGTTCCTGCGCAAGGGCCTGCAGCTGCTGGTGGACGGCGTGGAGCCGGAGACCATCCGCCACATGATGGAAATCGAGCTGAGCAGCCAGGAACACCAGGACCTGGCCGCCTCCAAGGTGTTCGAGGGCATGGGCATCTACGCCCCTACCCTGGGCATCATCGGCGCGGTGCTGGGCCTGATCGCGGTGATGAAGAACCTCGCCGACCCGAGCAAGCTCGGCCACGGCATCGCCGCGGCATTCACCGCCACCATCTACGGCATCGCCTCGGCCAACCTGCTGTTCCTGCCGGTGTCGGCCAAGCTCAAGAGCGTGATCCACCACAACAGCCGCGACCGCGAAATGATCATCGAAGGGCTGATCTCCATCGCCCAGGGCGAGAATCCGCGCAACATCGAAACCAACCTGTCCGGATTCCTGCACTGACATGGCCCGTCGCAAGCACCACGAAGAGCATGCCAACCATGAGGCCTGGGCGATTCCCTATGCCGACCTCATGACGCTGCTGCTGGCCTTTTTCGTGGTGATGTACGCCATCTCCTCGCTCAACGAAGGCAAGTACCGGGTCATGGCCGACGCGCTGACCACCGCCTTCGGCGGCGCGCCACGCACCATCAACCCGGTGCAGGTGGGCAACCAGCAGGTGCAGGGCGGCGGCTGGGACAGCCCGTCGGTGATCAAGGCCGGCAACCGCGTCGGCCCGTCCGCACCGGCCCCGTCCAACGACCCCACGCTGCTGCCGGCGATGGCCTCGCAGATGCGCATGCCGGTATCGGTGCGCAACCAGGAACAGCTGCAGCGCGCCGAGCGCCAGCTCAACACCATCGCCGACAAACTCACCGCCACGCTGGCCCCGCTGATCGATCGCGGCATGATCACCGTGCGCCGCACCGAGCTGTGGATCGAGGTGGAGATCAACAGCGACATCCTGTTCCCCACCGGCTCGGCCACGCTGGACGTGCATGCGCGCGACACGCTGTCCACGCTGGCCCAGGTGCTGCGCGATGCGCCCAATGGCGTGCGCGTGGAAGGCCACACCGACAACATCCCGATCGCCACCTCGCTGTTCCCCTCCAACTGGGAACTGTCGGCCGGGCGCGCGGCCAGCGTGGTGCACCTGTTCGCCGACCAGGGCCTGCAGCCGGCGCGGCTGGCGATGGTCGGCTATGGCCAGTTCCGTCCGCGCGAAGACAACGCCAGCGCCGAAGGCCGCAACCGCAACCGGCGCGTCATGGTCATCATCCTGGCCGATACCGCCCAGGGCGTGGACCCGATCGGCCCGCAACTGACCGCCGGGTCCGCACCGGCGCCGAAGGCCGCATCCCCCTCCCTTACCCCCCTCGCCCCGGTGCAGTTGCCACCGGTGCCGGCCGGCAGCCGCGTTGGCGCCGCCGTTCCCCCTGCAATGAAGGAGTGAACCGAATGCGCATCTGGGCAATCGCCAATCAGAAGGGCGGCGTGGGCAAGACCACCACCTCCCTGGCCCTCGGCCGTGGCCTGGCCACGCTGGGCCACCGGGTGTTGCTGATCGACCTCGATCCGCATTCCTCGCTCACCCGCGCCTTCGGCGTGCCGCTGGATCCGCCGCCGCAGGGCGTGCTGGAACTGTTCGGCGCACCGCCGGCCGAGCTGTCCACGCTCAGCCACCGCAGCGACATCCCCGGCCTGGACTACGTCTGCGCACAGGCCGCGCTGGCCACCCTCGAACGCCGCAGCGCCAACCAGCCCGGGCTGGGCCTGGCGCTGCAGAACGCGCTGGGCCGCCACCAGGGCCAGCACGACTACATCCTGCTGGACTGCGCGCCCACCCTGGGCCTGCTGATGATCAACGCCTTGGCCGCGGCCGACCGCCTGATCATCCCCACCCAGGCCGAGCCACTGGCCCTGCACGGGCTGGATGGCATGGTCCGCACCGGTGAAATGGTGGAACGCTCGCGTCGCCGCACGCTGCCGATGTCGATCCTGCCGACGCTGTTCGACCGCCGCACCCGCGCCGGCAATGAAACGGTCAAGCAGATGCAGGACAAGCACGGCCACCGCGTCTGGGAGGACGCGATCCCGGTCGACACCCGCATCTGCAACGCCGCCAGCCTTACCGTGCCGCCGCAGTCCGAGGACTACCCCGGTCGCGGCCTGGCCGCCTACCGCCGCGCGCTGGAATGGATCCTGGCCGACGACGCGCTGCAGATGGAGCGCGCGGCATGAACACCGCCGGCGTGCTCGACGACTACCTGGAGCAGCTGCTCGGCGATGCCGTGCCGACCGCGCCGGCACCGGCTGACGTGCCCGCCGCCCCGGCGGCCGCGGTGGTCGCGCAGGACGGCGCTGAAGCGGCAGGCGTCGCGCTGGCGATCAGCGCCGAGTTCGTCCGTTCGACCGCGCCCGCGGCCGACGCCATGCGCGACGCGGCTGTCGACACCACCCTAGGCGCACCGGCCGAGAGCCTCGCGACCGCTCACCAAACCCCCACCTCGCCCGGCAGCCCGGCCAACCTCGCGCTGCTCGACGAACTGATGAACGACCCTGCGCTCGGACCACCCGTCGATAACCGCGCGACCGCTCACGAAACACCGACCTCGCCCGGCAGCCCGGCCAACCTCGCGCTGCTCGACGAACTCATGAACGACCCTGCGCTCGGCCCCCCGGTCGATTCCCGCCCGATCGCTCACCAAACACCGACCTCGCCCGGCAGCCCGGCCAACCTCGCGCTGCTCGACGAACTACCTCGCCCGGCAGCCCGGCCAACCTCGCGCTGCTCGACGAACTCATGAACGACCCTGCGCTCGGCCCCCCGGTCGATTCCCGCCCGATCGCTCACCAAACACCGACCTCGCCCGGCAGCCCGGCCAACCTCGCGCTGCTCGACGAACTGATGAACGACCCCGCGCTCGGCCCCCCGGTCGATACCCGCGCGACCGCTCACGAAACACCCACCTCGCCCGGCAGCCCGGCCAACCTCGCGCTGCTCGATGAACTGATGAACGACCCCGCGCTCGGCCCGCCCGGTAGAGCCGAGCCACGCTCGGCTGCTCTAGCCGCTGCCGACGCCGCCCGCCCCAGCTGGGACGACCTGCCGGACGAGGTGCTGCACGACAGCGCGCCCGCCCCCACGCGCGCACCGATCGCCGCTCCCGCTCCGCTGCCTGCCGCCCGCTCCATGCCGACGACGATGCCAATGTCCGCCCCAAGCGCCCGTGCCGCAGCGCCCGCCCCGGCGCACACCCGCCCCGGCAGCTGGCAGGAACTGCAGGCGCAGGCCCGCAACCCGGCCTCCAGTCCGCGCGAGAACCGCCGCGCCGCCGAACGCACCTCGCGCTGGCTGCGGCTGCGCTGTGGCGCCCAGGCCTATGCGCTGGAACTGCTCAAGGTGCAGGAAGTGGTCCTGCCGGTCCCGCTGCTGCCGCTGCGCGGTAGCGCTGCGGCCATGCTCGGCATCATGAACCTGCGCGGCCAGGTGGTGCCGGTGATGGACCTGGGCATCCACCTCGGCGCTGGCCCGGCCCAGGACGACGCCAGTACCCGCATCGTCGTGCTCGAAGAGGATGGCGAAACCATGGGCCTGCGTGTCTCGGCCGTGGAGGATGTCGCCAACCTCACCGATTCGCAGATCGAACCGCCGGACACCGCGCGCATCTGCCAGATCTCCAACGACCTGTTCCGCGGCGTGGCGCGCGTCACCGCACAGCCGATGATTCTGCTGGATGCGACGCAGCTGTTGAATTGACCGCGTTCCGTTGGGCAGCCACCCATGGGGTGGCTCTACCTCGGCACTCTTCATCCTGTGGGGCGGCGCTACGCCGGCACCTGTTCGCCGGTAGAGCCACGCCATGCGTGGCTGCTCTCCGATCCGGCGCCAGGACGCCCGCGGGCGCCCGAACAGGTGCGCCGCGCTGGCGCGCCAACCACCCATGGGGTGGCTCTACCCGGCCATTGCCTCCCCCCTTGAAGATCCCTTGGCCCCTCCCCCTAAAGCTTCTCCGCTTTGGGCCGTTATAAACCTCGGAACCGTTTGTCCGGAGCAACGATGAGCATTGTGGCCCTGGGTGGTGATCTCGGTATCGAGACCAGCACCGAGCTGAAAACCCGCCTGGCCCCTTTGGTGGACCAGGCCGGCGAACTGACGCTGGATGCCAGCGAAGTGAGCCGGATCCATACCGCAGCAATGCAGGTCCTGTGCGCATTCGTCGACGCCCGCCGCAAGGCAGGCCACCCGACCGGATTCGACGGTTGCACTGCAACCTTCCGTGACGCCGCGCGACTGCTCGGCGTCACCCAGGCCCTTGGCCTGGACGCAACCCATGACAACCTGAAATCTGTGGAGAACGCTGCATGAGCGCACGTATCTTGGTGGTGGACGATTCGGCGTCGATGCGCCAGATGGTCTCTTTCGCCCTCACCTCGGCCGGTTTTTCCGTCGAAGAAGCCGAGGACGGTGCCGTCGCGCTGGGCCGTGCGAAGGGCCAGCGCTTCAACGCGGTGGTGACCGACGTCAACATGCCCAACATGGACGGCATCTCGCTGATCCGCGAGCTGCGCCAGCTGCCGGACTACAAGTTCATCCCGATGCTGATGCTGACCACCGAATCGGCCGCCGACAAGAAGTCCGAAGGCAAGGCCGCCGGTGCCACCGGCTGGCTGGTCAAGCCGTTCAATCCCGAACAGCTCGTGGCCACCGTGCAGAAAGTCCTGGGCTGAGCCCAGCAACGCGTCCCGCCCCACCCTTCCCTTCCCCGCAACCGGACCCCACGCATCATGAGCATGGATCTGCAACGTTTCCACGCCACGTTCTTTGAAGAAAGCCGCGAGGGGCTGGATGCGATGGAGGCTGGCCTGCTGGCGCTCGAATCGGGCCAGCAGGACCCGGAAATCATCAACTCGGTGTTCCGCGCCGCGCACTCGATCAAGGGCGGCGCCGGCACCTTCGGCTTCGACGCGATCGCCGCGCTCACCCACGTGCTGGAAACGCTGCTGGACGAACTGCGCGCCGGCAAGCGCGCACTCGAAGCCACCGCCGTGGATGCGATGCTGTCCTCGGTGGACGTGCTGCGCGCCCTGCTGCGCGAAGCCGAACACGGCCAGCCGGCCGACCCGCAGGCGGTGGCGGCGATCAAGGCGCGCCTGGAAGCGGTGCTGTCCGGCCAGGCCGCCGCCAGTGCCCCGGTCGCGGCGGCCAAGGTCGACGACACGCCCGAAGCATGGCAGATCGGCTTTGTTCCCTCGCCGTCGCTGTTCATGAGCGGCAACGACCCACTGCGCATCATCCGCGAACTCGAACACCTGGGCTCGCTGCAGGTCGCCGCGCGCATGGAGCGCCTGCCCGGCTTCGACCAGCTCGACCCGCTCGAAGCGCACCTGGCGTGGGACCTCGGCCTGGTCGGCAAGGTGCCGCGCAGCAAGATTGAAGACACCTTCGCCTGGGTCGTGGACGACTGCGAACTGGACATCCGTCCGGCCGCACCGCCCAGCCTGGCCACCAGCGCACCGGCTGCCCCGGTAGCGGCGTCACCCGTTGCGTCTGCTGCCGCTCCTGCGCCCGGCGCGCCGGCGGCCGCCGCGCACGAAGCGGAAACCTCGATCCGCGTCGCGGTGGAAAAGGTCGACGCACTGATCAACCTGGTCGGCGAACTGGTCATCACCCAAGCCATGCTCAAGCAGGTCTCGCATGCACTGGACCCGGTGCACGCCGAACAGCTGTTCGCCGGCCTGGACCTGCTCGAACGCAACACCCGCGACCTGCAGGAAGCGGTGATCGGCGTGCGCATGCTGCCGGTGGATGCGGTGTTCCGCCGCTTCCCGCGCCTGGTCCGCGATCTCTCCTCGCGGCTGGGCAAGCAGGTGCGCCTGCGCACCATCGGCGAAGGCACCGAGCTGGACAAGGGCCTGATCGAAAAGATCGCCGATCCGCTGGTCCACCTGGTGCGCAACTCGATCGACCACGGCCTGGAAATGCCCGACGTCCGTCGCGATGCGGGCAAGGACGAAACCGGCACCATCACCCTGGCGGCCTCGCACCAGGGCGGCCACATCGTGATCGAAGTCAGCGACGACGGCCGCGGCCTCAACCGCGAAAAGATCCTGTCCAAGGCGCTCGAACGCGGCCTGAGCGTGCCCGACAACCCCACCGACGCGCAGGTCTGGGACCTGATCTTCCAGCCGGGCTTCTCCACCGCCGATGCCGTCACCGATCTGTCCGGCCGTGGCGTGGGCATGGACGTGGTCCGCCGCAACATCCAGGCGCTGGGCGGCGAAGTGCAGCTGGAAAGCAAGGCCGGCAACGGCACCCGCGTGCTGATCCGGCTGCCGCTGACCCTGGCCATCCTCGACGGCATGACCGTGGCGGTGGCCGGTGAAACGGTGATCCTGCCGCTGGCCTACGTGCTCGAAGCGCTGCAGCCGCAGCCTGAGGACGTGCGCACCATGGCCGGCGAAGGCCGCGTGCTGCGCGTGCGTGGTGAGTACCTGCCGATCCTCTCGCTGAGCGAGTACTACGGCTTCGGCGCCCGCACCAAGGACGACTCGCTGGTGGTGGTGGTCGAAGGCGATGGCCAGAAGATCGCGCTGGAAGTGGACGAACTGGTCGGCCAGCAGCAGGTCGTGGTCAAGAACATCGAAAACAACTACCGCCGCATCAGCGGCGTGTCCGGCGCCACCATCCTCGGCGATGGCCGGGTGTCGCTGATCGTGGACATCGGCGGCCTGGTGCGCTCGCTGCGGGTGCCGCAGGCGGCGTGATCTTTCGCAGTCGCGAAACATCCCCACGGTGTGCGCTGCAAACCGCGGGCCCCGGCTTACCCGCACCCAACACCCCCGCCTGTCGACGCGCCCCCGCTACCCGCGGGGGCGCTTCGTCCGTGGGTTCGGCGGCCTCGGGCGCGCGTCCTGCGGCTCACCATGACCTGCGGAACCGGTAGTGCCGGCCGCTGGCCGGCTCCTCGCATTCTCTCCTGCGCCGATACATCAGGCCGTTCCAATGTTACGTGCTGCCGGCCAGCGGCCGGCACTACCGGGGCGTGTGGCCATGCATCGCGGGCTACGTCTGCCGACCCCGCGGCTCCGGTAGTGCCGGCCGCTGGCCGGCTCCTCGCATTCCTTCCCACGCCGATACACCAGGCCGTTCCGGCGTTACGCGCTGCCCGCCAGCGGCCGGCACTACCGGGGCGTGTGGTCATGCAGCGCAAGCTATGTCTGCCGATCCCGCGGCTCCGGTAGTGCCGGCCGCTGGCCGGCTCCTCGCATTCTCTCCCACGCCGGTACATCAGGCCGTTCCAATGTTACGTGCTGCCGGCCAGCGGTCGGCACCACCGGGGCGTGTGGTCATGCAGCGCAGGCTACGTCTGCCGACCCCGCGGCTCCGGTAGTGCCGGCCGCTGGCCGGCTCCTCGCATTCCTTCCCACGCCAATACATCAGGCCGTTCCGGCGTTACGTGCTGCCGTCCAGCGGTCGGCACCACGGGGTTATGGGCCGCATTCGCGCCCCTTTTAAAACTGTGACCTCGAACTTTCCCGATACGCGGGCGTACTGACGCGCAATGTGTGCGCCTCAAGCGGAAACCTTGCCATTGCTTGCTTCTGCAACCAACGCGGCGGGATCTGCGGTGGGTCGCTTTCAGAAAAAATGTGACATGGAACACTCAAGTTAGGACCGCCCAGCGCCGTTATCCCGAGAGAGCGATGACGCCATCGTCACGCGGCCCCGCCCCATCCGCACTCGCAACGCCTTTCGCCCAGCACCCCACGGCTGTGCGCCACCGCCCTGCCCGGAGTTCACACCATGAAGTGGTTCCACAATCTGCCCATCGCCCGAAAGCTGGCGGTGGGGTTCACGCTCACGACCCTGATGACCGTCATCCTGGGCGTATTCGCCCTGGTCCGCCTCAACGGCGCCAATGCAGAACTGGCCGCCATGGCCGGCAACAACATCCCAACCCTTCAGCACCTGGGCGAAGCGCGCGCGGTGCTTGGGGAGTTCCGCACCTACGAACTGGCCCAGGTCAGCATGCTCGACCAGCCGGACAAGATCGCCGACTACAACAAGCGCATGGACGACTCGGCCAAGCTGGTCCGCGATGAGCTGGCCGCCTATGCCGCACTGCCGGCCAATGATCGCGAGCGTGCGTTGTATGCCAAGGTCGCCACCGACACCGACGCCTACTTCCGCGCCAACACCGACCTGCGCGCTGCCGTGGCCGCTGGCGACGCCGCCGCCGCCCGCGACATCTCCGACAACAAATCGCGTCCGGCGCGGCGCCAACTGTTCGAGGATCTCAAAGCGCTCGGCATATACAGCAACAGCCTCATGGCCGGCCGCATCGATGCGGCCAACGCCACCCACCGCACCAGCGTGACCGCGATCATCGCCTGCATGGTGCTGCTGTCACTTGTTGCCGCCGCCCTGGCCTTCGTCATCTCGCGCGTGATCACCCGTCCGCTGTCGCAGGCCGTGCATGCCATCAAATCGGTCGCCCGGGGCGATCTCAGCGTCAGCACCCGCGCCACCAGTACCGATGAAGTCGGGCAGATGCTGGTGGCCACCGGCGAGATGACCAGCATGCTGCGCCGCTACTCGGATGAAACCCGTCAGATGTCGGCCATGCACGCCGGCCCGGACATCTCCCACCGCATGCCGGTGGACTTCCCGGGCGTCTACGGCGAACTGGCGGTGGGCACCAACACGGTAGTGTTCGACCACCTGGACGCGATCAAGGACGCCATCGCCGTACTCAACCAGTACGCGGCCGGCGACCTGTCGCAGAATGCGCGCCGCCTGCCGGGCAGCCGCGCGATCCTGCACGAATCGATGGACGCGGCCAAGGCCAGCCTGCTGGCGATCAACACCCAGATCCAGTCGCTGGCCCAGGCGGCAGCCGCGGGCGATTTCAGCCAGCGTGGCGATGCGCTGCGCTTCGATCACGATTTCCGGGTGATGATCGAACACCTCAACACCATGATGGAAGTGGCCGACGGCAACCTGTCCCAGCTCTCGCACCTGCTGCAGGCGATTGCCAATGGCGACCTGACCGCACGCATGCAGGGCCAGTTCCACGGCGTGTTCGCCAGCATGCGCGACGACGCGAACTCCACCGTCGCCCAGTTGACCCAGATCGTCGGTCGCATCCAGCAGGCCTCCTCGAGTATCAGCACGGCGGCCGGCGAGATCGCCTCGGGCAACAACGACCTGTCGCGTCGCACCGAGCAGCAGGCCGCCAACCTGGAAGAGACCGCCGCCTCGATGGAGGAGCTCACCTCCACCGTGCGCCAGAACGCCGAGCACGCCCGTCAGGCCAACCAGCTGGCGATCGGCGCGCATGGCGTGGCCTCGCAGGGTGGCGAAGTGGTCGGCCGCGTGGTCAGCACCATGCATGAAATCGATGCGTCCTCGCGTCGTATCGCCGACATCATCACCGTCATCGACGGCATCGCCTTCCAGACCAACATCCTGGCGCTGAACGCCGCGGTGGAAGCGGCACGTGCCGGCGAACAGGGTCGTGGCTTTGCCGTGGTGGCCTCGGAAGTGCGCACCCTGGCACAGCGCTCGGCCAGCGCCGCCAAGGAGATCAAGGGCCTGATCGATGAATCGGTCGGCAAGGTCGCCGAGGGCTCGGCACTGGTCAACCAGGCCGGCCAAACGATGGGCGAGATCGTCGCCTCGGTGCAGCGGGTGACCGACATCATGGCCGAGATTTCGGCGGCCTCGCAGGAGCAGTCGGCGGGCATCGAACAGGTCAACCAGACCATCACCCAGATGGACGAGACCACCCAGCAGAACGCGGCCCTGGTCGAAGAAGCCACCGCCGCCGCGCGCTCGATGGAAGAGCAGGCCGGCCACCTCACCGACGCGGTGTCGCTGTTCAAGCTGGACGGCCAGTCCGCGCCGTCGGCCAGCGCGGCAGTCGTGGCCGCCCGTGCCCCGGCCGCCGCCGTACCGCGCCCCCGCCAGGCAGCCGCCCCGGTGCGTCGCACGGCGGTACGCGAGCCGGTGCTGGCCAACGAAGGCGACTGGCAGGAGTTCTGATGGTCTGCCGTTGGTTTGCGTGATGCCCACGACACCCCGCTCCGGCGGGGTGTCGTCGTTTTGCACGCCGACATACCGCGTCACGGTGCGACTGATGCCGCCCTGGCCGGACAGCGCAGTCGGACCGCTCACAATTCCCCCTACATAAACGTGAACTACTGCCGATAAACGGACAGAGCCCCGGCAATCTTCGCCGACGGCGCCCGCCCAACACAGCAAGAGTCCATGTCCGAAGGCAGCCTTGACGCACACGACGGAACCCATGCCGCCCACGATGACGGCACGGATGATCGTTACCTGGTCCGCAATCCCCGGCAGATCCGCCAGTTGTTGCAGGCGCTGATCGACCAGCGTTCGCTGATCAACGCGCACCTGGGCGGCCGCGACCAGTCCTTCCCGACGGCGATCCTGGAGCTGGACGAGGACGAGGATTGGCTATTGCTGGACGGCAGTCCGTCCGAGCCCGCCAACCGGGCGGCCGAAGAGGCCGGGCATCTGCTGTGTTTTGCACAGCTGGACCGGGTGATGGTGCGGTTCCGGCTGGATCATCTTGAACGGACCGGCGGCAGCGGCCATGTGGCCTTCCGGGTGGCCTTCCCCAGTGAGCTGGTGCATCTGCAGCGGCGTGAGCTGTACCGGCTGGAGACGCCGATCACCGATTCGCCGCACGTGCGTTTTCCGGTCAACGAGGATCGCAGCGAGGCGCTGCACCTGCGGGTGGTGGACATCAGCGGCGGTGGCCTGGCGGTGACGGTGCCGCCGGACTGCAATGTGTTTTCGATGCAGAAGCGCTACCAGGCGCGGCTGGACATGCCCGACAGCGGTCCGCTGGAGGTGTCGTTGATCGTCTGCAACCAGCTGGCGGTGAAGCTGCCCAACGGGGTGGAGATGAAGCGCGTGGGGATGCGCTTTGACAACCTGCCGCGCGGTGGGGACAGCGCGATCCAGCGCTATATCTTCCGCATCGACCGGCAGCGCAGTGCGCGCAAGAACGGGGAGAGTTGAGTGGTTGGTTTTTTGCCAGCGGCAACGGCAACGGCAACGGCCAAGCAGCGGTGCGATTGTGTCGCGCTGGGTCGGTACGGGTGGGTTGGCGGGACACGCTGCAAGTCCCGCTCCGCGGCCCGGTCCAGCCGCTGGCGGCTGTCCGTTCAGTCGTATGCGAGGCAGTGCCTCGCAAGCAATGCGCCTTCACCCCTGTAAGCTCGCATACGCCATCCATGGCGCATGACGGTCCCGCCAACCCACCCGTACCGGCCTTCGAGAGATCGCTTTCGCCGCGTTGAGATCAAGAGCACGCGGCGGATGGGGGGTTTGGTTGAGGTGCCGAGCATGGCTCGGCACTACCCTCCCCCAATCATCGGGGCGGCTTCTCCCATCCGGTCGCGGCAAGGTGTCAGGGCGGGCGCCGCGCGTCAGCAGCGAATCGCTGGACCTCGCTCGCCACACCCCCTCTAAAGTCGCCCCCATCCAGGCCGATATCCAGCGTGACGCCCGGTTTTTCTACCGCCACGCCCGACCCAGGATTCCTTCGATGAACGACAGCAACCTAAATGCCGCCAGCAGCGGTGGTGAGTACCTCAGCTTCACCCTCGGCGCCGAGCACTACGGCGTGGATATCCTCAAGGTGCAGGAAATCCGCGGCTACGACTCGGTCACCCGCGTTCCCGACGCACCGGATTACATCAAGGGCGTCATCAACCTGCGCGGCACCATCGTCCCGGTCATCGACCTGCGCCTGAAGCTGCGCCTGGAAAAGGCCACCTACGATGCCTTCACCGTCATGATCGTGCTCAACGTCGAAGACCGCGTGGTCGGCATCGTCGTGGACAGCGTCTCCGACGTCATCCCGCTCAGCGCCGACCAGATCCGCCCCACCCCCGAGTTTGGCGCCGCCGTCGATACCCGCTTCATTTCCGGCATCGGCACCCAGGACGATCGCATGCTGATCCTGCTGGATATCGAAACCCTGCTCGACAGCGCCGACATGGGCCAGCCCAGCCACGTCGAAGACGCTGCTGCCTGATCGTGCCCGTTCCGCTCACCACCGCGTGGACGCGGGGTGAAAAAAGTTCTTCAGTTCCGTCCAGGACGGCCGATAGCTGCTTCAGGACCCGGCTGTGTAGGGCTGCCCAAGGCCGGGCCAATTCGTCCATTTTCCCCGGAGATTTTTCCCGATGAAGTCCCTGCTTGCGCTGTTCTCGGTTGCCGTTCTCGCCACCTCCGCCTCGTCCGCTTTCGCCCAGTCGGCTGAAATGATCCCGCCGGAGATGGCACCGCGCTCGGTCGGCAAGGACGGCATGGTCTGCGGCAAGGTCGAAAAGGCCCGCTACGCCGAAGGTTCCGAAGGCCAGCCGACCTTCCTGTACATGGGCGGCGCCTTCCCGCGCCACACCTTCTCGGCCCGCATCGCCGGCGCCAACCGAGGCAAGTTCAGCTTCCCGCTGGAAAGCCTGGAAGGCAAAACCGTCTGCGTGATCGGCAAGATCGCCCGTGACGCATCGCGCGCTGAAATCGAAGTCAGCTCGCCGGCCGGCCTCAAGCTCGCCAACATCAAGTAATCCGCTGTACGCCATGCCACGCCGGCACCGTCCGGCGTGGTCGCTGCAACCGGGCACGATGCCCGGACGCGTTTGCCCTTGGAGATCGCACCGCCCATGCCCTGGATCAACAACCTCAAACTGATGCCGAAGTTGATGCTGACTTTCGGCGTCCTCCTGCTGGTGATGCTGCTGCAGGGCATCGTGGCCTATCGTGGCTTGTACTCACTCAACAACGTCACCACCGAACTGGCGGGCCACCGGATGGAAAGCATCCGTACTGCCGGTGAAATCCGCGGCATGGTCGGCGAATACCGCAACTCGGCCTACCAGGGCCTCATCCGCGCCAGCGCAGACGTCAAGGCCGAAGCCAAGACCCGTGCCGCCGACCTGCGCGGCAAGATCGACCTGGCCATCAAGAAATACCCCGAACTGATCGACAATCCCCAGCAGAAGAAGCTGTTTGACACCTTCGCCAAGGATTGGAAAGACTCGCTGGTTTCCTACGATGCGGTCAGCGAAATGCTGGAGCTGGACCTGCCCGACGATGCCATCGACACCTTCGTCGGCGAGACCCGCAGCAAGCACCAGAAGGCCTCGTCCGCGCTCGAAGCACTGATCGCCGAAGACAACCGGCTGGCCCGCGCCTCGCGCGAGGAAGCCGAGTCCACCTACGCCGCCTCTGCCACCCTGACCGTCATCGCCCTGCTCGGCGGCGCCGGCCTGGGCCTGGTGCTGGTGTTCCTGTTCGCCCGTTCGCTGGTGGGCAGCATGCGCGGCGCCGTGTCGGTGGCCAACGATGTCGCCAGCGGCAAGCTCGATGGCCACATCGACGTCAGCCGCAAGGATGAAGTCGGTGACCTGATGCAGGCCATGCAGCGCATGCAGCGCGACCTGCGCGAGCGCACCGAGACCGACCAGGCCATCGCCCGCGAGAACCTGCGTATCCGCACCGCGCTGGATTACAGCTCCACCGGCGTGTACCTGACCGACAACCAGCTCAACATCGTCTACGCCAACCGCGCCCTGGAGCAGAGCCTGTCCCAGTACCAGGACGAGCTGCGCAAGCACCTGCCCGAGTTCGACGCGGGCGCCTCGCTGGTCGGTCGTCCGCTCACCGTGCTGGAGCATCGCGGCGAAATGGATGCCAGCCTGCTGGCCAACCTCAAGCAGCATGGCGTGGCCCGTCGCGCGATGCAGTTCGGTGATGCCCAGTTCGCCCAGGTGGTCTCGACCATCCGCAACGAAGAAGGCGAGAGCGTCGGCCACGTCGTGGAATGGCGTGACCGTACCCCCGAAGCGCTGGTCGAGGCCGAAGTGGCACGCGTGATCGCCCAGGCCGCTGCCGGCGACCTGTCCGGCCGCATCGTCGCCGAAGGCAAGGAAGGCTTCTTCCTGCAGCTGGCACAGCAGATCAACGGCCTGCTGGACGCCAACGCGGCCAGCATCGAACAGATCTCCGGCCTGCTCACCGCGCTGTCGCAGGGCGACCTGACCGTGCGCATGCACGGCGATTTCCAGGGCGTGTTCGCCACCATGCGCGACGATGCCAACGCCACCGCCGAACAGCTCAGCGGCATCGTTACCAGGATCAAGCACTCCAGCCAGGCCATCAGCTCGGCCGCCAGCGAGATCGCCACCGGCAACAGCGACCTCTCCCGCCGCACCGAGCAGCAGGCCGCCAACCTGGAAGAAACCGCCGCCTCGATGGAGGAGCTCACCTCCACCGTGCGGCAGAACGCCGAGCATGCCCGCCAGGCCAACCAGCTGGCCATCGGCGCGCACACCGTTGCCAGCCAGGGCGGTGACGTGGTCGGCCAGGTGGTCACCACCATGAGCGCGATCCAGACCTCGTCCAAGAAGATCGCCGAGATCATCTCGGTCATCGACGGCATCGCCTTCCAGACCAACATCCTGGCGCTCAACGCGGCAGTGGAAGCGGCGCGCGCCGGCGAACAGGGCCGCGGCTTTGCGGTGGTCGCCTCCGAAGTGCGCACCCTGGCCCAGCGTTCGGCCGGTGCCGCCAAGGAGATCAAGGGCCTCATCGACGACTCGGTCGGCAAGGTCAACGACGGCTCGGCGCTGGTGCACAAGGCCGGCGCGACCATGGGCGAAATCGTTGCCTCGGTGCAGCGCGTGACCGACATCATGGCCGAGATCTCCGCAGCCTCGCAGGAACAGTCCGCCGGCATCGAGCAGGTCAACCAGACCGTCGTGCAGATGGATGAAACCACCCAGCAGAACGCCGCGCTGGTGGAAGAAGCCACTGCCGCCGCCCGCTCGATGGAAGAGCAGGCCGGCCACCTCAGCGATGCGGTGTCGATCTTCACCCTCGACGCGCAGGACGTGGTGGCACCGGTGGCGTTCGCCCCGCCAGCCTCGCGCGCCCCGGTGCGCCAAGTTGCCGCCGCACCGGCACCGGCCCGCCGCCCTGCCGCCCGCCCGGTTGCCACCGAACTGGCCGACGGCGACTGGCAGGAGTTCTAAGGCCGCCAGCGGACTGTAAACCGGCACGGCAGAAGGCCCCGATACCCATCGGGGCCTTTTTGTTGACCCCCAGGTAGCGCCACGCCATGCGTGGCTGCTCTTCCTCCGGGCGCCGCACGCAGCCACCCGTGGGGTGGCTCTACCAACGCAACCCACACACCGGGTAGAGCCACGCCATGCGTGGCTGCTCTTCCTTCCGGGCACCGTTCGCAGCCACCCATGGGGTGGCTCTACCACGCGCCACCCACTTCAATCTGAATACGCTCAGTCACTGCACCTCAATCAGCGCGCTCCCCGGCCGATAACAGCATTGCCTCGACACGATTGTCGACCCAAGACGCCCTGCACATGAATCTGATCAGCCGCTGGAACCAGTATTTCTCCAACCTGTCCGTCAGGCGCAAGCTCAACCTGCTTACCGCATTGATTGCCGTCGGCGTGATCGCCCTGGCCGTGATCGCTGCCCGCATGCAGTACCTGGACCTCACCGACACCCGCAAGGACAGCCTGAAGATCCAGGTCGAACTGACCTACGGCATCCTGGACCATTACCACCGCCTGGCCGAAACCGGCGAGCTGGATGACGCGGCAGCGAAGAAGGCCGCGCTGGAAGCCATCGAGCGCATGCGCGCCGACAACGATGCCTACTACTACAGCGTCTACGACACCGGCTACCACGTGCTCATGCATCCGTTCCGCAAGGACCTGATCGGCAAGGACATGAAGGACTTCCGCTCCGAAGACGGCGTGCGGCTGTTCCATGACCTGGTCCAGGTCGCAGGCCAGGGCGGCGGCGTGATCTCCTACAAGTGGGCCAAGGCCGGCGCCGACGGGCTCTATGACAAGTCCTCCTACGCAGGCCTGTACAAGCCGTGGCAGTGGGTGATCAGCAGCGGCGTCTACATGGAAGACGTGCAGAAGCAGGCCTTGGTCTTCACCGCCATCATGACCGTCAGCGGCGGCGTCGTGGTTCTGATCGTGCTGGCGCTGAGCTGGCTCATCGGCAACCGCATCACCCTGCCCCTGCGCCAGGCCACCCACGTGGCCGAGAGCATCGCCGCCGGCAAGCTGGACAGCCGCATCGGCGCCCAGGCCCACGACGAACCCGGCCGCCTGCTCGAAAGCATGGGCCGGATGCAGAAACAGCTGCACGCGGTCATCAGCGGCCAGCGCGACATGGCCAGCCAGCACGAGGCCGGCCAGACCCGCTTCCGTATGGACGAAAGCGCCTTCCCCGGCGAATACGGCCTGATGGTGCATGAAACCAACGCGCTGGTCGGCGCGCACGTGCAGACCATGGACGACGTCCTGCAGGTGGTGCAGCGCTACGCCGTGGGCGACCTGCACGCCGACATCGCCCGCTACCCGGGCGAGAAGGCGGAAATCACCGCCACCGTCGATACCGTCAAGCGCAACCTGGGCAGCATCAACGACGAGATCAAGCGCCTGGCCGGCGCTGCCGCTGCCGGCGACTTCAGCCAGCGCGGCGATGCCACCCGCTTCGATCACGACTTCCGCCTGATGATCGGCAACCTCAACGCGATGATGCAGGTCAGCGACGACAACCTCGGCAAGCTCTCGCAGCTGCTGTCGGGCATCGCCGAAGGTGACCTCACCGTGCGCATGCACGGCGACTTCCAGGGCGTGTTCGCCAGCATGCGCGACGACGCCAACGCCACCGTCGCCCAGCTCACCCAGATCGTCGGCCAGATCCAGGGCGCGGCCGGCAGCATCACCCAGGCCGCCGGGGAGATCGCCAGCGGCAACAGCGACCTGTCGCGTCGGACCGAGCAGCAGGCCGCCAACCTGGAAGAGACCGCCGCCTCGATGGAGGAACTGACCTCCACCGTGCGCCAGAACGCCGAGCACGCCCGCCAGGCCAACCAGCTGGCCATCGGCGCGCACAGCGTGGCCTCGCAGGGCGGTGAGGTGGTCGGCCAGGTGGTGACGACCATGAGCGCGATCGAAACCAGCTCCAGGCGCATCGCCGAGATCATCTCCGTCATTGACGGCATCGCCTTCCAGACCAACATCCTGGCGCTCAACGCGGCAGTGGAAGCGGCGCGCGCCGGCGAG
>NZ_JALJRW010000002.1:0-281778 GCF_024519465.1 Stenotrophomonas sp. Ste86 | reverse complement strand
TCCAGACCAACATCCTGGCGCTCAACGCGGCAGTGGAAGCGGCGCGCGCCGGCGAGCAGGGCCGCGGCTTTGCCGTGGTCGCCTCCGAAGTGCGCACCCTGGCCCAGCGCTCGGCGGGCGCGGCCAAGGAGATCAAGGGCCTCATCGACGACTCGGTCGCCAGCGTCGCCGACGGCTCGGCCCTGGTACGCAAGGCCGGCAGCACCATGGGCGAGATCGTCGCCTCGGTGCAGCGGGTGACCGACATCATGGCCGAGATTTCCGCCGCCTCCCAGGAACAGTCCGCCGGCATCGAACAGGTCAACCAGACCGTGGTGCAGATGGACGAAACCACCCAGCAGAACGCCGCCCTGGTCGAAGAAGCCACCGCCGCCGCACGGGCGATGGAAGAACAGGCCAACCAGCTGGCCGACGTCGTGGCGATCTTCCGCCTGGACAACCAGGTGGCCGCCGCCGTCAGCGCAGTCACCTCGCGCGTGGTGGTGCCGGCCGCCGCGCGCCCGCGCCCGACCCCTGCCGCACGCCCTGCCCCGCGCGCCCAGCCGGCACCACGCGCGCAGCGCAGTGCGACCCCGGACGACGGCAACTGGCAAGAGTTCTGAGTCTTCGTGGCGGCCCCGTCGCCGCCACTTCCCCATTCCCATCGAGTGCGCCTGTGTCCACGCCTTCCGCTCCTGCCGCCACCTCCCAGAACGGCCGCGAATTCGAGTTCGCCGACCGTGATTTCCGCCGCGTCTGCGACCTGATCTACCAGCGTGTCGGCATCTCGCTGGCCCCGGCCAAGCGCGACATGGTCTATGGCCGCCTGTCGCGGCGCCTGCGCGCGCTCGGCCTGCGCAGCTTCACCGAGTACCTGGACCAGCTGGAAAAGGACGGCGGCGAAGAGTGGCAGGCGTTCACCAACGCGCTCACCACCAACCTCACCGCGTTCTTCCGCGAGCCGCACCATTTCGAAAAGCTCGACACCGAGCTGCGCGCGCGTGCCGGTCACGGCACCCTGCAGCTGTGGTCGTGCGCGGCCTCCACCGGTGAGGAGCCCTACTCGATGGCGATCACCGCCTGCGAGGCGTTCGGCACGCTCAAGCCGCCGGTGCGCATCCTGGCCACCGACGTGGACACCCAGGTGCTGGCCACCGCCAGCCGCGGCGTGTACGCCATCGACCGGGTGTCCGGACTCGATCCGGCGCTCAAGAAGCGCTATTTCCAGCGCGGCAGCGGCCCCAACGAAGGCCATTGCCGGGTCAATCCGGCGCTGCGCGACCTGATCGACTTCCGTCCGCTCAACCTGCTCGCCCCCCGCTACGACGTCGGCGGCCCGTTCGACGCCCTGTTCTGCCGCAACGTGATGATCTATTTCGACAAGCCCACCCAGCGCGGCATCCTCTCGCGGCTGATCCAGCACATGGGCGACGACGGCCTGCTCTATACCGGCCACTCGGAGAACTACCTGCACGCCGCCGACCTGATCCAGCCGTGCGGACGCACGCTGTACAAGCGCGCGCCCGGAGCACCGGCATGAACCTGGCGCTACGCACCGACGATGTCATGCGTTACTTCGACAGCCGCTTCAAGGTGACCGCGGCCAAGCTGCTGCCCACCCAGTACCTGGTGGTCGACGACAACACCGCGCTGACCACCACCCTCGGCTCGTGCGTGGCCGCGTGCCTGCGCGACCCGGTGCTCAAGATCGGCGGCATGAACCACTTCCTGCTGCCCGAAGGCAACGTCGGCGATGGCGCACCCGCGCGCTACGGCAGCTACGCCATGGAACTGCTGATCAACGACCTGCTCAAGCGTGGCGCTCACCGCAAGCGCCTGGAAGCCAAGGTGTTCGGCGGCGCCAACGTACTCAAGGGCTTTACCAGCAACCCGGTCGGCACCCGTAATGCCGAGTTCGTGCGCCAGTACCTGCAGGCCGAGCACATCCCGGTGCTGGCCGAAGACCTGTGCGGCATCCATCCGCGCAAGGTGTGGTTCTTCGCCGACACCGGCCGCGTCGTCGTGCAGCGCCTGCCGCATGCGCACGAGGCCGAAGTCGCCGCGACCGAATCGGCCGTGCGTGCGCGTCTGTCCAAGGCCCCGGTCACCGGTGGCGTGGAGCTGTTCGAATGACCCACGGTGCGCCCTGCAGAGTCCTGATCGTCGACGACTCCGCCGTTGTGCGGCAGATGCTCAGCGAAATCCTTGCCAGCGATCCGGGCATCGAGGTGGTCGGCACCGCCGCCGACCCGCTGCTGGCGCGCGAGAAGATCAAACGCCTCGCCCCGGACGTGATCACCCTGGACGTGGAAATGCCGCGCATGGACGGCCTGGCGTTCCTGGAAAACCTGATGCGCCTGCACCCGCTGCCGGTGGTGATGATTTCCTCGCTGACCGAACGCGGCGCCGACACCACCCTGCAGGCGCTGGCACTGGGCGCGGTGGATTTCGTGTCCAAGCCCAAATTCGACGTCGCCCGCGGCCTGCAGGCCTATGCCGAGGAAATCATCGGCAAGGTCAAGATGGCCGCGCGCTCGCGCGTGCGCACCCTGGCCCGCCCCATCACCCCGCGCATCACCCTCGACGCGGTCGCACCGGTCACCCCCGCGCGCAGCATCCAGTTCCGCACCACCGACCGCCTGATCGCCATCGGCGCCTCGGCCGGCGGTACCGAAGCGCTGCGCGTGGTGCTCGAGGGCATGCCCGCCGACGCGCCCGCCGTGGTGCTCACCCAGCACCTGCCGGCCACGTTCAGCACGCCCTTCGCCGAGCGCCTGGACCGGCATTCGGCCATGTCGGTACGCGAAGCCAGCGATGGCGAAGCGGTGCTGCCCGGCCACGCCTACCTGCCGCCGGGCGGCAAGCACCTGCGGGTGATCCGTGACGGTGCGCGCTGGCGCTGCCGCGTGGATGACGGCCCCGCGGTCAACCGACACAAGCCGGCGGTGGACGTGCTGTTCCGCTCGGTCGCCGAAAGTGCCGGTAGCAACGCTATCGGCGCCATCCTCACCGGCATGGGCGACGACGGCGCCCGCGGCCTGCTCGAACTGCGCAACGCCGGCGCCCCCACCCTGGTGCAGGACGAAGCCAGCAGCGTGGTTTGGGGCATGCCGGGCGCGGCCTACAAGCTGGGTGCGGCCGAAGAAATGGTGCCACTGGAGCGGATTGCCGAGCGCTTGATGGCGTTGGCGCGGGGATAGTCCGCGCCAGCCACGCATGGCGTGGCTCTACCCGGCGATCACGCGATGGCCTGGCGTCACCGTTGCGCGACCCTCCCCGGTAGAGCCACCCCACGGGTGGCTGCACGCCATGCCAGACCGAAGAACAGCCACGCATGGCGTGGCTCTACCCGGCGATCGTGTGATGGCCCGGCATCACCGTTGCGCGGCCCTCCCGGTAGAGCCACCCCACGGGTGGCTGCACGCCATGCCAGACCGAAGAACAGCCACGCAGGGCGTGGCTCTACCGTGCGCCCCGGCCAGGCTGAAGCACGCGCGGCGACGTCCCTCACCCGCCCCGGCACCACCGCATCGGGTTGTCCACCAGCAGCTTCCGCTGCAGTTCAGCGGTCACCGCGATCCGCGGAATGAAATCCACCAGCATGCCGTCATCGGGCATAGGCGATTTCAGGTGCGGGTGCGGCCAATCCGTCCCCCACACGACGCGATCCGGCAAGGCAATGTCGGGCAATGCGGGGCAATGCGGGGTATCGCGAGACAATGCGGGGTATCGCGGGGTATCGCGAGGCAATGCGGGGTATCGCGGGGTAGAGCCGAGCCATGCTCGGCTGCTCTACCAGCATGCGCAGCGGTCACCACGTCTGCCTGCACGCAGCCGAGCATGGCTCGGCTCTACCCCGGCCGTGTGTGCTTTGATGTGCCCCTGCACACACGGAGCATGGGCATGACACGGAAGACGCGGTTTCAATTCCTCACAATGGGCGTCCTGCTTCTACTGCCGCTCACCACTGCCATCGCCAGCAGCGACACGTTCCACTTCGACGTGGAGGAAGGTGATTTCGGCTTCCACTTGTCCCTCTTCGGCAGCGATGACCCGGGCGTGGTGCAGGTTGACTGGACGGGTGCACCAAAGCCGATGCCCCATCGCCGCTATTACATCGAGTTCAATCGGGCGAAGAAGCAGATGTACCTGCGCCCAGCACAGGCCGATGGTCTGCCGTGGTTCGAGGTGGACGTGATCGGCAGGCGCGGCGACCTGCTGATCGGCAACCGCCGTTTCAGCGGTTCGGTGGACTGGACACCGGGCGCACGGCATGAAGCGGTGCCATAACGCCTTTCCTGGCCGATACCGCACACACAAAAAAACACCCGGCCTGCGCCGGGTGTTTTCAGTTGAATCCCATCGACCAGCAGTCAATGGCTACCGCATCAGGCAGCGACCGTCTTGGCCACGTCCTGATAGTCCTCGATCTGGTCGAAGTTCATGTAGCGGTAGATGTCCTTGCTGCTGGCATCCAGCACGCCGATGTCGGCCATGTACTCTTCCTTGGTCGGGATGCGACCCAGACGCGAGCAGATCGCGGCCAGTTCGGCCGAACCCAGGTACACGTTGGAGTTGCGGCCCAGACGGTTCGGGAAGTTGCGGGTCGAGGTCGAGAACACCGTCGCGCCCTCGCGCACCTGTGCCTGGTTGCCCATGCACAGCGAGCAGCCCGGCATTTCCATGCGTGCGCCGGCGGTGCCGAAGGTGCCGTAATGGCCTTCCTTGGTCAGCTCCGAAGCGTCCATCTTGGTCGGCGGGGCCACCCACAGCTTGGTCGGGATGTCGCGCTTGCCTTCCAGCAGCTTGGCCGCCGCACGGAAGTGGCCGATGTTGGTCATGCACGAACCGATGAACACTTCGTCGATGGCCGCACCGGCCACGTCCGACAGCGTCTTGACGTCATCCGGATCGTTCGGGCAGGCCACGATCGGCTCGTGGATATCGGCCAGGTCGATCTCGATGACGGCGGCGTATTCGGCGTCGGCGTCGGGCTGCAGAAGCTCCGGGTTGGCCAACCACGCTTCCATTTTCTCGATGCGGCGCGCCAGCGAACGGGCGTCCTGGTAACCCTCGGCGATCATCCACTTCAGCAGCGTGATGTTGCTGGTGAGGTACTCGATGATCGGCTCCTTGTTCAGGTGCACCGAGCAACCGGCGGCCGAACGTTCGGCCGAGGCATCGGACAGCTCGAATGCCTGCTCGACCTTCAGCTCCGGCAGACCTTCGATTTCCAGGATGCGGCCGGAGAAGATGTTCTTCTTGCCGGCCTTGGCCACGGTCAGCAGACCGGACTTGATCGCGTACAGCGGAATCGCGTTGACCAGGTCACGCAGGGTCACGCCGGGCTGCATCTTGCCCTTGAAGCGGACCAGCACCGACTCGGGCATGTCCAGCGGCATCACGCCGGTGGCGGCGGCAAAGGCCACCAGGCCCGAACCGGCCGGGAACGAAATGCCTACCGGGAAACGGGTGTGCGAGTCGCCGCCGGTGCCGACGGTGTCGGGCAGCAGCATGCGGTTGAGCCAGCTGTGGATCACGCCGTCGCCCGGGCGCAGCGAGATGCCGCCACGGGTGGAGATGAACTCCGGCAGCGTGTGGTGGGTCTTGACGTCCACCGGCTTCGGGTAGGCGGCGGTGTGGCAGAACGACTGCATCACCAGGTCGGCCGAGAAGCCCAGGCACGCCAGGTCCTTCAGTTCGTCACGGGTCATCGGACCGGTGGTGTCCTGCGAGCCCACCGAGGTCATCTTCGGTTCGCAGTAGGTGCCCGGGCGCATGCCCTGGCCTTCCGGCAGACCACACGCACGGCCAACCATCTTCTGCGCCAGCGAGAAGCCCTTGCCGGTATCCGGCGGGTCCATCGGCAGGCGGAACAGATCGGTCGGGGCCAGGCCCAGCGCTTCACGCGCCTTGGCGGTGAGGCCGCGGCCGATGATCAGCGGAATGCGGCCACCGGCGCGCACTTCGTCGAACAGCACGTCGGACTTGACCTTGAACTCGGCGATGACCGCGCCGTCCTTCAGGGCCTTGCCGTCGTACGGGCGCAGCTCGATCACATCGCCCATGTTCATCTGCGACACGTCGAGCTCGATCGGCAGCGCGCCGGCGTCTTCCATCGTGTTGTAGAAAATCGGCGCGATCTTCGAGCCCAGGCACACGCCGCCGAAGCGCTTGTTCGGGATGAACGGAATATCTTCGCCGGTGAACCACAGCACCGAGTTGGTGGCCGACTTGCGGCTCGAACCGGTGCCGACCACGTCGCCCACGTAGGCCACCAGGTGGCCCTTGTCCTTCAGCGATTCAATGAACTTCACCGGGCCGCGCTTGCCGTCTTCTTCCGGCTCGATGCCATCGCGCTTGTTCTTCAGCATCGCCAGCGCATGCAGCGGGATATCCGGGCGGGTGGTGGCGTCCGGGGCCGGCGACAGGTCGTCGGTGTTGGTTTCGCCGGTCACCTTGAGCACGGTGATGGTCAGGCTTTCGGGCACCTGCGGGCGGCTGGTGAACCACTCCGCATCGGCCCAGCTCTGCAGCACGCCCTGGGCGTGGGCATTGCCGGCCTTGGCCTTTTCCTGCACGTCGTGGAAGGCGTCGAACACCAGCAGGGTGTTCTTCAGCGCATCGGCGGCGATCGCACCGACGGTGGCGTCATCGAGCAGCTGGACCAGCGGGGCGACGTTGTAACCGCCGAGCATGGTGCCCAGCAGTTCGGTGGCGCGCTCGCGGCTGATCAGCGCATTGACTTCGCTGCCCAGGGCGATCGCGGCCAGGTACGAGGCCTTGACCTTGGCGGCATCATCGACGCCGGCCGGCACGCGGTGGGTCAGCAGCTCCAGCAGGAACTCAGCTTCCCCGGCCGGCGGGTTCTTCAGCAGTTCGATGACGTCGGCCGTCTGCTGGGCGCTCAGCGGCAGCGGCGGGATGCCAAGCGCGGCGCGCTCGGCTACGTGGTGGCGGTAGGCTTCCAACATGACAACTCCCGGGAAATTCTTTGAAAAAACTGCGGTTGAATACAGCGGTAAACGGTGCGTGGGCTCAGGCTTGCGGCACGATCAGCTTCAGGCCCTTGAAGTAGTCGCGAAAAAACGTGTCGTTCCAGGTGATCAGCCCATCGCACTGCAACAGCGCGTGCGAGCCGACCATGAATTCGTCCAGGCCGCGCCTGCCGGCGCCGCGCTGGCGATGGCGGCGATGCATTTCGCCGGCACGCAGGGCGGACTTGGCCTCCAGCGGGCTGAAATGGATGCCCATTTCCTCCAGCGCTTCCTGCACCTCGGCCCCGCCGCGCAGCGAGGCGCAGATCTCGGCCAGGGTCACCGCGCAGATCACCACGCGCCCGCCGACCAGGCTCTGGCGCAGGTACGCCTCCACCGCGTCGGCCTGCGGTCCGTTGCTGAGCAGTTCGATCAGGACCGGGGAATCGACAGCGATCATGCCGCGCTCATTCCTCGTCGCGGACCGCATCGACGGCGGCCTGCGCCGAATCGAAGCCGTCCAGTGCGAACTTGCCGCGGGCGCGCGAGATCGCATCGTCCACGCTCTTGCGCAGGATGATCCGGCTGCCGTCCAGCTCGACCTTCAACTGGGTGCCCTTGGTCAGGCCCAGCGCATCGCGGACCGCCTTGGGCAAGGTGATCTGCCCGCGTTCAGCTACGGTGGCTTCCATGGGGTACGCCTCAAAAAGTATGTATGAATTGTACGTACTTGATGGGTTCAGGGCAAATCGATGTTCTGTGACTGGCACCGTAGGCAGGGCCGCAGCCGGCGGGATAGACTGAACGGCAGGCAACCCTGCCCCATCGATAGAAAAGGACATCCCGCGATGCGTGCCACCACCCTCACCCTCGCCCTGCTGTTTACCGCCCCGCTGGCACTGACGACCGCGTCGGCCCAGGCCAACCCGTTCGGCGCCTACACCACCGGCACGGAAATCACCCAGCAGCAGATGGACGCCGCCCAGGTCGGCAAGACCACCCAGGAGCAGGTCCGCGAAGCCTTCGGCGCGCCGAGCCGGCGCGAGCAGCTGGGCGACACGCAGGTCTGGTATTACGACTTCGTCAAGATCAAGTCGTTCGGAAAGAACATCCAGGAAGCGACCGTGTTCGAGTTCGGCAAGACCGGTGTGCTCACGGCCAAGTCCAAGTCCAACGCGGTGGGCAAGACCGGCAACCCGCTGATCGACGCCGCCAACGGCAAGTAACCGGCATCGCCCGGCAACGCTTCCCCGACGGGGCGCCCATGGGCGCCCCGTCTGCGTTGGACGCACCGCTGTGATGACACCGGCGCTACATGTGGCTGTGTAACCTTGTGTTCTGTCACTGGCCGGCCATGGCGTGGCACGGGATCGCTCATACTGGCTGCGATCCGGTACCCCAGGGCCGCCGGCAAACGCAAGCAGGCCCGCTCCGCGCGGACCACTGCAAGCCATCCGCAAGAGGAGTCACCCCGCATGAGCGATTCGTTCTCCACCCGCAGCCAGCTGGACGTCGGCGGCAAGACCTACGACTACTTCAGCCTGCCCAAGCTCGGACAGCAGTTCGATATCTCCCACCTGCCCTATTCGATGAAGATCCTGCTGGAGAATCTGCTCCGGCACGAGGACGGCGGCGCTACCGTCGGCCGCGACCACATCGAAGCGGTGGCCAAGTGGGACCCCAAGGCCGAACCGGATATTGAAATCGCCTTCATGCCGGCCCGCGTGGTCCTGCAGGACTTCACCGGCGTGCCCTGCGTGGTCGACCTGGCCGCGATGCGCGATGCGGTGGTCAAGCTCGGCGGTCGCCCGGAACAGATCAACCCGCAGATCCCCTCCGAGCTGGTGATCGACCACTCGGTGCAGGTGGATGTATTCGGCACGCCGGATGCGTTGGACCTCAACGGCAAGATCGAATTCCAGCGCAACATGGAACGCTACGGCTTCCTGCGCTGGGGCCAGAAGGCGTTCGACAACTTCAAGGTGGTGCCACCCAACACCGGCATCGTCCACCAGGTCAACCTGGAAAACCTGGCCCGCGTGGTGATGACCGCGGACAAGGATGGCAAGGCCATCGCGTATCCGGACACCGTGTTCGGGACCGACAGCCACACCACCATGATCAATGGCATCGGCGTGCTCGGCTGGGGCGTGGGCGGCATCGAAGCGGAGGCGGCCATGCTCGGCCAGCCGTCCTCGATGCTGATCCCGCAGGTGGTCGGCTTCAAGCTGACCGGACGCATGCCCGAAGGCGCCACCGCCACCGACCTGGTGCTGACCGTCACCCAGATGCTGCGCAAGCACGGGGTGGTCGGCAAGTTCGTCGAGTTCTTCGGCGAAGGCCTGCAGCACCTGCCGCTGGCCGACCGCGCCACCATCGGCAACATGGCACCCGAGTACGGCGCCACCTGCGGCATCTTCCCGATCGACGGCGAATCGCTGACCTACCTGCGCCTGTCCGGCCGCAGCGAGGAACAGATCGCGCTGGTCGAGGCCTACGCCAAGGCCCAGGGCCTGTGGCACGACGCCGACACCGCACACGCCAGCTACAGCGTTACCCTGGAACTGGACATGGGCACGGTCAAGCCGTCGCTGGCCGGCCCCAAGCGCCCGCAGGACCGCGTGCTGCTCGAGGACGTCAAGCAGAACTACCGCGACAGCCTGGTCGGCCTCACCACCAACCGCGACAAGCGCACCGAGGATGTATCCAACTTCGTCAATGAAGGCGGTGGTGCGGCGGTCGGCAACGAGCAACTGGCCAAGGGCTACAGCGATGTCGAACTGGACGGCACGAAATTCCGGCTGAAGGATGGCGCGGTGGTGATCGCCGCGATCACCTCGTGCACCAACACCTCCAATCCGGCGGTGATGATCGGCGCCGGCCTGCTCGCCCGCAACGCGGCCGCCAAGGGCCTGGACCGCAAGCCGTGGGTGAAGACCTCGCTCGGCCCAGGCTCGCGCGTGGTCACCGATTACCTTGAAAAGGCCGGTGTACTCACCGAGCTGGAAAAGATCGGCTTCTACGTGGTCGGCTACGGCTGCACCACCTGCATCGGCAACTCCGGCCCGCTGCCGGCCGAAGTCAGCGCGGGCATCGCCGCGGGCGACCTGGTGGTGACCTCGGTGCTGTCGGGCAACCGCAACTTCGAAGGCCGCGTGCACCCGGAAGTCAAAATGAACTACCTGGCCAGCCCGCCGCTGGTGGTGGCGTATGCGATCGCCGGCACTACCGACATCGACCTGACCACCGAACCACTCGGCACCGGCAGCGATGGCCAGCCGGTGTACCTGCGCGACATCTGGCCCAGCAACAAGGAAATCGGCGATGTGATCGCCGCGACCATCGGCCCGGAGATGTTCAAGCAGAACTACGCCGACGTGTTCAAGGGCGATTCGCGCTGGAACAACATCAAGTCCCCGGACGGCGACCTGTATGAGTGGGACGGCCACTCCACCTACATCAAGAACCCGCCGTATTTCGAGGGCATGACCATGCAGGTCGGCCACATCGAAGACGTGCACGGCGCGCGGGTGATGGGCCTGTTCGGCGATTCGATCACCACCGATCACATCTCCCCGGCCGGCAACATCAAGAAGGATTCGCCCGCCGGGCGCTTCCTGCAGGAACGCGGCGTGCAGCCGGCCGACTTCAACAGCTATGGCAGCCGCCGTGGCAACGATGACGTCATGGTCCGTGGCACCTTCGCCAACATCCGCATCAAGAACCTGATGTTCGGTGGCGAGGAAGGCGGCAACACGCTGTACTTCCCCAAGGACGGCGGCGAGCCGCAGAAGCTGGCCATCTACGACGCGGCCATGAAATACAAGGCCGAAGGCGTGCCGTTGGTGGTGTTTGCCGGCAAGGAGTATGGCACCGGCTCCTCGCGCGACTGGGCGGCCAAAGGCACCAATCTGCTGGGCGTCAAGGCGGTCATCGCAGAGAGCTTCGAGCGCATCCATCGCTCCAACCTGGTCGGCATGGGCGTGCTGCCGCTGCAGTTCAAGGCCGGCGAGAACGCGCAGAGCCTGGGCCTGGACGGCTCGGAAACGGTCGACGTCACCGGCCTGCAGGACGGCGTCAGCAAGACCGCCACGCTCACTGCGACCAAGGCCGATGGCACGACGAAGACCTTCGAGGCGCACGTCATGCTGCTCACCCCGAAGGAAGTGGAGTACTTCAAGCACGGCGGCCTGCTGCAGTACGTGCTGCGCCAGCTGGCGGCGAAGGGCTGAAACGCGCCACCGCGGCCCGCCTGCACCGCAGGCGGGCCGCCCGGTAGTGCCGAGCCATGCTCGGCACCGGCAACCTCCAGCCATCCTCAGCCCCGGTAGTGCCGAGCCATGCTCGGCACCGCTAACCTCCAGCCATCCTCAGCCCCGGTAGTGCCGAGCCATGCTCGGCACCGGCAACCTCCAGCCATCCTCAGCCCCGGTAGTGCCGAGCCATGCTCGGCACCGCTAACCTCCAGCCATCCTCAGCCCCGGTAGTGCCGAGCCATGCTCGGCACCGGTAACCTCCAGCCATCCTCAGCCCCGGTAGTGCCGAGCCATGCTCGGCACCGGTAACCTCCAGCCATCCTCAGCCTCGGTAGTGCCGAGCCATGCTCGGCACCGGCAACCTCGAGCCCGGCGTCGATGCGTGTGCAGGCCATCTGCCGAGCATGGCTCGGCACTACCCATCGCAGGCAGATCGACACCGTCTGATACACCCGCACCGGGCCGCCACACCCGCCCCATCCTTCACGCCCCCTTCGCCTTTTCCATTCGGCCCGGTATGCTGCCCGGACGTGAACTGGCGGATACTCAGGGCCAGAACACACTCTCATCAACGATTCCTGGAGGGGGAATATGAGTCTGGAACGTCCCTGGCTGCAGAGTTATCCCAACGGCGTACCCGCCGAGATCGACGTCAACGAGTTCCATTCGGTCTCCGCCGTCTTCGACACCTCGGTGGCCAAGTATCGCGACCGTCCCGCCTACTCCAGTTTCGGCAAGACCATCACCTACGGTGAAACCGACGCCCTGGTCGAGCAGTTCGCCGCCTACCTGCTGGGCGAGCTGAAGCTCAAGAAGGGCGACCGCGTCGCCCTGATGATGCCCAACTGCCTGCAGTACCCGGTCGCCACCTTCGGCGTGCTGCGTGCCGGCCTGACCGTGGTCAACGTCAACCCGCTGTACACCGCCCGTGAGCTCAAGCACCAGCTGGTGGACTCCGGCGCGGCCGTGATCGTGGTGGTCGACAACTTCGGCGACACCGTGCAGCAGGTCATTGCCGACACGCCGATCAAGCACATCGTCACCACCGGCCTGGGCGACATGCTCGGCGCCAAGGGCGTGGTGGTGAACTTCGTGCTGAAGTACATCAAGAAGATGGTGCCCAACTACACCCTGCGCGGTGCGGTGCGCTTCAACCAGGCGCTCAAGCTGGGCAGCCGCCACAGCCTGCCCAAGGTTGAAATCGACCACGACGACGTTGCCTTCCTGCAGTACACCGGCGGCACCACCGGCGTGGCCAAGGGCGCGATGCTGACCAACCGCAACCTGGTCGCCAACATGCAGCAGGCCTCGGCCTGGATCTCCGCCTCGGGGATCGAGATGGGCAAGGAGTGGATCATCACCGCCCTGCCGCTGTACCACATCTTCGCGCTGACGGCGAACGGCCTGGTCTTCATGAAGTTCGGTGGCTGCAACCACCTGATCACCAACCCGCGCGACATGAAGGGCTTCGTCAAGGAGCTGAAGGCGACCCGCTTCACCGCCATCACCGGCGTCAACACGCTGTTCAACGGCCTGCTCAACACGCCCGGCTTCGATGAAATCGACTTCTCGTCGCTGAAGGTCACCCTGGGCGGCGGCATGGCCGTGCAGCGCGCCGTGGCTGAACGCTGGAAGAAGGTGACCGGGGTAACCCTGGTGGAGGCCTACGGCCTGACCGAGACCTCGCCGGCCGCCTGCATCAATCCACTGGACCTGGCCGAGTACAACGGCGCGATCGGCCTGCCGATCCCCTCCACCGACGCCTGCGTGAAGGACGACGACGGCAAGACCCTCACCCCGGGCGAAGTCGGCGAGCTGTGCATCAAGGGCCCGCAGGTGATGAAGGGCTACTGGCAGCGCCCGGAAGAAACCGCCAAGGCGATCGACGCCGACGGCTGGCTGCACACCGGCGACATGGCGCGGATGGACGAGCAGGGCTTCTTCTACATCGTGGACCGCAAGAAGGACATGATTCTGGTGTCCGGCTTCAACGTGTACCCGAACGAAGTCGAAGACGTGATCGCGATGATGCCCGGCGTGCTGGAAGTGGCTGCGGTCGGCGTGCCGGATGAAAAGTCCGGCGAGATCGTCAAGGTGGTCATCGTCAAGAAGGACCCCAACCTGACCGCCGAAATGGTCAAGGAACACGCCCGCGCCAACCTGACCGGCTACAAGCACCCCAGAATCGTCGAATTCCGAAAGGAACTGCCCAAGACCAACGTGGGCAAGATCCTGCGCCGCGAGCTGCGCGATACCCCCGCCCCGTAAGGCTTCGGCGGTCATTCAGGCATTCCAGGGCCCCAGCCGGTGACGGCTGGGGCCTTTGCGTTGAGCGGGCGACCGGCGGTGTAGGATCGCGGCGAGTGGACACGTCCGGCCCGCCGCCCACCGTCCTCCCTCCGGGCCAGAAACGCCGAGGAAATCGCCATGCAAACGATCGAAAAGCTGAACATTACCCGCGGCTATTCCACCATCCGCACCGAAACCACCGCTGACAACGCCGCCCATTGGTTGTTCATGCATGCCGACGCCGCCACGGGCGTTCGCCCCTGCTGCCGCCGGGACATGCTGGATGAGATGTGGAGCTTCATGAATGCCATTACCCTCTCACCGGCCGAGCGCAACAGCGGCGCGTTGCGTCACTTCGTGCTGGCCTCCGATGCCAGCGCCTACAACCTGGGCGGTGACCTGGAGCTGTTCTCCCGCCTCATCCGCGAAGGCAACCGCGATCGCCTGCTCGCCTACGCGCAACGCTGCGTGGAAGGCGTGCATCACCTGCACACCGGCTTCGGTGGCGATGTGCGCACCATCGCGTTGATTCAGGGCGATGCCTTGGGCGGCGGCCTGGAAATGGCGCTGGCCTGCCACACGATCGTCGCCGAGGAAGGCTGCGGGATGGGGCTTCCGGAGGTGCTGTTCGGGCTGTTCCCGGGCATGGGTGCCTATTCGTTCCTGTGCAAGCGCGTCGCACCGCAGCTGGCCGAGAAGATCATTCTGGAAGGTCGGGTGTATTCGTCCGAAGAGATGTACGCCATGGGCGTGGTGGACATTCTGGTGCCCAAGGGCCAGGGCGTGGCGGCGGTGCAGGAGCAGATCCGCCAGCACCAGCGCATCCCGCGCAGCTATCTGGCCATGAACGCGGCACGCAATCTGGCCCAGGCCGTGCGCTATGACGAGCTGCTGGAAATCACCAAGGTCTGGGTCGACTCGGCGCTGGCCCTGGAAGAGAAGTCGCTGCGCACCATGGATCGCTTGATCAAAGCGCAGACGCGTCGTGCCCACCTCGACGCGGCGTGAATGCTGGCAACCGTTGCAAACCACTTCAAGCCCGGCCACAGCCGGGCTTTTTTTTGGTTTCTTTTTGACTGCGGCGCGTTCTTCCATGCGCAGGAGTGCCTCGCTGGCTGCGCCAACCAACCGTCGAGGGCGGGGGTGTGTGGGTTCGCGGGACCGTCGTACGCCATGGATGGCGTACGCGAGCTTACATGGACGTACTTGCAGCGTGTCCGGCGAACCCACACACCCCCGCCCAATCCGGTAGCAAGCGGTCGATCACCGCACGTCGCTACCACCATCCTCGCGCGCGTCGCGCTTCTGCGCGCGGGCCTCGAGCGCCGCACGGCCCTCCTTCATCCCGGTGCGGATCTGGTTGATCCGCTCGCGCCACTCGGTCTTCAACTGCCAGTCGGCCATGCGCATCACCTCACCGGCACGATGCGCCACGCGCACCAGCCCGAGGTTGCCGGCCACGCCCTTGATCGCGTGCGCCTGCTCGCGCAGATGCACCCAGTCAGCGCGCTCGCCATCGGCGGCGGCCACCTCGATGCACTGCCGCGCATCTTCCAGGCATTGGCGAACGAACTCCTGCTCGAACGCCTCCCCCAACCCCAGCGACGCCAGCTCATCGAGCACGCCCGGATCGAGCACGCCGTCGGGCGCCACCGACACATGCACCACCGGCGCCGTGGCCCGCAACTGGTCGTTGGTGGCGATATCGGCCAGCGTATCCAGCAGCCGCACCGCCACCACCGGCTTGCCGAAGAAGGTGTGCGCGCCGGCCTGGGTGCACTGCTGGATCGCCTCGGGCGTCACATCGGCGCTGAGGATCAACACGGGTGTGCGCGGTGCACCGCCGGCCTGCATCACCCGCAGCTCCTTGAGCATGTCCAGCCCGCTCATCCCCGGCATGTGCAGATCGGCGATGGCCACGTCGTAATCGCTTTCGGCCAACGCATCCAGCACCGCCTCGGCATCGTTGACGCATACCACCTTGTGCCCGGCCTTCTGCAGCAGCCGCTGCAGCACCAGGCGATTGGCCTGATGATCGTCGGCCACCAGAATCTTCATGCTGCGCACGCGTGCGCGATGGCGCAGGAACGGGTCGGCAAACGCGATCACGTTGTTGCCGCTGCCGGGCACGCTCTCGCCGACCACCGCCGGGGTGAACTCGCCGGCGACCACCGGGGGAAGTGCAAACGGCAGCTCGAACCAGAAGCAGCTGCCCTGCGGCGGGTTCTCGGCAAAGCCGATCTGCCCGCCCATCGCCTCCACCAGGCCCTTGGCAATGGTCGTGCCCAGCCCGGTGCCCTCGTGCCGACGCGCCATGCTCACATCGGCCTGCTCGAAGGCCTCGAACAATCGCGGACGCATGGCCGGGACCACGCCGATACCGGTATCGAGGATGTCGAACCGGATCCGCACGTTGCCCTGCCCGTCATCGCGCAGCAGCGACACCCGGATCTCGACCTTGCCGTGGTCGGTGAACTTGACCGCGTTGCCAGCCAGGTTGAGCAGGATCTGCCGCAGATGGCCCAGGTCGCCGCGCAGTCGCGCCGGCACCCCGTCATCCACCTTGACCTGGTAGGCCAGACGCTTGACCTTGGCCTGCGGCAACAGGATCAGCCCGATGGACTGCATCACATCGGCCAGCGAGAAATCCTCGGCCAGCACCCGCAGCTTGCCCGCCTCGATGGCCGAGATGTCCAGCACCTCCTCCACCAGTGCCAGCAGGCTGCGGGAGGAGGCCTGGATGGTGCTGACGCACTCGCGCTGCTCTTCATCCAGCTGCGTGGTGGCCAGCACTTCGGTCATCCCCGACAGGCCATTGAGCGGCGTGCGGAATTCATGGCTCATGTTGGCCAGGAACCGGCTCTTGGCCTCGCTGGCGCGACGCGCCTCGTCCATGGCATGGGTCAACTGACGCAGCAGGCTGGAGAAGTACAGCGGCACCGCCGCCAACCCGAGCCAGAGCCCGAAGCCCAGGCGACCGTTCTGTTCCCAATAGGGCGTGGCCAACATGGTGTAGCCGAAGCTGCCCAGCGCCATGGCCACGGCCGCGTACAGATAATTGTTCCCGTAGCGCATGCCGTTGCCCACGGTCACCCACATCACCACGATGTAGACCCACGCCAGCGGCTCGCCCATCTGCACCATGCCGGCGGCGATCAGGCCGTAATCGGCCAGCATCCCGGCGATACGCCGCGGATCCGAGCGCGCCGGCCGCACCAGCAGCCAGGCAAACAGCGTGATCGACAGGAACAGCCCGGTCAGCACGATCGCCAGCACGCCGTGATGCTGCGCCGGCGGCAGGTCGTGGCGCACGCTGGGCATGAGCACATAGCCCAGGATCAGCGTGATCAACACGATACGCACGATGGCCTGGCCATGCTCGCTGTCCGAACGCTTGGTCAGGCGCTCCTTTACCTGCAGGTAGAGGCGATGCACCGGTCCCACCGCCGCCGTCCGCGGGTCGGCGGCGGTCGGGGGCGCGGCCCGGCTGATGCCGACGAAGTACAGCGGGGTCATGCCCAGTCCCAGCAGCAGTCCCCAGCCGAGTAGATGGTGTCCGGCCCAGTACGGGGAAAACAGGAGTGCGCAGAGGAACGCCGCGCAGCCCATCGCGGTGGCGGCATGCAGGTAGCCGCGCCCATAGCGCATGCCATTGCCGATGGTGACCCACAGCAGCACCACATACAGCAACGCCGCCGGTTCTCCCTGCAGGGTCATGATTGCGCCCATGCAGGCGTAATCGGTGACCATCCCCACGGTACGCCGCGCGCGCGACACGCCCGGTCGCGCCAACAGACCCGCCAGCAACAGCATCGCCACGGCCAGCTCGACTGCCAGGATCAGCCACGTCACGCGCAGAATGTCGCCCCCCACCTGCGTATAGCGCCAGCCGAGATAGCCGATGAACAACGCGGTGATCGCAATCCGGATGAAGTTCTGGAGGTGCTCGCTGTCGGGTCGATTGGACAGCCGCGCACGCAGCTCGGCGAGGATGCCGCGGCCGGCGTTGGAGCCATTCGACGCGCGTCGTCCCGCGTGTGCCGACCGGCTCACGTGGATGAGAGCGGCGGCCACGACCAGCGTCGCACCGATCCACCACTGCGCGGGCGCGAGCACCGCCAGTGCGACCAGCGACACCAGCGTGGCAGGAAAGAACCGGACGAACGCATGGCCGCGCATCGTGTCCAGCCGCTGCTTGAGGCGCTGGAGCAGGCCATGCATGTCACATCCCCGGGCGGGTCGAGGCGGTCGAGTGCTGGGCGCAGATTTCGTCCAGCTGTTGCCGGCCGCGCAGCAGCGCGTCCACGCAACGCGGGTCGAACAGCCGGCCACGCTGTGCGTAGAGGTAGGCCAACGTCGCTTCCATCGTCCATGCTTCCTTGTACGGTCGGGGTGAGATCAGGGCATCGAACACATCGGCAACCGCCACGATCCGCGCTTCCAGCGGGATCGCATCGCCGATCAGGCCGTCGGGATACCCGCTGCCGTCATAACGTTCGTGATGGCGCAGTGCGATCAACGCACCCACCTGGATGAAACGGTTCTGGCTGCCGCTCAGCAGCTCATAGCCGATACGCGGGTGCCGGCGCATGATCGCCAACTCCTCTTCGTTGAGCTTGCCCTGCTTGAGCAGCACCGCATCGGGGATGGCGATCTTGCCCATATCGTGCAGGGGCGCAGCCATCTCGATCAGCTTGCACTCGTCCTCGGGCAGGCCGAGCTGCTCGGCGATCAACCCGGCCACGTGCGCCATGCGCTCCAGGTAGGCACTGGTGCCGGCATCACGGAACTCGATCGCACGCGCCAGCCGCGACAGCGTTTCGCGTTCGCGCTCTTCCACTTCGTGCATGCTGGCCAGCAGGCGCTGTTCCAGCGACAGCGCGCGTTGCTTGACGTTTTCCGACTGCTGGCGCAACTGCAAGAGGTTGTAGCAGCGCGCGCGCAGTTCGCGCGGGCGGATGGGCTTGACCAGGAAATCGATGACGCCCGCTTCGAGCGCGGCCTGGCGGATCGGCTCGTCGCCGACCACGGTGATCAGGATCACCGGGATGTCGCGGTGCTTGGGCAACCGGCGGAAGCGGCGGGCGAACTCCAGCCCATCCATCTCCGGCATGCGGTAGTCGAGCAGCAGCAGGTCCACCGGGTGCGATTCGCACCAGGCCAGCGCGGTGAGCGGATCCCCGAAGTCGTGCACGCTCAGTTCCGGCGCGATGTCCTCGATGACATGACGGAGCATGGTGCGCGCGGACGTCTGGTCGTCAACGATGACAATATTCAAGGATGCTTCCGCCGTCTTCCTGGACCACACTGGAACATGCTGCGGAGAGAATACTCCGCCACTCTGCACACTGGCACCTTGCATGGATCCGCCTCCCGTCGTGATCTCCCGGTTCATGATCGTGGTCGCGGTGTGATGTGGATGTCACGCACCAACGGACCGATCATCGCCCTGGCCATCACGGCGTCTACCGGGAAGGCCACGCAGAAACCATACGCGCGCGGCCACCTCAGCGGAACCCCGCCCCGGCTGCCCTCCCTTGGCAGCCGGACCTACGTCTCAGTTTTCCGGACGCATATAGGGGAACAGCAGTACATCACGAATCGAACTGCTGCCGGTGAGCAGCATCACCAGACGGTCGATGCCGATACCCAGGCCGCCGGTCGGGGCCATGCCGTACTCCAGCGCACGGATGTAATCGGCGTCGTAGTGCATGGCCTCGTCGTCGCCGCCTTCCTTGGCCGTCACCTGGGCCTGGAAACGGGCGGCCTGGTCTTCCGGGTCGTTCAACTCGGAGAAGCCGTTGGCCAGTTCCTTGCCGTTGATGAACAGCTCGAAGCGGTCGGTGTAGCCGGGCTGGTCGTCGTTGGCACGGGCCAGCGGGGAGACCTCGACCGGGTGGTCGGTGATGAAGGTCGGCTGCACCAGCGTGTGCTCGACGGTAGCTTCGAAGATCTCCAGCAGCAGCTTGCCCCAGCCGTAGGACGGCTTGATGCGGATCTTCAGGCGCTCGCAATGGGCAGCCAGCGCGTCGCGGTCGGTGCAGTCGGCGGCGCTGATTTCCGGGTTGTGGTGGCGCACCGCCTCGTCCATGCGCCAGCGGCGGAAGGCCGGGGCCAGGTCGATGGTGGCGCCGTCCCAGGTCACCGTAGTGGTGCCCAGCACCTGGTTGGCCACGTCGCGGATCACCCCTTCGGTCAGGTCCATCACTTCGGTGTACGTGGCGTAGGCCTCGTACAGCTCCATCATGGTGAATTCCGGGTTGTGGCGGGTGCTCACGCCTTCGTTGCGGAAGTTGCGGTTGATCTCGTAGACGCGCTCCAGCCCACCCACGACCAGGCGCTTGAGGTACAGCTCCGGGGCCACGCGCAGGTACAGGTCCAGGTCCAGCGCGTTGTGGTGGGTGGTGAACGGCTTGGCCGTGGCGCCGCCGGGGATGTAATGCATCATCGGCGTTTCGACTTCGAGGAAGTCGCGGTTGTCCAGCCACGCGCGCATCGCGCGGATGATCCGCGAGCGCTTGATGAACACCTCGCGCGACTCCGGGGTCACGATCAGGTCGACGTAGCGCTGGCGGTAGCGCTGCTCCACGTCGGACAGGCCGTGCCACTTGTCCGGCAGCGGGCGCAGCGACTTGGTCAGCAGGCGGATGCTGGTGGCCTTGACCGACAGCTCGCCGGTCTTGGTGCGGGTCAGCCCGCCCTCCACTGCGATGATGTCGCCCACGTCCCAGCCCTTGAAGGCGGTATAGGCATCGCCCAGGGTGCTGCCCTGCAGGAACAGCTGAATGCGACCGGATTCGTCCTGGATCTGGGCGAAGCTGGCCTTGCCCATGACCCGCTTGGCCATCAGCCGGCCGGCCATCCTGACCTGGCGGTCGGCGGCTTCCAGGGCCTCGGCGGTCCACTGTTCGGCGTCGGCGAACTCGGCCTGCAGGGCGCCGGCGAAGTGCTCGCGACGGAAGTCGTTCGGGTAGGCGATGCCCTGCCCGCGCAGCGCCGTCAGTTTCGCGCGGCGCTCGGCGATGAGGCTGTTCTCGTCGACGGGGGGCTGCGGCGCGTGGGTCTGATCGTTCATGGCGTGGGTCTATGTCTGGGGGAGGTACGAACCCCGCCATCATGCCGATGGACGGGGCAGAGTGCGAAATCCCCGGGCGGGCCCGGGGCGGGCGCATCGGGCCGCGCGGGGCGACCCGACGGTCAGGCGTCGATGCGTTTGGAGCCCACGGCCAGGCCGGACTTCAGGCTGGCCTCGACGAACTCGTCGAGGTCGCCGTCCAGCACTTTCTGGGTGTCCGAGCGCTCGATGCCGGTGCGCAGGTCCTTGATGCGGCTCTGGTCGAGCACGTAATTGCGGATCTGGCTGCCCCAGCCGATGTCGGATTTGGTTGCTTCCACCGCATCGCGCTCGGCGTTGCGCTTCTGGACTTCCAGCTCGTACAGCTTGGCGGCCAGCATCTTCATCGCGTTGTCGCGGTTCTGGTGCTGGCTGCGGCCGGTCTGGCAGGCCACGACCGTGTTGGTCGGAATGTGCGTGATACGCACCGCCGACTCGGTCTTGTTGACGTGCTGGCCACCGGCACCGGAGGAGCGGTACACGTCGGTGCGCAGGTCGGCCGGGTTGATGTCGATCTCGATGTTGTTGTCCACTTCCGGGGACACGAACACCGAGGTGAAGCTGGTATGGCGGCGGTTGTCCGAATCGAACGGCGACTTGCGCACCAGGCGGTGCACGCCGGTTTCGGTCTTCAGCCAACCATAGGCGTAATCGCCTTCAACGCGCAGCGTGGCGGACTTGATGCCGGCGACGTCGCCACCGGACACTTCCATCAGCTCGGTCTTCCAGCCGCGCGATTCGCACCAGCGCAGGTACATGCGCAGCAGGATTTCGGCCCAGTCCTGGGCTTCGGTGCCACCGGCACCGGCCTGGATGTCCACGAAGGCCGGGGCGGTGTCCATCTGGCCGGAGAACATGCGCTGGAATTCCAGCTGTTCCACGTGCTTCTGGTACTTGTCCAGGTCGGCGACCACGGCCAGGGCGGTATCTTCGTCCTGCTCGCTTTCAGCCAGTTCCAGCAGTTCGCCGGACTCGGACAGGCCGTCCAGGATCGTGGCGATGCCGCCGACGGTCTTTTCCAGGTTGGCGCGTTCACGGCCCAGGTTCTGGGCGTACTCGGCATTGTTCCAGATGTCTGGGTTTTCCAGTTCCCGGGTTACTTCTTCCAGACGCTCTTTCTTGGCGTCGTAGTCAAAGATACCCCCTGAGCGAGAGCACGCGATCGGTCAGATCGGTGATTCGCTGGCGCACGGGATTGAGCTCGATCATATCGGCGGTGTTGAAGGCTTGGGACAAGGCCTGAATTGTAGCTTGGAACGCCCGTTCATGTAGATGCGCGGGTGGTGCCGCCCGGCATTGCCGCATCCGTTGAGCCCGCCGCCGCCCCCTGCCCCAGCGCCGCGCGCAGGCCCGGCAGCTGGCGGCGGCTGCAGGGCAGCGCACTGCCATCGGCCAGGTGGGCGCGCGCCTCGCCGCTGTCCAGCGGCTCGATGGACACCAGGAAGCCCAGGTTGAGCACGTAGCTGCGGTGGATGCGCACGAACCGCGCCGGGTCCAGCCGCGCCTCCAGCGCGGCCATGGTGCTGCGTAGCGGATAGTCGTGGCCGCGCACGTGCAGGTTCATGTAGTTGCCGGCGGCCTGGGCGTATTCGATGTCGCCGGTAGCCACCAGGAAATCACGGCCGAGCTTGCGCACCAGGAAGCGCTCGGGCCGGTCCACCGGTTCTTCGGGCGGTGCATCCTCCGGCGCGGCCAGCAGGTGCGCCTCGCCTTGGCGGCGGCGGCCGAACCAGCTGAAGAAGTGCTCGATCGCCACGAAGGTGAAGAACGCGCGGACGTCCTTGAGGTACTCGTACAGCAGCCGAGAAACCCAGCCGGAGCCATCGACGTAATGCTCGCCCAGGCTGGCGTAGGCCAGGTGACGCAGCGCCATCATCCCGACCACGTGCAGCAGCGACCACGCCACGCTGGCCAGCAGGTAGAGCGGCAGCCGGCGCGTCCAGGTGTCGGCATGCAACGGCCAGCGTTGGCAACCCCACCACAGCAGCGGCAGGGTGAGCAGGATCATGCCGGCGCTGCTCAGCTCCCAGGTCATCGGCTGCCACAACGCGAGCGCCTCGCCACGGCGGCTGGCGTCCATGACCTCGACGAAGGCGTTGGCCACCGCGCTGGCAAGCAGTATGGCGGCCCAGACCAGCCAACGGGTGGTGGGGCGCCAGCGGGAGGAAGGGCGGGAAGTCATCGGGTCGTCCATGCGGCGGGGCGGAATCATGCAGCAATCGGGCATGGTAGCTGCTGGTGCGGCGCATCGGCTGCCCGCAGCGCGCATCCGACACACGGCACGGGCGTCCCGGCCGTGTGTCCCCTGCAGACTAACGCGGGTGCTAGCGCACCTCGAATTCCCCTACCAGCACCGTCTCCGCGCGATCCTTCAGCCGCATCGTGACCTGCTGGTCGCGCTGCCTGCGTGTCCCCCAATGCGTACTCAGGCGCAGGCTCAGCGTGGTGGCGCCGGTAACCAGCTGCTCACGGCTGCCGAAGAAATTGGCCTCCACCTTGTACGTGCCCGGCTTGGCCTCGCGCAGCGAGAACTGCTCGGGCCCGTAGCCGCCAGTGAAGTCCTGCGACATCTGCCCGCCCTGGTAGGTGAGGCGGTTACCGTAATACGCGCGCTCGCCGTTGGGATCGGTGACCCACAGGTCCATGTCGCTGTTGTCGCTGTCCCAGCTGAGCACCACGCGCAGATCCAGCGGCATCGCGCGACGCAGACGTGGATCGACCGCGCTCAGATTGACCCGCTCGCGTGCGGCCAGGGTGTTCAGCTCGTCCAGCGCGATCAGCGAGATCCCATCGAAGCGACCGTCCCAAGGCCGCTCCACCACCTCATTGAACATCGCCACGGCCTGCGGGTACTGCCCGCTGGCCTCCAGCGCCAAGCCCAGGTCACGGAAGCTCTGCGGCTCCTCCTCGCCCAGCCGCAGCACCTGCTGGAACACCGGCACCGCCAGCTCGGGCGCCCTGGCCTGCATCAGCCGGTAGCCGAGCACGCGCAGCACGTGGCGGTTCTCCAACTGCATCTCGGCCAGGTTGGACAGCACCCGCAGAGCCAGGTCGCGCTGGCCCTTGGCCAGCAGCAGATCGGCCACGTCCAGGTAGAAGGCGCTGCTGTCGGCGTGCTGATCGCGCTCGGCCAGGTACGTGGCGTACAGCTGTGCCGGCGGGGCATCGCGCAGGCGGCGCGCGTAGTCCGAATCGGGCTCCCACGGGGCCAGGGCGATCGCGATGGCGCCGCTGTTGGCCCTGCCCCCTGCGACCTTGCTGGCGGTCAGTTCGACGCTCTGCAGCTGGCCGCTCGCGCGACTGGGCGCCGCCATCGGCGCCATCGGCATCCGCGGTGCGGGCGGTGCGGGCGCGCTGACCACGTCGTTGGCACGTGCCTCCATGTAAGGCTGCGCCTCGGCCGGTGCGGCCGCGGCGACCGGCATCGGTGCGGACTTCTCCAGCCCGGCCTTGGCTACCGGTGCGTCCTTGGGCCAGCGCGTGTTCCACCAGCGTTCGCGGTCGGCGAACTGCCGCGCGATCTGGTCCAGACGCTGGCGACGGGCCTGCTTTTCATCGTCGATGCGCACCGCATGCAGACGGTCGTATGCCTCCCGCAGCGGTGCCGGTGCGCGGATGCCATAACGCAGGTAGTCGTCCAGGGTTTCCAGCACCAGCAGCGAGGTATCGGGCCCGACCAGGCCGAACTGCCGGGACAACGTCCGCATGGCGTCCTCGTGCGCGACCGGGTCTGCGGCGTACGCGGCCATCTGCGCATCGGCCCACGCGTGCGCCACCAGTCCACCGTCCAGCGCACGGGCGCCGGACACGGCAATGCGTTGTTGATGGACCCGGCCGTCGGCCAGGCGCACCCCAACATCCACCGCGCCGTCAGTGCGCTGCACGCGCCCGGTGACGCGCAACCAGCCCTGACTGGCATGGCTGGCGTCGGCCACCAGCTGGTCCACGCCATCGCCGCGCAGTTCGACCACGTCAGCCGGCTGCTGCATCAACAACGGCATCGCGGCGTCGACCTCGGCGGCAGTGGACAGCAACAGCGCCTGGCCGTGATGGGCCTGGGTCCAGGCGCGCAGCCGCGCACCATCGGTGCGTGCACCGGCGCTGCTCAATGCGTACAGGCGCTGGCCAGCCGCCAACGGCGGCAGCGCCTGTCGGCCATAGTTGGACAGCCCGTCGCTGACCAGCAGGTACTCGCCGATATCGGCGCGCGGCGTCCATGCACCCAATGCACTGGCGCCGTCCAGCGGCAGCGAGGTCAAGTGCGCGCGCAGCCCGCTCCAGTCACCGCCGCGGATGCGGAAGCTGCGCGGCGCTTCGGCATGGTCACGCAGTACGGTGAGCTCCACCTCACCGTCGCCGATGGCGCGGAAATAGCGGTCCAGCACCGCCGTTTCGGTGGCGCGGTCGCGTTGTCGGGCCGATCCGGAGGCATCCCACAGCAGCCCTACCCGCTTGGGCAACGCGCGCGGGGCGGCCTGGGCCGGTACCGGTATCTGCGCCAACAGATAGCGCTCGCCCTCGTGCAGGCCGGTGACCGCATCCAACTGGCGTACCTGCGGCAAGCGGATCTGCGCCTGCGCCGGCAGGGCCCTCCCGGCACCCTGCCATTGCGCCACGTGGGCGCCATCGCGGGCCTGGAACGTCCAGGGAAGTGCTGCGCCTGCCACCGGCTTGCCGGTGCCACGCGCGTCCAGCCGTAGCGTCACCTGCCTGGCGTCGCGGGCGAACTGCAGCGGCAGGTTCCAGCGCAGGCCCTGTGCATCCACCGGCAAGGTCTCGCGGAAGGTCAGCGCCACGCGGCGGCTGCCACGGGCGGGAATCGGGTAGATGCGCAGGCGGAACTGGTTGCCGGCGGTCTGTTCCAGCAGGCCAGGGTCTACCCGGCGCCGTTCGATCGCCTCGAACACCTGGCGTCCCTGCGCCTTGGGCACCGGCACCGCATCGCGCAGCACCCCGTCGATGTCCAAGGCGAACCCGGCGATCTGCTGGCCGTCGGCGAGCGGAAACTCGAGTTGCCCTTCCAGCACCCGCGCATTGGGGTTGAAGAACTCCATCTCGATGCGGGTCTCGCCGAGCCCGGCCACGACCCGGCTGTCCAGGCTGACCTGGCGCAGCTGCACCGGCACCTCGGCACCGGCCACCTGCAGCAGCGGCGCTACCGCTGGCGGCTGCGGCGTGGCTGCCGGCCGCGTCTGCGCCACAACGACCTGCGTTCCCAGCCACAGCATGCCCAGCATGCCGATCCCACGAAGTGCGCGTTCCATGTGACGCTCCCGATCCGATGACAGCAGGTTGAACGGATCATGCCGGTAAACGGGGTTGACGCGATGCAAGGCTTGGCGTGTCCACCATCCTGGGCCAAGATGCCGCTCCCCTGATGTACCACCACAAGGACGTCCACGTGCGCCTGCCCGCCCTGCTTCCCCTGTTGCTGTTGACCCCGATCCTGCCGGTCCAGGCCGCGCCCGACGCCAGCAGCGGACTGAGCTTCACCCACAACGACTGGACCCTGGCCTGCGACAACACCCGCACCTGCCGCGCGGCCGGCTACCAGAACGACGAAGACGGCGGTAACGAACCGGTCTCGATCCTGTTGACCCGCCTGGCCGGTCCCGGCCAGCCGGTGAAGGCCGAGCTGATGCTGGGCCAGTACGACGAGACCACCCTGCCGAAACAACTGTCGCTGCAGATCAACGACGCCAAGCTGGGCGCACTGAAGTACACCCCCGCCGACGGGACCGCCGACCTCTCGCCGGCACAGGTGGCCGCGCTGCTCAAGTCGTTGACCCGTGACAGCCGCATCGTGCTGGTCGGCAACGACGGCAAGCGCTGGACCGTGTCCGACCGCGGTGCCTCGGCGGTGCTGTTGAAAATGGACGAATTCCAGGGCCGGCTGGGCACGCCCGGCGCGCTGATGCGCAAGGGCAGCGCGGCCGAAAGCACCGTGCTGCCGGCACTGCCGGTGCCGGTGGTGAAGCTGGGCAAGATCGTCCCCACCCGTCCTGCCGACGCGGCGCTGGCCAACGCTGCCGCGCTGCGTGCGGCGCTGGTGAAGGCCACTACGGCAGACGAGTGCGAAGCGTTGCATCCCGGCAACGGCGCGATGTCCGATGAGGGCCCGCAGGAGATCAGCGTGCACCGGCTGAGCGCGGACAAACTGCTGGTGTCGCAGGGCTGCTGGCGTGCCGCCTACAACACCGGTGACGGCTACTGGGTGGTCAACGACCACGCGCCCTACCAGCCCAGGCTGGTGACCGCCTCGGGGATGGATGATGACGTGCGCACCATCCAGCAGGCCAGCAAGGGCCGCGGCCTGGGTGATTGCTTCTACTCCACGAGCTGGGGCTGGACCGGCACGCAGTTCGTCAAGACCGCCGTGTCCAGCACCGGACTGTGCCGGCTGGTGTCGGCCGGTGGTGCGTGGGAGATGCCGACGCTGGTGACCAAGGTGGTGGAGTAAGGCGCGGCACGGACATGGCCGCTTCAGCGCGGCGCGTGCGTGGTGCCGGCGTCCACTCAGTCCTCGTCCTGGTCCCAACCATCAAAGGGAAACAGCTCCGGCAGGATCGTGTCCATCACCGCCATGCTCTGCATGACCGCGTGGTCGGCCGTCCACGGCCGCGACCACGTGGCATGGTGCCCGCGCACCGGCCGGTCCGGAGCCGAACGCAGGTGCTCCACGTAGGCCAGCAGCAAGCGGTGTGAGCGTTGCTGGCGCTCCAGCGGCGTAGCCGCTTCGCGCAGTTCGGCGTAGTGCTGGCGCAGCGGGGCAGGATCGGGCAGATGGCAGGTGAAGTCGAGCGCACCGACCTGGTCGTCCGCGTTCCTGTAGTCGTCCGGATCCTCCGAAGGCTGGTAGTGGTCGGCCACGCAACGGGTACGGCCCAACCGCGCCATCACTGCGGCCACGGCCTGTTCGACGCCGACGCCCCCGGTGCCGGGATCGGCGCCCTCCACCGCTACCCGGACGGACAACTCGTTCTGCAGCAGCCACGCGATGCTCTGGCGCGAGCCCGCCAGATCGGGGAACTCGAATCCCTCCCGCGCCGAGAGCGTGGCGCGGGCTGCAGGGTCACCCTGCAGGACGATCTGGCTCTGCAGGTCGAAGCGTTCGATGGGCGATGGAAGCACGTGGGCGTGGGCAGTCATGGTCAGGAACACAAACGGGATAGGAGGGCGCGGCAGGCGCGATGGCGGACATCAGGCGTCGGCGCAATGCTCGATGATCAGCTGGATCGCACCGCCGCCACGGTAATCGTCGCTGACCAGCCGGTAGGCGATGTGCACGTGGTTGGCGGGCGCATTGCCCTTCCAGCCACTGAAGTGGATCGCGTTGAGCGGCTCGGCGCGCCCGGGCACGCGCAGGCTGAGTTTCAGGTGCTTTTCCTTCAACACCTGCCAGCGTGCGACCTGGAAATGGCCGTCGAACAGCGGCTCGGGGAAGGCCTGGCCCCACGGACCGGCCAGACGCAGCGCTTCGGCGTGGCGGTAGTCCAGCTCATCGGCGGCCAGCTCGCCATCGCTCATGAGGTGCTGCTGCAACGACGCCGGGTCCATGCGGGCGCCGACCACGGCGACGAAAGCCTGCTGGAAATCCTCGAGGCGTGCATGCGCCAGGCTCAGGCCGGCGGCCATGGCGTGGCCACCGAACTTGTCGATCAGGCCCGGGTGCGCGGCATTGACCAGCGCCAATGCATCACGGATGTGGAAGCCGGGAATGGATCGGGCCGAACCGCGCAGCGAATCGCTGCCCGGCTCGGACGGTGCGAAGGCGATCACCGGGCGGTGCAGGCGGTCCTTCATCTTCGAAGCGACCAGGCCGACCACGCCGGGATGCCACTCGGCATCGAACAGGCAGGCGGCGATCGGGCGCTCGCCCTCGGCGCTGAGTACCGCGCGGGATACCGCCAGTTCCGCATCGTCGGTCATCAACTGCTGCACCGCGCGGCGCTCGGCATTGATCTGCTCCAGGGTCTGGGCGATCTCGCGCGCCTGGCTGCGGTCTTCGGTCAGCAGCAGCTCGATGCCCAACGCCATGTCTTCCAGGCGGCCGGCGGCATTGAGCCGTGGGCCGAGCGCGAAGCCGATGTCGGTAGCGCTCAGGCGCGCCGGGTCGCGGCCGCTGGCTTCGATCAGTGCCTGCAGGCCCACGCAGCCCTGCCCGCTGCGCAACCGGCGCAGGCCGGCCGACACCAGTGCACGGTTGTTGGCATCCAGGGCAACCAGATCGGCGACGGTGCCGACTGCGACCAGGTCCAACAGGGTCAACAGGTCCGGTTCGCGGGTGGCGGCAAAGGCGCCCTGCGCGCGCAGGTGCCGGCGCAGCGCCATCAATACATAGAAGATCACCCCGACGCCGGCCAGCGCCTTGCTCGGGAAGGCATCGCCGTCGATGTTGGGGTCCACCAGCGCATCGGCGGGCGGCAGGTGTTCGCCGGGCAGATGGTGGTCGGTGACCAGCACCTTCCAGCCCAGCGCCTTGGCGGCGGTGACACCGGCATGGCAGGCGATGCCATGGTCGACGGTGACCAGCAGGCCCGGCTGCAGCGGCGCCAGGTCCGCCACCAGCGACGGCGACAGGCCATACCCATGCAGCATGCGGTTGGGCACCGCGTGCACCACGTCGCGCGCCCCAAGCATGCGCAACCCGCGCACACCCACCGCGCAGGCGGTGGCGCCATCGCAGTCGAAATCACCGACCACCAGAATGCGTTCGTTGTCGGCGATGGCCTTGGCCAGCAGCTCCACCGCCGCCTGCATGCTGCCCATCAGCTCCGGTGCGTGCAGCTGGGCCAGCTTCGGCTTCGCCTGCGCGGCGTCGGTCACCCCGCGTGCGGCGTACAGGCGCTGCAGCAGCGGCAACATGTCGGCCGGCCAGTCGGCGGCAAGGGGTACACGCGGACGGCGCTGGATCTGGGGCGTATCGGAAGAAGGCAAGGCAGACTCGAATGGCGGGCGGAACGCCGAAACAGGTTTCGACGCAGCCATGATACCGGCTGCTGGCGATGACCCACGATGCACACGCCGATCCGGTAGCGCCACCCCACGGGTGGCTGCGCCTCACGCGTCGTGCAGTTGTATCGGCTTTTTCCAGAACCGCCAGCGTTGGCCCTTGTCGATTTCGAAACGTACACCGTCCTCGAAATCCAGCACCAGCCGCCGCAGTTCACCGCGCTGCACGGCCGACAGCAACGGACGGATCGCATCATTGCCGAGCTGGTCCAGCGAGCGTAGCTGGCGCAGGTCGACCAGGGCATCCACCTGCTGTTCGTTGTCGGCCTGCAGGCCGGCGGCCTTGGCCAGGGCCTGTAGCAGGGCCTCGCGGCTGCGGACCTGGGCGTGCGCGGTCTGCACCGACTGCGGCAACTCGCCGCCGCCCCAGAACCACAGCGAATTGATCGCCCGCTTGCCGTCGGCCACGCGCTGCTGGTTCCAGTCGTGGGTATGCAGCACCACCTGCGCTTCGGTCAGCAGGGCACGCCAACGGCGGCCCGCATCGCCTTCGGGCAGATGCGCGAACAGGTCATCGCCGAGCACATCATCGGGGCTGTGGAAGTCCGGCAGCGTGGTTCCCGGCGGCAGGCGCAGGTACCAGCGCGACGGCACCGGGGCATCCAGGGTGAAGCCGAACCCGGCAAACAGCGGCTGCAGCGCCGGCAACAACCGGGCCACATCCTCCGCATCAGGCCGCAGCGTCTCGCCGTGACCCATCATCCGCGCGCCCTGCATGTCCGGCACCACGTTGGCCGGATCGGCGCGCAGCCAGACCGCCTCGCCGGCATCGCCGACGTCCAGCTGGCGGGTCAGTGCGGCCACCGGCCAGTACGCCGGCTGCAGCTGGAAATGCCGCTGCAGCTGGGCACGCTCGCCCCCGTCGACGCTGCTGCGCTCGGCGCGCCCCAGCGCCTTCGCCACGTCGTCGGGCAAAGGCGCGGCCGGGAAGCGGCTGCGCGCCGGCAACAGCAATGTCGCCGTGGCCATGTCAGGCCAGGTACTGGACGCTGACGATTTCGTACTCGCGCTGGCCGGCCGGTGCGTCGATGGTGACCGCATCGCCTTCCAGCTTGCCGATCAGGGCGCGTGCCAGCGGCGAGGAGATCGCGATCAGACCGAGTTTGATGTCGGCCTCCAGGTCGCCCACGATCTGGTAGCGCTTCTCTTCATCGCTCTCCACGTCGGACAACTCCACGGTGGCGCCGAACACCACCTTGCTGCCGGCGTTGAGCTTGGTGATGTCGATGATTTCGGCATGCGAAAGCTCGCCTTCCAGCTGCTTGATGCGGCCTTCGATGAAGCCCTGCTCTTCGCGCGCGGCGTGGTACTCGGCGTTCTCCTTGAGATCGCCGTGCTCACGCGCTTCGGCGATCGCCGCGATGACCTTCGGGCGCTTGACCGACTTCAGGTGGTCAAGCTCTTCGCGCAGACGCTGCGCGCCCTTCAGGGTGATCGGTGCTCTCATGCGTTCAACTCCTTGTGCAGTTCCTGCAGCGACCAGACGGGGCCGGTGCCGCGGAATTCCAGTGATTGCACCAGCGCCATGGCGCCGGCGATGGTGGTCGAATAGGTGACGCGATGCTGCAGCGCTTCGCGACGGATCGAGAAGGAGTCATTGATCGCCGCGCGACCTTCGGTCGTGTTGACGATGTAGACGATCTCGCCGTTCTTAATCGAATCGACGATGTGCGGGCGGCCTTCGACCACCTTGTTGACGATTTCGCAGGCCATGCCGTGCTCCTGCAGCCACGCGCCGGTGCCACGGGTGGCCACCAGGGTGTAGCCGCGCTCCATCAGTGCCTTGGCGACCGGCAGCACGCGCTTCTTGTCCGGATCACGGACCGAGACGAACGCCTTGCCCAGCGGCGGCGCCTTGATGCCGCCGGCTTCCTGCGCACGCGCGAAGGCAGCGCTGAAGCTGCGGCCCACGCCCATCACCTCACCGGTGGAGCGCATCTCCGGCCCGAGGATCGGGTCGACGCCCTGGAACTTGGCGAACGGGAAGATCGCTTCCTTGACCGAGTAGTAGTCCGGCACGATTTCCTTGATGGCGCCCTGTTCGGCCAGGGTCTTGCCGGCCATGCAGCGCGCGGCGATCTTGGCCAGCGCCATGCCGGTGGCCTTGGACACGAACGGCACGGTGCGCGACGCACGCGGGTTCACTTCCAGCAGGTAGACGATGTCTTCGCCGTTCTCGCCGGCCTGGATGGCGAACTGGGTGTTCATCAGCCCGACCACGTTCAGGGCCTTGGCCAGCTCGACCACCTGGCGGCGCAGCTCGGCCTGGGTTTCAGCCGACAGCGAGTAAGGCGGCAGCGAGCAGGACGAATCGCCCGAATGCACGCCGGCCTCTTCGATGTGCTCCATCACGCCGCCGATCAGCACGTTGCCGTCCTTGTCGGCAATGATGTCCACGTCGACTTCCACGGCGTTGTCGAGGAACCGGTCCAGCAGCACCGGCGAATCGTTGGAGACCTTCACCGCGTCGCGGACGTAGCGGGCCAGGTCGGATTCACCGTAGACGATCTCCATCGCACGGCCGCCCAGCACGTAGCTCGGGCGCACCACCAGCGGGTAACCGATCTCGCGGGCCAGCAGCAGCGCTTCCTGGTCGTTGCGGGCGATGCGGTTCGGCGGCTGCTTCAGGCCGAGCTTGTCGACCAGCTGCTGGAAACGCTCGCGGTCTTCGGCCAGGTCGATGGAGTCCGGCGAGGTGCCGATGACCGGCACGCCATTGGCTTCCAGCGCGCGCGCCAGCTTCAGCGGGGTCTGGCCGCCGTACTGCACGATCACGCCCTTCGGCTGTTCCAGCTCGACGATCTCCAGCACGTCTTCCAGCGTCAGCGGCTCGAAGTACAGGCGGTCGGAGGTGTCGTAATCGGTGGAGACGGTTTCCGGGTTGCAGTTGACCATGATGGTTTCATAGCCATCCTCACGCAGTGCCAGCGCTGCGTGCACGCAGCAGTAGTCGAACTCGATGCCCTGGCCGATGCGGTTCGGACCGCCGCCCAGGATCATGATCTTGTCGCGGTTGCTCGGCGCCGCTTCGCACTCGTCCTCGTAGGTCGAATACAGGTAGGCAGTGCTGGTGGCGAACTCGGCGGCGCACGAGTCCACGCGCTTGTACACCGGGCGCACCTTGTGGGCACGGCGCAGCGCGCGCACGGCCGCTTCGTTGGTGCCGGTCAGTTCGGCCAGGCGGGCGTCGGAGAAGCCGGCGCGCTTGAGCTTGCGCAGACGCGCCGCGTCCAGCGCGTCGATGCCGTCGGCGGCGACTTCAGCTTCGGCCTGGATGATCTCTTCGATCTGGTCCAGGAACCACGGGTCGATGTGCGACAGCGCGAACACGTCTTCCACGCTGAAACCGGCGCGGAACGCATCGCCCACGAAGAACAGGCGCTCCGGGCCCGGGGCCTTGAGCTCGCGCTTGATGGTGGTGATGTCGTCTTCGTTGGACAGGTCCAGGCCGGTCGGGTCCAGGCCGATCTTGCCGGTTTCCAGTCCACGCAGCGCCTTCTGCAGCGATTCCTGGAAGGTGCGGCCCATCGCCATCACCTCGCCCACCGACTTCATCTGGGTGGTCAGGCGCGCATCGGCCGCCGGGAACTTCTCGAAGGCGAAGCGGGGGATCTTGGTGACGACGTAATCGATCGACGGCTCGAACGAGGCCGGGGTCAGGCCGCCGGTGATTTCGTTCTTCAATTCGTCCAGGGTGTAACCCACGGCGAGCTTGGCGGCGACCTTGGCGATCGGGAAGCCGGTGGCCTTGGAGGCCAGTGCCGAGGAACGCGACACACGCGGGTTCATTTCGATCACCACCACGCGACCGGTAGTCGGACTGATGCCGAACTGCACGTTCGAGCCGCCGGTATCCACACCGATCTTGCGCAGCACGGCGATGGAGGCATCGCGCAGGCGCTGGTATTCCTTGTCGGTGAGGGTCTGCGCCGGGGCCACGGTGATCGAGTCACCGGTGTGCACGCCCATCGGGTCCAGGTTCTCGATGGAGCAGACGATGATGCAGTTGTCGGCGGTGTCGCGCACCACCTCCATCTCGAATTCCTTCCAGCCCAGCACCGATTCTTCGACCAGCACTTCGGTGGTCGGCGACAGTTCCAGACCGCGGGTGACGATGTCGATCAGCTCTTCGCGGTTGTAGGCGATGCCGCCACCGCTGCCGCCCAGGGTGAAGCTGGGGCGGATGATGGTCGGGTAGCCGACGCGGGTCTGGATCTCGATCGCTTCTTCCAGCGTATGCGCGACCGCAGCGGACGGGCACTCCAGGCCGATCTCGCCCATGGCCACGCGGAACAGCTCGCGGTCTTCGGCCATGCGGATCGCATCGCGCTTGGCGCCGATCAGTTCGACGTTGTACTTCTCCAGCACGCCGTTGTCGGCCAGGTCCAGCGCGCAGTTCAGCGCGGTCTGGCCACCCATGGTCGGCAGCAGGGCGTCGGGCTTTTCCTTGGCGATGATCTTCTCGACCGTCTGCCAGTTGATCGGCTCGATGTAGACCGCATCGGCCATCTCCGGGTCGGTCATGATGGTGGCCGGATTGCTGTTGACCAGCACCACGCGGTACCCCTCGTCACGCAGGGCCTTGCAGGCCTGGGCGCCGGAGTAGTCGAACTCACAGGCCTGGCCGATGACAATCGGACCAGCACCGATGATGAGGATGGTTTTAAGGTCAGTGCGCTTGGGCATTGTCTTCTCTAAGTCAGTACAGCGTGTCGGGGGTGATCGCACGCTGTCGATCAGGAAACTTCCGGGGTTCAGCGCCGCGCCTGGGGGCAGCGGCACTGCAGGGCTTGCGATCCGTCGCGATGCCGCCGGACGCGCCGGCGGCGTGGCGGATCAGGCCTTGGCCTCCGCCATCAGGGTCACGAAACGGTCGAACAACGGGCTGACATCGTGCGGGCCCGGCGATGCTTCCGGATGGCCCTGGAAGGAGAACGCCGGCACATCGGTGCGCGCGATGCCCTGGTTGGTGCCGTCGAACAGCGAGCGGTGGGTAACCCGCAGGGTGGCCGGCAGCGAGGCTTCGTCAACCGCAAAGCCGTGGTTCTGCGAGGTGATCATCACCCGGCCGGTATCCAGGTCCTGGACCGGATGGTTGGCGCCATGGTGCCCGTGGCCCATCTTCACCGTCTTCGCGCCGGAGGCCAGCGCCAGCAGCTGATGGCCCAGGCAGATGCCGAAGGTCGGCAGCTTGCGGTCCAGGAAGGTCCTGATCGCCTCGATCGCGTAGATGCACGGTTCCGGATCGCCCGGACCGTTGGACAGGAACACGCCGTCCGGATTCATCGCCAGCACCTCGGCGGCCGGGGTCTGCGCCGGCACCACGGTGATGTCGCAGCCGCGCTCGGCCAGCATGCGCAGGATGTTCAGCTTGGCGCCGAAATCGTAGGCCACCACCTTGTACTGCGGCGCGGCGCTGACGAACTCGTTGTTGTCCAGGTCCAGCTGGCCTTCGGTCCACGGATAGGACTTGTCGGTGCTGACCACCTTGGCCAGGTCCATGCCCTTCAGGCCGGGGAACGCGCGGGCCGCTTCCAGCGCCTTCTCCACACTGATGCCGTCGCCGGCCATCAGCGCACCGTTCTGCGCGCCACGCTCGCGCAGGATGCGGGTGAGCTTGCGGGTGTCGATACCGGAAATGGCCACCACGCCACGCTGCAGCAGCCAGTCCTGCAGCGACACCTGGCTGCGCCAGTTGCTGGGACGGCGCGGAACGTCGCGCACGATCAGGCCGGCCGACCACACCTTGTGGGCTTCGTCGTCCTGGTCGGTCATGCCGGTGTTGCCGATATGCGGGTAGGTCAGCGTGACCATCTGCCGGGCGTAGGAAGGATCAGTCAGCACTTCCTGGTAACCGGTCATGGCGGTGTTGAACACCACCTCACCGACGGACAGGCCGGGCGCGCCTACGGATTCGCCCTCGAATACGGTGCCGTCTTCGAGGACGAGGATTGCGGCTTGGGTCACGGAATTCTCACTTTGGCTACCGATGGGGTCACCGAAGTCACGCCGCGCGGCACACTGAAAAGCGGCTGCAAAAAAGCGCGGACTGCGGTGCGGGACCGGTCCGGCTGTCGTGATTCGGCGAGCGGGAATTGTAAAGGCAAGGGGCCTGCGACGCCAGCGTTTGCATGCATTCGCTGGCGTACGGCCGTGACGGGCCCGCCCGGGGTTCAGGCAGCGGGGCCTTGCCTCTTCAGCCGTGGCAGCGACGCCGAGCCTGCACAGGCCGCCTTTGGGGCCCGCAGATCAGCCGCCCGCGGCGGGCATGGCCCCGGCCAACAGATCGCGAACCCGGTAGCTGCCCGGCGCCCGTCCATTCAGCTGGGTGGCGGCGAACAGTGCGCCGCGCGCGAAGATGTCGCGGTTGGTGGCGCGGTGGGTCAGCTCGATGCGCTCGCCCAGCCCGGTGAACTGGACCAGGTGCTCGCCGACGATGTCGCCCGCCCGCAGGCTGGCGTAATGCGGCTGCGCCCCGCCCTTCTGCGCCGCCGCGCCCAGGGTCAGCGCGGTGCCCGACGGTGCATCCTGCTTGTGCACATGGTGGGATTCGACGATGTCGCAGTCCCAGCCCGCCAGCGTGGCAGCCGCGCGTTCTACCAACTCCTCCAGTACCGCCACGCCCAGGCTGAAGTTGGACGCCCAGACCAGTGGGATGCCGGTGGCGGCTTGGATCAGGGCCTGGCGCTGCGCCTCACTGATACCGGTGGTGCCCGAGACCAGCCCGGCCTTGCGCTCCACGCACAACGCCAGGACCGGGTCGAAACCCTCGGGCAGGCTGAAATCGATGGCGACATCGAACTGCGGCGCACCGGCCAGCTCGCTGCTGGCGAAATGCGGCACGCCGTCGACGACCCGCTGTGCCGGCGAACGGCGGGTCACCGCAGCGACGACCTGCAGGTCGGGAGTGTCGGCGGCCAGCCGCAGCAGGGCCTGGCCCATGCGACCGGAGGCACCGTGGATGAGCAGGCGAACAGGGATAGTGGTCATGCGCGCAGGCTAGCCGGTGCTGGCAAGCGTGCACAAGGGGGACATGCGCCCGGTGCCACTACCGGCGCGCGTGCATCGAGGGCTCGGACGCTTGCTACCCTGTGCGCCCCCTTCGTCCGGTCGTGCCTCCATGCAGCTTTCGCAGCAACTCGTCCTTGTCACCGGCGGTGCCCGTGGCCTCGGCCAGCACGTGACGCGCGCGTTCGCCCGCGAGGGCGCACAGGTGGTGATCAACCACCTGCACAGCGTCGACGCCGCACAGGCACTGGCCGCCGAAGTCGGCCCGAACGCCCTGGCGGTGCGCGCCGATGTCACTGACCGCGACCAGGTCGATGCGCTGTTCGCCCGGGCCCGCGCCCACTTCGGCCGCGACATCACCAGCGTGGTCAACAATGCGCTGGCGACGTTCTCGTTCAATGGCGATGCGCGTGCGAAAGCCGATGCGATCGGCTGGCAGGCGTTCTGCGCGCAGTTCGAGGGCAGCGTGCGCGGTGCGTTGAACACGGTGCAGGCGGCCCTGCCCGGCATGCGCGCGCAGCGTTTCGGGCGCGTGATCAATATCGGCACCAACCTGTTCCAGAATCCGGTGGTGCCCTACCACGACTACACCGCCGCCAAGGCCGCGTTGCTGTCGCTCACCCGCACCCTGGCCGGCGACCTCGGCCCGGACGGGATCACCGTGAACATGCTCTCTGGTGGCCTGCTGCGCAGCACCGATGCCAGCGCGGCCACGCCGGCGGCGGTGTTCGACTACATCGCCGCCAACACCCCGCTGCGCAGCGTGACCACGCCGGCCGAGTTCGCCGATGCGGTGCTGTTCTTTGCCTCGCCGTGGTCGCGCGCGGTCACCGGGCAGAACCTGGTGGTGGATGGCGGCCTGGTGCGCGACTGATGCGCATCTCCGAGGTCGCCCGACGCAGCGGTGCCAGCCAGAAGGCGATCCGTCTGTACGAAGCGCGCGGACTGCTGGACGCCGTGCCGCGGATCAACCGCTACCGCGACTACAACGAGCAGGATCTCAACCTGGTGCTGCTGATCCGGCAGGCGCTGGCGCTGGGCTTCCGGCTTGCCGACGTGGCCGCACTGCGACGCGACGATGGCGGCATCGACTGGCTGCGGGTGCAGGCGTTGCTGGCGGACAGGCAGCAGGCCGTGCGCGCGGACATGCAGCGGCTGCAGCAGCTGGATGCGGCGCTGACCCAGCTTCGGGCCGAGGTGGTCGTGTTGATCGGCCAGGGTGACACCGGTGCTTTGGATGCGTGCATGGCCGCTGGCGACTGCCGCGCCGCTTGACTCTGCCCCATGGGGCAGACCGTAGCCTGCGCGCTCTTTCCGCGAGCGCCCCCATGTCCCGATCGATCGTCATCCTGCTTGGCCACCCCGACCGCGACAGCCTGTGCGGTGCCCTGGCCGAGCGCTACCGGCAGGCCGCCGTGGCGGCCGGCCACCGCGTGCAGCTGTTCGCACTGGGCGAGGTCGACTTCGACCCGATCCTGCGCCACGGCTACCGCCAGATCCAGCCGCTGGAACCGGCCCTGCAGCAGATCAACGCGGCCATCGCGGACTGCCAGCACCTGGTGCTGGTGTACCCGACCTGGTGGGGTGGCATGCCGGCCCTGTTGAAGGGGTTTTTCGACCGCGCCTTCCTGCCGGGCGTGGCGTTCCGCTATCGCAAGGATTCGGTGTGGTGGGACCGGCTGCTGGCCGGACGCAGCGCGCGCGTGCTGACCACGATGGATACCCCGCCCTGGTATTACCGCTGGGTGTACCGTATGCCGGGGCACCAGCAGGTGCGGCGGACGATCCTGGAATTCTGCGGGATCAAGCCGGTGAAGATCACCGCGTTCGGGCCGGTGCGCAGCAGCACCTCGGCGCAGCGTGATACGTGGCTGCGACAGGCCGAGCGACAGGGCCGCCAGGCCAGGTGAAATGGCCGTGGTAGAGCCACGCCATGCGTGGCTGCCCTCCGTTCCGGCGTGCGGACACCTGCCAGCCACGCATGGCGTGGCTCTACCGGGATTCGGCACATCGGCATCTGCAAGCCACGCATGGCGGGGCTCTACCGGCATTGGGTACGTCGGCGCCTGCCAGCCCAGCGCGCTGCGTGGTTGCAACAGGCCGAGCGACCGGGCCGCCAGGCCAGGTGAAATGGCCGTGGTAGAGCCACGCCATGCGTGGCTGCCCTCCGTTCCGGCGTGCGGACACCTGCCAGCCACGCATGGCGTGGCTCTACCGGCATTGGGTGCTTCGGCGCCTTCCAGCCCAGCGTCGCGGGGCTCTACCGATGAGGGCGCGACAGGCGCGCCGACTCAATGCTGCTTCGGCGTGCTCGGTCCGCAGCTGTCGCAGCCGCCGCACGCCCCGGCACTACCGGTAGCGGGCGGGGCGATCTTCCGCCCCAGCGTCTGCAGCCACGCGGCACGCTGCGGCTTGACCAGTCCCAGCGCGATCGCGCCGCGCACCGTGCGCACGACACCGGGGAACTGCTTTTTCAGCACCACCCACGCGCTGAACAGCACGATCAGCGCGACCACGATGTACTGCAGCAGCAGGCCGGCGCCCATCAGCCGCCGCCCAGCGCCACGGTCACCTGGTAGGTGACCAGCGCGGCGATGTAGGCCGCCGCGAACAGGTAGAAGGTGGCAAAGCCGACCTGCTTCCAGGAGTTGGTCTCGCGCTTGATCGTGGCCAGGGTGGAAATGCACATCGGCGCATAGATGAACCACACCAGCAGCGACAGGCCGGTGGCCAGCGACCAGCCATTGGCGACTACCGGGGTCAGCGCCTGGATCGCGGCGTCGTCATCGGCGGCCGACAGTGCGTAGATCGTGGCCAGCGAGGACACCGCCACTTCGCGCGCGCCCATGCCCGGGATCAGCGCGATGCAGATCTGCCAGTTGAAGCCCAGCGGTGCGAAGATCACCGCCATCGCATGGCCGAGCTGGCCGGCAAAGCTGTAGTCGATCGCCGGCATGGTCGCCCCGGGCGGTGCGGCCGGGAATTTCAGCAGCACCCACAGCAGGATGGTCAGCGACAGGATGATGCCGCCCACGCGCTTGAGGAAGATCATGCCGCGCTCGTACAGGCCCACCGCCAGGTCGCGCGGGTGCGGGATGCGGTAGGACGGCAGCTCCAGCATCAGCGGATGCTCGCTCTTGTCGCGGCGCCACTTCTTCATCACCCACGACATCGCCAGCGCGCTGAGAATCCCGGCCACGTACAGGCCGAACAGCACCAGCCCCTGCTGGCTGACGAAGCCCCACAAGGTCTTCTGCGGGATGAACGCACCGATCAGCAGCGCATACACCGGCAGGCGCGCCGAACAGGTCATCAGCGGCGCCACCAGGATGGTGGCCAGGCGATCGCGCGGGTCCTGGATGCTGCGGGTGGCCATGATGCCGGGCACCGCGCAGGCGAAGCTGGACAGCAGCGGGATGAACGAGCGCCCGGACAGGCCCGCCGAGGCCATCATGCGGTCCAGCAGGAACGCCGCGCGCGGCAGGTACCCGGATTCTTCCAGGGCCAGGATGAAAGCGAACAGGATCAGGATCTGCGGCAGGAATACCACCACTCCGCCGACGCCGGCGATGATGCCGTCGGTGAGCAGACTGGACAACGGGCCTTCCGGCAGCACCGCGCCGACGTGCTCGCCGAGCCAGCCGAAGCCGGCCTCGATGCCATCCATCAGCGGCGTGGCCCAGGCAAACACGGCCTGGAAGATCAGGAACATCACCACCACCAGCGTCAGCAGCCCGAACACCGGGTGCAACAGCCAGCGGTCCAGCGCGTCATCGATCCTGGCCGTGCGCGTGGGCATGCTCACCGAGGCGGCCAGGATGCCGCGCACCTGGGCGTGGTAGTCGGCCTCGCCGGCCGGCACCGCGACCGGTGCCTGCAGGTGCGGCACCATCGCATCGAGCCGCTCGACCAGCGCCTGGGCGCCGTTGCGGCGCACCGCCACGGTTTCCACCACCGGCACCCCGAGAGCCTGTTCCAGCGCGGGCACGTCGATCTTGATGCCACGCCGCTGCGCCGCATCGACCATGTTCAGCGCCACGATCATCGGCTTGCCCAACTCGCGCAGTTCCAGCGCGAAGCGCAGGTGCAGGCGCAGGTTGGTCGCATCGATCACGCACAGCAGCACATCCGGTGCGGCCTCGCCCGGGTAGAAGCCCCGACACAGGTCGCGGGTGATCGCCTCGTCCAGGCTGGCCGGCTGCAGGCTGTAGGCGCCGGGCAGGTCGAGCACGGCGAACTCGCGGCCGGACGGTGCACGCAGGCGGCCTTCCTTGCGCTCCACGGTCACGCCGGTGTAATTGGCCACCTTCTGGCGGCTGCCGGTGAGCTGGTTGAACAGCGCGGTCTTGCCACTGTTGGGGTTGCCGACCAGGGCGACGCGCAGGGATGCGGCAGCGCTCATGCGCCCGCTCCGGCCGGGATCGCGGTGATCTCGATGCGGCTGGCTTCGCTGCGGCGCAGGGCGAAACGGGTGAAACCGACCTGTACCAGCAGCGGCTCGCCACCCACCGGGCCGCGGGCGACAAGACGCACGTCTTCACCCTTGACGAAGCCCAGCTCGCGGAGGCGACGGGCGATGGCATCGTTTGCGTGCAGGTCCCGCACCGACTCCACCAGGGCGGAATCGTGCAGCGGCAGATCGGACAACGTCACGGAGCGCCTTCTTGCCAATCAGAATGGTTCTCAATTCTAGCATCGCCGCGCCGCGTCATTGCCCGTGACCGATGGCCCGCTATGATTCGTACATGTATGGAGTAATCGCAGGTTCCCATGAGTGATGCACTACGGATAGAACGCAGCGCCTCGGTGCTGACCCTTTGGCTGAACCGCCCCACCCTGCACAACGCCTTCGATGCGGCACTGATCGCCCAGCTGACCGCCGCACTGGAGGCGGCCGGGCGCGATGAACACGTGCGCGTGGTGGTGCTGGCCGGCCAGGGCGCCTCGTTTTCGGCGGGCGCGGACATGCAGTGGATGCGAGGCATGGCCGCTGCCAGCGAGGAGGACAACCGCCAGGACTCGCTGGCCCTGGCCCAGCTGATGCGCACCCTGGACGAGCTGCCCAAGCCCACCATCGCCCGCGTGCAGGGCGCCGCCTTCGGTGGCGGGGTCGGCCTGGTCGCCTGCTGCGACATCGCCATCGCCAGCACCAGCGCCCGCTTCGGCCTGACCGAAAGCCGGCTGGGCCTGCTGCCGGCGGTGATCTCACCCTACGTGATCGACGCCATCGGCTCGCGCCAGGCGCGCCGCTGGTTCGCCACCGGCGAGCATTTCGATGCGGACACCGCGCTGCGGATCGGCTTGGTCCACCAGCTGATCGAACCTGAACGCATTGATGAAGCCGTGCAGCGCCAGATCGGTCTGCTCGACAAGGCCGGCCCGATCGCCTCGGCCTCGGCCAAGGAACTGGTGCGCCGGGTCGGCATCGGCCGCGACCGCGACGCGCTGGACCGCGACAATGCCGCGCTGATTGCGCGCCTGCGGGTGTCGGCCGAGGGCCAGGAGGGCCTGGGCGCCTTCCTGGACAAGCGCGCCCCGCATTGGGTCACCCAGGACTGAAGGACGTCATCATGCTCGACCATATCGGTATCCGCTGCGCCGACTTCCCGCGCAGCCTCAGCTTCTTCCAGCAGGCCCTGGCCCCGCTGGGGATCACCGTGGTGATGCAGGTCAGCGCCGCCCAGACCGGCGACCACGACCATGCCGGCTTCGGCCGCACCGGCAAGCCGGACTTCTGGATCGGCAACGCGCCCGGCGCCCATGGCGGGGTGCATGTGGCCTTCAGCGCAGGCAGCCGCGCCGAGGTGGATGCCTTCCACCAGGCCGCGCTGGCCGCCGGCGGGCGCGACAACGGCGCGCCGGGCATCCGCGAGCATTACCACCCCGATTACTACGGGGCGTTCGTGCTGGACCCGGACGGCAACAACATCGAAGCGGTCTGCCAACGCCCCGGCTGAACGCCCGGCGCCCACCCCGGGGCGACCCTGTCATCCACCGCGGGCTGGCCGCTTTGTCGCCCATCCCGCGTATCCCCCTTTCGTGGCCTGCCGGGGACCGTGGGCCGCCTCCCTTCTTCTGGTACTCCTGTGATCCGACTCCTGCCCGTTCTGCTGCCTGCTGTGCGCCTGCCCGTCCGCCGGGAGGCCCGCCATGGATGATTTCGTCCGCATCGTCGAAGTGGGCCCGCGCGATGGTCTGCAGAACGAAGCACAGCCGGTATCCACCGCCGACAAGATCGAACTGATCCGGCAGTTGTCGCTGACCGGCCTGCGCAGCATCGAGGCCACCAGTTTCGTCAGTCCGCGCTGGGTGCCGCAGCTGGCCGATGCCGCCGAGGTCTACGCCGGCATCGAGCGCCGCCCCGGCATCGCCTATCCGGTGCTGGTCCCCAACGAACAGGGCTACGATCGGGCACGCGCGGTCGGCGTGGAGGAAGTGGCCGTGTTCACCGCCGCCTCGGAAACCTTCAACCGCACCAACACCAACGCCGGTATCGACGAATCGCTGGCACGTTTCGCGCCGATCCTGGCGCGCGCCCAAGCCGACGGGGTGAAGGTGCGCGGCTACGTCTCCACCGTGCTCGGCTGCCCGTACCAGGGCGAGGTCGCGGTGAGCGAAGTGGTCCGCGTGGCACGTGCGCTGCATGACATGGGCTGTTACGAAATTTCGCTGGGCGACACCATCGGCGTGGGCACCCCGCGCAAGGCGCGGGCGATGCTGCATGCGGTCGCCGCCGAGGTGCCGATGGCCGCGCTGGCGGTGCACTTCCACGACACCTACGGACAGGCGCTGGCCAACATCGATGCCTGCCTGGAGGAAGGCGTGCGCGTGGTCGATTCGGCCGTATCCGGCGCCGGCGGCTGCCCCTATGCCAAGGGAGCCAGCGGCAACGTCGCCAGCGAAGACGTGGTGTACCTCCTGCACGGCATCGGCATGCGCACGGGTATCGACCTGCCAGCGCTGGCCACCACCGGCCGCTGGCTCGCCGCACGCCTGGGCCGGCAGACCGGCAGCAAGACCGGCAAGGCGCTGGCGGCCACATGAGCCGCAGCGGCCCGCGCAGGGACGTCGCGGTCGGTGACCATCTCACCGCCCACGTCCACGCGCTGGCCGCCCTGGATCGCGCCCTGGCGCAGCCGCCGGACGAACAGGGCCTGCGCCGCCTGCTGCACGAGGTGCAGCAGGCCCTTACCCAGGCCATGGACGAGCGCCAGCTGGCGCTGCGCCGCTACGCCGCGCTGTTCGACGCGGTGCCCGACCCGGTCAGCATCCTCAGCCAAACCGGCGTGGTGCTGGACCTCAACAAGGCCGGCGTGCGCGCCTACGGACGGCCGCGCGAGGAGATCGTCGGCCAGCCGATCGAACTGTTGAACCCGGACCTGCCCAACGATCACCTCGACCCGGTCTGGGAAGCCCTGCGCCGCGATGAGACCTACGTCATCGAGGTGACCAACATGCGCGGCGATGGCAGCCGCTTCCCCGTGGAAGTGCATTCGGCCGGCTTCGAGCACCAGGGCGAGCACTGCATCGTGGCGGTGGCGCGTGACCTCAGCAGCCGCTGGCAGGCCGAATCGCGCTACCGGTTGCTGATGGAATCCATCGACAAGGGCGTGGTCCTGTTCGATACCCACCTGCGCGTGGTCTCGGCCAACCCGGCCGCGCATCGCATCCTCGGCATGGGCGGCAACGGTGGCAGCCTGCAGGCGATGCTGGCCCCGGACGACTGGATCTGCGTGGACGAACATGGCCACCCGCTCACCCGCGAGCAGTGGCCGGCCGCGGTGTCGCTGCGCACCGGGCGCACCATCCGCAGCACCATCGTTGGGCTGTACCACCGCCCGCGCGGGCGCATGATCTGGATCTCCACCACCAACGTGCCGGTGTTCGGCACCGGCCGCGATTGCCCGGACCACGTGTTCGGGCTGTTCAGCGACATCACCGAGCTCAAGCGCAACAACGCCCTGTTCGACCGCGCCCAGTCGCTGGCGCACATCGGCGGCTGGGAATGGGATCGCGGCCTGCAGCGCCTGTACCTGACCGACGAGGCCAGCCGCATCCTCGGCCAGTCGCTGCCGCTCACCGACATGGCGCACCTGCTGGAATGCCTGCGCCTGGATGATCGCTCGCAGCTGCAGCAGGCGCTGCTGGACGTGATCGACCGGCAGGTGCCGTTCGAGTTGGAACTGCAGGGCCAGCGCGGCGACGGGCACTCGTTCTGGGTGCGCATGATCGGCGAGGCCGAGCCCGGTGACGTCAACGCCGCACGCATCGCCGGCACCGTGCAGGACATCACCGCGCGCAAGCAGGCCGAGGAAACCCTGCGCATCCAGGCCCGCACCGACCCGCTCACCGGCATCATGAACCGCGATGCGGTGCTCAACGACCTGGCCACGCGCATGGCCAACCCCACCCATTGCCAGGTGGCGGTGCTGTACATCGACCTGGACCGCTTCAAGACCGTCAACGACCTGCTCGGTCACAACGCTGGCGACGAACTGCTGATCGATGCCACCCGCCGCATCGCCACCGCGATCGGTACCGAAGGCCTGCTGGCGCGTTTTGGCGGCGACGAGTTCCTGGTGATCTGCGACACCCGCGACCAGGCCGACCAGCCCGAGCGCCTGGCCGAGGCGATCACCCGCGGCTTCAGCACCCCATTCCGCTTCGGGGCCGACGAGTTCGCGGTGACCACCAGCATCGGCATCGCGCGCGCGCCGCAGGACGGGCTGCGTCCGCAGCAGCTGATCCAGAACGCAGACATCGCCATGTACGACTGCAAGCGCCGCACCCGCAACGGCTGGCAGGTGTTTTCCCCGGAACTGGCGCAGCGCCAGAACGACCGGCTGCAGATCGAAAGCCGCCTGCACCGTGCGCTGGACGATGACGAGTTCCACCTGGTCTACCAGCCGCAGGTCAACCTGCACAACGGCCAGCTGGTGGCCGCCGAAGCGTTGATCCGCTGGCGCAACTCGCAGCTGGGCGAGCTGCGCCCGGACATCTTCATCGGGCACGCCGAAAGCACCGGCGACATCGTGCGGATAGGCTTGTGGGTGCTGCGCGAGGCGTGCCGACAGGTGCGGACGTGGCAGGATGCCGGGCTGGGCATCGTGCGGGTGGCGGTCAATGTGTCCTACCGCCAGTTCGTCGGCGAGGACCTGGCCCGCAACGTGGGCCAGGTGCTGGACGAATTCGGCCTGCCCGGCACCGCGCTGGAGCTGGAGTTCACCGAACGGGTGCTGATCGAGGATGCCCCGGACACCCTGCAGACCTTCGCGCGCCTGCGCGAGATGGGCGTGCTGCTGACCATCGACGATTTCGGCGAGGGCTACAGCGCCCTCAACTACCTGCGCCGGCTGCCGATCCACGGGCTCAAGCTCAGCCAGCTGTTCGTCGAGGGCGTGCCCGGCAACCGCTCGGACGTTGCGGTGTGCGAAGCGGTCTGCGGCATTGCGCGCAGCCTGGGCCTGGGGCTGGTCGCCGAAGGCATCGAATCGGAGCCGCAGCGGCAGTTCCTGCAGGGGCTGGGAGTGGCCGTGGGCCAAGGCTTCCTGTTTGCGCCCGGGCTGGCGCCGGACGAGTTCGCACGGCGCCTGGCGCAGCGCCACTGAGCGCCGCGCGCAGCGCACAACGGCGACAGCGCCGGCTTCCGCTAGAATCGGCGGTTCTTGAACCAGCGGAAACACGCAATGCAGCTGTCTTCTGTCCGCGCCGTCATCACCGGCGGCGTCTCCGGCCTGGGCCTGTCCGTGGCCCAGTACCTGGTGGCACACGGCGCCAAAGTCGCCCTGTTCGACCTCAACGACGACAAGGGCGCGGCCGCCGTGGCCGAACTGGGCGAGGCCAACGCCCGCTATTTCACCACCAATGTGAGCGATGAAGCGGCCGTGGCGGCGCAGATCGATGCCGCGCACGACTTCCTCGGCGGCCTCAATGCGGCGATCAGCTGCGCCGGCATCCTCGGCGCCGGGCGCGTGCTGGGCAAAGAGGCCCCGATGCCACTGGCCAGCTTCCAGAACACGGTGATGGTCAACCTGGTTGGCAGCTTCAACGTCGCCAAGGCCGCCGCCAACCGCATGCAGCACAACACGCCCGGCGACGACGGCGAGCGCGGGGTGATCATCAACACCGCCAGCGTCGCCGCCTACGAAGGCCAGATCGGCCAGGCCGCCTATGCCGCGTCCAAGGGCGGCGTGGTCAGTATGACCCTGCCGATGGCACGCGAACTGTCGCGCTTCGGCATCCGCGTGATGACCATCGCCCCGGGCATCTTCTGGACCCCGATGGTCGATGGCATGCCGCCGGCCGTGCAGGAATCACTGGCCGCGTCGATCCCGTTCCCGCCGCGCCTGGGCAAGCCGGACGACTTCGCCGGCCTGGTCGGCCATATCCTCGGCAACACCTACCTCAACGGCGAGACCATCCGCCTGGACGGTGCGGTGCGCCTGGCACCCAAGTAAGCACGTCCGCCGTAGCGGCGGACACCGCAGGGCACCCGGCATGGTGCCCGCCACCTCCCACGAACCGACCTTCAGTCCATGAAAGCCAACGACATCAAGAAAGGCAACGTCGTCGAGTACAACAACGGCGTCTACCAGATCCGCGACATCGAACGCAGCTCGCCGCAGGGCCGCGGCGGCAATGTCCGCTTCCGCTTCATCATGTATAGCGTGCCGGGCGGCAACAAGCTCGATGCCAGCTTCGACGCCGACGACAACCTGCCGGAAGTCGAGCTGCTGCGCCGCCAGTCCACCTATTCCTACAAGGACGGCGATGCGTTCGTATTCCTGGACGACGAGGACTACACCCCGTACATGGTCGATGCCGACGTGCTGGGCGATGACGCCGGCTACATCACCGACGGCCTGACGGGTATCTACGTGCAGGTGATCGACGAAACCCCGGTGGGCGTGCAGCTGCCGACCAGTGTGGTGCTGGAAGTGGTCGAGACCCCGCCGGAAATGAAGGGGGGCACCGCCACCAAGCGTCCGAAGCCGGCCAAGCTCAGCACCGGGATCGAGATCATGGTGCCGGAGTACATCGCCAACGGCGAACGCGTGCTGGTCAACACCGCCACCGGTGAATTCGCCGGCCGTGCCGACTAAGTGCATCGCCCTGCTGGCTTGCCTGTCCCTGCTCGCGGCGTGTTCGCCGCGGGCAGCGGACGGCACTGTGGACGGGGTGGATGCCGCCTCGCCCGCGGTCGGCAAGGAGGCCGTCGCCGCACCGGAAATCCCGGCCCAATCGCCGGCGACGGAAAACCCGCTGATCGAGGCCGACGCCAACATCGGCATGCCGGATCTGGACGAGCTCGAGCGCGCGCGCGCCAACGCTGGCTGCGAGGTATCCAACGACATCGGTGATGTGGACGACATCCGCATCTACTGCGCGATGCCCGCCGATGTCCGCGCGTTTCTTGAGCGCGAAAACACCTGCCAGCATTTCGCGGGTGAAGAAGCCTACGACCAAGAACGTCGCGTCGAGCTTGAGGCCGCCGACAAACGCTATTGCCAGGGCCGCGAACGGATCTTCGCCGATCTGTACGAACGTCACCATGCGGATTGCGCCCTGCGCGAGGCGTTGATCGGCGTGGGCAACCGCTACGACCTGTTCACCGACGTCGCGCCGGATCACTGCCGCCCGCAGGACGTGCGCTGACCCGCCCAGCGGTTACGGCTTGGCCGCCAGCGCAGGCGCGCCGGCGAAATCCCCACAGCCGTGGTACTGCCGCGCGCCCACGGTCAGCATCGCCGTGGTCCCGAACGTCTGCCCGCTCATGTCGTCCTGGCAGACCGTGCGCTGGAAGGTCAGCTTGATATCGGTGCCATCGGCGGCCTTGCCAGACCAGCCATCCTTGCCTTGGGTCGGGGTGGGGATCTCGAAGGTGCGCTGCCCGTAGTCGGTTTCCACGCGCAGGCTTGGCGTTGCACCCGCGGGGACTTCGGCTACCCAGCCGGGCTCGTTGCCGGTCGCGCGGAAGCCCGCATGGGCCGTGCTTCCAGCGGCGGGCGCGGGCGCTGCCGCGCCTTCTTCGCCCGAGCCGGTGCAGATGCGATCGGCCTCACCCTTCAGGCTGAGCGTGCCTTCGGTGGTGCCCTTGGTCCAGAACGTGTTGCCCTGCCCGTCGCCGTATTTGGCACCGGAGGCGGCGACCTCCGAAGACATCGCATAGGTCCGCTCGCCCACCACCACCGTGGCCGAATCCTGGCCGCGATAGGTCGCGTGCACGGCCACATCGCCGCACTGGAAAGCATAGCTGCGCTCATCGGTGGTCGCGGCGGCCGGCGGTGGCGGTGCTTCGCTTGCAGCGCCTGCCGACGCGGCGCCGTCGCCCTGCTGCGCGGGCTGGCAGGCACTCAGTCCGGCCGCGATGGCCAGGCTCAAAAGCCATGGGGATGCACGCATGTTGGACTCCTTGCGGTTGTTGCGATCAGCCAAACATCCTAGCCCGCAGGCTGCTGCGGGAGGTGAAGCAGCCCTGACTCCACGGGCTGCGGCATCGGTTCAGACCGCGCGCGGCGGCAGCAGTGCGATCGACAGCAGGTGCACGCCGGCGGCGTTCGATGCACTTGCCCACACCCGCAGCAGGCGCAGCGCGCGCGCGTGTTCGCCGGCCGCGTCGGCATACCGCAGCCGCACGTCGCTGGATACCAGGGTCAGCTGCCCGCACACCAGTGACTCCACTGCGGCCTGCTCGAGCGCGGTGATCCGCAGCTGCCCGGTTGACCACCCCGTGAGGCAGGGATGGGCGCCCAGCCACTGCCCTGCCCCGTCACTGAAGAACAACGAGGGCGACAGCCAGGCCTGCAGTGCGTCCACGTCCTGCGCCAACAGCAGCTGCAGCACCTGTGCCTCGGCCGTGGCGATGGTGGTATCAATCACGGTGGTACTCATCTCATTCCTCCCGGCCTTGCCGCCATGGCCAGCGCCAGCGGCGTGCGCCCTGCACCAGTACGTAGAACAGCGGCACGAAGAACACCGCCAGCACGGTGGCGGTCAGCATCCCGCCGAATACCCCGGTGCCGATCGCATGCTGGGTTTCAGCCGACGCGCCGGTGGCCAGCATCAACGGCACCACGCCAAGCGCGAACGCCAGCGACGTCATCAGGATCGGGCGCAGCCGCAGCCGTGCCGCCTCGATCGCCGCGTCAACCAGGCCATGCCCCTGCAACTGCAGCTGGCGCGCAAACTCCACGATCAGGATCGCGTTCTTGGCCGACAGCCCGATCACGGTGATCATTCCGACCTTGAAGAACACATCGTTGGGCAACCCGCGCAACAGCACGGCCGCCACCGCGCCCAGCAGGCCCAGCGGCACCACCAGCAGCACTGCCGCCGGGATCGACCAGCTTTCATACAGCGCGGCCAGCACCAGGAACACCACCAGCATCGACAGCAGCATCAGCCACGGCGCCTGCGCACCGGAGGCGCGCTCCTGCAGCGACTGCCCGGTCCAGGCCAGTGCGAAGCCGGCCGGCAACTGCCGCGCCAGCCGCTCCATCTCGGCCATGGCCTGGCCGCTGGACGCGCCCGCTGCCGCATTGCCGGACAGGCTCAGCGACGGGAAGCCCTGGTAGCGCTCCAGCTGCAAGGGCGTCTGCGACCACACCGGGGTGACCAGCTCGGCCAACGCCACCATGCCGCCATTGGCATTGCGCACATGCAGCTTGAGCACGTCATCCACCTGCATGCGGTGCGGTGCGTCTGCCTGCACGATCACCTGTTGCAGGCGGCCTGCATTGGGGAAATCGTTGACGTACTGCGAGCCCATCGCCGCCGACAGCGTGTCACTGATCGCACTGAAGCCCACGCCCATGGCCTGCGCCTTGTGTCGGTCGATCTCCAACCGCACGGTGCTGCCCGCTGGCAGGCCTTCGGCATGCACGTCGCGCAGCCGCGGGCTGGCGGCGGCCAGCGCCAGCAGCTGCTGTTGTGCCGCCTGAAGCTGCGCCGGGCTCTGGCCGCTACGGGCCTGAAGGCGCAGGTCGAACCCGGACGAGGTGCCCAGGCTGTCGATGGCCGGCGGGGTCACCACGATCACCTGGCCTTCCGGCGCGGCGGCCATGGCCTGCTGCGCACGTTCCACCTCGTCGGCCACGGTGGCACCGGCGCGCGCGTCCCACTCGGTGAGCATGGTGTAGGCCATCGCCGCGTTCGGCCCGGACCCCGCGAAGCTGTAGCCCATGATCGCCTGGTTGGAGGCGATGCCCGGGCGTGCGGCGAGGTGCGCCTCGTAGCGTTGCATCACCTCCAGGGTGCGCTCGGCGGTGGCATCGGCCGGCAGCTGGATGGAGGTCATGAAGTAGCCCTGGTCCTCTTCGGGCAGGAACGCGCCGGGCAGCAGGTGCAGACCCATCCCCAACGCCACCACGAGGGCGGCGAACACGGCCATGCTGCGCCCACCGCGCTGCAGGATGCGCACTACCCGCCCCTGGTAGCCGTCGGTCATGCGCGCCATGCCGCGATTGAACGCACCGAAGAAGCCGCCTCGCCCATGGTGGCCGCGCGTGCTCGGTTTGAGCAGCGTGGCACACAGCGCGGGGGTAAGGGTCAGCGCGAGCAGCGCCGAGAACAGGATCGATACCGCCATGGCCAGGCTGAACTGCCGGTAGATCGCGCCCACCGAACCATCGGCGAGCGCCATGGGAATGAACACGGCGGTCAGCACCAGGGTGATGCCGACCACCGCACCGGTGAGCTCCTTCATCGCCTTGGCGGTGGCCTCGCGGGGTGGCAGGCCTTCTTCGGCCATGATCCGCTCGACGCCTTCCACCACCACGATGGCATCGTCGACGATGATGCCAATCGCCAGCACCATGCCGAACATGGTCAGCACGTTGATCGAGAAGCCCGCCGCCAGCATCACCGCGAAGGTGCCCAGCAGCGCGATCGGCGCCACGATGGCCGGGATGAGTGTGTAGCGGATGTTCTGCAGGAACAGGTACATCACCGCAAACACCAGCACCATCGCCTCGACGAGGGTAATCAGCACTTTCTGGATCGAGATCGCCACGAATGGCGCGGTGTCGAACGGCACCGTGGACTCCATGCCCACCGGCAGGGTCGGCGCGAGTTCGGCCATGCGCGCGCGCACCGCGCCGGCCACCTTCACTGCGTTGGCGCCGGGCGACAACTGGATGGCCGCGGCGGTTGCCGGCGCGCCGTTTTCGCGTGTGGACCACGCATAGTTTTCCGCGCCCAGCTCGACCCGGGCCACATCACCGATGACCACCCGGGAGCCGTCCGGATTGGCGCGCAGCACGATGGCCGCGAACGCCTCCGGCGTACTCAGCTGGCCCTCCACGGTGAGGGGAATGGTGACCCGCTGGCCCGGCAGCGCCGGCGAATCGCCGACCCGGCCGGGGGCGATCTGCGCGTTCTGTTCGCTGATCGCGGTGGTCAGGTCGCCCAGGGTGAGGCGGTAGGCCACCAGCTGGGCCGGGTCGACCCAGATCCGCATGGCGCGTTCGGCACCGAACAGCTGCACGCGACCCACGCCGTCGATGCGCCGCAGTTCTTCGACGATGTTGCGCGCCATGTAGTCGCTCAGGGCCACTTCGTCCAGGCGGCCATCGGTGGAGCGCAGCCCGACCAGCATCAGGAAGCCCGAATCGGCGGCCTCCACGCCAAGCCCGTTCTGGCGCACCGCCTGCGGCAGCCGCGATTCGATCGCCTTGATGCGGTTCTGTACGTCCACCTGGGCCAGCTCCGGATCGGTGCCCGGGCGGAAGGTAGCGGTAATGGAGGCCTCGCCCGAGGTGTCGGTGGACGAGGAGAAATACAGCAGGTGCTTGACCCCGGACAGCTCGCGCTCGATCAGCCCGACCACGGCATCGTTCATGGTCTGCGCCGACGCGCCGGGATAGCTGGCATAGATGCTGATGCTGGGCGGCGCAACGCTGGGATAGCGCTCGATCGCCAGGCGCGGAATGGCCAGCGCTCCGGCCAGCACCACGAAAATTGCCAGCACCCACGCAAACACCGGGCGCTCAATGAAAAACTGCGGCATGCAACTTCCTCTCGCCGGCGCACCGCCGCGAAAGCAGCCGGTGCAGTGGCATCGTCATCCACAAAAAAGGTTCTTCGTCGTACTGCGGGATTGCTCAAGCCACTGCGATGCAAGAGCAAGAGCTACTGTCCGCGCCTGCACCGGGCTGGGCAGGTGCGGGTGGGGTTGCGGGACACGCTGCAAGTCCCGCTCCGCGGCACGGCCCAGCCGCTGGCGGCTGGGCGTTCGGTCGCATGCGAGGCAATGCCTCGCAAGCAATGCGCCCTCACCCATGTAAGCTCCGTCGCCGCATCCATGCGGCTCAGGGTCCCGCCAACCCACCCCCACCAGCCCCTGACACATTTCGGTGCGCACAGGAGAGCGAAGCGACCAGCGCGTCAGCGAGCTTTATCCCAAGCCTTTGCGCTCAGCCCGAAGCCCGCCCTGCTACAGCCGCGCAGCGACGCAAAGGACATACGGACGTTGCGTCGCTTGTTGCTCGCCCAAGGCCACCAGCCCACTGTCGAGGGTCGGGGTGGGTGGGTTCACGGGACCCTGAGCGCCATGGATGGCGCGACGGAGCCTACACGGACGTACTTGCGGCGTGTCCCGTGAACCTACCCGCCCCGGCCCAGCCACAGAGCAGGTTCTGAAGGCAGCTCTGGCCTTTCAGCTTTCGCTTTTCGCCTTCACACCAGCAGCAGCCGGCTGCCAGGGCCGGGCCGTCACCGCCATCCCTTCCTGCAACCGCTCCTGCCCCTCCACCACTACCCGCTCGCCCGCCTGCAGCCCGTGGCTCACCACGTACTGCCGGTCCACCAGACCATCCACCTCGATCGTCCGGATCACCGCCTTGGCCTCCTTATCCACCACCCATGCATACGACTGCCCGCCCGTACTGCGCAGCACTGACTGCTGCGGCACCAACAACGCACCCACCTGTATCCCGCGCGGCACCCGCGCCCGCACGAACATCCCCGGCAACAACCGCCGCGCCGGGTTGTCCACCACGATCCGCAACACGATATCGCCGGTCTCCGCGTCCACATTGATCCCCGAAAACAGCATCCGGCCCTGCTCCGCATACGGCGTCCCGCCCGACCCCAGCAATGTCACCGGCAAGCCCTTCGCCGCATCCAGCTGACCGGCCACCACCGCACGCTGGATACCCTCCAGCATCGACGCCGGTTGGCGCACATCCACGTACACCTGGTCCAACTGCTGCACCACCGCCATCGGCGTCGCATCGCTCGCGGTCACCAGCGCCCCTTCGGTCACCAGCGCCTGATCGATACGCCCGGCGATAGGCGACTCCACCGTGGCATAGCGCAGATCCAGCTGCCGCCGCGCCAGCGTCGCACGCGCCTGTGCCACGTCCGCCACTGCCTGTTGGTGCTCGGCATGCGCGTCATCGCGCGCCTGCTGGCTCACCGCCTGCGCCGCCGCCAGCGAACCCAACCGCTCCGACTGCACCCGCGTCCGCGCCAACGCCGCCTCACTGCGTTGCAGCAACGCCCGCGCACTGTCCACCTCCGCACGGAAGGCGGCCGGGTCGATCTGGAACAGCGGCGTACCGGCCTGCACCTCCGCTCCCTGCGCGAACAGCCGCCGCTGCACGATCCCGCCCACCTGCGCGCGGATCTGCGCCGTACGCACCGCCGCCACACGTCCCGGCAGTTCATCGTCGCGCTGCACCGTCGCAGACGAAAGCGACACCACGCTCACCTCCGGCGCCGCCACCGGCGCCACCGTTTCCCTGGCACATGCCGCAAGCATGACCGCAAGCACCGCCCATACAGCGGTTTGAATCCTGTTGGTTTTCATCAGCAGCACAGGGCCGCACGCGCGACCAGAATCATGAATGGCGAAGTCTGCAGCGCCTGCGTGGGGTTTCGATGGAGGAACTGTGGAGATACGATGGAGAACAAGCACCTTCTGGCCCTGCCCCGCATGCACGCCACCGATTCACCCAGCGCCGCCGCGCACTGGGACCGCTCGCTCAACGGGCTCGTCCTGATCGTCGAAGACGAACCCGAGATCGCCGACATCATCGCCGCGTACCTGCATCGCGAAGGCCTGCGCACGCTGCGCGCCCAGGATGGCCTGCACGCGCTGGCGCTGCATCGCAGCGCCCGACCGGACCTGATCCTGCTGGACGTGCAGATGCCCGGGATGGATGGCTGGACGGTGCTCAACACCCTGCGCCAACGCGGCGACACCCCGGTCATCATGCTCACCGCACTGGACCAGGACCTGGACAAGCTGACCGCGCTGCGCATGGGCGCCGACGACTACGTGGTCAAGCCGTTCAATCCGGCCGAAGTGGCCGCGCGCGCCCGCGCCGTGTTGCGACGCACGTTGAATGCACGCCCGGCCGCCCCGCCCGGCATCCTGCGCGTGGGCACGCTGCTGATCGATGCCGAGCACCATTGCGTGCATGTCGAGGGTGAGGGTTACAGCCACGAACTGCTGCTGACCCTGACCGAGTTCAAGCTGCTGCACTGCATGGCCCTGGCGCCGTCACGGATCTTCAGCCGCAGCGAGCTGATGCACCAGTGCCTGCCCGAAAGCGAGGCGCTGGAGCGTACCGTCGACAGCCACGTCAGCAAACTGCGGCGCAAGCTCGATGACGTCGGCCTGGAAAACGTGCCGGCCAGCGTGCGCGGGGTCGGCTACCGGCTCGCGGCGGACCATTGATGCGCCGCCCGGGCCTGAGCCGGCACATCGTGGTGTCGATGTCGTTGATGGTGCTGGCGGTCATCGTGATGATGATCCTCAGCTCCTACCTGCTGTATGCCGTGCTGCTGGAGTTCTATCCCAATGCCGACGAGCCGGTGGACTGGGCGCCCACCGGCCCGGAGCTGGTGTGGATGGCCGGGGTCACGCTGATCGGCCTGACGCTGGCGGTGGCGGCGTCGGTGCGGCTTTCCCAGCGCATCCTCACCCCGCTCAACGCGGTGGTCGACAGCATCGGCAGGCTCGCCGAGGGCGACCTCGGCGCACGCGCTACGGCAAGCGACCGCTCACTGGGCGAGGTGGCCCTGCTGGTGGATGACTTCAATGCGATGGCCCGGCGCCTGCAGAACCAGGACGCCGACCGGGCGATGTGGCACGCGGCGATCGCCCATGAACTGCGCACCCCCGTCACCATCCTGCGCGGTCGCCTGCAGGGTCTTGCCGAGGGTGTGTTCCAGCCCGATGAGGCCCAGTTCCGCAGCCTGTTGGCGCAGGTCGAAGGCTTGTCGCGGTTGATCGAAGACCTGCGCGTGCTCAGCCTGGCCGACAGCGCGCGGCTGGACGTGCGCCGGGCCCGCAGCGACGTGGTGCAGGAAGTGCACTCGGTGATGACCCTGGTCGATCCCGGCTTCCGCAGCGGCGGCTTCGTGCTGGAGCTGGAGACCTCGCGCGAGGAGCATCCGGCCCACTGCGATCCCACCCGCGTGCGCCAGGCGCTGCTGGCCCTGCTCGACAACGCGCGGCGCTACGCCACGCCGGGGCGGGTGCGGATCGCCGTGCACGACACCGCCACCCACGTGCAGGTATCCGTCGATGACGAAGGCCCGGGGATCGACCCGAACGTCAGCGCGCAGATTTTCGAGCCGTTCCTGCGTGGCGATGGCTCGCGCTCGCGGCAGCGCGGCGGCAGCGGCCTGGGCCTGGCGGTGGTCAAGGCAATCGCCGATGCCCATGGCGGTCGCGTGTTCTGCACGGCCAGCGCGCTGGGTGGCGCGCGGTTCGTCATCGAACTGCCGCGCCAGTAGCGGCCTCGGTACGGGCGAGCGTGCGCATGCGCTGGCCGAGGCGCTCCAGGTTGTCATCGATGACTGCCAGTTCGTGCTGCTGCGCCAGCGGCAGGCGCGCGCGCAACTGGTGCTGCAGCTGCTGCCAGGCTGGTACGCCGCGTTCGCTGATCCGCGCGGTGGCCGCTGCTGCAGCCGCCCGCTCGCTGCCCAGCGGTACGCCGTAGCCGCCCGGCACCAGCGCCGCAGGGGTAACCAGTTGGCCGGTGTCGCGCAGCAGCGCCATCAACGTATCGCGCGCGGCGTCCGCGCCGTCGGCCGGGTGGGCCAGCGTACGCTTCAGCGCGGCACGTGCACGCAGTTCCCCGCGCTGGCGCGCGGCCTGTTCCAGCAAGAGCAGCGCCGAGGTGGCACGCAGGCCGCCCTGCTCCACCCACGCCGCGCGCTGCGCGGCCGGGCGCTGCAGCCATGCGTTGACCGTCGCGCTGCCCAGCGGCAGCTCGGCACGTGCGACGTCGAACAACTGCTGGTAGTACGCCTCGGCCGAGGCGAAGTAGTAGCCTTGGCGCAACGCCTCGCTGCGGTCCCCCAGCACCGTTCCATCGGCATGCCCCTGCCGCTCCAGTCGCGTCAACAGACCGCGCGGGGTGATCCGATTCAGCCCGGGCGTCGCCCAGCGCGGCACCCCTTCCTGCAGCAGCTTGCCGGTCTCCACCGCGCAGTTGTTGCTGACGAACCTGTAGCGCCCGTTGTAGCTCCAATGCACCTGCGCCACGCGTTCGAGCAGGCTGGCGATCTCCGTCGGCTGCAGCCGTAGCGGCACCGAGGACAGCCCGCGCAGCTCCACCTGGGTGTACTCGTTGATCACCTGGTTCAACGGCAGCACGAACAGCCGCGACGGATACGCGCCGGTCAGCCCCCGCCAGCTGGAGATCTGGACATCGCCGACGAACGCGCGGAAGGACAGCACCCGATGGTAGGACAGGTCCATCCGGCAGGCCGGACCGGGCGACCGCCCGGGTGCGCAGATCACCAGCCGCAGCATGCTGTGGCCCCAGCGACTCATCATCTGGTCGTTGCCTTCGGCGAGCAGGTAATCGACCGCGTAGACGCGCGCCGGGTCCACTGCCAGCAGCGAAGCCGCGCCGGTGTTTTCCTCGGCCTGCACCAGCGGCAGCGCTGCATCGCAGGCGGGCGTGTCCGCCAGCGGGCCGATCTGCGCGGCGAACCACGCCGCCAGCGCCGGGCGACGGCAGGCGTAGCCGGGGTCGAGCAGGAAGTACTCGGCATTGACCGCCAGGTATTCGGCCGGGCTGCTGCGCTCGTAGTCGTCCGGGCTGCGGCCGCTGAAAGCGTTGCCGGTACGGCCCAGCCGCCAGGGGCGCTGCTGCCACCCACTGAGGTCGCGCCAGCGCGCGGTGCGCGACCAGCCGCCCGCCGCGCTGCGGTCCAGGATGTGGGTCAGCTCATGGATCAGCGCGGCCTGCACCGGACGTGGCAGTGGCTCCCCGTCCTGCACCGGGTCCAGCAAGGAACGGCGCAGCGCGATCGCGCCCTTTCGGGCGCGGCCGTGCACGTGATCGGGAAGTGTGTCGGTCCAGCGCACCGGCACCGGTGCATCGAAGCGCGCCTGCCAGGTGAGGGGGAGCTGCGCCTGCACCTGCACCAGCACGCGGCGCGCGGCCGCCTCCTGGACGGCATCCAGCCCCTGCGTCTGCAGATCCAACTGCAGCGCAGCGTGCGCCAGCGGCGCGGCCAGCAACGCCGCCAGGGCCGCCCAGCGCCAGCGGCGGGCCCGGCGGCGCGGTTGCATCACCGCGCCAGCAGACGCTTCGCCAATGCCAGGTCGCTGGCGTCGCGCTGGGCAACGTCGCGCTCACGCAGGTGCAGCAGCGCCGCTTCCAGTCGCGCGCCACGGATCGCGCCGTCGCTGGCGACGAACGCGGCGGCATCTTCGCGTGCGTCGAGCACGATCTTGTCATCGCCCGAGCTGGACGAGCCGGCTGAGGAGGCGCCGGAGGCGGAACCGGCCGAAGAACCGGCGAAACTGGAGGCCAGCGCCGACAACGGCAGAGCAAGCACGGCAACAAGCAGGATCGGACGCATCATCAGGGTGTCGTTCGCGGTGGAAAGCACAGAGCGTATAGGTTGCGTGAAATCCTGTCGCGGCCTACAGGTCGAACAGCTTGCCCGGATTCAGCAGCCCTTGTGGATCAAACGCACGTTTGACCGCCTTCATCAGCGCGATTTCCGGCAGGCTGCGGGTGCTGTCCAGATAGCCTTTCTTGACCAGGCCGATCCCGTGCTCGGCCGAGATGCTGCCATCGAAACGCGCCAGTACCTGCGCCAGCAGCTTGGTGACGTGCTCGCACTGGGTCAGGAACTCGGCGTCGGGAGTGGCATCGGGCTTGAGCACGTTGATGTGCAGGTTGCCGTCGCCGATATGCCCGAACCAGACCACGTCGAACTGCGGGTAAGCCTGGCCGATCAGGGCCTGGGTTTCGGCCATGAACGCGGGCATCGCCGAGATCCGCACCGAGACATCGTTCTTGTACGGCTTGTAGCGTGCGACCGCCTCGGTGATGCCTTCGCGCAGTCGCCACAGCTGTGCGGCCTGCGCATCGCTCGCACTGACCACGCCATCGCTGACCCAGCCCTGCTCCATGCAGGCCTCGAAGGCCGCCATCGCCGCGGCTTCCTGCGCCGCGTCGCCGGCCGCGAATTCGGTGACTACGTAGAACGGATGCACCTGGTCAAAGGGTGCCTGCGCGCCATGTGCCAGTACGTGTTCCAGCGCGCGGTCGGTGAAGAATTCGAAGGCCTGCAGTTGCAGCCGCTCGCGGAACGCGGCGAACACCTGCATCAGCACCTCGAAGCTGGGCAGCGCCAGCAGCATCACGTTGCTGGCCGGCGGCGGATCGGTCAGCCGCAGCGTGGCCTCCACGATCACCCCGAGGGTGCCTTCGGAAGCAATCAGGAGCTGGCGGAAATCGTAGCCGCTGGAGTTCTTGATCAGGCCCTTGTTGAGCTCAAGCAGCTCGCCACTGGCGGTAACCACCTTGAGTCCGGCGATCCACTCGCGGGTGTTGCCATAGCGGATCACGCGGATGCCGCCGGCGTTGGTGGCGATGTTGCCGCCGATCGAGCACGAGCCGCGCGCAGCGAAATCCACCGGATAGATCAGACCGTGTTCCAGCGCGGCGTTGTGCACCGCTTCCAGCGCCATGCCGGCCTGCACGGTCAGGGTGCGGTCCACCGCATCGAAGGCCAGCGGCTTGTTCATCCGTTCCAGGCTGAGCACCAGCTCGCCATGGGCGGCCACCGCGCCACCGGACAGGCCCGTGCGGCCGCCCGACGGCACCACGGCCACGCGCTGCGCGGTCGCCCAGCGCAGGATCGCCTGCACGTCCTCGACGCTGCCCGGCAGTGCGATCGCCAGCGGCGCCGGGGTCCAGCGCCGGGTCCAGTCGCGGCCGTAGTGCTCCAGGTCGGCCGGGTCGGTCTTGAGCCGCAGCCCGGGGCAGTCCTGCAACAGCGAAGAAAGGCGCGGATCGGTCATGGCATCGGGACGGGGCAATGGAGTTCCCAAGCGTAGCAGACCCCCGCGGGTGTCCTGGCCGTCGGCATGCCCGCAGGCGGTGACAACGGATGCATCTGAAACCATCGCCGCGTCCATTGGCGCACTGCACAATCGCCTGCCCGTTCTGGCATAGTTGGGCGCTCCCGCCCTACACGCTGCGCCCTTGCCCATGTCGCCGAAGAAGACCTCTTTCCCGAAGCAGGATATCCGCGTGCTGTTGCTGGAGGGGGTGAGCCAGACCGCGATCGACGTGTTCACCGCCGCCGGCTATTCGCAGATCGAACTGCACAGCAAGGCGCTGCCCGAAGACGAGTTGAAAGCGCGCATCGCCGAGGCGCACATCGTCGGCATCCGTTCGCGCACGCAACTGAGCGCCGAGGTACTGGCCCATGCCAAGCGCCTGATGGCGGTGGGCTGTTTCTGCATCGGCACCAACCAGGTGGACCTGGACGCAGCCGAGCTGGCCGGCATCCCGGTGTTCAACGCGCCTTACTCCAACACCCGCAGCGTGGCCGAGCTGGTCATCGCCGAAGCGATCATGCTCACCCGTGGCATTCCGCAGAAGAACGCCGAATGCCATCGCGGCGGCTGGTCCAAGTCGGCCGCCGGCAGCCACGAAGTGCGCGGCAAGACGCTGGGCATCATCGGCTATGGCCACATCGGCACCCAGGTCGGGGTGATGGCCGAGGCGATGGGCATGCAGGTGATCTTCCACGACGTGGAAACCAAGCTGTCGCTGGGCAACGCGCGCGCGGCGATCAGCCTGGACGACCTGCTCTCGCGCGCCGATATCGTCACCGTACACGTGCCCGAAACCCCGGCCACGCAGTGGATGATCGGTGCCGCCGAACTGGCGCGGATGCGCCCCGGCGCCCACCTGATCAACGCCGCACGCGGCACCGTGGTGGACATCGAGGCGCTGGACGCGGCGCTGCACAGCGGCCATATCGGCGGTGCGGCGCTGGACGTGTTCCCGATCGAACCCAAGGGCAACGGCGATGCCTTCGTGTCGCCATTGACCGCGCACGACAACGTGATCCTCACCCCGCACGTGGGCGGCAGCACGCTGGAGGCGCAGGACAACATCGGCATCGAAGTGGCGGCCAAGCTGGTCCGCTACAGCGACAACGGCAGCACCCTGTCGGCGGTCAACTTCCCCGAAGTCACCCTGCCCGAGCACGAAGACAGCCTGCGCCTGCTGCACATCCACCAGAACGTGCCGGGCGTGCTGTCCCGGGTCAACGAGATCTTCTCGCGCCACAACGTCAACATCGACGGCCAGTTCCTGCGCACCGACCCCAAGGTCGGCTACGTGGTCATCGACATCACCGCCAGCGAGGCCCAGGCCACCGCCGTGCGCGAAGAACTGGCCGCGATCCCGGGCACCCTGCGGACCCGCGTGCTGTATTGATCGACGGCTGGGCTGCCCGGCGGCGGGATGTCGTGCCGCGCTGGCGCGCGGTTGCCGAGCATGGCTCGGCACTACCCGTGCGCGCGAGGTCCCGGTAGAGCCGAGCCACGCTCGGCTGCCTTTCGTTCCGGGATGCGGACGGTAGAGCCGAGCCATGCTCGGCTGCCTTTCGTTCCGGCATCGCGACGGCCTGACCCAGGCGTCGGACCGAGGTCAACCGCGACCGACGCGCCAGCCGGCGTCGGCATCCGGTTGCGGACAATGATGCGGCGCTGCCTTGGTGGCGTGGTCCCGCGCTGCCTTGGTGCCGCGCTGCCGCGCGGTTGCCGAGCATGGCTCGGCACTACCGGTGCTCGCGAGGTCCCGGTAGAGCCGAGCCATGCTCGGCTGCCTTCCGTTCCGGCATCGCGATGGCCTGATCCAGGTGTCGGACCGAGGTTAACTGCGACCGACGCGCCAGCCGGCGTTGGGCATCCGGCTGCGGACGGTGGTGGCGCGCTGCCGGGCTGCCGCGCGGTTGCCGAGCATGGCTCGGCACTACCCGTGCGCGCGAGGTCCCGGTAGAGCCGAGCCATGCTCGGCTGCCTTTCGTTCCGGACCGAGCGCGTCGCAAAGGGACGATGTGCTTCGGTGGTTACCGCGCCAGCCAGCGCTTCGCCATCCGCGGCAACGAATCATCACCGTCCGGGGTCTCTATCGCCGCATTGGCCACGTCACGGATATCCCGCCAGGCCAACGCCAGCGATTCCTCGCTGATCGCGAACTGCTCGCTGCCCAGTGCACGCACCACGTAACGGGCATCGTAGTGCCAGTGGCCGGGTACGTCCTTGCGCTCGGGGATCCAGTGCTTGTCGATGTCGAACAGCTCGCCATCCTCCAGCACCAGCCCGCTCAGCCCGGACTCTTCCTCGGCCTCCTTCAGCGCCACCCGGGCCAGGTTGCGGTCGCCATCGGCGTGGCCGCCCAGCTGCAGCCAGCGGTCCAGCTTGCGGTGGTGGGTGAGCAGGACGCGCGCGCCGTCGGTGCTGACCAGCCATGCGCTGCCGGTGAAGTGGCCGGCCAGGCGCTCGCGCCGGAACGGGTTTTCCGCATCGTCCAACAATGTGCTGAATTCGTCAGCCAAGGCGGCGTGTTCAGGCTGGCGCCGCGCATATGCGGCCAGTTGGGCGCGCAGGTGGGCATCAGCAACGGCAATGGATTCAGGGTCGATCGACATGTGGGCGGGGGCGCGGGGCGGAATTTGTCGATTATCGCCGGCCCATGCTGCATTTGTGCTTGTGCGTGGGCTTCAGCTTTGGCTAAGGTACAGCGGGCCCTGCACCGTTGGGGCGCCCAGTTGCCATCAGGGTGTGCGGCAAAGTACCGCGCACCTCACCTTTGTCCATTTAGGGAAGCACTGCATGCTGAAGTCTCTGTTGAGGGTAAAACCGGTTGAACCGGCCGGGCACGTCGATGCCGGTGAGCCCATCGAAGGCAGCCTGGACGGCGAAGTCACGTTGAAACGGACCCTCACGGCGAAACACCTCATCATGCTCGGCATCGGTGCGGTGATCGGCGCAGGTATTTTCGTATTGACCGGCCAGGCCGCGGCCAACCATGCCGGCCCGGCGGTGATGCTGTCCTTCGTGTTCGCCGGCTTCGCCTGCGCGCTGGCCGGCCTGTGCTACGCCGAGTTCGCGGCGATGATGCCGGTCTCCGGCAGCGCCTATTCCTACTCCTACGCCACGCTGGGCGAAGGCATGGCCTGGTTCATCGGCTGGTGCCTGGTGCTGGAGTACCTGTTCGCCTCGGCCTCGGTCGCCGTGGGCTGGTCGGCCTACCTGATCAGCTTTATCACCACCACGCTGCACATGCCCTTCCCCGACGCGCTCAGTGCCGCGCCGATCGCCTGGACCGGGCAGGAGTTCATTTCCTCCGGCAAGCTGTTCAACATGCCCGCGGTGCTGATCGTGGCGGCGGTGACCGGCCTGCTGTACGTGGGCGTGACCCAGTCCGCCTTCGTCAACGCCATCATCGTGGCCATCAAGGTGTTTGTGATCTGCCTGTTCATCGGCATCGGCGCGGCGCATGTGGACCCGGCCAACTGGCATCCCTTCATCCCCGAAAACACCGGCGTATCCGGCGAATTCGGCTGGAGCGGGGTGTTCCGCGCGGCCACCATCGTGTTCTTCGCCTACATCGGCTTCGATGCGGTCTCCACCGCCGCCGGTGAAACCAAGGACCCGCAGCGCAACATGCCGATCGGCCTGCTCGGCTCGCTGGCGGTGTGCACCATCGTCTACATCATCGTCTGCGCGGTACTGACCGGCATGCTGCCGTACCACCTGCTGGGCACCGACAAGCCGGTGGCCACCGCGCTGGAAGCCTACCCGAGCCTGTCCTGGCTGAAGACCGCAGTGGAAATCGGCGCGATCGCCGGCCTGTCCTCGGTGGTACTGGTGATGATGATGGGCCAGACCCGCATTGCCTACACGATCTCGCGCGACGGCCTGCTGCCGAAGATCTTCGGCAAGGTCCACAAGCGCTTCCGCACCCCGTACTGGGCCACGATTGTCGTGGGCGTGCTGGCTGCCACGCTGGCCGGCCTGGTGCCGCTGAACGTGCTGGGCGAACTGGTTTCAATGGGTACCCTGTTGGCCTTCGCCACGGTCTGCATCGGCGTGCTGATCCTGCGCTACACGCGCCCGGAACTGCCGCGTCCGTTCCGCGTGCCAGTGGTGTGGATCATCTGCCCGCTGGGCGCGCTGTCGTGCCTGTTCCTGTTCTGGCAGGCCTTCGCGGTGCATTGGCACCTGTTCCTCGGCTGGACGCTGCTGGGGCTGTGCATCTACTTCGGCTATGGCATCCGCCACAGCAAGCTCAACAAGACCTCCGCCTGAGTGCTGCCGGGCCGGCCTTGCGCCGGCCCGGTGTTTTGACACGTCGTACCTGAGAAGACACCCAAACCATGTTCAAGCAACTGTGGGCCACCAAGCACCCCCACGCCGCCCATGAAGACGCCAACGGCCTGAGCCTGGTCCGCACCCTCGGCCCGTGGGGGCTGACCGCGCTTGGCATCGGCGCGGTCATCGGCGGCGGCATCTTCGTGATCACCGGTCAGGCGGCGGCCAACCACGCCGGCCCGGCGATCATGCTGTCCTTCGTGCTCGCTGCGATCTGCTGTGCGTTCTGCGCGATGGCCTACGCCGAGTTCGCGGCGATGGTGCCGGTGTCGGGCAGTGCCTACACCTATACCTATGCCACGTTCGGCGAGCTCTCGGCCTGGTTCATCGGGTGGATGCTGGTGCTGGAATATGGCGTCTCCGCATCGGCGGTGGCGGTCAGCTGGACCGGCTACTTCCTGAGCCTGCTGAGTCATTTCGACATCCACCTGCCGGCGGCGCTGGTCAGTGCCCCGCTGGATGCACAGCTGCGCCCGACCGGGGCGATCGCCAACATTCCGGCCGCCATCCTGGTGCTGCTGCTGACCTGGCTGTGCTACGTGGGCATCAGCAAGTCCTCGGCGATGAACATGGCCATGGTCGTGCTGAAGACCGGGCTGATCGTGCTGGTGATCATCGCCGGCTGGAAGTACGTCGACCCGGCCAACTGGACCCCGTTCATCCCCGCCAACGAGGGACCGGGCAAGTACGGTTTCGAAGGCGTGCTGCGCGGCGCGGCGATGGTGTTCTTCGCCTACATCGGCTTCGAGGCCGTCTCGGTGGCCGCGCAGGAATCGCACCGGCCGCAGCGCGACATGCCGATCGGCATGCTGCTCTCGCTGGTGATCTGCACGGTGCTGTACATCGCCATGGCCGCGGTCATGACCGGGCTGGTGCCCTACGCCCTGCTGGGCACCGATGAGCCGGTGGTCACCGCCGTGGCCGCGCATCCGCAGCTGGGCTGGCTGCGCATCGTGGTCGAGATCGGCGCATTGATCGGCCTGTCCTCGGTGGTGCTGGTGATGATCATCGGGCAGCCGCGCATCTTCATGATCATGGGACGCGACGGACTGCTGCCGCCGGTGTTCACCAAGATCCATCCCAAGTACCGCACCCCGCACATCAACACGGTGATCACCGGTATCGGCATCGCCCTGCTGGCAGCGCTGTTCCCGCTGGACATCCTCGGCGAGCTGACCTCGATGGGCACCCTGATCGCCTTCGCGGCGGTGTGCGCCGGCGTGCTGATCCTGCGCCGCACCCAGCCGGACCTGCCGCGTCCGTTCCGGATGCCGATGGCGTGGCTGATCTGCAGCCTGGGCGTGCTCAGCTGCGTGGCGCTGCTGACCGCGATGACGGCGCACAACTGGATGCTGATGGGCGTCTGGACCGCAGTGGGCTTTGCAATCTATTTCGGCTACGGCTACCGCCACAGCCGCCTGCGCGGGTAATACCGGCCCCGAGCGATCCCGAACGCAGCCAGGGTAGTGCCGGCCGCTGGCCGGCTCCAGGCAATCCCTAACGCAGCCCGGGTAGTGCCGGCCGCTGGCCGGCTCCAGGCAATCCCGAACGCGCCCCGGTAGCGCCGGCCGCTGGCCGGCTGCTCACGAACATCCTGGGTCCACGTGTCCCGGCCAACGGCCGGCACGACCAAGCGCGCGCGGGAATCATCGAAGCGCCGTAAAATACCCGCCATGACCACCCCCACGTTCCCCTACGACACCGCCCACCTCAGCGAGCTGGCCCAGTTGCTGATCGACAACGTCCGCGAGCTGGCCCAGGCCGGCTGGACCCCGGCCACCAGCAGCAACTTCTCGCACCGCCTGGATGACCGCCATGCGGCGATCACCGTGTCCGGCAAGGACAAGGGGCGGCTGGTGGAGGACGACATCATGGTGGTGGATTTCGATGGCAAGGCCATCGGCCGTCCGCTGCGCCCGTCGGCCGAAACGCTGCTGCATACCCAGCTGTACCGCCGCTTCCCCGAGATCGGCTGCGTGCTGCACACCCATTCGCCGGTGCAGACGATCGCCTCGCGCCTCTATGCGCCGCAGGGTCACATCCGGCTGGAGGGCTACGAGCTGCTCAAGGCCTTCCACGGCAACAGTACCCACGAGATGGCCATCGACGTGCCGGTGTTCGCCAATACCCAGGACATGGACGTGCTCTCGGCGCAGGTCGATGCCCTGCTCGACACCCAACCGCTCTGGGGCTATCTGATCGACGGCCATGGCCTGTACGCGTGGGGCCGCACCATGGCCGAAGCGCGCCGCCACATGGAAGCCTTCGAGTTCCTGTTCCATTGCGAACTGGAACTGCGCAAACTGCGCGGCTGAACAGTACCGCCCGCGTCCCGGTAGTGCCGGCCGCTGGCCGGCTCCACGCCATCTCGGGTAATACTGGCCGCTGGCCCGCTCCACGCCATCTCCGGTAATACCGGCCGCTGGCCGGCTCTTCCAGATCTTCCAACGTTCATGAAGCGCCGGCCAGCGGCCGGCACTACCGCGTGGGCTGTCGACCCTCCAGATTCCTGAAGGGAATCTGTATTCCGCCGTTCACCATCAGCCCACGTCCCCGCATCCGGCGCTGCGCTGGTACCCTTTCCTTCCCCCCTTTCGCCTCGCTGCCGCCGCCATGAGCCGACTCCGTATATTTGACGACACCGCCCCGGATACCGCACGGTTCGACAGCCGCGATGGCGAGGCGATCGCAGCCGAACTGAAGAAGATCGGCGTCACCTTCGAGCGCTGGCAGGCGGCCCATGAGGTCGCCCCAGGCGCGAGCCAGGACGAGGTGTTCGCTGCCTACCGTACCGACATCGACCGCCTGGTGGCCCAGCACGGCTTCAAGAGCGTGGACGTGGCCTCGATCGCCCCGGACAACCCCAACCGCGCCGAACTGCGAAAGAAGTTCCTCGACGAACACTTCCACAAGGAAGACGAGGTGCGCTTCTTCGTCGCCGGCTCCGGGCTGTTCACCCTGCACGTGGACGGCAAGGTCTACGAGATCGAGTGCGTCAAGAACGACCTGATCGCCGTGCCCGATGGCATCACCCATTGGTTTGACATGGGCGAAGAACCCAATTTCGTGGCGATCCGCTTCTTCACCGAGGCCGATGGCTGGATCGGTCATTTCACCGGCAGCGACATCGCCCAGCAGTTCCCGCGTTACCACCCCGCACAGCACCAGGCCGACTGATCCATGCCGCATCCCACTGTCATCCTCACCGATATCGAAGGCACCACCAGCAGCATTTCGTTCGTCAAGAACGTGCTGTTTCCGTATGCACGCAAGGCACTGCCGGCGTTCGTCGCCGCGCATGGCCAGCAGCCGGAGGTACGCCGCTGGCTGGACGCGGTGGCCGTGGAGATCGGCGGTGCCTGCCAGGACAGCCTGATCGTGGAAACCCTGCAGGGCTGGATCGACCAGGACCGCAAGCACACGGCCCTGAAGGCGCTGCAGGGCATGATCTGGGAAAGCGGCTACCGCAGCGGCGACTACAAGGCGCACTTCTATCCGGAAGTGGCGGCGGTACTGAAGGGCTGGCATGCGCAAGGCAAGCCGCTGTACGTGTACTCGTCCGGCTCGGTGCCGTCGCAGAAGCTGTTCTTCGGTTTCAGCGACGCCGGCGACCTGACCGGTCTGGTCTCGGGATGGTTCGACACCGAAGTCGGCGGCAAGCGTGAGGCCGACAGCTACCGCCATATCGTCAAGGCGATCGGCGTACCGGCCGGGCAGATCATGTTCCTGTCCGACGTGGTCGAAGAGCTGGATGCCGCCCGCGAAGCCGGTCTGCAGACCCGCCTGCTCGACCGCCTGGACGACTACCCGCTGCCGCGCAGCGGTGAAGCCACGCATGGCCATGACCGCGTAGAGAATTTCCAGCAGATCACGCTGTAGCGCCACGCCGCCCCCCCTGAAGCCATGCACAACCGGATGGGTAGAGCCACGCCATGCGTGGCTACACGTCGCGCTTTCCCGGGACCGCGCCCAGCCACGCGTGGCGTGGCTCTACCGCAGGACGTCGGCCAGTGAGGTGAGGCGGAGCGTGCTGCGCAGCGTGTCCAGGTCCGCATCGCTGCGCAGGCGGAGGGTCTTCGCCTCCCCCGGCACCAGGTCCATCGCGTTATCGTCCAGCGTGGCATCCCGGTCGTCGAAGTCGATCCACAACGCGCGCACCAGCGTTGGCGAACGCAACGTGAGCACATAGCCTTCGCCATCGGCACGCAGGTCGCTGTCGATCTTCGTCCGTGTCAGCGCAAGGTCCTTGGCCGCGGCGAAGTACACCACCTGCTGCGACAGCACCTGCGTTCCATCCAGCAGTTCGACCACCGCCACGGTCCGCGTCGGATCCGCCCCGTGCAGCAGCGATGCATCCTCGTACCGGCCCACCTCCAACGCCGACAGCGGCGGCAACGCCACGGTGTGCCGCTGCTGGTGGCGCAGCGTCCCATCCAGATCGATCACGCGCAGCCGCCATGTCGCCTGCAATCCCTGCTGGCGATCATTGAGCAGGCTTACCCGGGTCACCCCGTCATCACGCAACGCCGCCACCGCCCGGTCGGCAAAGAAGCGTTTTGCGTGGAAATGCAGCGCCTTCCAGCGGCCTGCGTAGTCGATGCTGGACCACGACGCCCCCGGCCACACATCGTTGAGCTGCCAGTACAGCGAGCCCATCGTGTACGGCCGTGACGCGCGGTGGTGCAGCGCGGCCAGCTGGATGCCGTCGGCCTGCATCACCTGGCTGAGGTACACGAACGCCGGGAAATCGCGCGGCGCGCCGTACTCGTCTTCGATGTACTTCAACAGGCGCTGGTTGCCCTCGCCCGCCATGAATTTCTGGTGGGCGCGCACCGTGGCGCTGTCCACCTGCTGCTCGGCGGCCGGAATGATGCCGTCCAGCGTGCGCAGCGACGGCCAGGCCTGCAGCCCGTATTCGGACATGAAGCGCGGCGTCTCGCGCAGGTAGGCGGTCACCGGCAGCGCCGGGTTGCCCCACACCTGCCAGTAGTGTTTGTCACCACGGGTGGAATCGTTGGCCTTGTCGTCCAGGTCGTTGCTGGGCGAGCTGGACCAGTACGGCACGCCCAGCCCTTCATCGGCCACCACCTGGCGCAGGTCGTTGCCGAACAGGTCGACGTAGCCCTGCCAGACCTTCGCCGCGAAGGCAGGATCGGCCGCCGTCAGGTCGCGACCATGGCCCCAATCCTTCCACGCGGTTTCTTCCTCGTTGTTGCCACACCACAGCACCACGCTGGGATGGTGGCGCAGCCGGCGCACGTTGTCGCGCGCTTCGGCGACCACATTGGCGCGGAACGCCGGATCGTAGCCGGGCTGCATGCCGCCGCCGAACATGAAGTCCTGCCAGACCAGCAGGCCCAGTTCGTCGGCGATGTCGAAGAATGCGTCGTCCTCGTAGTAGCCGCCGCCCCAGTTGCGCAGCATGTTCATGTTGGCATCGCGCGCGGCGGTCAGTTCGCGGCGGATCCGCGCCGCATCGATCCGCGCCGGGAACATGTCGAACGGAATGACGTTGGCGCCCTTGGCGAAGATCGGCACGCCGTTGATCACGAAGGCGAAGCCCTGCCCGCCCTGGCGGTCGGCCTCGCGACGCAGCTCCACGGTGCGCAGGCCGATGCGCTGCTCGATACGGCGTGGCGCAGCACTCTCCGGTGCCAGCGTGGCACGCACGGTATAGCGCGCCTGTTCGCCCTGCCCCGCCGGCCACCAGCGGCGCGGCTGTTTGAGCGAGACCGGCACGGTAATGGCGTTGTCGCCGGCACCCAGCGAGGCGTCACGATCGATGCGGGCCACCGACACACCGTCCGGATCCAGCATCTCCACGCGCACTGCGGCAGTGCCAGGCGCGGCGCTTTCCACCTGCACGGTGATCGCCAGATCGGCATGCGCGGCGTCCAGCGCGCGGGTGTGCACGGCCACGTCGGTCAAGCGCTGTGCATCCCAGCTGTCGAGCAGCACCGGGCGCCAGATCCCCGCGGTCACATAACGCGGGCCCCAATCCCAACCGAAGTGGTAACCGGGCTTGCGCACGAAATTGCCGACCATCGCGTCCTTGGGCTCATCGCCATACGGCGAGGGATAGTTGCCGGCGATCTTGTGCGGCATCGCCTGCACGCCCGGCAGCAGGGTCCTGATCGGCGACCGCAACACGATGCGCAGTTCATTGCCGGTGGCACGCAACCGGCCGTCCACCCGCGCGCGCCAGGTGCGGTGGCTGTTGTTGGCCTGCAACAGCGGTTTCCCGTTCAAACTCACCGTGGCGAAGGTGTCCAGGCCTTCAAACGCCAACTCGGCATGCGCGCGCGCCAGCGTGGCCGCGTCTACGTCGAAGCGCGCACGGTATTCCCAGTCGGCCAGCCCGATCCACTGCAGGTCCGCCTCGGGCGCCCCCACGTAAGGATCGGGGATCACCCCCTGCGCCAGTAGGTCGGTATGCACCGCACCGGGCACCTGCGCGGTGCGCCACTGCTGCAGGCCGGGGTGCGCGGCACCGCGCGCGTCACCGGGCAGCAGGCGGAATGACCAGTCCGCCGCCAAGGGGGCGGCCGCTACGGGAAGTGCCCACGCGGTCAGCAGGACCAGCAACAGCCAGCAGGCCGGTGCAACGACATGGGAACGGCGGTGCGCGCGCATGGTGGGCTGCCTGGTTGTGGGAGCAGCCGACCAACGGTCGGCTCTACCGGGGTTTGGGGCAGCCGACCAACGGTCGGCTCTGCCGGGGTTTGGGGTAGCCGACCAACGGTCGGCTCTACCGGGGTTTGGGGTAGCCGACCAACGGTCGGCGCCGCCGGATTCAACGGACTACGTTGAGCACTTCGTAGCACGCGCCCATGGTGTGGTAATCGGTCTTGCCGGCCGGGCTTTTTTCGTCGCTGTACGTGCGGTTGTCCGCATCCAGGATGCGGTACCAGCCACCGTAGCGATGGTCGATCATGTGCTCCCAGGCATAGCCCCAGAGCTTGTCGTACCAGTCCCAGTACGCGGCATCGCCGGTCCGCTTGGCCAGCAGCGCGGCGGTGGCCAGGGACTCGGCCTGCACCCAGAAATACTTGTCGTCATCACAGACGCTGCCATCGGGCGCGAAACCGTAATACAGACCACCGCGCGCGGCATCCCAGCTGCGCTCGACGGCGACATCGAACAGGTGCCGCGCGGTGGGCACCAGCCACTCGGCCTGGACGTGCCGATCCAGGATCAGCAGCAGCTTGGCCCATTCGGTCTGGTGGCCGGGCTGGAAGCCCCACGGGCGGAACAGGTGCTTGGGGTTGTCGCGGTTGTAGTCCCAATCGATCTGCCACTGCGGATCGTAGTGTTCCCACACCAGGCCATCGCCCTGCGCGGCCTGGCGGCGGGTCATGTGGTCGGCCAGCAGCAGCGCGCGATCCAGGTAGCGCTGCTCGGCACTGGCCTCGAAAGCGGCGAGCATCGCCTCGCACATGTGCATGTTGGCGTTCTGGCCACGGTAATCGCTGAAGTTCCACGCGGCGTCGGCTTCGTCCTTGTACAGGCCGAACGCCGGCTCCCAGAAGCGCGTCTCCAACAGTTGCCAGGTCTCGTCCATCCACACACGCGCGTCGCTGATGCCGGCCTTGAGCGCACAGCTGTAGGCCAGCAGCACGAAGGCCACGCCGTAGCAGTGGTTGGTGGCATCTTCGACCACGCCATCGCGCAGGGTCCAGGCGTAGCCGCCGGTGGCCGCGTTGCGGTGGACGTCGCGCAGGTAGCGAACGCCGTGCTCGACCGCCGCCAGGTCTTCGGGCTTGCCGAACTCCCGGTAGGCCATGGCGTGGTTGAACACGAAACGGGTGCTGCTGACCAGGTGCCGATGCGCGGTGTCGTACACGCTGCCATCGTCACGGTAGTAGTGGAAGAAGCCGCCCTTCGGGTCGATCTCGTGCGGCTGGTAGAAGGCCATGGTCTGCGCGATGTGGGCGCGCAGGAACTCGGGCGAGCGGAAATCGGGGGGCGGCGGAACCGGGGTGCCATTGATGGGCGTGTTCATGCGGCGTCATCCTGTTGTTGCTGCAGCAGTTGCTGGACTTCTTCAAGGCTGGGCATGGCCGCGAACGCACCCTTGCGGGTGACCGCGAGCGCACCGACGGCGGCGCCGAAGCGGATCGCACCGGTCAACGCGGCCGGGTCCTGGCAGAAACCAGCGAACGCGGCGCCATCACCACCGCGCTCACCGATGCCGAAAAGCAGGCCGCCGACAAACGCATCGCCGGCGGCAGTAGAGTCCACCGTCTGCACGCGGAAGCCGGTGAGTACGCCATCGGCGTGGCGGGTGTGCCAGCGGATCGGCGCGGCACCGTCGGTGATCACCACTGCCTGGGCCTGCGCGGCCAGCAGACGCGCAATCACCGCCGCGTCGCCACCGGCCTGGTCAGCCGCCAGATACTCCAGCTCTTCGCGGGAGAGCTTGACCAGATCGGCCAGCACCAGCGCGTCCCACAGTCGCGGAAGCGGGTTCACGTCGGCAGGCCACAGCGCAGGACGCAGGTTGAGGTCCAGGCTGACCATCGCACCGGCGGCACGCGCGCGGCGCATGCCATCCAGCGTGGTCGCGGCGATCTCGGCCTCGGTCAGGCTGTTGGAACACACATGGAAGCTGCGCGTGCCGTCAAAGCAGCTGGCGTGGAAGTGCTCGCTGCGGAACAGCAGGTCCGCCGCCGGCGGCCGGTAGAAGCTGAAACTGCGCTCGCCATGGGCGTCCAGCGCCACGAACGCCAGCGCGGTCTTGGCCGCACCGGTACGCACGATGCAGTCGGTGGCCACGCCGGCGTCGGCCAGGCTCTCGGCGAGGAAGTCGCCGAACATGTCGTTGCCGAGCATGCCGGCGAAATGGGTGTCCGCGCCCAGCCGCGCCGCGGCCACCGCGACGTTGGCCGGTGCCCCACCGGCGTACTGCAGGAACGCGCGCGGGGTGTCGGCGCTGGCCGGCGGCTGCGCAAGTAGATCGATCAAAATCTCGCCGAAACAGACAATCTTGCTCATTCTGGCCTCAGGCTCCGTGGCGGAATGCGGCGCTCGGGCGCGAACCCGACAGGCCATAGAAAATGATGTAGCCGTAGCACACCAGCGGCAGGATGAAGGACGGCTGCAGACCGATATGGTCGGCCAGCACGCCCTGCAGGTAGGGCACCACCGCGCCCCCGACAATGGCCATGATCAGCAGGCTGGAGGCCTTGTTGGTCAGCGGCCCCAGGCGCTCGATGCTCAACGCAAAGATGGTCGGGAACATGATCGAGTTGAACAGGCCCACCGCCACCACCGCATACAGCGCTACGTGGCCGGTGCTGAACATGGTCAGCGCCAGCAGCAGTACGTTGACCGCGGCGAACACGGTCAGCAGCACGCGCGGCGAGAAGCGGGTCATGATCGCCGAGCCGGCGAAGCGACCGATCATCGCCAGCGTCCAGTACGCGGACACGTAATGGGTGGCCTGCTGCTCGGTGAAGCCGCCGATGGCCGGCATCGACAGGTAGTTCACCAGGAAGCTGCCGATCGACACTTCCGCGCCCACGTAGAAGAAGATCGCCAGCACGCCGAACAGCACGTGCTTGTGGCGCAGCGCGTCCAGCAGCGTGTGCTTGCCGCTGTCAGCCTGCTCGGTGGTCTCGGTCAATGCCGGCAGGCGGAACAGGTAGACGAACACGGCCAGCAGCGCCAGCGCGATCGCCAGGCCCACGTACGGGCCCTGCACCGACTGCGCTTCCTGCACGCGGTAGGCGATCTGTTCGGCCGACGGCAGCGCGGCCAGTTCATCGGCACTCTTGACCGTGTTGCCCAGGATCAGCAGGCCGCCGAAGATCGGTGCGATCGCCGTGCCCAGCGAGTTCAATGCCTGGGCCAGGGTCAAACGGCTCGACGCGGTCTGTTCCGGACCGAGCAGCGCGACGTACGGATTGGCCGCCACCTGCAGCACGGTGATGCCGGTGGCGAGCACGAACAGCGCGCCGAGGAAGGCTTCATACACGCGCAGTTCGGCCGCCGGCCAGAAGCCCAGCGCGCCGACCGCGGCAATGGCCAGGCCGGCCACGATGCCCTTCTTGTAGCCCAGGTGCGCCACCAGCCGACCGGCCGGCAGCGACATCAGGAAGTAGGTGCCGAAGAAGGTGAACTGCACCAGCATCGCCTTGGCGTAGTTCAGTTCGAACACCGCCTTCAGATGCGGAATCAGGATGTCGTTGAGGCAGGTCAAAAAGCCCCACATGAAGAAGATCGTGGTCGCCACGGCCAGGGCCATGCGCGTGTTGACCACGGGCGCGGACGCAGACGAGGAAGGCAGTCGGGGCGTTGGAGAAATGGGCATTCAGGTACGCGCCTCGTTGCGCGAGCAGGTGAAGGAAGACGCCATCACGCGGCCACGGGGCCGCTGCTGGCACGGATGCGCAGTTGTACGGGCGCCACGGTGCGTTGTGGTGCCGCTTCGGGATGGTCCAGCCGCTGCAGCAGCAGTTCGGCCGCTTGCCGGCCACGCTCGCGCGGGTTCACCGTGAGCGTGGTCAGCGGCGGCAGGGCAACCGCCGCTTCGGAAATGTCATCGAACCCGGTCACCGCGAAATCGATGCCGGGCCGCACCCCGCGCGAGGCCAGGCCCAGCATTAGGCCGAGGGCGACGCTGTCGTTGTAGCAGACCGCCGCGGTGGGCGCAGGATCGCGCGCGAACAGTTCTTCGCTGCGCGCGGCGGCTTCAAGGCGGTTGGGCGCCGATTCGATCAGCCAGTCCGGTTGCACGTCCCTGCCCGCTTCGGCCAGTGCCTGTGCGTAGCCCAACCGACGCTGGTGGCAGGAACTGGAATCGGCGTGGCCACCGAAGAAGGCGATGCGCTGGTGACCGCGTTCGATCAGATGGCGAGTGGCCAGGTAGGCGCCCTGCTGGTTGTCCAGGGTGAGGAAGTCCCAGTCGGCGCCGGGCGGCTCGCGGTTGAACAGCAGGACGTTGGCATTGAAGCCCAGCACCTGGCGCAGTTCCGCCGCGTCGCTGCCTTCGGCCGGCGACAGGATCAGGCCGGCCGGGGTGTGTTCCATCAAGGTGGTCAACACCGCCTGCTGCCGCTGCGGCGATTCGCCGGTGCTGCCGAGCAGGGTCACAAACCCCTTCGCACCGAGCGCCTCGTCCACGCCGGAGGCGAACTCGGCGAAGAACGGGTTGGACAGGTCGTTGATCACCAGGGCCACGCTGGAGGACGTGCGCCGCCGCAGGTTGGCCGCGCCCCGGTTGTAGACATAGCGCTGGCGGCGCAGCTCGGCCTCGACCCGGGCACGGGTGTCGACGTTGACCAGCGGGCTGCCGCGCAGCACCAGCGACACGGTCGCCCGCGACACGCCGATCGCCTCGGCGATATCGGTCACGGTGACTGCGCGCGTTCCCTTGCCTGCGGGTGTGGCCTTGTCGTTCATCGTGTCCGCCCGGTCCTTGTCATCCCGCAAGCCTAAACGATCGCATCGGCCAACGGACCGTGCCGGTGCCGGTGGTCGGGGCGCAGCCGTTGGGCAGACGCAGGTTCATTCCAGCGACGCGCCCGGGGTGGCGCAGTAGGAGCGCGGCAATGCCTCGGCGCGGGTGCCCCAGCCGGTGGTCGGGGCCTGGGCGCCGAGCGCGAAGTCGATGCGCCCGCCCTGCTGCAGGCGGGTCCAGTCCAGCCACACCGGCGCGTGGTCCTGGCCGTCGACGCGCACGCCCTGCACGTACTGCAGGGTGCGGCCATCGGCACCGGCGGCGGCCAGGGTCAGGCTACGGCCGGTGCCCAGGTCCACCTCCACCCTGGAAAAGCGCGGGGTGTGCAGCAGGAACTGGCCACTGCCGGGCACCGCCGGGTACAGGCCGATCGCGCTGAACAGGTACCACGCCGACATCGTGCCCAGGTCGTCATTGCCGGTCACGCCGTTGGGTGCGTTGGTGAACAGCTGCTGGGCCGCGCGCACCACCGTGGCGGTCTTCCACGGCTGGCCGATCAGCGTGTACATCCACGGCGCGTGCAGGTCCGGTTCGTTGTTGGGGTTGTAGCGGTACTGGTTGTAGTAGCTGTACGGCCCCACCACCCATTCCTTGCGTGCGGCGGTCAGCGGCGACTGCACCAGGGCGTCGTAGGCGAAGAACGCATCCAGGCGCTTGCCGGCCTGCTCGCGGCCGTGCATGGCCTGGACCAGGCCGGGCATGTCCTGCTGTGCCAGCCACTGGTACTGCCACGCGGTGCCTTCATGGAACCCATGGTGCGACCGCGGGCTGTAGTGGCCGTCGGACGGCACGTACCACTTGCCATCGTCCATGCGCGGACGCGGGAACCCGCTCATGCCGGTCTCTTCATCGCGCACCTGCGGGTCCCACACCTTGTGCCAGTTGCCGCCGCGCGTGCGCAGCGTAGCCGCATCGTCGGCATGGCCCAGCCCATCGGCCATCTGTGCCAGCGCGCAGTCGGCCAGCGCGTATTCCAGCGTGGCCGACCCCCCGTGATGCGGATCGACGTCCATGCCCTTGGAGGGGAACGCGCGGTCGTAGGCGACAAACCCGTTTTCCACGTAACCCGGGTTGCCGGAACGGCCCGCGTGGCGCGAGTTGAGCGGCGGCTGTTCGAACGCGTTGCGGCGCAGCGCGGTGTAGGCCTCGGCCTCGCGCCCGGCGAGCGCGCCGAAGCGCCACAGGTCGACCAGGAACGGGGTGACCGGATCGCCGGTCATGATGTTGGTTTCAAAATTGGCGTAGCCCCAGCGCGGCAGCCAGCCGCCCTGTTCGTTGATGGCCAGGAGGCTGCGGCCGATGTCGCGCGCCACCGCCGGGCGGGTCAATGCCAGCCACTGGTTCTGCGCGCGGTAGGTATCCCACAACGAGAAATATTCGTAGTAGGTCCAGCCGTCCGCGCGATGGATGGCGTCGTCGTAGCCACGGTAGCGGCCGTCGGCATCGCTGCCGGTCAGCGGCTGCAGCAGTGCGTGGTACAGCGCCGAATAGAACACGGTACGGTCATCGCTGCTGCCGCCTTCCACGCGCGTGGTGGCCAGCTCTCGCCGCCACTGCTGCTGGGCCTGCGTGCGCATCTGCTCGAACCCCAGCAGCTTGCCGCCCTGCATGCCGTCGCTGCGCAGGTTGGTGCGCGCGCCTTCGGCGTCCACGTGCGAGATCGCGCTGATCGCGGTGACCTCGCGCTGCGTGCCCTTGCCCACGTCGAAGCTCAACCACGCGCCGCTGGGCTTTTGTTCGCCTTCCATGCGATGCCGCGCACCGGCCAGGCCGCCCTCTTCGCCCCAGGTACCGAACGCCTTGAACGGGCGGTCGAATTCGATGCGGAACCACGTGGTGTACTGGTGCCCGCCGCAGAAGCTCTTGGTGACCAGCTTGCCCTCGACCACGCGGTCGCCGACCACGTCGATCACGCTGCCGATCACCGAATGCCGCTCGTTGGCCTGGCCGACGTTGACCAGCACATGGCCGGTACCGGCGTCGACCGGGAAGGTGTAACGCTCGGCCGCAGCGCGGGTACGCGCGGTGGCCTCGGCATCGATGCCGCCGTAACCGGTCAGGCGCACCTTGTAGTAGCCGGCCTGGCCGACCTCGCCGTCATGGGTGTAGCTGGAGGCGTAGCGCTTGTGGTCGAAGCTCTTGGCATCGTCGGTGTTGAAGTCGCCGCCCTTGCCGATGCTGCCGGTGACCGGCAGCACCGAGACCTGCCCGCCCTGCTCCCAACAGCCGGCACCGGACAGGAAGGAGTGGCCGAAGCCGCGGATCTTGGGATCGTCATAGCGCCAGCCGGCGTAGTGCTCGCCGATCGGGCTGACCTGGATCAGCCCGAACGGGGCCGAGGCGCCCGGGAAGGTGTTGCCGTCATCCTTGCTGCCGATGAACGTGTTGACCTCGCGCTCGAGCGCGACCGGGGCGGCGGCCTGCAGCATCGGCGCGAACGCCAGGGCGAACAGGCAGGCCAGGCGTGGCAGGGCGCGGCGTGACGGGGGGACGACAGAGGCGGACGGCATTCGGCGCATGGGTGGATCCTGTGGGTCGATGTCGGTGCTGACGAAGGGGCGCAAAGCCCCGCCACTGCTGGCCGGGCGTCTCCCCGGGACGCGGCTCCAGATCCACGTTGCCGTGAATTTAGATCGATTCAAGTAAAGCACGGGGATTTCGGCCGATGCATTCTGCGGCGCAACATGACGGGCCCGGATAGGCGGAGGCACGCTTGCGCCGTGCCGCCCGGCCGACCCTTCAGCATCTGTTCGTGGCCTCGACGCAACCTGGCGATGGATGGCTGATGCCTCTGCGAGCGACGCGACAGCCATCCCTCCCCAGCCGTCTCCGCGCACGAAAACGTTTTCATGGTTTTTTCGATCGCGTCATACCCTCGACGCGCGCTTGCCATATTGCGCAGCAGCATGCGTCGCCCGCCGGGCCGTGCTAAAAAATCCCCGCCAATCGTTTAGATCGATCCAACTTTAAACGGTCACGATTGCTGGAGGGGTGGGTGGGGACCACCACGCGCTGCATGCCGGACGCACGACTCGACGCCCCAAGGCGCCTTGAAAATTAGATCGATTCAATCACGTATCGCCACCGTTTCAATCCAGGAGAGGGAGAGAGTGGAATGAGCAAGATGTCCCGCATGCGCAACCGCGACACGCTGTCGGCCGCCATTACCGCCGCGCTGTTCGCCGCCGCGCTGGTTCCGGCCAGCGCTTTTGCACAACAGGCCAGCCCGGCCTCGTCACCGGAGGCCACCACGCTCGACAGCGTGACCGTCACCGGCTACCGCTACGCCATCGAAAAGAGCCTGCAGCAGAAGCGCGACGCCAACGCCGTGGTCGAAGTGATCACCGCCGAGGACGTCGGCAAGTTCCCCGACAAAAACGTCGCCGATGCGCTGCAGCGCGTGCCCGGCGTGGTCATCGAGCGCAGCGGCGGCGAAGGCAAGACCGTCAGCGTGCGCGGCCTCGCCCCGGACCTGACGCTCACCCAGTTGAACGGCAACTACGTCGCCACCTCGGAAACCAACAACGAAGCGACGCGCTCGTTCAACTACACGCTGCTGCCGGCAAACATGCTGTCCAGCGCGGAGCTGTTCAAATCGCCCGAGGCGCGCATCGACGAGGGCGGCATCGGCGGCACGGTGATCCTGCATACCCGTCGTCCGCTGGATATGGAAGCCAACTCCGGTTACGTGAACCTGGAAGGCACTTCGTCAGATACCAGCCACGACCTCGAACCGCAGGTGTCGGCGCTGTACTCCTGGCACAGCAAGGACGAGCGTTTCGGCCTGCTGGTCGGGGCGACCAAGCAGACCCGCACCAGCCGCACCATGCAGGCCAGCACCGAGGACTATCAGTGGTACGGCAACGGCACCGACGCACGCGATGCCAACGGCAACGTGCTGTCGCAGGACGGCATCCACTACTGGTGGGGCCAGTCCGGCTTCAATGACCAGAGCGGGCGCAACTACAGCGAATTCTTCATGCCGACCTCGGTGAACTTCGCGGTCAAGGAAGAAAAGCGCGAGCGTACCGGCGGCCAGTTCACCTTCCAGTTCAAGCCGCTGGACAACCTGACCCTGACCGCCAACTACTTCCGCTTCGAGCTGCAGGGGGATTACACCCAGAACATGCTGAAGATTCCGGAATGGAACCTGGCGCGCTACAACGGCGACGGCAACTGGGACGGCGGCCGCCTGCTCAACGGGCTCAGCTTCGACCCCAGTGGCAGCATCGTCACCGGTGCGCAGTACGAAAAGCTGGCCGGCAAGACCTACTACTGCAGCGAAGAACAGGCCGCCGCCGCCGGCATGGCGCCGGGTGGCTGGGGACCGGACGACTGCACCATCCCCACCCCGCAGCTGACCGGTACCTACAGCAAGGAAAAAGCGCTGTCGCAGACCGCCGACCTCACCGTCGACTGGGACATCAGCCCGCTGTGGAAGGCCTCCTTCACCGGTGGCCGCACCTGGTCCGAGGGCGGTCCGTCGATGAACTTCAGCATGTCGGCCAAGCCGCGCCGCCAGGTCGATGGCGTGTGGCAGTCCGGCAACACCTACAGCGCCTGGGACCTGACCGGCACGCCGAGCGCCACGTTCTCGCCGAACCTGCAGGACCAGCTGATGGCCGGCATCGCCGAGATCGATACCGGCTCCACCGGTTCGTCGTGGATGCAGACCAGCGTCAAGCAGAACTACTTCCAGGCCGACGTCACCAAGATGTTCGAAAGCGGCTGGCTGGACTCGATCCAGTTCGGCGCCAAGTACCGTGATGGTGAAGTCCACCGCAATACCGGCAACACCTACTGGGTGTGCCAGGGCAAGGACCCGGCCGACTACGACAACAACCGCTACCAGGCCGGGTGCGATTCGACCGCGGGGCAGGCCCAGCCCGGCTTCTTCCTGTCCAGCCCGATCAACAACATCGCCGGCGGCTTCAACGCCAACGTGTTCCCGGGCATCAACTACCCCGCCTACATCGACTTCCTCAACCAGAAATACGGCGGTTCCTACAGCCGCAAGGAAGAGGACTTCGTCTACAACGTCAACGAGAAGATCTACTCCGGCTACTTCCAGGCCAACTTCCGTACCGAGCGCCTGCGCGGCAACGTCGGCGTGCGCGTGGTGCGAACCCAGCAGTTCGCCGAGTCCAGCGATTCGGTGGAGAAGTTCAACGACTACTTCCAGGACAACGCCGCGGGCGCGCCGATGGGCTGCAACGATCCGGCCGCTGGACCGCTGATCGCCTCCAACACCGGTTATGTGTGCCAGAGCGGTTTCGTGCGCCTGCCCGATGGCCTGGCCCGCGAGAAGACCTACGAGTTCGCCTCGCTTGAACGGACCTACACCGACTTCCTGCCGAGCTTCAACATCGCCTGGGACATCACCGACAACCTGGTGCTGCGCGGCGCCGCGTCCAAGGTCATCGCCCGCCCCGGCTACACCAGCATCGCGGCGCCCGGCAGCCTGAGCTACGTGAGCGAGGAATACAGCAACGACCGTCGTGTCGCCGGCGGCACCGATACCCCCGGCTGGTACGGCCACGGCAGCAACAAGAACCTGGAGCCGTTCGAAGCGACCCAGTTCGACATCGGCCTGGAGTGGTACTTCAAGCCGGGCGCGGTGGCCGGTGCGGCCCTGTTCCGCAAGAACGTGGACAACTTCACCGTGCCGGTGGTGCGCGACCAGCAGATGACCGTGGGTGGCCAGACGGTGACGGTGCAGAAGTACGAAACCGAAGCCAACGGCCGCGATGGCGTGTCGCAGGGTGTGGAGCTGTACGGTCAGTACACCTTCGACATGGGCTTCGGCGTGCAGGCCAACTACACCTACAACGACACCAACCTGGCCTCCATCGTGCTGGACGGCCAGAACATCGGCTCCTCGCCGCTGGTGGGCAGCGCCAAGAACCAGGCCAACGTCACGGTCTTCTACGAGAACCAGAAGTTCCTGGCGCGCGCCTCGTACAACCGCCGCGGCGAAGTGGTGGGCGGGCTGGTCAACGGCCTGACCCAGTACTCCGAGCCGTACGACCAGCTGGACCTCAACGCGGCCTACAACCTGACCGATGCCCTGACCCTGACCGCCTCGGTGCTCAATGCCACCAAGTCCGAACAGCGGATCTACCTGGGCAGCGACAGCAAGGCGCGGTTGATCTCCAACACCTATACCGGCCGCCAGCTGTACGTCGGCGTGAACTGGAAGTTCTAAGCGTCACCCGCCCCCGCCCCCCGGCGGGGGCACGGTCCTCCACGGCAGCCACGCTCGTACAGGTGGCTGCCGTTTTTTGTGGCGATGCCTCCCCCGGAGTAGAGCCACCCCATGGGTGGCTGCACGCGGTGCCGGACAGAAAGGCAGCCACCCATGGGGTGGCTCTACCCTCGTACGATCCGTGGACCCGGTGCATCCCGTGCATCCCGTGCATCCCGTGCATTCCGTGCATCCCGTGCATTCCGCGCACTCCGCGCAAACCGGTAGAGCAACCCCATGGGTGGCTGCGCGCAATGCCGGACGGAAAGGCAGCCACCCATGGGGTGGCTCTACCGATCGAGGGCGGCGCGTAGGGCGGCGACGGTTGCCGGGTCGGTGGCGGTCCAGTCGGGCGACAACCCGGTCAGCGCGGGGTTGTGGAAACGCATCGGCGAGCGCTGCGTGGCCTTGGCAGACGCGTGCAGCTCGTGGCATCCGCTGCGGGCGGCGATGGCGGCGATGTTGCCGGCACTGACTCCCGCACCGGCCATCACGCTGATGCGGCCATCGGCCTGGGCCACCAGCGTTGCGAGCGCGTCCGCACCGGCCTCGGCACTGCCCCGCCCGCCGGAGCTCAACACGCGCTGGCAGCCGAGCGCGATCACCTGCTCCAACGCCTGCGGAAGATCGCGCGTCGCATCGAAGGCGCGATGGAACGTCACCTGCATCGGTCCCGCCGCCTGCACCAGCTCGCGGCACAGTGCCACGTCGATGCCGCCGTCAGCATCCAGCGCGCCGATCACCACGCCATCGCAGCCCAGTGCCCGGCACTGCGCGATATCACGCAGCATGATCTCCGTTTCCAGCGCGCCGTAAAGGAAGTCGCCAGGCCGCGCACGGATCAGCACGAACACCGGAATGCACAGGCGTTCGCGCGCCACGGCGATGCTGCCGTGGGACGGGGTGGTGCCGCCCTCGGCGAGGTTGTCGAACAGTTCGATCCGGTCGGCGCCGCCGGCTTGTGCGGCCAGTGCCGAGGCCACCGAGTTCGAGGCGATTTCCAGCACCCGGCGCGGTGGGCTCATGTCTGCTCGCTGGTATAGACCGAGGCCGAATCGCGCAGGTCATCCTGGCGGTCCTTGTCGCATACGGCATAGACGAAGCCACGGTGCAGCGCGTACGCACCGACCTCGCCGTGCTTGTCCAAGGCGAGGAAGCACACCTGCAGCGTTTTGCTGGCCTCCGGTCGTTTGCGCACCAGCCGTGCGATCGCCTCGCGGCAGGCATCGGCCGGCGAGCGGCCCTGGCGCATCAGTTCCACCACCAGGAACGACGCCGCGTTGCGCATCATTTCTTCGCCGACGCCCGAGGCGGTCGCGCCGCCCACCTCGTTGTCCACGTACAGACCAGCGCCGATGATCGGGCTGTCACCCACGCGCCCGTGCAGCTTCCACGCCATGCCGCTGGTGGTGCATGCACCGGCAAGGCGGCCATTGACGTCGATCGCCAGCATGCCCAGGGTGTCATGGTTGCTGCTGTCGCCCGGACGGCCACGCCGCTCGGCATTGATCTCAGGCGTGTACTGGGCGGTCTTCAGCCATTCACGCCAAGCCTTTTCCGCCGCAGGGGTGAGCAGCTTCTGGCGCTCGAAGCCCTGTTCCACCGCGAACTGCTTCGCCCCCTGCCCGACCAGCATCACGTGCGGGGTGTTTTCCATTACTTTGCGGGCGACCGACACCGGATGCAGGATGTCGGTGAGCGCCGCCACCGAACCACAGCGGCCGTCGCCGTCCATGATGCTGGCGTCCAGGCTGAGCACGCCGTCGCGATCGGGATTGCCGCAGCGGCCGACGGTGGGGTTGCACAGCTCGCTCTCGGCCCAGCGTGCGCCCGCTTCCACCGCATCCAGCGCACTGCCGCCGCCGGACAACACCTTCCACGCAGCCTGATTGGCGCCGACACCGAAATCCCAGGTGGACACCACCCGTGCGCCGGAACGTGCCTGCGCACGCACGCGCGGCAACGCCAGTGCACCGGCGGCCAATGCACCGGCCTGGAGGAACTGCCTGCGATCGGTCATCTGAACCCTCCCCTGCAACAGCTGTGGTTGTTCCGCCCGGCATCCGGGCGGGATGCGTTCATGCCACCGCGCGTTCGCGGCGCGCGGCATGCCATACCGCCGCGCCCAGCATGCCCAGCTCGCCGTGTTCCACCCGCCACACCGGCACCTGCGCCAGCACCCGCGACATCACCCCCTTGGCCAGGAAGCGCGCACGGAAGCCACCGGCCTGCAGGAACGGCGCAATGCGCGTGGAAATGCCGCCGGCCAGGTACACCGAACGCGCACCGAAGGTGACCGCCAGATCGCCGGCCAGGCTGCCCAGCCATGCACTGAAGACCTGCAGCGTCTCCACCGCCAGCGCGTCCTCGCCCGCATGCGCGGCGGCGATCAGCGCTTCGGTCGATTGCCAGCGGGGTGCCACGCCACGGATGCCGCACAGGCACGGATACAGATTCATCAGGCCGCTGCCGGACAGGATCCGCTCCTGGTCCACGTGTTCCCACCGCTGCTGCATCTGGCGCAGGATCTCCAACTCCAACGCATTGCCGGCGGTCAATGCGGCATGGCCGGCTTCGCTGGCCAGCACCGGCTGATCGCCGCCCTGGAAGCGCAGCGCCGCACCCAATCCGGTGCCGGGCCCGAGCACCAGCGCCGGCCACGGCGAATTGTCGCTGCTGGGCTCGCCATTGAGCGCTACCAGTGTCTCCGGCTGCACACAGGGAATGGCGTAGGCCACCGCTTCGAAATCGTTGATCAAGGCCAGCGAGCGCAGCCCGGCCTCGGCGCGGGTGGCCGCCACCGATACCGGCCAGGCCAGGTTGGTGTTGACCAGGTGGTCGCCTTCGAGCAGGCCGGCGATCGCCACCACGGCGGTATCCACCGGCTGCGCGGTGACAGCGATGAAGTCGGCCAGGATCGCGGCCAGGCTGGCGAACTCGGCGCAGCTGTAGCGGCGCAGACCATGCAGGTGCGGCGGCTGGCCGTCGCGCAGCTCGGCCAGGGCCACGCGCGCGAAAGTGCCGCCGACGTCGGCGACGATGACCGGTTCAACCGGGGATTCCAAGCCGGGCGTCATCGCAGACGTCGCGTCGGGAAGGGCCGGAACAGGGTCCGGAAACGGTACCGCAACGCTCACTCGCAGGCCTTGGCTGGGATCGAACAACTCTGCACGATTTTCGGCGATCGGCCCCGGTTTGCAAAGCGGACGTTGCCGTACCGGAGCGTATGCGTGAGCGCCATCAAGGCTTGGCCACCTGCAGGCGATAGGTGGTGCTGGCCGTGGACGTGGGGCCATCGGCATGCACCGCGCGCACTTCAACCTTGTGCTCGCCGGCAGCAAGATTGGTCGGCAGCGCGCCGCGCCACAGATGCGGCGATGGCGTGGCTTCGGGCGAACGATCGAAACCGCGCAGCGTCTCGGCCTGGTCGTCGGCCATGTTCTCCACCAGCAGGCGCGGGTCCGGCTGTTCCACCCGCTTCATGCCCTGCCAGCCGCCATTGTCCACGCGGTATTCCACCCGCGTATCGGCCTGGCCCATGAACACATTGGCGTACACGCCCCATGCCGGGTAGGCGTCCTTGCGCAGCACTTTGGGGGCGTGAAGGGCGATCTGGTAATCCTCCGGCGCGCGCGCCACGTAATAGCGCAGGCTGTAGTCGCCGCCGGGCCTGACCGACAGCAGCGCATAGCCGTTGGGGGTGCCATCGCTCATGGTCGCATCGGGAATGCCGCTGCTGTCCTTCACTCCGGACCAGAACGCACCACAGGCGGCGCCGACGTTGTACTCATGCAGCGGCTTTGCCCCCTGCCAGCCTTCGGCGGCACCGTGGTAGTAGTGCTGCTGGGTGTGGCTGTGGCCGCTGAGCACCAGCACGTTGGGAAAGTCCTTGAGCAGCCCGAACAGGCGCGTGCGGTCGGCATGGCGGAAGGTTTCGCGGCCCGGGGCGGCATCGAACAGCGGAATGTGCATGCCCAGCACCACCAGCCGGTCGCGCGGCAGGCCCTTGAGGTAGTTGCCGAGGAAGGTGAACTGGTCCGCGCGCAAGCCGCCCACGTAGGTCGGCTTGGCCTTGGGGTCGTAGACCACGTCATCGAGGAACACGAAGCTGGCCCCGCCCTCCTCCACCGCGTAGGTATCGGGGCCATAGACCGCCCGCCAGCTGTCCAGCGAATGGCGGTCGTCGCCGGCGTCGACATCCAGGTCGTGGTTGCCCGGCACATGGAACCACGGCACCTGCAGCTGCGCGGTGGCCTTGTTGATGGTCGGGTACAGGTCCAGGTCGTCGTTGACGATGTCGCCCAGCGTGGTGCCGAGTCGCGCCGGATGCTTGCCGATGATCGGTTCGACGATGGCGCGCCGGTAGTAATCGATGTCGACCTTGCTGGCGGTCTGCGAATCGGTGAACACCAGCATCTCGAACCCGGCGCGTGCCGCATCGCTGCCCTTGGCCGGCTCCAGCGCGAAATCCCAGTTGCGGGTGTTGGTGCCGGTCGCGTGGATGCCGTCGTACTTCAGCCGCGGCGAGCCCTGCGGCGCGTAATGACGCCAGTACGCCGGCAGCCCGTTGTCCGCGGCCGGGAAGCGATACTCATCGGGCTTGATCACGAACACCGTCTGCCCGTCGCGCACGGGCAGGCTGTAGCTGCCGTCGGCGGCGGTGCGCACGATGGTTTCGCCGTTGGAGACCTGCACCCCCGCCAGGCCCGGATCGGTCGGCCCGCGACCGGGCTTGCCGTCGCGCTCCTGGTAGACCTTGCCACTCACGGTCACCTCGGCGGCCAGGGCGGGTGCGGTGGTCAACAGCAGGCAGGCCAGCCAGGCAGCAGTGCGGGTCATCGGGACAGTCCGTTCAGGGGTGGGTGATTGTAAAGCGGCACATCATCGCGTGTGCCGCGTTTCACCGACGTTAAACGGCACGCGCGGTCGCGCTCAGCGTGCGTGCCGCGTTGCCAGCACCTGCACCGCATCGTCCAGCGACAGCCCGCGCGCGCGCAAAAGCACGATCAGGTGGAACAGCAGGTCCGCCGATTCACCGAGCAGCGCGGCGTCGTCCTGCACCACCCCCGCCAGCGCGGTTTCCACGCCCTCCTCGCCCACCTTCTGGGCGATGCGGCGGGTGCCGCCTTCGAACAGCGTGGTGGTGTAGCTGCCGGCCGGGCGCTGCTGCTCGCGCTGCAACACCAGCGCATCCAGGCGGCCGAGGAAGTTGCCCGGTGCCTGCGCGAAGCAGCTTTCGCTGCCGGTGTGGCAGGTCGGGCCGGCGGGGCGGGCGCTGACCAGCAGGGTGTCGCGGTCGCAATCGATGCGCACGGCGACCACGGCCAGCACGTTGCCCGAGGACTCGCCCTTGGTCCACAGCCGCTGTTTGCTGCGGCTGTAGAAGGTCATGTGCCCGGTGGCCAGGGTTTGCGCCAGCGATGCGGCGTTGGCGTAGCCCAGCATCAATACCGCCAGGGTATCGGCGTCCTGCACCACGACCGGCAGCAGGCCATCGCCCTTGGCCCAGTCCAGCCCGTCCAGGGCCTCGCGCGAGGGCAGTACTTCAATAGACATCTCGAACCTCGATCTGCTGCGCGCGCAGGAACTGCTTGAGCGCGGGAATGGCGATGGCGCCACTGTGGAAAACACTGGCGGCCAGCGCGCCATCAACGTCGGCCTGGTCGAACACGTCGGCGAAGTGCTGCATCTCACCGGCGCCGCCGGAGGCAATCAATGGCACCTGGCACAACGCGCGTGCCTGGCGCAGCTGGGCCACATCGTAGCCGCGGCGTACGCCGTCACTGTCCATGCAGTTCAGCACGATCTCACCGGCACCGCGGCGCTGCGCTTCCACCAGCCAGTCCAACGTACGCACGGGGACCGCCTGGGTCTTGTCCGGATCGCCGCTGAAGCGGCGCACCCGCCATTCCCCGTCCGCCTCGCGCACCGAGTCGATGCCGACCACCACGCATTGCACGCCGAAGGCATCGGCCAGTTCCTCGATCAACGCCGGGCGACCCAGTGCCGGCGAGTTGATCGAGATCTTGTCGGCGCCGGCATACAGCACCCGGCGCGCGGTCTCCACATCGCTGATGCCGCCGGCCACGCAGAACGGAATATCGATCAGCCGCGCGATGCGCTCGATCCACGCCACGTCCACCGCGCGCCCTTCCGGGCTGGCGCCGATGTCATAGAACACCAGCTCATCGGCGCCCTGGTCGCGGTAGCGCAGCGCCAGTTCGGCGATGTCGCCCATGTCCACGTGATCGCGGAAGCGCACGCCCTTCACCACGCGGCCGTCGCGCACGTCCAGGCAGGGAATCAACCGGCGGCTCAGCATGCGAGCGCTCCCTGCAGGGTCATGCGGCCTTCCAGCAAGGCCTTGCCGAGAATGGCACCACCGCAACCCACCGCCTTGGCGTCGGCCACGTCGGCGGCGCTGCGCACGCCACCGGAGGCCTGCACGGCCACGCCCGGGAGCAGCGCTGCCAGATGCTGGTACAGCCCGATGTTGGGGCCGGACAGCATCCCGTCGCGGGCGATGTCGGTGCACAGCAGGTGCCGCATGCCGGCCTGGGCATACCGCGTGGCCAGCACGTCAAGCGTGTCCTCGGCGGTTTCTGTCCAACCATGCACCGGCAGCAGCCAGCGGCCGTCGTCGGCCTGGCGGGCGTCCAGTGCGATGGTCAACCGCTCCGGGCCGAACTCACCGAGCCAGCCGATCACCGTTTCCGGCTCGCGGACCGACACCGAGCCGACCACTACGCGGGTCGCGCCGGCATCGAGGATGCGCGCGACGTCGTCGCGCGAGCGCACGCCACCGCCGGTCTGCACCTTCAGCGGGGTCTGCTGCGCGATCGAGGACAGCAGCGGAGAAAGCGTGTAGCCCCCCGCCCGCGCGGCATCCAGATCGACCAGGTGCATCCAGTCCGCGCCGGCGTCGGCAAAGGCCTGCGCACGCGGCAGCGGGTCGTCGCCATAGGTGGTCTGCTGCGCGTAGTCGCCCTGCAGCAGGCGCACCACGCGGCCTTCGCGGATGTCCAGGGCGGGATAGACGGTGAAACTCATGTCGATTCGTTCTCGATGAAATTGCGCAGGATCCGCGCGCCGGTGGCGGCGGACCGTTCGGGATGGAACTGGGCCCCGCTATGGCGGCCACGCTGCACCACGGCGGCAAACAGGCCGCCGTGGTCGCAGGCCGCCACGGTGTGCTCACCCAACGGCGCGGCGTAGCTGTGCACGAAGTACGCACTGGCACGCTCGGGTACGCCTGCTAGCAGATCCGATTCGCGCAGCGGCAGCAGCCGGTTCCAGCCCATGTGCGGCACGCGGATGCCGGTGGCCGGATGCAGGTGGCGCACCACCCCCGGCATCAACCCCAGGCATTCCACGTGGCCTTCCTCGGAGCCCTCGAACAGCAGCTGCATGCCCAGGCAGATGCCCAGCAGCGGCACCTCCAGGTCGCGCAGCGGTTGCACCAGGTCCTGCGCATGCAGGCGCGCCATGCCATGCGGCGCCGCGCCCACGCCGGGCAGGATCACCCGCGACACCCCGCGCAGCCCCTTCGCATCCCGCACCAGCCGCACCTGCACGCCCAGCCGCTCCAGCGCATAGCGCACCGAGCCAAGATTCGCGCCACCGGCATCGATCAGCGCGACCTCGCTCACAGCGCCCCCTTGGTGCTCGGCAAGGCGGTGCCCTGCCGCGGCAGCGCCTGGCGCAACGCACGCGCCAGCGCCTTGAAACAGGCCTCAACCTTGTGGTGGTCGTTGTCGCCGCGCACGCTCAGGTGCAGGTTGAGTCCGGCCGCATCGCACAGCGAGCGGAAGAAGTGCGGCACCAGCTCGGTGGGCATATCGCCCACCCGCTCGCGCTTGAACTCGCCCTCGAACACGAAATAGGGACGCCCACTGAAATCCAGCGCAGCGCTGGCCAGGGTCTCGTCCATCGGCAGGGTGAACCCGTAGCGGCCGATCCCGCGCTTGTCGCCCAGTGCCTCACGCAACGCCTGGCCCAGTGCCAGCCCGGTGTCTTCAATGGTGTGGTGCTCGTCGATGTGCAGGTCGCCCTCGGCCTGCACGCTCAGCGCGAACCCGCCGTGCTTGCCGATCTGCTCCAGCATGTGGTCGAAGAACGGCAATCCGGTATGGGTCTGCGGCTCGGCGGTGCGGTCCAGGTCGACCTCCACGCGGATCTTCGTTTCCTTGGTATTGCGCTGCACGACGGCGCGGCGCGGCGCATCGGCCAGTTCATGGGCGATGCCGTTCCAGTCCCAGTCGCCGCCGAACTGCCCGGTGCGCAGCTGGAAGCCGCGGATCTTCATGTTGTCGGCGAACTGGATGTCGGTAGGCCGGTCACCGACCATCGCCGAGCGGGCCCAGTCGATGCTGCGGTCCTGCAGGTAGGACAGCATCATGCCGATGCCCGGCTTGCGGGTCGGCGCGTTGTCGTGCGGCCAGGTGCCGTCGATGAGCACGTCACGGAAGACGATGCCCTGGCTGGCGAAGATCTGCAGCATCAGGTCGTTGGGACCCTCGAAACTGGCCTGCGGATAGCCTTCGCTGCCGAGGCCGTCCTGGTTGCTGACGATCACGAACTGGTAACCGGCATCGCGCAGCTTGAGCATGGCCGGGATCACATCGCGCACGAAGCGGATCTTCTCGTACGCATCGATCTGGAAATCGGCCGGCTCCTCGATGAGCGTGCCGTCGCGGTCGACGAACAGGATGGGCGTCATGCGGCAACCCTCCGTACCGACAGCGCACTGAGCACGCGATCGTTCTCCAGGGCGCTGCCCACGGTGATGCGCAGCGCGTCGTGCAGCTGTGGCGCGGCGCGCTGGTCGCGCACCACCACGCCCGCATCGAGCAACGCGTCGAAGGCCTGCTGCGCATCGGCGAAGCGGACCAGCAGGTAGTTGCCCTGCGAGGGATAGACCCGCAGCACGCCCGGCAGCACCGCCAGCGCCTGTTGCAGGCGGTTGCGCTCCAGCTTGATCCGCTCCACGCGTGACGCCGTCAGCTGCAGGTTGCTTTCGCTCAGCCCGGCCAGGGCCAGATCGGCGCACGGGCCGGGGATCGGATACGGGGCCTGGCAGCGGCGCAGCAGCTGGATCAGCGCCGGTGCGGCGATCAGGCTGCCAATCCGGGCCGCCGCCAGCGCGTGCGCCTTGGACAAGGTACGCAGCACAGCGAGGTTGTCGTACGTTGCCAGCAGCGACACCGCCGACGGCAGCGCCGCGTACTCGGCATAGGCCTCATCCACCACCACCAGCGCCCTGCCCTGCAGCGCACGGGCCACCTGCTCGATCTGCGCCAGCGCGATCGCGCTGCCGGCCGGATTGGACGGTGAACACAGGAATACCAGCTTGGCGTTGCCGGCCAGCGCGGCGGCGATCACCGCATCGATATCGACGTTCAGTGCGTCGCCGTCATCGCGCAGCGGCACCTCCAGCAGCGGTGCATTCTGCAGGCGTGCGCACACCGCGTACATGCCGAACACCGGCGGCGTCACCAGCACCGCATCCCGGCCCGGTTCGCACAGCGCGCGCACCAGCAGGTCGATCGCTTCATCGCTGCCGCGCCCCATCAACAATTGATCCGGGGCGCAGCCATAAAGATCGGCCAGGCGGGCGCGCAAGGCAGCCGGCTGCGGGTCCGGATAGCGGCGCGCGCGGCCTTCGCTGTCGGCCGGGTTGGCCCAGGCCGATTCGTTGGCATTGAGCCACACATCGCCCACCAGCGCACTGCTGCGCGCCGAGGAATAACCCGCAAAGGCCTGCAGGTCCGGGCGCACCAGCGACATCACCGACGACGAGGCGCTCATGCGGCGGCCTCCATGCGCAAGGTCACCGCGTTTTCATGTGCGTCCAACCCTTCGGCGCGTGCCAGCACGCGCGCGCAGCCACCGATCGCGGCGATGCCCTGCGCGGTGGCCGACTGCACGCTGATCAGGTTCTGGAAGCTGGCCACGCTCACCCCGCTGTAGGCGCGGGCGGCGCCGGCGGTAGGCAGCACGTGGTTGGTGCCGCTGCAGTAGTCGCCCAGTGCCTCGGGGGTGTAATCGCCCAGGAACACCGAGCCGGCCGCTTCGACCTGCTCCAGCCACGCACGCGGTTCACGCAGGGCCAGGATCAGGTGTTCGGGGGCGTAGCGATTGCTGATCTGGAAGGCCTGTTCCAGCGAATCGACCCGGATCAGCTGCGAGGCCTGCAACGCCTGCGCGGCGATATCCGCACGCGACAGCCGTGCCAACTGCGCCTGCACTTCGGCGGCCACGCGGTCGAGCATCGCCGCGTCGTCGGTAAGCAGCAGCACCTGCGAATCCGGGCCGTGCTCGGCCTGCGACAGCAGGTCGGCGGCCACGAACGCCGGGTTGGCACCCGCATCGGCGATCACCAGCACTTCCGACGGCCCGGCCGGCATGTCAATCGCCGCGGCACCGTCCTGCGCCACTTGCTGCTTGGCTTCGGTCACGAAACTGTTGCCCGGGCCGAACAGCTTGTCGCAGGCCGGCACGCTGTCGGTGCCATAGGCCATCGCGGCGATCGCCTGCGCACCGCCGAGCTTGAACACCCGGTGCACGCCGGTCAGGCGCGCGGCCACCAGCACGGCCGGATCGGCGCTGCCGTCCTTGCGCGGGGGCGTGCACAGCACCACTTCGCGGCAGCCGGCCAGCTGCGCCGGCACGCCGAGCATCAGCGCGGTGGACGGCAACGGCGCGCTGCCGGCCGGTACATACAGGCCGACGCGACCGATCGGACGCACGACGCGCTCGCAGCGCACGCCCGGTGCGGTCTCCACCGCATAGCCCTGGCTCATGCCCGCCTGGTGGAAGGTGCGGATCCGCGCAGCGGCATCGGTCATCGCCTGGCGCAGCTCGGCGGACACCGCCTGTTCGGCCGCGGCGAATTCCGCCTCGCTCACTTCGAAGCTCTCCGGCGCCACGCCGTCGAAGCGCAGGGTGATCTCGCGCAGCGCGGCATCGCCGCCCGCGCGCACCGCCGCGATCAACGCCGCGACCGATTCACGGGTGCGCCCCGCCACGGCCTGGACCGGGCGTTGCAAGGCCTGCGCCTGGGCGCCGGCATCCAATTGGGACCACGTCAGACGATTCATGCCAGCGACCGCTCCACGCTCAACACCATCAACCCCTGCGCACCGGCGCGTTCCAGGTCCTCCAACCGCTGCCAGGTCAACGCGCCGTGGCACATCGTCTGCAAACGCAGGTGGCCGCCGTCATCGGGCAACTGCACCAGCGGGTCGGCATCGGGCAGCAGCCGGGTCAGCTCGGACACCCGGTCCAGCGCGGCGCGGAACATCAGCAGCTTGCTGTCCTGGACCTTCACCACGCCATCCAGGCGCCGCAGCAGCATCGCCATCAGGCCGGCGCGGGCGTCATCGGGCGTGCGCACCGGACCGGCCAGCACTGCTTCGCTTTCGATCAGGGTTTCCACCGGCTTGAGCTGGTTGGCGGCCAGGGTCGCGCCGCTGGACACCAGGTCGCAGATCAGGTCGGCGGTGCCCAGCCGCGGCGCGATTTCCACCGACCCGGACAGTTCCACCACCTGCGCGTCCACGCCGCGTGCGGCCAGCCAGTCGGCCAGGATCGCCGGATAGCTGGTGGCGATGCGCTTGCCGGCCAGTTGTTCCACCCCGGTCCATTCCCACTCTTCGGGCACCGCCAGCATCAGCCGGCACTGGCCGAAGTTGAGTCCGCGCAGCGCCTGGTAGGCATCGGGCAGGCCGAGTCGACGGCGCGCGGCCCCCTGCTCGTCCAGTTCATTGCGGCCGACGATGCCGAAGTCGCACACGCCATCGGCGATCAGCCCGGGGATGTCGTCATCGCGGACCAGCAGCAGGTCCACCGGCAGCGATTCGCCGTAGCAGAACAGCTTGTCGCGGCTCTGCCGCCAGCTCAGCCCGCAGGCGGTGAGCAGGCTGCGCGCCGGCTCGGCCAGCCGCCCGCTCTTCTGGATGGCGATCCGCAACCGGTCACGGGCCGGGGCGTTCTGGGTTGCACTCATGGGGGCGGCTCTCTACTCGGATTCGGGGGGTGTGGGCGCGGCGGTCACGGCGATGGCGGCGGCATAGCCACCGTGGCCATGGTCCAGCGAGCGCGCCACGCGCCCGGTGGTGGTCACGCTCACACCGGTCAATTCATGGATTTCGCGATACGGCACGCCCTGCTGCAGCAGCGGCACCACCTTCCAGCGGTCGGACAGCGCCTCCAGCTCGGCCGGGGTGCACAGGTCGCGCAGGAAGGCAGTAACCGCCTCCGGGTCGGACAGCGCGGCAAACGCACGCGCCAGCGAGGCCAGATCGGCCTGGGCGTCTTTCTCGCGGGGTACGGGACGTAGTTTCATCGTATCAATGTAATAGCGTGCTATTACATTAGCGCAAATGGCGGCGCTAGGTCAAACCGCCCTACGGCCCACAGTGGGGGCCGTTCAGTCGCTGAAAACGAAAAACGCCCGGGTCGCGGGCGTCGGGGGGGTCGGTCGTGGTAGAGCCGACCCATGGTCGGCTGCACAGCAAAAGGGAGGGCGGCAGCCGGGCGCCAGCAAAGCAACCGAAGACGCTATCGCGCCTTGCAACGCACCTCGGCGCGCAAGGCCCCGCTGCGCAGGCACTCCCCCAACAGGGTGCCCTGGCGGCTCGGGATCGGCTGCACGGCCTCCAGCGCCCCTGCCCCGTCTGGACACTGCTTGCCCGCCAACGCGCGCAGGTCCTGCTCAAGCTGGCGCTGGTCGATCACATGACAGCGATCAACCACCAACCGGTAATGTCCCGGAGCGATCCGATCGCTGTGCAGCGCCGGATCGCTCCGGCAGGCGCAGAGCAGGAGCAGCAACAGCGCCCCTGCCACTACCCGCTTCACGGCATGACCTTGGCCTGCTCCAGCTCCACCTGCAGGGTGCTGGCCAATTCGTCGCGCGAGACCTCGAACTGCTGCTCGCGCAGCAGGTCCTTCACCGCCACCACGCCACGCGCCAGCTCGTCCTCACCGGCCAGCACCACGAAGCGGATGCCCGCCTTGGCGGCGTACTGGAACTGCTTGCCGATCTTCTTCGGCTCCATCTGCACTTCGGCGTTGATGCCGCCCACGCGCAGGCGACGGGCGATATCCAGCGACTGCGGCAGGCTGGCGTCGTCCATCAGCGCGACCAGCGCATGCACGCTGCTGTCTTCGATACCGGCAATCAGACCGGCCTCGCGCAGCTGCCAGAACAGGCGGGTCAGGCCGATGGAGATGCCCACGCCCGGCAGCTTGGACTTGCTGTAATGGCTGGCCAGGTCTTCGTAACGGCCGCCCGAGCAGATCGAGCCGATCTGTGGGTGGTCGGTCAACGTGGTCTCATAAACGGTGCCGGTGTAGTAATCCAGGCCACGGGCGATGGAGAAATTCAGGCAGTACGCGGTTTCCGGCACGCCCAGCGCCTTGACCAGCTCCAGCACTTCACGCAGCTCGGCCACGCCCACCTTCAGCGTGTCGCTGGCGGCCGCGTCGGCCAGCAGCGCGTCCAGCTGCGCCAGCGCGTCGGCGTGGCTGCTCGACCGCACCGCGACGAACGCCAGGATGCGCTCCACCTGCTCGGCCGGAATCTCGAAGCCCTCGCCCACCAGCGTCTCGCGCACGTAATCGGCGCCGCGCTTGTCCAGCTTGTCCACTTCACGCAGCACCGCCAGCTGGCGTTCGCCGTCGGCCACGCCCAGGCTTTCGAAGAAGCCGCGCAGCAGCTTGCGGTTGTTCAACTGCACCGAGAAATCGCCGATGCGCAGTTCGGCGAACACCGCGTGGATCACCGCCAGCACTTCGGCGTCGTACCGCGTGCTCAGCGTGTCCTTGCCGATCACATCGATGTCGCACTGGTAGAATTCGCGGAAACGGCCACGCTGGGCGCGCTCGCCGCGGTACACGCGCTGCATCTGGTAACGGCGGAACGGGAAGGTCAGGTCGTGTTCGTGTTCGGCCACGTAACGGGCCAGCGGCACGGTCAGGTCGAAGCGCAGGGCCAGCTCGGGCAACGCCTTGTCGCCCGCGTCGGCGGCATTGGCCAGCGCACCGGTGGACTGCACGAAATACACCTGCCGCTCGGTCTCGCCGCCGGACTTGGTCAGCAGCACGTCGGACAGCTCGAACACCGGGGTCTCCACCGGCAGGAACCCGAACCGCTCGTAATTGCGGCGGATGACGTCCAGCATGCGCTGGAACGCGATCTGCTCGCGTGGCAGCAATTCCATGATGCCGGGCGGCGTACGGGGCTTGATCACTTGCGGAACTCCTGCGAATCGGGGGGATGAGCGAGGTGCATATTCTAGCCGCAGCCGAACCGGCGGGCCTGCATCCATCGCTCCGGCCCGGGCCCGCGGCCGCATGACGTATCATAAGCAGGCCCCGCTCCCTGGTTCGACATGACCCGGCCCCACTCCGGTACCGCGCTTCCCGCCGTTGAAGATCCCGCCAGCCCGGGCTGCGCGCCGCTGCGCGACTGCCTGCACTGCTCGGTTCGCCACCTGGCGGTGTGTTCGGCACTGTCCCCGGACGAGGGGCAGGCGTTGGAGCGGGTAACCGTGTCGCAGGCATTGCCGCTGGGCGCCACGCTGGCCCGCGCCGGTGAGGCACGCCAACATGTCTATACGTTGACTGCCGGCGCGTTGCGCCTGGTCCGCACCCTCGCCGACGGCCGCCGCCAGATCAGCGGTTTCGTGCTGCCGGGCGACTACCTGGGCCTGACCGGCAGCGACAGCCACCGCTACGACATCGAAGCGATCGCCGACAGCCGTGTCTGCCGCGTCGCGCTGCCGCAGATGAAAGACCTGCGGCAGCGTTATCCGCATCTGGAACGCAAGCTGCTGCAGCGCGCGTGCCAGGCGCTGGATGACGCCCAGGATGCCGCGCTGTCGCTGGCCCGCCTGCAGCCGGCCGAAAAGCTGGCCGATTTTCTGCTGCGGCTGGCCGCGCGCGAAGCCATGCTGGGCGCGGACGGGCTGCGGGTGACGCTGCCGATGGGGCGCGGCGACATCGCCGACCACCTCGGCCTGACCATGGAAACGGTGAGCCGTACGTTCACCAAGCTGCGCCAGCAGGGCCTGATCGCCCTGCCGCATCTGAACACCGTGGAGATTCTTGACGAAGCGGGACTGCAGAGGCTTTCCGGCGCGGAGTGAGGCGGTGGCCGCGTTGTGGCGCGGGTGGAGGGGTTCGGGCGAGAGCCTGCCGAGCACGGCTCGGCACTACCGTTGATCCAGGGGCGGCTGCCCGCCTGCCGAGCGTGGCTCGGCATTACCGTAGATTGAGGAGGACCTCGCGCAGCGCTGGATAATCCGGTGCACAGGGTTCGGCGTGTGCCGGGCGCTGGAGCAGGTCGGCCAGCGCCGGGGGCACGTCCAGCGCCTGGCCGATCAGCGGTTCCACCACCGATTCGAACTTGGCCGGGTGCGCGGTGGCGGCCACCGCCCAATCGCCCTGCACGCCTTCGCTGCGCAGCTGCTCCAGCAGCACGATGGCGGTGGCGGTATGCGGGCAGAACAGTTCGCCGGCCTGCGCCCAGCGCCGCGCGATGAGGTCGCGGATCGCCGCATCGTCGACGGCCTCGACACGGAAATCGGCACGCAGCGCGGCATCGTCGTCGGCGTACAACCAGCGCAGCCGTTCGAAGTTGCTCGGTGCTCCCACGTCCATCGCATTGGCCACGGTCGCCACGCTGGTGGCCGGCTGGTAGGACCCGCCATGGAAGAACCGTGGCAGCACGTCGTTGGCATTGGTCGCCAGCGCGATCCGCCCCAGCGGCAGCCCCATCGACCGCGCCAGCACCGCCGCCATCGCATTGCCCAGGTTGCCGGTCGGCACCACCAGGTTGAGCACCTGCCCGGTGGCCACGTGATGCTGCAGCGCTGCATGCGCGTAGTAGCTCATCTGCGGCAGCCAACGGCCCAGGCTGATGCTGTTGGCCGAGCTCAGCGGCACCTGCGCCTGCAAGGCGCGATCGCCCAAGGCCTGCTTGACCATCGCCTGGCAGTCATCGAAGGCGCCGGCCACGCGCAGGGTATGGATGTTGTCGCCGAAACAGCCCAACTGATGGGCCTGCCGGGGTGACACGCGCCCGTCGGGATACAGCACCACCACGCGGATGCCCGGCTGACGGTGGAAGGCAGCCGCCACCGCCGCACCGGTATCGCCGGAGGTGGCGACCACGATCGTCAGCGGCTGCGCGCGCTCCTGCTGCAGCTGGGCCAGGCTGGCGGCAAGGAAGCGCGCACCGAAGTCCTTGAACGCGGCGGTGGGGCCATGGAACAGCTCAAGCACGTGATCGCCCGGCGTACTCAGCGTGCGCAGCGGCGCGGGAAAATCGAACGCCTGCGCGCACAGTCGGTCCAGCTGCGGGGCCAACGCGTCGCCCTCGAAATAGGCGGCGAGCACCGCTGCGGCATCCTGCGCCAGCGTGCCATGCGCGCGCCATGTCCGCGCCCGTGGTCGCTGCGCCGGCACGTAAAGTCCGCCATCCGGGGCAAGCCCTGCGGCGATGGCCTGGCTCAGGGTCGCGGCAGGCGCGTTGTGGCGGGTGGAGACAAAGTTCATCGGCGGTCCTGGAGAAAAAGGGGAAACACGCGGCTCACAGCAACTGCGCGCCGGGGGCGTTCAACGGCGACACCCAGCCCTGGCTGTCGAAACCGGCCTCGGCGAAGGCCTGCTGCACCGCCGCCTGTGCGGCCAGCGCCGCGTCGCGATGCTCGAACCAGGCAAATACGCTGGGGCCGGCACCGGAGATGCTGGCGCCCATCGCACCGGCAGCCAGCGCGGCATCACGCGCTGCAGGGAAGCCGGCAATCAGCCCGGCGCGGCGCGGCTCGACCAGCACATCGCGCAGCCCGGCGCGGACCAGCGATGCATCGGCGTTGAAGCATCCGCTCAGTACCAGCGCCAGGTTGGCGCTCTGCTGCACGAACTCGCCCAGCGCATAACTGCCCTGCAGCGCGGCGCGTGCACGGCGGGTTTCCAGCACCGCATCGGGATGCACCAGCAGGCTGTGCCAGGCATCCGGCACGGGAATCGGCACCAGCCGCTCGGCCGTGCTCAACACCAGCCCCCCGAGCAGCATCGGCCCGACGTTGTCACCATGCCGGCCGCCACTGGCCACCGCCTCGCCGGTCAGCGCGAACGGATACAGCGCCTGCCGCGACAACGGGGCGTCCAGCAGCGCGTTGGCCGCCACCAGCGCGGCCACGCACGATGCCGCCGAGCCGCCCATGCCCGAGCCGAGCGCGATGCCCTTGTCGATCTCCACCTCGAAGCCGAACGGCAGCGCCAGCGCCTCGCGCAGCGCGATCAGTGCCGCACCGGCCGTGTTGTCGGCGGCGTTGAGCGGCAGCGCGAACGGCGTGCCACGGATCGCCACGATGCGCACCTCGGGCGTGGCGATGCGACGCACGCTGACCGTATCGCCGACTCCGGCGATGGCATGCCCAAGGATGTCGAAGCCCACCGCCGCATTGCCTACCGACGCCGGCGAAAACGCACGGGCACTGTCACCTGCACTCACAGGCGTGCCCCTTCACCGACCGCTACCCGCAGCACATCGGCGAACACGCCCGCGGCGGTCACCTCCGGCCCGGCACCGGGGCCCTGCACCACCAGCGGGTTGTCGCAGTAGCGCCGGGTGGTGAACTGCACCACGTTGTCGGTCAGGCGCAGAGTGGCGAAGGCGTGCGCGGCCGGCAATTCCACCAATCCCACCTGCGCACCGTCAGCCGACAGCCGCGCCACGTAGCGCAGCACCGCCCCGCGCGCACGGGCTTGGGCGAGCCGCTCGGCGAACAGCGCGTCCACCGCATCCAAGCCGCCCATGAACTCCTCGACGCTCGCCTGACGCAGCACCTCGGGCACAAGGCTTTCCACCTGCACCTGCTCCAGGCTCAACTCGCGCCCGGCCTCGCGGGCCAGGATCACCAGCTTGCGCGCCACGTCGACGCCGGACAGGTCATCGCGCGGGTCCGGCTCGGTATAGCCCATGCCCCGCGCCTGCGCGACCAGCTGCGAAAACGGTACCTGGCCGTCGTATTTGTTGAACAGCCACGCCAGCGTGCCCGAGAAAATGCCGTCGATGGCCAGCACTTCGTCGCCGGTATCGACCAGGTCGCGCAGCGTGGTGATCACCGGCAGCCCGGCGCCAACGGTGGCCTCGTAACGGAAGCGCGCACCACTGGCGGCGGCCGCCTCGCGGATCGCGTGGTAGCGCGGCAGCGGACCGGCACCGGCCTGTTTGTTCGGGGTGACCACATGGATGCCCGCTGCCAGCCACCCGGCATAGCGATCGGCAACATCGGCACTGCCGCTGCAATCGATGATCAGCGCGTGCGGCAGGTGCGCCGACAGCAGGTGCTCGGTGAATGCGTCCAGGTCGGTGGGTGCGCCCGGGCCGGCCAGGGCGGCACGCCAGTCGCCGTGCACACCGCGCTGGTCGAGCAGCATGCGGCTGCGCGAGGCCACCGCGCGCAGCCGCAGGTCCACGTTGGCCCGGCCCAGCAACTGGGTCTGTGCCGCCTGCAGCTGATCGAGCAAGGCCGCCCCGACGTTGCCCGGGCCGATCACGCCGACCGAGAAGGTCTGCGGCGACAACCAGAAACCGGCGTGTGCGGCGCGCAGCGCCTTGGTCGCATGGCGGCTGTCCACGGCCACCGAGATGTTGCGCTCGGACGAGCCCTGCGCGATCGCCAGGATATTGACCTGGGCGCGGCCCAGCGATTCGAACAGGCGCGCGGCCACGCCCGGCTGCCCGGCCATGCCATCGCCCACCGCCGCCAACACGCTGACGTTGTCGGTGAGCTGCACGCGCTGCACCTGGCCCAACGCCAGCTCATGCGCGAAGGCCTGCAACAGCGCATTGCGCGCACGCGCCGATTCGGCCTGCCGGACCACGCAGCAGATCGAATGCTCGGAAGACCCCTGCGAGATCATCACCACCGACACCTGCGCATTGCGCAGCGCGGCGAACACGCGCTCGGCGGTACCCGGCACGCCGATCAGGCCGGTGCCTTCCAGGTTCAGCACGGCCAGGTCGGGGCTGAGCGTGAGGCCCTTGATCGGACCGGACACGGTGCGCTCGGCGGTGATCCGGGTACCCGGATGGTCGGGCCGGAAAGTGTTGCGGATGATGATCGGCAGGCCGCGTTCGATCGCTGGCGACATCGTCTGCGGATGCACTACCTTCGCCCCGAAGTAGGCCAGCTCGCAGGCCTCGTCGTAGCTGAGCGCATCCAGCTGCACCGCTTCGGGCACCACCCGCGGGTCGGCCGACAGCACGCCGTCCACGTCGGTCCAGATATGCAGCTCGTCGGCATCGAACAGCGCGGCAAAGATCGCACCGGAGTAATCGCTGCCGTTGCGGCCCAGGGTGGTGATGCGGTCGCGGCGATCGCGCGCCACGAAGCCGGTGGCCACCACGCGCGGGCCCGGATGCGCCTGCCGCCAGGTCGCCAGCCGCTGCGCGCTCTGCACCCAGTCCACGTCCACGCCCAGCTCGCCACGGTCCACCACCAGCACATCGCGCGCATCCAGCACCGCGCAGTCTTCGCCCAGGGTCTGCAGGTACTGGCCGAGCAGCTGCGCCGAATACACCTCGCCCAGCCCCTGCACGCGGTCCAGCACTTCCACCGGCAACTCGCCGATCACCGCCAGCGCGCCCAGTACTTCGGCCAGGTGGTCAAAGCGCGCATCGAACCATTCCACCGTCGGCCCGGCCTGTTCGCCCAGCATCGCGACTGCCGCGCCGCGGTGCCGCGCACGCAGCGCATGCCAGTGGTCGCGCCAGTGCGGCGCATCGTCGGCCGCCAGGCCGGCCAGCGCGATCAGCGCATCGGTGACGCCCTTCATCGCCGAGACCACGGTGACCTGCACCGCTTCGTCGCGCGCCAGCAGCAGCTGGGCGACATGGCGGTAGCGCTCGGCGTCGGCCACCGAGGTGCCGCCGAACTTGTGCACGACCGTGGAGGTGGCGGCCCGCAGGACCGGGGCGGCAGGATCAGCAACAGCAGGCAGGACGGCGACGGAAGACATGTAGACCTCGATTCGAGGCCCCGCGTCGGGTCAGGTTGAAGGCGCTCCCCCGCAACCTGTTCCGGGTGCGGGGCCGTTGTTTTCGGAAATTACGCGAAGACGACGGGCCGCACCGGGCGAGTGGTGACGGTGGTAATGGTGGTGGTACCGGTGCTCCGGCCGGCCACGGCTCGATCGACCGCAAGGGCGGCGATGCACGGCTGGGCGGTGGCGGCGAGGGAGACCATGGGTCAAGAAAACAACGCCGGCGGGGGACTTGTCAAGTGTTGCAGTGCAAAAAATCCACGCGCGCAACATGCCGGTAACGTCGGCAAACAAGTTGCGAATGAGACCATCCAGCTGGCGCAATGCCCTTGGCCCAAACGCTCATCCCGCGTGCTCGGCAATCGCGCGGGGTGGGCGATGTGCGTGCGCACACATCAGCACGCCGGCGATCAGGCAGACGATCGCCACGGTTTCCATCGCGGTCGGCAGGCGGTGCTGCCAGGCAAAGCCGTAGAGCAGCGCGAACAGCGTTTCGAACACGATCATCTGCCCGGTCAGGGTCAGCGGCAGGTTGCGGCTGGCGCGGTTCCAGCATGCATTGCCCAGTACCGAGGCCACCACCGCCACCCCGGCGCTGATCAGCCAGAACCAGCCCCAGTCGGCCGTGACATGCGGGGTGTTCTGCAGCGCGAACGCGCTGGGCACCAGCAGCAACGCCAGCCCGCCGGTGGCCAGCCCGGTCAGCAACGACCAGTCGTGTCCGGAGATATCCGGGCGCCGCGCCAGCCAGCGGCTGTTGCCGATCGAGTACACCGCCCAGGACAGCAGCGCGCCGACCGCGCACAGCAGCCCCAGCGCACGCTGCCCGGTCGAACCGCCGGCGTGCTCGGCCTGCAGCGCCTCGTAACCGACCAGCCCGACGCCGAGCAGGCACAGCAGCAGTGCCGGCGCCAACCGTCGCAACGGCACCGCGCCTTGCTCACGCACGCCGGCCAGCGTCACCACCACTGGGATCAGCCCCACGATCAGCGAGGCGGCCGCGCCGCCGGCCCACTGCACCGCATTGGCCAGCAGCACGAAATACACCAGGTTGCCGGCCAGGCTCAGCCACAGCAGGCCGCGCCATTCGGCCGCGCCGATCCGCGTGCGCAGCTGCCGCCAGCGCGGCGCCAGCAACACCACCGCGATCAGCCCATACACCAGGTAACGCCCGGCCGACAACTGCACCGCGCTGAAGTGGCTCAGCATCGCCGGGGCCAGGAACACCACGCCCCACAGCGCACCGGCGGCGATTCCGTTGGCGATGCCAACTCCCATGGATCGATTCATCTGCGCGTGCGGGTCATTGCTGGAGGAGTGCGCCAGTGTAGGCACGCGCGCGCCGTCGATCTTGACCCAGGCTACTGCCGGTGGCGCCGCCGGTACTCGGCCGGGGTCATCCCCCACTCACGACGCAATGCACGGGTCAGTGCGCTCTGCTCGGAGTAACCGGCCTGCTGGGCGATGCTGGCGATGGACAGCGTGCTTCCGGCCAGGTGGCGGCGTGCGCAGCGCAACCGGCACGCGCTCAACCATGCCAGCGGGGGCATATCCAATGCCGCGCGGAACAGCGCATGCACGCGACTACTGCTGACCCCGACCGCGGCCGCGATCCGCTCCACCGGCCAGGCCTGCCCTGGCGACTGTTCGATGCGCGCGCACACGGCCTGCAGCCGCGTCGCACTGCCCGCCAGCGAAAACGCGTGCAGCAGCAGCGGCAATTCGCGCGCCACCACGGCACCATCGATCCGCGGCGGCAAGCCCGCACTGACCCGTTGGGCCATCGCGCGGACCTCGATCGGCAGCGCCAGCACCGGGTGCTCGTCCAGCCGTTGCAGGGTGTCTTCGTCCAGCAGCGCGACCGGACAATCAACGATCAGGAACCGGTCATCGGCCAACGCGGACTGCGCATGCCCGGCCCACGGCGCCACGAACGCGCCCTGCCACACGTCCAGCCGCGCACCGCGCCCGTCCAGCTCGAACGCCAGTTCGCCATCCACCGGCAGCACCCATTGGGCGAAATCATGTCGGTCCACACTGGACGCGCGACCGTAGCGACGCAGGTTGAAGGCGGCAGCAGGCATGGACGTGGGCAGACAGGACGCGCGTGAACCGTGGGAACGATCAGTCTGCGCGCGCGCCAGGCGTGACGCAATCCAGCGGGGCGGCCGTCCCCCGCTGATATAGTCGGCCGGTCCTGTCCGCATGGAATGCACACTGTGACGTCGCCTGGAATGCCCCGCCCTGCCCGGATGCGCTGCTTCGCCCTGCTGGGCCTCGCGCTCACCTGCCTCCCCTTGACCGCCGCGGCCGTCGCCCCACGCGAACCGACCCGGATTGCGCCCGGCCCCGGCTGCCTGGATGCGCGCGGCCTGCGCGACATGAACCAGACCGACGCCGACAGCGTGACCGTGCTGGCCGCCGACTACCAGCCGTGGCGCGTGCGCTTCCAATCTGCCTGCCCCGGCGTGGACGATGCCGCCGAAGCGGTGCTGGAAGCGCCTTCGGGCTGGGCCTGTGGCGGTCCCGATGAACAGGTGCGCGTCGATGGGCGTCTTTGCCCTATTGCCTCGGTGGCGCGCATCGACGCGCGCGAGTTCGCCGCGCAGGCCAAGCTGAGCGACGCGCGCACGCTGAAAACGTTGCCCACCGTGCAGGTGGCGGCGACCTCGGAAACCCGCAGCCGCTTCGGCGCCTCGCCGGCCTATTGTTTCAGCACGCGCGCCCTGCGCAGCTGGTCCGAAGATCCCAAGGGCATCAAGGTCGAAACCAACCCCAAGCGCTCCGGCGGCAACCGCTATTACCGCGTGGAACTGGGCACGTACTGCCCGGAGGTCAGCAACGCGCCGGAGATTTCATTCCGCTCCGGCTTCGGCAACGGTCTGATCTGCGGCAATCCTGGCGACCGCATGATGGCCAGCCAGGCCATGCCCGGCGATCTCCGCCGTCAGAGCAACCCGCGCAACTACCTGGGCTGCGCGGTCATGGCCGTGTATCCGATCCGTTGAAGACTTCCCCTGATCGTGCGACTGGAACCGCCATGACACTTGAACGCATCCCGCTGAGCCAGAACCCCGCCCTGCTGCCGACCGTGGCCGCCTGGTATTTCACTGAATGGGGCAGCCACCTGCCCGGCCGCACCGAGGCCGACGAATGCCAGCGGCTGGAAGTATTCCTCCACGACGCCGCCCTGCCCCTGCTGCTGATCGCCCTGGATGACGGAGAACCGATCGCGGCGGCGCAGTTGAAATTCCATGAACGCACCGAGCGCCCGGAGCGCCAGCACTGGCTCGGCGGCGTCTACGTGCGCGGCTCGCACCGCGGCCGAGGCATCGCCGCCGTGCTGATTGAAGACCTGATGACGCGCGCCGCCGCCCTGGGCGTACGCGATGTGTACCTGCAGACCGAGGCCGACGACGGTGGTCTGTATCGCCGGCTGGGGTGGATGCCGCTGGAGTCGGTCGAACATGCCGGGGGCTTCCCGGTGCGGATCATGCTGCGGCGGCTGGCGCCGCGCTGATCAGCGGGTGCTGCGCATCGGCTGCGGTGCCGGCCGGTCGGCCAGAGAGCCGAGGGTAAAGGTGTAGCCGGCTTCTTCCAGCAGCTTGCGCATGCGCAGCTCCGCGCGCTTGGGATACGCCAGCGACAGCGGCGCATGCAACGCATAGGACGTGGATTTACCCGGCATCGTGTCGCGGGTGACAGACGACTGATTCGTTTCGCAGGCATTGGACCACAGGTCCGACAGAACCTTCGGCCCGATGGATTGATTGTTGCCTAGGCGAAGCGTCAGCCAACGCATGTGTTCCATAGCAGATCCAAGCAGCCCTTTCGATCGAGTATGCACCAATTCCCCCTGCCCCGTACGTGTGCGTGCGGTCGCCCGGACGCAGACAGCCCCGGACGTGCCGGGGCTGTCTGCGCGGTCCGCGCGTTCATCTGGAACGGATCATGCCGAGGCGATCCGTTGCCATCGCAGAGCAGTCGATCAGTGCTTCATCGCATGCTTGCGGTCACGCATGACCGCATGGCATTCCTGCACCTGCGGCAGCAGGCGCTGCACTTCCTGGCGCGCTGCCGGCGGGGTGTCGGCGTCGGTAAGGGTGTCCTTGAACGCCTTCAGCAAGCGGTCCTCGGATTCTTCCAGCTCGGCCACGTAGCCGTACTGGGTGTCGCCGAGCGTGGCGCGCACCTTGCCGTAGAACTGCTGCATCGAGCCGACCACGGTGCCGTGCTCGGCCGGCTTGCCACCCGCGGCCAGAACGGTGGCGCTGAGCGAACGCACGATCTCGTCCTTGACCCCGGCGATGCGGGTGAACAGCGACGACAGCTCGGTGTCTTCCACCTTGCCGGCCGCTTCGGTGTAGAACTCCTTACCGTCGCGGGCAATCTCGATCAGGTCGTTCAAGGTATGGGTGGTCTTGGTTTCGGTAGTCACTGATGTTGCTCCTGTAGAGGACGGGTTGCCCGTTTGGGTGAGTCCACTTTTAGCGATCGGGAATGAAGTCGGCGTGACATCCAAAACGCGCGGTTCAGCGACGTATGCGCGATGAAATGCAGGTGTTGTGCGCGCGTGTTCATCACGCGATTGGGTCGTCACGAAGACGCGCGACGGCGCTTGATCCAGGACAGGCATTGGCCTGCGATCGCGGTCGCGAGCACCAGGCTGTTGGTGACCACGAATACCCAGGAATGCAACGCGATGCTGTACAGGATGAACAGCACCGAGGCCGTGATCTGCCCCACGAACAACCACGTCGAAACCGCTTGCGCATCCTCGGCGCGCCATTGCTTCCAGATCTGCCGCCAGAGCGTGGCCACCAGGACGAGGGTGGCCGCCCATCCGAGCAGATCAACCGCCGCCATCAGCACGCGCCTGCCGATTTTCGCCCGATGTTGGGCAACGCCAGCCCCGGAACGCCGCCGTCATGGCCCACCTGCTGCTCCAGGCGCTTGAGGAAGTCGCTGAAGCCCCGCGTCGCGCGGGCATGACGGCGTGCACTGGTCACGACCTGGGGTGCGGCCAGCCGGGCAACACGTGCACCACTGTTCTGGATCGCCTCGATCAAGGCCACATCCTCCCCGGACACAAGCGGCAGGAATCCGCCGCTGTCGCGGTAGGCAGCCGCACTGAAACCCATGTTGGCGCCGTGCACGTGTGCATGCCCATCATGCAGGTGCTCGCTGGCCAGAAAGCGCTCCTGCACCGTGGGCGCGTAATCGAGCCAATCCTCCACCGTCACCACCCCGCAGAACGCGCCGGCACCGCAGTGCAACTGTTTGACCAGCCAGTCCCCGGGCACGCGGCTGTCGGCGTCAGTGCACCCGATCCAGCGCGCACCCAGCGCCAGCGCAACTTCGCTGGCCGCCGCACGGGCGACGCCAACGCAGCCGGCTTCCACGCACACGGTGTGCACGCCCAATCGCCTGCATATCTCCGCAGTCGCGTCGCTGCAGCGGTCCAGCGCCACCACGATGGCGACCGCCTCGCCGTCCAGCGCGCAATGCGCAGCCGCTACCTGCAGCGCCTGCAGGCACGGGCCGATCATCTGTTCTTCGTTGTGGGCCGGCACGATCGCGGCAATCATCGCAGCCCCTCGTGTTGCGCCACCGAGCGCGTATCGCGCGACCACCCCTGCAGGACCATGTCAGCGTCGGACCAGGAAAAGACCCGGGTCAGCAGTGCATCCAGCTGCGCGTGCACGAAGTCCGTGCTGCAGCGCGCCTGCGCGAATGGCGGGCGCCAATGGCAGGCGATCAGCACGCCCTGCGGACCCAGCGATGCGACCAGGCGCGCCGCCATTGCCTGCATGTCCGCTTCCTCCAGGTAGTAGCCCAGTTCGCTGAACACGATCAGGTCGAACGGGTCCTCCGGCCAGTCCTGCGGGTGCTGCGCGCGCTCCACCGTCACATGCGGCTGCCCGGCCACGGTCCGGCGCGCCGCGGCCACGGCCTCTTCACTGAGGTCGGTGGCCAGCAACTGGGCGCAGCGCGGTGCCAGCGCGGCGGTCAGCACGCCGTTGGAGCAGCCCAGTTCCCAGGCGCGCAGGTAATGCGCCTGCGGCAGGCTCGCCAAGGTCAGCGCGCGTTTACGCGCTTCGTACCAGCGGGTGCGGTACTCGAACGGGTCCTCGTTCTGGTAGATCGCATTGAAGTACGCGACATCGCTCATCCAAGCAGTACCTCGTAATCACGCTGGAAACGTTGCAGCACCGCATCGGGCAGGATCGGGGCGCAGTCCAGTCCCGGCGCGGTGCCGGTCTGGGTGCCGAACTGGCCGATGGCCACCCGCTTGCGCTGCTGCACCTGCGGGGACAGGCGGAAACGGAACGCCGGCGACCACGCGCGCGCGGCCTGCTGTGGGTCCAGCCAGTGCCAGCCCCACACGGGAAACTCCCGGCGCGCGCAGCCCCGGTGCGACGCGGCACGCGCGCAGGCACGCCCCACCGCTTCATGGTCGGGATGGCCGTCCAGCATCCACGGGGCCAGCACCAGATCGTCTTCGCGCAGCAAGGCCAACAGGCGCGCGGCAACCTCCGCCTCATGCTGGGTCACCGTACCGTCGCCGATGTGCCACGCATGCCGTTGTGCATGGGTCAGCCCAAGGCACGCCAGCGCGCGATCCAGTTCGCGCTGGCGTTCCTCGCGCAATCGCTGTGGCAGCCAGAGGGAATGGTCGGGGTAGCACGCCTCGCCGTCGGTCACCGACACCACCAGCACCGGCAGCCCAGCGCTGTGCGCGCAGGCCATCACTCCGCCGCAGGCAAGCACTTCATCGTCCGGATGGGGCGACACCACCACCACGCGGGCAATGCCGGCGAACAGCGTCTGCGGCGTCTGTTCCGGCAGCGATTGCAGCCATGCGCAGGACTGCCACTGCGCCTCGCTGATGCCGTTGCCATCGATCTGGCGGTCTACAAGCTCCATGGCCGCCCCGCGCGATGACAGTCCATGCCCAACTGCTGCCAGTCGCGGTCGGCGTGGCTCTGACGGATGAACACGGTCAGATCGCTCCAACGCCGCGCATGGTCCTGGTCCAAGCACATGGGGCCCGGGCCCAGCCCGCGCGCGACCAGGTCCAAGGTGTGCACGCAGGCCCGCTCGACCACGCTTCGCGCACGCAGCACCTCGGTCATGTGCGGGTGCTCGGGCTGGGCGTCCAGCAGTGCCGCCAATTCGCGCAGCAGCGACGCGCACGGGGAAAGCGCCATATCCACTTCGCCCAGCAGCACCGCAGCGGTGCCGGCTTCAGCGGTCTTTGGCGAGCGGCGGAGCGGTTCGGCCAGTGCCGCCGCCGCGCCGAACCAGCATGCGGCGATACCCGCACCGCCGTGCCAGAAGCCCGGACGCTCCAGATACGCATTGGCCTGCCCGACCTCGACCGCCGGTACCTGCCGGAAGTGCGCGGTACTGCTGGGCACGCGCCCCATGCCGGTGGCCTGCCAGTCCTGTGCCTGGCAGCCGAGGCGGGCATTGCGCAGATCAGCGCGGAACAACCGCGATTGCGTGCCGTCACGCACCGTCACCAGGGCGAAGTCGACCCACTCCGCACCTGAGCACCACGGCTTGTCGCCGCTCAACGTGCCCTGCTGCGCATCGAACGCCAGCGTCGCGGCCGGCCCTTCGGCGGCCCATACCGCACCGAGTTGTCCGCGCTCGGGCGGACCTGCGCCCAGTTCCTGCAGGATCGCCTGCGCGTCGTAGTGCGCCTCCAATACCTTGGCAAGGCACAAATCCTGCGCGGCGATCTGTGCCAGCGACTGCCAGCGCAGCAGCGTATCGCCACCGCCCGGGGGTGGCAGTGCAGGTTGCCGGGCCAGCCAGTCACGCGCCTGGCGCACCAGCAACGGCGTTGCGAGGCGGGAAGCGGCGATGTCCACGACGGTGGCCATGTCAGGGCGTCAGGATCACCTTGCGGCAATCCTCCTGCTTGCGGTCGAAGATCTCATACCCCTTGGCCGCATCTTCCAGCGCCATGCGATGGGTGACGATCACGCCCGGATCGAGGTTGCCCTCGGCGATATGGTCGAGCAGCTCCGGCATCAGCCGCTGCACGTGGGTCTGGCCCATCTTGAAGGTGAGCCCCTTGTCGAACGCGTCGCCGAGCAGGAAACCATGCACGAAACCAGCGTATACGCCGGGAATGCTGACCGTGCCGCCACGGCGCGTGGCGGCGATGCACTGCCGGATCGCCACGCCGCTGCTGCCCTCGACCTTGAGCGTGGTCAACGCCGACTCCAGCGCACTGCCCTCGGCTTCAAAGCCCACGGCCTCGATGGTGGCATCCACGCCACGACCGTTGGTCTGGGTCACGATGTACTCGGCCGGATCCCCCACTTGGGTGAAGTCGATCGGCGTAACGCCGTAGGTCTGCTGGGCGAAGGCCAGCCGGTAGGGCAGATGATCGACCATGAAGATCGTCTCCGCGCCCAGCAGGCGGCAGCACGCCGCGCTCATCAGACCGACCGGACCGGCGCCGAAGATCGCCACGGTGGAGCCTGGCTTGACCCCGGCATTGAGCGCGGCCTGGTAGCCGGTCGGCAGGATATCGGACAAGAACAGCACCTGTTCGTCGGACAGGCCGTCGGGGATGCGCAGCGGTCCGACGTTGGCCTTGGGCACACGCACGAATTCGGCCTGCCCTCCGGATACACCGCCGTACAGATGGCTGTAGCCGAACAGCGCCGCCGGTGGGCGGATGCCTTTCTGATTGACCGCCGCGCCCTTGCCGCTGTTGGTGGTCTCGCATGCCGCGAATTCGGTAAGCCGGCAGTGGAAGCACTCGCCGCAGGCGATCACGAAGGGAATCACCACCCGGTCGCCCGGTCGCAGGTCGCTCACCCCTGCCCCGACTTCTTCGACGATGCCCATGAACTCATGGCCCAGCACGTCGCCGGTGTGCAGGTCGGGAATCTTGCCGCGATACAGATGCAGGTCCGAGCCGCAAATGGCGGTGGCGGTCACGCGCAGGATCAGGTCGTCCGGCGCGGCCAGCACCGGATCGGGGACAGTGTCGACCCGAACGTCTTTGCTGCCGTGGTAGGTCAAGGCGCGCATACAGTGCTCCAGCAGATAGGTACCGCCTTGTTAACGCGTGCGGCGTACCGGGGCCGTGACTTCGACGTGTGGGGCGTGTCCATGCGTGGCGACAGAACGTTCACCCGTACAGGCGGAGCGTCTGCCCACACCACCTGTTGGAGCGCAGCGATGAACACCGACAAGCCGGTATCCGGCAATCCTGAAGATGATCAGCAGAAGGCGTTTACGCCGGACAAGACGCGCAACGATTCAGCGCGCTGGAAGGACAAGGACATGCCCGACCAGGGCAGCGGCAAAGGCGAAGTGAGTCCGGACGACTACGAAAAGCCACCCACCCCGCGCTGAAGCGTTCAGCCGCCGGGCTGAGGCGCGTGGCCCGGTGCCGGCGGTTCTTCCACCGGCGCGTCGGCTGGCGGCGGGTCGCGCTCGGGCGGTACTTCACGGGGTGGATCCTGCGCCGGCGGGTCCGGGGTCACCGGTGCTTCCACCGGCGTTGGCGCCGGAAGTGGCTCCTGCGGTGCGCCGGGCATGGTTTGGCCAGTGGGCTCATTGGGCAGTCCGAGGGCGTTGCTGTGCATGGATGAATCTCCTTGGGCTGGCACCCAGCATCGCCGTACCGATGTAAACGCGTGGCGAGAGTTGCGCGGCACGTGCTGACACGCAATTGACGCGCATCAGCACACCTCCCGGCTCAGCCCTCGTCCGACCAGAACTGCATCAGCAGCGCCAGACCGTCGTTATCGCTACGGTCGGTTGATATCTGCGGCAACATCCTCGACTCCCAGCGGCTGCGCTCGATGCGCTGCAGGATCGAGGCCTCGGTATGGCGGCAGGCCATCGACCACTTCGAAAAATACCGTTGTGCCACCTCACCGCGCATCAACACGCGGATACCCGAATGCCGACGTGAGCGCTGCACGCGGAGAAAAGCCGCCGACACCGCCGCCTCGCTGCCTTCCATGTACTGCAGAAAGCGCTCGCCATCGAAAAGCAGCACGCCGGTAACTTTGGCGACCTGGTTGAGGGCCATGGCGTCGACCATGATGCTGTCAAGGTAGCCGTTGTCGAGCTTACCGGCAGCATGGCTGACGTACACGAGGGCATGGAGGGGTGGGCTGCTCATAGGCCGCATTCTAGACGGGCCCGAATCAAGGGCGCGAGAATGGCGCGACGGCGCGCCGTACCCGAGGGTATGCTGTGCGCCTCTCGACGACAAGGACGGTTTGATGCGCACGTGGATCAGGAAGTCATGCCTTGGGTTGGCCGTTGCCATCGGCCTGGCAATGAGCATGCCCGCAGCGGCGGTGGACCGCGCGGTGGATGAAGGCGTGCGCCAGGTTCCCAGCTTTGCCCTGCCCCTTTCTCCTTATCTCAGCCCGGAGGCGCGGGCCAGCGTGCGCAGCGCCGTCATCCATGGCGACCCCACCGCAAAACTGGACAACGCGGCCGTACTCGCGCAGCTCGACCACATCCGCAAGGGCGCCGATCAGTGGGCGTACGGCGAGATCGCCGCGCTGCGCAAGCGCTACCCGGTGGAGCTGCACAACGAAACCTGGAACGGCGTCCCGGTGGTTCGCGTGCAGCCCCGCAGTGCGCCAACCGATCCGGCCGCGCAACGCCTGCTGATCGAACTCCACGGCGGTGCGTTTGTGTTCGGGCGCGCCGACAGTCTTGGCCTGCTCGAAGCGATCCCGGTGGCCGCGATGACAGGCGCGACGGTCATCGCGGTGGAGTATCGACAGGGCCCGGAGCACAAATTCCCTGCGGCCAGCGAAGATGTCGCCGCTGTCTACCGCGCCGCACTCGAGCGCATGCCGGCCAACCATATAGGCATTTTCGGCTGCTCCGCCGGCGGCGTCCTCACCGGCGAATCGCTGGCGTGGTTCGACAAGGAGAAGCTCCCGATGCCGGGCGCGGCCGGCCTGTTCTGCGCTGGCGGCGATGCACGCTATGGCGGTGATTCCCGCTATGTGATGGCCGCGATCAACGATGCCCTGCTACCGCATTCCGATGGGTCGCTGCCGATCATGGAAGACCTGTACTACGGCGATGTGGATTTCCGCGATCCGCTGGTGTCGCCGGTGTTCTCCGAGGAACTGTTGGCCCGGTTCCCACCTACGCTGTTCATCACCGCCACCCGCGCCGCCGAACTGAGCAACGTCTCCTACATGCACGGACGGTTGGTCGACCTGGGGCGCGAATCCGATCTGCACGTGTGGGACGGGCTGGGGCATGCCTTCCACCTGGATGCCAAACTCCCGGAAAGCCAGCAGGCGTATCGAGTGATGGCCCGGTTCTTCACCCGGCACCTGGACGCGTCGCTGCCGGTTCCGTGACAGGGCGCATGCCGATACCGCCGACGGCAGGGGCGACCCAGCCATTACGGCGCGTATCGCGCGCCTGCACGCGGCTGGAGCCGGGGATGGCCCACAACCCGGCGGCGTTGCGATCGACATTCCAATCCGCCCCTTCCAGAGTGGCGGCTACGGCGTGCGGCCGACGCGCGATGGATGGCGTCAGCCACCGCCTCCATCTCGCCATGGAACCAACGGTAGCCGTTGACACAGATTTCCCGTGGCTGGTCACCCGGGGCGGGAAACCCGGGAAGAAGCTCGCGCAACGCCGCACTTGCATCGTCCAGCGTCTGGGTGCGAAAACCGGGTTCGTCGGCCCAACGCTCTATTCGGGACAGCCATGACGTCTGCATACGAGTACTCCTGGTGAAAATCCACCATGGCCCTCCGCAGGTTACCGGCACGAGAATTCGCACGACGTCAGATGAACGGCTGTGTCGTTGCACATGGACCTCACCGTACGTGCACGCACATACCTTCCGGATACATAAGGCGCGGCGGGCGACGGTAAACAGCGGCAACCCGATGCGTTGCGGGTGTGACCACAGCGACGGATGTCCAGGCCGGCCTCACACGAACCCGCGCTCAAGTAACGAACGCGGGCCTAGGGTGGTGCATCCATCCAGACGAGGCACGCCCCATGGTATTCCACGCCGCTGCAGCGCCGCCGGCCCGCATCCCTGTCCGCCTCAGGTTCCTGCCGCCTCGGCCGCTACTTACTGGTGCCACTGGCACCCACGGATCTCGCGCCCCATGACATGCACCGGCATCTTCGAGTTGATTGAAGTCCACGGGCCAGGGATGGCACCTGCCGCTGGCGGAGCGGCCATTACCGCCGTGGCCGCGGCCTGTGTTGCATGTAAACGTCACTTCACCGCCATCGCCCGCCAGGGCCTGCAGATCATCCCGGGGGGCGTCGCCATTACCTGCCCCGGCTGCAAAGCACGCCAGGCGATCAGCAACGCACGCTTCGACGGACTTCTGCTTCCCATGGCCTAGGGAGCGCCTGCTGCGCCTCACATGCAGTGTGCTAACAAGCGCAGGTCTAGGATCCAACGCACGTGGAAAGACCTTTCGTGTGCGCTGCCGCCGGGCGCGTTTTCGGTCGCGGCAAGGCATGACTTCCGCGCCATTTCGTTGGGGGGGAAGGATCGTGCCGGATACAGGTCTGTTCTACCTGCTGGCTGTCGTCGGCGTGCCGGCCGGCTCCACGCAGACAACGGTCAACGCCATCCTCAGCGTGCGTGCGGAGTGCCTGACCTGTCATCACACGATGGAGGTAACCGCGCCTTGGCTGGTGAACATCGCCGGCGGCGGTGCCGTGCTGGACTGCCCGGCGTGTCGCACCCGGCAGGCGATATCAGGCGCGCGCTTTGCCGCATTCATCGAGCGGTTTCCCGGCGGCGTGACGTCACCGCGTATCCACCCACCCGACCACGCGCCTCAAGCGCGCTGACCCGCACGCGCCAGCTGGCGCGCCCTAAGCCGCTTCAGACAGGCCCCGTTCAGCGCCACCCCCTTTAACATACCGCCCGGTCGGTATCGTGAAGATTGTTTGGCATGACCCCTCTCATCACGGCATATCTGTTCCTGACCGGCGCCATCGTCTCCGAGGTCACCGGCACCCTGCTGCTGCAGAAGACAGCGCAGTTCACCCGGCTGGCCCCTACGGTTGCGATGGCGCTCTGTTACGGGCTGTCGTTCTACCTGCTGAGCCATGCCCTGAAGACCTTGCCGCTCGGCATCGCCTATGCCATCTGGGGCGGGCTAGGCATCGTCCTCACCCTGATCATCAGCGTCACGGTGTTCAAGCAGACCCTGGACTGGCAAGCGATCGTGGGCGTAGCGATGATCGTGGGCGGGGTGGTCGTGATCAACGCGTTCTCCAAAGCGGCGGCGCACTGATGGAAGCACTCAAACGGCGCAAGCAGCCCGCGCGGGTTCGCGCGGCCCTGCTCGACGCAGTGGCGCAGGAAGCGGCGCAGCGTGGCCTGGGCGGGGTGACCGTGCTCGGTGTGGCCGAGCGTGCCGGGGTCAGCAAAGGCGCCCTCTTCCATCACTTCGCCAATCGCCAGCAGTTGCTGGAAGCGGCTTACGCCGACGGTCTGCTGCGCTTCGGCGACGAACTCGATGCGATCCTCGCGCGCGACACGCTGGCCCACGGCAGGTTCACACGCGCCTATGTCACCGCAACGTTCGATGCGATGCAGACGGAAGATCGCAGTTGGGTGAAGTTCTCACTCACCGCGCTGGTGGAACCGGCGTTCGCCGACCTCTGGCGAAACTGGCTTGCGGCGCGCCTGGAGGAATTTCCCGCCGAACGCGCCGATCCCCATCTCCGCGCCGCGCGCCTGGCGGCGGACGGGTTCTGGCTGCAGATGCTGGGCTGTTGGCAGGACGACAACGATGCGGCGAAACGGCACGCGCTGCTGCAGTGCATCCTGGGGCTCACGAGAGGCGAAAGCCCGGCGCGGTAATGCTGGTGACCCCGGCCCGATTCGGACGGGCGACCGTTCCATTAGGAGAGCGAGCCGCCCATATGCGGCAAGGCATTCGGCCCCATCTGTGCCAACGGCGTGCCAAAAGCGCCATTTCCGGAGCCCCACAATTGCGCACGCCAGCAGCGCACGTCCTTTGCTATCAGCAAAGTGGGTGAACTCATGGACAAAAGTGTCCACCTTCAAGGATTCCTAGATGTGATCGGCCGGGGATCCAGAATTTCAGCTACAAGAGCCATTCCAATTGTCTTGTTGGTGACTGGCACAACAATCGTACGAGCAGGGGGATACGCACTTTTCCACTTGCCCACTTGCTGCTGCGGCGACCCTGCGGCCCCACTGGTCTTCTCGCCACTGCGATAGGAGATCGGGGCTCGCAAGCCAACTTTGTAGCTCAACCCCGGCGACAGGCGATAACTCTTCGCAAGCTCAATATCCACGCTAAAAGTGCTTCCCGCAGGAATGGACAAGAAGCTAGGCGCCTCGGGCAGCGCATCCCTCGTTATCCCGAAGAATTCAACTTCGCGCCCATCCTGTTGCTTCACGATGAGAGGATCGTCCAACAGCATTCCCCGACCATTTGCGGTAGGCAGAGAGGACTTGTCGACCACGGCACCTTGGTCTCCGAAATTCACAAGTTTGAGTGCGATTGACGTTTCGCTGAGCCCACCCTTGGCTGGGACAATCTCGGCCTGTAGAGAAGCATCGGCCATCGCGACACTGCTGCTACAAAGCGAGATGGCGATGATTGCCACTTTGATCGGCAAGTTCATTTCGGCACGTGTCTTCCGTGAGCCCAAGTGCCTGAATAACACGAACGACAGTGGTTTCCAACAGGCTTCCAGCCGCTGAGTTACCCGAATTGAAGGGTGGACTTGCCGGAGTGCGAAACCTTGCCGTCAAAGAAGCCCACCGGCCGAACGCAGTTCATCTTGATGGGCTCGGCCGCGGCGATGGCGACGGAAGGCTGGGTGTGTTTGAGCTTAAGTACGTTACCCATAAAGTTTCATTGTTGCTTGCCGATAGGCCTGAAGAAGAAGGGGTTGGCCCCTCATTGTTCAGCGTACGAGCGCAGTAGGGAACGGCATGACGTTGATACAAAGAGTGCGCATAAGCACCGTGCAGAAATCTGCTCACACGCTTCTCGCGATCTTGCTTTGGCTTGCCCTTTACTTCGCGTTTCTCGCGATCGTTTTCGCCTGGGAAGCACTGTCACTGCGAGAAACGCACGCAATCTCCGGGTACTTCATCGGCTTCGCGTTTGGCGCTTTTGCGCATGAAGCAGCCGCCCTGGTGACCGGCCAGACCTCCGAGATTCGGCGATACGCCGTCGATATACGCAGGCTCTATCAGCTCACAGGAGTCAGAGGGGAACCAGTGGCGCGCAAGCGCGCGTTGGTGATGTCTGCCCTGCTATTTTCTATTCTTGTGCTTGTGATCGTTGGCCTCTACCAGACGATAAAATTCCAGTTGCTGGCGACCTATACCCTCCCCCTGACCGTGGCAACACTAATCGGGGCGACCGCCGCCGGTGAGATTGCTATGCAGTACCTGTCGATGTTCCAAGCACGCCGAGAACTAGGAAGAATCGCGACGCTCAAGCAGCAGAACACCGAACGAAATACCTGAAATGCGTACCACCGCTATTGGGGTCGGGTTGTAGGACTCGCTGCCTGCGCGCGGTTCGATCTCTTCTCGAATGGCCATCGCGCCCACGTTGGGCTGGCTTGGGCTCTGGCCCAAATGGTCCGCCAACGCGCAAGCGGCCCGCAGGTGGCACTTCAGACAGGAGCGCTACCGGTGAGCCTCCGAGCACGTCCCACGTTGCGTAGGACATACGCCAGCCGAAGTTCATTCCTCGACGGAGCACAACGGTGCGGCCCGGCCGCCCTCCCACGTACTGCTGCACTGCTACGGCAATGCCCGCCCCGAGTTACAGAGCCCCGCTCAGCACTGCATGCCCAAATCGGCGCCGAGATACGGCAGTCAGCCCGAACCGAACAAGACCTAAACCATTGATTCTGGTGACCCCGGCCCGATTCGAACGGGCGACCTTCCCCTTAGGAGGGGGACGCTCTATCCAGCTGAGCTACGGGGCCATATGCCGCACCCGCGACGCAGGTACAGCCGTGAAGGATACCCACATTCAGCGACGGGACCAAGGCCGCCGCCGCAGCGCGTGGGTGGGCCGGATCAGCGGATATCCAGTTCCGGGAAGCCCTTGACCAGTTCGTCCAGCGCCTTCATCTGCACCAGGAACGGTTCCAGTGCGGCCAGCGGCAGTGCGCTGGGGCCGTCGCAACGGGCGTGGTCCGGGTCGCGGTGGGCTTCCAGGAACAGGCCGGCCAGGCCGAGCGCCATGCCCGAGCGCGCCAATTCGGCCACCTGGCGACGGCGGCCACCGGAGGCGTCGCTGCCGGCGTCACGACGCTGCAGGCTGTGAGTGACATCGAAGATCACCGGCAGGCCGCCGGTGGATTCGGTCATCTCGCGGAAGCCCAGCATGTCCACGACCAGGTTGTCGTAACCGAACTGCGCACCGCGCTCGCACAGGATGATGTTCTCGTTGCCCGCTTCGCGGATCTTGGCCGCGATGTGCTTCATCTGCGTGGGGCTGAGGAACTGCGGCTTCTTGACGTTGACCGTGCGCCCGGTGCGCGCGATCGCCTCGACCAGGTCGGTCTGGCGGGCCAGGAACGCCGGAAGCTGCAGCACGTCGACCACCTCGGCCACCGGGGCGGCCTGCGCCACTTCGTGCACGTCGGTGATCACCGGCACGCCGAAACGACGCTTCACTTCTTCGAAGATGCGCAGGCCTTCGTCCAGGCCGACGCCGCGATAGGAGGCGATCGAGGAACGGTTGGCCTTGTCGAACGAGGCCTTGAACACATACGGGATGCCGAGCTTGGCGGTCACCGTGCTGAAGTGTTCGGCCGCGTGCAGGGTCGAATCGAGGTCTTCGAGCACGTTGAGGCCGCCAAACAGCACGAACGGCAGACGATTGCCGACAACCACACCTTCCGCAACGGTAACGTTCATTCAGATTCCTGGGGGCGAACAATGGTGGACATTCTAGCGGGTTGCACGCCGAGAGCAGCCGGGCATGGCCCGGCTCTACCTGTTTAGGGCGACCGTGTACGCGCCAGGTGCAGCCGGGCATCGCCTGCGGCGACCGGGTAGAATCGGCGTTCTGCATGCCGCCCCCCCACCCTGCCAGCGGCTGCACCCTTTTTTGATACGCAACAGGAGTTTGCATGTCCTCTGAGCTGCTCAAGGCCCTTGGCCTGGACGCGACCAACGCTGGCACCTATCTGGGCAACGGCGAGTGGTCCACCGCCACCAGTGCCGGTGTGATTACCCCGATCAACCCGACCACCGGTGAAGCGATCGCCACCGTGCACGCCACCACCGACGCCGATTACGAAACCATCATCGCGCGCGCCCAGGAAGCCTTCAAAGTGTGGCGCACCACCCCGGCCCCGCGCCGTGGCGAAGCCGTGCGCCTGTGCGGCGAAGCGCTGCGCGCCAACAAGGATGCGCTGGGTTCGCTGGTCGCCCTGGAAATGGGCAAGAGCAAGCCCGAGGGTGACGGCGAAGTGCAGGAGATGATCGACATCGCCGACTTCGCCGTGGGCCAGAGCCGCATGCTGTATGGCTACACCATGCATTCGGAGCGGCCGGGCCACCGCATGTACGAGCAGTACCAGCCGCTGGGCCTGGTCGGCATCATCAGTGCGTTCAACTTCCCGGTCGCGGTGTGGGCGTGGAATTCGTTCCTGGCCACGATCTGCGGCGACATCTGCCTGTGGAAGCCGTCCAACAAGACCCCGCTGACCGCCATCGCCTCGATGCGCATCTGCAATGAAGCGCTGCGCGATGGCGGCTTCCCGGACCTGTTCTTCCTCATCAACGATGCCGGCACCGAGCTGTCGCAGAAGATGGTGGCCGACAAGCGCGTGCCGCTGATCAGTTTCACCGGGTCGACCCAGGTGGGCCGCCAGGTCGCCGAGAAGGTCGCCCATCGCCTGGGCCGTTGCCTGCTGGAACTGGGTGGCAACAACGCCATCATCCTGGACGAAACCGCCGACCTGAAGCTGGCCATCCCGGGCATCGTGTTCGGTGCGGTCGGCACCGCCGGCCAGCGCTGCACCACCACGCGCCGGTTGATCGTGCACGAATCCATCCATGACGACGTGCTGGCCACGCTGATCAAGGCGTACAAGCAGGTGGAAGGCAAGATCGGCGATCCAACCGACCCGGCCAACCTGATGGGCCCGCTCAACAGCGACGGCGCCGTGCAGCAGTTCCTGGCGTCGATCGAGAAGGCCAAGGCCAGCGGCGGCACCGTGGAAACCGGCGGCACCCGCATCGACCGCGCCGGCAACTTCGTGCTGCCGGCCATCGTCACCGGGCTGAAGAACAGCGACGAAGTGGTGCAGCACGAAACCTTCGCGCCGATCCTGTACGTGATGAAGTACAGCACGCTGGATGAAGCCATCGACATGCAGAACGGCGTGCCGCAGGGCCTGTCCTCGTCGATCTTCACCACCAACCTGAAGACCGCCGAGCGCTTCCTGTCGGCGGCCGGTTCGGACTGCGGTATCGCCAACGTCAACATCGGCACGTCCGGTGCGGAAATCGGCGGCGCGTTCGGTGGCGAGAAGGATACCGGCGGTGGCCGCGAGTCCGGTTCGGATGCGTGGAAGGTGTACATGCGCCGCCAGACCAACACCATCAACTACTCCGACTCGCTGCCGCTGGCCCAGGGCATCAAGTTCGACCTGTGATGGCGGGCGCGTCCGAGTCCGCTGCCGGCCCGCGCCTGGATTTTTCCGGGCGCCGGGTACTGATTGCCGGTGGCAGCAAGGGCATCGGGCGTTCCATGGCGCTGGCGTTCGCTGCGGCGGGCGCCCGCGTTTCGGTATGCGCACGCGGTGAGCAGGGGCTTGCCGCGCTGCGCTGTGACGCCCAGGCGCTTGGCCTGGACGTGCATACCGCGACCGCAGATCTGGCGGTAGTGGACGACATCGGCCGCTGGCTGGCCGATGCGGCCGCTGCCCTGGGCGGCATCGATGTTCTGGTCAACAACGCCACCGGCTATGGCATGGCCGACGACGAGGCCGGCTGGGAAGCCAGCCTCAGCGTCGACCTGATGTCGGCGGTGCGCGCCTCGCGACTGGCCCTGCCCTGGCTGCAGCAATCCAGCGATGCGTGCATTCTCAATCTGGCCTCGATCGCGGCCCAGCAGCCGCGTCCGGGTGCCGCGCCGTATGCCGCGGCCAAGGCCGCGCTGATGCACTACACCACCTCGCAGGCGCTGGCACTGGCGCCGCAGCGGATCCGCGTCAATGCCATCGCCCCGGGTTCGATCGAGTTCGAGGATGGGCTCTGGGCACGCCGCCGCGAGCAGGATCCCACGCTCTACCACGGCACCCTGGCGAAGATTCCGTTCGGCCGCTTCGGGCAACCGCAGGAGATCGCCAACGCCGCGCTGTTCCTGTGTTCGCCGCTGGCGGGCTGGATCACCGGCCACACCTTGAACGTGGATGGCGGCCAGGTCCTGATGGGCTGAACCCCCGCTTCGCCACGCATGTCATCGCCATCACGGAGGATGCCGGTGGGTGGGCGGGGTGGTGCTGGACGCCGCGCGCCTTCGCTCGCACTGACCCGCGCAGGCGGTGCCGGCACCCTGCGGTCGATGGGATAAACCGGCCACAGGCACTATCATGGGCGCATTGCCTTGGAGGAACCGGATGAACCAGCCACTTCGACAAACCAGCGCGTTGGCGGTCGTCAGCCTGGTCATGGGCATCGTCGGCTGGACGGTATTGCCGTTCATCGGCAGCGTCGTTGCGATCATCACCGGGCACATGGCGCGCGCGGACATCCGCCGTCAGCCACAGGCGCTGGAAGGCGACGGGCTGGCGCTTACCGGCCTGATCCTGGGCTGGGTGGCGGTGATCGGCAGCCTGCTGGTCGTGGCCGGGTTCCTGTTGTTCTTCGGTGGACTGGCCCTGTTTGCCGCATCCCAATCGTGAGGTCTTCATGAGCGCATCGGACTCGACCGAACGCTTCAGCAGCCGGGTCGCCGACTACGTCCGCTACCGTCCCGATTACCCGCCGGCCCTGCTGGACTGGCTGCATCACGACATCGGCGTGGCCACCGAAACCCTGGTCGCCGACATCGGCGCCGGCACCGGCATCTCCACCCGCCTGTTCCTGGCCAGCGGCCACCCGGTGATCGCGGTGGAGCCCAACGCGGCCATGCGCGCGGCCGCCGAGCAGTGGCTGGCCCCGGATTACCTGCGCCTGAAACTGGTCGACGGCACCGCCGAAGCGACCACGCTGGCCGATGACAGCGTCGGCCTGGTGGCGGCCGCGCAGGCCTTCCACTGGTTCGACACCGACGCGGTGCGTACCGAATGGGCGCGCATCCTGCACCCGGGCGGGATGGCGCTGGTGTTCTGGAACTCGCGCCTGCTCGATGCCTCGCCGTTCCTGATCGGCTACGAGCAGCTGCTGTTGGAGTTCGGCACCGATTACACCCAGGTCGCCGAGCGCTACCAGGACGACGACGCGATGCGCGCCTGGTTCGGCCCCGGCCTGCGCGGCATGGCCAGCTTCCCCAATGTGCAGCGCATGGATCTGGATGGCCTGCGTGGACGGCTGCTGTCCTCTTCCTACGCCCCGCAGGCCGGGCATCCGCGCCATGCGCCGATGCTGGAGGCCCTGCAGCAACTGTTCGACGCGCATGCCGTGGACGGCCAGGTCGCTTTTGAATACCACACCCGCGCCTTCGTCGGCACGCTGGACTGATAGAACGCCATGTACTCGCTTGCCCGTCCCTTTCTCTTCACCTTCGACGCCGAGCGCGCCCACGGTCTGGGCCTGAGCGCCCTGGAGCTGGCCTACCGCACCGGCACCACGCCGCTGCTGGCCGGCCGCATCGCGCCGTTGCCGACCCAGGCCTTCGGCCTGACGTTTCCCAACCCGGTCGGGCTGGCGGCCGGGCTGGACAAGAACGGTGAGCACATCGACGCGCTGCTGGCACTGGGCTTCGGTTTTGTCGAGATCGGCACGATCACCCCGCGCCCGCAGGTGGGCAATCCCAAGCCGCGGCTGTTCCGGCTGCCGGCGCACCAGGCCATCATCAACCGCATGGGGTTCAACAACCTCGGCGTGGATGCACTGGTGCGCAACGTCGAGCGCGCCAAGCGCCGCAGCGGCCTGCTCGGGATCAACATCGGCAAGAACAAGGACACCCCCAACGAGCAGGCGTTCGACGACTACCAGCACTGCCTGCAGAAGGTGTATCCGCTGGCCGACTACATCACCGTCAACATCTCCTCGCCCAACACCGCCGGCCTGCGTGAGTTGCAGGAAGAGAACGCGCTGCGCCAGCTGGTGTCGCAGCTGCGCGAGAGCCAGGAATCCTTGGCCGCCCAACATGGCAAACGCGTGCCGATGCTGGTCAAGGTGGCACCGGACCTGAGCGACCGCGACATCGATGCCGCCGCGCGCGTGCTCAGCGAACTGCAGGTCGACGGGGTGATCGCCACCAACACCACCATCGACCGCAGTGCGGTTGCCGGCGACAGGCTGGCGCAGGAAGCTGGCGGCCTGTCCGGTGCGCCGCTGCTCGGCCAATCCACCCTGGTGCTGCGCCGCCTGCGCGCGCGCCTGCCCGAATCGATGCCGCTGATCGGCGTCGGCGGCATCCAGTCCGGCGCTGACGCGGTGGCCAAGATGTCCGCCGGTGCCGCGCTGGTGCAGTGCTACAGCGGCCTGATTTTCCGTGGCCCGGCCCTGGTACAGGACTGCGTGGAGGCCATCCGCCGCCGCCGCGAAGCCCCCAGCCGCGGCGCGGTCGCCCCTCTATGAGTAACGCAATGCCCGCCTGGATCCTCACCGAAAACGCCTCGCTGAAGGCGCTCAACACCTTCCACGTCGACGCAAGCGCCGCGCAGCTGCTCGAGCTGCACGACGCGGCGCTGCTGCCGGAGGTGCTGGCGCTGCCGCAGGTCGCCAACCGCCCGCTGCTGGTGCTGGGCAGTGGCAGCAACGTGCTGCTGGCCGGCGATGTGGAGGGCACCGTGCTGGTGTTCGCCAACGCCGACATCCAGATCCTGGAGCACCGCGCCGACCACACCGTGGTGCGCGCCGGGGCCGGGGTGAACTGGCACGGGCTGGTGATGTGGTCGCTGCAGAACGGGCTGTCCGGGCTGGAGAACCTGGCGCTGATTCCCGGCACCGCCGGCGCATCGCCGATCCAGAACATCGGCGCCTACGGCGTGCAGGTGGAAGAATTCATCCAGACCGTGGAAGCCTGGGACCGCCAGGCCGGCGAATGGGTACGGCTGGATGCCGAGGCCTGCCAGTTCGGCTACCGCGACAGCGTCTTCAAGCATGCCCCGGACCGCTACCTGATCAGCGCGATCGAACTGCGCCTGCCGCTGCTGCATGAGTTGCGCCTGGGCTACGCCGGGATCAGCGAAGAGATGCAGGCGATGGGCGTGGAACTGCCGGCCGCCACCGATGTGGCCAATGCGGTGATCAACATCCGCCGGCGCAAGCTGCCCGATCCGGATGTGCTCGGCAATGCCGGCAGCTTCTTCAAGAACCCGGTGCTGCCGCTGGAACAGGTCGAGGTACTGCTGCAGCACTTCCCCGAGCTGCCGGTGTATCCGGCCGCCGAGGACAGCCGACGCAAACTGTCGGCGGCATGGATGATCGAGGCCTGCGGCTGGAAGGGCTACCGCGAGGGCGATGCCGGCGTGTCGCCGGACCATGCGCTGGTGCTGGTCAACCATGGCGCGGCCAGCGGTGAGGACCTGCTGGCCCTGGCGCGGCGGATCTCGGCCTCGGTGCTGGAGAAATTCGGCGTGCCGATCGAACCGGAGCCCCGCCTGATCGGCGCGCAGTGGTGACCCCACCGCTCGCCCTGCCCTCTGCCACTCCCTTGCGTGCGGCACTGTTGATGCTGGGCAGCACGCTGGCGTTTGGTTTGATGGCGGTGGCGATCCGCTACGCCACCGCCCACGTACCCACCCAGGAAGTGGCGTTCTTCCGCAACGCGTTCGGCCTGCTGGTGCTGCTGCCGCTGCTGCTGCGCCCGGGCCGCGGGTCGCTGCGAACCCAGCAGTTGCCGCGTTACCTGCTGCGCAGCGCGATCGGCCTGGCGTCGATGCTGTGCGCGTTCTGGGCGATCGGCCATCTGCCGATGTCGCAGGCGATCTCGCTGTCCTATTCCACCCCGCTGTTCGTCACCATCGCTGCGGTGCTGTGGCTGGGCGAGACCGTGCGCGCGCGCCGCTGGGCCGCGGTCATCATCGGCTTCATCGGCGTGCTGATCATCGTGCGGCCGGGCTCGACCAGCTTTACCCCGGGCACCCTGGTGGCGGTGCTGGCCGCCGTGCTCAGTTCGCTGGTGGCCATCCAGATCAAGCAGCTCACCCGCGTGGACAGCGCCGATGCGGTGGTGCTCTACACCTATCTGTTCTGGGTGCCGCTGTCGCTGCTGCCGGCGGTGTTCGTGTGGGTGTGGCCGACCGGCATGGCGTGGCTGTGGCTGGCCGCCACCGGGCTGTTCGGCACCGTCGGCCAGCTGCTGTGGACCCGGGCGCTGCGACTGGGCGAGGTGTCGGCACTGACGCCGATCAGCTTCATGCAGTTGCCGCTGGTCGCCGTGCTGGGCTGGCTGCTGTTTGGCGAGACGCTGGACCGCTGGACCGTGATCGGCGCCGGCATCATCCTCGGCGCCAACGCCTACATCGCCCACCGCGAAGCGGTACTGTCGCGGCGCGCGGCCTCGCAGGCCGCCAGCGCCGGTGCCAAGCCCGGCGAGTAAGTCACGCCGGGGCCGCCGCCCAGCTGCGCGCGGCACTGTCGACCACGTTGCCCGGGGCGAACTGCTCGTCCATGTAGCGCAGCGCCTGGCGACGCTGGGTGGGTGGGCGCGAGGCGGCACCCGGCTCCAGCAGCAGGTCATGGAACTCCTGCACGTCCTGCAGGATCCGCCAGTGCCGGTAATAGGCGATGCGCGCCGCATCCACGGCCACTTCGCCGTAGCCCTCGCGGAAACACGGGGGATCCTCGCGCCCCCAGCGCCCGCCAACCGCAGCCCCGACCAGCATCAGGTCGCGCTCGCGCGGGGCCAGCATCATCTCGTCCCAATCGATCAGGCACAGGCCGCCATCGGTGCGCAGCAGCAGGTTGCCGGCGTGCAGGTCGCCGTGACACAGCACCCGTCGGATCGGATGCCGGACCAGCCGTTCGCGCAGTTCCACGCAGCGCTGCCAGACCTCGGCGATACGCGGCCGGTGCTGGCGCCACGCACGCAGGTACTGTGCAGACAGATCGTCAGCCAGCGGCCAGCGCGCATCACCACGGCGCAACCAGGCCCCCACGCGCTCCACGGCGGTGTCATCGTCGAAGCCCGGCTGCGCCAGTCCAGCGGCCAGGGCCTCCGGCAAACGCACCTCGTGCACCTGGCGCAGCACCTCGCCCAACCGCCGCCATTGCTGCTGCGACAGCGCTGCCTCGAATCCGGACTGGCCCTCGACATAGGCGAACAAGGTCCACTGCAGGCCTTCGGCGCGTATGGCCGGCGCACCGTCCAGCGTCGGTTGCGGTGCCGCTACCTCACTCAGGCCCAGCGACGCGCGCAGATGCTGCAGCACCTGCCACACCGCTTCGTCCACCGCGTAGCGGCGGCACTTCAACCACCAGCGCGTGCCGTCATCGGCGCCAATCTGGTAAACCGTGGCCCCGGCATCGGCACCGGCCGGACGCTGCACCACCGACGTGGCGCGCACGCCCCACGCCTGCGCCAGCACGGCGCCGATCTGTGAAGAAGACAATTCCTGTGGATGCAGCATCAATCCGCCGTGATGCACGAACATGTGTCCACTATCGCAGAATCGAGGCGAACTGGCAGCGTATTGCGTCACGCTGCGACGCGATCTACACGCGTCCAGACAGGGATTCGGACGATTCCCAGGTCAGCGCCGCCGTCAGCCCCTGCGGCTCGCGCTGCTGCAGCGTGCACGCCGCTTCGCGTTGGAACCGGGTCGCGAACAAAGGCACCGCGAACGCGTAACGCAGGCCATCGTCTTCGCGGCGGATGACGTAGGCCAGCGGCAACCGTGCCAGCGCCCGCCGCAGCGACTCCGGATCGACGCCCCCCCCCCTAGCCGCATCGAAGTCGGCCAGCAGAGCCCCCAGCGGTACGCCACGTCCGCCACTGCCGTCCAGCTGCTCGGCCGCGAGCCGCTACCACGATGCGATCAATTCGATTGGCCGCCGGATCAGGCGTCAGACGCGCACATCCGGCCAGCGCATCGAACACCGGCTCGGCCATCCAGCTGCACCGGCACCTGCACGCTGACCGCGTCGGCGAGGATCGCTTCGGCCTGGCGGTGGCCGCTGAGCGCCGAGACGGAAAACACAACGGCCAGGACAGCTTAGCCAAGGATGCACAGCCAGCGCGCGGCCTGGGGAAGGCGTGCATGCGAGGTGGCGGAAACAGGAATGCTGATCATGGTGGTCCCCCGGTAGTGATCGCTTTGGCCAGCAGCGGATGTGCGCTGGCACCGGGGAAGTGTGGAGACTGGCGGCGCGGGCGTGAACCGCCAGCACGTCAAGTTGCGATGTTCCGCGCTTGACGATGCGTCAAGCAGGGACGCTCAGAAGAATTCGTCCAGCAGCCGATAGAACGCCAGCCGCTGTGGGTCGGGCGCGACGCCATAGTGCGCCAAGAACGGCTGCACCCAGGCCTCGCCCAGGTCGTCGGCGATGCTGCGCGCGGCCAGGGCCAGATCCTGGTGACGGTCGGCCACGCCGGCACGCCCGCAATCGATGAACCCGCTGAAACGGCCGTCCTTGGCGATCAGGTTGGGCAGGCACGCATCGCCGTGGGTGACCACCAGATCCGCCTGCGGCTGCGCCGGCGCCGTGGCCAGCAGTTCGACAAACACCTGGTCTGCCGATCGGCCCTGCCGCTCGTCATCGAAATCCTCCGCGTCCACCCGTCCTGCCGCCAGTCTCGCCTTTGCTGCAGCAACGCGCTGGGATACCCGATGGTCGAACGGGCAACCCGATAGCGGAAGGGCGTGCAGTTGCTTCAACGCATCGGCCATGAGCACCACTACCTGCGCCGGCGCCAGCGCGGGCGACGAGGCCAGATCGGCACCGGACAGCGCGGTCATCAACAGCCAACGGCGGCCGTTTTCCTCGACGGCATCGAGCACCTCCGGGACCGGTACGCCCTGGGCATGCAGCCAGCGCAGTCGCGCGATCTCCTCGTGGAGTTCGCTGACCTCATCGACCTGCTCGGTCTTCAGGAACCGGTCCGGGCCGTCGCGGTCCTGCACGCGGAACACGTCCGCGCGCGACATGCCAATGGCAAATGCTTCGATACGGGTATCGGCCAAGAGGCTGCGCCACGCGGCGGGCAGCATCAGTCCGTCGTCATCCAGCAGTGTAAGTGGCGAGGTCGGCATGCACGCATCCTGCCGTCGCGGGACGAAAATGCAAGCGCCTGCACCGGGTGGCTTCCGGCACGCGACTGGCCTACGCTCGACCCACCGCCACACCCGGACCTTCCCTTGGGAAACACCGTCCACTTCAGGCTCGCCCGCGCTGACGACCTGCCCGCGCTGATCGGCATCGACAGCGTGGCCGCAAACGATCCTCGCCGCGCCGAACTGCTTCAACAGTGGGTGGCGGCACGCAGTTGCCACCTGTTGCTGCTCGACGCGCGTGTTGCCGCCTACGGCGTGCTCCACCATCATTTCTTCGACAGCGGGTTCATCGAGATGCTGATGGTCGGCGAAGACTTTCGCCGCCTGGGGCTGGGTGAAGCCCTGCTGCAGCATCTGGTGTCACGCTGCGAGCGACCGCGCCTGTTCACCTCCACCAACCAATCCAACGAGCCGATGCACGCCCTGCTGGCGCGCAATGGCTTCATCGCCAGCGGGCAGATCGACAACCTGGATCCAGGCGACCCGGAGACGGTGTTCTTCCGAGACGTCGCAGGCCCGGGTCAGCCTGCGCGCCACTGACTGCGGTGGCGATCGTGGCGGCACCTGCATGAAGCGTGCGGCCACAAGGAAGGCGAATTCCATCCGCTTCCAGCAGGCGACTGATGGTTCCCATGCCGCATGAGAGGGTCGATGCGCTCCCATCCTGCGCAGTCGCACTCCCGAGAGCGAGCGTTTATGGCCAGGCCTGAGAGCTGCCGCCAGGCCAAGCTACGAAAGCGTGATATTGCGACGCGTCATGTAAACGATTACATCCCCTGCTAGCGTTGGCTTCACCTCATACCGAGGGTTGCCGAGGAGAGTTGGATGGGGTTGCCTGCCAATCGCTGCACGGTCCCGCGCACGTCAGCACACGGACGCGCGCGCGCCCTGCTCCTTCCCGCCTTGCTGCTGGCGGTGACTGCTTCGGCGCAGAACCTGCCCCCACGCAGTCAATGGCAGGCCAGCAGCTCCTCCCAGCAGGTGCCGGCCATGGCGGTCAGCCACCTCATCGACGGCGACCCGAAGACCGTCACCGGCGGCGCCTTCAGCCCCGGCCACTGGTTCCAGGTGGATTTGGGCAAACCGGCCTCGGTCAGCGGTGCACGGATTACCTGGGATGTCTCCAACCCCGAGGGCTACACGCTGCAGACCTCGCTGGACGGCAAGCAGTGGCAGCCCGCCTACACCATGACCGACTCGCTCGGCGGCATCGAAACCCTGTTCTTCGCCCCGCGTCAGGCCCGGTACCTGCGCCTGGCCAGCCCGGACCGCACCTCCGACTGGGGTGTTTCCATCTTCGAGCTGGAGCCCCTGGACAGCACCACCAGCGCGCGCGTGGCCGCGCTCACCCCGCAGCAGGCCGCCGCGCTGTGGCAGGGCGGCGGGGCGGTCTCGGTGCCGCTGCTGAAGAGCAACACCCACGCGTTCGACATCGCCCTGCCCCGCCCGCAAGCCACCACCGGCCTGGTGGTGGAGTGGGCCGGCGCGCACGGTGCGGCGCGGCTGCAGGTGCAGGACACGCACGGTGCCTGGCGCGAATTGGCCACCGATGCGCAGGCCGGTAGCCGCCAGCAGAGCTGGCTGGCCGGCGACGCGCCGGTGACCGCCAAGGCGTTGCGCCTGAGCGTGGCCGGCGACGCACCGCAGGTGACGCGCATCCGCCTGCTCGGCCCGAAGGCGGTGATGACGCCGATGAAGCAGTACCAGATCGCTGCCAGCGGCGCGCAACGCGCCCTGTTCCCGGCCTCGCTGCACATGCAGCAGACCTATTGGACCGCGGTGGGCATACACGGCGGCCGGCAGAAATCGATCTTCGACGAGTACGGCAACATCGAGGCGTTCAAGGGCGCGCCCCTGGTGCAGCCGATCTGGCGCAACGCCGACGGCACCGCCGCCAGTGCAGGGCAACGCCCCGTGCAGCATGCGCTGCGCGATGGCTGGAAGCCGATGCCGTCGGCCACCTGGTCGCCGCAACCCGGGCTTGAGCTGCGCAGCGAAACGTTCGCCATCGAACGCGATGGCCAGCCGGTCACCTACCTGCGCCACCGCCTGCGCAACACCGGCACCGCGCCGGTGGACGGCACCCTGGCCCTGGTGGTGCGACCGATGCAGATGAACCCGCCGTGGCAGAACGGCGGTCTGTCACCGATCCGCGAGATCGCCATCGACGGCCGCAGCGTGCGCGTCAATGGCCGGCGCCTGCTGCAGTCGCTGAGCGCGGTGGACGCGGCCGGTGCGGCGCCGTTTGGACCCGATGGCAGCAGCGAGATCACTGCAGCGATCGCCAGCGGCACAGTGCCCGCGGCGCAGCAGGCCACCGACACCCGCGGCCTGGCCGCAGCCGCGCTGGGCTACCGCGTGCAGCTGGCACCTGGAGAGACCCGTTCTGTCGTGGTGGCCTTCCCGCTGGGTACCGCAGCGCCCGGTCCCGATGGTGCGTTGCCCGAAGCGCAAGCGCTCGACCTGGCCGATGCCCCGCGCGACGCCGATGCCGCCTTCGACGCCCTGGCCACCCGCGCGTCCAACGACTGGCAGGCACGCCTGGGCCAGGTCGGCCTGCGCCTGCCCGATCCCTCACTGGTGGACATGCTGCGCGCACAAGCCGCCTACATGCTGATCAACCAGACCGGCCCGGCCATGCAGCCCGGACCACGCAACTACAACCGCTCCTTCATCCGCGACGGCATGGCCACCTCGGCGGTGCTGCTGCGCATGGGCGAAGCCCAGGTCGCGCGCGACTACCTGGCCTGGTACAGCGAACACGGCGTGCATGCCAACGGGCTGGTCTCGCCGATCCTCAACGACGATGGCAGCGTCAACACCGGCTTCGGGTCGGATATCGAGTACGACAGCCAGGGCCAATACGTGACGCTGGTGGCCGATGTCGCCCGGCTCGACGGCGGTCCCGAATCGGTGCGCGCCTACCTGCCCAAGGTAAAGGCGGCACTGCGTTTCCTGCAGGAACTGCGCGAGCGCACGCTGGTGCCCGGCTACATGGCCAGCCAACCTTCGCCGGAACGCTTCGCCGGCATCCTCGCCCCGTCGATCAGCCATGAGGGCTACCCCTCGCCCACGCACAGTTACTGGGACGACTACTGGGGACTGAAGGGCTGGCACGACGGCGCGTGGCTGGCCGAATCACTGGGTGATCACGACACCGCCGCGTGGGCGCGTGCGCAGTACACGGCGCTGCACGATGCACTCGCCGCCTCGATCCGCGCGACGATGGCGTGGAAGGGCATCGACTTCATCCCGTCCTCGGCCGACCTGGGCGACGGCGATCCCACGGGCGTGTCGATCGCGCTGGACCCGACCGGCGCGCAGGATGTCTTGCCGCCGGACGCGCTGCGCACCACCTTCGCGCGGTATCTGGACGATGTGCGCAAGCGCGGCCAGCCCGGTGCGTTGTACGCCTACACGCCGTACGAAATCCGCAACGTGCTCAGCTATGTGCACCTCGGCCAGCCCGAGGCCGCCGACGAACTGCTGCAGGGCCTGCTGCACGACCGCCGTCCGCTGGAATGGCAGGTATTGGCCGAAGTGGTGCACTCGCGGCTGCGCTTCCCGCGCTACCTCGGCGACATGCCGCACACCTGGATTGGTGCCGAGTACGGTCGCACGCTGTTCGGGATGCTGATGCGCGAAGACGATGATGCGCTGTCGCTGCTGCCCGGTACGCCGCCGTCATGGGTGGCCGGTGATGGCCTGGCCATCGACCGCCTGCCCACCGCCTACGGCACGTTGCAGCTGCAGGCGCGACAACAGGACGCGGCCTTGCGGCTCACGCTCGGCCCGGGCCTGCGCAAGGATGCCGCGGTGCGCGTGTGGTGGCCGTCGCGGACGCGGCCGACCAGCGTGCGCGTGGATGGACGCACGGTGAGCGATTACGACGCCGATGGCGTGCTGTTGAAGCAGCCGTTCCGCACGCTGGAGGCGCGCTGGTAACCCGACAAAGCAGCCGGGCATGGCCCGGCTCTACCAGGGCGCGCTGCGGCCAGATCCGCATCGCCACCGCGTCAACGCACCCGGTAGAGCCGAGCCATGCTCGGCTGCTCCACCCTCTCACAGGTTGGGCAACCCCGGCCGATCGGTCTGCGATTGCGCCACCGCCTCTTCGCTCACGTTCCAGCGCGGGAGTCGATCCGGACTGCCCACATGCGATGCAGGGCACCGCCGGTGTCTACCGCTATCGCGGTCAGACGCTGACCTCATGCTCATGCAGGGTGATCAGCGACTCCATCAGGTCCTCGTCCGCACTCGCGCAGACGGCCAGCAGCACGGCTTCCTCGCAGCCGCCATCGACGATGTAGGCGTGGCCCATCTGGCTGTCGATATAGATACCCTCCCCGGTTTCCAGCACCACCGGATCGTAGAACTCGGTGTGCACCTGGATGCGCCCCTCGATCACGTGCACATACTCCTCGCCAGGATGGCGGACCAGCTCGCCGAACTCGGCCGTGGTCTTGGCGCGCACCTTGGTGATGATCGGGATCATCCGCTTGCGCCGCAGTTCGGTGCACAGATAGAAGTAGTCGTAGTTGTCGGTCTTGATCCGCAGCGCCTTGTCCAGCGTACCGAGGCTGCGCCGGGCGGTCACCGGCTTGGGCGCGGTGTCGGTCTCCGGCTCGCAGAACAGCTCGGACATGCGCAGGTTCAGCCGCTGCGACAGGTGCTGGAGCTTGTCGTAGGTCAAGGTCAGGCGATCGTGCTCGATCTTGGACAACGTGGACAGGGGAATGTCGGTGTGTTCGCTCATTTCCTTGAGCGTCCAACCCTGACGGGTGCGCAGGCCGCGCAGCAGGGTTCCGAGCGTGGGGCTCTTCGGACTCATCAACAGGACCTTTGGGCTATTGCCAGTGAAGTTGCCGATACGATACTACGCGCAGATGAATGTCATCCTGATCAGGATGGTTTATGGCACTTGAGAGCCCGATTGCCGCGTCCACACTCCGGCACTGCGTGCGTATCGCCTGGCGGAATGACACCATTTCGGCCCTCTAAACGTCACATTCAGATCCCGTACGCAGCGCCGGGCACGATCACGCGCATTTGACATTTCTCTGATCAGGAATATTGTTGTCTGATCGAGACGTTTTTGACCCAGCCGTGGTTTGCGTGGGACAGCCGCGTCGTCCAGTTCCAACGGGAGCGTCAGATGCGTGCGTTGTCAGGGCTAGTTGCGGTGTGTTGTGGGCTGCTGGTGCTCTTCCAGGCCGGTGCGCAGCCGGCGCCTTCCGCGCCGCAGGTGGCGGCCCGCCCCAGCGATGCGGGCTCCACGCCCCGGCTGACCGCCGACGATGTGACCCTCTGGCTGGATGGCTTCATGCCGTATGCGATCGGGCGTGGCGATATCGCCGGTGCGGTGGTCACCGTGGTCAAGGACGGCCAGATTCTTGCCCGCCGCGGTTACGGCGTCTCCGATGTGCAGAAGCAGACGCCGGTGGACCCGGACGGCACGCTGTTCCGGATGGCGTCGGTTTCCAAGCTGATGACGTGGACCGCAGTGATGCAGCTGGTGGAAGCCGGCAAGCTGGATCTGGATACGGACATCAACCAGTACCTGGATTTCAAGGTGCCCGAACGCGGCCTGCCGATCACGTTGCGGCAGCTGATGACGCATACCGGCGGCTTCGAGGCCAACATCAAGTACATGTGGACGAGCGAAGCGGTGGCGGCGGCCGGCGGCACCGAACTGGGCCCGTACCTCAAACGCCGGATACCGGCGCAGATCTTTGCCCCGGGCACTGTGCCGGCGTATTCGAACTACGGCACCAGCCTTGCCGGCTACATCGTCGAGCGCGTATCGGGGCAGCCATTCGTCGACTACGTCGAGCAGCACATCTTCGTGCCGCTGCAGATGCAGCACGCCAGCTTTCGTCAGCCGCTGCCGCCTGCGTTGCGTGGCCGGGTCTCCCAGGGCTATGCACTGGGATCGGGCCAGCCGCGCGACTTCGAAGTCACCCCGTCCGCGCCGGCCGGGGCGATGTCGGCCACGGGCAGCGACATGGCGCGTTTCATGATCGCGCACCTGAGCGCGACGGGCGGTCACGACACGGCCATTCTGAAGGCAGCGACCAGTCAACAGATGCTGACGCCGCAGACCCGCTTCGCGCCACCACTGAACACCATGGCACTCGGGTTCTACGAGATCGACGTCAATGGTCAGCGGGTGGTGTCCCACGCCGGTGACACCTACTCGTTCCACTCGCAGCTGTTCCTGTTCCGCGACCACGACGTCGGCCTGTTCGTCGCGCTCAACAGCGCCGGCGCCAACGGCGTCACCGGCCCGATCCGCCGTGAGCTGCTGGAGAACTTCGCCGACCGCTACTTCCCGGCAGACGCCCCCGCCGCGGCACCGCAGGTAGACGCCGCGCTGGCCAGGGAACAGGCGCGCCAGCTGGCCGCACCGAGCTATCTCGATTCACGTCGCGCCGAAACCGGCATCGGCCGCACCGGCATCCTCACTCAGACGCGGCTGGAGGCGCTGGACGATGGCAGTCTGCGCCTGCCGCGCCTGAAACAGCCCAACGGACAGCCGTCCACCTTCAGGCCGATCGCACCGTGGTTATGGCAGGCGAACAACAGCGAGCTGCGCCTGGCCGCCATCCTCAAGGACGGAACGCCGGTCGGCTTCGCGGTCGACGCGTCCTCACCGTTCAACGTGTTCGTGCGCGCGGAAGGTTACCGCTCGGCGGTATGGCTCAAGCCACTGCTGACCGCTGCCATGGCGGTACTGGCGCTTTCCGCGCTGGCTTGGCCCGTCGCCGCGTTCGTCCGCCGTCGTCACGGCCGCGTGCTGGCCTGGCCACGCAGGACGCTGTTGGTCTATCGCCTGAGCCGCCTCGCGTGCTGGTTCATGCTGCTGGTACCTGCAGCAGCCATGGCGTTGATGGCGTGGGCGGCCGCGGATTTCGCCCGCCTGGACGACCGTCTCGATCCGGCGGTGATCGGGCTGGGCATCGCCTCCGTGATCGCCATCGTCGGCGGGATCGCGGCGATGGCCTGGAACCTGCTGCAGACGCTGCGCGGCGGACGTGGCTGGCTGGCACGCCTTTGGGCCGTGCTGCTGCTGATGGCCGCCTGCGTGCTTGCCTACGCGCTGGCTCTGATGGGCCTGGCCGACTTCGCTCTCAACTACTGACCCGTCGCCCCGCTTCGGGGCTGGAGACATCCTGTGAAACTCACCCTGCAGATCGACACGCTTTCGTTGCTGGCTCCGTTCCGGATCAGCGGTTACGTTTTCGAACACGCCCAGGTGCTGCGCGTGGAACTGGAAGACGGCGGCCATCGCGGCCGTGGCGAAGCCAGTGGCGTGTACTACCTTGATGATGCGCCCGAGCAGATGCTGGCCACGCTGGAACAGCTGCGTGCGCGGATCGAAACCGGCATCAGCCGCGCCGACCTGCAGCAACTGCTGCCCCGCGGCGGCGCGCGCAACGCGCTGGACTGCGCATTGTGGGATCTGGAGGCGAGCCGGACCGGCAAACCGGCCTGGGCGCTGGCCGGGTTGTCGCAGACCCGGCCGCTGCTGACCACCTGGACCCTCGGCGCTGATGATCCGGCGACGATGCAGTCGATCGCCACCGGGCGTTATGCGGCCGCCAAGGCACTCAAGCTCAAGCTCAGTGGCGAACTGGATATCGATAGCGAACGCGTGCGCGCCGTGCGCAAGGCGCGCCCGGAGGTATGGATGGGCGTGGACGCCAACCAGGGCTACACCGTGGACGTGCTGGACGCGTTGATGCCGGTGCTGCTGGACAACGACATCAAGTTGCTGGAACAGCCGCTGCAGCGCGGTCGCGAAGCCGAACTCAAGGGTTTCGCACGACCGCTGCCGTTCGCTGCCGACGAAAGCGTGCAGGACGCGGCGGACATCGAAGCGCTGGCCGGTCTGTTCGACGTGATCAACATCAAGCTCGACAAGGCCGGCGGACTCACCGAAGGCCTGGCCATGGTCGGCAAGGCCCGCGCACTGGGCATGCAGGTGATGGTCGGCAACATGATCGGCAGCAGCTGGGCGATGGGCCCGGCCTTCATCGTGGGCCAGCATTGCGACGTGGTCGATCTCGATGGCCCGCTGTTCCTGCGCGAGGATCGCGTCCCGGGCCTGCGCTATGACGAGGGACGGGTGCATTGCGAGGACGCGGTGTGGGGCAAGGGGGTGCAGGCATGAGCATGACATCGCGGCATCCGCGCACCCCCTGCTGGCGCGCGCTGGTGGCCGGCCTGCTGCTGACCTCCAGCGCCGTGTTCTCGCCGCTGCACGCACAGGCCCCGCCGCCCGCCGCCGCGCCGCAGCCTGCAGCCACCCATGCGCCTGACAGCGTCGCTCCCCCGCCGGCCGCCACCGGCACACTGGATGCAGCCCGCGTCGACACCTTCCTGGACGGCCTGGTGCCCTACCTCATGGCGCAGGGCGATCTCGCCGGTGCCGTGGTCACGGTGGTCGAGAATGGCAAGGTCGTCACAGAGCGCGGCTTTGGTTTCTCCGATGTCGAGAAGCGCACGCCGGTCGATCCCAAAACCACCCTGTTCCGCCCCGGGTCCATCTCCAAACTGTTTGTCTGGACCGCGGTGATGCAGCTGGTCGAACAGGGCAAGCTGGATCTGGACGCCGACATCAACATCTACCTGGACATCAAGGTCCCGGCCAACGGTGCGCCGATCACGCTGCGCCAGATCATGACCCACACCAGCGGTCTGGAAGAGCGCATGCGCTACCTGATCGTGCTGGGCCCGGACCATCCGGCCAACCGCGACAACTTCCTCAAGGAATGGGTGCCCAACCAGATCTCCGCACCGGGCACCACGCCGGCGTATTCCAACTACGCCACCGGCATCGCCTCGTACATCGTCGAGCGGGTCAGCGGCCAGCGCTTCGAGGACTACGCCAGGCAGCACATCCTGCAGCCGCTGGGCATGCAGTACGCCAGCTTCGAACAGAAGCTGCCGGCCGAGCTGCTGCCGCACGCCGCCAAGGGCTATCTGCTGGGCTCGGGCAAAAGCTACCCGGCCGAGAAGAACACCGCGCCGGGCGTGGGCGGTCTGTATGCCTCCGGCTCGGCGATGGCACGTTTCATGATGGCCACGCTCAATCATGGTGAGCTCGACGGCCAGCGCATCATGCGCGCCGAGACCAACGCACAGATGCTGACCCCGCAGCCGGCGATCCTGCCGCACCTGCCGCGCATGGCACTGGGCTGGATGGCCTCGGACACCGGGGGCTACGACACGCGCTCGCACGGCGGCACGATGCTGTTCTTCTACTCGTGGCTGTGGATGATCCCGGAACGCAACATCGGCGTCTTCGTTTCCACCAACAGCGTGGGGCGTGATGCGGCCGGTTCTGCCCTGCGCGCCCAGGTGTGGGAGCGCTTCGTCGAGAATTTCCTGCCGACCCTGCCGATCGAACGCGCCGGCCCGGGCGTGGATGCTGCCACGGCCCGCGAGCACGCCGCTGCGCTGGCCGGGACGAGCTGGCAGAGCACGCGCCGTTCGGACAGTTCCTATCTGCGCATGCTGACGCTGTTCGCACCGATCCGTGTGCACCCGCAGGATGACGGCACCATCACCGTGGATGGCCAGAAGGGCCTCAACGGCCAGCTGCTGCGCTGGCGCGAGGTGTCGCCGTGGTTGTGGCAGCAGGAAAACGGCCGCGGCCTGTTGGAAGTGAAGGTCAAGGACGGCCGACCGGTGTACTTCTCCGGCGGTCCGTTCGCCTCGGTGTTCGGCTTTGAACCGATCCCCGGCTGGCGTTCGCCGGCGTGGCTGCGCCCTGCGCTGTTCGCCGCGCTGGGGCTGCTGACGCTGTCGGCCATGCTGCGCGTCGGTGGCGTGTTCGTGCGCCGCTACTACCGTGTCAGCGCGCCGGCAGAAAACCGCGGCCTGCGCTGGCTGCAGACGCTGTCGATCACCACGCAGCTGGGCACCGTGGTCGCCTGGGCGCTGTACGTGAAATCGATCGCTGGCCCGGGCGCGATCTCGTCGTACACCAACGGGCCGTTGATCCTGGTGCAGGCGCTGTCCTGGCTGAGCGTGTTCGCGGCAGCGGCATTGGTCTGGGTGGCGATCCGCACCCCGGCCAGCTGGCCGCGCGTGCGCCGCTACGGCGCCTGGGTGGTCGCACTGGCGGGGCTGGTGGTGGCGTTCGTCGCCATTACCCAGCGCCTGATCAGTACCGGCCTGCAGCTCTGACCCACGGATGCCCCGCCCGATGAGCATCGCTGCACCGCCCAGGGCCTGGTTCGGGCAACCGCCAGGCCTGACCATCCTGTTCCTCACCGAGATGTGGGAGAAATTCTCCTACTACGGCATGCGGGCGCTGCTGGTCTATTACATGACCAAGCAGCTGCTTTTCTCGCAGGAGCAGGCCTCGATGGTCTATGGCCTGTACACCGCGCTAGCCTACCTGAGCCCGGTGTTCGGCGGCCTGCTCGCCGACCGTTGGCTGGGCAAGCGGCGTGCGGTGGTCCTGGGCGGGGTGGTCATGGCGTTCGGCCACTTCCTGATGGCCTTCGATGCCCTGCTGTATCCGGCACTGCTGGCGATCGTGCTTGGCAACGGGCTGTTCCTGCCGACCCTGCCGGGCCAGGTCGGCGACCTGTACCGGCGCGATGATCCGCGTCGTGGCTCGGCGTTCAACGTGTACTACGTGGGCATCAACCTCGGCGCGTTTCTCGCGCCGCTGGTCTGCGGCACGCTGGGAGAGGTGTATGGCTGGCACGTCGGTTTCTCGGCCGCCGGCATCGGCATGCTGCTGGGCCTGGTGGTCTACATCAGCGGCCGACGGCACCTGCCACCGGATCCGCCGCGCAGCGAGCGCGCCACGCTGCCCTTCTCCGCGCTGTGGCAGCCGACCTACCGACCACTGCTGCAGCTGATGACGATGATTGCCGGATTGATCGTGGTATTCCGACTGGCCTACGAGCAGATCGGCAACACCATCGCGATCTGGCTCGATACCGGCGTGGACCGCGTGATCACCGCCGATTTCACCGTCCCGATGACCTGGTTCTTCTCGCTCAATCCGCTGCTGGTGTTCCTGATCACGCCGCTGCTGGTGCGGCGCTGGACGCGGCAGGCGCGCGAGGGCCGCGAGCCGGCCGCACTGACCAAGATGGCGATCGGCGCTGCCGTGGTCGGCCTGTCATTTGCGCTGGTGGCGATGCTCGGCGGCGAACCGTCGGCCAAGGTCGGCTGGCTGTGGGCCGCGCTGTTCTTTGCGATCTTCACCCTTGGCGAGCTCTTCATTCTGCCGGTGGGGCTGGGTCTGTTCGCGCGCCTGGCGCCGGCAGGCTTCGGCGCGACGATCATCGCGTTCTGGTTCCTGGCCTCGTTCGGCGGCAATCTGCTGGCCGGCGCCGTCGGCACGCTGTGGTCAACGCTGTCCAGTGCGGTGTTTTTCTCGCTGATGGGCGGCACCTGCATGCTCGTTGCCATCCTGCTGCTGCGGCTGGAACGCCGCGCGCGACCGCTGTTGGCTGGCAACGCCTCACCTGCCCCGCAGGACGCTGCCCCGGCTGCCCGTGCGGTGCGCGCGGGTTGAGGTGTCGGTGCCGCACCGTGCTTATCGGTGTGGTGACGATGGCGCTTGATCGCGGCCCGTGGTCCGGCGCAGTGCGCCCACCAGGCGCCAATCGGTCTGGGAAGCGGCCTTGGGAGCGCTCGAATTGCTGCAGCGCAATACTCCTTATTGAGACACTATTTTCTAATTGAGCTTGACATATCTCTGATCAGGATAAATATTCCTGACACAGGATTTGTAGGGATATCGAAATGCCCGATCAGTTTCCGCACGTCTCCGACCGCCGCGCGTGTCGTTCGCTCCCCATGTCCTCTCCTCTGACCGATGTGCCGGCACGCCGCTGCCGCGGCACCGCGCGCGTCCACCGCACTCCCCGATGCAACGCCACGCGGCTGTCGCAGTCCCGGATCGCCGTCGTTTTCTCTGCCTGACCCCGTTCCTGATGCCTGAGAGCCCGCACATGCGCAAGCCGATGAAACGTTCGATCCTCGCCTCCACCGTCACGCTGTGCTGCATGGGCCTTGCCACCTCGGCGATGGCCCAGGACGCCGACGCCGATGGCAGCCGCAGCACGCCCGATGTCGTCGAGCTTGATCGCGTAGTGGCCACCGCGCAGAAGCGCAGCGAGAACGTCATGGAGGTGGCTGCCGGCGTCAGCGTGATCAGCGAAGAACGCCTCGAAGCATTCGGCGCCACCCGCTTGAACGACTTCGCCGCCTACGTCCCCGGCTTCCAGGTCGACAGTGGCGGCGCGCCGGGCCAGACCACGATGGCGTTGCGCGGCGTGGCGCCGCTCGGCGGTGGCTCGATCATCGGCACCTACATCGATGACACACCGATCGGCACGAGCAGCAACAAGCAGCGCGCAACCACCTACGCGCTGGATCTGCTGCCCTACGACATCCAGAGCGTGGAAGTGCTGCGCGGCCCGCAGGGCACGCTCTACGGCGCCAGCTCGATGGGCGGCCTGTTCAAGTACATCACCAAGGCCGCCGATCCGGATGGCCTCGAGTTCCGCGCCGGCATGGACGTCAATGCCACCCGGGAGGCCGGCGACGTCGGCACGGGCGTGCGCACCTCGTTCAACGTGCCGCTGATCGAAGGCAAGCTGGGCCTGCGCGCCAGCATGTCGCGCCAGGGCACGCCCGGCTATGTCGACCAGCCGGATCTGGCCGGCGATGACGCCAAAGACAGCAACGGCTACTACCAGCTGGCCTCGCGCCTGGCCTTGACCTGGCGCATCAGCGACACCGCCAACCTGCGCGTGCAGGCGCTGTCGCAGATCGTGGATGCCGACAACTCCAGCGCGGTGGGCCTGACCTATCCCACGCTGGAGCCAATCCGCGGCCCGCTCGAAGGCATCCTCCAGCGCGCGACGCCGTACCGGATGGAGACCGACTACTACTCGGCGATCCTCGACTGGGATCTGGGCAACGTCGATTTCGTCTCCGCGTCCAGTTTCTCCGAAACCCGCATGGACGAAGTGCAGGATTCCACCCTCGTCTATGGCGCGGCGTGGCCGCTGCTGACCCGGTATCCGGCCGGACAGGCGCAGTTCGATGTCTTCCTCGGCACCCGCAAATGGACCCAGGAATTCCGCCTGAATTCCAAGGAAAACGCGCGCTTTGAATGGTTGCTCGGCACCTTCTTCACCGGTGAGAAGAACGCCAACCGCCAGCAGGTCAGCGCCTACGATGCCAACGGGATACCGCTGCCGTTCAATCCCGGCACCGCCAGCCTGCCCGGCACCTACGACGAGCAGGCGATCTTCGCCGATGTCACCTACAAATTCAGCCCGCGTTTCGATGTGTCCGCCGGCGTGCGGCATGCGCGCAACCAGCAGGATTTCGAACAGCACAGCGTCGGGCTGCTGTACGGTCCCCGACCGATCGACCTGGCCGACGACGCCGATGACAGCGTGACCACCTGGAAACTCGCCTCGCGCTGGCACTTCAACGAAAACGCGATGCTCTACGCCCGCTACGCCACCGGCTACCGCCCGGGTGGACCGAACGTGTCGACCTCCGGCGTGGTGCCCATGACCAAGGCCGACACGCTGGACAACCTCGAGCTCGGCTTCAAGTCGCACTTCTGGGACCGTCGCGCGATGATCGATCTGGCCCTGTTCCGGATCGACTGGGACGACATACAGGTGCGCGTTTCCGAGAACGGCCTGAGCTGGATGGGCAATGCTGGCAGCGCGCGCAGCCAGGGCGCGGAGCTGAGCTTCATGGTGCGTCCGGCCGAGCGCCTGACGGTCGGGCTCAACGCGGCCTACATCGATTCGAAGATCGGCGATGTGCCGGCCTCCAGCGGCCTGGTCGCCGGCAGCCGCATGCCGATGACGCCGCGGCTGAGCTGGTCGACCACCGTCGACTACGACTTCGATGTGACCGCGCAGTGGCAGGGCCGGGTCGGTGCCGGCTATCGCGTCACCGGCGCGCGCGTGGCCGGCGCGTACGAGATCGACAGCTACAACGCCCTGGACCTGCATGCCGAACTGACCAACATGACCTGGACCGTGCGTCTGTACGCGCGCAATGCCGCCGACGAGCGTGCCTATGTGTCGACCGGCGCGGTGCGCGATGCACTCAACCGCTACGTCGCGGTGACCGGCGTGCCGTTGCAGCCGCGCACCATCGGCATGTCGATCGACTATCGCTACTGAGTGCCACCTGCGCGCCCGGCGACGCCTTATCCCGTCCCGTGACCGCCTCCCTCCCCCACTACCCCGGATCCCCATGAGCTCGACGCACACCGCAGCCGTTCAGGCACTTGCCGCCCTCCCCCAACCGTACCTGCTGTTCCTGGGCGATATCACTGAGGCGGGCTTCGCCAAGACCGCGATCGGCCTGCACGACTGGGCGCCGGAAGTGTGTGTTGCCGAATGGAGCCTGCCGGGCTGCCCGATCACCACCGGCCTGCCGAGCATGACGCCGGCGCAGGCGCGCGCCGCCGGTGCGCGTGCGATGGTGATCGGCGTCGCCAACGGCGGTGGGGTAATTCCGCCGCAGTGGCTGCCCGCGCTGGTCGACGCGCTTGAACAGGGCCTGGACCTGGTGAGCGGCATGCACCAGAAGCTCGGTGACATTCCGGAGCTGGCCGCCGCCGCCGACCGCCACGGACGTGCGCTGATCAACGTGCGCATCCCGCCACGCGGCATTCCGGTCGGCAACGGGCGCAAGCGCACCGGCAAGCGCGTGCTCACCGTCGGCACGGACTGCGCGCTGGGCAAGAAGTACACCGCACTGGCCCTGGCGCGCGGCCTGCGCGGGCTCGGCGTAGCGGCCGACTTCCGCGCCAGCGGCCAGACCGGCATCCTGATCGCCGGCAGCGGCATTCCGATGGACGCGGTGGTCGCCGACTTCTCCGCCGGCGCCGCCGAACTGCTCAGCCCGGATGCGGCCGACGACCACTGGGATGTGATCGAAGGCCAGGGCTCGCTGTTCCACCCCGCCTACGCCGGTGTCAGCCTCGGCCTGCTGCACGGCAGCCAACCGGATGTGTTCGTGGTCTGCCACCAGCCGGGGCGCAAGCACGTGCTCGGTTATCCGGACTATCCACTGCCCTCCATCGAAGAGGTTATCGCATTGACCGTGCAATTGGGGCGCCGTACCAACCCTGACATCCGCTGCGTCGGTGTCAGTCTCAACACCCATGGCATGACCGAAGCCGCGGCGTCGGCCGCCTGTGCTGAGGTCAGCGCGCGCCTGGGTCTGCCGGTGGCCGACCCGATGCGGCAAGATGGGGAATTCAACCGTTTGCTGGAGGCCTGCATCGCATGAAGATGACATCCCGTACCTTGAGCCTGTGCGTGGCGGCCATGCTGGGCCTGAGCCCGCTCGCCGCCTTCAGCGCCAGCCGGACCAGTCCGGTGGAAACCGAAGTCGCACGCCTGGCCACGTTGATCGACGGCAAGGTCGGTGTCTCGGCATGGCGCCTGGATGGCAAGGGCGAGCAGGTGCATCTGAATCCCGATGAAGGCTTCCCGATGGCCAGCACGTTCAAGGTCGCCGTCGCCGCCGTGATCCTGAGCAAGGTGGATGCCGGCGAATTGGCGCTGACCACGATGGTGCCGGTGCCGAAATCCTTCTATGTCGATTCGGAAGTGATCGCCGACCGTTTCATCCACGACGGCGTGAGCCTGTCGGTGCACAACCTGCTCGAAGTGATGTTGACCCAGAGCGACAACACCGCCACCGACGTGCTGGTGGCCCAGGCCGGTGGACCGGCCGCGGTCACCGCCTGGCTGCGCGCACACGGCATCGAAGGCCAGCGCCTGGACCGCAACACCCGGCAGTTGCTGAGCGACATCTTCGGCCTCGGCGATGCCCCGCTGACCAAGGAGCGCGTCGCGGAACTGACCCTCGACCCGGAGGTCGTCAAGCGCACCAAGTCCGGCAGCGAGGCCTTCGACAAGGATCCGCGCGACACCTCCACGCCGCGTGCGATGTCGACCCTGCTGACCCAGCTGTTCACCGGCAAGGCACTCAGCCCGGCCAGCACCGAGGTGCTGGTGCAGATCATGGAGCGTTGCCGGACCTGCAGCGCACGCCTGCGCGGCAGCCTGCCGCCGGGCACCAAGGTGGCCGACAAGAGCGGCACGGTCGCCGGCACCGTCAACGACGTCGGCGTGGTCACCCTGCCCGACGGCAGCCGGTTCGCCATCTCGGTGTTCGTCAAGGCCAGCAACGCACCGCGCAGCGAACGTGAGCGGGTGATCGCCGAGATCGCCCGCACCGTGCGCGATTTCTACCTGCTGCAGCCCACGGCCGCCGGCAAGTGACTGCCGCCGCCAGCCGGTTCCAGCGTTATCTGTTGCCCGGCCTGGCGTTCAAATCCGCCGTGATCGGCGGCGGGTACGCCACCGGCCGTGAGCTGGCGGAGTTCTTCCTGCCGTCGGGCCCGTGGGGCGGCCTGGCCGCGATGGTGTTGTCGATGCTGATCTGGAGCGTGATCTGCATCCTGACGTTCCTGCTGGCACGGGCGATCGGTGCCAACGACTACCGCACCTTCTTCCGGCATCTGCTGGGGCGTGGTTGGTGGACCTTCGAAATCGCCTATCTGGCGCTCATCGTGGTGGTACTGGCCGTGTTCGGCGCGGCCGCCGGCGAACTGGCCACGACCATGTTCGGTTGGCCACGGATCGTCGGCACGCTGCTGCTGGTGGCGATCATCACCGGCGTGGTGCAGGCCGGCACCAACGCCGTCGAACGCATGTTCAAGCTGATGTCGGCCTTCATGTACGTGGTGTATGCCATCGCCGCGTGCCTGATCCTGTCCCGCTTCGGCCACGGCACCCTGGCGCAGTTGTCCAACACCCCAGACCTCGGCCCGGGCTGGGTGCTCAACGGGGTGACCTACGCCGGCTACAACGTGTTCGCGGCAGTCTCGATCCTGCTGGTCGTGCGCCACCTGCTGTGCCGTCGCGACGCGGTGATTGCCGGCGCCCTGGCCGGCCCGTTGGCGATCCTGCCGGCGATCGTGTTCTACGTTTGCATGATCGCGTTCCTGCCGGACATCGCCGACGCGCCGCTGCCTTCCGACCTCATGCTCGGCCAGCTCGGCCTGCCGTGGTTCCAGTGGCTGTTCCGCCTGATGATCATGGTCGCCCTGGTGGAAACCGGGGTCACGCTGATGGCCTCGCTGGACGGCCGCATCGGCGTCAACTGGAAAGAACGCACCGGCGCCGCGCCCGGACGCGGCGTGCGCGTGGCGATCATCGCCGCGATCCTGCTGGCAGCCGTTTTCCTTGCCGACGGCATCGGCCTGGTGGCACTGATCGCCAAGGGCTACCGGCTGCTGGCCTACGCCATCCTGGCCACCTATGTGGTGCCGTTGCTGGCGTACTCGGCGTGGCAGCTCTGGTCACGTCGCGGGCGGGCCTTCACGCCGCCGGGGGCGGAACCGCCCGCTCCGCGCCCTGCCCTGACCGATGCCCTCGACGCTTACCCGCCACAGGCAAAGACCAGAAACTGATGCAGCGCGCGTGCGGGCGCGGACAGGTCCTCGTCCGGGCGCCAGACCAGGCCGACGTCCATCGGCGGCACTGCATCGGTCAGGGTGCGCACGTCGATCCGGCGCCCCTCCAGCGACCACGGCCGATAGACCATGTCCGACAGGATGCTCACCCCGAACCCGTAGGCGACCATGCCGCGCAGCGCTTCCAGCGACGAGGTGCGGAAAGCCACGTTGGGCGCGCGCCCGACCGAACGCCAGTAGCGCATCGCCGACTCCTGCCCCTCGTCGACCGTCAGCATGATGTAGGGGTACGGCGCGACGTCAGCCGGACTGATCACCGGCAGCTGCAGCAGCGGGTGCGACTCGGCCAGCCACAGCTGGCGGCGCGACCGGATCAGCACCTGCCGACGCAGTACGTACGGCTCGGCCATGTTGGAGATGATGCACAAGCCGAAATCGAGCTCGCCGCTGCTGACGCCCTGCTCGATCGTCGCCCGGTCCATGTCCACCAGCTCGACCTCCACCTGCGGATAGGAGCGTTTGAAGCGCGCCAGCAGGCTCGGCAGGAAATAGCCGAGCACGGTGTAGGACGCGCCAATCCTGACCCGGCCCGGCAGCGTGTTGGCCAGGAACATCGGCTCGCTCAGGGCGTCCTGCAGGGTGTCCAGGATGTGTCGGACGTGCTGGTGGAAACGGTGGCCCTCGGCGGTCAGGCCGACCCCGTGCGGCAGGCGATCGAACAGTTTCAGCCCCAGCGCGGCCTCCAGCTGGGCAACGGCGGTGGTGATCACCGACTGGGAGACGTGCAGCTTGCGCGCGGCCTGCGAGAACTGTCCCAGCTCCGCCGCCTCGGCGAAATAGCGCATCTGGCGCAGGGTCAGGTTGGCTGGGATTTGCATGCACCGCTCCCGTAGCATGGAGATATCTGAATAAACAATACCTCATACGCTATTAAACAAATTTACGATATGCCGCCGTGCCTCTAGACTTCACACCGGGTGCAATGCGCCATGGCCCCAGCCGCCTTGAAAGCGCTGGTCCTTACCCGCTTCGCGACGGGATCCCCCGGGATGCCGGCGCGTCAACATCGCCATTACCGTTGCCCCCCGCCTGCGGTAAGCCTGTAGCTCCATGACCCAAGCCCAGCGAGGCCCCTGACATGTCATCACCCCAGATTCCCGCCACCAGCGCGCCGTTGCGTCTGCACGTGCCCGAGCCCAGCGCCCGCCCCGGCCAGGCCACCGACTTTTCCTATCTGAAGCTGAGCCCCGCCGGCGCGGTCGACAAGCCGCCCGTGGACGTGAGCGCCAGCCAGACCGCACCGCTCACCGGCCAGCTGATCCGCGTGCTGGACGACAACGGCGACGCCGTGGGTCCGTGGGCCGCCGACATCGACGACGCGGTGCTGCTGCGTGCGATGCACGCCATGCTCAAGACCCGCGCCTACGACGCGCGCATGCTGATCGCCCAGCGCCAGAAGAAGACCTCGTTCTACATCCAGTGCCTGGGTGAAGAAGCGATCGCGGTCGGCCAGACCCTGGCGCTGCGCGATGACGACATGCAGTTCCCGACCTATCGCCAGCAGGGCATCCTGGTCACCAAGGACGTCTCGCTGGTCGACATGATCTGCCAGGTGCTGTCCAACGCGGCCGACCCGCTGAAAGGCCGCCAGCTGCCGATCATGTACTCGTACAAGGATTACGGCTTCTTCTCGATCTCCGGCAACCTGACCACCCAGTACATCCAGGCGGTGGGCTGGGCGATGGCCTCGGCGATCAAGGGCGACACCCGCATCGCCACCGCATGGGTGGGCGATGGGGCGACCGCCGAAGGCGATTTCCACGCCGCGCTGACCTTCGCGCACGTGTACCGCGCCCCGGTCGTGCTGAACGTGGTCAACAACCAGTGGGCGATCTCCACCTTCCAGGCCATCGCCGGCGGTGAAAACACCACCTTCGCCGCGCGCGGCGTGGGTTACGGCATTCCGTCGCTGCGTGTGGACGGCAACGATCTGCTGGCCGTGTACGCCGCCTCGCGCTGGGCCGCCGAACGCGCCCGCAGCAACCTGGGCCCGACCCTGATCGAGTGGGTCACCTACCGCGCCGGCCCGCATTCGACCTCGGATGATCCGTCCAAGTACCGCCCGGCCGACGATGCCCAGCACTTCCCGCTCGGCGATCCGATCGACCGCCTGAAGCAGCATCTGATCAAGCGCGGCCTGTGGAGCGAGCAGCAGCACGACGAGGTCCGCACCGAGCTCGATGCCGAGGTCCTGCGTGCCCTCAAGGAAGCCGAGACCCACGGGTTGCTCGGCAGCGACAACCGTCCCGGCGCGGCCCTCATGTTCGAAGACGTCTACAAGGACATGCCCGAACACCTCCGTCGCCAGCGTCAGCAGTTGGGAGTCTGAACACATGAGCGGAATTGAACAGAACAACACCGGCGGCACGCCGATGACCATGATCCAGGCGCTGCGCTCGGCGATGGACGTGATGCTGGAACGCGACGACAACGTGGTGGTCTTCGGCCAGGACGTGGGCTACTTCGGCGGCGTGTTCCGCTGCACCGATGGCCTGCAGACCAAGTACGGCAAGCAGCGCGTGTTCGATGCGCCGATTTCCGAAAACGGCATCGCCGGCGCGGCGATCGGCATGGCCGCTTACGGCCTGCGCCCGGTCGCCGAAATCCAGTTCGCCGATTACATCTACCCGGCCTACGACCAGATCGTCTCCGAGGCGGCGCGCATGCGCTATCGCTCCGGCGGCAGCTTCACCTCCTCGCTGGTGTTCCGCACCCCGTGCGGCGGTGGCATCTACGGCGGCCAGACCCACAGCCAGAGCCCGGAGGCGATCTTCGCCCACGCCACCGGCCTGCGCACGGTCATGCCGTCCAACCCGTACGACGCCAAGGGCCTGCTGATCGCCTCGATCGAGAACGACGATCCGGTGATCTTCCTGGAGCCCAAGCGCCTGTACAACGGCCCGTTCGACGGTCACCACGACCGCCCGGTCACCGCGTGGTCCAAGTACCCGGACAACCTGGTGCCGGAGGGCTACTACAACGTGCCGCTGGACAAGGCCGCCATCGCCCGCGAGGGCAAGGCGCTCACGATCATCACCTACGGCACCACCGTGTGGGTGGCCAAGGCCGCCGCCGAAGATGCCGGGATCGATGCCGAAGTGATCGACCTGCGCAGCCTGTGGCCGCTGGATCTGGAGGCCATCGTCAACTCGGTCAGGAAGACCGGCCGCTGCATCGTGCTGCACGAAGCCACGCGCACCTGCGGCTTCGGCGCCGAGCTGGTCGCCCTGGTGCAGGAGCATTGCTTCTACCACCTGCAGGCGCCGGTGGAACGCGTTACCGGTTGGGACACCCCGTATCCGCACGCGCAGGAATGGGACTACTTCCCGGGTCCGTCCCGGGTCATCGATGCAATGCAGCGCGTGCTGGAGGACTGAACCATGGGACATCACGTCATCAAGATGCCGGACATCGGTGAAGGTATCGCCGAAGTCGAACTGATCACCTGGAAGGTCGAGGTCGGTGGCCCGGTCGCCGAAGACCAGGTCGTGGCCGAGGTCATGACCGACAAGGCCATGGTCGAGATCCCCTCGCCCGTGTCAGGCACCGTCGTCTCGCTGGGTGGCAAGCCCGGCCAGATGATGGCCGTCGGCAGCGAGCTGATCCGCCTGGAAGTGGACGGTGCCGGCAATGCCAGCGCCGCCAGTGCACCGGCCGCTGTCGCGGCGGCCGAACCGGTGGCTGCGCCCAAGGCGGCTGCGCCGGCCGCTGCACCTGCGGCCGCCGCCGAGGCTGCACCGGCAGCGGCGCCCGCCAAGGCCGCCGCCGCATCCGCACCCACCCCTGCCGCCAAGCAGGACGCGCGTGGTGCGGTCACCAATGGCGTACTCAACGCCGGTGAAGCCCCGCTGGCCTCGCCGGCCGTGCGCCGGCGCGCGTGGGACTTGGGGATCGAGCTGCGCTACGTGCCGGCCACCGGCCCGGGCGGTCGCATCCTGCAGGCCGATCTGGACGCCTACGCCGCCGCCGGTGGCAAGGCGCAGCTGGTCGGCGGCAGTGCCGGTGGCAGCAGCTACGCGCGCCGTACCGGCGAGCAGCAGGTGCCGATCATGGGCCTGCGCCGCAAGATCGCGCAGAAGATGCAGCAGTCCTGGACGACCATTCCGCATATCACCTATGTGGAAGAAATCGACGTCACGGAAGTGGAAGCGCTGCGCGCCAAGCTCAACGAGCGCTGGGCCAAGGAGCGCGGCAAGCTGACCCTGCTGCCGCTGCTGGCACGCGCCGTGGTGCTGGCCGCACGCGACTTCCCGCAGATGAACGCCCGCTATGACGATCAGGCCAACATCGTGACCCGCTATGAGGGCGTGCAGCTGGGCATCGCGACCCAGAGCGAGGTCGGCCTGTCGGTGCCGGTGGTCGCGCATGCCGAGTCGCTGGACCTGTGGCAGACCGCCACCGAAATCGCGCGCCTGGCCAACGCCGTGCGCGTGGGCAAGGCCACCCGTGAGGAGCTGTCCGGCTCGACCATCACCATCAGCAGCCTCGGTGCGGTGGGCGGTGTGGTCTCCACCCCGATCATCAACCATCCGGAAGTGGCGATCGTCGGCGTGAACCGCATCATCGAACGCCCGATGTTCCGCGAGGGCCAGGTGGTGGCGCGCAAGCTGATGAATCTGTCGTCCTCGTTCGACCATCGCATCGTCGATGGCATGGATGCGGCCGAGTTCGTGCAGGCGATCCGTACCCGCCTGGAAACCCCGGCCCTGCTGTTCGTGGAGTAAGCGATGTCCAATACCCTTCAAACCCAGTTGCTGATCATCGGCGGCGGTCCCGGCGGTTACATCGCCGGCATCCGCGCCGGGCAGCTCGGCGTCAAGACCGTCGTGGTCGAGGGCGTCAATCCGGGTGGCACCTGCCTCAACATCGGCTGCATTCCCTCCAAGGCGCTGATCCATGCCGCCGAGGAATTCGCCAAGGTCACCGCCTATGCGGCGGGCACCTCGCCGCTGGGCATCAGCGTCCAGGCCCCGTCGCTGGACCTGGCCAAGACCGTGGCGTGGAAGGCCGGCATCGTCAAGAAACTCACCGGTGGCGTCAGTGCACTGCTGAAGAAGAACGGCGCGCAGCTGATCAAGGGCTGGGCCACGATCGTCGACGGCAAGACCGTCGAGATCGCCGGCGCCGCCGAAGACGGCGGCACGCTGCGCATCACCTGCGAGCACCTGCTGCTGGCCACCGGTTCGGTGCCGGTGGAACTGCCGTTCCTGCCGTTCGGTGGCAAGGTCATCTCCTCCACCGAGGCCCTCTCGCCGACCTCGCTGCCCAAGCAGCTGATCGTCGTCGGAGGCGGTTATATCGGCCTGGAACTGGGCACGGTGTACCGCAAGCTGGGCTGCGAAGTGACGGTGGTCGAGGCCCAGGAGCGCATCCTGCCGGCCTACGACGCCGAGCTGACCAAGCCGGTGGCCACGCACCTGGAGAAGTCCGGCGTGAAGCTGCTGACCGGCCACAGCGTGCTCGGCCTGGCCGACAACGGCCAGCTGCGCGTGCGTGACAAGGACAGTAACGAAATCGCGCTGGACGCCGACCAGATCCTGGTCGCGGTCGGCCGTCGCCCGAAGACCGACGGCTTCAATCTCGAATCGCTGCAGCTGGATCTGGCCGGCAAGGCGATCAAGATCGACGACCAGTGCAAGACCTCGATGCGCAACGTGTGGGCGATCGGCGATGTCGCCGGTGAGCCGATGCTCGCGCACCGGGCGATGGCACAGGGCGAACTGGTGGCCGAGATCGTCAGCGGCAAGAAGCGCCACTTCGTGCCAGCCGCGATTCCGGCGGTGTGCTTCACCGATCCGGAAATCGTGGTGGTCGGGCTGTCGCCGGACGAAGCCAAGGCGCAGGGCATCGAGACCAAGGTCGCGCTGTTCCCGTTCGCGGCCAATGGCCGTGCGATGTCGCTGGAATCCACCGATGGCTTCGTGCGCGTTGTCGCGCGTAGCAGCGACCACCGCATCCTCGGCTGGCAGGCCGTGGGCGTGCAGGTCTCGGAACTGTCCATCGCTTTCGTGCAGTCCATCGAGATGGGCGCCACGCTGGAGGATATCGCCGGGACGATCCACCCGCACCCGACGCTGGGTGAGGCGGTGCAGGAAGCGGCGCTGCGTGCGCTGGGGCATGCGTTGCATATCTAGGCAGGTCCGGTAGGTCCGGAAGGTCCGGTAGGTCCGAGCCATGCTCGGACGCTTTGGCCCGGACGCTTTGGCTCCGATGCCTTGGCTCCGATGCCTTGGCTCCGATGCCTTGGCTCCGATGCCTTGGCCCGGATGCCTTGGCTCCGATGCCTTGGCAGGCACCCAAACAAACGGCCCGCACTGCGGGCCGTTTGTTTATCGCCAAAAGCAGCTCCAAGCCACGGTAGGTCAGCGCCACGCTCGGACGCATCCTGCTGGATCTATTCCACCACCCGCGTCGTCCCCAACACCCAGGTCATATCCGACGTGCCCCACGGCACGACATGCGCCGGCCGCGCCGGCAATGGCGCCGCATCACCCGGCCAGCCATCGATCCCGGCCGCCACCTGGACCTCGACCGGGCCGCTGTTTACCGGCCAGCGCAGCTCGATTCCCTGCGGCCCCGGCGCCTGCCAACGCAACCGCGACCAACGCTCGGCCTCATCCAGTAGCGGCGCATCCTCGCCCTGCAACTGCACCTTGGGCACCACCACACTGCTCTTCAGCCGTACCCGCAGATCGCGGGTGCCCACCGGTGCCAGGATGCGCAGCACCGCGTGGCCGGTCTCGGCATCGTGCGACGTCTCAAAGCGCACCGGCTCGGCCATCGCAATTGCCTCCGCTGGCGTCCCCATGGCGTCGGTCAGGTCCAGCGCCGGGACCGAAACATGCACCGTTTCACCCTGCCCTGCACCCAAGGCGTTCCGGCTCCAGTCCGACACCCCCGGCAGCACGCTGACCCGGTGGTACTGCTTGTTTTCCGGATCGGCCACGAAGATCACCTGCGACAATTCCGGATAGCGCTCTGGGTCGGAGCGGGTAAACGACGCAGCAGTGAGTACACCAGCGGCCACCAGCAGCGTGGCGATCGCAGCACCGGCAAGCAGGCGGCCGCTTCCGTGAGCCAAACGCACCCACGGCAGCAACAGCGCCGCCAGCCACGCGAACGGCAACGCAAGTACCTCCGGCGTGCCGAACCCGATCGCCTCGAACAGCTGCAGCGCAAAGTGGAAGACATGCGCCAATGCGAACGCGGTGATCACCGCCGCCACGATCACACGGGCGATCTGCAGCGGCACCTGCGCGGGCAGCAGCCAAGCGACTGCAGCCAGTGCCAGCAACGGCCACAGCAGCAGCGGCGCCAGCTCGGGCGCCAGCACCTGCACGATGGCGCCGATGAGCCAGGCAAGGCCCAGTGCACCCAGCCGCACGCTTTCGCCGCGTACCGCGCTACCGGCGCTGGTCCACGCCAGCAGCGCGACCAGCACACCCAGCACCAGGCCAATGACATCCACGCCGCCGCGCAGCGAGGCACAGGCCCCCACCAGCAGGGCCAGCACGGCAAACGGTTTACGCCCGGCCTTGCACAGCGTCAGTGCACCCAACGCCAGCACCACGCCGATGGCCAACAGTCCCTCGCCCGCCGCCAGCGTCGAGAATGCCGCCAGCAGGTCGCGGTTGTTCACCAGGCTGGCATCGCCACCGCCCAGCAACCGGTACGACACCCGCACCGCCAGGGCAACCGACAGCAATGCCAGCGGCCACCACGCCACACCACCGACCACGCCCCGCCAACCGCCCTGCTTGAACGTGGTACGGCGCGCGACCAGGACAAGGACGAGCAGTCCAAACGCCAGCACGCACCAGCCCGACCACATCGGCACGCCGATCATCCAGCCGCCCGGCAGATCGCTGTAGATCGCATCCCGCCTGGACGTCGGCAGGGTCGCGGAGGTTGCCAGTTGCCGTACCAGCGGCAGCACCTGCGCGCCCATGTGCTGCACGCTGCCCGGGTCCAGGTTGGCCACGCTCGCGGTGGCGGCGTGATAGTCGAACTGGCTCCCGATGATCGCGAAGTTCACGCCAGGAATGCCCAGCTTTGCCGGCACCGTGAAGTCGGTCCCATTGGGCATGTAGCGGTAAACGAAACCGGTCAACGAATTGCCCAGCGGCTGCGGCGCCAGCGATGCGAACGTCTTCAACAGCGCCGCATTGCCAGGTCCGGTTTCAAACAGCACCGCACGGCCACTGCTGCCGCGCGCCTCCAGGTTGATCGCCGTCCCGATCCGCGCGGCCAGCGGATGCGATGCAAAGAACGCGCGCGCACCCAACAGGCCAGCCTCCTCGGCATCGGTGAACAGGAACACCACGTCACGCTGCCGTGCATCTTTCTGCAGCGCACGGGCTATTTCCAGCATCACCGCAACGCCGAGGCCATCGTCGGCCGCACCGGGCGACTGGGCCACGCTGTCGTAGTGCGCCATCAGCAGCACCGCAGGCAAGCTGCGATCACGGCCCGGCAGTACGGCGACCACGTTCTCCACATTGGCCGCGCGCACACCGCGCCCGTCGCCCTTGCCGTACTCCGCAGCCGCATGCGCGCGCTGCACCGATGCCTGCAATCCCGCCTGCTGCAGATGCGTGACCAGGCCATCGCGCACCCGCGCCGCAGCGGCCGAGCCGGTGGGATGCGGTTCGGCGGCGATCCAGCGCAGGTGCTGCATGGCGCGCGCCGCCGAGAATTCGGCAGCGGCGATGCTGGCCGGCTGTGGCGGCGGCGTCTTCTGCGCGCTCCACGCAGACCATGCGGCAATGAAGATGCCGAGGAACAGAACGGGCAGCGTGTAGCGAGCGATATCACGGGCGGGCCGCCGCGCGCTCATGGGCGCACCTTGCGATCGAGCACGTTTGCCAAGCTGCAGGGAAGCGCAATCACGAGCACGGCGGGAATCCGGGAAAGATGACCTTCGCAGAATTACAAAGATATTTCCGATATGTCAAATTTTTTTCTGATCAGCCAATTCCGGATACTTCCCGACCCTCGTACGCCTGCGCCATCAACCGCTTGAGATCCGCTGAACCCCAGTGACCAACGGTCCTCGCATCACGCATGTTGGGTGCGAGCGGGTGCGAGCGGCAGGCGCAGATCGGCGTCGACATGAGAACAGCAGCAGACGGCTTTTTCTGCGGCACGACGGTGGCAACGCGGTGCGTAACGTACGACAGCCGGGCCGTCGCGCGCCCCTACCTGTCAGTACCGGTCGCACAATTGACGAGGGCGCCTCTCGGCGCCCTCGTCATTCAACTCATTCCCACTCGATCGTCGCCGGCGGCTTCCCCGAGATGTCATACACAACCCGCGACACCCCCCGCAACTCATTGATGATCCGGTTGCTCACCGTGCCCAGGAAGTCATACGGCAGGTGCGCCCAATGCGCCGTCATGAAATCGATGGTTTCCACGGCGCGCAGCGCAATCACCCACTCATACGCACGCGCGTCACCCACCACGCCCACCGACTTCACCGGCAGGAACACGGCGAACGCCTGGCTGGTCTTGTCGTACAGATCGGCCTTGCGCAGCTCGTCGATGAAGATCGCATCGGCCTTGGCCAGCAGCTCGGCGTACTCACGCTTCACTTCGCCAAGGATGCGCACGCCCAGGCCCGGGCCCGGGAACGGATGGCGGTACACCATGCTGCGCGGCAGGCCGAGCTCGACGCCGAGGCGACGCACTTCGTCCTTGAACAGCTCACGCAGCGGCTCAACCAGGCCCAGCTTCATGTGTTCCGGCAGGCCACCCACGTTGTGGTGGCTCTTGATCACATGGGCCTTGCCGGTCTTGCTGCCGGCCGACTCGATCACGTCGGGATAGATGGTGCCCTGCGCCAGCCACTTGGCGTTCTTCAGCTTGGTGGATTCTTCGTCGAAGATGTCCACGAACAGATTGCCGATGATCTTGCGCTTGGCTTCCGGGTCGCTCACGCCTTCGAGTTTGGTGAAGTAACGGTCCGCCGCGTTGACGCGGATCACCTTGACGCCCATGTGCTCGGCGAACATCGCCATCACCTGGTCGCCTTCCTGCCAGCGCAGCAGACCGGTATCGACGAACACGCAGGTCAGCTTGTCGCCGATCGCCTTGTGCAGCAGCGCCGCCACGACGGACGAATCGACGCCGCCGGACAGCCCCAGGATCACTTCGTCATCGCCGACCAGTTCGCGCACGCGGGCGATCTGGTCGTCGATGATATTGGCCGCGGTCCACAGCGTTTCGCAGCCGCACACGTCCACCACGAAGCGGCGCAGCAGCGCCTGGCCCTGCAGGGTGTGGGTCACTTCCGGGTGGAACTGCACGCCGTACCAGCGCTTTTCTTCGTTGGCCATCGCGGCCACCGGGATGCGATCGGTCACCGCGGTCACGGTGAAGCCTGGCGGCGCGACGGAGACGTGGTCGCCGTGGCTCATCCAGACGTTCAACTTCGGCTCGCCGCCGTGGTCGCTCAGGCCCTTGAACAGCGCATCCGGGTGCACGACGTTGACTTCGGCATGGCCGAACTCACGCTGGTCGGCCGCTTCGGTGGCGCCACCGAGCTGGGCGGCCAGGGTCTGCATGCCGTAGCAGATGCCGAAGATCGGCAGGCCGCTGTCGAACACTTCCTGCGGTGCGGCCGGCGCACCCGGCAGCGTGGTCGATTCCGGGCCACCGGACAGGATGATGCCCTTGGCGCCGAACGCGGCGATGTCGGCCGGGTTGTGGTCCCACGCCCAGATCTCGCAGTACACGCCGAGCTCGCGGATGCGGCGCGCGATCAGCTGGGTGTACTGGGCGCCGAAATCGAGGATGAGGATCTTGTCGTTATGGATGTTGGTCATGGTGCCCGGGCAATGCAGGAGTAAATACGGGAAACACAGCGTCGTTACCGGCGGCCGATAGAGAAAGAGGAACGGGAATCAGCTTCCTCGTTCCTCGTTCCTCTTTGCTCATGCCGCATCAGGCGCGGTAGTTCGGCGGCTCTTTGGTGATCTGCACGTCGTGGACGTGGCTCTCACGTTGGCCGGCGCCGCTGATCTTGACGAACTTGGGCTTGGTGCGCATGTCTTCGACGGTGCCGCAGCCCACGTAGCCCATGGTGGCGCGCAGGCCGCCCATCAGCTGGTGGATGATGCCGCCGACCGGGCCGCGATACGGCACGCGGCCTTCGATGCCCTCGGGCACCAGCTTGTCGGCGCTGGAGGCGTCCTGGAAGTAGCGGTCCTTGGACCCCTTCTCCATCGCGGCCAGCGAGCCCATGCCGCGGTAGCTCTTGTACGAACGTCCCTGGAACAGCTCGGTCTCGCCGGGCGATTCCTCGGTACCGGCCAGCAGGCCACCGATCATGATGGTGGAGGCACCGGCGGCCAGCGCCTTGCCGATGTCGCCGGAGTAACGGATGCCACCGTCGGCGATCAGCGGGATGCGGTCCTGCAGCGCCTCGGCGACCAGGTCGATCGCGGTGATCTGCGGCACGCCGACACCGGCGACCACGCGGGTGGTGCAGATCGAGCCCGGGCCGATGCCGACCTTGACCGCGTCCGCGCCGCTGTCCAGCAGCGCCAGTGCGGCTTCACCGGTGCAGATATTGCCACCGACGACCTGCACGTTCGGGAAGTGCTTCTTGACCCAGCTGACACGGTCCAGCACGCCCTGCGAGTGGCCGTGCGCGGTGTCCACCACCAGCACGTCCACCCCGGCAGCGACCAGCGCCTCGACCCGGCGGTCGGTGTCACCACCAACGCCGACGGCCGCGCCGACCAGCAGGCGGGTGGCGGTGTCCTTGGCGGCGTTGGGGTAATCGGTGTTCTTCTGGATGTCCTTGACGGTGATCAGGCCGCGCAGGGCGAACTCATCGTTGACGACCAGGATCTTCTCGATGCGGTTGCGGTGCAGCAGCTGCAGCACTTCATCGGAGGCGGCGCCTTCCTTGACCGTGATCAGGCGATCCTTCTTGGTCATGATGTGGCGGACCGGATCGTCCAGCTCGGTCTCGAAGCGCATGTCGCGATGGGTGACGATGCCGACCAGCTGGCCGCCGCCGTCCACCACCGGCACGCCGGAGATGTTGCGCGCCTGGGTCAGGGCCAGCACGTCACGGATGGTGGTTTCCGGGCCGACCGTGATCGGGTCGCGGATGACGCCGGCCTCGAACTTCTTGACCTTGGCCACTTCAGCGGCCTGCTGCTCCACGCTCAGATTCTTGTGGATGATGCCCATGCCACCGAGCTGGGCCATGGCGATCGCCAGGCGGGCTTCGGTGACCGTATCCATGGCCGCGGAAAGGATCGGAAGCTTCAGCCGCAGGTCGCGGGTCAGCCGGGTTTCCAGGCTGACATCCTTGGGCAGGATCAGGGAGTGTGCGGGGACGAGCGAGACGTCGTCGTAGGTGAGAGCTTCAGCCTGGATGCGCAGCATCGGCATACCCGAGATGTGGGGAAGCGCGACATTTTACCCTGATTCGGCCGCCTTGGGCAGGGGGCGGATGCGACGCTGTGTCGCGCCGCCGGACCCGGTAGAGCCGACCGTTGGTCGGCTGCTCTTGGCGCGGTGGCACACCGATCCACGCGCAGCCGACCAACGGTCGGCTCTACCCGAGATCACGGCCGCGCCAGATGCAGGTCGGCCCGGGATCACGGCCACAGCAGGTGCGGGTCGGCCCGGGATCACGGCCGCAGCAGGTGCCGACCGCGAGTCAGGACCAAGCGGTCAGAAGGCTTCCGCCGCCTCGATGGTGTTCTGCATCAACGTCGCCACGGTCATCGGCCCGACCCCGCCCGGGACCGGGGTGATCCAGCTTGCGCGCTCGGCCGCGGCCTCGAAGCCCACGTCGCCGACCAGGCGACCGTCGTCGAGGCGGTTGATGCCCACATCGATCACCACCGCGCCCGGCTTGACCCATTCGCCCGGGACGATGCCCGGACGGCCCACCGCCACCACCAGGATGTCGGCGTCACGCACGCTGCGTTCGAGCACATCGCGCGGGGTGAACTTGTGGCAGCTGGTCACGGTGCAGCCGGCGATCAGCAGCTCCAGCCCCATCGGGCGGCCGACATGGTTGCTCACGCCCACGATGGTGGCGTTGCGGCCACGCACCGGCTGGTCGGTGTGGCCCAGCAGCGTCACGATGCCGCGCGGCGTGCAGGGGCGCAGGCCGAACTCGCGCAGGGCCAGGTGGCCGACATTTTCCGGATGGAAACCGTCCACGTCCTTGCGCGGGTCGATGCGGTGGATGAGGCGGCTGGCGTCGGGGATGCCCGGCAGCGGCAACTGCACCAGGATGCCGTGGATCTTCGGATCGTGGTTGAGCTGGTCGATCAGCGCCAGCAGTTCGGCCTCGGTGGTGCCGGCCGGCAGGTCGTAATCGAAGGCTTCGATGCCGACCTTCTCGGCCGCGCGGCGCTTGTTGCGCACGTATACGGTCGAGGCCGGGTCACCGCCAACCAGCACCACGGCCAGGCCCGGGCGGCTGCCACCGGCGGCCAGACGGGCATCGACCCGGACCTTGAGGCTGTCCAGCAGGTCTTCGGCGATGCGGCGTCCGTCCAGGATGCGGGCGGGGGCGGCGGGGGCGGGGGTCGGTGAGCTCATCGAGGGCGGCAGGCGTGGGGGCGACGGTCGTCCATTGTCCCTGATTCAGGCCCCCTCGCCCACCGGTCGTGGTGGCCGCTGGCTCACGCCCCCATCCGCCCGGATGGCGCTGCATGGTTGCCGGCCAGCGGCCGGCACTACCTGATCGTCATTCCTCTTCCGGCAACGCGTCCGCGTTGAGGGTGCGCGCCTTGCGCTTGGGCGCGGTGAACGGCGTCGGCGTGGGTACGCCGGGCAGCGAGTTGCCATAGGTCATGTGCGCACCGGCGATGAGTCCGCCGCCAGCGATTTCCAGCTCGAAGCGCTCGGCATCGCGGCGACGGATCTCGCGGGCGATGGTCGCTGCATCCTCTTCGCCCAGGCCGAGTTCGACCAGCGCGGCCTCGCCGAAGGCGACCGCCGATTCGAACGTCTCGCGGATCTGGAAATCGACGCCGGCATGGATCAGGCGCAAGGAGTGTTCGCGGTCGAACGAGCGCACCAGCAGCTTGGCCTGTGGGAATTGGTGGGCGACCAGTTCGACGATGCGGTCGGCCTGCGCGCTGTCGTTGACGCACACCGCGATGGCACGCGCCACGCCGGCACCGGAGGCGTGCAGCACGTCCAACCGGGTGCCGTCGCCGTAGTAGATCTTGAAGCCGAACTTCTCCGCGCTCTGGATCATCTCGATGTCGTTGTCGATGATGGTCACGTCCACATCGCGCGCCAGCAGCGACTGGCTGGCGACCTGGCCGAAGCGGCCAAAACCGATCATCAACACGCTGCCGGACATGCCATCGGCCGCTTCCACGCCCTCCAGCGAGATCACCCGGTCGGGCATCAGCTTGTCGTGCAGCAGCACGAACAGCGGGGTCAGCGCCATCGACAGCACCACGATCGCGGTCAGGTTGGCGTTGACCTCTACCCCGATCACACCCGCCGCGGCAGCCGCGGAAAACAGCACGAAGGCGAACTCGCCGCCCTGCGCCATCACCACGCCCCGGTCCAGCGCCTGGCGGTGGTCGCTGCCCATGATCCGCGCCACCGCGTAGATGCACGCCGCCTTGGCCAGCATCAGCGCGAGCACGCCGGACACGATCAGCGGCCAGTTGTTGGCTACAACGGTCAGGTCCAGCGCCATGCCTACGCTGAGGAAGAACAGGCCGAGCAGGATGCCGCGGAATGGCTCGATGTCCGCCTCGATCTGGTGGCGGAAGGTGGATTCGCTGAGCAGCACGCCGGCCAGGAACGCGCCCATCGCCATCGACAGCCCACCCAGTTGCATCAGCAACGCCGCGCCGAGCACCACCAGCAACGCAGCGGCCGTCATCACCTCGCGCGCCTTGGCCGCGGCCAGGATGCGGAACAGCGGGTTGAGCAGGAACCGCCCCACCAGCACCAGCCCGACGATCGCGCCGGCACCGATGCCCACGCTGACCCAGCGCGAACTTTCACCGGCATCGGCCTGCACCGGTGCGATGAACGCGACCACCGCCAGCAACGGCACGATCAGCAGGTCTTCGAACAGCAGGATCGAGACGATCTTCTGGCCCGAGGGCAAGGCGATGTCGCCGCGCTCGGCCAGCAGCTGCATCACCACGGCGGTGGAGGTCAGCACGAAGCCGAACGCACCGATGAAGGCGACTTTGACCGGCAGGCCCAGCAACATGCACACCCCGGTGAGCACCGCGCCGCAGACCACGATCTGCAGCGTGCCCAATCCGAAGATTTCGTTGCGCAGCCCCCACAGGTGCGAGGGGCGCATCTCCAGTCCGATCACGAACAGGAACATCACCACGCCGAGTTCGGCGGTATGCAGGATGGCCTGGGGGTCGGCGAACCAGCCAAAACCGAACGGACCGATCGCCAGGCCCGCGGCGAAATAGCCCAGCACCGAGCCCAGCCCAAGCCGACGGAACAGCGGCACCATGACCACTGCCGCACCCAGCAGGGCGACCACTTTCACCAGTTCACTGGCACCTGCTTCCACCGCCATGCGGTTGTTTCCCCGGACTACATTGATGGAGACAACGATAGGGCAAAGCTTCGGATGGAAGTAGCGTGCGTGCTACGTTTTATCGTGCCGAAAACAGAACGATGACAGGACTCACTTGGCAGATCGTCCTGCAAACAGCGCGATGACACCACGCAGACCCGGTAGAGCCGACCCATGGTCGGCTGCTCGGCCTGCCTGAGACCGCGCCAAGGACAGCCGACCATGGGTCGGCTCTACCCTTCCACCCCGCATCAGATGCTGTTGCAGAACGCGGCGTAGTCGATATAGCCGGGGAAGGCCCTGCCGGGCGCACACAGGGGGCAGTCCGGATCGGGGCGCAAGCGCGTCTCACGAAAATGCATGCCCAACGCATCGAAGGTCAGCAGCCGCCCGACCAGCGGCTCGCCCATCCCCAGCAGCAGCTTGAGCACTTCGGTGGCCTGCAGCAGCCCGACCATCCCCGGCAGCACGCCGAGCACGCCGGCTTCGGCGCAGTTGGGCGCGAATTCGGGCGGCGGCGGCTCCGGGAACAGGCAGCGGTAGCACGGCGCCTGGCCACGATGGCGGCCAGCATCGAACACGCTGACCTGCCCGGTGAAGCGCTCCACCGCGCCGTACACCAGCGGGATGCCGTGCTGGATGCAGGCATCGTTGAGCAGGTAGCGCAGCGGAAAATTGTCCGAGCCGTCCAGCACCACGTCGACCCCGTCGAGCAGGGCATCCACATTCGCCGAGGTGACGCGCGCCTGCACCGCGTCGATGTCCAACTGCGGGTTCAGCGCCAGCAGCCGTTCGCGCGCCGACAGCACCTTGGGCGTGCCGATGCTGGCGTCGGTGTGCAGGATCTGCCGGTGCAGGTTGCTGCGCTCCACCACGTCATCGTCGGCGATGCGCAGGTGCCCTACCCCGGCGGCGGCGAGATAGAAACCGGCCGGCGCGCCGAGGCCACCGGCCCCGACCACCAGCACGCGCGCAGCCAGCAATGCCTGCTGACCGGCCACGCCCACCTGCGGCAGCAGCAGGTGACGCGCATAACGTTCGTTGAAATCCGCGTCGGCCTCGCTCTGCAGCGGTTGCACCAGCGGCAGGCCGTCAGCACGCCAGGCGGTGGTGCCGCCGTGGACCGACGCCACGTGGGTATAACCGTGATCCAGCAAGGCAAGCGCGGCGTCCATCGAACGCTTGCCGCTCTGGCAGATGAGGACGATCTCGCGGTCGGTGGCCGGCAGATGCGTCGCCGACGCGGCCAGCAGGTCGCTCTTGGCGATGCCCAGCGCGCCTTCGGCCATGCCGCTGGCCCGCTCGTGCGCCTCGCGGACGTCGATCAGCAGGGCGCCATGGGCGATGCGTGCGCGGGCCTGACCGGGGGTGAGTTCGGGAACGGTGCTCATGCGGGGATTATCGCGCAGACGCGCGGGGGAATTGGGGGGGGGCGGTAGAGCCGAGCCATGCTCGGCTGCTCCAGGCGTCGGTAATTGCCAGGTGCAAGAGCCTTGCCGAGCATGGCTCGGCACTACCGGGGTCGATCATTACCGCGCTGTGCGTGGCCTGCCGAGCATGGCTCGGCACTACCGGGGTCGATCATTGCCACGCTGTGCGTGGCCTGCCGAGCGTGGCTCGGCACTACCGGGTTCGATCATTGCCACGCTGTGCGTGGCCTGCCGAGCTTGGCTCGGCACTACCGGGTTCGATCGTTGCCACGCTGCGCGTGGGTTGCCGAGCATGGCTCGGCACTACCCGGTTCGATCATTGACGCGCTTTGCGTGGGCTGCCGAGCGTGGCTCGGCACTACCGGTTCGATCATTGCCGCGCTGCGTGTGGGCTGCCGAGCGTGGCTCGGCACTACCGGCTTCGATCATTGCCACGCTGCGCGTGGCCTGCCGAGCATGGCTCGGCACTACCCGGTTCGATCATTGCCACGCTGCGCGTGGTCTGCCGAGCATGGCTCGGCACTACCGGATGCGGAAGAGCCGGCTTTCGCCGGCTCTTCTTTGCATCATCGGCCCTTGACGTGCTTGATCAGGCGGCGCTTGCGCTTGACCTGGCGTTCGGTGAGGACGTTCTTCTTGCCTTCGTACGGGTTCACACCCTCGCGGAAGATGAACTGCACCGGCGTGCCGACCAGCTTGAAGCGCTTGCGGAAGAAGTTTTCCAGATAGCGCTTGTACGACTCCGGCAGATCCTTCAGGCGCGTACCGTGCACGATGAAGGTCGGCGGATTGGAGCCACCGGGATGCACGTAACGCAGTTTGGACACGTGACCACGGATCGCCGGCGGCGGGTTGGTCTCGTAGGCCACTTCCAGCGCCTTGTTGACTTCGCTGGTGCTGAACTCGTGCGTCGCCGAGGCATGCGCGGCGTGGATGCAGCGGAACAGCTCGCGCAGGCCCGAGCCATGCTTGGCCGAGATGCGCACCACTTCCGCCCACGGCACGAAACCGAGCTTGCGCGACACCAGGGCTTCAGCCTGCTCGCGCTGGTAATCGGTCAGGCCGTCCCACTTGTTGATGGCCACCACCAGCGCACGACCGGCATCGAGCACCGCGCCCAGAACGCTGGCGTCCTGGTCGGTGACGCCTTCGGACGCGTCCAGCATCAGTACGGCCACCTGGCACTGCTCGATGGCCTGCAGCGTCTTGATCACGCTGAACTTCTCGACCACTTCCTCCACGCGCGCCTTGCGACGCAGGCCGGCCGTGTCGATCAGGCGGTATTCGCGACCGTCGCGCTCCATGTCCACCGAGATCGAATCACGGGTGGTACCGGGCACTTCGGAGGCGATCATGCGCTCTTCGCCGAGCAGCAGATTGACCAGCGTCGACTTGCCCACGTTGGGGCGGCCGACGAAGGCAATACGCACGCGGCCGGGATCGTTGTCGAGGGTTTCGGTGGTGCCTTCTTCCGGCAACCGTTCCACCACTTCGTCCAGCAGATCGTCCAGGCCCTGGCGATGGGCGGCCGACACGGTCAGCATTTCGCCGAAGCCGTAGCGGGCGAACTCCGAACGCACGGTATCTTCGTTCATGCCGTCGATCTTGTTGATCAGCAGCACGGTCGGGCGCGCCAGCTTGCGCAGCCAGGACAGGATCTCGTCGTCCATCGGGCCCTCACGGGCGTCGACCACGAACAGGATCAGATCCGCCTCGGCGGCGGCGGCGCGGGCCTGGCGGGCGGTAGCACCGGCCAGACCTTCTTCTTCACCGGCGATACCGCCGGTATCGACCACCAGGAACGGGTGGTCTTCGTTAAGACGACAAACACCGTAATTACGGTCCCGGGTCACGCCGGGCTGGTCATGGACCAGCGCGTCGCGCGTACGGGTAAACGCATTGAACAGCGTGGACTTGCCGACATTCGGCCGTCCAACCAGGGCGACCAAGGGCAGCATCGCGGTAACTCCTTATTGTGCCAACCGGAATGCGGTCAGCTTTCCATCAACGTTCTGCACCAGCAGAATCCCATCGGCGGCTACCGGTTGCGCCAGCAGGGCGTCGCCGCCACTTTTGGCGCGAGCTGCGAACTCGCCATTGTCGGTCCGCAACCAGTGCAGATACCCCTTGTAGTCGCCGACCACGACATAGTCGCCCTGCAGCGCCGGACCGGTCAGCGAGCGCCGGGCCAGACCGGTCTGCGACCACATCGCGGTGCCACTGTTCTTGTCCAGGCCGAACACGCCGCCCTTGTTGTCGGTGACGAACACATTGCCCGAGGTCAGGGCCACGCCACCGGCGCCACCATGGTCACGGGTCCACAGCGGACGCCCGGTCGGGCCTTCGATCGCCATGGTCTGGCTCTTGAAGCTGCTCACGAACAGCGTATTGCCTTCCAGCACCGGGGCGCCGTCCACGTCGGACATGCGCTCCAGCTCGGTGCGGCCTTCCCCGTTGGCGACCATCTGGTCCCACACGGTGCGGCCGTCGGTCATCGCCAGCGCAGACACGCTGCCGTCGTCGTTGCCGATGAACAGCACGCCCGGGCCGGCCACCACCGCCGCATTGCCGCGCACGGTCAGTGCCGGCAGCTCGCGCGGGTTGAACCAACGCTGGGTGCCGTTGCCGGCGTCCAGCGCGGTCACGCGACCGTCGTTGCTGCGCACGAACACCATGCCCTGGCCAACGGCCGGGGCGGAAATCACTTCGCCGGTCACCTTGCCACGCCACTTTTCGGTGCCGTCGTTGGCATCGAGGGCGATCACCTGGCCGTCGAGCGTACCGATCACCACCAGGCCTTCGCCGACACCGGGGCCACCAGACAGGCGCAGCTTGGGCTTCTTCTTTTCCTTGGCCGGCTCCCAGGTCCAGACCTTCTTGCCGGTCTGCAGGTCGATGGCGTGCACGCCACCGTAGATCGCCGCCGCATACACGCGGCCATCGGCCACGGCCGGGCCCTGGCGCACGCCGATGCGCTTCTCGCCCTTGCCGACGTTGACGCTCCAGAGCTTGTCGACCTTGACGGTCGGCTCGAACTTCACCAGTTCCGCCGGCTCGAGGGCCTTCTTGGCGGCCGCGTCCTTACCGGCGAACCAACCCTTGACGGTGGTGCAGCCGGACAACGCCACGCCCAACAGGACCAGGGTGGCAACGCGCTTGATCATGACCATCTGCTTCATTACACCGACTCCGCAGCATCGGTGACGTTGCCACCGGCATCCGTCACTTTGGTTTCAAGCAGACGCCGCTGCGGCGCTGCCACGTCCAGCGTCTTGAGCGCCTTCTCATACTGTTGCCGGGCAGCATCACGCTTGCCCTGCGCCATCAACACGTCGCCATGGATTTCCAGGCTGGCGCTGTCGGTGGCGTCGCCGAGCGCCTTGAGCGCCTCGTCATGCTTGCCGGTGGCCAGCAGCAGGCGCGCGATGCGCTGCTCGATGACCGGCTGGAACTCCGGGTCGGCCTTGATCGCGCGCAGGGTCGCCAGCGCGTCATCATTCTTGTCGGCTTCGACCTGGGCCTTGGCCAGCTGCAACGCGGCCAGGTCCGAATAGATGTTGGCCTTGCCGTCGTCGAGCGCCTTCACGCCCTTGGCCGCTTCCGCCAGGTTCTTGTCCTGCAGGTGCTTGAGCACCGCCTGGTACTGGACATTGGCGCCAGCAAGCGAGTTGCTGTGCTCCTTCTGCCACCACTGCCAACCGGCGATGCCGCCGATGGCGATCGCCACACCGGCGAGGATGCTGACACCATTCTTCCGCAGCCAGCCGCGGACGCGTTCACTTTGTTCGTGCTCGTCGAGCAGGTCGTCGATCGCCATGCGTACTCTCGCCCCGCCTGTGAAGGAGGAGCTGTTTGAATTGGATTGGGAAACGCGGCTCAGTGCGGAACTGGGGCCACGGAGCCGTCAGAGGATACCGTAAAGCGTGCCACGTTGGCTCGCTGGTAGGGCGAAAGGTCGACGATAGTGCCGGCCTGCTGAACCTCGACCGCCGACGCGTTGCCGAGCGTCATGCGCCCGACCTGACCGGGGCTGAAGCTGCGGGTGTCGCCGGACTTGATCAGGGCCTTTTCGACGGTACTGCCGTCCGGGGCGGCGATGTCCACCCAGCTGTCAGCCTTGAACTGCAGGCTGAGCGCGCCGGTCGGTGCCGTCGCGGCGGTGGCCGGGCGCGGCACCGGGGTCAACGAGGCCAGGTAAGGCGCCGACGGCGCGGACGGGGTGGCCACGATCGGGGCCGCGTCCGGGCGGACCGCCTCGGCCGGGGCCGGACCGCCGCTCATCGGCACCGCGGCCGGGACAACGTCCAGTGAAGCGGTGCTGGGCGCGGGGGCGCTGCCATCGAAATGACCACGGGTGGCAAACCACACCGGCACCGCCAGAACGGCGGTGATACCGACATACAGTACCCGGCGACCGAGACTCTCGGCGATGCGGCGGGCCCGCGGGGTATGCGTATGGCTGACCAGCTGCGGCGGCACCACCGGGCCGATGCTGGCCTGTTCCAGCACGTCGCCCAGGTCGACCTTCAGCAGCCGCGCGTAACTGCGCAGCTGGCCGCGCACGAACACCGGCGCGCCAAGGCGCTGCCACTGCTCATCTTCAAGCGATTTCACCACCTGCATCGGCATGCGCAACTGCTGCCCCACTGCTTCGAGCGTCAGTCCTGCCGCTTCCCGCGCCTGGCGGAGACGAGCTCCACAGCCGGCGGCGGTATCAAAAGCGTTCACAGTCTGGTCATCAATCACAATGCTTCAACCCCGGGGATTAGGTGCCGCATCCTGCGGAAATTCGTTGCGAATTCGCTGCAGATAGCGGCCGGATGCCACGTCGTCGCCGAGCTGCGCCTCGATTTGAGACGCAAGTTGTAACACGGAACGTGTGGCCGGTGCAGCCGCGAGACGACGTTGCGAGAAGGCCCGGGCCTCGAAATACCGGCCTTGGGCGAACTCGCTGCGGGCCATCGACTCGAGGGCATAGGCGTTGGTCGGGTCCAGTTCGATGGCGCGACGCAGGTCGCGGGCGGCCCGTTCGGACTGCCCCGCATCGAGCGCGCAGCCGCCGGCATTGGCCAGCGCCGAGCCCGGCGTGGCGTAGCCGGGGGCCGCCATGGCGCGGTCGAACCAGACCAGCGATTCGGCGGCCTGGCCATGCGTACATAGCCAGGCGCCATAGTTGTTGAGTGCATCGCCCTGCCCCGGGGCCACGTCGACGGCCTTGCGGTACAGGGTGCCGGCCTCGGTGTCGGCACCGCGCTGGCTGGCGATGTTGGCCAGCAGCAGGTACGCGTCCGGGCGGCTGCCATCGATCTTCACCGCCGCGCGCGCCTTCTTTTCCGCCGCCTGGGCCTGGCCGGCGCGGAACGCTTCGGTGGCCAGGGTCATCTGGTCCTGGTAACCGACCCGCTGCCGGATCGACGCGTTGTCGCGGACCTCGTACACCGGCGCGACCGCCAAATTGCCGGTGGGCGGCCTGATACCTTGTTTACCGCAGCCGACCAATGCCAGCGCGATGAAAACAACGGCTGGCAATCGGATATCAGGCAGCGGCATCCCGGCTTTTCCCTTCCTGCAATGTCTTGTTGAACTCGGCCTGGCGACGCGTGCGGTCCATCACCTGGCCCTTGAGCTGACCACAGGCGGCATCGATGTCGTCACCACGGGTGCGTCTCACCATGGTGAGCACCTGCGCATCCAGCAGGATCTTCTGGAACGCGCGGATTTCGGTATCGCCGGAACGCTCGTAGCGCGTGCCCGGGAACGGATTGAACGGAATAAGGTTGACCTTGCCTGCGTGCGAGGCCTGCACGGCGTTGTCGAACTGGCGCATCAGCCGCGCCAACTGCCGGGCATGCTCGGGCTGGTCGTTGATGCCCTTCATCAGGGTGTATTCGAAGGTGACCGATTCGCGGCGCTTGTTGGCGCGCAGGTAGCGCGCGCACGAGGCCATCAGCTCGGCGATCGGGTACTTCTTGTTCAGCGGGACCAGCGTCTCGCGCAGCGCATCGTTGGCCGCGTGCAGCGACACCGCCAGCGACACATCGCTTTCCGCCGACAGCCGATCGATCTGCGGCACCAGGCCGGAGGTCGACAGGGTCACGCGCTTGTTGGCCAGGCCGTAGCCCAGGTCGTCGCGCATCACGCTCATGGCGCGCACGACGTTGTCGAAATTCATCAACGGCTCGCCCATGCCCATCATCACCACATTGGTGAGACGACGCTGCTTGTGCGGGATGTTGCCCAGATGACGCGCGGCCACCCACACCTGGCCGATGATTTCGGCGGTGGAGAGGTTGCGGTTGAAGCCCTGGGTGGCGGTCGAACAGAACGTGCAGTTCAGCGCGCAGCCGACCTGCGAGGACACGCACAGCGTGCCGCGGTTCTTGTCCGGGATGTAGACCGCTTCGATGGCATTCTTGCCATCGCTGCCCATCGCCAGCAGCCACTTGTGGGTGCCGTCGGCGGAGGGTTTGTCGAACACGATGTTCGGGACCAGGACCTCGGCATGCTGCTTGAGCTTGGCGCGCAGCGCCTTGCCCAGGTCGGTCATCTCATCGAAATCGGTGACGTAGTGGTGGTGGATCCACTTCATCACCTGATGGGCGCGGTAGCGCGCTTCGCCGAGCGTGTCGGCGAAGAAGCGCTCCAGACCCTCGCGATCGAGGTCGAGCAGGTTCTGCTTGGCCACCGGCATGCTCGGGACGAGCACGACGGGGATGGCGGTTGGCTGTACGACCTCGTTCACGGCATCACTCTCAGCGCGAGACGACTTCGGTCGCGGCAAAGAAGTAGGCGATTTCGATCGCGGCGTTCTCGACCGAGTCCGAGCCGTGGGCGGCATTGGCATCGATGGATTCGGCGAAGTCGGCGCGGATGGTGCCCGCAGCGGCTTCCTTCGGATTGGTGGCGCCCAGCAGGTCGCGGTGGGCCAGCACGGCGTTGTCGCCTTCCAGCGCCTGGATCATCACCGGGCCGGAGATCATGAACTCGACCAGCGCGTTGAAGAACGGACGCTCACGGTGCACGGCGTAGAAGCCTTCGGCTTCACGGCGCGACAGCTGCTTGTACTTGGCGGCGACGACCTTCAGGCCGGCCTTTTCGAAGCGGGCGTAGATTTCACCGATGACGTTCTTGGCGACGGCGTCCGGCTTGATGATGGAAAGGGTGCGCTCCAGCGCCATGGGAATTCTCCGTTGGGCGGGCCACTGATCGGCCCGAGATTAACATGAAAAAAACCCGCGTCAAAACGCGGGCTTAGCCTGATATACGTGAGGCAATTCTAACGTGTAACCCGCCCCCGCGGTAGTGCCGACCGCTGGCCGGCAACGCCCTGTGTGCCGTGGTGATCGGCCTGTTCAGGCAATGGCGTGGTTGCCGGCCAGCGGCCGGCACTACCGGGAGGGGCGGATGAACGAACGCCCGTTTCTGCTGCGCCGCACAATGCGCCAGCGCAGCCCCAGGTCTAATATCAAACAATCGTTTGATTGAACTCTGCCCGCCCCATGGCCAAGCCCGCTCATTTCTCCACCAAGGACCGCATTCTCGGCGCGGCCGAGGAGCTGTTCGCCCAGCATGGCTTTGCCGGCACCTCCCTGCGCCAGGTCACCAGCCAGGCCGACGTGAACATCGCGGCGGTCAACTACCACTTCGGGTCCAAGGAAAACCTGGTCAACGAGGTGTTCCGTCGGCGGATGGACGAGATGACCGCCGCCCGCCTGGCCCAGTTGGACAGCGCCCGCCGCGAGCATCCCGGCCAACTGCGCCCGGTGCTGGCCGCGTTCGTCGAACCGGCGCTGGCGATGGCCCAGGACCGCCAGACCGGTGGCGCCTTCGTGCGGGTGATCGCCCGCGCCTATGCCGAGAAGAACGACAACCTGCGCAAGTTTCTCTCCGACCACTACGGCCATGTACTGCGCGACTTCGGCAAGGCCATCGCGGCCTGCGTGCCGGAGCTGAGCAAGGAAGAGCTGTACTGGCGGTTGGACTTCCTGGCCGGGTCACTGACCTATGCGATGGCCGATTTCGGCCTGATCAAGCGACCCGCCGGTGTCACCGAAGCGGCGCATCGTGCCCATGCCGCCCGCGAACTGATCCATTTCGCCGAAGCCGGTTTCCGCGCCAGCGCGGTCATCGACGCTCCGACGACCTCCCTCTCCACCCCGTAGAGCCGGGCGTTGCCCGGCTTCCAGACAACCAAAGGCTTATCGACATGTCCAATTCCCTGCCAGCCCGCCGCGCCGCCGTACTGGGTGCCGGTGTCATGGGTGCCCAGATCGCGGCCCACCTGACCAACGCCGGCGTCGACACCGTGCTGTTCGATCTTCCCGCCAAGGAAGGTCCGGCCGATGGCATCGTGCTCAAGGCGATCGCCAACCTGGGCAAGCTCAGCCCTGCTCCGCTCGCGAGCAAGTCCTACGCCGAGGCGATTACCCCGGCCAACTATGAAACGGGCCTGGAACAGTTGAAGGACTGCGACCTGATCATCGAAGCCATCGCCGAACGGATGGACTGGAAGCAGGACCTGTACAAGAAGATCGCCCCGTTCGTGGCCGATCACGCCGTGCTGGCCTCCAACACCTCCGGCCTGGGCATCAACAAGCTCGCCGACGTGCTGCCCGAGCAGCTGCGCCACCGTTTCTGCGGCGTGCACTTCTTCAATCCGCCGCGCTACATGCACCTGGCCGAGCTGATCCCGGCAACCACCACCGATGCGTCGGTGCTGGAAGGGCTGGAAGCGTTCCTGGTCACCACCCTGGGCAAGGGCGTGGTGTACGCCAAGGACACCCCGAACTTCATCGGCAACCGCATCGGCGTGTTCTCGATCCTGTCCACCATCCACCACACGCAGGCATTCGGCCTGGGCTTCGACGAAGTCGACGGCCTGACCGGCCCGCTGGTGGGCCGCCCGAAGTCGGCCACCTACCGCACCTCCGATGTGGTCGGGCTGGACACCATGGCGCACGTGATCAAGACCATGGGCGACACCCTGCCCAACGATCCGTGGCATGAGTTCTTCAAATCGCCCAAGTGGCTGGACGCGCTGATCGCCAAGGGCGCGCTCGGCCAGAAGACCGGTGCCGGCATCTTCCGCAAGGTCGGCAAGGACATCGTCGTCCTTGATCTGGAAAAGCAGGACTACCGCGCCGCCGACCGCACCGCCGCGCCGGAAGTGGTCGAGATCCTGAAGATCAAGAACCCGGCCGAGAAGTTCGCCAAGCTGCGCGAAAGCCAGCACCCGCAGGCGCAGTTCCTGTGGGCGACCTTCCGCGACCTGTTCCACTACAGCGCCTACCACCTGGCCGACATCGCCGAAACCGCGCGCGACGTCGACCTGGCCATCCGCTGGGGCTACGGCTGGTCGCTGGGCCCGTTCGAAACCTGGCAGGCCGCCGGCTGGAAGCAGGTCGCGCAGTGGATCGCCGATGACATCGTCGCCGGCAAGAGCATGAGCAACGCGCCGTTGCCGGACTGGGTGTTCGATGGCCGCGACGGCGTGCATGCCGCCGAAGGCAGCTACAGCCCGTCGCGCAACGCCAAGCTGCCGCGCTCGGCGCTGCCGGTGTACCAGCGCCAGCGCTTCCCCGATCCGCTGCTGGGTGAAACCTTCAGCCCGGGTGAGACCGTGTTCGAGAACGACGGCGTGCGCATGTGGCACGACGGCGACGGCATCGCCGTGGTCAGCTTCAAGACCAAGATGAACACCGTCTCCGACCACGTGCTCAATGGCCTGCAGGAAGCGATCAAGCGCGCCGAGCAGGACTTCAAGGGCCTGGTGATCTGGCAGCAGAAGGAACCCTTCTCCGCCGGTGCCGACCTGGCCGGTGCGCTGGGCCTGCTGCAGGCCGGCAAGGTCGAGCAGTTCGAGGAAATGGTGCACAACTTCCAGCGCACCAGCCAGGCGATCAAGTATTCGCTGGTGCCGGTGGTAACCGCCGTGCGCGGCCTGGCCCTGGGCGGTGGTTGCGAATTCCAGATGCACAGCGCCAAGAGCGTGGCCGCGCTGGAAAGCTACATCGGCCTGGTCGAGGCCGGCGTCGGCCTGCTGCCCGCCGGTGGTGGCCTGAAGGAATTGGCCGTGCGTGCCTCGCAGGCCGCCGGTCCGGGCGGTGACGTGTTCGCCGAACTGAAGAAAACCTTCGAAACCGTGGCCATGGCCAAGGTCTCCAACTCGGCGGTCAACGCCAAGGAACTGGGCCTGATGCGCGCGACCGACAAGGTCGTGTTCAACAGCTTCGAAGCGCTCCATATCGCCAAGGCCGAAGTGCTGGCGCTGGCCGAAGGTGGCTACCGTCCGCCGATGCCGGCCCGCCGCATCCAGGTTGCCGGCGACGTCGGCATCGCCACCTTCAAGATGATGCTGGTCAACATGCTGGAAGGTCGTTTCATCAGCCCGTACGACTACGAGATCGCCGTGCGCATCGCCACCGTGCTGTGCGGTGGCGAAGTGGATCGCGGCACGCTGGTGGACGAGGAATGGCTGCTGACCCTGGAGCGCAAGCACTTCGTCGAACTGGCCCAGCAGGAAAAGACCCAGGCCCGCATCGCGCACATGCTCAAGACCGGCAAGCCGCTGCGTAACTGATGGCGTCACGGGCGCGACGGACGCCGTCCGCGCCCGCCTGGTGCCGGCCCCTGGCCGGCACGCCTGTCCCCCTATTTGAAGAGATCACTGCAATGACCAAGCAAATCCAGGACGCCTACATCGTCGCCGCTACCCGCACCCCGGTCGGCAAGGCGCCCAAGGGCATGTTCAGCAATACCCGTCCCGATGACATGCTCGCCCACGTGCTCCGTTCCGTGGTCGCGCAGGCGCCGGGCGTGGACGTCAACCGCATCGATGACGCGATCATCGGCTGTGCGATGCCCGAGGCCGAGCAGGGCATGAACGTGGCACGCATCGGCGTGCTGCTGGCCGGGCTGCCGGACACCATCGCCGCGCAGACCGTCAACCGCTTCTGCTCGTCCGGCCTGCAGGCCGTGGCGATGGCCGCCGACCAGATCCGCCTGGGCAATTCGGACCTGATGCTGGCCGGTGGCACCGAGTCGATGTCGATGGTGCCGATGATGGGCAACAAGATCGCGATGGCCCCGAGCGTATTCGACAACGACCACGTCGCCATCGCCTACGGCATGGGCATCACCGCCGAGAAGGTGGCCGAGGAATGGAAGGTCTCGCGTGAGGAGCAGGACGCCTTCGCCCTCGCCTCGCACCAGAAGGCCATCGCCGCGATCCAGAACGGCGACTTCAAGGACGAGATCAGCCCTTACGACGTGCGCACCCGCCAGCCCGACCTGGCCGACGGCCGCCGCATCATCACCCGTGACAGGATCGTCGACACCGACGAAGGCCCGCGCCTGGATTCGTCCGCCGAAGGCCTGGCCAAGCTGCGCCCGGTGTTCCGCAACGGCCAGTTCGGCGGCACCGTCACCGCGGGCAACTCCTCGCAGATGAGCGACGGCGCCGGCGCCGTGCTGCTGGCCTCGGAGCAGGCGATCAAGGACTACGGTCTGACGCCGCTGGCCCGCTTCGTCAGCTTCTCGGTGGCTGGCGTGCGCCCGGAAGTGATGGGCATCGGCCCGATCGCCGCGATTCCCAAGGCCCTCAAGCAGGCCGGCCTGAGCCAGGACCAGCTGGACTGGATCGAGCTCAACGAAGCCTTCGCCGCGCAGTCGCTGGCGGTCATCCGCGATTGCGGCCTGGACCCGTCCAAGGTCAATCCGCTGGGCGGCGCCATCGCCCTGGGGCACCCGCTGGGCGCGACCGGCGCGATCCGTACCGCCACCCTGCTGCACGGCCTGCGCCGTCGCCAGCAGAAGTACGGCATGGTGACCATGTGCATCGGCACCGGCATGGGTGCGGCCGGTATCTTCGAGTCGCTGTGATGTGACAGGCGGTGCCGACCCCGGGTCGGCACCGCCCACCCGGCAGGTACCGACCGTTGGTCGTCACGAAGAACGCAAAAGGGCAGCCGCGAGGCCGCCCTTTTTGCCATATCCCACCACAGCCCATCGGGTGGTAGTGCCGAGCCATGCTCGGCAAGCGGTAGCGCCGAGCCATGCTCGGCGGGCGGTAGTGCCGAGCCATGCTCGGCGGGTGGTAGTGCCGAGCCATGCTCGGCAAGCGGTAGCGCCGAGCCATGCTCGGCAGGCGGTAGTGCCGAGCCATGCTCGGCAAGAACACCAAGGTACATTCAACGGCCAGCCGGGCATGGCCCGGCGCTACCGGTCAGCTGTCGGCGAGCGCCTTCTTCAGCATCTCGCGCGCCGGTCCGGCCAGCTTCTCGTTGTTCAACGCAAAGCGGATGGTCGCTTCGACCAGACCCAGATGGGTACCGCAGTCGAAACGGGTGCCTTCGAAGCGGAACGCGTCCACGCGCTCGCTCTTGAGCAGCTCTGCGATGGCGTCGGTCAGCTGGATCTCGCCACCCGCTCCGGTGCCGGTGGCTTCAAGCAGCTCGAAGATCTTCGGGCTCAGTACGTAGCGGCCGACCACGGCCAGGTCGCTCGGCGCGTCCTCGGGCTTGGGCTTCTCGACAATCGCACTGATCCGACCCTGGCGGCCATCGAAGGTGTCGGTGGCGACGATGCCGTAGCTGCCGGTCTTGTCGTGCGGGACGTCCTCGACGGCGATGATGCTCGCGCCGGTGGCCTGGTTGGCGTCGGCCATCTGCTTGAGCGCACCGTCACCCTTGTTCCAGATCAGGTCGTCAGGCAGCAGCACCGCGAACGGCTCGTCGCCGACGATCGCCTTGGCGCACAGTACCGCATGGCCCAGCCCCAGCGCCTCGGCCTGGGTGACGAAGATCGCACGCACGCCGTTGGGCAGCACGTGGCGCACCAGCTCCAGCTGCTCCATCTTGCCGGCGCGCTCGAGCTTCTGCTCCAGCTCGTATGCCTTGTCGAAATAATCGGCCACCGCATGCTTGTAGCGGTTGGTGATGAAGATCAGGGTGTCGCAGCCGGCTTCGATCGCTTCATCGACGGCATATTGGATCAACGGCCGATCGATGATCGGCAGCATTTCCTTGGGAACCGTCTTGGTCGCGGGAAGGAATCGGGTACCGAGACCTGCCACCGGGAAAACCGCCTTGCGGATACGCTTGTTCGTCACAGCCTGTTGGCCTCTCGTGCCGGGAAGGGAAGCACTTTAGCGGACGCGACGTGATCGTCCTGTTGCAGTGGCGAGAACTCCGGCATGGTGGCGAACAGGATGCTGTTGATGGCATCGGTGTCGTAGGTGGCGATCGCTTCGCGCAGGCGCGGGACATTGCCCAACACCTGCTCGCGGGCGAACGTACGCACGCCGGCTTCGAGGATCTTCGGGTGCGCGGTGGGGCGATAGTCCTCGTCCGAATAGAACAGGGTCTCGTGCAGCTTTTCGCCCGGACGCAGGCCGGTATAGATGATCGCGATGTCCTTGTACGGCTGTTTGCCGGCCAGGCGGATCATCTGCTCGGCGAGCACGCGGATCGGCACCGGCTCGCCCATGTCCAGGGTGTAGATCGCCCCGTGCGACGCCGATGCCGCGGCCTGCAGGATGAGCTGGCAGGCCTCGGGGATGGTCATGAAGTAACGCGTCACTTCCGGATCGGTCACGGTGACCGGCCCGCCCTTGAGGATCTGGTCGCGGAACAGCGGCACCACGCTGCCGGCCGAGGCCAGCACGTTGCCGAAGCGCACAGTCACGAAACGGGTGTGGCTGGTCTTCTGGTCCAGGCTCTGGCAGATCATCTCGGCGTAGCGCTTGCTCGCGCCGAGCGCGTTGACCGGGTCGACCGCCTTGTCGGTGGAGATGAACACGAAATGCTCGATCCGGGCCTCGACACAGGCACGGGCCACCGTTTCGGTGGACAGGATGTTGTTGCGCACCGCCTCGCGAAGCTGGCGTTCCAGCACCGGCACCTGCTTGTAGGCGGCGGCGTGGAAGACCGCATCGACGCTGGCCATCGACAGCGCGTGGCGGATCACCGCCGGGTCACCGCAATCACCGAGCACCGCTTCCACTTCCAGGTCGGGGAAGCTGCGGGTGAGCTCGCCCTCGATGGTCAGCAGCAGCAGTTCACTCATTTCCAGCAGGATGATCCGGCCGGCACCGTGACGCGCGCACTGGCGGCACAGCTCCGAACCGATCGAGCCACCGGCGCCGGTCACCAGCACGGTGCGCCCGCCCAGCCAGCCACGGATCAGCGACCAGTCCGGCAGGATCGGCTTGCGACCCAGCAGATCCTCGATCGCCACTTCCTTGAGCTCGCCCGGCAGCGAATGACCGAGCAGCACGTCATTGAGCTTGGGCACCATGCGGAACGGCACGCCGGTGGCCTCACAGATGGCGACCACCCGCTGCATCCCGACCGCATCCAGGGAGGGAATGGCGATCACCAGCAGTCGGGCGGCGGTTTCGCGCACCGCGGCCGGGGCATCGTCCAGTGTGCCCAGAATCGGCAGGCCCTGCAGCTTGGCGCCCTGCAGGTGCGGGGCATCGTCAAGCAGGCCGACCGGCTCGAAATCGCCGGAACGGCGCAGGTCGCGGACCAGCGCCTCGGCGGCCTGGCCGGCACCCAGGATCAGCACCCGACGCGCAGTGGCGTCGTATTGCAGCGACTGGTAGTCCTTCCACGCGCGGTACAACAGGCGTGGCGCACCCAGCAGCGCCGACAGCGCGAACGGGTAGATCACCAGCACCGACATCGGCACACCATTGAAGCGCTTGTAGGCGAGCACGACCACGATGGCGAGCAGGCCGATGAAGCTGGCCTTGAAGATGTTGAGGAGGTCGGCCACGCTGGCAAAACGCCACAGGCCGCGGTACAGGCCCACCCGCCAGAACACCACTGCCTGGATCGCCAGCACCAGCGAGGTGTCGATGTTCCACAGCGGAAGCGAGGGGGCATCGGCCAGCATCGAATAGCGGCCCGCATGCAGCAGCTGCCAGCACGCCCAGACCATGAACAGGTCGTGGACCACGATGGCGCCGCGCGGAATCAAACTGGTAAGACGGTCCTGCCAAGGCGTCATAAAACAAACAATCCTTCTAGTTGCGCATTCCCTTGCGCAGGAGTAGCCACAGGCCGGTCGCGAAGATCATCCACGCGACGGCTACGGCAGCCTCCCACCTCGGCTGCAGATCACTGCAAGCATTAAACACTGTAATACTGAATAGACCAAAAACAAAGTACATCCCTGTGACCAAAGTGTGGCTCAGACCACCTTTGACCGCGCGCTGGTAGAGATGCTGGGTGTGGGGCTCCATCCATCTTTGCCCGGACAGCATGCGCGACAGCAGTGTGAAGCCTGCGTCCACGAGGAACGCCGTGAGCGGCACCAGCAGCAGCAACCAGTTGACCTCGGTCACCACGCTGGCCAGGCAGACCAGGGCGGCAATTGCATAGCCCAGCGCGCCGCTGCCGACATCGCCCATGAAGATCCGTGCCCGCGGGTAGTTGAATGGCAGGAACCCCAGGCACGCCAAGGCCAGGACCAGGCCGGCCAGGGCAAAGGGCGCGGGCATCACCACCGCGAAGGCCAGCCCGGCCAGGATGGCCTGGGTGGTGGCTATGCCGTTGATGCCATCCATGAAGTTCCAGATGTTGATCAACGACGTCGTGAACAGCAGCGCCAGCAGCGCCTGCCACGGATTGCCGCTGGCCTGCCACACCAGGGCGGCCACCAATGCGGCGGCGACCAGATGCACCAGCAACCGGCGGACCGCGGGCAGCGGGCGGTGATCGTCCCACCAGCCAATGCCGGCCACCAGCACCAGGCCAAGACCGAACACCAGCAACTGGAGACGTGCGCCGGGCCACGCCAGCGCAGCTACGCCCGTAGCGAGCAGCAGGGTCAGCACGATCGCGATGCCGCCCCCGCGCGGGGTGGCCACGCCATGGCTGCGGCGTTCGCCGGGCTGATCCATCAGGTTGCGGCGCAGCGCGTAATGGCGCGCACCCCAGGTGAGCGCCGCCGCGAGCGCCAGCACCGCTGGCAACCCGACCATCCAGGCCACGGGCATCGCTTAAAGGACCGCGTAGTTCAGCAGCGGCTTGACCGTTCCCCATTCCTTGCAGCTGGGGCACTGCCAGTGGTGCGTACGTGCGCCGAAACCGCAACGCGTGCAGCGATAGGCCGGGTTGCGCACCAGCAACTGGTCGGTGATGTGTTTGAGGTCATGCAGGGTCGCGGTGGCGTCCGCGCCCTCGGCCAGGGTCAGGTCGATCAGCGCCGATTCGCCACGAACCGACGGACGATCCTTGAGCTGGCGGCCGAGATAGGCGCGCGCCGGGGCCACGCCCTCCTGCTCTTCCATCAACTGGGTCAGGGCCAGCACCGGGGCGATGCCACGGTAATGCTCGGTCATCTCCGACAGGAAGGCGCGTGCACCGCCAAGGTCGCCGACCTTGCGGTAGTTCTGCATCAGCGCCTGCAGTACTTCGGGCAGGTATTCGGGATCGTTGCGCGCGGCGCGCTCGAAGGCGCGCACGGCGGCTTCGGCATTGCCCGCATCCGCTTCAAGACGGCCCTCGATGATGCCGGCGCGGACCGACATCGCATCGGCCTGGTAGGCGCGCGCGATGGCCGCCCTCGCCTCCTCGATCTTGCCGGCGCCGCGGAAGCGCTCGGCCAGCTCGCATTCGAACTGTCCGATCAGCTTGCCCATCGGCTCGCCGGTGACTTCCTCGAAGCGGCTGGCGTTGTCGATCGCCTTTTCCCAGTCACGCTCGGCCTGGTAGATCCCGATCAGGTGCTTGAGCGCCTGCGGCGCGCGCTGGTCGATCTGCGCCAGCTCACTGAACACGGTTTCGGCACGGTCCAGCAGCCCGGACTTCATGTAGTCCTCGCCCAGGGCGAGCAGTGCCTGCACCCGCTGCGCGTCATTCAGGTCGGCACGGTTGACCAGGCCCTGGTGCAGTCGGATCGCACGATCCACCTCGCCACGACGGCGGAACAGGTGGCCCAGCGCGACCTGGGTTTCGAAGGTTTCCTTGTCCAGCTCGGCGATATGCAGGAACAGCTCGATCGCCTTGTCCGGCTGCTCGTTGAGCAGGTAGTTCAGGCCACGGAAATAGGTGCTGGACAGGCGGCTGACCTGGTTGTCGCCATGGCGCTGGCCACCGCGACGGCCGATCACCCAGCCGGACAACGCCGCCAACGGCAGGAACAGGAAGAACCAGAACCACTCGGAGACAAATTCCATCGGGGCTCAGCGTCCGTCGAAAGTAGAAGAAGGGGTGGAAGCCGGCGCCACGACCGCGGTCGGGACAGCCTTCTGCGCCGTGCGCAGCTTCGCGTACAACGGGATCACCAGGCTGGCCAGCACGATGCCGCCGCCGATGATGGCACCGGACAACAGGGCGACAATGATCGCCAGGCCGGTGGTGGTGGTGATTTGGGTGAAGCCCAGACTGAGAACCATCTTGTCCGAGTTGAGCGCACCGATGATGAGTCCGGCGACCAGAACCGCCAGCAGCACAAGCAGACGTACGACTTTCATGCAGCATCTCCAGTTCCGGGAGATTCAAAGAGTAGCGGAATATAGAGCAGCGGGACAAAGAGGCCCGGAACGAAAAAAGCAGCGGACCAACGGTCCGCTCTACGCGGGGTCGCTTTCCAGCGGCACCACGGCGCTGACGCGCTCGCGCAGCTCCTTGCCCGGTTTGAAATGCGGGACATGCTTGCCCGGCAATGCGACCGACTCCCCGGTCTTGGGGTTACGCCCCAGCCTGGGTGGCCGGTAGTGCAACGAAAAACTGCCGAACCCGCGGATCTCGATGCGATCCCCGCCGGCCAGCGCCCCACCCATCATTTCCAGCAACGACTTCACGGCCAGATCGACATCGTCCGACTTCAAATGCGCCTGTCGGCGCGCCAGGATTTCGATCAGCTCGGATTTGGTCATTACGGGCTCTTCGGGGGGAACTAGACCCTGAAACGGCCCGGACTGATGTCCGGGCCGTCCAGGAAACTACGACAGCGACAGACCGATTACTCGGACTTGTTGCCGTTCAGCTGTGCACGCAGCAGCGCGCCGAGCTGGGTGGTGCCGCTGGACGCCGAAGAGGACTGGTATTCCTCCAGCACTTCGCGCATTTCCGCATCGTCCTTGGCCTTGATCGACAGCTGCAGGGTACGACCCTTGCGATCCATGCCCACGAACTTGGCTTCAACCTTGTCGCCGACCTTCAGGAACTGGGTCGCGTCGTCCACGCGCTCGTTCGCAACATCGCGAGCGGCCACGTAGCCTTCGATGCCGTCAGCCAGTTCGATGGTAGCGCCCTTGGCGTCCACTTCCTTGACCACGCCTTCGACCTTGGAACCCTTCGGGTTGGCCGCCATGTACTGGCCGAACGGATCCTGCTCCAGCTGCTTGACGCCCAGGCTGATGCGCTCGCGCTCCGGATCGACGGCCAGGACCACTGCGTCCAGGTTGTCGCCCTTCTTGTAGTTGCGGACCACGTCTTCGCCGGTGGTGTTCCAGCTGATGTCGGACAGGTGCACCAGGCCATCGATACCGCCGTCCAGGCCGATGAAGATGCCGAAGTCGGTGATCGACTTGATCTGGCCCGACACCTTGTCGCCCTTCTTGTGGATGGCAGCGAAGGTTTCCCACGGATTGGCGGCAACCTGCTTCATGCCCAGCGAGATGCGGCGACGCTCCTCGTCGACGTCCAGGACCATGACTTCAACTTCGTCACCGACCTGCACAACCTTGGACGGGTTGACGTTCTTGTTGGTCCAATCCATTTCCGACACGTGCACCAGGCCTTCCACGCCCGGCTCGATCTCGACGAATGCGCCGTAATCGGTGACGTTGGAGACCTTGCCGAAGACGCGGCTGTTGGCCGGGTAACGACGGGCGATGTTGTCCCACGGATCTTCACCCAGCTGCTTCAGACCCAGCGAAACGCGGTTGCGCTCGCGGTCGAACTTCAGCACGCGGACGTCCAGCTCGTCGCCGACGTTCACGACTTCGGACGGATGGCGCACGCGCTTCCAGGCCATGTCGGTGATGTGCAGCAGGCCGTCGATACCGCCCAGGTCCACGAACGCGCCGTAATCGGTCAGGTTCTTGACGACACCCTTCAGGATCGCGCCTTCCTGCAGCTTGTCCATCAGCTGCTCGCGCTCTTCCGAGTGCTCGCTTTCGACGACAGCGCGGCGCGACACCACGACGTTGTTACGCTTGCGGTCCAGCTTGATGAGCTTGAATTCCAGCTCCTTGCCTTCCAGGTAGGCCGGATCGCGCACGGGGCGCACATCGACCAGGGAACCCGGCAGGAACGCGCGGACATCCTTGATGTCCACGGTGAAACCACCCTTGACCTTGCCGCTGATGCGACCGGTGATGGTTTCGTTCTTCTCCAACGCTTCTTCCAGCTCGTCCCACACCATCGCGCGCTTGGCCTTCTCGCGCGACAGGACGGTTTCGCCGAAGCCGTTCTCGATGGAATCGAGGGCAACCTTGACGACATCGCCTTCGGCGACGTCGATTTCGCCAGCGTCGTTACGGAACTGTTCGATCGGCACGATGCCTTCGGACTTCAGGCCGGCGTTGATCACCACGACGTCGCCGCGGACTTCAACAACGACGCCGCTGACGATCGAGCCCGGCTTCAGCTTGGCCAGATTGGCCTGGCTGGCTTCGAACAGTTCGGCAAATGATTCGGTCATTAGATTTACTCTGTTGGACACATGGGCATTGGCCCCCGAAGGGAACCGCTTACTGCCCGCCTGTTGGTCGACCCCGGTAACGCAGGTCGTGTGTTAAGTAGGAAAACCGCCACGCAACATTGCGGGACGGAGCTTTTGCAGCCTTGCGATGGTGCGACACCGCCGATGGATTGACGGTCCTCCTGTACAACGGATCAGGCACCCGAAACCGGAAGCAGATCCAACACGTTGGCAACGACTGCGTCGATGCCGATGCCACTGGTGTCGATGATGACGGCATCGTCTGCCGGCTTCAGGGGCGCCACTGTGCGCTGTGCATCACGGGCGTCGCGGGCCATGATCTCGCGCAGGAGGTCATCAAAGTTAACAGAAACCCCCTTGTCTTTCAACTGCTTATGCCGGCGCTCGGCGCGCTCCTCGGCACTGGCGGTCAGAAACACCTTGTACGGCGCGTCCGGGAAGATGACCGTGCCCATGTCGCGGCCGTCAGCGACCAGCCCAGGCTCCAACCTGAATGCGCGCTGGCGTTCTTTCAGCGCCGCGCGGACCTCCGGGATCGCCGCAATGGCCGAGGCGAGCGCCCCGGTGGTCTCAAGCCGCAGCTCGTCGGTGGCATCGGTGTCGTTGACCACCACCCGCAACCCGCCGTCGGCGGCTTCGATGAAGCGCACATGGGTGTCGAAGGTGCAGCGAACCAGCGCCGAGGCGTCGGAGGTGTCGATATCGGCCCAGCTGGCGGCCACGCCCACGGCGCGGTAGAGAGCGCCCGAATCCAGGTAATGCCAGCCCAGGCGGCGTGCGACAATGCGGCTGACGGTCCCCTTGCCAGCCCCGGAAGGGCCATCGATGGTGAGCACGGAAGGAAGCTGGTTCATGGGTTTCCCGGTAGATTTGACCGCCCATTCTAGCCCCCGCCCAGGGCCGCTTGAGATTTTTTTGGTGCAACCACTTGAAAGGATGGAAAAAAGCCCGGTAGAATGGCGGGCTTGAACGGGCGTCACCTGCCGATTGTCATCTGCATATCGCGGCCGCGCTCCAACCGAATCCAACGTTTACGCCGAGGTATGCAATGAAAGTCCTGTCTTCCCTGAAGTCGGCCAAGTCCCGTCACCGCGATTGCAAGGTCGTTCGTCGTCGCGGCAAGATCTTCGTGATCTGCAAGTCGAACCCGCGTTTCAAGGCTCGCCAGCGCTGAGCCCAAAGGCATCACGACCCCCGGGTCGCGAGCTGCCTGAATAAAAAACCGCCTCCGGGCGGTTTTTTATTGCCGTTTTTTGCTGTAATCGCCGGGTAACTCACGACACTTGGTCATGAGGCACGCCGTCGTGAGGCCTTCCGTATTCTTGACCACTGGGGAGTAGATCGAGATGAAGCGTTACCTGACCACCCTGCCGTTGCTTGCCCTGCTGGCCTGCGCCAGCGCCCACGCCGACACACTGCTGATCGATCGCAGCCAGGAAAAGCCCGCCACCGCCCTGCCCGTCCGCGGCCAGAGCATGCAGCAGGTGCAGGCCCAGTTCGGCGACCCGGGCGAACGCCTGGACCCGCGCGGCGGGCAGAAGCGCCAGTGGCCGACGATCAACCGCTGGGTCTACCCGCAGTTCACCGTCTACTTCGAGAAGCAGAAGGTGATCGACGTGGTGGCCAACAAGGCCGACGCCAACGAAGTCGGCCCGAAGCCGCCGATCCGCTGACCCCATTCCTACTGCCCGCCACCCGGCGGGCCATCGCATCGAGACCATGAACGACACGCTCCGCTTTCCGGCCGAATGGGAAACCCAGTCCGCCATCCTGATCGCCTGGCCCCACGCCGACACCGACTGGGCCGACCGCCTGGGTGACGTCGAGGACACCTACATCGCCCTGGTTGCGGCCATCACCCGCTTCCAGCCGGTGCTGATCATCGTCGCCGACGATGACCTGGAGGCCTACGCCGATGCGCGCCTGCGCTCCAACCGGATCGACATGGACCGCGTCCGTTTCGTCACCGCGCAATACGACGACACCTGGCTGCGCGATTCCGGCCCGATCACGCTCAAGCGTGCCGACGGCGGCTTCCGCCTGCTCGACTTCCGCTTCACCGGCTGGGGCGGCAAGTTCGACGCGAGCCTGGACGACCAACTGGTCGGGGTGCTGCATGCGGCCGGCGTGTTCGCACCAACGGCCGAGGTGCAGAGCATTCCCTTCGCACTGGAAGGCGGCGGCATCGAAACCGACGGCGCCGGCACCCTGCTGACCACCTGGCAGTGCCTGCACGAGCGTCATCCAGACCGCGCGCGCGATTCGCTCAGCGCGGACCTGGCCAACTGGCTGCAGCAGGACCGGGTGCTGTGGCTGGACCACGGCTACCTGGAAGGCGACGACACCGACGCCCACATCGATACCCTGGCGCGCTTCGCGTCGGTGGACAGCATCGTCTACCAGGCCTGCGATGACAGCGGCGATTCGCACTTCGCCGAACTGCAGGCAATGGGCAACGAGCTGGCCGCGCTGCGCACGGCGCAGGGCACGCCGTACCGCCTGTTCCCGCTGCCGTGGGCGCAGCCGGTGATCGACGATGGCCGCCGCCTGGCCGCGTCCTACGCCAACTACCTGATCCTCAACGGCGCGGTACTGATGCCGGCCTACGGCGATGTCGCCGACGAGGCCGCGCGCGCGGTGCTGGCCCAGGCCTATCCGGACCGCGAGATCGTGCCGGTGCCGTGCCGATCACTGATCTGGCAGAACGGCAGCCTGCACTGCATCACCATGCAGCTGCCGGAAGGGTTGCTGGCCTGACCCCTGCTGCAGGCCACGACCCACGGTCGCGGCCAGCAGCTCCTCTCCCTCGGCGCGCCTGGATGTCGGTAGAGCGGGCGGGCAGCGCGATCCAGGACCGTTGGGCGCCATGGATGGCGCCCACGAGCCCCCAAGGATGGGTTCACGGCGTGTCCTGGATTGGGCTGCCCGTCCCGCCTGCCTGCGCAAACGACGCGCCGCCCTCTGCACCGTGCCCCGACGATGGCGACAACGTGGCATCGCCGCCCATTTAGCGCACAGCACGCCGCGTGCACCCATCCGCGATAAACTGCGTTTTTCCCCCGCAGGACCGCACTCGGATGAGCTCACGCCACACCCTTTCCGTCGCCCTGATCCAGGAGCGCAACCACGGTGACGCCGCGGCCAACCTGGCCGTGATCGAAACGCGCGTGGCTGAAGCGGCCGCCCAGGGTGCCAAGCTGATCCTGCTGCAGGAACTGCACAACGGCGCGTACTTCTGCCAGCACGAGTCGGTGGACGAGTTCGACCTGGCCGAGCCGATCCCGGGCCCGAGCACCGAGCGCCTCGGCGCGCTGGCCAAAAAACATGGCGTGGTCATCGTCGGCTCGCTGTTCGAACGCCGTGCCGCCGGGCTCTACCACAACACCGCGGTCGTCTTCGAAAAGGACGGCACGCTGTTGGGCAAGTACCGCAAGATGCACATCCCGGACGATCCGGGCTTCTATGAGAAGTTCTACTTCACCCCGGGCGACATCGGCTTCAAGCCGATCGATACCTCGGTGGGTCGCCTCGGCGTGCTGGTGTGCTGGGACCAGTGGTATCCGGAAGCGGCGCGCCTGATGGCGCTGGCCGGCGCCGAGCTGCTGCTCTACCCCACCGCCATCGGCTGGGATCCGGAGGACCAGCAGGACGAGCAGGGCCGCCAGCGCGATGCGTGGGTGCTCAGCCATCGCGGTCACGCAGTGGCCAATGGCGTGCCGGTGCTGAGCTGCAACCGCGTCGGTCACGAAGCCTCGCCGCTGGGCGCCTCGGGCATCCAGTTCTGGGGCAACAGCCACGTGCTCGGCCCACAGGGCGAGTTCATCGCCGAAGCCGGTGGCGAGCCCACCGTGCTGATCTGCGAGGTCGACCTGCAGCGCAGCGAACACGTGCGGCGGATCTGGCCGTTCCTGCGCGATCGCCGCATCGATGCGTACGGCGACCTGCTCAAGCGCTACATCGACTGATACCCAGGACCCCTGCCCCGTGACCGTGTCCCTGCGCGACGCCACCGACGCCGACATCCCCGCCATCACCGCGATCTACGCGGTGGAGGTGACCGATCTGGTCAATACGTACGAGTACGACGTGCCCGACGCGGCGGAGATGCAGCGGCGCATGCACGACATCGTCGGCCGCGGGTTTCCGTACATCGTGGCCGAGGTCGATGGCCAGGTGGCCGGTTACGCCTATGCCAACACCTATCGCGGGCGCATCGCCTACCAGTGGACCGTGGAAAACTCGGTCTACGTGGATGCGGGCTTCCAGGGCCGCGGCGTCGGCACGGCGCTGCTGCAGGGGCTGATCGATGCCTGCGTGGCACGCGGGTACCGGCAGATGGTGGCGGTGATCGGCGAGCCGACCAACACCGCCTCGATCAAACTGCACGAGCGCTTCGGTTTCCACACCGTCGGCATTTTCCGCGGCCTCGGCCGCAAGCATGGCCGCTGGCTGGACACTGTCCAGATGCAGCGTGCGCTCGGCGATGGTGCCGACAGCGCCCCTTCGAATGAATGAAATGACTGAACCCCAGATCGATGACACCGGCGACACCCTGTTCGCCGGCCAGCCCGTGCGCGTGGTCGAACGCGACGGCGTGCGTTACACCCTGCTCGGCACCGCGCACGTGTCCCAGGCCAGCGTGGAGGCGGTGGAACGGGCGATCCGCAGCGGCCGCTTCGATGCGGTGGCAGTCGAGCTCGACGCGCAGCGCCTGCAGGCGCTGACCAACCCCGATGCGATGGCCAAGCTGGACCTGGTCGAGGTGATCCGCAAGGGCCGCGTGGCACTGTTTGCCGCCAACCTGGCGCTGGCCGCCTACCAGCGTCGCCTGGCCGAACAACTCGGCATCGAGCCGGGCGCCGAGCTCAAGCGCGCGGTGACCCTGGCCAACGAACAGCACCTGCCGGTGCATCTGATCGACCGCGAAGTCGGGCTGACCTTCAAGCGCGCGTCGCAGCGGCTGGGTTTCTTCGGCCGGATAAAGCTGGTGATGGGACTGGGCGCGGGCCTGTTCGCCTCTGAAGACGTGGGCGAGGAAGAGATCGAGAAGCTCAAGCAGGGCGACATGCTCGAAGCGAGTTTCGGCGAATTCGCCAGCGAAAGTCCGGCGCTGTACGAGACCATCATCGGCGAGCGTGACCGCTACATGGCCACCCGCCTGCGCGAAGTGCACGACCCTGCGCAGCGCGAGGTGCTGGCGGTGGTCGGCGCCGGCCACCTGGCCGGGCTGGCGAAGTATCTGGAAACCGATACCGATGCGCCGGGTCCCTTGCGCGAATCGCTGGAAGAAGTGGCGAAAAAGCGCAACATCCCGTGGATCACCCTGACCATCCTGGCGATCGTGCTGGCGGGTATCGCGGTCGGCTTCTACCGTGGCGGCATGGGCGTGGGCGGTGAGTTGCTGCTGACCTGGGCGATGTACACCGGTGGCCTGGCGGGCCTGGGGTGTCTGCTGGCCGGCAGCCATCCCTTGAGCATCCTGACCGCGATCGTGGTCGCCCCGTTCAAGCCGTTCCGCCTGAGCATTCCCACCGGTGCCTTCGCGGCGCTGGTGGAAACCCGCCTGCGCAAGCCAGCGTACGAGGATTTCCTCAAGCTGCGCGACGATGCGCAGAGCGTGAGGGGCTGGTACCGCAACCGCGTCACCCGCGTGGTGCTGACCTTCATGCTGACCAACCTGGGCAGCATGCTGGGACTGTGGCTGACCGGCTTCCAGGTGTGGGGGAAGGTGGCGGGGTAATTCCCTGCGCCGAGGCGTATCGAAGGGCCACGCAATGCGTGGCCTTTTTTTTGGTTCTTCGCCCCCTATGCGGGGCGAGCAGAAGCGTGCGTTGACTTCTTCCAGGCGCGGCGGTCGGTGGGTCGGGCGCTGGGCGCCCATGCCCTTTCCGGCGACGCCCCCGGCGTCGGCCTGCGGCCGCCACCTCCTCCTTTATTTCGCCTCCAAGGGAATGGGCGCCCAGCGCCCGACCCACCAACCGCCATCAAACGTGCCCGGCTCCTGGCCTGTACCGCAAGCCGAGCCCCGTAGCAGCCGGTAGGCCCCTGGGCAAAATAAAGGAGGAGGCCGCCAGGCCGGGGGACATTTGCGCCAGGGGCCTGCCGGCTGCTACGGGGCCCTCACGCTCGCGACATACCGGAGCGAAGACACAGCCTGGCACTGCCCGTCCGGGCCGACGGCCGGCGGTACCGGGAATCTGGGATTCGCGTGGAGCCGGCCAGCGGCCGGCACTACCGGGAAGCGGGGAGCGGGCCAGCGGCCGGCACTACCTAAAGCCGGGTACGTTGGCCGGCCAGGGGGGGCGTTCAGGCGACCGTTGCCGCTTCGCCCTTCGCCGGCAGGCCGCGGGCGCGGCGGATGATCCTGCCCACCGCGATGCTCATGTCATCGAGCATCGCGTAGATGGTCGGCAGGAACAGCAGACTGACCACCGTGGAGAACGCCAGGCCGCCGGCAATGGCACGTGCCATCGGGTAGTACGGCGGGCCGTTGCCCAGCAGCTGGGTGTCGGTGAGCGAGATCGGGATCATCGCCAGGATCGCGGTGCCCATGGTCATCATGATCGGGCGCAACCGCTCGCGCGAGCCTTCCACCAGCGCTTGGGTGCGGCCCATGCCGCGCTGGCGCAGGTTGTTGATGTGCTCGATCATCACGATGCCGTTGTTCACCACCACGCCCATCAGCACCAGGATGCCGATGAAAGACATGATTCCGAACGAGGTCCCGGTCAGCCAGAACAACCAGAACACCCCGAAGATCGAGAACAGCACCCCGCTCATGATCGCCGCCGGGAACAACAGCGATTCGAACACCGCGGCCATCACCACGTAGATCATCACCAACGCGATGATCAGGTTGAACAGCATCTGCTGCATCGCCTCGTTGTCATTGCCGTAGTCGCCGCCATCGAAGGTGAAGGTATAGCCGGCCGGGAAGCTCATCGGCGTCAGCGTCGCTTCCATCGCCTTGCGCGCTTCCGGGGCGGTGATCTTCTCGGCAAGGTTGGCCTTGATGGTCAACGTGGTCTGGCGGTTGGTGCGGCCGATCTGCGTCGCCGACGGCTTGATCGACACATCCACCAGGCTCAGCAACGGCACCGATCGGCCGTCGCCGGTACGCACGGTGAAGCTGGCCAGGTCTTCCGGGCTACTCTGTTCGGCCCCGGCAAACCGCACCCACACCGGCACCTCGCTGTCGCCGCGGCGGAACTCGCGCATCGGCGCACCGCGCAGCGCCAGGCCGACGAAGCTGGCGACCTGCTCTGCATTGAAGCCGAACGCCGCCGCGCGCTCGCGATCGACGTGGATGGCCAGCTCGCTGCCCTTCTCGCCGTTGTCGATGCGCACGTCGCGCAGTTCCTTGCGCTGTGCCAGCAGCGGCACCACCTCCTCGCCGATCTCCTGCAGCATCTTGGTCGAGTCGCCGACCAGCTGCACCTGCACGGATTGATTGCTGCTGCCGCCACCGTCGCCGCCCTGGTTGCCGACGATGTAATCGGCACGCGCCGAACGCGGCAGGCCCTTGCGCAGCGCTTCCTGCACGGCAGGCATGTTGTCGGCATGCGCTGCGTCGAAGGTCACCGTCGTGCTGCTGCCTTCCTGCTCGCTGTACCAGGAATAGATCTGGGTGATGTGCAGCTTCTCGCGCTGACCATCGAGGTAGTGCTCGACGCGGGCGACTTCCTCGGACATCTGGCTGTAGGTGTAGGCGCCCTTCCAGTTGTAGCCGATGAATACCTCGTGGCCACCTTCGCCCCCGAACATGTCGATCTTGGTCAGCTTCATCGGCACCAGGCTGATGGCCACCACCATCAGGATGCCGAACACGCTCCAGCCCCGATGTTCCAGCGTCCAGCGCAGGACCTTGGCATAGCGGCGCTGGAGGCGCGCGATCACCCCGGATTCGGCGTGCACCAGCTTGGGGGTCTGCATGCGCGCGGACAGCATCGGGATCAGGCTGACCGCCACCAGCCACGAGGCCAGCAGCGAGACCGAAATGGTGATCGCGATCTGCGACATGAAGATGCTGATGTTGTTGGTTTCACCGAACAGGTTCGGCACGAACACGATGCAGTGGCACAGGGTGCCGGCACTCAGCGCGATGGCCACGTTGCGCGTTCCGATGATCGAGGCCAGCCGCGGCTGGTCGGGCATGCGTTCGCGTTCCTGGTAGATGCTCTCCACCACCACCACCGCGTTGTCCACCAGCATGCCGACGGCCAGCAGCAGCCCCATCATGGTCAGGATGTTGAGCGTGACGCCGGCAAAGTACATGAAGCCCAGGGTGATCACGAAACAGATCGGGATCGCCAGGGTCACCATCAGCGTGGACGGCCAATGGCGCAGGAAGAAGAACAGCACCGTGATCGACAGCAGCAGACCGACCGCGCCGGCCTCGGCCAGCTCCAGCAGCGAGGAGGTGACCATCTTGCCCTGGTTGTCGATGACCTTGATCTGCACATCGCGCATCGACGGCTGCTTGCGGATTGCCTCCACTTCGGCGAGCGCTGCGCGCGAAACTTCCACCAGGTTGGCGCTGCGCTCCTTGAAGATGTCCAGGCCGACGGCCGGGTTGCCATCCAGGCGGCGGCCGTAGTTCATCCGCGTGGGCTTGAGCCGGATGTCGGCGATGTCGCCAAGGCGCAGGCCCTTGGTGTCGATCACCAGGTCGCGCAGCTCCTGCAGGTCGGTGATCTCCCCGACCGGCTGGATGCGCACGCGCTGGCCGTTGTCATCGATCTGCCCGGCCGAGATCGAGAAGTTCAGCGTGCGCAGACGGTCGCTGAGGTCGTTGATGCTCAGGTTGTGCGCGGTCAGGCGGTCCGGGCTGATCGCGATCTCCACCTCGTTGGGTGGCGCGCCGGAGATATTGACCCGGGCCACGCCGGGGATGCGTTCGATGCGCCGCTTGAACTCGCGGTCGAGCATGTCGTACGCGCCGGTGAGGTCGCTGCTGCTGGCCAGGCGCACCTTGAGCACCGGGTCATCGCTGCTGGACCACTTGAACACGCTGTAACGCTGCAGGTCATCGGGCAGGTCGGTGCGGATCGCGTCGATGCGCTCGCGCGCGTCCGAGGCGGCGATGGCGATGTCGCGGTCCCAGTCGGTGAACTCGATGAAGATGCTGGCCCCTTCGGAGGTGGCCGAGGAGCGCATGCGCTTGATCCCGGTCATGGTGGCCAGCGCTTCTTCGGTGGGGCGGATGATGTTGCGCTCCACTTCCTCGGGGGTGGAACCGGTGTACGGCACCTGCACGAACAGGAACGGGGCCGAGATGTCCGGCAGTGCCTCCAGCGGCAACCGCAACGAGGCGATCAGCCCCACCACCGCCAGCGACACGAAGCACATGATGGTGGTGATGGGACGGCGGATGGAGAATTCGGCGATGCTCATGCCGGCTCCTGTGCGGTGCCGGTGCCGGGGGTCTCGACGAAACCGGCTTGCTTGCGCCCACGTTCGCGGTAATACGCATCGCCGCGACGATCCAGCAGGTCGTACACCACCGGGATGACGATCAGGGTCAGCAGGGTGGACACCAGCAGGCCACCGATGACGGTGATCGCCATCGGCGCGCGCACTTCGGCGCCCTCGCCCATCGCCACCGCCAGCGGCAGGAAGCCGAACAGCGTGCACAGGGTGGTCATGATGATCGGCCGCAGGCGTGAGCGCGCGCCCTCCACCAGTGCCTGCTGCTTGGGCACCCCGGACTCGCGCAGCTGGTTGACCTTGTCGATCAGGATGATCGCGTTCTTGGTCACCAGCCCCACCAGCAGGATCAGGCCGATGAACACCACCACCGAAATCGGCTTGCCGGTCAGCATCAGCGCCAGGATCGCGCCAACCAGGGCCAGCGGGATGGTGAACAGGATGACGAACGGGTGCAGCAGCGATTCGAACTGCGACGCCATCACCAGGTAGACCAGGAAGATCGCCAGGCCGAAGGCGAAGATCAGCGAACGCGCCGATTCGGCCAGCTCCTCACCCTGCCCGCCGATGTGCATGCCCACGCCGGCGCCCAGCGGGTCCTTGGCGACCATGTCCTGTACTTCGCGCACCGCACCGCCCAGGTCGATGTCGCGCAGGTTGGCCGAGACCACCGCCACGCGCGTCTGGTCGGCGCGGTGGATCTCGCTCGGGCCGTTGGTGGCGACCACCTCGGCCACCGCATCCAGGGTCACCGGACGGCTGCTGCCGGGATTGACGATGAGCCGGCGGATGCTGTCCACGCTGGCACGGTCGCCTTCCTGGGCCCGCACCAGCACGTCGATCTTGCGGTCGCGGAAGCTGTAGCGGGTGGCCACGTCGCCACGCACCTTCTTGACCACCACATCGGCGATCTGGCGGGTGGTCAGGCCGAGTGCGCCGGCACGTTCCTGATCGAAGCGGATCTGGATTTCCGGGAAGCCTTCCTCGACCGTGGATTTGACGTCGGCGTAGTGGGGGTTGTTGCGCAGCATCGCCGCCAGTGCCTGGCCGGCGTGTTCCAGGGTGGCCATGTCCTGGCCGCGCAGCTCCACTTCCAGTGGCGTGGAGAAACTGAACAATGCCGGCCGCGCGAAGTCGACCTGCACGCCCGGATGCTGCTTCATCGAATCACGCAGGCGCTCGGTGATGGCCGCTTCCGTGCGGGCGTCGCCGCCACCGGCCATGACCACGGTCAGCTTGCCGATGTTCTCGCCGCTTTCGGTCGGGCTGGCATCCAGCCGCGTGCCGCTGCCGCTGACCCCGTACAACGAGGCGATCTGGTCGTCCTTGGCGTGGGCCAGCTGCAGTTCGCGGACCAGGGCATCGGTCTGCTTCAACGGCGTGCCGGCCGGCAGCTTGGCGGTCATCTCGAAACGGTCCTGGGCCAGCTGCGGGATCAGGTCGGCCCCCAGCATCGGCACCAGCGCCAGGGTGGCCACGAAGGCCAGGCCGGCCAGGCCCAGCACCTTGCCCGGGTGGTGCAAGGCACCCGGCAGCAGCTTGAGGTAGCCGCGCTCGGCACCGGCGTAGGGCTTCATCGCCACATCGCTGGCTTTGCGCATCACCGGGCCAACCACCGCCACGATCCCGCGCGACACGCGGATCACCGCCCATGCCAGCCCGAAGCAGGTCCAGCGCACCAGCGCGCCGACGCCGCGACGGCTACCGGCCACCGGCTTGAGCCAACGCTGCTCCGGCTGCCAGGTGGCGTGCGCCGGTTCTTCCGGGAATGCAAGCGGCGGACGGCCCTTGAGCGAGCTCAGCATCGGGATCAGGGTCATGGACACCAGCAGCGAAATCGCAATGGCGATCGCCACGGTCAGCGCCTGGTCGCGGAACAGCTGGCCGGCGATGCCATCGACGAACACCAGCGGCAGGAACACGGCGATGGTGGTCAGCGTGGAGGCGACCACGGCCATGCTGACTTCCCGGGTGCCGGCGATCGCCGCCTCCAGGATGCCCAGGCCACGCTCGCGCGCCTTGGCGATGCTCTCCAGCACCACGATCGAGTCGTCCACCACCAGGCCGGTGGCCAGTGCCAGGCCGCCCAGCGACATCACGTTGAGGCTGAGCCCCATCTGGCCCATGAAGAAGAACGTGGTGATGATCGACACCGGCAGCGACAGGCTGATCACGAACGTGCTCCAGCCATCGCGCAGGAACAGGAAGATGATCAGAATCGCCAGCAGGCCGCCGATCACCGCGTCTTTCTTGACGTCGCTGATGGCGTGTTCGATGAAGCGCGACTGGTCTTCGATGGTGGTCAGTTCGGCATCGCCGGGAATCTGCCCCTTGATCTGTTCCAGCTTGGTACGCAGCGCGGCGGCGGTGGCGACGGTGTTCGCATCGCCTTCCTTGTAGATCGCCAGTTCGACCGCTTCCTTGCCGCCTAGGCGGATGATCGCCTCGCGCTCTTTGTAGCCCTGGCGCACGCTGGCGACATCCTTCAACCGCACCGGCATGCCATTGGCGACGGTGGAGGCACTACTGCTGGATGCACTCTGCGCGGCCGAAGCGGCGGCGACGGCCGCATCCGAACCGGTGGACGCGGCGATCGCGAACATCTGCTGCATGGCCGCGTCGGCGGCACTGCCGTTGCTGCCTTGCGTGGTCACCAGCAGGTTGCGGATGTCGTCCAGGTCGGCGAACTGGTTGACGGTACGCACCAGGAAGCGCTGCGAGCCCTCCTCCAGGCGGCCGCCGGAAATATTGATGTTCTCTTCCTTGAGCCGCTTGATGACGGTGTCGATCGGCAGGTTGAGCTGGGCCAGCTTCTGCTGGTCGATGTCGACCTGGATCTCGTCTTCCAGGCCACCGCCGACCTTGACCGCCGCCACGCCGGTGACCGGCTCCAGCTTCTTCTTCAGGTCCTCGTCGGCATAGCGACGCAGTTCGGTCAGCTGGCGCACCGCGTCGGCGTCGGTGGCGGCCTCCTTCTTTGCCGAAATCACCAGGCGCATGATCGGCGCGGTGGACGGATTGAAGCGCAGCAGCACCGGGGCCTTGGCCTCCAGCGGCAGGTTAAGCGCTTCCATCTTGTCGCGCACCTCCAGGCTGGCCTGGTCCATGTTGGTGCCCCAGGCGAACTCCAGCACCACATCGCTCTGCCCGGTACGCGAGACCGACTTGAGCTTGCGCAGGTTCTTGACCACGCCCACGGCCTCTTCGACCGGCTCGCTGATCAGGGTTTCAATTTCAGTCGGCGCCGCACCGGTGTACTCGGTGCGCACGGTCAGGGTGGGATAGCTCAGGTCGGGCAGCAGGTTGACCTTGAGGTTGCCCAGGGCGATGAAGCCGAACAGCATCAGCGTCACCGTGCACATGGCGATGGTGACGCGGCGGCGGGTGGCAAATTCCACCAGGCCGCCGCCGTGCGCGCCCGGACGCTCGCCAGCGTGCGGGTCCTTGCCGTGGTCGTTGCCGGCTGATGTCATTGGCGGCTCTCCGCCTTTTTTGCCGGCACGGCAGCGGCGGTGGCGGTCGGCTTGGCACCGATCACCTGCACCGCGGTGCCGTCACGCAGCGCCACCTTGCCGGCGGTGACCACCTGGTCGCCTTCGGCCAGGCCATCGCGGATCTCCACCCACGGGCCTTCGGCATAACCGAGCTTGACCGGCACCCGGGCGACCTTGCCGGCGCGCACGCGGAACACGGCGGGTTCGCCGTCGTCGAGCAGTGCCAGGCGCGGCACCACCAGCGCATCGGCACGCTGGTCGTAATCGATCCGGATGCGACCGAACATGCCCGGCTGCAGGCCTTCGGCGTCTTCGCCGAAACCGCTGACCACGCGGAAGGTGCCGCTGCCGGCATCGATCACCGGCGCGATACGGTCGACCACGCCCGGGAACGACTTGCCCGGCAGCGCATCGGCCAGCAGCGTCACCGGCTGGCCGGCGCGCAGGGTGGCCAGTTCGCGCTCGGGCACGTTGAGCGTGGCTTCCAGGCGCGAGTTGTCGATGATGCGGAAAATCGGCGTGTTGATCTGCACGAAGTTGCCGGTCTTGATCGAGCGCGAGGCGATCACGCCGGAGATCGGCGCCACCACCGTGGTGTAGGACAGCTCCAGCGTGGCCAGCCGGTACTGCGCGCGGGCGTTCTCCACGTCGTACTTGATCTGGTCGACATCGGCGGCGCTGACCATCTGCTGGCCGATCAGCTTCTGCGCACGCTGGTAGTTGTTTTCCAGCTTGCGCATCACCGCCTCGCTCTGGGCGACGGCCAGCCGCGCACGGTCCGGATCCAGTCGCACCAGGGGCTGCCCGGCGCGCACTGCCTGGCCCTCTTCGACCAGCACCGCCAGTGCCACCCCGGAGGTCTTGGCCACCACCTGCGACTCGGCGCGCGCTTCCAGCGCGGCGGTGCCGGTATAGCTGGCCGCCACCGCGCGGCGGCTGGCGGCGACCGCTTCGACCGGGACCGCGTCGACCTTTTCGGCCTTGGCGTCCTTTTCCGCAGCCTGCGCATCGGCGGCACCGGTGCCGGCGCCGCAGCCGCTCAGCAGCAGCGAGGTGGTGATCAGCAGAGCAGCGGCGCAGGTTCCGGAGCGGCCGTGCAGGAAAGATTTTCGCGACATCGTCGTGTCCCTGAGGGATGCGTGGGCAGGTGTGGTAGCAAAGTAATGCACCACGTCACAATCACACCATATCCCAAAGGTCATGGTGACCTGCGGCAACGCGTCCGATGACCCGGTTTCAGCTAGATGAAATCGCAGGCTATACTCGGGCCAGTTCCGTACCCCACGCCGGAACGACCAGACCCGTACACCGGAAAGGACATCATGCGCCCGCAGCCGCTCGCCGCTTGTCTTCTGGCCGTCCTCCTGCCCCTCGGGGCCGCCGCACAGGCCGCCACTGCTCCAGCAGTACCCGCAGCACCTGCCGCACCCGCTCCTGCTTCAGCCCCCGCCGCGCCCGCCCCTGTCGCCCTCACCGGGAATGTCGACAATGGCCGCGTGCTGGCTTACACCTGCCAGGGGTGCCACGGCATCACCGGCTACAAGAACGCCTACCCCAGTTATCGGGTGCCCAAGATTGGCGGGCAGACCCAGCAGTACCTCAGCCAGGCGCTGAGCGAGTACCGCCAGGGCAAGCGCCGGCATCCCACGATGCAGGCGCAGTCCATGAGTTTCAGCGAACAGGAGATCGCCGATCTCGCTGTTTACCTGTCCACCGTCAAATAAGCGCGCTCATGTCGAAAGCCACGCCCTTCAAGCGTCACGCCATCGCCCTGTCCGTTGCCCTGCTGATGACTGCGTGTTCGCAGTCACAGGTGGAAAACAGCGCAGATTCCGCCGCCGACCCGGGCCACGCCAGTGGCGAGCATGGGTCCGGCTCCTCCGCCGGCTTACCGGCCGGACGCCTGGCTGCTGGTGAAGCTCGTGCCCAGGTCAAGGGCAAGGCCACCGGCCAGAGCTGCATCGACTGCCACGGCGTCGACGGCAACAAGCCGATCGACCCGACCTACCCGAAACTGGGTGGGCAGTACGGTGACTATCTGGCGCATGCGTTGCAGGCCTATCGCGCCGGCGACCGCCAGCATGCGTTGATGACCCCGCAGGCGACCGACCTGAGCGATCAGGATATTGCCGACCTGGCCGCCTATTTTGGTTCGCGGCCGAGCCAGCTGCGGGACCTGCACGGGGTGAAGTGACCGCGGTGGAGCCGACCGTTGGTCGGCTGCCCTTCGTTCCGGCGTCATGAACCTCTGAATGGTAGAGCCGACCGTTGGTCGGCTGCCCTTCGTTCCGGCGTCATGAACCTCTGACGCCAGCCGACCAACGGTCGGCTCTACGTGTGCGGCCGACCAACGGTCGGCTCTACGTGTGCGGCCGACCAACGTTCGGTTCTTCGCGTGCGGGCGACCTGCGGTCGGTTCCACACGTCCCGCATCGTCAAGCCGACCAACGGTCGGCTCTACGTCGATCGCCGGATCAGGCGTCCAGCTCTTCCCAGCGTGCGTAGGCGGCATCCAGTTCCGCCTGCACCTTGCCCAACTGCTGGGTGTGCGCGGCCATGTCGGCGGCGCTGCGCTGGTAAAACGCCGGGTCGTTCATCGCGGCGGTGAGGCCTTCGACGTCCTTCTCCAGCGTTTCGATCTTCAGCGGCAACTGTTCCAGCTCGCGCGCGTCCTTGTAGCTGAGCTTGCGCTTGGGCTCGGCCGGGGCGGCAGCAGCCGCTGCAGCCGCAACGGGCCTGGCCGCCGCCACCGGTGCCGACGCGGCGGCGGCCGCCACGCGTGCCGCGTGGCGCTGCCAGTCGGTGTAACCGCCGACGTATTCGCCGACCACGCCGTCGCCTTCCATGACCATGGTGGAGGTCACCACGTTGTCGAGGAAGTCACGGTCGTGGCTGACCAGCAGCAGGGTCCCGGTGTAGTCGCTCAGCAGCTCTTCGAGCAGCTCGAGGGTTTCCACGTCCAGGTCGTTGGTCGGTTCATCCATCACCAGCAGGTTGGACGGCTGCGCGAACAGCTTGGCCAGCAGCAGGCGGTTGCGCTCGCCACCGGACAGGCGGGTGATCGGCGCGCGCGCACGCTCGGGCGAGAACAGGAAGTCCTGCAGGTAGGCGTGCACATGCTTGCGCTTGCCGTTGAACTCGATGAAATCGCGGCCTTCGGCCACGTTCTCGATCGCCGTCCAGTCTTCGCGCAGCACCGCACGGTACTGGTCGAAGTAGGCGATCTGCAGGTTGGTGCCGGCACGTACTTCGCCGCCCTGTGGCTGCAGGTCGCCCAGCAGCAGCTTGAGCAGCGTGGTCTTGCCGCTGCCGTTGGGGCCGATCAGGCCGATGCGGTCGCCGCGCAGGATAACGGTGCTGAAATCCTTGACCATCACCCGCTCGCCAAAGGCGAAGGAGATGTCCTTGACGTCGATGACCTTCTTGCCGGAGTTCTCCGCCTGCGCCGCTTCCATGCGCACGTTTCCGCCAAGTTCGCGGCGCTGCGAACGGTCGTTGCGCATCGCCTTGAGGCGCCGCACACGGCCTTCGTCGCGGGTACGCCGGGCCTTGATGCCCTGGCGGATCCAGATTTCTTCCTGCGCCAGCATTTTGTCGAAGCGCGCGTTTTCCTGCGCCTGCGCGTTCATGCGCTCTTCGCGGCGGCGTTCGTAGTTGGCCCAGTCGCCGGGCCAGCTGGTGACCTGGCCGCGGTCGATCTCGACGATGCGGGTGGCCAGCGCGCGCAGGAAGCGACGGTCATGGGTGACGAACACCACGCTGCCGTTCCAGTTCTTGAGGAACATTTCGAGCCAGTCGATGGCTTCGATGTCCAGGTGGTTGGTGGGTTCGTCCAGCAGCAGCAGATCCGGCGAGGACACCAGCGCGCGGCCCAGCAGCACGCGGCGCTTCATGCCGCCGGACAGGCGCGCGAATTCGGCATCGCCGTCCAGGTCGAGCTTGGTCAGGGTCTCGCTGACGCGCTGATCCAGGCCCCAGCCGTTGGCGGCGTCGATCTTGGCCTGTACGGCCGACAAGGCATCGCCGTCGAAGTCGTCGGCCATGCTCAGGTGATGGAACTCGGCCAGCCACTGGCCCAGCTCGCCCAAGCCATCGGCGACCACGTCGAAGACGCTGCCGGCGGCACCGTGCGGCACCTCCTGTTCCAGGCGGGTGATGCGCACCCCCTGCTGCACGCGGACTTCGCCGTCATCGGGCTTGTGATCGCCGGACAGCAGTTTGAGCAGGGTCGATTTGCCGGCGCCGTTGCGGCCGATCAGGGCAATACGCTCGCCCGGCTCGATCGACAGTTCGGCTTTTTCCAGCAACAAGGGGCCGCCGACGCTGAAGTCGACGTTTTGGAGAGTAATCAGAGGCATCCGACCATTGTACGGGCTGGCGGTGCGCGGCGTCGCTCAACCGCGCGCGAAAGCGTCCGGCGGCAGGCCCAGCAGCGTGGCCAATGCCGGCGGCACCTGCTTGCCCGGGTGCCGGACCACCCACAGCTGCCGCGACAGGGGCGGCAACGGGGTGTCCAGGATACGCAGCGTGCCCAGCGCAACCAGATCGGCCACGGCGTGGCCGGACAGGCAGGCCACGCCCAGCCCGGCCGCTGCCGCCTGCTTGATCGCCTCGGTGCTGCCCAGCCGCATGGATCGGCCGAAGTGGTGCAGATGCGGCAGCAGCGCCTGCTCGACCGCCTCGCGGGTGCCCGACCCGGGTTCGCGCAACAGCCAGCGCGCGTTGGCCAGCGTGGCCAGGTCCGGCATCGGCCCGAGCGGCGCGTCGGCCGCAGCGACGATCACCAGTGCATCGCGCTGCCACGGCAGCACCTGCAGGCCGCTTTCATGGCACGGGCCCTCGATCAGGCCCAGGTCGACCTCCAGCCGTTGCACTGCAGCCACCACGTCGGCGCTGTTGCCGATGCGCAGGTCGACCTGCGCCAGAGGGTTGTCGGCCAGCAGCGCGGCCACGCGCGTCGGCAGCAGGTAGTTGCCGATGGTGCTGCTGGCGCCGATCCGCAACTGCAGCGGGACCTGGTCGAGCGTGCGGTCCTGCCCGACCCCGGCCACGGTCTCCAGGTCGGCGGCAGCGACCAGCAGCGCCCGCGCCGGGTCCAGCAGCGCCCGACCGTGCGCGTTGAGCACCAGGCGCCGGCCGATGCGATCGAACAGCGGCGCGGGCAGGTGGGCTTCCAGTTCGTTGAGCGCGGCGCTGGTGGCCGACTGCGACAGCGCCAGCTGCGTGCCCGCCGCCGCCGTGGTACGCGCGTTGGCGACGGCCACGAAAACCTGCCATTGGCGCAAGGTGAGGTGCATGGCGCAAATTAACGCATAGAACCGGTTGAAATCAGATGAACAATGCGTTTTACAGGTTTGTCAACGACGCGCACGCTGGGCATCCGATCCGACTGGAGCCTTGCCGTGAGCACCTCAACCGCCGCCCTGCCCTTGCCCTCCCTGGCCCAGCGCTGGCGCGGTCGCGTGCCGGGCCTGCTGCTGACCGCGGGGGTGGCGGCGGCCGCAATGGGCCTGGCAACGCTGCCATGGCTGCAGGCGCACGGCATCAGCGCGTTGACCCTGGCCATCGTGCTCGGTATCGCGCTGGGCAACAGCGTCTATCCGCGCCTCGCCGCGCAGGCCGCGTGCGGGGTCGGCTTTTCCAAGCAGTGGCTGCTGCGCGCCGGCATCGTGCTGTATGGGCTGCGGCTGACGTTCCAGGACATCGGCCAGGTCGGCGTGGCCGGCGTGCTGGTTGATGCGCTGGTGCTGGGCAGCACCTTCGCGCTGGCCTGGTGGGCCGGCACCCGCTGGTTCGGGATGGATCGCGAGAGCGCGCTGTTGATCGGCGCGGGCAGCGCGATCTGCGGCGCGGCGGCGGTGATGGCCGCCGAGCCGGTGGTGCGCGGTCGCGCCGAGCAGGTGACCGTGGCGGTATCGACGGTGGTGGTGTTCGGCACGCTGGCGATGTTCCTGTACCCGCTGTTGTATCAGCTCAACCTTGCCCATGGCTGGGTGCCGATGAGCGAAGCGGCCTACGGCGTGTTCACCGGCTCGACCGTTCATGAAGTGGCGCAGGTGGTTGCGGCCGGGCGTGCGGTGAGCCAGGGCGCCGCCGATACGGCGGTGATCGCCAAGATGGTGCGGGTGATGATGCTGGCCCCGTTCCTGCTCGCGCTGTCGTTGCTGCTGGCACGCGGCCGTGTCATGCAGCCCGGCGCGGCGCGCGCGACGATCGTGGTGCCGTGGTTCGCGTTCGGATTCGCGGCGGTGGCCGGGATCAACTCGCTGCATGTGCTGCCTTCGGCGATGATCGCTGCGGCCATCGACCTGGACACCGTGCTGCTGGCCATGGCGATGGCCGCGCTTGGCCTCACCACGCACGTCTCGGCGCTGCGCCAGGCCGGGATCAAGCCGCTGCTGCTGGCCCTGCTGCTGTTAGGCTGGCTGATCGGCGGCGGGCTGGCGATCAATCTGGCTGTACGGCACCTGCCGGGGTAAGCCACCGCAGCCGGCGCAACAGGTAGAATGCACCATGAACGAATTCTCCGAACTGCCCCTGTCGGCCTCGCTGGCGGCGGGCATCGACGCGCTGGGCTATACCCGCATGACCCCCGTGCAGGCGCAGAGCCTGCCGGCCATCCTCGATCGCCGCGACCTGATCGCACAGGCGCCCACCGGCAGCGGCAAGACCGCCGCGTTCGGACTGGGCCTGCTGCAGGCACTGGATCCGTCGGTGATCCGCGCCCAGGCGCTGGTGCTGTGCCCGACCCGCGAACTGGCCGACCAGGTCGGCAAGCAGATCCGCAAACTGGCCACCGGCATCCCCAATTTGAAGCTGGTGGTGCTGACCGGCGGCATGCCGCTCGGCCCGCAGTTGGCGTCGCTGGAAGCGCACGACCCGCACGTGGTGGTGGGCACGCCCGGGCGCATCCAGGAGCTGGGCCGCAAGCGTGCGCTGAAGCTGGGCGGGGTGACCACGCTGGTGCTGGACGAAGCCGACCGCATGCTCGACATGGGCTTTGAAGAGCCGATCCGCGAGATCGCCGGCCGCACCAGCAAGGACCGGCAGACGCTGCTGTTCTCGGCTACCTACCCCGATGAGATCCGCCAGATCGCGCGTGAGCTGCTGCGCGACCCGGTCGAGGTGACCGTTGAAGGCGCCGACAACGCGCCGGCGATCCGCCACCTGTTCTGCGAGACCGACCTGGCCAGCAAGCAGAAGGCACTGGCCGGGCTGCTGCTCAAGTACAACCCGGAATCGACGGTGGTGTTCTGCAACCCCCGCCGCGACGTCGACGATGTGGCCAACTCGCTGCAGCAGTTCGGCTTCTCGGCGCTGCCGCTGCACGGTGAAATGGAACAGCGCGACCGCGACGAAGTGCTGGTGCGCTTCGCCAACCGCAGCTGCAACGTACTGGTGGCCAGTGACGTGGCCGCGCGCGGGCTGGATGTGCAGGACCTGGCGGCGGTGATCAACTACGAGCTGCCCACCGACATCGAAACCTACGAACACCGCGTCGGCCGCACCGGTCGCGCCGGCGCGTCCGGTCTTGCGATCAGCCTGGTCACCGGCCGCGAGCGCAATCGCGCCGATGCCCTGGAAGCCGCCCAAGGCAAGCCGCTGGACTGGCAGAAGACCCCGCTGGCCACCGCGCGCCCAGCGGTGCTGCCGCAGGCGGCGATGGAAACGCTGCGCATCGACGGCGGCAAGACCGACAAGCTGCGTCCCGGCGATATCCTCGGCGCGCTGACCGGCGATGCCGGGCTGTCGGCCAAGGCGATCGGCAAGATCGACATCTACGCCACGCGTTCCTACGTGGCGATTGCGCGCGAGCAGGTCGGCAAGGCGATCGCGCAGCTGGAAGCGGGCAAGATCAAGGGCCGTCGTTTCCGCGTGCGCAGGATGTAAGCGAGATAAGGGGTAGACGGCGGCGATGCCGCCGTAGAGCCGACCGTTGGTCGGCTGCTCTTGCCGTTGGAGGTTCATGGGGAACCGGATCGACGGCAGCCGACCAACGGTCGGCTCTACGGTGGGTGGTGGCGTGGCCACCGCGCCGATACGTCAGTACACCAGGTTCGCCAACAGCGGCACGTTGGCGTCCCAGCGCTCGCGGCCGCCCAGGCCGGCCAGTTCGACCAGCACCGCCGCGCCAACCACCTCGACCTGCAACTGCTGGGCCAGCGACAGCGCCGCCAGCAAGGTGCCGCCGGTGGCCAGCACGTCATCGACGATCAGCACGCGCGCGCCGGGCGGCAACGCATCGGCGTGCACTTCGATGCTGTCGGTACGGTATTCCAGGGTGTATTCCTGCTTGAGCGTGCGGCCCGGCAGCTTGCCCGGCTTGCGTACCGGCACGAAGCCCACGCCCAGCACGCGTGCCATCGCCGCGCCCAGGATGAAGCCGCGCGACTCGATCCCCATCACCGCCACCAGGCCGGCATCGCGCCACGGTTCGACCATGGCATCGATCGCCGCGGCGAAATCGGCGCCATCGGCCAGCAGCGGCATGATGTCCTTGAACAGGATGCCCGGCTTGGGGAAGTCGGCGATGTCGCGCAGGCGATTGGCCCAGGCAGGGCTGGCGGAAACGTCGGTCATGATGGCGTCTGGCGGAATGGGCGGCATAGCGTAACCCGGCCGCTCATGTGGCTCTACCGCGCGCCGACACCTCAGGAACTGCAGGACAGCATCGAACAGCCGGCCTTGTCGCGCGCCCACGCCGGGCGCTTGCCGGCGTAATGCTCACGTCCGGGCTGCAGGTCATACGGATGCCGCAGCACCTCCTGCAACGCATGCACGCCACTCAGGTCACCCTGCTCGGCGTGTTCGATCGCTTCCTGGGCCAGCCAGTTGCGCAGCACATACAGCGGGTTGGCCGCCGCCATCCGCTGGTGCCGGGACGCGGTGTCCAGCGCATCGTTGCGCACCCGGGCCGCGTACTGCTGCAGCCACGCCTGCAGCGCCGGCATCACCGCCGCACGCCGGTCCGCGCTGTAGAACGCCTCTTCCAGCACGGCCACCGACGGCGCCTGCGGGTCCAGCGCGATCAGGCCGCGGAACGCCAGGGTCATGTCCATTTCGCCGTCCTGCAGGATCTGCAGCCACGCCGCCATCATCGCCACGTCGTCATCGCGACACTGCGCCAGCCCGAGCTTGGCGGCGATGTCCTCGCGCTCGCGCTGTGCGTGCACCGCCTGGAAACGTGCGAGCCCCTCATGCAGCGGCGCCACGTGGTCGAACAACGGCGCCAGCGCCTGCGCCAACCGGGTCAGGTTCCAGTACGCCACCTGTGGCTGGGTCCCGAAGCGGTAGCGGCGGCCCTGCGCGTCGGTGGTGTTGGGGGTCCAGTCCGGGGCGTAATCGTCCACCCAGCCGTACGGGCCGTAGTCGATGGTCAGGCCGAGGATGGACATGTTGTCGGTATTCATCACACCGTGCACGAAACCGACCCGCATCCAGTGCGCCACCAGCACCGCGGTGCGCTCGCAGATCTGCGCGAACCACTGCGCGTGGCGCGCGTCACCGGCATCGGCCAGCTCGGGAAAATCGCGGGCGATGCATACATCGGCCAGTTGCCGCAGCAATGCCACATCGCCCCGCGCGGCCGGCAGCTCGAACGTGCCGAAGCGGATGAACGATGGCGCCACGCGGCACACGATCGCCCCCGGTTCCGGTGCGGCGTTGCCGTCGTAGAACATGTCGCGCACCACGCTGTCGCCGCTGCCGACCAGGCTCAGTGCGCGCGTGGTGGGAACGCCCAGGTGGTGCATCGCTTCGCTGCACAGGAACTCGCGGATCGACGAGCGCAGCACCGCGCGGCCATCTGCGCCACGCGAATACGGGGTACGCCCGGCGCCCTTCAACTGCAGCTCCCAGTGCGTGCCGTCGGGTGCAACCAGTTCGCCCAGCGAAATCGCGCGCCCATCGCCGAGCTGCCCGGCCCAGTGACCGAACTGGTGCCCGCCGTAGTTGGCGGCCCATGGCTGCATGCCGGCGTACAGCGCGTTGCCGCCGAACACGCGGGCGAAGTCCGCGCTGTCGGTGAGGTCCGCGCCGATTCCGAGCAGGTCGGCCACCCCGGTCGACACTGCCAGCAGTTGCGGATCGGCCACGGGCGTGGGCATCACGGCCGACCACGCCGCACCGCGCACCTCGCGCACGCGCGGGCCGGTTTCCTCGTCGCCGGGGAGTTGCTCGATGAAACGGTTGTGGAAACGCAGCGGGTCGGTGTTCATCGCTTCGAAATGGGGGCGCCAGCGCGCGCCCGCAAGCTCATGCCGTGCCTGCGCCGAGGTCCAGCGCCCCGCCCCGCTCGCTGGCGCGCTGGTAGGCCGGACGCTGCTCGATGCGCTGCAGGAAGGCCTGCAGCTTCGGGTAGTTGGCCATGCTGCCGGCACGCGAAGCAGCGGCCTGGATCGGGAAACTCATCTGGATGTCGGCGGCGGTGAAGCGTTCGCCGGCAAACCACGGCGAGTGGCCCAGCTCGCGCTCCATCCAGTCCAGGTGCAGCTTGAGCTGCGGACCGACGAAGCCCTTCATCACCTTGTCCACGATGCTGCGGGCGATCGGCCGGGCGAAGAACGGCATCGGCGCCTTGCGCACCCGCGCGAACACCAGGCTCATCAGCAGCGGCGGCATGGCCGAGCCTTCGGCGTAGTGCATCCAATAGCGGTAGCGCAGCCGTTCGGCCGCCTGTGCCGGCAGCAGCTCGGGCGAGAGCTGGCGGCCACTGTCATAGCGGTCTGCGAGGTAATCCAGGATCGCCCCCGATTCCGCCAGCACCAGCGCATCGTCCTGCAGCACCGGCGACTTGCCCAGCGGATGGATCTCGCGCAGTGCCTGCGGGGCCAGCCAGGTCTTCGGATCGCGCTGGTAGTTGACCACCTGGTACGGCAGGCCAAGCTCTTCGAGCATCCACAGCACGCGCAACGAGCGCGAGTGGTCCAGATGGTGCACTTTGATCATTGCCGCGTCCGCAGGTTCAAAGCGTCATCGTAACCGCGGCGACGGATGCATGCCGTCATCGGCGGCAACCGGCCCGAAGGCCAGGCCGGGCAAAACGCGCACAACAAAAAACGCCGGAAGCTTTCGCTTCCGGCGTTTCATTGCAACCTGACGGTAGCGGGGGGTCGATTAGACCGCCTGCACCTGGTCAGCCTGCATACCCTTCTGGCCCTGCACGGCGACGAAGGTCACCTTCTGGCCTTCCTGCAGCGACTTGAAGCCGGTGCCCTGGATGGCACGGAAGTGCACGAAGAGGTCCGGGCCGCTTTCCGGGGTGATGAAGCCGAAGCCCTTGGCATCGTTGAACCACTTGACGGTACCGCTCTGACGATCAGACATGTACAAACTCCTGAAACAATAGTTGAAATAATCGCGGCTTCCCATTGTGGGCGCCGAGACTGAGTTGCAGGCGTTGGTAAAGCGGATCGATGAGCAGATCGTGAGATCAACTGCACCAGGCCACGATTCACGGTGACCCTAGCAAACACAGTGTGGGTGACGATACTCGTGTTTTACCGAAAAAGCGATAGCTGGTTTATTCAGCCATCCTCCCCCTCCCGCCTGACAGGACAAGGGATTGGCGCATCGTACACCAATCATCATGCCTATTCAGAATTTTCCTACCTTAAGATCAGCCAAATGCCCGATTCAAGTTCCCCGATTTCCCGTATCTGGGTCGATGCGGACGCCTGCCCTGGCGTCATCAAGGAGATCCTGTTCCGCGCCGCCGAGCGGGTGAAGATCCCGCTGGTGCTGGTGGCCAACCATTGGCTGCGGGTTCCCTCCTCGCCGCTGATCAGCTTCCTGCAGGTGCCGCCGGGGCTGGACGTCGCTGACAGTGCGATCGTTGAGCGGCTGGCCGCTGGCGATCTGGTGGTCACCCAGGACATCCCGCTGGCGGCCCTGGTTCTGGAAAAGCAGGCCGTGGCGTTGAACCCGCGCGGTCAGCTGTACACCCCGGACAACATGGCCGAGCGGCTGTCGATGCGCAATTTCATGGAGGAACTGCGCGGTGCCGGCATCCAGACCGGCGGGCCGCCTCCGCTGGGCGCGCGCGATCGGCAGGCGTTCGCCGCCGAACTGGACCGCTGGCTGGCCAAACGTTCAGCCCGCTGAACGTGTAGTGCCGGCCGCTGGCCGGCTCCCGGAAATGCCCATCACCCCGGTAATGCCGGCCGCCGGCCGGCTCCCGGAAATGCCAATCACACCGCGTAGTGCCGGCCGCTGGCCGGCTCCCGGAAATGCCCATCACCCCGGGTAATGCCGGCCGCTGGCCGGCTCCCGGAAATGCCAATCACCCCGGTAATGCCGGCCGCTGGCCGGCTCCTCGGGTGCCCAGGTTCCATGGGGAGCCGGCCAGCGGCCGGCACTACCCGGGGTGCTGCTCGAGCTGGCGTTCGCTCGCGAACTGCCGTGGCGCCCCGCTCAATGGATCGACGAACGCCAACCCCTGCGCCAACAACTGCAGCGACGCTTCGACCTCCTCCGGCCCCACCCTGCACAGCTGCGGATACAGATCGTCGCCCACGATCGGCGCACCCAACGCGGCCATGTGCACGCGCAGCTGGTGCTTGCGCCCGGTTTCGGGCTGCAGCCGGTAGTGCCAGATCGGGCCGTCGGCATGCAGCACCTCGATCCGCGTCCGCGCATTCGGCTCCCCGGGCGCTTCGTCCATGCGGAAGAAGGGTTCGCCCGGCACCAGCCGGCTGTGCCGCTCCAGCGGGAACGTCAGCGCGGGCAGCGCGGGCGCCAGCGCCTGGTAGGTCTTGTGGATGCGCCGCTCGCGGAACAGGCGCTGGTAGGCGTCGCGCGTGGCCGGCCGGGTCGAGAACAGCACCAGCCCGGCGGTGAGCCGGTCCAGCCGGTGCAGCGGCACCAAGTCGGCGTTGCCGGTGCGCGCGACCAGGCGCGCCAGCAGGGTTTCCCGCACATGCCCCCCGGCCGGCGTGACCGGCAGGAAATGCGGCTTGTCGGCCACCAGCAGGTCCGTATCCTGATAGAGAATGGATTCGAGGAACGGAATCGCCGGCTCGTCAGCCACCTCGCGGAAATACAGGATCTCCAGCCCCACCTGCCACGGCCGGTCCGGCGCCAGCGCCCTGCCCTGCGCATCCTGCACCCGCCCGCGCGCGAACCGGCTCTCCCACTGCGCCCGCTCGATGCGCGGGAAGCGCGCGCACAGCCCGTCCAGCAGGCTCGCCCACTCGCCCGGCGGCAGTTGCAGGCGGCTGGCGGCGATGGCGCTGGGAATCGGATCGGACGGGGTCATGGCACACCCATTATCATGGCGCTCTTTGTTTACGGTATCCCCATGGCCCTCACCGCCACCATCCGCAAGGCCGAACTGCAGATCAGCGACATGGATCGCGGCTATTACGCCAGCCATACGCTGACCCTGGCCCAGCATCCGTCCGAGACCGATGACCGCTTGATGGTGCGGCTGCTGACGTTCGCGCTGAACGCCGACGACCGCCTGGAATTCGGCCGTGGCCTGAGCGTGGACGACGAGCCGGACCTGTGGCGCCGTGATTACACCGGCGACATCGAGCTGTGGATCGAGCTGGGACAGCCGGACGAATCGCGCCTGCGCAAGGCCGCCGGCCGCGCGCGCGCGGTGCAGCTGGTCACCTATGGTGGCCGCGCGGCCGATATCTGGTGGGACCGCAACGCCTCGGCGCTGAAGAAGCTGTCCGGGCTGGACGTGATGGACCTGCCCGGTGAGTTCGTCACCGAATGGGGCGCGCAGATCGAACGCACGATGCAATGGGACGTGCAGATCCAGGACGGCGAAGTGCAGCTGACATCCGACAAGGCCCAGCTCAGCGTCATCCCCACCTGGCGCAAGCAGAAAGCGCAGGCGTGAGTGTGATCCGCTGCGACGTGCTGGTCATCGGGGCCGGTGCGGCCGGGCTGATGTGCGCGCTCACGGCGGGCCAGCGCGGACGCATCGTGCAGGTGATCGACCATGCCAACAAGGTCGGCAAGAAGATCCTGATGTCCGGCGGTGGCCGCTGCAATTTCACCAACACCGGCACCACCCCGGCCAACTTCCTCTCGGCCAACCCGCACTTCTGCAAGTCGGCACTGGCGCGCTACACGCCCTGGCACTTCATCGAGATGGTCGAGCGCCACGGCATCGCCTACCACGAGAAGGAACTGGGCCAGCTGTTCTGCGACATCTCCTCCAAGCAGATCGTGCGCATGCTGATGGACGAATGCCAGGCCGCCGGCGTGCAGGTGCGCACCGATTGCGCGGTGACCAAGGTCGAACGCGGCGCCGACGGCTTCCACGTGCAGACCGCACAGGGGCATTTCCATGCGGCCTCGCTGGTGGTGGCCACCGGCGGGCTCTCCATCCCCAGCCTGGGCGCGAGCGGCTTCGGCTATGAGCTGGCCCGCCAGTTCGGCCACGAGGTGCTGCCCACCCGCGCCGGGCTGGTGCCCCTCACCTTGAGCGGCAAGCACCAGGAACGTTTCAACGACCTGAGCGGCGTGGCGCTGCCGATTACCGCCCGCTGCAACAACGTGGAATTCCGCAACTCGATGCTGATTACCCACCGCGGCATCAGTGGCCCGGCGATCCTGCAGATCTCCTCGTTCTGGGAGCCCGGCGACGACCTGCGCCTGGACCTGCTGCCGGGCCAGGACGCGGACGCCTGGTTGCGCCGGATGAAGGCCGAGCGCGGCGCGGCCGAGCTGCGCACGGTGCTGTCGGAGGTGCTGCCGCGGCGGCTGGCGCTGCGCCTGTGCGAGCACTGGCTGCCGGACCGCCCGGTCAAGCAGATCGACGAACCGCAGCTGCGCGAGTCTACCTCCCTGTTGCAGGGCTTTCCGTTGGTGGCCAGCGGCACCGAAGGCTACCGCACCGCCGAAGTCACCCTGGGCGGGGTGGACACCCGCAAGGTGTCTTCCAGCACCTTTGAATCGCAGTTGGTCCCCGGCCTGCACTTCGTGGGGGAAGTGCTGGACGTGACCGGCTGGCTGGGCGGCTACAACTTCCAGTGGGCCTGGGCCAGCGGCCATGCCGCCGGCCAGGTGGTCTGACCATCGCGTGGATCCGTGACCGGCTACCGTCTGCCGCATGGACGTATCCACACGCATCGTGTATCAAGTTTGCAGTCCGGGGAGTAGTGAATGCAGAACGCGAATGACATCACCGTCCGCCTGCTGATCGTGGATGACAGCGGGGAAAACGCTGAAACCATCGTCAGCACGCTGCGCAACAGCGGCATCGCCGTGCGCCCGGCGCGCCCGCAGCACAGCGAGGAACTGGCCCAGATCCTGGGCAGCCAGCCGATCGACCTGGTGCTCGTCGCCCCCGCGCAGAGCATCCCGCTGCTTCAGGTGACCCAGCAGATCGCGGCCAGCGGCAAGGACATCCCGATGATCCTGCTGGCCGAATCGATCGATGAGAACGAGTGGGTCGAAGCCGGTGCCAACGGCATCCGTGCGATCGCCCTGCGCAACCGCCCCGAACACCTGCTGGCGGTGGTGCGCAACGAGTGGACCGACCTGCACGCGCGCCGTGGGCTGCGCCGCATCGAAGCGCAGATGCGCGAGACCGAGCGTCGCTGCGATGCGCTGATTTCCTCCTCGCGCGACCCGATCGCCTACGTCCATGAAGGCATGCACATCCGCGCCAACGAGGCGTACCTGGAGATGTTCGGCTACGACTCCTTCGACGACGTGGAAGGCATCTCGCTGCTGGACATGGTCGCCCCGCAGCACGTGGACGGCTTCAAGCAGCTGTTGAAGTCGATGAGCAAGGGCGAGGCGCCGCCGCCGCAGTACCAGGTGGACGCGCGCAACCAGGATGGCGCGGTGTTCGCGGCGACCATGGAGTTCACCCAGGCCAGCTACGAAGGCGAATCCTGCCTGCAGGTGGTGTTCCGCCGCCGGCGCATGGAGTTCGACCCGGAGCTGGCCCGCGAGGTCGAAGACCTGCGCCAGCGCGACCAGGTCACCGGCCTGCTCAACCGCCCCACCTTCATGCTGCATGTCGAAAACGCCGTCGCCCAGGCCGGCCGCAGCGAGGGCCAGTTCGGCCTGCTGCTGATCGAACCGGACCACTACGCACGGCTGCTGCCGGACATCGGGCTGGATTCGGCCGATGCGTTGATCGGCGCGCTGGGCCGGGTGCTGGCCGACAGCGTGGGCGAGCAGGCCCAGGTTGCCCGCTTCGGCGAACACAGCTTCGCGGTGCTGACCGAAGGCGCCTACGCGCAGACCGTGGCACTGGCCGATCAGATCCGCGAGGCCTTCGCCGCGCAGGTGTTCAGCATCGGCGAACGTTCGGCCACGGTCACCGTCAGCATCGGCGGCGTGCAGGTCGGCGAGAAGATCGCCAGCATCGGCCAGGTCCTGGCGCGTGCCACCGAATGCCAGCAGGCGGCGTCCGAACTGGGCAACACCACCCGCATCTTCGATCCGGCCGCGGTCGATCGGGTTGAGGAAGAGCGCATCCAGCGCTGGGTCGCGCGCATCCGCGAGGCACTGGCCGGCGATGGCTTCCAGCTGCACTACCAGCCGGCACTGAACCTGCAGGGCGAACCGCTGGAACTGTACGAGGCCTACCTGCGCCTGGAAAACAACGGCGAGCTGCTCAGCCCGACCGCGTTCCTGGGCATCGCCGAAGAGCACGGCCTGCTGGCCGACATCAACCGCTGGGTCGTGGCCCATGCAATCGGCGTGCTCGGCCAGCGCGAGCGTGCCGGCAAGCCGACCTACATGATGGTCAAGATCACCCCGGAATCGTTCAACGACCCGCAGATGATCGCCACCCTGCGCCGCGAACTGCAGGCGCACGGCGTACCGGGCGAGCGGTTGTGGCTGCACGCCCCGGAAGCCAAGGTGTTCACCCACCTGCGCAACGCCCAGCAGTTCCTCGCCGAGGTGGCGCCGCTGGGCTGCCAGATCGGGCTGGAGCAGTTCGGCTCGGGGCTGGACTCGTTCCAGCTGCTGGCGCATTTCCAGCCGCAGTTCCTCAAGCTGGACCGCGACTTCACCCGCGATGTCGCCAGCACCCGCGAGCACAGCGAGAAGATCAGCGAAATCACCGCGCGAGCGCAGTCGGCCAACATCCGCACCATCGCCGAGTTCGTCGCCGATGCCAACTCGATGAGCCTGCTGTTCAGTGCCGGGGTGGACTACGTGCAGGGCGAATTCGTCGGCCCGGCCGGTCCGGCGATGGACTTCGATTTCGCCTGATGCCGGGGCACGGCCCGCCGTCGTGACCGGCCGCTAACGGGAGGCAAGCAAGCCGCGCAGCAGCAGATCAAGCGCGGCCTGTGCGTGCGTCAGTCGTTGCGACGCCCCGGGTCCCTCGGCAATCCAGAACGCCGCTTCGGCGAGGCTGCCGTATATCAGCGAGGCCAGCGCCTGCGGGCTGGCGTCCGCCACCACGCCAAGGCGCATGAGATTTTCGAGCAGGGCCTGCATCGAGGCGACGCAATGGCGCTGCGCCTCCGGTGATGCGCCGCCCAGGACCGCACGCGCATCGCGTAGCACGATGCGTTGGATGTCCGGCTCCAGGGCCATCTGCAGGTAGGCATGGCAGCGGCTGCGAAAGCCTTCCCACGGATCGGCAGCCGTGGCCGAAATCGTCTGTAGTCGGACATCCATCGCGGTATCCAGCTGCGCCACCACGGCCTGCAGCAATCCCTTTTTGTCGCCGAAGTGGTGGTAAAGCGCGCCACGTGTGAGTCCTGCCTGCGCGGTCAGATCGTCCATCGAGGCGTCGGCATAGCCATGCGTGGTGAACACCGCATGCGCGGTGGCTAACAGGGCGGCGCGGGTCTCTTCCATCTCGGCACGGGTGCGGCGGGCCATCCGGTCAACTCCTTACATATGGTTCGTATGTTTATTTACATTCACAACGTATGTATATAGGATTTTATTCATACGCGTCGTATGTATGCGCATGAACCCGTGCCGGCCGATGGCGCAATCCTGGAGAACGTTGATGCTTGCCCCTTACCGAACGCTGTTTGCCGCCCCCGGAACGGGGCGCTTCGTCCTGGCCGGCCTGCTGGCGCGACTGCCCCTGCCAATGACCGGTATCGGCATCATCACTCTGCTCGCGCAGTTGCGCGGCAGCTATGCCCTTGCCGGCACCGTGGCGGCCGCGTTCGTCCTCACCTACGCGCTGCTCTCGCCACAGATCTCGCGCCAGGTGGACCGCCACGGGCAATCGCGCGTGCTGCCGGTCGCCGCGACGGTCAGTGTGCTGGGCATGGCGCTGCTGCTCGCTGCGGCCGCGCGGCACGCACCGGCATGGACGCTGTTTGCCGGCGCGGTGCTGGCCGGGTGCATGCCAAGCATGTCGGCGATGGTGCGCGCGCGCTGGGCCGCGATGTTCCGGGGGCAACCACGTCTGCAAACCGCTTACTCGCTCGAAACCGTGCTGGATGAAGTGACCTTCATTGCCGGTCCGCCGCTGGCGGTAGGACTGTCGGTGGCGATCGATCCGCTGGCGGGCCTGTTCGCCGCCGCCGTGCTGCTGGCGCTCGGCGTCACCGCGCTGACCGTGCAGCGTGGCAGCGAACCGCCGCTGCAGCCGGTCGACCCGGGCGACCGCCACGGGTCGGCGATCAGCGTGGGGAACGTGCGCCTGCTGGCGCTGCTGATGGTCGCGATGGGCGTCATCGTCGGTACGGTGGACATCACCAGTGTCGCCTTCGCCAACCAGCGCGGCGTTCCCGCCACCGCCAGCGTGGTGTTGTCCGCCTATGCACTGGGCTCGTGCGTGGCGGGGCTGTTGTTCGGCGCGGTCACACTGCGTTGGCCACTGCGTCGGCTGCTGTTGCTGGGTGGCATGGCGACCGCACTGTCCACCCTGCCCCTGCTGCGGGTGGACAGCGTCGCTGCGCTTGCGGTGGCGGTGCTGGTGGCTGGAGTGTGCTTCGCTCCGACCATGATCGTGGCGATGTCGATCGTAGAGCGGCTCGTGCCTGCGCACCGGCTGACCGAAGGCATGACCTGGCTGCTGGCCGGGCTCAACGTGGGCGTGGCGATAGGCGCGGCAAGCGCCGGCCAGCTCGTGGATATCGGCGGTGCGCGCGCCGCATTCGTCGTCGCCGTCGCTGGCGCTGCCATGGTGGCGCTCACTGCGCTGTGGGCGCATCAGCGCCTCCCCGCACAGACGCGCGACGCAAGCGACGCCGCCGCAACGCCCCCCTCCCTTCCTGCAGGATCCGAACGATGAACATGCTTCCCGGTGCGCATCCGCATGCACCACGCGCGTGGTTGGCGGTTGTCGCCGCCGCCCTGGCCACCTTCGCGGTGGTGACCACCGAAATGCTGCCGGTAGGGCTGTTGACCGATATCGCCCAGCACCTGGACACCAGCACCGGCACGGTGGGCCTGACCCTCTCGCTGCCTGCGCTGCTGGCGGCCCTGTTCGCGCCGATCGTGGTGATCAGCGCCGGGGGTATCGACCGACGCTGGATCCTGGCGGGGTTGCTGGCCCTGCTGGTGACCGCCAACCTGGCCTCGGCGCTGGCGGCGGACATCCGCTGGTTGCTCGCCGCGCGGATCCTGGTCGGGTTCTGCATGGGGGGCATCTGGGCCATCGCCGGCGGCCTGGCTGCCCGGCTGGTGCCGGCCGAACGCGTGGGGCTGGCCACGTCGATCATCTTCGGCGGCGTCGCGGCAGCATCGGTGCTGGGCGTGCCGCTGGGCACCTGGATCGGCGACCTGGCCGGCTGGCGATGGGCCTTCGCCGCGATGGCGCTGTTCAGTGCGGCGGTATTGGTCCTGCATCTCGTGGCGATGCCCACACTGTCGGTAACGTCTTCGCCTACCCTGCACCAGTTGCGCGGGCAGCTGGGCAACCGGGCGTTGCAGGCAGGACTGCTGCTCACGTTGCTGCTGGTCGGTGGGCATTTCATGACCTTCACCTTCGTGCGGCCGCTACTGGTCAGCATGGCCGGCGTGGATCCCCGCTGGGTTGGCGCAGTGCTGTTCGGCTACGGCATCGCGGGCATCGTCGGCAATTTCATCGCCGGCACCGCGGCGGCCCATCGCCCCGCAGCCACGATCACCGCCATTGCGATGGGCCTGTTGCTCACCCCGCTCCTGTACCTCACCCTCGGCGACACCGCAGCCGGCGGCACGGCCGTGCTTCTGGTCTGGGGGCTGGCCTATGGCGGGGTGTCGGTTGGCCTGATGACATGGGTGATACGGGCCGCGCCGCAGGCCGTTGAAATTGCCAGCGCGCTCTATGTCGGCGTGTTCAACGTGGGCATCGCGCTGGGATCGTGGAGCGGCGGTCAGCTGGTGGACGGGCTTGGGTTGACCGCCGTGCTCTGGTTGTCGGCCGGCTGTGCCGGCGCCGCGCTGATGCTGGCGTTGGTGCTCACGGCAGGCGGGCGCCGCGCTGGAACTGAAACGACAAACGCCGGGTAATCCCGGCGTTTGCAGTGCAACCCACGCGTGCCTGTTCGGGCACGCCGGATCAGGCCATCTCGACCAGGTTCGGAATCTTCACGTCGGTGGCGACGTCGGCGTCGTAATCCACGCCTTCCACGCCAAACCCGAACAGGCGCAGGAACTCCGCCTTGTAACCGGCCAGGTCGCTGATCTCGTACAGGTTCTCGTTGGTCACCTGCGGCCACAGCGCGACGACTTCGCCCTGCACCTCCGGCGCCATTTCCTTGTAATCCGCGCGCAGGCGACCGGCCTCGTCGATCAGTTCGACCTTGCGACCGCCGTCGGCAACCAAGTCATGGCGCAGGCGCTCGATCGCCGTGCCCGCGTCCTTGCCGCCGTAAAGAATGTCGTACAGCGTATCGAGCTGTTCGATGCAGCCCTCGTGGGTGCCCTTGGCCTTCATGACCTTGAACAGCAGCGACAGGTACAGCGGCATGGTCGGAATCGCCGAGCTGGCCTGGGTGACCACGGCCTTGAGCACCGACACGCGCGCGTCGCCGCCGATCTTCTCCAGCTTCGCGCGCAGGCCCAGCACCTTGGTGTCCAGGTCCTTCTTGGCCGCGCCGATCGATCCATTCCAGTAGATGGCCTGGGTGATCTCTTCGCCGACATAGGTGAAGGCGGTGGTCGTGGCGCCTTCCGCCAGCACACCGGCCTCCAGCAGCGCATCGATCCACATCTGCCAGTCTTCGCCGCCCATGACCGCGACCGTACCGGCGACTTCTTCCGGGCTGGCCGGTTGGATCGTGGTTTCGGTGATCACTTCCTTGTCGGTATCCAGCCCGCGCAGGGTGATCGGCGCGCCGATCGGCTTGAGCGTGGAGCTCATCACTTCGCCGGTCTTGGGATGCTTGCGGCGCGGTGCGGCCAGGCTGTACACGACCTGGTCGACCTGGCCCAGGTCCTGCTTGATCAGCTCGATGACCTTGGCCTTGACCTCATCGGAGAACGCATCGCCGTTGACGCTCTTGGCGTACAGGCCAGCCTGTTCGGCGTACTTGTGGAAGGCGGCGGTGTTGTACCAGCCGGCGGTGCCGGGCTTGGTTTCGGTACCCGGGCGCTCAAAGAACACGCCGAGGGTGGCCGCATCGCTGCCGAAGGCGGCGGTGATGCGCGCTGCCAGGCCGTAGCCGGTGGATGCACCCAGCACCAGGACCTTCTTCGGGCCGTTGGCGATCTTCGGCTTGGACTGGATGTACTCGATCTGCTGCTTGACGGCCGCATCGCAGCCGACAGGATGGGTGGTGACGCAGATGAAGCCGCGCACACGCGGTTTGATGACCATGGAGACCTCGATTGACTGGCGCAGGCCGCGCCTGCGCGATGAAAAGGGGCAACGCGCGCCACCGTGGCGGCTGCGCGAACGCAAGGGATCGTAGTGCGCGGGGGCGCGTTGTACAACCGACGGGGGTGTATGGCGGGCCGTTTGTCACTGCGTTTGCGAGGGACGGGATGGGTTTGGCGGGACACGCCATAAACCCGTCCGTGGGGGCTCGCGGGCGCCATGCAGGGCGTCCCACGGTCCTGCCAACCCCATCCCGTCGCTCGCCCGACAGGTGGCCGCGCGTGGGTGGGAGAGCAGCCGGGCATGGCCCGGCTCTACCAAGCGCGCTGATGCGTGCGATAGGCCCGCGTAGCCACGCAACACAGGGCGTGCCTTGGATCCGTTGCCGGTCACGGAGAACTGTCTGGAGGATGGCGGCCAGCCCCCGTGCAGGACCGTCGGGCGCCATGGATGGCGCCCGCGAGCCCCCACGGACGGGGTTACGGCGTGTCCTGCACGGGGCTGGCCGCCGTCCTCCCTCGCACAGAGCAAAGGCACCGCTCCTGGCGCTGCCTCGCCTGCTGCAAAAAGGAAAAGCCGCGCAGAGCGCGGCTTCTCAGGTAGTGCGTGCAACCGATGACTTACGGACGGCGCTCCAGCGCTTCGATGTCCTTGGCCTTGGGCAGCAGGTCCTGCTTGGTCACGCGCAGCGCACCGATGGTCAACATCGGCACGGCCACCAGGATCGAGGACAGCACCACGATCACCGCGCCCACCATGTGGGTTTCGGCCAGACCTTCCATCGACGTACCGCCGTACATGTACAGCGCCAGTGCCGACAGGAAGAACATCACCGCGGTGATCACCGTACGCGACAGCGTCTGGTTGATCGAACGGTTCAACACCTCCAGCGGCTCCACGCGCAGGCTGCGGAAGTTTTCGCGGACGCGGTCGAACACCACGATGATGTCGTTGATGGCAAAGCCCATCACCGACAGCAGACCGGCCAGCACCGTCAGGTCGAACTCGCGACCGATCGCCGAAATGTAGGCTACCGTCACCAGCAGATCGAACAGCGCCACGATGCTTGCCGTGATGGCGAACTTCCACTCGAAGCGGAACGCGATGTAGATCAGGAAGCCCACCAGCATGAACAGCGTGGCGTACAGACCGTTCATCGCCAGGTCCTTGCCGACCTGCGGGCCCACGAACTCGTTGCGCAGCACCGTTGCCTGGTTGTCGCCGGTGGAAATCGCCTTCACCACCGCCGCGGCGGTGCGCTGGTCACTGGCCGAATTGCCGGTGCCCGGCGCATGTTCACCCTGCGGTGCCAGGCGGATCAGCAGATCGGTGTTGCCACCGAAGCTCTGCACCTGTGCGCCTTCAAAGCCATTGCCCTCGAGCTTGGCGCGGACGTCTTCAACGTCCACCTTGCGCTCGAAGCGGGCCTCGATCAGCGTACCGCCGGTGAAGTCCAGCGCGTAGTTGAAGCCCTTGGTCGCGATCAACGCGATCGAACCCACGAACAGCAGCAGGGTCACGACCATCGCGGCATGACGCCACCGCATGAAATCGATCTTGGTGTCGTTCGGGAGGATATGCAGCGGAAACAGTTTCATTGTGCGTGTCGTCCCGTCAGATGGCCACGTTCTGGAGCTTCTTGCGGCGGCCGTAGATCAGCGTCGCCAAGGCGCGCGATACGGTGATTGCCGTGAACATCGAAGCGAAGATGCCGATGATCATGGTCAGTGCGAAGCCCTTCAGCGGGCCCGTACCAAACGCATACAGGGCCACGCCGACGATCAACCCGGTCAGGTTGGCGTCGAGGATGGTGCCGCTGGCACGCTCGTAACCGGTCACGATCGCGGTCTTGCCCGGCATGCCGGCACGCAGCTCTTCGCGGATACGCTCGTTGATCAGCACGTTGGCGTCGACCGACAGGCCCACCGACAACGCCAGGCCGGCAAAGCCCGGCAGGGTCATGGTGGCACCGAACATCGACATCACCGCGACCACGATCAGCAGGTTGAACAGCATCGCCAGCGAGGTGATCACGCCGAACATGCGGTAGTAGATGCTGAAGAACACCAGGGTGAACATGAACGCGTAGACCACCGCGGTAATGCCGTTCTTGACGTTCTCCGCGCCCAGGCTCGGGCCGACCACGCGCTCTTCGACGAAGTCCATCGGCGCTGCCAGCGAACCGGACTTCAGCAGCTTGGCCAGGTCTTCGGCTTCCTTCTTCTCCAGACCGGTGGTCTGGAAGTTCTTGCCGAACACACCGTTGATGTTGGCCACGGAGATCACTTCCTCCTTGACCCGGAAGCTGCGCACTTCCTTGCCATCGACCATGTTCACGGTCGGGATGCGCTCGGTGTAGACCACCGCCATCGGCTTGTTCACGTTGGCGCTGGTGAAGTCGAACATGCGCTGGCCGCCGACGTTGTTCAACGTCACGCTGACTGCCGCCGAACCGTTCTGATCGGTGGTGGCCTGCGCGGCGACCATCTGGTCGCCGGTGACGATCACGCGCTTGTTGAGCAGCACCGGGCCGCCGTTGTCACGGCGCTGGTAAACCTTGGCTTCCGGCGGAATGCGGCCGCTGGCGATCGCGTCCTGCGCGTTGCCCTCGACCACGGCGCGGTATTCCAGCGTCGCGGTGGCACCGATCATGCGCTTGGCTTCGGCGGTGTCCTGCACGCCCGGCAACTGCACGACCACGCGGTCGGCACCCTGGCGCTGGATGATCGGCTCGGCCACCCCCAGCTGGTTGACGCGGTTGCGCAGCGTATTGATGTTCTGCTCGATCGCACCATTGGCGATCTGGGTCAGCTCGGCCTCGGGGACCTTCACCGTGATGCGGTTGTCGTTGACCTCATAGCCCAGCGTCGGCTGCGCCTTGGCCATCACCTCGCGGGCGCGGGTGACCGCTTCGGCACCGGCGGACGGGCTGATGGTGGCGATGATGCTGTTGTCCGCGCGACGCTCCACCGACTGGTAGGCGATGCGGGCATCGCGCAGGCTGCTGCGCACGTCTTCGGCGTAGGCATCCAGGCGCTTGTCCAGCGCGGCCTTCTGGTCGACCTGCAGCACGAAGTGCACGCCGCCCTGCAGATCCAGGCCCAGCACCATCGGGCTGCCGCCCAGCTTGGCCAGCCACTCCGGCACGGTCGAGGCCAGGTTCAGGGCCACCACATAGTCCTCACCCACGCTGTCGCGCAGGGTATCGCTGGCGGCGGCCTGCGACTGCAGGTCGGCCAGGCGGACGATCAGGCTGTCGCCTTCCTTCTCCGCGCCAATGGTCTTGACCCCGGCCTTGGCCAGGTCGGCCAGCACGCGGTCACGCAGCGCGTCGTCGATCTGCCCGCCACGGTTGGCGGTGATCTGGACGGCCGGGTCCTTCTGGTAGACGTTGGGCAGCGCGTACAGGGTGCTGAGCGCCAGCACGATCAGGATGAGGAAATACTTCCAGCGTGGAAATTCGAGCATTGCTTGGGTCCCGCGCGGCGCCCATCCCGGCGCCGCGGTTGTGCTTCGGAAAAGGAGTGGCTCAGTTGGCCGACTTCAGCGTGCCGGTCGGCAGCACGTTGCCCACGGCGCCCTTCTGCACGCGGATGCGCACGTTGTCGGCCACTTCGATGGTGATGAAGTTGTCGCCGATGTCGGTGACCACGCCGGCGATGCCGCCGTTGGTCAGCACTTCGTCGCCGCGCTTGATCTTCTCCAGCATCGCCTTGTGTTCCTTCTGACGCTTCATCTGCGGGCGGATCATCAGGAAGTACATGATCGCGATCAGGATGATCGGGAACAGCAGCGTGGTCAGACCCATACCACCGCCCGGCTGGCCGCCAGCGGCTTGGGCGTGGGCGGCAGGAATCAGGAAAGCGATCAGGTTCATGTTGGTGTCCTTGGGTTGGGAGGCGCCCTGCCCTGGTGGGCCTGGGTGTCGCCGCGAAACGGGTCAGCCACGAAGTATGCCATGGCCCCGGGAGTTCGTCCTCGGGCCCTTTGGCAGGGTCGGCGCGGCGGTCGGTGCTGCGTGGAGGGCCTACAGCGCCGGGGTAGCCGCGCCACGGGCCGCGTAGAAGGACTCGCGGAAGGCGGCAAAGGTTCCCGCCGCGATGGCCGCGCGCATGTCGGCCATCAGCTTTTCGTAGTAATACAGGTTGTGGATGGTCCCCAGCATCGGCGCCAGCATCTCGTTGCAGCGGTCCAGGTGGCGCAGGTACGAGCGGGTGTAACCGCTGGTGCAGGCGTGGCAACCGCAGCCCGGCTCGATGGTGTCCATGTCGCGCTCGTAGCGGGCGTTGCGGATGCGCACGGTGCCGAACGAGGTGAAATAGTGGCCGTTGCGGGCGTTGCGGGTGGGCATCACGCAATCGAACATGTCCACCCCGCGGGCGACGCCTTCCACCAGGTCCTCCGGGCGGCCCACGCCCATCAGGTAGCGCGGGCGGTCGGCGGGCAGGATCGGGTGCATGTGGTCGAGCATGGCGTTGCGCTCGTGCTCGGGCTCGCCCACGGCCAGGCCGCCGATCGCGTAACCATCAAAGCCGATCTGCTGCAGGCCCTCGGCCGAGCGGCTGCGCAGGTCATGGTGGACCCCGCCCTGGACGATGCCGAACAGCGCCGCATCATTGCCCAGTTCGTCGTGCGCGTTGCGGCTGCGCTGGGCCCAGCGCAGGCTGAGTTCCATCGAGGTCCGCGCCACCGGCTCGGTGGCCGGGTACGGGGTGCACTCGTCGAAGATCATCACGATGTCCGAGTCGAGCACCTTCTGGATGCGCATGCTTTCTTCCGGCCCCAGGAAGACGCGTGCGCCGTCGGTCGGCGAGGAGAAGGTGACACCCTGCTCGGTGATCTTGCGGCGGTGCGCCAGCGAGAACACCTGGAAACCACCCGAATCGGTCAGGATCGGGCCATCCCAGCGCGCAAAGCCGTGCAGACCGCCGTGGTCGGCGATCACGTCCAGGCCGGGGCGCAGGTACAGGTGGAAGGTGTTGCCCAGGATGATTTCCGCGCCCAGCGCCCGGATCTGCTCCGGCAGGATGCCCTTGACCGAGCCATAGGTGCCCACAGGCATGAATGCCGGGGTCTCCACGGTGCCGCGCGGGAAGGTCAGGCGGCCGCGGCGGGCGCGACCGTCAGTGGTCTGGAGCTGGAACTGGAGTCGGGACATGGAGCGGGATTCGGGCAAATAATGGCCCATTGTCGCCGAAAAGCCCCCGCCTGCGCTCGCCCGTAGAGCCGACCGTTGGTCGGCCACCCACCCAACCGTAGAGCCGACCGTTGGTCGGCTACCCTCCCGACCGTAGCGCCGACCGTTGGTCGGCTAGGCCTGCGGGAACAGCAACATCGCATCGCCATAGCTGAAGAAGCGGTATTTCTCTGCGATGGCGGCCCGATACGCCTCGAACACCCGTTCCTTGCCGGCAAACGCCGAAATCATCATCAACAGGGTGCTTTCGGGCAGGTGGAAGTTGGTGACCATCGCATCCACGCTGTAGATCCGGTAACCCGGGGTAATGAAGATCTGGGTCTCACCGGCGTACGGCAGCAGCTCGCCATCGCGCATCGCGCTTTCCAGCGCGCGCACCACCGTGGTGCCCACGCCGATCACCCGCCCGCCGGCAGCGCGCGTGCGGCGCACCTGCTGGACCAGTTCGGCGCCGACGTTCAGCCACTCGCGGTGCATCACATGCTGCTTGAGGTCGTCCACCCGCACCGGCTGGAACGTGCCCGCCCCCACATGCAGGGTCACATGGCCGACATCGATGCCCTTGGCCATCAGCGTGGCCAGCAGCGCCTCGTCGAAATGCAGGCCCGCGGTCGGGGCGGCCACCGCGCCGATTTCACGGGCGAACACGGTCTGGTAGCGCTCGCGGTCGTCCACGCCCGGCTCGCGCTGGATGTACGGCGGCAACGGCAGGCGACCGGCGTGCAGCAACCACTGCTCCAGTGCCTCCGGCACGTGGAACTGCAGCACATAGAATTCGCCATCGCGGCCCAGCACCTCGGCCTCGCCGCCGGCATCCAGCGCGATCCGGCTGCCCGGTTTGGGCGACTTGCTGGCCCCGACCTGGGCCCGCGCCTGCTGGGCGCCGAGCAGGCGCTCGATCAGGATTTCGACGCGCCCGCCGCTGGCCTTCTGACCGAACAGGCGCGCGGGAATGACCCGGGTATCGTTGAAGACCAGCAGATCGCCGGCACGCAGCAGGTCGGGCAGATCGCGCACCTGGCGGTGCTCGAACGCGGCGGGGGCCGGCGGCACCAGCATCAGGCGGCTGGCGGAGCGCTCGGCGAGGGGCGCCTGGGCGATCAGTTCAGGCGGGAGTTCGTAGTTGAAATCGGACTTCTTCAAGGGAGCGCACGGCAACGTGTAGGCAATGTCGGCCATTGTACGACCGGCCCTCCGCGGCGGCGCAGCGACAGGCAAACGTCGCGCAAAATGCTGCTATGCAACAGTTTTCGCGGGGTTATCGCGCGAAAAAGCGCGTGCTAGCATCGGGCTGGAAGTTAGATGCACGAGCAGGAATGCCCCCAGCGCGCGCGAATAGACGCGCGTTTTGCGTTTCCGCCGCGCCGCCAATCGTTTCAGGAGATCTGCAATGAGCTTCATCGAACGTCTTGCCCCCCTTCGCGCCCAGCCCGGCACCCGCCTCACCGCCGGTCTGGATGACGCCAGCCTGGAGCGCCTGGCTGCCGGCCACCCGCACCTGATCGCCGCGATCGACGCTGCCGCCGCCGAGTTCGAGCGCGTCCGCGCCGACCTGGGCGACCTGCTGGCGCTGGACGAACGCGCCCAGATCGAGGCGATGCAGGATGGCTTCGTCAATTTCTACGCCGACGATGCGGTCACCCCGTATGTCGCCCTCGCCGCCCGCGGTGCGTGGGTGGTCACCCTGAAGGGGGCGGTGCTGTACGACGCCGGCGGCTACGGCATGCTCGGTTTCGGCCACACCCCCGAGGCGGTCATGGCGGCCATGGCCGCCCCGCAGGTGATGGCCAACGTGATGACCCCGAACCTGTCCCAGCAGCGCTTCATCAAGGCCCTGCGCAAGGAGATCGGGCACCGTCGCGGCGGCTGCCCGTACAGCCACTTCATGTGCCTGAATTCCGGCTCTGAAGCGGTCGGCCTGGCCGCGCGCATCGCCGACGTCAACGCAAAACTGCAAACCGACCCGGGCGCGCGCCATGCCGGCGCCAAGATCAAGCGCTTGGTCATCAAGGGCAGCTTCCACGGACGTACCGATCGGCCCGGCCTGTACTCCGACTCCAGCCGCAAGACCTATGTGCAGCACCTGGCCAGCTACCGCGGCGAAGACTCGGTGATCGCCATCGCCCCGTACGACGAGGAGGCACTCAAGCGCGTCTTCGCCGAGGCAGAGCAGAACCACTGGTTCATCGAGGCGGTGTTCCTGGAGCCGGTGATGGGCGAAGGCGACCCGGGCCGCTCGGTGCCGCCGGCCTTCTACGCGCTGGCCCGCGAACTGACCCGCCAGCACGGCAGCCTGCTGCTGCTCGACTCGATCCAGGCCGGCCTGCGTGCGCACGGCGTGCTTTCCATCGTCGACTACCCCGGCTTCGAAGGCCTGGACGTGCCGGACATGGAGACCTACTCCAAGGCGCTCAATGCCGCCCAGTTCCCGCTTTCCGTACTGGCGGTCACCGAACATGCCGCGCATCTGTACCGCAAGGGCATCTACGGCAACACCATGACCTCCAACCCGCGTGCGTTGGACGTGGCCTGCGCCACCCTGTCGCTGCTGACCCCGCAGGTGCGCGAGAACATCCGCGTGCGTGGCGAGGAAGCGGTGCGCAAGCTGGAGCAGCTCAAGTCCGAGCTGGGCGGGCTGATCACCAAGGTGCAGGGCACCGGCCTGCTGTTCTCCTGCGAACTGGCGCCCCAGTTCAAGTGTTACGGCACCGGTTCCACCGAGGAGTGGTTGCGCAACCACGGCATCAACGTCATCCACGGCGGCGAGAACTCGTTGCGCTTCACCCCGCATTTCGGCATGGACAGCGAAGAGCTGGACCTGCTGGTCGGGCTGGTGGGCCGCGCATTGAAGGAAGGTCCGCGCAAGGAACAGTCGCAGGCGGCTTGAGGCCGGCGGCCGGGCGGGGTTGAACCCGCACGGGGGTAGGCGACCGACGGGACGAACGCCGAAGGCCGGGCAACGGCAGGAAAAACGAAAGCCGACCAACGGTCGGCTCTACCCCCGGGTGCACCCTCATCCGTAGCGCCGACCGTTGGTCGGCTGCCGTCACGTGTGCAGATTGGCCTCCGCGCCCGTAACGCGCGATAATCCCCGCCCGCATCTGCGGAACGAAACCCCGTCACGAGACCGGAGCACTGGTCATCGGCGGGGCTTTTTCGTTTCCGCCGCACCAGCTTCTCGAACACAGGAAGATCCAATGAAGTCGATTTGCGTTTACTGTGGCTCCAACCCCGGCAGCAGGCCGGTCTACACCGAGCGCGCCATCGCACTCGGCGACCGCATCGCCCGCGACGGCCTGCGTCTGGTCTATGGCGGCGGCAATGTCGGCCTGATGGGGACCGTCGCCAATGCCGTGCTGGAAGGCGGCGGCGAGGTCACCGGCGTCATCCCCCAGCAGCTGGCCGATTGGGAAGTGGCCCACCGCGGCCTGACCGAGCTGGAAATCGTCGGCTCCATGCACGAACGCAAGTCGCGCATGTTCGACCTCTCCGATGCGTTCGTCGCCCTGCCCGGCGGCTTCGGCACCATGGAGGAGATCTTCGAGATGCTGACCTGGCGCCAGCTCGGCATCGGCAACAAGCCCTGCGCCTTCCTCGACGTGGACGGGTTCTACGCGCCGCTGATCGGCATGATCGACCGCATGGTCGAAGAGCGTTTCCTGCATCCGGAACAGCGCGCCGACCTCTGGTACGGCTCGGACATCGACGCCATGCTGGACTGGATGCGCGCCTACCAGCCCGCGCAGGCCTCCAAGTGGATCGACGAAAAGCGTCGCAACGCGCTGCGTTGATGGCCTGATGCGTTGATGTGGAGTTGCCGGCCAACGGCCGGCACTACTCCGCCGCGAACGTGTCCATCGGCGCCGGCCGCCCGAGCAGGTAGCCCTGTCCGTAATCGCAGCCGAGCTGCAGCAGCGTCAACCGCTGCGCTTCGTTTTCGATACCCTCGCCCACGGTCTCTATGCCCAGCGTGCGCGCCAGCGACAGCACGCCCTGCACCAGCGCGTAGGTGCTCTGGATGTCCTGGCCGTGCAGGCCGGCGATGAAGCTCTGGTCGATTTTCAAGGTCGAGATCGGGAACCGGTGCAGATAGGACAGTGCCGAGAATCCCGTGCCGAAATCATCCAGCTGCACCAGCACGCCACGCTCGCGCAGCGTCTGCAGGATGCGCAGCGTACGTGGACCATCGTCGAGCAGGGCCACTTCGGTGATCTCCAGCCGCAGCCGGCACGGATCCGCGCCCGCCGCCTCGATCAGGCCGAACAGCCGGCTGATGAAATCGGCCGAACGGAAATGCCGCGGCGACACGTTCACCGACAGATAGCCTTCCCCGCCCAGCGCCAGCTGCCCGATCACGTCTTCGTACAGCAGCCAGTCCACCTGTTCGATCAGCCCGCTCTCCTCGCCCAGGTCGAGGAACGCACTCGGCAGCAGCAGTCCCCGCCGCTCATGCTGCCAGCGTAGCAGCGCCTCATACCCGACCACCGCGCCGTCGCTCAGGCGCACGATCGGCTGGTAGTACGGCAGGAAATCGCGGTTGATGATCGCCCGGCGCAGGTCCGCTTCCAGGTCCAGGCTGCGCAATGCCTCCTCGCGCATGGCCTCGTCGAACACCGCACAACGATCCTTGCCCTGCGCCTTGGCCCGGTACATCGCCGCGTCCGCATCGCGCACCAGTTCCTCGCCATTGCGATAGCGCGGGTTCCACATCGCGATGCCGAGGCTGCCCGATGGGAACAGTTCGCGCCCCTTGACCCACATCGATTCTTCCAGCGCCACCAGCATCCGCTGCGAAAACTCGCGCGCCGACGCCAGCCCCTGGTCGCACTGCAGCAGGATCGCGAACTCATCGCCCCCCAGCCGCGCCACCACATCACCGCTGCCCATCATCGACACGATCCGCTTGGCCACCTCGACCAGCATCTGGTCGCCGGCCGCATGGCCGATGCTGTCATTGACCAGCTTGAACCGGTCCAGGTCCAGGAACAGCACCGCGAAGACCGGCCCATCCGGTGCGCTCGCCCGGGCGATCGCGTCCTCGAGCCGGTCGAGCAGGTGCAGGCGATTGGGCAATCCGGTCAGCGCATCGTGCATGGCCTGGTGGGTCAGGCGCTGCTCGGCACGCAGGCGCTCGCCGATCTGGCCGAGCAGCTTGTCATTGACCTCGGCCAGCTCGCGGGTGCGTTCTTCCACGCGTTTTTCCAGCTCGGCGTGCGCGTTGCGCAGGCCTTCCTGGTCACGCTGGCGGGCCAGCCCATTGCCGATGTTCTGCGCAACGAAGGTCAGCAGGCGCTGGTCGTGCGCGGTGAAACTCACCTCCGGCGAATAGCTCTGCACCACGATCACGCCGACCACATCGTCGTCGCTGAGCAGAGGCACGCCCAGCCAGCAGTGCGAGCGCGCGCCGAACTCACGCACGCGTCCGGCCGCACGCAGCCCATCGATGTGGTCGCGCGAGGCCAGCAACGGTTGCCGGTTGCGCACGATGAACTCGGTCAGGCCCTGGCTGAACGGACGCGGTGCGCGCGAGGCGTTGTACTCGTCCACCGAGTACACGAAATCCAGGCCGTCACCGCCCTCGTTGACCAGCGCGATGTAGAAATTGCGCGCATCCAGCAGCGTACCGACGACGCCATGCACCTGCACGTAGAACTGCGCCAGGCTCTCGGCGCTCATCGCCATCTCGGCGATGTTGAACAGCGCCAGCTGCAGTTTCTCCGCGCGCCGCCGTTCCACCACCTCGTCCTGCAGGCTGCGATTGGCACGCTGCAGCTCCACGGTGCGCCGCTCCACCTGGCGTTCCAGCTGGACCTGTGCCTGGCGCCGGTCCATCGCGGTCAGGATGTGCTGGGCCACGTAGCCCAGCAGCGTGCGGTCGGCCTCGTTGTAGCGCACCCGCTGCTCGTAGCTCTGGACCACGATCGCCCCGCACACGCGCCCCTCGCGCAGCATCGGCACGCCGAGCCAGTCCAGGCTCTCCGGGCCCCGGCTGGGGTCGTACTCGTCGTTCATCGCCGCCAGCAGCTCGTTGGACGGGCCGCTCAGCGGCTGGCCGTGGCGCAGCAACGCAAAGGTGAGGCTGCGCGGCATTTCATGTTCTTCGTAACTGCGGTCCGGATCGGCCACGAAGCTGTCGCGCTGGTCGGCGAAGTACAGGAAACGCACCCGCCGGCGCACGTCGTCGTACTCAACGATGTAGCAGTTCTGCGCGTACATCAGCGAATTGAGCACGCGATGGAAATGGCGCAGCATCTCGGCCATTTCCAGGTCCGCGCCGGCCAGGTCGGCGATCTCGTAAAGCGCCTGCTGCAGCCGCTTGGAGTTCTCCAGCAACTTGATCTGCTCGCGTTGCCGCGCCAGCGCCAGTGCGTCCTGCAATGCGCGCAGCGCGATCGCCCACCAGGCTTCGTCGGGCATCGCGTTGGCGCCGGTCAGCGCCCGCACCGCCAGTTCGCTGCCCTGGTGCTGCCAGCGGCGCAGCGCGGTATGCACGCCGGCCGCGTCGCCCAGCAACGCATCCAGCAGCTCGGCCGACGCGCATTCCGGCAGCGGATGCGCCTGGCAGCCTTCGCCCAGCCCCGGGTCCGACCACGCCAGGGCCACCTGCGCATCGCCAGGCAGCAACGCGCACAGCGCCTGCGCGAGCGCGGCGGAGACCACTGACTCACGATCCGGATGCCCCAAGGACGTCACTACCTGGCTGGACAACATGTTCATCTCTTCTGGCGCCGGATGCCCGGCACCTCCCCTGTGGCCTGAGCATAGCGCGCCGACCGGGGGGCAGTGGAAGCCCGCAACCCCGTTCATCGCCACGGGACGTTCAACAGGACCTCGCCCACCTCCCTGCGCCCATGTTGTCCCCTGCCCCCGCCCGCCCCTTGCCCTGCTATGCGGAATCCGGCCCAGCGCTTACCCTGTGCGCCGTGGACGCCGCCGCCCTGCCAACCGACGAATCGCTGATGCTGGCCTGGGCCGCTGGCGAGCTGCCTGCGTTCGAAACCCTGTATGCGCGCCACCGCAGCCGCCTGTACAGCTTCCTGCTGCGCCAGCTGCGCGATGCCGCACTGGCCGACGAGATGTTCCAGGACGTGTGGCAACGCGTGATCGCCGCACGGGCGAGCTGGCAACCCGATGCCGCCTTCACCACCTGGCTGTTCCGCATCGCCCACAATCGCCTCAACGACCACTGGCGCGCGGCGCGGCACCGCCCGCCCGCGCCCGGTGATGCCGAGGAGCGGGTCGCCCGCATGAGCGATACGCGTACGCCGGAAACCCAGCTGTCCGAGTTCGAACAGCGTCGCCGGCTGCAGCTGGCCATGGAACAGCTGCCCGACGAACAGCGCGAGGTACTGCAGTTGCGCCTGGAGCAGGAACTGAGCCTGGAAGAGATTGCCGAGATCACCGGCGTGGGCCGCGAAACCGTGAAATCGCGCCTGCGCTATGCCATGGACAAGCTGCGTGCGGGGTTGTCCGAATGAACCGGTCCGCGCCGCTCACCCCGGAAGAACGCGCGCTGGCGCGCCTGCTCGGTCGTCCCGCGCCCACCGCACCGTCGAGCGCGCTGGACGAGGCCGTACTGGCGGCCGCACGGGCGTCCTTGCACACCGCGCCGGTGGCGCAGTCCGTCCCGGTCCCGGAGGCGGCCGCGCCTGCCCGCAGCGTCCCGCGCGCCGCGCGCCGCCGTTCGCGCCTGCCGGCCGCGCTCGGTCTGGCCGCCTCGGTGGTGTTCGCCGTGGGCATCGCCTGGCAGCTCAAGCCCGACGCACCGCAGCCCGCGCCCAGCCCGGCCCCGTCGGCCGCGGTCGAGGCGCTGCCCACACCCGCAGCGGCACCGCAGGCATCCGAGGCACGCCACGATCAAGCGCCGATGGCCGCTGCCGACGTGGCCGAGGTTGCCACGGCACCGGTCGCAAAACCGTCCACGCCGCCGCCGGCACCGCCACGCGCCGACACGCGCGAGCCATTGGTCACCCGGCCCGCGCCCGCACCGATCGTGGCCGCACCGATGCCGCCGCCGGCAGCACCGGTGGCGGCCCCGTCGCCGTCCCAGGCCTACGCGATGGACGCCGTTGCTGCGCCTGCGCCTGCGCTGGAGAAGATCACCACCACCGGCAGCCGCGCACGTCAGCAGGCCACCGATATCCAGTCCGCGCCGATGGCGGCCGAACCGGCGCGCAGCGCCGCCGGTGCGCCCGGGGTGATGCGCCGCGCCGCGCCGGCGGCGGTGAGCGGCACGCTGTCCGACAGCGCCGTCAACGCCGCTGTCGATGCCGATGCCACGCTGCCCCGCAAGCAATGGCTCCAGCGCATCCGCGAGCGCCGCGACAACGGCGACGTGGATACTGCGCGCGCCAGCCTGGAACGCTATCTTCAGCACTATCCGGAAACCCGCGTCCCGCGCGACGTACGCCAGCTGCTGGACAACTGACGCGCCCGGTCGCAGCCAGCCCACTACAATGGTGGGAATGTCCGACACGCTCGCCACCCCCGTCAGCCACAGCCTGGAGATCAAGCACAGCCGCTTCATCGCCCATGCGGCGCCCATCGATGACGCGGCGGCGGCCCTGGCCTTCCTGCAGCAGGTGGCCGTGCCCGACGCCACCCACAACTGCTGGGCCTACCGGCATGGCGGGGAATACCGCTCCAGCGACGATGGCGAGCCGGCCGGTACTGCCGGGCGCCCCATCCTGGCGGCGATCGACGGCCAGGGCTTCGACCGGGTGATGGTGGTGGTGATCCGCTGGTATGGCGGCATCAAGCTGGGCGCCGGCGGTCTGGTCCGCGCCTACGGCGGCACGGCTGCCGAGTGCCTGCGCACCGCCCCACGGCAGCCGTTGATCGCACTGGCCGCGCTGCGCATCCACGCCGGCTTCGAAGACCTGGGCGCCCTGCATGCCGCATTGGCCGGTCACAGCGCCGAAAAACTGGCCGAAACCTTCACCCCGTCGGGGGTCGAGCTGCAGGTTCGTTTGCCGGCCGATCAGGCCGACCCGTTGAAAATCCGCCTGCGCGACGCCACCCGTGATCGTATCCGCATCGAAACATGCCCCGAACCAGGCCATCTGAATGACTGACACCTCCCCCGCGCAGGCCCCGGCCGTGCGTCAGCTCGGCAGCTTGGGCACGCTGTGGCCGTTCGTGCGTCGCCACACCGGGCTGTTCGTGGCCTGGCTGGTGGCGCTGGCGCTGTCCTCGGTGGCCACGCTGAGCCTGCCGCCGGCGGTGAAGCTGATGATCGATCACGGCTTCAACGACAGCGGCCAGATCAACCGCGCCTTCGCCCTGCTGTTCCTGGTCGCTGTGCTGCTGGCGCTGGCCACCGCCGCGCGTTTCTTCTTCGTGTCGTTGCTCGGTGAAAAGGTCGTCGCCGATCTGCGCAGCCGCCTGTACGCACACCTAATTTCGCTTGGCGCCGGTTTCCACGACCGCAGCCGCAGCGGCGAACTGGTGTCCCGACTCACCGCCGACAGCGAACTGCTGCGCAGCGTGATCGGCTCGACCATGTCCGTTGCCCTGCGCAGCAGCGTCACGGTGGTGGGCAGCCTGGTGATGCTGTTCGTGACCAGTCCGCACCTGGCCGCGTGGTCGCTGGTCGGCATCCCGCTGGCGGTGCTGCCGATCATCATCGGCGCACGCCGGCTGCGCAACATCTCGCGCGCCAGCCAGGACCGCGTCGCCGACGCGAACAGTCTTGCTGCCGAAACCCTCGGCGCGGTGCGCACCGTGCAGGCGCATGCGCGCGAGCCGTACGAACGGGGCCGCTTCAATGCGGCGCTGGCCGAATCGATCCGTGCCGCACGGCGCCGCATCGGGGCGCAGTCGATCGTCACGGCCACCGCGATCGTGCTGGTGTTCGGGGCGATCGTCGGCGTGCTGTGGCTGGGCGCGCACGATGTCATCGACGGCAACATGACCGCCGGTACGCTCGGCCAGTTCGTGCTATACGCACTGATCGGCGGCGGCTCGGTCGGTGCCCTGGCCGAAGTCTGGAACGAATTGCAGCGCGCCTCCGGCGGCATGGGCCGGATCGCCGAGCTGCTGCAGGAAGACATCGAAATCACCACCCCGGCCGATCCGCTGCCCCTGCCCACGCCGTTGCGCGGCGAGATCCGCTTCGACGACGTGGTCTTCCACTACCCGCAGCGCCCGGACACCGCCGCGCTGGAGCATTTCAACCTGCACGTCCGCCCCGGTGAAACCGTGGCACTGGTCGGCCCCTCCGGCGCGGGCAAGAGCACGGTGCTGTCGATGCTGTTGCGCTTCCACGATCCCGCCTCGGGCAGCATCCTGGTCGATGGCCTGGACGTTCGCCGGGTCGATCCGGCGCAGTTGCGCGCGCAGCTGGCACTGGTCCCGCAGCAGCCCACGCTGTTTGCCAGCACCGCGCTGGAGAACATCCGCTACGGGCGCCTGGAAGCCACCGATGAGGAGGTGCAGCGCGCCGCCGAAGCCGCCGAAGCCGATGAGTTCCTGCAGGCCTTGCCCGACGGCTACCTGAGCGAACTGGGAGAGCGTGGTGCGCGCCTGTCCGGTGGCCAGCAGCAGCGCATCGCGATCGCCCGTGCACTGCTCAAGGACGCACCGATCCTGCTGCTCGACGAAGCCACCAGCGCGCTGGATGCGCAGAGCGAGCGCGCGGTGCAGCAGGCGCTGGAACGGCTGATGGCCGGGCGCACCACGCTGGTGATCGCCCATCGCCTGGCGACCGTGCTCAAGGCCGACCGCATCGTGGTGATGGACCACGGCCGCATCGTCGCACAGGGCACCCACGCCGAGCTGCTCGCCGAAGGCGGGATGTACGCCGAACTGGCCAGGCTGCAGTTCATCGAGTGATGACGCACCGCTAACGCGGTGCGTTGCATGGTGCGCAGGTCATCGGTTTGTGCCACCGCAGGAGGTGCTTCATGTCGTTCCGACAGTTCCCCGCCACCGACGCCGCCGGCGAGAGCTACGTCATCGTCGAGTTCAAGGATGAGCAGCCCGGCAACACCGCGCCGGCCGAAAACAGCGCGCGCTATGAGCTGGCCGACGGCCGCCATCTTGTCCGTGACGGCCGTCAGTTCCGCACCCGCGGCGGCGAGTTGATCCTCACCACCTGAGTACCGGCCGTACTGCGCTCGCTGTCAAGAAAAATAGTTTCCGAAAGGCTGGTCATTTTCTGGCCAGCCTTCTTGACAGCCTGTGACCGCAAGGGATGCGCGCGGTTATCCACATGTTTGTGCGCAACTCATCCACACCCCCTGTGGATGAATGCGGCGTCGCAGCACGTCAGCGCGGCAACACCCGGCCGATCCCGGACGCATCGATTTCCTGCGCCGCGCGCTGCAGCGCCGCCGCATCGCTGCCGGCCACGAAGCCGACACGGAAATGCACTTCACCGCCCGGCGTACGCGAGGAATGGATCGACGCCAGGCTCACCGCATGCCGTTCGAACACATGCAGCAGTTCGCGCAGCGAGCCGGGGCGGTCCTCGGGCAGGTGCACGCTGATCGCATTGCGTTCGGTCAGGTCCGCAAGCAGGTAGCCGACGCGTTCGAAGGTGTAATTGCCTTCGGCCAATACGGCCTCGCCCTGGCTGTCACGGTTGTCCAGCAGCAGGTGCTGGCGGAAGGCCGCGCGTGCAGCGTCATCGCCCTGCCCCACTTGGTCGCGCAGTTGCTGCAGCTGGCCCAGCAGGCGGTCCAGCATCGGGCCCACGTGCGGGTTGCCGAACTGGATGTCTTCGTAGATGGCCGGGTTCAACGACAGGATGCGCGCGATGATCGCCGTGTCCAGTTCGAACGACGCCGAGCGGTACGGCATCAGCGCCGGCAACGCTCCCAGCAGGGGCGCGTACTCGCGCAGCACCCCGGCCTGGGCCAGGTGGGTGGCGTGCACCATCGCCTGCACCAGCGCCATGACCTGGTCGTGGTGTGCGGGCGTGGCGCGCACGCACTCGGCTTCCAGCGCGTCGCACAACCGTTGCACCCAGGGCTGCCAGCGCGACAACCGCGCTTCGCAGACCACCATCACCCGCCCCTTCAGCGTCGGTGCCTTGGGCGGTGCGGTCATCGGATGCAGCCCCACCACCTCGGCCTGCGAGGCCAGCATCGCCGCGACCGGATCGCTCTTTACCGAGGTCACATCCAGCCACAGGCGCCCGGCCTCGCGTCCGGCCGAACGCGCCACGTAGTCGGCGATCAGCGCGGGCGTTTGGCGGATGGGCGCGGAGAAAACCAGTACATCGGACCGCTGCAGCAGCACCTCCGGATCGTCCGAGTGCGGATCGGCCGGATCATGGCCGATCACCTCCAGGCCCATGCGCCGCTCGAGGAACCCACGCAGCCAACGCCCGTAGGCGCCGGCGCTGCCGACGATACCGACAACCGGTGCTGCCCTCACGCCAGGCGCTCGGGCACGAAGCGCTGCGGCAGGGCCAGCGCGGCCGGCGCGGCGGCCAGAACGTCGAACTCTTCATGGCCATTGGCCAGGGTGGTCTCCAGCGCCACGTGCACGCCGGCGATGGCGCGCGAGATCGCCTCCTCGAACGCTTCACCGCGCAGCAGGAACGCTACCAGCAGCGACATCAGCACATCACCCGTACCGGCCACGTCCACCGGCAGGTGCGGCGAGGACCAGCGCCAGATCGCCTCACGGCTGACCGCCAGCGTGACCAGTTGGCCCGGGTCACCGCCGACGCTGTGGGCGAGCACCCATTCCGGCCCGCGCGCGAGCAGCGTCTGCGCAGCGGCGATAGCCTCGTCCTGGGCCAGGCTCGGCATGCCGGTCAGGCGACCGAGTTCGAAGGCGTTGGGGGTCACCAGCCAGGCATGCGGCAGCAGGCGTTCGGCGAAGACCTTTTCCAGGCCCGGCTCGACGTAGGGCCCGGTGTGGGTATCGCCGATAACCGGGTCCAGGCAGTAACGCAGCTGCGGTGAAGACGGCAGCACCGCGTCGAGCCAGTCGGCAAAGGCCGCGCCGTTGCCGACGCTGCCGAAATAGCCGGAGATCAGCATCCGCGCCCGCTGCGGCAACCCGCGCTCACCGGCGCCCAGCAGCAGGTCGGCAAACCAGTCCGAGGGCAGCACGCGGCCACGCGTGGTGGCGTAGAACGGCGCATTGCTCAGCAGCGTGGTCGGGATTTCGGCGACACGCACGCCCAGCGCGCGCAACGGCGGCACGGCAGCGCTGTTGCCGGCGTAGCCATACACCAGCTGCGACTGCACCGAGATGACGTCGACCGGCGACGGACCGTCCGGGCGCTGGCGGCGTCCATGGACCAGATGGCTTTCGAGGGATTCGTTCATCCCGACATTTTACGCCTGCCGCCCCGACCGGCGGAGACTCCGGGAAAGCCGCACCATGGATGGCTGCTTCTCCACCCGGGGGTAGAGCCACCCCACGGGCGGCTGCTTGTCCGCCCAGGGTAGAGCCACCCCATGGGTGGCTGCTTGTCCACCCAGGTAGAGCCACCCCATGGGTGGCTGCGCGCGGTGCCGAAACGAAGAGCAGCCACCCATGGGGTGGCTCTACCCGGCGACGGACAAAAAAAGGCCCGCTGTCACCAGCGGGCCTTCGTCACATCCGTTGAATCGCCGGTCGCTTACGAGGTCATCCGATCCCAGAAACCCTTCACGCCGTCGATGAACGTCGCCGATTTCGGCGAGTGCTTGCGCGCTTCTTCGCCGGTGAAGGTGGTTTCGAACTGCTCCAGCAGCTTGCGCTGCTCAGGGGTCAGGTTGACCGGAGTTTCCACCACCACGCGGCAGTACAGATCGCCTTCGCTGCGACTGCGCACCGAGCGCACGCCCTTGCCGCGCAGGCGGAACAGCTTGCCGGTCTGGGTTTCGGCCGGGATGCGGATTTCCGCGTACCCGCCCAGGGTGGCCACGCGCACGGTGTCGCCCAACGCAGCCTGCGAGATGCGGATCGGCACTTCGCAATGCAGATCGTCGCCGTCGCGCTGGAAGATCGCGTGCTCGCGCACCCGCACTTCCACGTACAGATCGCCCGGCGGCGTACCGGCCGGACCAGCCTCGCCTTCGCCGGACAAGCGGATGCGGTCGCCACTGTCGACGCCCGCGGGCACCTTCACCGACAACACCTTGTCTTCCTCCACACGGCCATTGCCGTGGCAGGTCTTGCACGGGGTCTGGATGATCTTGCCGCGCCCGTTGCAGTTGTGGCACGCCTGCTGCATCGCAAAGATGCCGCGCTGGATGCGCACCTGGCCGTGGCCATGGCACACGCTGCAGGTATCGACCTTGCCGTCTTCGGAGCCACTGCCGTTGCAGTCGTCGCATTCGGCCAACGTCGGGATCTCGATGCGGCGTTCCACGCCCATCACCGCTTCTTCCAGGTCCAGCTCCATCACATAGCCGACATCGGCGCCGCGACGGGCCTGGCGCTGGCCACCACCACCGGCACCGCCGAAGATGTTGCCGAAGATGTCACCGAAGATATCGCCCATGTCCGGGCCGCCGGGACCACCGCCACCGCCGCCCATGCCGTGCTCGAAGGCAGCATGGCCGTGGGCGTCGTACATGCGGCGCTTGTTGCTGTCGGACAGGGTTTCGTAGGCTTCCTTGCACTCCTTGAAGGAGGCTTCGGCCGCGCTGTCGCCCGGGTTGCGGTCCGGGTGGAACTTCATCGCGCAACGGCGATAGGACTTCTTCAGTTCTTCTTCGGTCGCGGTGCGGGAGACGCCCAGCACTTCGTAATAGTCACGCTTGCTCATAGGGTTGAATCGGGTTCCGGTGGTCGGGATTCGTCAAAGCGGAAGAGCGGAACCAGGTCCGCTCTTTCGCCGGGGCGCCCCGACAAACCGCAGGCGGCTGCCAGGACCTAAGGGGAAACAAGCACGGGACGTTGCCTGCGCAACGTCCCGCATCCTGTCCGGATCAGGACTTCTTGTCGTCCTTCACTTCGGTGAACTCGGCGTCGACCACATCGTCGTGCGCGCCGGCGTTGGCACCGGCATCCGCGCCCGGCGTCGCACCACCCTGCTCGGCCGCGGCCGAGGCGGCGAACAGCGCCTGGCCCGCTTCTTCCAGGACCTTCGACTTGGCTTCGATCTGCGCCTTGTCGTCGCCCTTCATCGCCGTTTCCAGGTCGGCCAGGGCCGACTCGACCTTGCCGATCACATCGCCACCGACCTTGCTGCCGTGCTCGGTGATCGCGGTACGGGTACCGTGGATCAGCGCGTCGGCCTGGTTGCGGGCCTGGACCAGCTCATGGAACTTCTTGTCTTCTTCGCGGTTGGCTTCGGCATCGGCGACCATGCGCGCGATCTCGTCCTCGGACAGACCCGAACCGGCCTTGATCTCGACCTTCTGTTCCTTGTTGGTCTTCTTGTCCTTGGCCGACACGTGCAGGATGCCGTTGGCGTCGATGTCGAAGGACACTTCCACCTGCGGCATGCCACGCGGGGACGGCTCGATGCCGGACAGGTCGAACTTGGCCAGCGACTTGTTGAAGCGGGCCTGCTCGCGCTCACCCTGCAGCACGTGCACGGTCACGGCCGACTGGTTGTCCTCGGCGGTGGAGAACACCTGCGAGGCCTTGGTCGGGATGGTGGTGTTCTTCTCGATGATCTTGGTGAACACGCCGCCCATGGTTTCGATACCCAGCGACAGCGGGGTCACGTCCAGCAGCAGCACGTCCTTGACGTCGCCGCCCAGCACGCCGCCCTGGATCGCCGCACCCAGTGCCACGGCTTCGTCCGGGTTGACGTCCTTGCGCGGTTCCTTGCCGAAGAACTCGGTCACCGCCTGCTGTACCTTCGGCATGCGGGTCTGGCCACCGACCAGGATCACTTCGCTGATGTCGCTCGAGCGCAGGCCGGCGTCGTTCAACGCCACGCGGCACGGCTCGATCGACTTCTTGATCAGCTCTTCCACCAGCGCTTCCAGCTTGGCGCGGGTCAGCTTGATGTTCAGGTGCTTCGGACCGGAGGCGTCGGCGGTGACGTACGGCAGGTTCACTTCAGTCTGCTGGGCGCTGGACAGCTCGATCTTGGCGCGCTCGGCCGCATCCTTCAGGCGCTGCAGGGCCAACGGGTCCTTGCGCAGGTCGATGCCCTGGTCCTTGTTGAACTCGTCGACGAGGTACTCGATGACGCGGTTGTCGAAGTCTTCGCCGCCCAGGAAGGTGTCGCCGTTGGTGGCCAGCACTTCGAACTGCTTCTCACCGTCGACGTTGGCGATCTCGATCACCGACACGTCGAAGGTGCCGCCGCCCAGGTCGTACACCACGATCTTGCGATCCTTGTTGTCGCCCTTGTCCAGGCCATAGGCCAGCGCGGCCGCGGTCGGCTCGTTGATGATGCGCTTGACGTCCAGGCCGGCGATGCGGCCGGCGTCCTTGGTGGCCTGGCGCTGGCTGTCGTTGAAGTAGGCCGGCACGGTGATCACCGCCTCGGTGACGGTCTCACCCAGGAAGGCTTCGGCGGTCTTCTTCATCTTCTCCAGCACGCGGGCGGAGATTTCCTGCGGCGCCATCTTCTTGGCGTCGCTGGTCTGCACCCAGGCGTCGCCGTTGTCGTGGGCCAGGATGCCGTAGGGCACGTGCGCGATGTCCTTCTGGACTTCAGCGTCGGTGAACTTGCGGCCGATCAGGCGCTTGACGGCGTAGAAGGTGTTCTTCGGGTTGGTGACGGCCTGGCGCTTGGCCGAGGCACCCACCAGTACTTCGCCGTCCTTGGTGTAGGCGACGATGGAAGGCGTGGTGCGGTCGCCTTCGGCATTTTCGATGACGCGGGCCTTGCCGCCGTCCATGATCGCCACACACGAGTTGGTGGTGCCGAGGTCGATACCAATGATCTTGCCCATGAGGGAGACTCCTGAAAGTTCTGGGAACATCCGGCTGCTGCCGGGTTATGAATGGGATGTGGGGGACGGCTGGACTACATTCAAGCCACCCACCAAACACTGTGTCCGGTGGAAGCGCAACGCATTCAGCGTCGCGCAAGCCGGGTCAATCGCGGGCGACCACGACCAGCGCCGGGCGCAGCAGGCGATCGTTGAGCAGGTAACCCTTCTGGAACACCTGCACCACGCTGCCGGGCGCCGCGCCGGGCGCGTCGACCTGGCTGATCGCCTGGTGGTGGTCCGGGTTGAAGGCCTGGCCGGTCGGGTCGAGCAGGGTCAGGCCGTTGTCGGCGGCAACCTTGAGCAGCTGCTTGTAGGTCAGCTCCAGGCCTTCGCGCAGCGGGCTGGGCTCGGCACCGGCGGCACTCAGGCCGGCGTCGAGGCTGTCGAAGACCGGCAGCAGCTCGCCCAGCAGCTTTTCATTGGCGAAGCGGCGCGCCTGTTCCACGTCGCGGGCCACGCGCTTGCGCTGGTTGTCCAGGTCGGCGCGTTCGCGCAGCGACTCGGCACGCAGCAGGGCGACCTCGTTGTGCAGGCTGTCCAGCTGCTGCTGCAGGGACGGCTCGGCAGCCGGCTCACCGGCGGGATTCTGGGATGCGATATCGGGCTGATCTTGGTTCATTTCCGGATCCTTGGCGGTGACTCTCCGCCTCCACCCACCCCTATGTGGGCGCGGGGTGCGGATTCAAGAGTCCAATGCCAGGTTTATGCGCGATCGCGGGACAATCCGCCGCCCGCCGGGTCGCCCAGCGCGGCGCCCAGCACCTGCGCGGTAGCCTCCACCAGCGGAATCATGCGGTCATACGCCATCCGCTTCGGGCCGATCACCCCGAGCACGCCCAGTACCTGGCCGCCGGCCGAGTACGGCGCGGTGACCAGCGAGACCCCCTCCAGCGGCATCACCCCGGTCTCTTCGCCGATGAAGATGCGCACGCCCGGGGCCTGGATGGTGCGCTCGAGCAGCTGCAGGATCTCGCGCTTGCTGGCAAACACATCGAACAGCTCGCGCAGGCGCTCCAGGTCGGACAGGTCCTGCACCCCCATCAAGCGGGTCGCCCCGGCCAGCACCATGTCATCAGCCGGCGGCACCATCGCCTGCTCGGCCAGCTCGATGCTGTGCGCCAGCAGCTGCTCCATTTCCGACTGCGCATCGCGCAGCTCCAGCAGCAGCCGCGCACGGATCTCGGCCAGCGGCCGGCCCGCGCAGTTGGCATTGAGGTAGTTGGCGACCTGCTCCAGCTCGCCCGGACCGAAGGCGCGGCGCGGCTCGATCACCCGGTTCTGCACTTCGTTGTCGGCAAATACCAGGATCGCCAGCACGCGGCCGGCATCGAGTGCCACGAAATCGATGTGGCGGAAGGCGAACTGCTCGCGGCGCGGGGCGCTGACCACCCCGACAAAGTGGCTCATCGCCGACAGCAGCTCCGACGCACTGCCGAGCAGCGCCTGGGTGCCGGTGCCGGTGGCCAGCTCGCTGCGCAGCCGGCTCAGTTCGCCCTCGCCCGGCGGCTGCATCTTGACCAGGCTGTCCACGAACACCCGGTAGCCGTGCGCGGTGGGCACCCGGCCGGCCGAGGTATGCGGCGAACTGAGCAGGCCCAGGTCTTCCAGGTCGCCGAGAATGTTGCGGATGGTCGCCGGGCTGACATCCAGCCCGGCCAGTCGCGCCAGCGTCTGCGACCCCACCGGCTCGCCGTCCTGGATATGGCGCGCGATCAACGTCCGCAGCAGATGGCGGGCGCGGGGAGCGAGATGGGTGGCGGAGGGGTGCATGGAATCAGCCTGTGAGACGCAACACTAGATAATGGCGATGGGGCCCGTTGGCAAGCCATCGGTACATCACGATTGATATCCGCGCATTGGAGCCGCCCCTCACCCATGCTAGCGTTGCGCGGCTCGAGAACAGACAACCATGCTCAAACATCTATCGATCAAGGATTTTGCCGTCGTCCGCGCTACCGAACTCGAATTCGGGGCGGGCATGACCGTGGTTTCCGGCGAGACCGGCGCGGGCAAGTCGCTGATGGTCGACGCGCTGGGCTTCCTGTCCGGCCTGCGCGCCGACAGCGGCGTGGTCCGCCACGGCGCCGCCCGCGCGGAACTGTCGGCCGAATTCGCCCCCGGCGAAGACGCCCCGGCGCGGCGCTGGCTGCGCGAGAACGAACTGGACGATGAGGACCAGTGCCAGCTGCGCCGGATCATCCGTGCCGACGGCGGCTCGCGCGCCTGGATCAACGGGCGCCCGGTCACCCTCACCCAGCTGACCGAGCTGGCGTCCACGCTGGTGGAAATCCATGGCCAGCACGAACAGCAGGCGCTGCTCGCGCGGCCCTCGCAGCTGGCCCTGCTGGACGCGTTCGCGCGCAACGAGACCGAGCGCGGCCAGGTCCGCCAGGCCGCCGCACGCTGGCAGGCGCTGGTGGACGAGGCCGAATCGCTGTCGCGCCAGGGCGATGTCAGCGACCGCATCGGCTACCTGGAACACCAGTTGGGCGAGCTGCAGCGCGAGGATCTGGAACCGGCCTCGATCGCCCAGCTGGGCAGCAGCCACCGCCGCCAGGCCCACGCCAGCGCGCTGATCGCCGCCTGCGACGTGGCCGTGGCGCGCCTGAACGGCGATGAAGACACCTCCGCGCTGCAGCTGCTGCAGCAGACCCGCCACGAGCTGGCGCGGGTGGCCGAACACGATCCGCGCCTGGGCGAGGTCGATGCCCTGCTCGACAGCGCCGCCATCCAGCTGGACGAGGCGCTGGCGCTGCTGGACCGCGTCCACGACGACCTGGACGCCGACCCGGAACAGTTCGAGGACATCGAGCGCAGGCTTGGTCGCCTGCACGACCTGGCGCGCAAGCACCGGGTGCCGATGGAAGCGCTGGGCGAGCACCGCGACGCGATGGAAGCGGAGGTCGAGCAGCTGCGCGGCGCCGACACCCGGCTGCAGGCGCTGGCCGGCGAGATCGATCGCGCCGCCGGCCAGTGGCAGACCGTGGCCGAGGTGCTGAGCAAGAGCCGCCGCGAGGCCGCCAAGGCGCTGTCGGACACCACCACCACCCTGATCGGCGAGCTGGGCATGGGCGGCGGGCAGTTCCTGATCGACATCGAGCCGCAGACCGTGGTCAAGCCGGACCCGAACGGCGCCGAGCGGGTCGAGTTCCTGGTCGCCGCCAATGCCGGGCAGCCGCCGCGCGCCCTGCGCAAGGTCGCCTCCGGCGGTGAACTGTCACGTATTTCGCTGGCCATCGAGGTAGCCGCGCTGGGCCTGGACGCGGTGCCGACCATGGTCTTCGACGAAGTCGATTCGGGCATCGGCGGCGCGGTGGCCGACATGGTCGGGCACAAGCTGCGCGCCCTCGGCGAGAAGCGCCAGGTGTTGTGCGTCACCCACTTGCCGCAGGTCGCGTCCAAAGGCCACGCGCATTACCGGGTCAGCAAGGCGCCGGTGGACGGCATGACCCAGAGCGCGGTGGAGAAGCTGGACCCCAAGGCCCGCGAGGAAGAACTTGCCCGGATGCTGGGCGGGGTGGAAGTCAGCAAGGAAGCCCGCGCGGCCGCCCGCAAGCTGCTGCAGGTTTGAGGGCAGGTACCGACCCACGGTCGGTACCCACCGCTGGCCGGTTCCGCACGCCCCCCCCCCCGACATACCTCGCGTAATGCGCCGACCGCCGGCCGGGTCCGGATACACCCGACGCACCGCGGGTCTCGTCGGACGCTGGCTGGCGCCTTGCGTTGCCGCGCCCCGCGGCCATTACCCCAACGGGCTGGACAGATCCACCCGTTCCACCAGGAAATCCAGCAACGCGCGCACCCGCAGCGGCAGGTAACCGCCCTGCCCTTGGAACACCGCGTGCACCTCTTCCAGATCGCCCGGGTTGGCGTGCTCCAACACCGGTAGCAACCGCCCGGCCGCTATGTCGTCCTTGACCTGGAAGGCCGCCAGCCGCGCCATCCCCACCCCGCCCAGCACCAGCCGCCGCAACGCCTCGCCGTCGCTGGCCCGTGCACTGCCCTGGGTGGCTACCACCCGCCGCTGCCCGTCCACCATCAGCGGCCATCCGGACTGCGCGCGCGGGTGGCCGATATCGAGCCGGTTGTGCGCCAGCAGTGCATCGGCCGTCGCCGGCAGGCCGTGGCGGAGGGCATACGCCGGTGCCGCCACGATCGCCATAGGCGTCGCCCCCAGCCGCCGCGCCACCAGGCGGGAATTCTTCAGCGGTCCGGCGCGCACGGCCACGTCGGTGCGCTGCTCCAGCAGGTCGATCACCTCGTCGGTCAGCACCAGATCCACGCCCACCTGCGGATGCCGGGCGAGGAAGTCCGGCAACAGCGGCAGCAGGAAGTGGTGCCCGAACGGCACATTGGCATTCACCCGCAGTCGCCCGCGCGGCTCGGCATGGGCACTGGCGCAACGCTCGGCCTCGTCCAGGTCGGCCAGCACCCGCAGCCCCCGCTCGTAGAAGGTGCAGCCCTCCGGCGTGAGCTGCAGCTGACGGGTCGAGCGTTGCAGCAGGCGCGCGCCCAGCCGCTGCTCCAGCCGCGACACCAGCTTGCTGACCGCCGACGGGCTCAGCTCCAGCGAGCGCGCCGCCGCCGAGAAACCGCCGGTTTCGATGACCCGGACGAACACTTCCAGTTCGCCGGAACGGTTGATATCGGTGCCTGCCATGGGATGAATCCAGTTCACAGATGATTGTCCGCACGCAGTCTAGTTCACAGATGCGGCGCGGATCACCATGGCCGTCCCCACCCGACGGATCGCCCGATGAATGCACTCACCCGCCTTGCCGCCACGGCCCTGCTTACTGCCACCACCACCGTAGCCGCAGCGCCTCCCGCCCGCTGGGTGGCCAGCTGGCAGGCCAGCCCGCAGCCCGTGTGGGGCGCGGATTTTCTGTTCCCCACAGGCATTCCCGCGCAGTTGGACGCACAGACCGTCCGCCAGACCGCGCGCCTGAGCCTCGGCGGGAATCAGCTACGGGTGCGCCTGAGCAATGCCTACGGCGACCAGCCGGTCCGGATCAGCGCCGCGAGCGTTGCCGCCGCGCCCGGACAGGTGCCGATGGCCCTCGCCTTCGATGGCCAGGCCGAGGTGGTCATCGCCCCCGGCCAGGAGCGCCTGAGTGAACCGCTTGGGCTGGCCACCAGCGCCCTGCAGGCCGTACAGGTCAGCGTGTACATCCCGGATCGGCTGCGCCTGCGCACCTTCCATTGGGATGGCCGGCAAACCGCCTTGATCGGCAGCGGCGACCAGACCCGCGCGCCGGTGCTGGCGCCCACCTCGACCACCACCGCGCGCCTGTTCCTGACCGGCATCGAGGTCCAGGCCGGCGCCACCGCACGCAGCGTGGTGGTGATCGGCGACTCGATCACCGATGGCGCCACCGCCAGCCTGGACCGCGACCAGCGCTGGACCGATCACCTGGCGGCGCGGCTGGCGCCACGCGGCGTGGCCGTCGTCAATGCCGGCATCTCCGGCGGCCGCCTGCTGCGCGATGGCATGGGTGACGCGGCCGTCTCCCGCGTCCAGCGCGACGCGCTCGACCCGACGGGCGTGGTCAGCGTGATCGTGCTGATCGGCATCAACGACATCGCCTGGCCCGGCACCGCCTTCGCCCGCGGAGAGGGGGCGCCGACGCTGGCCGAGCTGCAGGCCGGCTACCGGCACCTGGTCGAGCGCGCACATGCCCGCGGTGTACGCATCCTCGGCGCCACCCTGCCGCCGTTCGCCGGTGCCCTCCCCGGCACCCCGCTGGACGACTACTACCAGCCGGACAAGGACGCCCTGCGCCACCAGCTCAACGCCTGGCTACGCAACGACGGCCCGTTCGATGCGGTGATCGATCTTGACGCGGCCCTGCGCGATCCCAGCCATCCCGAGCGGCTGGCACCTGCCTTCGATTCCGGCGATCACCTGCACCCGGGCGATGCCGGCAACCGGGCAATGGCCGACGCGGTGGACCTGGACGCTCTGCTCCCGGACGTTGCACCCGTCACCGCCACCGCCACCGCGCGCTGAAACGCAAAAACCCCGGGCCAGGGCCCGGGGTCCGGTGAAGCGCGGTGCGGGTCGGCGGCGGCCTGACGACCGGCCGCCGGGCCATTAGCGACGCTTCTTGCGTACGTACAGGACGAGCGAGTGCTCTTCCAGCTCGTAGCCGTGTTCGGTGGCGATCTTGCGCTGAAGTTCTTCGATCTCGTGGCTTTCGAACTCGATGATCTTGCCGGTGTCCACGTCGACCATATGGTCGTGGTGGCCGCCGCGATCGAGTTCATAGACGGCCTGCCCGCCTTCGAAGTTGTGCTTCAGCACCAGGCCGGCGGCCTCGAACTGGGTCAGCACGCGATACACCGTGGCCAGCCCGATCTCGTCGCCGTGCTCCAGGAGCTGGCGGTAGATGTCTTCGGCGGTCATGTGGTGCTGGTGGCTCTGGGCATTGCGCTGTTCCAGCAACGCCAGGATCCGCATCCGCGGATGGGTCACCTTCAGGCCGACTTTGCGCAGGTCGTGGGTTTCCATAGTTCTCCGTTCATTGGCGATTTAGCGCCAGCTGCCTCGGATTGGGTCGCGGCGACGCGTCGTGAGTGTATCATCGACTGGATTTCCCCAAACGCCCTTTCCGATGCGCAAACTCCTGCTGGTCGCCGCCGTTGCCCTGTCCACCACGGGCTGCGGCATCATCTATAAGCAACCCATCTATCAGGGCAACCTGATCCGGGAGCAGGCCGTCGGTCAGCTGCAGGCGGGCCAGAGCAAGCAGCAGGTCACCGCGCTGCTCGGCACCCCCTCGATCCCGGACCCGTTCCATGCCCAGCGCTGGGATTACACCGCCAGCCAGCGCGTGAACCGCCTCGGCCAGACCGAAGTGAAGAACTTCACCGTCTACTTCGAGAACGATGTGGTTACCCGTTGGGAGGGCGAGTACTTCGCCAACAACGACGCCGACCTGGCCAAGACCACGGTGCGCCAGTTCGGCCGCAACCTGGCCAAGGACAAGAAGAAGCGCGGCGGCCGCTGAGGCCACCGCCACGTTCTTCAGCTGCCGGCGCGGGCGCGTCGGCGGCGGTTGTCCTTCGGATCGGCCAGCAACGGGCGCAGCAGCTCGACCCGGTCCCCATCGCACAGCGTCTGGGTGGGCCGGGCCAGCAGCCCATGCACGGCCACGGCCGGGCACTGCTCACTGCCCTCCAGCGCGGCGGCGGCAATGGCGTCGGCCACCGTGGCGGTATCGGGCAACTGGAGCTGGCGTGATGCCACCCGATCCGGCCAGGCCAGCACCACTTCCACTGCGATCACCGCTCAGTCCTGCCCATCGGCGACGCGGACGAAATCATTGACCATGCGGTCGGCCAAGCCCTGGAAGCCCAGTGCCAGCGCCGGGCCCAGCAGTCGCGAGTTCGGTTCGAACTCCAGGGTCAGGGTCACCTTGCAGGCGTCCTCGGCCAGCGCATGGAAGTCCCAGCGCCCATGCAGGCGCTTGAACGGGCCATCGCGCAGCTGCATGTCGATGCTGCTGGGACGTTGCAGGGTGTTTTCGGTCATGAACCAGGTCGAGAACGAGCCCAACCCAAGGTCCAGGCGCGCCACCAGGCGGTCCGGACCGGATTCCAGGATCTGCGACGCCGAGCACCAGCGGAACCGGCGCGGATAGGCATCGATATCATTGACCAGATCGAACATACGGGCAGCCGAATGTTCGACCAGGGCACTACGGCGGATAGTTGGCATGCGGCAATACTGTGTGCTGATGAATCGACCGGGGAGGCCCGAATCGGAGACAATACGGACATGAGCAAGAACAGCGGCAAGGATAAAGCAAACAACGCGACGGCCAACAAAACCATCGCGCTCAACAAGCGTGCCCGCCACGAGTACCACATCGAAGACCGTTTCGAGGCCGGCCTGGCGTTGCAGGGCTGGGAGGTCAAGTCGATCCGCGCCGGGCGCGGCAACATCATCGATGCGTACGCCTACGTGCGTGATGGCGAGATCTATCTGATCGGCGCGCAGATCACCCCGTTGATCCAGGCCTCCTCCCACGTGGTGGCCAACGACCGTCGCGAGCGCAAGCTGCTCCTGCATCGCAACGAGATCGACAAGCTGATCGGCAAGGTCCAGCGCGACGGCTACACGATCGTGCCGACGGCGATGTACTGGAGCAAGAACAAGATCAAGCTCGAGATCGCACTGGCCAAGGGCAAGCAGACCCACGACAAGCGCGACGCCGAGAAGGACCGCGACTGGGCCCGCGAGAAGTCGCGCACCATGCGCCGCCACAACCGCGACGCGTGATGGAGCGCACGGTGCGCGCGCCGTGCATCCAGCCGGCCAGCGCCGAGGACACCCGGGCGGTGTTCGCCGGCCTGCTCGCCTTCAACCAGGCTGCCAGTGGCGATGCCCTGGACGACCAGCCGGTCAACCGCGTGATCCACGATGCCGCCGGCCAGGTCGTGGCCGGCATCGCCGCCGATGTCTGCGGTGGCTGGCTGATGGTGCATGCGCTGTGGGTCGACCAAACCCAGCGTGGCCGGGGTCTTGGCCAGGCGCTGCTGGCCGACGCAGAGCAGCAGGCCCGGGCGCTGGGCGCGCACGCCGTGACGCTGGATACCTTCTCCTGGCAGGCCGAGGGCTTCTACCTCAAGCAGGGCTATGCGGTGTTCGGCCGGCTGCAGGACTTCCCGCGCGGCCACGAGCGCCTGTACCTGCGCAAGCCGCTTTAGCGCCCCCGCCCTTCCCTCCAAACCGTCCCGACAGCAGGTTGTTTCCCCTCCGAGGCGCGCAGCTGTCAGAATCCCCGCATTGATACGGAAAGGATCCGCGCGTGACCCTCGAACATACCCCGGAGCCGGTGCAGACGGCCGACGAACTGACCACCCTGCGTGCCGACGTGGCCGCGCTGGAGTTCATCTTTGACGAACTCGCCCGCGCCATGGACCCCGCCGCGCTGCTCAAGGTGCTGACCTACCTGATCCGCAACGCCAAGCGTGCTGCGTCGGAGAACCAGAGCTACGACAGCCTGGAGCACCGTCGGCTGGTTGCCCAGGTCGAATCGCTGATGGCGCGGGCCGAACCCCAGGCCAAGAAGCAGGCGATGACCGTGCGCAACGAGCACAATCGGGTGCGCAAGGAAAAGGCCCGCCACCAGGCCGACAGCCGTCGCCAGCAGGAAGGCAAGCGCTGATTCCCCTCCGCTGGGCACCGGGCAAGGCAGGACGGGCCGTGCACCGTGACTGTTCAGCTGAATTGGAGTAGCATCGAGCCCGTCAAGTAGCGTCTGGGTCGCCAGATGTCTTGCGGTTCTTGAAGAAACCGGGGGTGCATTGGTTTCGACGGGGGTTGTGAAGTTACTTGGTGCATGCCGAGGGGGCAGCTTTCCTCGTTAATCCAGCAGCAAACTTTTAGTTGCCAACGACGACAACTACGGTTCGAACGACTTCGCAATCGCTGCCTAAAAACAGCTTTAGCGTTTAGTTCTACAGCCGCCTAAGGCGAACCCCCGAACCTACTTGTGCCCGTGCTCGTAGATGTAGGGTCATTATCACGGAACCGGTTGTGATGGCTGCCTGTCAGTCACGACTTAACTAAAGCAGGCTGGTCCTGGGGTGCGCTTTGCACACCGTGCTGCCACAGGATGAGATCCAACGGTGAGCTAAGCATGTAGTACCGGGGATGGAGTGCCTTCGGACGGCGGTTCAATTCCGCCCACCTCCACCATACAACCGGCCTTTCGGGGCCGGAAAGAAGCCGGAAGTTCCTGGTGACAGGGCTTCCGGCTTTTTTATTGCCTCGAAAACGTGCCGTGCAGCGCAGCCGGGATGGCAAATCCGTCCATCCGCACCTCGGGCCGATAGCGGGCGGAGGGCGTGAACCGATACTCGCGCGCCAGCAACGCGCACAGCAGGATCAATTGCGCATTGCCCACCGCCGAGCCCACGCACGAGCGCGACGGGAAGCCGTACGGCACGTAGATGCCGGCAGTGCGCCGGCGACGCTCCGGCAACCAGCGGTCCGGATCAAAAACCTGCGGATGGTCCCAGTACTTTTCAGAGCGATGCTGGATGTAGGAGCTGAGTTCGTACACGCTGCCTTCGGGTATCGCGTGCCCGTCCGCCTCCAGGTCGCACACCGCGACGCGGCGATTATTGAACGGCGTCGAATACAGCCGCATCACTTCTTTCAGGAAGCGCATCGTGCACGGAATGCGTGCCATCGGCAGCGCGTGGATCTGCGCGTCCGACAGCGTCTCGAATTCCGCCTCGATCTTCTCGCGCCACTCCGGGTGCATCTGCATGGCCAGTAGAAGGCACGCCGCCATCATGCCCGGTACGCCGGAAATGGCGATCAACTGCACGGTGACCAGATAGGTGACTTTATCCAACCCGATACGGTCGCGCAGTCCAAGCAGCGGCTGCGCATAATCAAGATGAGAATGGCCATCGCGCAGCCGGCGCTGGAGTTCTGCGTGTATCGCGCGCGACTCGCCGCGGCCGATGAAGAAGTTGCGCAGCAGATCGCGCGTGTGGATCACCTGCTCCACCTGCGTGGTGAAGCGCAACTGCATCGCACGCTGCACGGCGGCCTGTTCCTTGCCGCTGAGTCCGTTGATGACCAGTGGAATCAGCGGGAAGGACATCGTGTTCCAGATGGCCGGCATCGCATCGGCTTCGATACCGCAGACCGCGTCGAGTGCGATGCGCATCCTGCCCTGCAGGGCGCAGAGCGTGTCCGGGCCGGTCAATTCGGCGCTGCAGGCGGCTATGAGGCTACGCACTTCGGACCAGCGCACGCGCTGATGGCGGCGAAACAGATCGGACAGCGATTCGACGACGAACAACTGCTCGGCGTTTTCCTTGTCGACCCGGCCGGCGAGCTCGGGGCAAAACACGCCGACGCCGCCGGTGTCCAGTTTCAACACCGGACCTTCGCGTTCAACGCGGGCGGCCAGGCGCTCGGCGGCCACGCCGCCTTGCTGTTGCGACATCCCTTCCATGCATGTCTCCGGCAAGAAGGAACTCGAAGACGAGTCCCTTCGTCTTGCTACCGTTCAAACCCGTAAAATCAACGGGGAATCAAAACTCGATCCAGATCGGCCAGGTATTCCACACACTACTTTTCTCGTTCGGATGAATATTGAGGCTGACGCGCAATGCTCGGGCGAATCGTTTCATTTTCGATCCTTTGATTGCTGTGTGGTTTGCCAGGATTATCCTGACCAGCGCTTCATAACACAGGTAAATGGCAGTGTCCATTCGCGCGACTGGAATGTGCATGCATCACATTTTAACCACTGCCCCCAGCGAACCGGCACTGACCGCTAGAATGGAGAAATGGCACACGACATCATTGGCGATATTCACGGTCAGGCGGGGAAGCTCAAAGCGTTGCTCAAACAGCTGGGTTACCGCGAGCGCATGGGCGCCTGGCGGCATCCGGCACGTACTGCGCGGTTCGTGGGCGACCTGATTGATCGCGGCCCTGGGCAGCTGGAAACACTGGAGATCGTCCGGCGCATGGTCGATGCGGGCAGCGCCGAGGCGATCATGGGCAATCATGAGTTCAATGGCATTGCCTATGCAACGCGGGACCCCGCGCAGCCGGGCCACTACCTGCGGGCACGCGGCCAGAGCAACCATGACCAGCATCGCGCCTTCCTCAACGAGGTGACGCTGGACAGTGCACTACACCGGGAATGGATCCAGTGGTTCATGACCCTGCCGCTGTGGATCGAAACCGACCAGTTGCGCCTGGTGCACGCCTGCTGGCACCCGCCCTCGATGGCGGTCATTGCCGATCAGCTCGGGGTGGGTAACACGCTCACGCCGGAACTGCTGGTGGCGGCATCACGCAAAGACAGCGCGGCGTTCGTGGCGGTGGAAGCGATCTGCAAGGGCCTGGAGATCGAGCTGCCCGCCCCGATCACCTTCACGGACAAGCAGGGCATTGTCCGACAGCGGACGCGGGTGCGCTGGTGGGATGACACGGCCTCGACCTACCGCACTGCGGCGCTGATCGGCCGCGATGCGGGTCAATTGCCGGAGACACCGATTCCAGACAGCGCCATCGCGCGCTACGACCAGGCCAAACCGGTCTTCTTCGGGCATTACTGGTTCAGCGGAAACCCGGGTGTCATCTCCGCCAAGGCGTGCTGCGTGGACTACAGAGCAGCCCTGGATAGCGAGCCGCTGGTGGCCTACCGCTTCGACGGCGAGGATGCGCTGTCGAACGACAAGCTGGTGGCCGTTCGGGCGTAGCCGCCCGCCCCACCCTCACGGCAACGTGAACTTCCGCGCCATCCGCAGCGGCCACACCGAGGTGAACTGGGCACCGCCAACCAGGCGGTAGGCCGCCGAAACGCTGTGCAGGACACCCAACCGCTCCAGCACGTCCTTGGTGCGCCGAAAGGTCGGGCGTGGATCGGCCGTGAACATGAACAGGTTGATTTCCTTGGCACTGACGTCATAGCCATCCAGCGTCGCCGCCTTGCCAAGCGCGGCGGTCAGCTCGGCCTCCAGCGTGGCCAGGAACGCCTCGTCGTCCAGCGACTTTCGCCAGAACTTGATCACAAGCTGGTAATCCATCGGCGCGGGCCTGTCGTTCAATAAGGGAACCGCCAAGGTTACCCTTCCTTGGCGCGTCATGCGCCGTCGAGTCGGGACGGCGCCCGATCTGCCGGCTGCATCGACAAGCCCTTGATGCGCTGGCGATCATGCTCGGCGGGAACGCCCAAGCCCGGGCCCGCGAGAACTGCGATGAAACCCTTCCGCTTGCTGCTGTTGTCTTCCCTGCTCGCACAGACCCCGGCCTTGGCCACCGCCGCCGACAAGGTCACCACCACACCGGTGCACTTCACCAAGGGTGCCAGCAGCGCGGCGCTGCGCGGCACGCTTTCGGGGTATGACACGGTCCAATATACGGTGGCGGCACGCGCCGGCCAGACCATGACGGTCTCGGTAGGCGGCAGCGCCAATGCCAACTTCAATGTGTTCGCCCCTGGCGTGGTCCCCGGCGAGGGTGAGGCGCTGGGCAGCAACGATGAGGAGCGGCGCTGGTCCGGCACCCTGCCCGCCTCGGGCACCTACGTGGTGCAGGTCTACCAGATGCGGGCGCAGGCGCGCCGTGGCGAGAAGGCACCGCATACGCTGACCGTCGCCCTCCGCTGACCGCAGTGCCGAGCCCGCCCGGCGCTGTCGGCGCCTTCATCGCAGGGACCTTGGATGGACTTCCTCAAACTGCTTCGATCGCTGGAAGAGTTTCTCTACGAGCTCTGCACCTGGTTCCTGTTTTTCCCGCGCACGCTGTACCGGGTGATCGTGCATCCACGGCGGATGGCGCAGTACGTCACTACCGAGCTGACCCAGAAACTGGACAAGCAGTTCGACGATGCGATCAGTCCGCCGATGTTCCTCATGCTGGCGGTGCTGGTGGCGCACGGGGTGGAGTTGCTGATGCACCAGCAGATCGTCGGCACCGGGCAGTTGTCGCGCACGGTGTTCGGCAACGAGGAAAGTCTGTTGCTGTACCGCTCGATCACCTTCGCGGTGTGGCCGCTGATCGCTACCGTGCACATGCTCCGACGCAGCAAGCTGCCGATGACCCGCGAGACGCTGCGCCGCCCATTCTTCGTGCAGTGTTACCTGACCGCGCCGTTCGCGGTCGCGCTGTCTACCAGCATGGTGTTCGTCCGGCTGCCGGGCCAGCTTTCGACCCACATCGGCGTGGCCGTGTCCCTGCTGTCCCTGCTCTGGTACGCGGTGGTGCAGGCTGGCTGGCTCAAGGTGGCCTTGGAACGCTCCTGGCTCAATACCGTGTTGTCCACGCTGTGGGTGCTGCTTTGGGGCATCGCGATCAACAGCCTGATCGGCTGGGTGTTGCTGACCAGTTGAAACTAGCTGGCCGGGTCGCCACGCAGACGCGCATACATATCGAAGTCGCGCGAGGTACCGCCGACCCGACGGAAGCCGCGCAATCGTCCTTCATGCTGAAACGCGCACCGGTGCAGCACGCGCGCCGAGGCATGATTGGTATCCAGCACCACGGCCTGGATGCGTTGCCAGCCGAAATGGGCAAACGCCCACGGCACGACCTGCCGACACACGGCCGTGGCGATGCCCCGGTGCCAGGCCGCCGGTGAAAGCTCGTAGGCGATTTCGGCGCTGCCGTGCTGGGGATTGATGCTGTGGAAGCCGAGGGTTCCAACAAGCGCATCGCCGCGATCGACAATGGCCAGGCGCAGCTGAGGCGCCGCAGCCTCCGGCTCCAGTGCGGCGAAGATTGCCGTCAGGTCGTCGACCGATGACAACGCCCAGCTGGTCTGGCCGATCACCTCGGGTAAGCGCAGATAGTCGTACCACGCCTGCGCGTCGCCGCGCCGGAGCCAACGCAGCGTCACGTCAGGGTGGCCGGAAGACGGCGGTGGAAGGGACTGGGGATTCACCTGAAACTCCGCGAGGTGCAGTGCGGTTCCGATTCAACCCGGATTGGCGGCCGCGCTCAAGCAGGTGCGTCACAATCACCGCATCCGCCACGGTGTTCGCGCTGCGTTGCAGCAGGTGTCACCCGTTGCGGCACAGTCGGTGTCGAGGAAAGCATGGCAAGCTGGGGCCTTACCTGTCAGGCCGTCCAGGAGGCCCCATGCACGCACGTTTCCACCGCCCCGCTTTGTTGGTATTGATGGCGATGTCGCTCGCCACCGCTTCGGCGCATGCGGCCGACGCGCTGCGGGTGATGTCCTTCAACGTACGCACGCCGGTGGATACCGAGGCCGGCCGGCGCTGGGAAGACCGTCGCGATGCGATGGTGACGCTGCTGCGCGAGCAGCACCCGGCCGTGTTTGGCACCCAGGAGCTGGTGGAAAAACAGGCCGATTACCTGGTGCAGCACCTGCCCGGCTACCGCTGGTTCGGCGAAGGCCGCCGCGGCGGCCATGCCGATGAGCACATGGGCGTGTTCTACGACACCGCGCAGCTCAAGCTGCTGGAATCCGGCAATTTCTGGCTCTCCGACACGCCCGATGTGGTCGCCAGCATCACCTGGGGCAACCTGATGCCGCGCATGGTCACCTGGGGGCTGTTCCAGCGCCAGACCGATGGCCAGCGCTTCTACCTGCTCAATACCCACCTGCCCTACCGCGAGGAAGATGAGCCGCGCCGCGTGCTGGGTGCCAAGCTGATCATTGAACGGCTGGCCGCGCTGCCCAAGGACATCCCGGTGGTGGTCACCGGCGATTTCAACAGCGAGCCGGGCAGCACCACCTACCAGACGTTCACCGCCGCGCTCGGTGATGCGCGCAGGCTTGCCGGCAAGGTCGATGGCCCGCGCCTGACCTTCCATGATTTCACCGGCAAGCCGACCGTGGAACTGGACTGGATCCTGGTGCGCGGCGTCACCGTGGATCGCTTCAGCACGCTGGATGAAAAGCCCGGCGGCGTGCTGCCGTCGGACCACTACCCGGTGCAGGCCGAACTGGTGTTCCCCGCCGCATCCAGACACTGAGCCCGGGCGCGACGGGCCACCGCCTCAGCGCGCGGCGGTGGCCTTGGGCGCGTGGCTGACTCGCCAGACCGTGTTGCCGGCATCGTCGCTGACCAGCACGCTGCCGTCCTTGAGCACCAGGCTGGCCACCGGGCGGCCATAGACCTCCGACGTGCTGCCGTCGACCAAGAAGCCGCTGAGGAAATCCTCGGCCTGGCCACTGGGTTTGTCGCCCTTGAAGGGAACAAACAGCACCTTGTAGCCCGATAGCACGGCACGATTCCACGAGCCGTGCAGGCCCACCAGCGCACCCCCCTGGTACCGGGCCGGGAACGCCGTGCCGTCATAGAAAGTAATGTCCATCGCCGCCACGTGCGGGCCCACCGCAAAATCCGGGACGCGGGTTTTCTCGACCAGTTCCGGCGCCTTGCCGGCCAGGCGCGGATCTTCGTTGGCGCCGTAATACGCGTAGGGCCAACCGTAGAAACCGTCCTGGTGCACCTCGGTGATGTAGTCCGGTACCAGGTTGTCGCCGAGCTCGTCGCGCTCGTTGACCGCCGTCCACATGCGGCCATTCTTGAAGGCGATGCCGTTGGGATTGCGCAGGCCGGCGGCGAAGACGGTTTCGCCGCTGCCGTCGGGGCGGATGCGCAGGATGTTGGCGCGGCGCTTCTCGTTCTCGAGACCGTACTCGCCGTTGTTGCTGGCCGACCCGACGGTCACATACAGGTACTGGCCGTCCGGGCTGGCGACGATATTGCGCGTCCAGTGATTGTTGTAGCCACCGGCAGGCAGCGACAGGATCTTGCGGCCCTTGGCGGTGATCTTCGTCTGCCCGTTTTCGTACGGGTAGACCGACACGCCATCGGTGTTGGCCACGTACAGCTGGTTACCGCGCTGAAGCATGCCGAATGGCTGGTTGAGACCGGCCAGGAAGGTGCTGCGCAGCTCCGGCACGCCGTCGCCATCGGCGTCGCGCAGCAGGGTGATGCGATTGGCGCTTTTCTTGCCGGTCTTCGCCTCGGAGACCAGCACATCACCATTGTCGAGCAGCACCATCCAGCGCGGGTTGTCGAAGTCGCGCGCGTAGGCGCTGACCTGGAATCCAGCGGGCGCTTTCGGAGTGCGACCTTGTGGCCAGCCGATCACCTTGGAATTGAGCTGGGCAGACCGGGTGGCATACGGTTTGGGCAACTGCCTGGCGATCTGCTCACCGGGGCCGACCAGCGGATCGGCGGCGCTTACGGTGGCAGCGGCGGCCAGTGCCAGCAGGCACGCAGCGGCGAGCGATGTCGGGCGCATCGGCAGTTCTCGTCGTCGGGTAAGGGGACAGGAAGCGTCGCGCAGCCTGCGTGACTGTTGCGTCACGCCGCATCGCCCCCCGGACGCTGACAGGCGAACTCAATGCCGGCGTTGTGGGTGATCCTCACCCAGCATTCGACACAAGGCCAGATGCTGGTCGCGGGCCTGGCAGATGCGTGCGCCGACGGCGATGAACAGCCCGACCACGACCACGCCGATGTCCAGCAAGGTGTCCGGAAGCCGGGCAAAACCCAGGGCCACCACCAGCGCCGCCAGAATCAGCAACACCAGCGCGCTGGGCGACAGGGCCGCCTGAGCGCTCCGAGTGGCGGTCGAGGCTGTCCGCCACTGGTCACGGTCGATCATGAGGTGTTCCCCTGGAAAAGGGGAGTTTTGTATCACCCGGGTTGGTGCGGACGTCAGTGGCAAAGACGCCAACGGCCGCTTCACTGATCATGCATGGCGGCAAATTCTGACGCAGATCACACGGGAGGGCGGTCTGGCCGCCCTCCCGCATCGGCTCAACGCAGCGTGCCAGCCACGGCCGGCGGTGCGGCCTCCTGCTGCTGGCCCCAGCCGCCCAGGGCCTTGTACACCCCCACCACACTGACATTGACCGTGGACTCGGCCGCGGCCAGCGCGTCGTCGGCCGCCAGCTGCGTGCGCTGGGCGTCCAACAGGGTCAGGAAGTCTTCCGAGCCCTCGCGGTAGCGGATCTGCGCCAGCTGCTCGGCACGCCGGGCGGCCTGGGCCTGCTCGGCGACGATGCCCAACCGCGCCTGTTGCTTGGCATAGCGGGTCAACGCATTCTCGGTGTCTTCCAGCGCCAGCAACACCGCCTTTTCGTACTCGGCGGCAACGCCGTCGGCCTGCGCCTTGCTCGCCCGCAGGCGTGCCTTGACGGTGCCGAAGTCGAACGCGGCCCAGCTGATCGACGGGGTCATCGACCAGGCCTTGTTGCTGCCGTTGACCAACCCACTGGCATCGCCGGACAGGAAACCGACGAAGCCGGTGAGGCTGATCCGCGGGAACAGGTCGGCCGTGGCCACGCCAACGCGTGCGGTAGCCGCCGCCAGGCGACGCTCGGCACTGCGCACGTCGGCGCGCTGGCGCAGCAGATCGGTGGTGTCACCGAGCGGCAGCTGCTTGGCATAGGCCGGCACTTCACGCGGCTGCAGCAGTGCGTCCAATGCATCCGGACGCTGCCCCAGCAGCACGGCAAGGCGATGCCGCGACTGCACTTCGGACACTTCCAGCAGCGGGATGTCCGCTTCGATGGCCTTCAATCGCGCGCGGCTGCTTTGCACGTCCAGCTCGCTGCCTGCACCGAGTTCCCAGCGCGCTTCGGTCAGCCGCTGGGTATCACGGAGGTTGACCAGGGTGCGCTTGGCGACCGCGATGCGCTTCTGGGTACCCCGCAGTTCGAAGTAGTTGCGTGCCACTTCGGCGGCCACGGTGACCTGGGCATCGGCAAGGTTGTCCTGCTCGGCACCCAGGTCGGCACGCGCCGCTTCGGACGCGCGGCGCTGGCGACCGAACAGGTCCAGTTCCCAGCCAGCGTCGAAGCCGAGCTGGTAGGTTTCGCTGAATACCCGCTCGCCGCCGACGGTGGCGTCGGGCTGCTTGCGGCGGTCGTAGCTGCCGTCGGCGGTGACGTGCGGCAGCTGGTCCAGGCGCTGCTCGACGAACACCGCGCGCGCTTCACGCACGCGGGCCATCGAAATGCGCAGGTCCAGGTTGTCGCCGAGTGCGTCATGCACCAGCTGTTCCAGTACCGGGTCGTCGAACTGCGCCCACCAGCTGGCGACCGGCGAGGCGTTGGTGAACACCGGCGCGGCGGCGCCCTGCAGGGTCACCGGCTGTGCCGGTGGCGCCTGGTAGTTGGGGCCGACGCTGACGCAGCCGGCCAGCAGCGCGCTGGTCACGGCCACGGTCAACAGGCGGATCACCATGGCAGCACCTCGCCGAGGTAGGTGAAGCTGCCGTTCGGGCCGTCGGCGCCGATCAGCGCCATGCCCACGCTCGAGCGTGCGCCTTCGCTGACGTCGATCTCGCCCTCCCCACCGTTCATGTCGGTTTTGACATAGCCCGGATGCACGGTGTTGACCTTGGTGGTGCTCTCGCGCAGCTCATAGGCCAGCTGCACCGTCCAGGCATTCACCGCGCTCTTGGAGGCGTTGTAGGCCGGCACGGCGAAGCCGTAGATCGACGAGCCCGGCTGGCTGTGCAGGGTCAGCGAGCCGAGGATGCTGGACACGTTGACGATGCGGCCGGCCGGCGAGGCGTTGAGCAGCGGCAGCAACGCCTGGGTGACGGCAATCACCGCGAACACGTTGGTGTCGAAGGTGGCGCGCCAGGTATCCAGGGTCTGTGCCGACGGCGCCAGCTTGGGGTCGTCGAGCAGGATGCCGGCGTTGTTGACCAGGATGTCCAGGCGCCCGTGGCGTTCGGTGACGGTCTGCACGGCGGCGGCAATGCTGGCGGCATCGCCGACGTCGAGCTGGATCGCTTCCACCGGCAGGCCTTCGGCCTGCAGCTTCAGCGCCTCGGCCACGGCGACGTCGCGCTTGCGCCCGGCCAGCAGCGTATGCACGCCGGCCTGGGCCAGCTGGCGGACGGTTTCCAGGCCGATGCCGCGGGTGGCACCGGTGACCAGGGCGATCTTTTGGGTAGCGGTATTCATGTGAAAAACCTCGCGGGGGACGGAATCAATGGTGGATGGTCGGTTCGCCGTGGGTGACCAGCTGCCCGCCGCCATTACGGCTGACGAACTTGCGCAGGGCCACGTAGAACACAGGGGTCAGGAACAGGCCGAACAGGGTCACGCCCAGCATGCCGGCGAACACGGTGATGCCGGTCACCGAGCGGACTTCCGCACCGGCGCCATGGGACAGCACCAGCGGCACGGTGCCGGCGATGAAGGCGATGGAGGTCATCACGATCGGACGCAGACGCAGGCGGCAGGCTTCCAGCGCGGCTTCCACGATCCCCTTGCCGCCCATTTCCAGCTCGCGGGCGAACTCGACGATCAGGATCGCGTTCTTGCACGCCAGGCCCATCAGCACCACCAGGCCGACCTGCACGAACACGTTGTTGTCGCCACCGGTCAACCACACGCCGAACAACGCCGACAGCAGAGTCATCGGTACGATCAGGATCACTGCCAGCGGCAGGGACCAGCTTTCATACAGCGCGGCCAGCACCAGGAACGCCAGCAGGATCGCCACCGGGAACACGATGAAGGCAGCCTTGCCTTGGGTGGCCTGCTGGTAGCTCAGGTCGGTCCATTCGGTGGTCATGCCCACCGGCAGCACCTTGGCGGCAATGGCGGTCAGGTTGTTCATCGCTTCGGCCGAGGAGAGCATGCGCGGGTCGGCTTCGCCGGCCAGATCGGCCGCCGGGTAACCGTTGAAGCGCAGCACCGGGTCCGGGCCGAAGGTCTCCTTGACGGTCACCATCGAGCCGATCGGCACCATCTCACCGCGATCATTGCGGGTACGCAGCTTGCCGATGTCCTCCACGTTGTTGCGGAACTGGCCGTCGGCCTGGGCGATCACCTGCCAGGTACGTCCGAACTGGTTGAAGTCGTTGACGTAGGACGAGCCGAGGTAGGTCTGCAGAGTGTCGAACAGCTCGGTCAGCTGCACGCCCTGGGCCTTGGCCTTGACCCGGTCCACTTCCGCATCCAGCTGCGGCACGTTGGCCTGGTAGCTGGTGATCGGGAAGGCCATGCCCGGGGTCTGCGCCACCGCACCCTGCATCGCCTGGACGGCATTCTGCAGCGCGCCGTACCCCAGGTTGCCACGGTCTTCGATGAACATCTGGTAGCCGTTGCCGTTGCCCAACCCGAGGATCGGCGGCGGCATCATCGCAAACGCGAAGCCTTCCTGCAGGCCGGCGATCTTCTGGTTGATCTCGGCGTTGATCTGCGCGGCAGTGCGGCCATGGCGCTCGTTGAACGGCTTGAGCGGAATGAATGCCACACCGGTGTTGGGCGTGTTGGTGAACTGCAGCGCGTTCAACCCGGGGAACGAGATCGTGTGGGCCACGCCCTCGGTTTCCTGGGCGATCTTGGCGACCTTGCGCAGCATTTCATCGGTACGCGCGATCGACGAGCCTTCCGGCAGCTTCACGCCGGCGATCAGGTACAGCTTGTCCTGGGTAGGGATGAAGCCCGGCGGCACCACCTTGAAGATGAAACCGGTGGCCACCAGCAGCACCGCATAGACCAGGAACACCGCACCACGACGGCCGAGGATCTTCGACACGCCGCGCTCGTACTTCTCCGAGCTGGACTTGAAGAAGCGGTTGAACGGACGGAACACCCAGCCGAACAGACGGTCGATCAGACGGCTCGGGCCATCCTTCGGCGCGCCATGCGGCTTGAGCAGGCGCGCGGCCAGGGCCGGCGACAGGGTCAGCGAGTTGATCGCCGAGATCACCGTGGAGATGGCGATGGTGACGGCGAACTGCTTGTAGAACTGACCGGTGACGCCGGACAGGAACGCCATCGGCACGAACACCGCACACAGCACCAGCGCGATGGCGACGATCGGGCCGGACACTTCGCGCATCGCCTGGTGGGCGGCGGCCAACGGAGTGAGACCTTCCTCGATGTTGCGCTCGACGTTTTCCACCACCACGATCGCGTCATCGACCACGATGCCGATCGCCAGCACCAGGCCGAACAGGCTCAGCGTGTTGATCGAGAACCCCAACAGGTATAGCGCGGCGAACGTACCCACGATGGACACCGGCACGGCGATCAACGGAATGATCGAGGCGCGCCAGGTCTGCAGGAACAGAATCACCACCAGCACGACCAGCGCGATGGCTTCAAGCAGGGTGGAAACCACGGCCTTGATCGAGTCGCGCACGAAGATGGTGGTGTCATACACCGCTTCGTACTTGACGTCGTCCGGCATGGTCTTCTGCATTTCGTCCATGCTGGCCATCACCGCATCACGGATATCCAGCGCATTGGCGCCGGGGGCCTGGAAGATGCCGATGCCGACCGCGTTCTTGCCGTCCAGCTGCGAGCGCAGGGTGTAGTCGCCGGCACCCAGTTCCACGCGGGCCACATCGGACAGGCGCACCACTTCACCGTCGGTACCGCTCTTGAGCACGATGTCGCCGAACTCCTTCTCGCTGCGCAGGCGGCCCTGGGCGTTGATCAGGGTCAGGAACTGGCTGTTGGGCATCGGCTCGGCACCGAGCTGGCCGGCCGAGACCTGCACGTTCTGCTCGCGCATGGCGCCAACCACATCGCTGGCGGTCAGGCCGCGCGCGGCAACCTTGTCCGGGTCCAGCCAGGCGCGCATGGCGTAGTCGCCACCACCAAAGATCTGCGCATCGCCCACGCCCTGGATGCGCGCGAGCGCGTCCTTGACGTGCAGGCGTGCGTAGTTGCGCAGGTACAGGGTGTCGTACTTGCCCTTCGGCGAGGTCAGGTGCACCACCATCAGGAAGGTCGGCGACTGCTTCTGGGTGGTGACACCCTGTCGACGCACGTCCTCGGGCAGGCGGGCCTGCGCCTGGGCGACGCGGTTCTGCACCTTCACCGCCGCATCGTCCGGGTCGGTGCCCGGGCGGAAGGTGATGGTCATCTGCAGCACGCCATCGGAGCCGGCCACCGACTTGAGGTACATCATGCCCTCGACGCCGTTGATGGCCTCCTCCAGCGGGGTGGCCACGGTTTCGGCGATCACCTTGGGGTTGGCGCCGGGATACACGGTGCGCACCACCACCGACGGCGGCACCACGTCCGGGTACTCACCGATGGGCAGCATCGGAATGGAGATCAGGCCGGCGGCGAAGATCACGATCGACAACACCGCCGCGAAAATCGGCCTGTCGATGAAGAAACGGGAAAAGTCCATGGGTGGATTCCTGGGGTTTCACCAGCGCCGGCGTGCACGACTCCGGCCGCTGTCGCAGGCGACAGCGGTGGCGGGCTCCCCTGCACGGGGCGGTGGCAGACACGGTAGAGCCGACGGTGGGGTCGGCTGCTACATGACGGTAGAGCCGACTGTCAGTCGGCTGCCTTTAATTCAATGCAACGGGTGCCGTCGCAGGCGCAGCCGGCGCGGCAACGGGCTGCATGGCGACGACCTTGGCCTGCACCGGCATGCCGGGCATGAAGACCTTCTGCACGCCGTCGATGATCACCCGGTCGCCGGCCTTCAGGCCCTGCTGCACGATGCGCAGCCCGTCGGCGTTGCGGCCCAGGGTGATGTCCTGGCGCTGCGCCTTGCCTTCCTTGTCGACCACGTACACGTACTTGCGGTCCTGGTCGGTGAGCACGGCCTTCTCGTCGATCAGCATGGCCTGGAACTGGCCGCTGCCGAGCAGCTGTACGCGGGCGAACAGGCCCGGGGTGAAGGTGCGGTCGGCGTTGTCCAGCAGCGCGCGGACACGGATGGTGCCGGTGCTGCGGGTGACCTGGTTGTCCAGGAAGTCGACCTTGCCTTCGTGCGGGTAGCCCTCTTCGCCGGACAGGCCGACCTTGACCGGCAGGTCGCTGTCGCGCTCGCTCGGGCGCTCGCCCTTGCGGGCCATCTGCGCGTAGCGCAGGAAGGTGCCTTCGTCGGCATCGAAGTACACGAACACCTTGTCCAGCGAGACCAGCGTGGTCAGCACGCTGGCGCTGTCGCCGGCGGTGACCAGGTTGCCGGCGGTGACCATCGCGCGACCGGCGCGGCCGTTGATCGGGGCACGCACCCTGGTGAATTCCAGGTTCAGTGCCGCCGCATCCAGCGCGGCCTGCGCGGCCTGCACGCTGGCTCCGGCCTGGTCGGCCGCGGCGCGGCGCTGTTCCCAGGTTTCGGTGGAGATGGCCTGCTGGTCGGACAACTTCTTGGCGCGCTCGGACTCGCTGCGGGCCAGCGTGGACTGGGTGCGGGCGCGGGCAAGTTCGGCGCGGGCGCGGTCGTACTCGGCCTGGTAGCTGCGGGCGTCGATGGTGAACAGCACATCGCCCTTCTTCACTTCCTCGCCCTCGACGTAATTGACCTTATCGATGTAGCCGGACACGCGCGGACGCAGCTCCACGCTCTGCACCGCTTCGACGCGGCCGCTGAAGTCATCCCACTGACTGACCGGCTTGATCAGCACCGGCGCGGCACTGACCGAGGGCGGCGGCGGCATGCCCGCTTCTTCGGCGTGGCTGCCACTGCAGGCGGCCAGCACGGCCGCGGCGAGGATCGACACGCCGGCCATGGCCAGCCGTCGGGTGATACGGGAGGGGGTGGAAATCTGGGAGGTCATGACATGCATCCGTACGGAGGGGGGTGATAGGAAATCTGAGCGCGGGGCGACGTGGGTGGCGTAGCCTGGGACCTGAACCTTGGTAGAGGTCAAGCGGTACCGGCGACGTTGCGCAGCGGTGGGGGAGGCCAATCCAGGTGCAGCAGGCCCCGCGGCAGTTCGGCATCGCGGGCGTCGCAGCGGACGATGGCGCGGTTATCCGTACAGTTGTCCAGCAACGACACCAGGCGGCGCCCGACCAGCAGGGCGCTGGGCCATTCGATGCAGGCGTTTGCCGCGTTGGTGGGCGTGCACACCGGGCTGCACACTTCCAGCATCTGCGCGCGTACGCCCAGCGCCTGCGCTTCCTGGTGCAGCACCTGCGCGTACATGCGCGTGGTGGACATGGTGATGGACGACTCGCCATGCCCGGCCCACGGCTTGAAGCCGGCCGGGCCGCCGACCAGCACGTAACGCAGGGTGTGTGCGCCACCGCGCAGCAGCGGCAGCAGGTGGCGGCCAGCGTGGACGTGCGGCATCACGTCGGCCTGCAACGCCTGCAACAGGGCATCGCCGCTGCGGTCGGTGACCCGGCCGCGGTTGTACGGGCCGCCCATTGCATCGACCACGGCCGCCAGCCTGCGGCGCCGCATGCCGATGCGCTCGGCCACGGTGCGGGCCGAGCCGTCGTCGCCGAGCGAGCCGAGCAGGGTTTCCAGCCCGGGCTCGTCGGCGAACTGTTCCTGCAGGGCGGCCAGCCGAGCGGAGTCGCGGCCGACCACCAGAACCGGGCTGCCGGCCTCCAGCAGCGCAGCCACGATGCCCTGGCCGACACTCCCGGTGCCGCCCAGGACCAGGACCTCGGGGGCCAGCGTCCCACTCATGGGACTTTCACTCCCGCCGCCGGGATAATCCCAATCCGGCCCAGTCGGTCGCCATGGCGGGCGCCAAGCTGCAGACTGCCGCCGCGCTGCAGGTTGGCCGGTGGGGTGAACTCACGGAAAGCCTTGTGGGAGAAGCCGGAGGGGCGCCTCTCTACGGTCATCGCCAGTTCCAGCGGGGCCTTGCGGCCGCTGAGCACGCGGCCAAGAATGTTCCGCAACCACATGGTTGACGTCCTTCGTTTCGGGAATGGCGCCAGATTAGTCCTCAAATTGCTACTTGATTAGTCCGGATTAAGGGGAATAATCATCCCGTTCCCGGCACAATCTTTCGGGCAACCTACCCCTCCACGACTTCGGACCCCGTCATGGCACACGATCTCAACGACACGCTGATCTTCGTCAAAGTGGTCGAGCAAGGCAGTTTCATCGCCGCGGCCACTGCACTTGGCCTGCCCAAGACCACCGTCAGCCGCAAGGTGCAGGAACTGGAAACGCGGCTTGGCGCGCGCCTGCTGCACCGGACCACCCGCCGGCTGGGCCTGACCGAGGCCGGGTCGGTCTACCACGAGCATTGCCAGCGCATCGCACGCGAGCTGGAAGAAGCCGAAGGCGCGGTCAACCAACTGCAGTCCGGTCCGCGTGGCTGGCTGCGTTTTACCGTGCCCTATTCGATCGGCATCACCTGGATCGCACCGCTGCTGGGCGAATTCCATGCGCAATATCCGGAAATCCAGCTGGACATGCACCTGGGCAACGAGAAGCTGGACCTGATCGCCGGCGAAGCCGACCTTGCCCTGCGCGTGGGCACCCTGCCCGATTCCAACCTGGTGGCGCGCAAGCTTGGCAGCCTGCGCACGCAGGTGTTCGCCAGCCCGGCCTACATCGAACGCTATGGCGAGCCGCTGCATCCGGACGAGCTGCAGTTCCATCGCATCCTGGCGATGCGCAAGGCACGCAACCTCAACAACAACCGGTTCTTCTGGCAGCTGGGCGAAAACGGTGGTGACCTGCGCGATTTCCCGGTCAATCCGCTGCTGGTCGCCAATGACCCCTCGGCGTTGAACGGCGCGCTGGTATGCGGCGAAGGCCTGCTGCTGACCGGTGATGTGATGGCAAAACCCTTCGTCGAATCGGGCATGGTGCGGCGCGTGCTGGCCGGCTGGACCGGGCCGGAAGTGGACTTCAACGCGGTGTTCGCCGGCGGCCGGCTGGTCTCGCCGAAGGTGCGCGCCTTCGTCGATTTCCTGGTCGCCAAGCTCGACTTCGACGCCAACTACATGCTGGCGCAGTGCCCCAACGCCAAGTACGCCAAACAGCACAACGCGCAGGCCGAAGACGAACTGCAGGCCACCGGCAAGCGGATCCTGGAGACGGTCACCGCAGGCTGACCGACGGCGTAGCCGAACACGGCCTCCCTACCTGACAACGCCGCCTCCGGGCGGCGTTTTTTCGTCGGCGACGACGCGCGGATTGTCGCTAACGGCACGATCCTGTTTTTCACCCTTCGCAATGATGCAGAAGGTTTTTGAGCGAACCCGGTCACGTCTCGATGCGTGGGACGGCGTTATTTCTGCGCCGCGTCACGTTACGCAACGTCCTGGCGACGCCACACGTTTTTTCGTCCGCGCCCGAGGACTAGCGTCCGCCCCACTCGACCCGGCCACCCCGGCCGGACGCACTGGAGGCGAAGACATGCATCACCCGTTCCGTACGTGCAGGATCCAACCGCGCAAGACCACCCTGTCCCTCCTGCTGATGGCGATGTTGACGCCGCTGCCCGCGTTGGCCCAGAGCACGGTCGGGGACATCCTCGGGCATGTCCCCGATGCCGCCGGCGGCAGCGTCCAGATCCGCAGCCTGGAGGCCGGCACCTCCCGTGACGCCCGCATCAGCGCCGACGGCAGGTTCCGCCTGCCGGCCTTGCCGACCGGCCAGTATGACGTCCGCATCACCCGTACCGACGGCACCACCGATCAACGCCAGGTAACCGTGGTCGCCGGGCAGACCACCCAGGCCGATTTCGCCAAGGCCGCCACGCTGGAAGCGGTGAACGTGCGTGCCAGCAGCGTGGCACCGATCGACCTCGGCAGTGTGGAGACCCGCACCACCTTTACCGCCGAACAGCTCAACACGCTGCCGGTTGCGCGCGATGTCACCAGCATCTCGCTGCTCACCCCGGGTACGGTAGCCAGCAGCAGCTTCTTCGGGCCGGCCTCGTTCGGCGGTGCATCGGCAGCCGAGAACAGTTACTACATCAACGGCTTCAACGTCACCAACCTGTTCGACAGCCTGTCCTTCGCCGAAGTGCCCTTCCAGGCCATCGACCAACTGGATGTGCAGACCGGCGGCTATGGCGCGCGTTACGGGTTTTCCACTGGCGGGGTCACCAGCGTCAACGTCAAGCGCGGCACCAACACCTGGAAAGGCGGGGTCAGCTGGACCACGGCACCGGACGCCCTGCGCGAAAATGCGCCCGATACGCTTCGCACCGATGGCAGCATCCTGCGTTCGTACGACAACAACCGCCAGTCCAGCGATGTGTTCAGCGCCTGGGCCGGCGGCCCGTTGATCGAGGACAAGCTGTTCGTGTTCGCGCTGGGCAGCCTGACCCGATCGGACAAAACCGCCTTCGGCGGACGTTCGTCGAGCAACCCGCGCAGCGCGCGCGATCCGGACACCCCCGTGCCGCCCACGTCGCTGGCGGCGTCTGCACAGGACTACCGCGCGCGCGATCCCTACTGGCTGCTGAAACTCGACTGGTACCTCAACGACCGCAACCACCTGGAATACACCGGTTTCGACAATCGCCGCCGCTACCGTTACGACTATTACGACACCGAGTACGCCAGCGACCAGCCTGGTGCGGCAGTAGACAAGGGCGACTACCGAGGGCGCCTGGAAGGCCGCTCCGGCGGCACCACCAACGTGTTCAAGTGGACCAGCCAGCTCGGCGATGATGTTACCGCCAGCCTGCAGCACGGGCGCATGCGCAATACCAACGGCGAGTACACGATCAGCCCGGACGGACAGCGTGGCGACTACGATGGCGACATCAACGCCGCCGACGGCGACTGCCCTTACGTGGTCGACCGCGTACTGGGCAAGCAGGTGGGCTGCGCGGTCAACAGCCAGCTCGGCCTGCGTGCGGGCAGCAACGAGCGCAGCAACAACCAGGCCGACCTGGTCTGGCAGCTGGGCAACCATCAGCTCGGCGGCGGCTACAGCAAGGAGGACTGGACCTCGGTGCAGGGCACCGCCTATTCCAGCGGCGCCTACTGGAACCTCTACGCCAACTACGCACAGCGCATCGATTTCCGCACCGGTGGCCGCATCGGCGTCAAGCAGGCGTCGTGGTACCTGGAAGACCATTGGCAGGTCACCGACCGGCTGATGCTGTACGCCGGGCTGCGCAATGATTCGTTCGACAACCGCAACGGCAGCGGCGCGACGTTCGTCAAGCAGTCCAATATCTGGCAGCCGCGGCTGGGCCTTTCGTGGGATCCCACCGGCGACGGCGACAGTAAGCTGTACGCATCGCTCGGCCGCTACTCGCTGCCCATCGCCGCCAACGTGGCACTGCGCGCGGCTACCGCGTCGTACTACACGATGGATTACTACACCTACGACGGCTACGACCCGGTCACCGGCAAGCCCAACATCACCGGCTCGTATCGCAACGGCAGCGCCGACAGCGTAGTCAACGGCGCCGACGGCAGCACGCCCGATCCGCGCGCGGTCGCATCCCGCGGGTTGAAGCCTTACACGCAGGACGAGGCGATCCTCGGCTATCAACGGCAACTGCGCTCCTCCAACGATTGGGTCGATGGCTGGACGCTGGGCGCCAAGATCACCCTGCGCCGGATCAATCAGGTGATCGATGACACCTGCGATTCGCGATCGTTGTACAACGCGGCCAAGGCGGCCGGCTACGACGTCTCGCATTGGGACAGCGAATGGGAGGTTCCGGGCGGCCTGCCCGGCTGCTGGATCTTCAATCCCGGCAGCGACCTGACCTTGGACATTGATGTCGATGGCGACGGCAAGCCGGACACCATCACTGTTCCTGGCAGCGAACTGGGCCCCAAGGCCAAGCGCAGCTACCGCTCGCTGAGCCTGTCGGCGGAGAAGCGGACCGAACGCTGGTATGCCAGCGTGAACTACACCTGGGCCAAGCTGTACGGCAACTACGAAGGCCTGGTGAAGAGCACCAACGGCCAGGACGACACCGGCACGACCTCGGACTTCGACTTCAAGGAACTGTCCTACGGCGCCGATGGCTACCTGTTCAATGATCGTCGCCACAGCTTCAAACTGTACGGCAGTTACCAGTTGACCCCGCAGTGGCAGCTGGGCGCGAATCTGCTGGTGCAGTCCGGGACGCCGATCAGCTGCCTGGGCGGCGGCAACGGCACCTTCGATACCGACTTCGGCTATCGCGGTGTGTTCCACACCTGCAACGTCGGTATGGACGACCTTTCCAAGGTGGGCAGCAGTGGACGCACGCCGTGGACGATGTCGGTCAACCCGAACGTGGTGTATTCGCCGGCCGCGCTGCCGGGGCTGAGCGTGCAGTTGTCGGTGATCAACCTGTTCAATTCGATCAAGCCGGTGCAGGTGTATGAGGCGCGCTACGACGTCAATTCCGCCGGGACGGTGACCGACTACTTCAACTACGGCAAGGCGCGCTACTACACCACGCCGCGGTATGCGCGGCTGCAGGTGCAGTACGACTGGTGAGGGCGTCGGCATCGCACAGAAAGGACGCTCCTCTCCCGATGGAGGGAGCGTCCTACTGCGAAGGCTTGGCGCGTGGTGTTATGCGTGTGGCTTCGCCGCCTGGGTGCCGTGTGGATCGAGAGAGGTCTTCGCTTTGGCGTGCCGCGCGCGTGAGGGCCCCGTAACGGCCGGTAGGCCCCTGGCGCAAATGTCCCCCGGCCTGCGGCCTCCTCCTTGATTTTGCCCAGGAGCCTACCGGCCGCTACGGGGCTCGGCTTGCGAGGCTTTTTTGGCTCTGGTTGGTGGGTCGGGCGCTGGGCACCCATGCCCTTGGAGGCGGATAAAGGAGGAGGCCGCCCCGCGGCCGGGGGTGTCGCCGGAAAGGGCATGGGGGCCCAGCGCCCGCCCCCCGACCCCCGCGTCTGAGAGGTCGTAGCGCGCGTTCGGTGCCTGCGGGAGCGATGGGAGAAAAACAAAAAAATGCCGCCTACAAAGGCGGCATTTTTGCTCCGGCACGTGGCCCGAGCCTCAACAACGCCAGATGTTACTGACGCAGCGGAATCACGCGGATCTCCACGCGGCGGTTCTGCGCGCGGCCGGCGTCGGTGCTGTTGTCGGCGATCGGATACGCCTTGCCGGCGCCGAGGGTTTCGATGCGCGCGCCCTGCACGCCCTGGGCGGTCAGGTAGGCGGCGACCGAGTCGGCGCGTTCCTTGGACAGGCGATTGTTGACCGCGTCGCTGCCAATGCTGTCGGTGTGGCCGACCACTTCGATCATGGTCTGGTTGTATTCGGCCAGCGTGCTCGCCACGCCGTTGAGCGAGCCGTAGAACTGCGGCTTCAGCGTGGATTTGCCGAAATCGAAGGTGATGCCGTCCGGCAGGTTCAGGGTCAGGTTGTCGCCATCACGCGACACATCGATACCGGTGTTGGCGGTACGTTCGCGCAGCGCGCGTTCCTGGCGATCCTGGTACTGGCCGATCGCCGCACCACTGAGCGCGCCGATACCGGCACCGATCATCGCGTGCTGGCGGCGCTCGGTAGCGCTGTTGCCGCTGAGCAGACCGGCGGCCACGCCCACGGCAGTACCGATCAGCGCATTGCGGCCGGTCTTGTTCTGCTGCTGGGTCGGGTTGCCGTAGGGGTCGGACTGGACGTACGAGCCGCCGGTGGCGCAGGCCGACAAAGCGGCGGCGGTCATAAGGGCCAGGGCCACGTTACGGGTTGCAGGTCGGATCATGATGTTCTCCTTGGTTACCGGTGTATCGGCGTGCGGGCGGGAAAGAGCATAAACAGCCTGACGCGATGCCGACATGACGACACGTGCGGCCGTCTCCCCCGCGTTCAGGTTTCTGACCCGACCTGTCCGGCGCCGCTCATGCCCCGCCGGTATGCCGGTACGCCGCCAGCGCCGCATCGCGCCCGGCGGCCAGATCAACCAGCGGCAGCGTCGGATAGGACGGTGCGTGTTCGGCCAGCAGGTGCGGATGCTGCCAGGGCGCAAAGCGCGCCTTGAGCGGCAACGCGGCCAGTTCGGGCACCCAGCGGGTGATGTAACGCGCCTGCGGATCGAACTTCTCCGATTGGGTCACCGGATTGAAGATGCGGAAGTACGGCGCCGCATCCGCACCGGTCCCGGCCACCCACTGCCAGCCCATGGTGTTGTTGGCCAGGTCGGCATCCACCAGCGTGTCCCAGAACCAGCGCGCGCCCTCGCGCCAGTGCTGGCGCAGATGCTTGCACAGGAAACTGGCCACCAGCATGCGTACCCGGTTGTGCATGTAGCCGGTGGCCCACAGCTCGCGCATACCTGCATCGATGATCGGAATGCCCGTGCGCCCCTGCTGCCACGCCTGCAACTGCCCCGCATTGGGCGCGGCCCAGCGGAAGCCGTCGAAGCGCGGGTTGAGGTTGTGGTCGGGGGTCTGCGGGAAGTGATGCAGCAGGTGGTAGGAGAATTCACGCCAGCCCAGTTCGCGGATGTAGCCATCGATGTCGGCGTCGCGGCTGGCACTGCGCGCCGGCTGCAACTGATGCACGACCTGCCACGGCGCAATCTCGCCGAAATGCAGATGCGGGGACAGCAGCGAGGTGCCCACCCGGTCAGGCAGGTCACGCTGCTGCCGATAGCCGTTGAGCGCCCCGTCGATGAACACCGTCAACGCCTCCTGCGCGCCCGCCTCGCCCGGCTGCCAGTGCGTCCAGAATCCGGCATCCCACGGCAACGTTGCCGCCAAGCCGAGCGTATCGAGCGCCTCGCCCTGCAGCGGATGGGCCGGCAGCGACGCCGGCGCACGGACCGGCGCGGGCAGCTGCAGGCGGGTGAGTGCGTTGCGCCAGTACGGAGTGAACACCTTGTACGGGCCACCCTGCAGGGTGGTGATATCCCATGGCTCCAGCATCAGGCTGCCGTTGTGGCTCTGCGCCTCGATGCCCTGCTCGCGCAGGTCGCGCTTGATCCTCGCATCGCGCGGCTGGGTGGCCGGTTCGTACTTGCGGTTCCAGTACACCGCCACCGCACCGGATGCGGCGATCAACCGCTCAAGTTCGGCCTGGCTGTCGCCGCGACACAGCACCAGCGACGAGCCACGGCCACGCAGGTCTGCATCGAGCGCGGCCAGCGAACGGTGCAGCCAGGCATTGGACGCGCCACCGGGCGCCCAATCGCCTTCCTCATGCGGCGCATGGATGTAGACCGGCACCGGCACGTGTCCAGCATCCAGCGCGGCCTGCAAGGCTGGGTTGTCCTGCAGACGAAGATCCCGGCGGAACCACACCAGCGCTAGCGACACGACGACCGTCCAATGAGAGGAAACAGGGCGCATGATAGCCAGCGCGCGTGAAAGACGGTGCCGGTCGTCGCCGCGCGGATACGGTTGTGCCTCCCCGAGGCGATGGCTAGTCTTCGCCTCCTTCCCTGCAACGACATCGGCCATGCACACACTGCACGCATCCTTCGCCCGCTTCGGCCCGCTGCATGCCCAGCCGGCAGATCTGTGGCGTGGCGAGCTACCGCTGCCCGCCCCGCTGGCGGCGTTCTACGCGCAGATAGGCCCGTGGGGCGAGACCATGCATGCCAACGTGGGACCGGTCGGCATCGACATCCCGGGCGTCAACGTGTGTTTCCCGCCCCTGCATCGGCTGTGGTCCCTGCAGGCCGGCTATCGGTGGCAAGGCGACAGCGGTGAGCGCCTCACCGATTGGCCCGACCCTTGGCTGGTGATCGCCGAACAGAATGCCGACCCCTTCATCTTCGATCGCGACAGCGGCCAGGTCCTGTTCGCGTTCCACGGTGCGGGCCGCTGGCAGGCGTCGGTACTGACGCAGGACCTGACGACCTTCCTCGCCGCCATCGCGGCCATCGGTACGGTGTACCTCGACGCCGGGGACGACCTGGAAGACGACGATGGCGCGCTGCGCCCGGCGCATCGTGACGCGGCGCTGGGCGCATTGGCCACGGTGCTGGGCGAGGAAGACGCGGCCGAACGCTTCTTCGAGACGCTGGAGTGGTGAATGCACCGCGCCACGTCTTCGCACGGACGCCATGTGCCCTGCACCCACCCTGCACGCCGCACCCGCCAAGGTGGTGTCCTGCCCCCCCAGCCGGCTGTTGCCAAGGCGTAAGCACGGTCTTGTCATGCGCCGGCTCCCTGACCTGCCCCACAAGGATGCCGTTGCCATGGCCACGTTCGCGCCTGCTGTTGTCTATTCGCCCGACATTGAACATCGCCAAGACGACGAGGAAGACACCATCGCCGAGCTGGCGACGGTGTTCACCGGTATGGCCCGCACCGTGGCCGAGCATGAAGGCCATGCACACCGCGCGGTGCACGCCAAGGGCCACGCCCTGCTGACAGGCCGCTTCCAGGTGCTCGATGGGCTCCCCGCCGAGCTTGCACAGGGCCTGTTCGCCGCCGCCGGTACGTACAAAGCGCTGGTGCGCCTGTCCTCACCGCCCGCCGAGCAACTGCCCGATACCGTGTCCACGCCCCGCGCGATGGCAGTAAAGCTGCTGGACGTCCCCGGTGCGCGGGTGGAGGGGGGCGAGGAGCAGCACAGCCAGGACTTCCTGATGGTCAACGGACCGGCCTTCAGCACGCCCGGCATCCAAGGATTCCTGCGCTCGGCCAAGCTGCTGGCGTCCACCACCGAACGCATGCCGCGGACCAAACCGGTGCTGTCGGCGGCGCTGCGCGGCACCGAAGCGGCGCTCGAAGCGGTAGGCGGGCAAAGCGCGACGTTGAAGGCGCTGGGCGGTGAACCCCAGCACCATCCGCTGGGCGAAACGTTCTTCACCCAGGTCCCGTTCCTGTATGGGCCGTACATGGCCAAGTTCTCCTGGGTGCCGGTCTCGCCCGCACTGCTCGCGCTGACCGGCCAGCCACTGGCATCGACGGCCGATACGCAGCGCGAGGCGATCGGCGCCTTCTTTGAACACCTCGATGCGCCGGTCGAATGGGAGCTGCGGGTGCAGCTGTGCCGTGATCTGGAACAGATGCCGATCGAGGACGCCTCGGTGGTATGGCCCGCAGCGCTCAGTCCGTTCGTGGCAGTCGGACGCCTGGTGGTCGGCGCGCAGCCGGCGTGGAGCTCCGATGCCGAGGCGCGCGAAGACGGCCTTGCATTCGCGCCGTGGCACGCCTTGGCGGCACACCGCCCGCTGGGTAGCCTCAACCGTGCCCGCCGCGTTGTGATGGCCGCATCGCGGCAGTTCCGCTCACAGTTCAACCGCTGCCCGATCCATGAGCCGTCGGGCACGGTCGGTTGAAGCATGCCGCACGCGCTGTCGGATCATGAATCGAACGCATCAATGCGCTTGACCTCAACCATGCTTCAGGTCCGATCATGACCGCTCTTTCCACGGAGTTGTCTGCGATGTCCTACACCCTCCCCGCCCTGCCCTACGCCTACGACGCCCTCGAGCCGCATTTCGATGCGCAGACGATGGAAATCCACCACGCGCGCCACCACCAGGCCTACGTCAACAATCTCAACGCCGCGCTGGCCGAGGCAGGCATCAAGGCAACACCGATCGAGCAACTGATTGCCGACATCGCATCGCTGCCGGAAGGCGTACGCAACGCCGTGCGCAACAACGGCGGCGGGCATGCCAACCACAGCCTGTTCTGGACCGTGCTAAGCACCGACGGCGGCACGCCGCAGGGCGCGCTGGCGGCCGCCATCGAACGTGACCTCGGCGGCTACCAGGCCTTCAAAGACGCCTTCACCAAGGCGGCGCAGACCCGTTTCGGCAGCGGCTGGGCGTGGCTGACGCTCGGCAGTGACGGCAAGCTGCTGGTCGAGAGCAGCCCCAACCAGGACAGCCCGCTGATGGGCGCTTACGCCAACCTGTCCGGCGGCGTGCCGATCCTGGGGCTGGATGTCTGGGAGCACGCCTATTACCTGCACTACCAGAACCGTCGGCCAGACTATATCGCCGCCTTCTTCAACCTGATCGACTGGACCGAAGTGACGCGCCGCTTCCAGGCCGCCGGCGGCCGCTGATGAAACCGGGCCCGGTCGGCAACGCGCAGGCCATTGCGGCACCGCCCTCCGGCGCCACCGGGCCCGACCTGGTCGCGCTGCGCCACGTCTTCGGGCAATACCCGACCGGCGTGGCGATCGCCACGGCACGCGATATCCAGGGGCAGGTGGTGGCGATGACGATCAACTCGTTTACCTCGCTGTCGCTGGATCCGCCGTTGGTCGCGTGGAGCATCGGCGCGCGTTCGGCCGACCTGCCGGTATTCGCAGCAGCGCGATGGTTCGGCATCAACGTGTTGTCCTCTGCGCAGGAGGCGCTGGCGCGTCGTTTCGCCGATCCGCTGCTGAGGCGTGAGTTGGCCAACATGGCCTTGCTGGATCTCAGCGGAGAAGCGCCGCGGGTCCCCGATGCGGTGGGCTGGCTGCTATGCGCGGTGCATCGCACGGTGGCGCTGGGCGACCATCTACTGATCGTCGGGCGCGTCGAGCATTTCCAGGCCGCACCCGGTGAGGCGCTGGCCTACCATCGCGGCCGCTATGCGCGCATCGATGGCCAGGCGACGCCGTGAAGCAGGCCTGCCCCCACCTCCCCGACACGAAAACACCGCCATGGACCTAGCTGCATTGCAACGCATGCTCGACAGCGGACGCGACAACGCGCTGCTCCGTTTCAGCCTGGGCAAGGGCCTGCTCGAGGCTGGCGATCCGGCAGGGGCGACATCGCACCTGCTCCACTGCGTGGCGCAGGACCCCGGCTACTCCGCCGGCTGGAAGCTGCTGGGCAAGGCGTGGCTGGCCGCCGGCGATGCGCATGCCGCGTCACAGGCCTGGCAACAGGGTATCGACGTGGCCCAGCGCAACGGTGACAAACAGGCGGGAAAGGAAATGACGGTGTTCAAACGCCGTGCGGACAACGCCGTGGCAGCGCGCGACTGACGCCGCTCACGGCAATGGCGGTGGCGTTGGTTGACCCCAGGACACGGCCAGCATATGCCCCAGCGGCACCATCACCGGCAGACCGAAAACACCCACCAGCGCCCAGGCGGTAAGCCGGTCGAAGACGGCAGCCACCAGCAGGGCGAGCAGGCACAGCAACGCGCCGCTGCCGGCGCTCCAGCGCGCCCAGGCCGGGACGCGCTTCAGGCTGAGGCCATCGAGCAGGAAGCCGAAGGTCAGCCGCCAGAAACCGATCAGCGCGACCGTGGCCACTACCGTCCCCACCAGCATCGGTGTGTGGTCCGGATGCGAATTCGGGTAGGCCAGCACCAGCAGGCCGAAGCCATCCAGCACGGTGACCGGCACTGCCAGCAACAGCAGTTCCAGCACCAGCAGGGTGACCCCCAGCCCCTCTACCCAGCGCGCCTTCGCCATTGCGTCGTTCCCGCGAACCCGAAGCGCGGATCATACAACGCGCGCGTCGCGGTCAATCGCCCTTCTGGCGCTGCTGCTTGAGCTCGAAACGCTGCATCGACGCGCCGATCAAGGCCTTGGCGTCGGCCGCAGTGCCCCAGCCATTGAGCTGCACCGGATTGCGTCCCTCGGGCAGGTCCTTGTAGACGCGGAAAAACGCCTCGATGCGCTGGCGTTCGATCAGCGGCAGGTCCTGCAGGTCGCGGATGTTGGCGTAGGTGGGATCGAGTTTGTCGGTGGGCACGCCGATGACTTTTTCGTCGTGCTCGCCGCCATCGACCATCTTCAGGAAGCCGATCGGGCGGAAGCGCACGATCACCCCGGGGTGCAACGGCTCACGGGTGAGCACCAGCGCATCGAGCGGGTCGTTGTCGCCGGCCAGGGTGCGTGGCATTGAGCCGTAGTTGGCCGGATACGCCACCGGCATGGACTGGAAGCGATCCACATGGACCAGTCCGTCCTCCTTGATCTCGTACTTGGTAAAGCTGCCGGCCGGGATCTCCACGGCCAGGTTGACCTCCTCCGGTGCTTCCCTGGGCTGGGCAGCCAGGAACGGGTGCAGCACCGCATTGGTGGCGGCACTACCGCCAGCGAGCAGCAGCAATGCGGCGGCGATGGCGCCCAGGGGAATTACGCGTCGCGTGTCGATCATCATCGTCTCCAGCAGCGGCCGGGCGCGTGGAGGCGGCCCGGCCCGGGGGTCATTCCCAGCAACGGTCGGCGCGGCCCTTGAGGGTCTGCGCGCGCGTGCAGTCACGGGGGGCGATGCGTCCTTGCGTCAGCTCGGTCTTGTGCTTGCGGCCATCGGTGCTGCGGGTCAGCTCGAAGCCATCATAGAGCCGGCCGGTGACGGTGCGCGCTTCATAGCGCAGGTGCTGCGGGTCGATGTTCAACACCTGGAACAACTGGGTGTCCTCGCCGACCGGCGCCATGCTGGCACGTGCGGCATCGGACAACCGGTACTGCTTCGGCCCGGCCACGGTGACGATGAACTGCGGGGTCGCGCCCTGCCCTTCGCCACGACGGCCATAGGTGTGGTCGTGCCCCTGCAGCACCAGATCGACCTGATGGCGGCGCACCACCGGCAGCAGCACGTCACGCAGTTCGGCGTTCTCCCGACCTTCTCGTGGCGAGTAGAACGGCTGGTGCAGCAGCACGATGCTCCACGGGTGCGGGTTGTCGGCCAGCACCTTGTCCAGCCAGACGGCCTGCGCCTGCGCGGTCCCCAGGTCCAGTGCCGAGGTGCCATCCAGCACCGCGATGCGCACGCCCTGGTAGTCGAACCAGTAGGTGCTGGTATCGGCCGCGTCCACGCCGTTGCGCGGCAGCGCGAAGGTCACCGGCCAATGGCGACCGAGCACGCGACGTTCCTGCGGGGTGTCTTCGAACTCCTCGACGTACTCATGGTTGCCGATCGCCGGGGCGACGGCGGTTTCCTGCGGCAGCCAGCCCGCGGCGGCGAACCACTCACCCCACTCGCTGTCGTCCTGGCCGTCGCCGCCGCTGACCAGGTCGCCGGCGAACAGGCTCAGGCGCGCCTGCGGGGCGGCCTTGAGACCGGCGCGCAGTACCCGCGAGACATGGCTGAGGTTCTTGTTCTGGGTATCGCCGAAGTACAGCAGGGTCAGCGCCTGGGTAGCGCTGCCGGCGGTGCGCAGCTGGTTCCAGGCACTCCACGTGGCCTGCCCCTGTACGCGCCACAGGTACAGCGTGTCGGGCCGCAGTCCGCTGACATCGGCGCGGTGGTAATGCGCGCTGCCGTTCTCGGTGTCCAGCACGCGGGTGCTGGCGGTGATGCGGGTGACGCGGCCAACATCGGGCGAATCGCCGGCCAGCACCCACTCCAGCACCGGCGTGCCGACCGTCGTGTCGGTCCGCCACGACACGCCGAAACCGCGCGCGGCGTCCTGTGCGGGCGAGGCCACGATCCGGTCCGGGAAGCCACTGGCGGCGTAATGTCGGTTGCTCGCCGGCACCTGCGTGTTCGGCTCGGCGACGGTGTTCGCGCTGTTCGCGATCAGCGGGGCGCTGCCGAGCAGCAACGCCAGCAGCACGGTCGCGCTGGCCATGCGCGTGCGCCTCATGGCGCGCACTCCAGCGGCAACGACAACTGCCTGGCCACGCTGGCCCAGTCGAAGGCGACCACGCCCTGGTCGTCGTGCACCGCGTACAGCACGCCGTGCGGGAAACGCGTGGAGGCATGCTGGTCCAGCCAGATGCCGTCGGTGTTGGCCACCTTGTTGCCCTGGAACGCGCCAACGTGCTTGAAGGTATGCCGGTCGAACAGGTGGAACACGCTGCGCTGCTTGCCCTGCTCGGTGGTGATCCACCAGCCGTCCTTGCCGCAGGTACGCAGCATCACGCCTTCGGCCTGCGCCTTGAAGGCATCGCGTCCAAAGGTGGTGCCGGTGAACCGGCCGTCCAGCGTGTAGACCTTGATCTCGCTGGCGTAGGTTTCGTCTTCCTCGGCGATCAGCAGGCGGTCGTTGGCCGGGTCGCCCCAGATCGATTCGACCACGCGCAGCGCGCCTGCCTCGCTGGTGTCGCCGATGCTGGATATCAGCCGGGCATCCAGCGCGCCGCCCTTCACCGTGAGCGCGTAGCGGCGCACGCGCTTGTCCAGTTCGGCCAGCGGCGGCAGCACGTCGTTGCCTTGCGCATCCTCGCCAGCGTCGTAGGAGTCGGTCACGTAAACCTCGTAGCCCTCCCGCTGCTTGTTGACCCACAGCCCGTAGGGCTTGCGCAGGTCGTCGGCGGCGAACACGCCCAGCGGGGTGAAGTCGGGCAGTTGCAGGACCTGCACGCGGTGGTTGTCGCGCTCCACGATCAGCACCAGGTCATCGACCACGGCGATGCCGTTGGGGCGGACGAACTGGCCCGGTGCGGTGCCGGTGCTGCCGACGTCGCGCAGGTGTGCACCGGTCTGGCCGTCGTACACCACCAGCTTGTCGGTGGCCTTGGCGGTGGCGATCAGCCACCGATGCCCGTCGGCGGTGGTCCAGCTGGCTGGCGAGTCGATGTTGTCGGCCGGCGTCATCGGGGTCAGGAAGGCTTCGGCTACCGTGCTCACCGCGCGGGCGGCATCGGCCGCTGGCGCAACCGGTGCCGGCGCAGCCCCGTGCCGGCAGGCCGCCAACAGGGCCAGGCTCAACAGGCCGATGACAGGGCGCGCGCGCCTCACAGGGCCACCTTCAGGCCGAGCGCATAGGTGCGACCGTATTCTTCCATCTGCAACGTGCGCGAGCGCGTGCCCTGATACAGCTCCAGCGGCTTGTCGAGCAGGTTCTGCGCCTCGAAATAGACGCTCACGTTCGGGGTGAACTTGTAGTCCAGGCTGAAATCCAGCTGGGTGTTGGGCGCCACGTAGATGTCGTAGGCGCGGCTGTCCCCGAGCGTGTCCAGATACTCGCTGCGGTACACCGCGGCGAGGCGGGTACTGAAGGCATCTTTCTCGTAGCCGATGTGCGCGCTGTACACATGCTTGGACGCACGCGGCAGCATGAAGTCGTCACGCTCGCGACCGGCCACGCCCGGATCGAAATCGGTGTCCAGCCAGGTGCCGCTGGCGCCGACCAGCAGCCCGTCCCAACCGGCCGGCAGGAACGCCAGCTGCTGCTGCCAGTTGAACTCGGCCCCGGTGACGTTGGCCTTCTCGCCGTTGATCACGCGGGTGACCTCGTAACCCGGATACGCCGGATCATTGTTGCTCACAGTGTTGACGATGTAGCCGTCGATCGACTTGTGGAACAGGCCCAGCGAGATGATACCGGTGCTGCCGATGTACTTCTCCACCGACAGATCGAGGTTGTTGGATTCGTACGGGTCCAGCTGCGGGTTGCCGATCCGCACTTCCTCATCCCCCCGGCTCAGGCCGACGCGCGGGGCGATGTCGCCGAAAGACGGCCGCGACACGGTCTTGTTGGCGGCCGCGCGCAGCACCCAGTCGTCGCCGGCGTCATAGCGCAGGTGCAGGCCGGGCAGCACGTTGGTGTAGCTGCGGCTCACGCTGAGCGGGGTGACCGTGTAGCTGCGGCCATTGCTGGCCACGTCGACACTGTTGCCGGTGGCGGTGAACTGGGTATTTTCCACGCGCACGCCGCCGATGATGCGCAGCGCGCCGATATCCCAGGTGCCCATCGCATAGCTGGCGAAGATGTCTTCGCTGGCGGTGTAGTCCTCTTCCAGCGAGGTGAGCGCGTTGCCGCCGGCGTCCTGCGGGCGCGCACTGTACTGGGCGCCGTGCTGGGCCCAGTAACGGCGCATGGCATCCGAACTCATGCCCTGGCCGAGACTGCCGCCGCGATGGTCCGGGCTGGCAGTGGTCCAGTCCGACAACGCGATGTCCGGACCGACCCGCAGTTCGCGCTCGTCGGTATCCACGTTGCGGTCGCGCCACCGGCCGAGCAGGCCGAACTTATAACTGGCGTTGTCGCCGTCGAAACGGAGGTTGACCTGCGCGCTGCGCTCCTCATCGTCCACGCGCTTGGGCGAAAGCACGACACGGTCGACGTCGTAGTTGCCGTTGTCCATCCAGCCGGCATCGCCGAGGGTAAGGCCGGGTACGCGGCTGCGCTGGTCGACGGTGGCGCTGGTGTCATCGCCGGCGTATTCGAAGCGCGCTTCCATCTCGTCGTTGACGCGTTCTTCGGTGCGGGTGTAGCCGACCTTGTAATCCAGCACCGCGCCGCTGAGGCGATTCTCTCCGCGCAGGCTGGCGGCGAAGGTGTTTTCCTTCTTGGTGCGGTAGCGCATGCGCTTCTGGATCGCATCGGCGGGCAGGTCATCGATGCGGTACTGATGGTTGCCCAGTGCGGTCACCTCGCCGTCGCCGACGTTGAAGAGGGTGCGCTGGCGGGTTTCGGCGTCATCGAACTGGCTGTACAGCGTGCGCAGGTAGTAGCGGCTGTCCTCGTTGGGCCGCCAGTCGAGGTTGAGGTTGGCGCCGATACGCTTGCGCTCGATCTCGTACTTGCGGCGCTGCAGGCTGTTGGCGAACAGGTCATCGTCGGCGCCGCCGTCGAACGTGCCGTACTCCACTTCGGTGTTGTCCGATTCGAACTTGCGGTTCTGGTAGTTCACACCGAGCGCCACGCCGAAGGTATCGGCGAACACTTCGCTGTAGTTGATGGCCGCCTTCGGGCTGGTGTTGCCGGACAGCTGCTGGTGGCTGGCTTCGATCTTGCCGCGCAGGTTGCGGCCTTCGCGGTCGAAGGCCGACGCCGACTCGACCAGGATCGCACCGCCGATGGCATCGCCGGGCATGTCCGGGGTGGGTGATTTGACCACGCGCAGGCGTTCGGTCGAATCGGAGGGAATCACGTCCAGCGGCGCGGCGCGGCTGGAATCCTCCGGGGTGCCGATGGCGATGCCATCGACGCTGACGCTGTTGAGGTTGGCATCCAGCCCGCGGATGACCACGAAACGGCCTTCGCCCTGGTCGCGGGTGACGCTGACGCCGGGCAGGCGCTGCAGCGATTCGGCCACGTTCTTGTCCGGGTAGACGCCCATGGCATCGGACGATACAGCGTCTTCGATGGCATCGCTGCTGCGCTTGAGGTCGACCGCGCGGGTCTGCGATTCCAGCTGCGGGCGCACCTCGACCCGGTCCAGGTCGACCGCCCCGGCGCCGGCGGCGCTGGCTTCGACGGCAAACACGGACGGGCTGGCCATCACCAGCAACGACAGGCTGATCGCCTGGCCCAACGCACGCTTCATCTGCACGACTATCCCCAACGGTGTAAAGACTGGGTCAGCACGGTATGTCCGCGACGTTGCATGGGCATGACACCGGGACAGGGGAACGGGGGAACGGGGAATTAGGGAATTGGGGAATTAGGGAATTGGGGAATTGGGGAATTGGGGAATCGGGAATTGGGAATTGGGAAATCGGGAATCGGGAATTGGGAAATCG